>NZ_JBIDCQ010000002.1:980261-1127917 GCF_043204655.1 Micromonospora sp. NPDC047762 | reverse complement strand
GCACCCCGCGCTTTCAGCGCCAGGCACTTTTACTACGTTACCCGCTCGTTTCCGCCCTGTCAAACCGATATTTCGCGGTTCGTCATGCTTCAACCCGATAACACGGATAGTCTTGCTTGCTCGAGTCCACGATGACGCACGTCGTCACCGACGTTCGTTTCTGTCGTGGGAAGCCGCAGACCGGCCGATCGCCGCTTCGCGGCTCTCCGCCCGGCTCCTGCCGGCTTCGAAACTCTACCCGGTCGGCTTCGCGTTCGCAACCCCGTTTCCGGAGTGTTCCGCACCGCCCGATCCTCAGTCCCGCTCGGCGTTCCCGCCACGAGCCTGGCGCCCGTTCTCGGCCGGTTTGTCCGGCCTCCCCCGTGCAGAGAGAAAGTTACGCGGACGGCCCGGAGAAGGCAAATCAGGGTTCATCACTGGTTCGGACGAAGAGCGCCCGCCGGTTCCTGGCGCCGCCGAGCTGCCAGCAACCTCGACTCCCCGACACAGCCGAGGACGCGGGCCACCTCGACGTGCCAGAGTGTCAATCATGGATGAGTCCGGGCACGGCACCAGGGTGTTCGCCGAGCAGGCGCTGCTCGGCCTCATCGGGCCGTTCTGGCAGGTGGTGATCGGCGCGGTCGTGCTGGTCGTGCTTGTGCTCTCGGTGGGACGGCTGGCCCGACGGGGCAGGTCCCGGATGACCACGGCGCTGCTGGTCACCGCTGCGGCCATCGCCGGGTTCGCGGTGATCGGCGTTCTGCTGGAGGGTTGAGGTTCCGAGCCGGCGTCTGGCCCGCCGCACACCTCGGAGCCGCGGTTGGCCAGGCTGAGCCTCAGAGCCGGCGGTTGGCCAGGCTGGGCAGCTCGGCGCGGATCGTGTCGAGCCGCTCCAGGTCCAGGTCGACGACGGAGACCCCCGGGCCGTCCGGCACCTGGCCGATGACCGTCCCCCACGGGTCGACCACCATGCTGCGCCCGAAGCAGGTGCGACCTGGCTCGTGGTCGCCGGTCTGACCGGCCGCCGCCACGAAACACTGGTTCTCGATCGCCCTGGCCCGCAGCAGGACCTCCCAGTGGTCCCGGCCGGTGTGCATCATGAACGCGGCCGGAACCACGAGCAGCTGCGCGCCGCCATCGGACGCGAGCAGCCGGTAGAGCTCCGGGAAGCGCAGGTCGTAGCAGATCGACAGGCCGACCCGTAGCCCCTCGACGTCAACGACCACGGGTTGGGCCCCGGGCGCGACACTTGTCGACTCCCGGTAGGAGACCCGACCGGGGATCTCCACGTCGTACAGGTGGATCTTGCGATAGCTCGCGGCCAGACTGCCGGAACGGTCGAAGACCAGCGAGGTGTTCCACGTGTGGTCCGGGTCCGGACCCGCCTCATGGAACGAACCGGCCACCACCCAGATCCCGAGCCGCCTGGCCACCCCGGCGAAGAAGCTGCCCACCTCCCCGTCGACCGGCTCCGGTTCGGGCAGCCCAGCGGCAGGACCCAGGTAGTCGACGTACTCGGGAAGGACGGCGAGATCCGCGCCCCCGGCGGCGGCGCGCTCCAGCAGGGCCTCAGCGGCCGCCAGATTTGCCTTACGGTCGTCCCGGGCGTTCAGCTGGCAGACGGCGACACGCATGAGCACAGGGTACGGCTGGAGGGCCGTTCACGGACAGCGCCACGGCCTGACCGGCACGGGCGGTGGTCACTGGCGAACGGCGCCGAACACGATCACGCCGGCCGCTCAGGTTCGAACGGCCGGCGGGACGCGGAAAGGATCAGGCGGACTTGTCTTCGCGGTCGCGCCGAGCCCGGCGCCCGGTGAACTCACGCGGCACGATGGTCGGGTTGACGTTCTCCAGGACAACCTCGCGGGTGATCAGCACGCGGGCGGCGTCGGGGTTGCTCGGCACCTCGTACATCGCGGAGAGCAGAACCTCCTCGATGATGGCCCGTAGACCACGTGCACCGGTGCCCCGGAGCATCGCCTGATCGGCGATGGCTTCCAGCGCCGGCTCGTCGAACTCGAGCTCGACACCGTCAAGCTCGAACAGACGCTGGTATTGCCGGACCAGGGCGTTGCGCGGCTCGGTGAGGATCCGAACGAGGGCGCTGCGGTCCAGGCTGCGAACGTTGGTGATGACAGGTAGCCGGCCGACGAACTCGGGGATCAACCCGAACTTGAGCATGTCTTCCGGCATGACCTGGCTGAAGATGTCGTCGGTAGACCGCTCGGAGACCGACCGGAGCCGGGCGCCGAAGCCGGTGCCGCCCTGCCCGGTGCGGGACTCGATGATCTGGTCGAGGCCGGCGAACGCCCCACCACAGATGAACAGCACGTTAGTGGTGTCGATCTGAATGAACTCCTGGTGTGGGTGCTTACGGCCACCCTGCGGCGGCACGTTGGCCACCGTGCCCTCGAGCATCTTGAGCAGCGCCTGCTGCACGCCCTCACCGGAGACGTCCCGGGTGATCGACGGATTCTCCGACTTGCGGGCGATCTTGTCGACCTCGTCGATGTAGATGATGCCGGTCTCGGCGCGCTTGATGTCGTAGTCGGCGGCCTGGATCAGCTTGAGGAGGATGTTCTCCACGTCCTCGCCCACGTAGCCCGCCTCGGTCAGCGCGGTGGCGTCGGCGATGGCGAACGGGACGTTCAACATCCGGGCGAGGGTCTGCGCCAGGTGCGTCTTGCCGCACCCCGTCGGGCCGAGCAGCAGGATGTTGGACTTGGCCAGCTCGACGGCGTCACTGCCGGAGCCCGGCGCGCCAGCCGCCTCGGCCTGGATCCGCTTGTAGTGGTTGTAGACCGCTACGGCGAGCGCCTTCTTGGCCTGATCCTGACCCACGACGTAGGTGTCGAGGAACTGGCAGATCTCCATCGGCTTGGGAAGCTCTTCCCACTTCACCTCGCCGGACTCGGCCAGCTCCTCTTCGATGATCTCGTTGCAGAGATCGATGCACTCGTCGCAGATGTAGACCCCTGGGCCCGCGATGAGCTTCTTGACCTGCTTCTGCGACTTGCCGCAGAAGGAGCATTTCAGTAGGTCGCCGCCGTCACCGATCCGTGCCACCTACGTTCTCCCTGCACTCATCGGCCGGAGACCCGGCCCTGACCTGCGGACGTTGCACGCCGCCCGGTTTGGTTCGCGCCGCCGGCACAGCCGGCGAAGCGGTACGGACCCGACGTTACCCGCTGGCGGGGCATTCTCCGACCCCCAAAACGGGTGTGTCAGAGGTCGGCCGGGAACGAAAGCCCCGGCCAACCTCTGACCCGGTACGGCTCAGCGGGCGGCGTTGGCCGCCAGCAAACCCTTCTTGCGGCTGGTCAGGATCGTGTCGACCAGCCCGTACTCCTTGGACTCCTCGGCCGTCATGATCTTGTCACGGTCGATGTCCTTGCGAACCTGCTCGATCGGGCGGTTGCAGTGGCGGGACAGCATGTCCTCCAGCTGCGTACGCATCCGCAGGATCTCCCGGGCCTGGATCTCGATGTCCGAGCCCTGCCCGTAGCCGCCCTCGGTGGCCGGCTGGTGGATGATGATCCGCGAGTTCGGCAGGGCCATCCGCTTACCCGGAGTGCCCGCCGAGAGCAGCACCGCCGCCGCGCTCGCCGCCTGCCCGAGGCAGACCGTCGAGATGTCCGGACGGACGTACTGCATGGTGTCGTAGATCGCCGTCATGGCGGTGAACGAACCACCCGGCGAGTTGATGTACATGATGATGTCGCGGTCCGGGTCGGTGCCCTCGAGCGTCAGCAGCTGGGCCATCACGTCGTTGGCCGACGCGTCGTCCACCTGGACGCCGAGGAAGATGATCCGGTCCTCGAAGAGCTTGTTGTACGGGTTCGACTCCTTGACCCCGTACGACGTGCGCTCGACGAACGACGGCAGCACGTAGCGGTTGTGCACGGCCGCGAACTGGGGCGGCAGGCTCAGATCGGTCATCGTCAGCTCCTCAGCTCAGGGTCCCGGCGCCATCCGGAACCTGTGCGGCCCCGATGATCACCTTGTCGATGAAGCCGTAGTCCATGGCCTCCTGGGCGGTGAACCAACGGTCCCGGTCCGAGTCGGCCTCGATCTGCGACTGGCTCTGGCCGGTGTGGTGCGCGACCCGCTCCTGGAACATCCGCTTCGTGTAGAGCATCTGCTCCGCCTGGATGGCGATGTCGGACGCCGTGCCGCCCAGACCACCGGACGGCTGGTGCATCATGATCCGTGCGTGGGGCAGGGCGTACCGCTTGCCCTTGGTGCCCGCGCAGAGCAGCAGCTGACCCATCGAGGCAGCCATGCCCATCGCCACGGTCGACACGTCGTTGTCGATGAACTGCATGGTGTCGTAGATCGCCATGCCGGAGTAGACCGAGCCACCCGGCGAGTTGATCCACAGGTTGATGTCGCGGTCCGGGTCCTCCGCGGCGAGCAGCAGCAGCTGCGCGCAGATGCGGTTGGCGACCTGGTCGGTCACCTCACTGCCCAGGAAGATGATGCGTTCCTTGAGCAACCGGTTGTAGACCGAGTCGTCGAGGTTGCCAATGGAGTCGCCACCGCGCGCGTCAATCGCCCGGAGCGACTTCTTGGGGATGTGCATGTCGGTCATGGCAGCCCTTCGCTCTCCGTACCGTCTTTCCCGACACTAACCGCTGTGCGGGGCGGCAGAGTCCCGGTCGGGGCAGTGTTCGCTCTCAGCGCAGCTGTGTCGGGCGTACCCGCGGCGCGGGCTTCCGGGCGTACCCGGCAGTGCTTGCTGCCCGGGCGGACCCGGCAGTGCCTGCTGTCCGGGCGGACCCGGGAGGGAAACGGCCGCCGTCCGCCGCTGAGCGGTGGACGGCGGCCGCACCCGACGATCAGTGGTCGTGGTTGTGCTCCGCCTCGTTGGCGGCGCGCAGCGCGTCGAGGGTGATCCCGTTGCCGGCCGAGTCCTTGATCGTGATCTTCTCCATGACGGCCGCGAGCGCCTTGCCCCGCCGCACGTCGCCGAAGACAGCGGCGGCCGCGCCGGAGCGCACCAGCTGGTCGTAGTACTGCTGCGGGGCCATCCCGGCACGCTGCGCCCGGTGCACGATCTCGTGCCCGAACTCGTCGTCGGAGACCTGCACGTCCTCCGCGTCGGCCAGCGTGTCCAGCAGGAGCTGGACCTTGACGCCCTCGGTCGCCGCCTCGGTCAGCTCGGCGTCGATCTGCTCCTCGGTCTTGTCCTCGGCCGCGAGGTACTCCTCCATCGAGGCGCCGATCCGCTCCAGCTGGTCGACCATCGCCTGCTTGCGGCTGTCGACCTCCTCGCGGACGACACCCTCCGGGGCCGGGATGTCGGCGGCCTCGACGAGCTGGGCCAGGGCCTTGTCCCGAGCGGCGTAGATCTGCTCGACCTGCTTGCCCTGGGTGACCCGGTCGCGCAGGTCGCCGCGCAGCTCCTCGATCGTGTCGAACTCGCTCGCCATCTGGGCGAACTCGTCGTTCAGCTCCGGCAGCTCCTTCTCCTTGACCGTGCGCACGGTCACCGCCACGTCGGCGTCCCGACCGGCGAAGTCGCCGCCGACCAGCTGGGTGGTGAAGGTGGTGTCGTCACCGGCGGCGAGGCCGACCACGGCCTCGTCCAGGCCCGGCAGGAGCTGCTTGCTGCCCACCTCGTGGGAGATGTTGCTCGCCTGGCCGCCCGGCACGTCCTCGCCGTCGACGGTGGCGTTCAGGTCGATCTGGACGTAGTCGCCCTCGGCGGCGGCCCGCTCGACGGTCTTGAGGGTCGCGAAACGCTCCCGCAGGTTCTTCACCTGCTCGTCGATCTCGCTCTCGTCGATCTGCAGCTCGTCGACGGTCACCTCGATGGTGCTCGCGTCCGGGATGGTGATCTCCGGGCGGACGTCGACCTCGGCCGTGAAGTTCAGCGAGTCACCGTCGTTGAACTCGGTGATCTCGACCTCCGGGCGCCCCAGCGTCTTCAGGTCGTGCTCGCGAACCGCGGCGAGGATGTTCTCCGGGATGGCCTCCTGGACCGCCTCGTTGAGGACGGTGCCCCGGCCCACCCGCTGGTCGATCACCGCGGTCGGCACCTTGCCCCGGCGGAAGCCCGGAACCTGGACCTGCGAACCGATCTCCCGGTACGCCTTCTTGAGGCTCGGCTCGAGCTCGACGAACGGCACCTCGATGGCGAGCCGCACGCGCGTCGGGCTCAGAGTCTCGACGGTGCTCTTCACAGGCGTACTCCTTGACGGATCTCAGTTGAGTCTGGGCGTGATTCAGCCCATCGAGTGTAGGCGAGCCGGCCTGACGCTCCGGCATCGCCCGGGAGCCGCACTGGGCGGCACCCGGGGCGGCCCGGCCGCGGACGACAGTCGGGGTGGCGGGATTTGAACCCACGGCCCCTCGCTCCCAAAGCGAGTGCGCTACCAAGCTGCGCCACACCCCGTGGCGACGTGCAGTCTATGCCGTCGCCACGCCTCAGTCGGTGCCGGGGCATCCCCCAGGCGGACACAACACCCGAAAATTACCATCAGCCCCCACTCCCGTACCGCCAAGATCCGCACAACGTCACGGATGTGGTGGTCTCCACGGGCGGCGAGGCCACTACATCCCGGACGTTGCGCGGATCTTGGGTCGCGGTGCCGCCGGATCGCGGACGACGCGACGCCGCGGGGCGGTGACGCGGTTACGCGTCGGGCAACAGCATTGGGTACGCTAGGGGCGCGTCCCGTTTCGGCGGGATGCACGCGGGCGTAGCTCAATGGTAGAGCTTCAGTCTTCCAAACTGACTACGCGAGTTCGATTCTCGTCGCCCGCTCCACGCACGAAGGCCCAGGTGGCCCGCACGGTGGCGGCACCTGGGCCCACTCGGCGAGGCCGAGTCGCCGTGTCACTTCAGGTGGAACCGTTCGTCTGCCGCGAGGGCAGCCAACTGCGGCACGGAGAACGGCAGCTTCGTCAACCCCGGCCGGCTCTCGTCCAGCCGCGCGGCCTGCGCCACGAATACCACCACGCCGTCCGGGTGCCGGTACGCCGACCACTGGTCGAGCCGATCGTCGTCGGTCGGTCGGACCACCACGCCGACCCGCACGGCGCCGACGGTCTCGACCTGGCACTCGCCCCGCATGCTCCAGAACGTCTGGGCCAGGTCGCACGGCTCGGTCGGCAGCGGGTTGCCGGCAGCGTGCACCTCGACGATCACGCGCCCGGTGCCCTCACCCTGGGCCACTGCCACCGAGGACGAATAGCTCCACACGTCGACGCCGTCCACCTTGTCCTCGAACTGCGCCTGGTGGGTCCGCAGCGTCCGCTCCTCGGCGGACTGGTTCGGCGGGTCCTCCGGCGTGCTGTAGCCGGAGGGTATGACCGAGACGGCCTCGGTGAGCAGGTGAACCCCCTGGTCGTACTTGGACCCGGCCCGCGCGGTCCGATCCTCCTGCGGTTGCCCGTTCGGCCCGGTCGGCCACGGTTCCTTGGTGTCCGGAGAAGCCAGTGGCCCCTGGCCCGCCGGCCGGTAGACGTGGCCGTCCGGGGTGGCGACGGCCGCGAAGCCGGTGACGGCCAGCACGACAGCCGCCGAACCGAGGGACGCCAACAGCGCCCGTCGGCGGAATTGCGTCCGCCGTGCCGCGCCGAGCGCGGCTGTCGTACTCAATGGTGGTGGCGGGGTTGTCTCCGCCATCTCGCTGCGCAGCCCCTCGCGCAACTCCTGCTCGTTCATCGCTCCCCCATCTCGATCCCGCTGTAGGTGGGTGTCAGGAGGCCGCGCAAGGTCTCGAGCCCGCGTGCCGCCTGGCTCTTCACCGTCCCCGGAGAACACTCCAGCAACGCCGCGACGTCCTCGATCGACAGGTCCTCCCAGTACCGGAGAACCAGCACGGCCCGCTGACGCGGTGCCACCTGGGCCAGCGCCTGCAGCAGCACCAGTCGGCTCTCCGGCGAGTCGGACGGGGCCGCCTGCTCGGCGTCCTCGCCACCCACCCGTTCACGCCGCCACCAGCCGCGGCGGCGCTCGTCGAGGAAGGTCCGGATCAGGATCTGGCGCACGTAGCTGTCGAGCACCTCATGCCGCGAGATCCGGTTCCAGACCCGGTAGAGCTTGACGAACGTGGTCTGGACCAGGTCTTCGGCACGGTGCCAGTCGCCGCACAGCAGGTACGCGGTGCCGCGCATGGCACCGGACCGTGCCGTGAAGTACTCGGCGAACGCCTCGTCACGATCGCTCATTCAGGCCTCCGATCCCCGTTTCGAGTTAGTCACGCGGGGTCTGGCTCAGAGGGTTGCTCCGGAACTCGCGCAGATGTCACCGGGATCAACGCCGAACGACGTCCGGGGGCTACAAGCGTGGCCAACGGTCACCAACGCTGCCGGTCCGGCTCGGTCCCGATCGTCATCTTCGGCGGCCCGGTTCCGACTGTTCGAGGCAGGTGCGAGAACAAGCAGGACATCTGACCCGAGGCCGAACGCGCTCAGGTCCGGTCACCCTCGCCGCAGGGGCGAGGCGCCCCGCTTCTTGACAGGTGTCGATCTGTGCACTGGTGTAAGGACCAGACACATCGACGTCCGTCACAGGAGGGCACATGATCGTCCGACGACGGTGGACAGCTGCCGCCACCACAGTGATCCTGTTCAGCGCAGTGTTGTCCCATCCGGCTTCCGGCGCGGCCGCACCCGCCACCCCGATCTCCCTGAGCGCCACCGAAACCGCAGTGGTACGGGTTCAGCTCCGCGATCAGGCCCAGCTGGACCGGCTCGTCGCCACCGGCGCGGACCTGGCCAACCGGCCCCGGACGCGGGACGGCCGGATCATCGCCGACCTGGTGCTCAGCGGCACGCAGCTCGGCGAACTGACCGCGCAGGGCGCGACGGCCGTGCAGGTCGTGCAGCGCGCCGGGGACGGTAACCGGCACTACACCGACAGCGTCCGCGCGGCCCAGGCCCGCACCGCCGCCGGGCTGCGCGCTCCGGCCGCGGGTCAGCGGTCCACCGCCAGCGCCACTGCCGTGGACACCCTCCAGGTGCAGCAGGCGTACTGGTGGACCACGACCGGACAGACCTTCCTGCAGGCCCAGGTGGCCACCACCGCCACCGACGACCCGGACGTGGAGATCACCGTCAGTTGGCGTACGGCGGACGGCGCCACCGGCTCGTTCCCGCTGTACCGGTTCGAGGACTCCGGTGAGTACCAGTACCACTACGCGCTCCCCCAGCCGGTGCCGAGCCGGCCGGTTCAGCTGAGCGCCACCTCCAGCCTCGGCGGGGTCAGCAGGGCGATCACCCCGACGCTCTGGCCGAACGCCTCCCCGCCGCCGCTGCCAGCCGGCTACCAGAAGGACTTCATCGACGCGTACCTGACGCCGGTGGACATCCAGGCGCGGATCAAGCGGCTGGCCCGCCAGTACCGGGACCTGGTGGACGTGATCGACCTGCCGAACAGGACCCAGGGATACAGACGCAACGCCGCCGGCTACCTGGGCGACCCGGCGGTGGCCGCCCTGGTCGTCGAGTCGGTCCGCTTCGGCGACCAGAACATGAACGGCGTACAGGTGCGGACTGTCGACCCGGGCCGGGCGAACCGCCCCCTGACCGTCGGCTACCGCGACCGCGTCCTCACCGTGTCACTGGCCACCGACACCGCCGGCAAGACGGTGAGCACCACCGACGAGGTCGCGGCGGCGATCAACGCCCGTCAGCCGGACCGGTTCCGGGCCACCGTCGAGGACGGCTCGGCCGGGCTGCCGATGCCCGTCGCCGGCCCCACCCGGCTCGACGACGGCCTCCAGGGCACCGAGGTGCCGGCACGGCCGTGGACGGTGCAGGCGCTGCGCCTCGGCGTACATCGGGACGGCTCCCGGGTCGGGGTGCTCGCGTACTCCCAGGAACACGCCCGGGAGTGGGCCACCCCGCTGGTGACGCTGGAGTTCGCCGAGCGGATGCTGGCCAACGCCCGGACCGACCCGGCCACCCGTGAGCTGCTGGAGCAGGTCGACATCTTCGTCATCCCGGTGGTCAACCCGGACGGGGCGAACTACTCGTTCAACGACTACAACTTCCAGCGCAAGAACCTGGTCAACCACTGCGAGGGATCGGCACGGGACCCGAAGTACCGCACCTCGTGGGGCGTCGACGTCAACCGCAACTACACCGTCGGGTCGTACTTCGACGGCTACGTGGGGGCCAGCGCGAACTGCCTCTCCGGCAACTACGCCGGCACGGCGGAGCTGTCCGAGGCGGAGAGCGGCAACGTCATCGCGTTGGCCAAGGCCCACCAGAACATCAAGTTCGCGATGAACGTGCACTCCTACGGCGGGTACTTCATGTGGCCGCCGGGGGCGTACCGGGCCGACGGCAGGGTCACCCTGCCTCGACCGTCGATCGACGAGTCGACGCTGTTCCTCAACAGCGCCCGGCGGATCGTCGGCGCCATCGCCCAGGAGCGCGGCACCGTCACCTGGCCGTCGCAGACCGGACCGGTCGCCGACGTGCTCTACTCCGCAGCCGGCAACTCGGCCGACCAGCTCTACTACGAGCTGGGCATCTTCGCCTGGGACTTCGAGGTCGGCAACGACCTGTGGAACCCGGCGACCAACCAGTGGGAGGGTGTCGGCTTCCAGCCGCCGTTCGACGAGGCGCACGGCGAATCCCAGGAGTACGCCGGCGGGCTGGTGGAGATGGTCCGGGTGGCCCGCGACTACGCCGCCGCCGAGGCCGCCGCCGGCTGACCCGCGGGTCCCGTACCGCCGCCGGCAGCAGCCGGCGGCGGTACGGCCCATGACGCGACCCGCGGTGACGGACGGTAAGCCGATGGTGATCACAGACGTTGACGTGTTTTCATGTCAACACGCCTGCGCCGACCCGGGACATCGATGACTGAGCAACCCGCACCTGATCACCTCGTTGTGGTCGACGTGTTGACGCAGGGTCTGAGCCACCTGCTACGCGACGAGGATCCGGAACTGGCCCGATGGATCGAGGAACTGGTCGCGACACTGAAGAGTCCCCGGCAGACGACGCTGACCGGCTGGAACAGCTTCCTCGACCCCGGCGCCGACTCCAGCTGACCCGCTCCGAGTTCACCCGCCTGGCCGACGGTGGGGCTGGCCCGGCTGCCGTCCGCGCTCTGCGGCGCGCGCAACGCAACCGAACGATGCTCGTCCTCAAGAGCCTCGCCGACACCGACGACGCCTTGGCGGCGTCGGCGCACCTGCTCGGCCACGCCCACCGCCTCGACCCCGCCGCCGCGAACGTGCTGCTCGACCACCCGTGGCTGGCCGTCTGGGCGATCGATCGGGTCCGGCACGGTGCCACCGGCCGACCCGACTACCTTCCGTTCGCGGCGCTCGCGGCGGCCGCCCTCGGCGGGCGGTCGGACGTGGCGGTGCAGGTCACGCCGCGTGCGGGTCTGGTGCCGGTGCCGGGCCTCGGGGTGCTGCGTCGACACGGTGGCAGCACGACGGTGACGCCGGCCGACCTGACCGGGCGCCGGTGGACGCCCACCCGCTGGTGGCGCTTCACCGACCAGTCGGTCACCCTCGACCTCCGCGTCGACGACCTGGACCCCTACCGCGACTGCTTCGGGCTGCCGGTCGCCGCCCGGCTCTCCGCGCCGCAGGCCGCGGAGCTGGAACGGTCCGTCGGGCACGCCTGGCGCCTGCTCGTCGGGTACGCCCCGACGCACGCCGCCGAGGTGGCCGCCGGGATCAGCACCTTCGTACCGTTGGCCGACGGCACCGAACGTGGGCACAGTGTCACGCACGCCGACGCCTTCGGGGCGTTGGCCGCCGACGCCAACCTCGACCCGGTCGATCTGGCCGTGACCATGGTGCACGAGCTGCAACACAGCAAACTCAACGCTGTCCTCGGCCTGGTCCAGCTGCACGAACCCGCCGACCCGGAGCGGTACTTCGCGCCCTGGCGTCCTGACCCGCGTCCGATCGGCGGGCTGCTGCACGGCACCTACGCGTTCACCGCCGTCGCCGAGGTGTGGGCCGCGCTGCGCGCCCATCCGGAGCTGGCGGCCCAGGCCACCGCGCGGTTCGCTGTGGTACGCGCTCAGTTGCAGCGCGCCCTGGTCGAGCTCGCCCGGGCCGGAAGTCTCACCTCGGCCGGGCGGCTCTGGGCAGATTGCCTGGCCGAACGGATCGGCCGACTGGCCGCGGTGCCGGTCCCGGCGTCCGCCGACGCCGCCGGGCGGTGGGAGGTGGCGCAGGCCGAGCGTGCCCGCCGACCGACGATCCCCACCGGATGAACGGCCGCCACCGGTGGGTGCGGCGTCAGGTCAGCCCAACGGTCTCGATGTCGCACTCGATGCGCCGTTGACCGCGCGCGGCGTCCACCTCCGGGTGGTCCGGCCCGAACAACGCCTCCAGCGCCGCGGCAGCCTCGTCGAGCAGCTCGCGGCCCCGAGCCTCCTCGCCCACCTCGATCAGGTCGACCGACGCGTTAACCGCACAGTAGAGCGTGTACGGATGCCCCGGCCCACGCAGGCGACGGGAGTCCTCGAGGATCGCCTCGGAGAGCACCTGCGCCTGCTCCAGCCGGTGTGACCGGACCAGGTTGATCGCCTGCGCGGAGCGCGCGCTCAGCAGGTACGGATGGGTGGGCGGCAACGATTCGCCCATTGCCTGCAAAGTGGCCGCACCCAACTCCCGCGCCTCCCGGTCGAAGTTGCGAGCCCGCAGGATCACCCCGAGGTTGACAGCAGCGCAGAGCGTGACCGGATGCCGCTCCCCGAAGACGGCTCGGAAGGTGGCGTGCCCCTGGGCGGCCAGGGCGTACGCCTGGGTCGCGTCGCCCGCCGCGCGCATGGCGTTGGCGCAGGTCATGCCCGCCTCCGCGGCCAGCACGTGATCGGTCCCGAAGCGGCGGGTCACCAGCCGGTAGTTGGCCGCGCCCTCGGCCACGGCGGCGTCGAGCCGCCCGGTCTTGCGCAGGCAGGCGATGTGGATGCAGGTGGCGCGCAGCACGGTGAGGTGCTCCGCGCCCAGCAGCGACCGCTGCACCGGCAGGGAGCTGTCCAGCAGTTCCAGCGCGTCGGCGTACCGGCCCAGGAGGTAGAGGTCGCGGGCCTGGGCCTCCTGCGCCAGCACCAGTGAATAGGTGCCGTCCTCCGCGGCCGCACCGGCGTGCCGCGCCACTTCGAGGTTGAGCTCGTACGCCCCTTCGAAGTCACCGCTCAGGCGAAGGTTGATCGCCATCGAGTTCATCACCCGCAGCGTGCTCGGATGCCCGTCGCCGAGCACCCGGCGGTGCACGTCGAGGTTGCGGCCGTCCAGGTCGGCCGCCGCCGCGAAGTCGCCGAGGCGCCGCAGGTCCGCGCCGACGCTGTTCGCCGCGCCCAGTGTGTACTCGTGTTCCTCACCGAGGCTCGTCCGCATCCGTTCCAGCGCTTCGAGGCCGAACGTGGCCGCGCGCGGGTCGGCGAGCAGCCGCAGGGCGTCCGCGTACCGTCGCATCGCCAGCAGGGTCAGCGGATCGCCGCTGCGCTGGCCGTCCGGACCGGGCTGGTCCCAGGCGGCCAGGATCTCCTCCGCGAAGTCCCGACAGCCTTCGAAGTCACCCAGGTTGTAGATGTAGCGCAGCTGGTCCATCGCCGTCCGGCGGGCGTCGATGTCACCGTGGATCAGACCGGCGACACGGACGTGTGGCGCGATGTCGGCATGGCGGGGCCAGGTGCTCCGGTCGTCGGGGAAGCCCGGGTTGGCGGCGGCGAGCAGCCGGCGGGCGTTCGCCAGCGGGCTGTCGTCGCCCTGCTCGGCGAGCCCCTCCCGGATGACCGCCTGCACCAGTCGGTGCACCTGTACGTGCCGGCTGGCATTGTCCGCCTTGGCGAGCCCGAGCGACGCCAGTTGCCGGATGGCCCGGGCTATGTCGTTGCGCTCCTGGAGGCTGGTGCGCAGCGGTTCGTCCAACCCGGCGCGGCGCCCCTCCCAGAGCAGGCGCATCGGAACCGGGTCGGGGCTGAGGAAGGCGAGCAGCTGGATCAGCTGCGCGGCGGCCGGGTTCTGCTCGCGTACCGCGGCGAGCGCCATCGACACCACGGTCAACACGGTGCCCCGGTACTGCCGGGGTTGCCCCTCGCCCAGCAGCTCCCGAGCGTGTTCCTTGAGGTCGACGAGGTATTCGTCGACCGACGACAGCATGGTGAGCAGCCAACTGACGGCTTGTTCCAGGGCGAGTGGCAGGTCGCCGAGCTCGGCGGCGAGCCGGCGGGCGTCGTCGGGGCTGGTCGCGGGACGCCGCTTGAGCAGCAGTTCCACGCTCTCGGCTCGGGTGAACACGTCGACGTCCAGGGTCAGGGCGCTCGCCGACCAGGCCATGTTCCGTGACGTGACGAGGACGTGGCCGCGTTCGCCGACGAGGTTCGACGAGGGCATGAGCGGGGCCAGTTCGTGCGGGTCGTCGGCGTTGTCGTAGACCAGCAGCCAACTGAGCGAACTCGTCGACAGCGAGTCGAGGACCGTCCGCACGGTCTGCTCCAGGCTGGCGCTCGCGGCCAGGCCGAGCCGCTCGCCGAGGGCCGCGATCGAGGTACGCAGCGCAGTGAGGTCCTCCGCGGCCATCCACCAGATCAGCTGGTAACGGTCCGCGTACCGGTAGGCGAACTCGACAGCGAGCTGGGTCTTGCCGACCCCACCGACACCGCGCAGCGCCGCTTCCGGCAGCACCGAGGCCCGGTGCTGTGACGACAGCAGCTCGTCGAGCGCGACGAGCTGCTTTTCCCGGCCGGTGAAGTACAGGTTGCGCGGTGGGACGCCGCCCCGGATGAGAGTTCGGGATCGCTGGGGCGTCGTCTCCTCGATGATGATCGTCCTGCGCATGTCGGATTCAGGTTCCTCTCCACCGGCCTCGGCCGGTGCCGCCTGGTGCGGGGATCGTAGCGACGTCCAGTGCGTCTTCGCAGCCACGCGCAGATCGTCGAGGTCGGCGGTGGTGAGCCGAAGGGCCGCCGCCGCCTCCCGCAACCACTGCTCGAGCGGCTTGCTGTGCGACTCGATGCCGGCGAGGACCAGGCCCGCCAGCGCCACGACGGCCGGGACCTGCCAGTCACCCACCGGTTGCCAGCCGATGGCCTCCACCAGGTCGGGCAGGTCCTCCGCTGACAGCGGATGATCCGCGACTGCCGTGACTGCCGCGACGGCCCCGGTCAACACCTCGGGCGGGACGTCCGCGAGCAACTGCGCGAGGAGCCAGGAGAGGTAGATCTGCTGGGCGGAGGTGACCGCGCTGGCGCCCGGGTGGAAGTTGGCGATGACCTGCAACAGCATCGACACGCCCCGGGGCTCCTGGGCGCAGGCGCGCACGATGCGGTAGACGTCGTACCGGACCTCGGAGTGCCGGGGCACCGACAGTCGCTTGCGCAGCTCCCCCTCGACCTCGTCGAGGTAGAGCGAACGGGTGTTCCCGTCATTGATCGAACTCATCGAGAGCAGTGCGTCGCAGATGGCCTGCACCTGGGCGCTCGGCATCCGGGGCGTCGTCACCGATTGTCCTCCGTACCCGTCAGCAGACCGAGGCTCTCGGCAAGGTCACGGAAGGCCCGCAGTGGCGTACTCGCCGGCCCTTCCGTCAACAGCAGGACGCGATAGAGAGCTGCGATCCCGTCCTCGTATTCTAAGCCCGTCCGAATCAGGCCGAACATGTCGAGACCCAACGGCCCGAATGGATTCACCATCCGACTGATGTGCGGCGGCAGTGACTGAATGACCAATTGACGGCTGTCGGGGTGCCGGAGTACCGGGATTTCCTCCAGCAGTCGGGCCAACGCCATCTTCTGCGCGAATTGCAGCGGCGCGGGCGGCGGTCGGGGCGTCGCCCGGGCGACGGCCGTCAGCGGGCCGGGCGGCAACAGGGCAGGCGGCAACAGGCCGGGCGGCAACAGGGCGCGCCACTGCCCGACGGGCGACATCCAGCCGACCAGCTGCTGGCCGACGCTCGCGCGGGCCAGCACCATGCCCACCACGGCGCCATCCGGCGCGTACACCCCGGAACCGCTGAACCCCCTGTCGATTCCGGCCGTGGCAGGGGAAAGTCGGTCGAGTTGACGCCATCCGGTGCCGACGTCGACCGGACCGACGGCCCGCGCCAGCACCATGACGGACGCCGGGGTGTTGGCCGGAAAGCCCACGATCCGCACGTCGAACTCGTCGTCGCCACGATCGGCAAGGGTGGCGGGGGCGGATGGCAGCGGTGTGGCGCAGCGCAGGACCGCCAGGTCGCCGTCGCCGGCCGGGCCGACACCCCGGGACCAGGTCACCTCGGCGGCGACCCGGGTGCCGGGGTGACTCGGTGTGTCGACGAGCACCCCGGCCGGGCCCGTCCCGGTGCCGTCATCGACGACATGCCAGCAGGTCAGCACCAGGTCAGCGGTCAACTGGATGCCCGCGCCGACGACCGACGAGGAGTGGCCACCGAGTATCCGCACCCGGCCGGTGAGCGACCGGGTGCCGGTCATCCGTGCTCCGCCAACGCCAACCACTCGGCCGGGGCGGCCGGAGGGCGGAGGCCGACGTTGCGCTCAGTCATGCGCGGCGTCCTCCTGCGCGCCGGCCCCGTCCTCACCCGGCGACGGCAGTGCGGGGACGGGCGAGGTCCAGATCAGCTTGACCTTGAGGTGGCCCTGTGCGCTGGTGCGAGCGACGACGGCACCAGCCTCCGCGGTGAGGGTGACGCCAATCTCGACCTCCACCTGATCGGGACGCACCGCCACCCCACGGACCACGCCCAGCGCCGCGTCGAGCGCGGGTTTGATGTGGGCCAGTGCCGTTTCCAGCGTCTCCCGGGCGGGGCGGATCCGGTCGAGCAGACCGACCCGTTCCAGATCGGTGCCAGCGTGTTCCTCGACGAGGAGAACGCCCTGATCAGTTTCGAAACGAAGGAGATCCGCCACGTGACAAATTCTCACCGAAAGATCGTTCGGAATTGGTGTCAGATCACTGACAGGAGTCATTGCATGCACCCTGCGCCGACACGGGACACATCCGCTTGCCATCACCACTGCCGCCTGTCAGCCTGACGCAATGCAGGACACGGCGACCTTCCAGGATCTGCTCCGAGAAGGCGTCGACGCGTCCGTGGACGGTTGGGACTTCTCCTGGTTCGACGGCCGCGCGACAGAACAGCGGCCGTCCTGGGGATATTTGAAACTCATGTCAGCCCAGATGAGGGTTGCCCACGCCGCGCTGGACATCCAGACCGGCGGCGGCGAGGTGCTCTCCGAGGTGCCGGCATTCCCCCCGTTGACAGTGGCCACCGAACACTGGCCGCCCAACCTCCAACTGGCCCGACGCGCGCTCGAACCGCGCGGCGTACGGGTGGTCGACGTTGCCGAGGACGCTCCGCTCCCGTTTCCCGACGAGACGTTCGACCTGGTGGTGAGCCGGCATCCCAACGTCGTGCTCTGGGACGAGATCGCACGGGTGCTCACTCCCGGCGGGCGGTACCTGGCCCAGCAGATCGGCCCCGGGTCCAATCGGGAGCTGGCCCAGTTCCTCACCGGTCCCCGCGAGATCAGTGACGAACGCAGCCCGGCCCGCGCCGCCGCCGACGCGCGAGCCGCCGGCCTGGTCATCGACGAGCTGCGGCACGAGGCGCTGCCGACCACCTTCAACGACGTGGCAGCGGTGGTGCACTTCCTCCGCAAAGTCATCTGGACGGTGCCGGACTTCACCGTGGACCGCTACCGGGCCCGGCTCGCCGATCTGCACGACCACATCCGTCGCCACGGGCCGTTCGTGGCCCACGCCCAGCGCATCCTGGTCCGGGCGCACAAACCCCGGCACTGAGCGAACGGCTCCACGACATCGGGGATCACGCAAGCCCACGAAGGAGTACCGGTCGGAGCGGCCGGCCACGGATGAACCGCGGCCGGCCGGGTAAGCAGCGACCTTGCCTGGTGGGGAGACGACCGGGTGCACGGGTGGGCGGGTCCTGGACCGGCCCGCCCGTGCACGCCCGGTCAGTTCGAGGAAATCCAGTTCCAGGCCGAGACGACCCACTCGGTCTGCTGGAGCCACGCCACCCCGAGGCCGACGAGGAACACCGCCGTCGCCAGGTGCGCACCTCTGGCGCTGCGCCGGACCCGGCCCAGCTGCCGCTCGAGCACCACCCGGCCGACCAGCCGGAACAGGGCGAACAGGCCGGCCGCCACCAGCAGGCTGAGCACCAGCACCAACAGCGGGCCGCTCAGGTCACCCTGGCCGGACAGCGCCCAGATCCCCCAACACACGAACGCGAAGAGGCCTGCCGCAGCGCTCCACTCACCGCCGCGCCGCAGCTGCGCCATCCGCGAGCTGAGCGAGCGGCGGGGCACCGGGCCACCGGGCCAACCGGTGCCGGTCGGCTCCTGCTCGACCACCGGGAACGGCTCCGTCCGCGGGGTGCGTCGCTCGCCCACCGGAGCGACCCCCCGGCGGAACCCGTCACGCTGCGGCGGCACCCCGACGCCGGCCTGCGGTGGCACCTCCACGGTCCGCTCCGCCCACGGCTGCGTCTGGTCTGCCATCTCGTCCTCCCCCTGACCGACGGCAACAGCACCGCCTTGATTCGAGGGTAGCCAGCCGGCAAATCGGTCGCCGACCCCGGCCGGGGCGCGCGGCCCCGCGACGGTGCCGGATCCAACCGGGCCAGGGTACGGTCGGCTGATGGGTGACCCCGACCGACGACGGCGACGGCTGCGCCACCACGCCGACACCGAAACGGCCAGACCGGGTGCGGACGGCCCGACGGTCAGCACGCCGGGCGTGCACGACGGTGACGAGCCGCCGCCGCGACGCAGGAGCACGGGCGGCGACGAGCGCGACGGCGAGCGGGGGCTGCGCGGGTTGGTCGGTTCCGGCTCGTCCCAGGTGGGACTGAGCGCCGCGCTACGGGCCCGGGACGCGGCCCGCCCCACCGACGACGACCTGGCCGAGGCGGAAGCCCGGGTGGTGGTCGTCCGGCGAAACTGGGTGCCCCGCGAGGAGCTGCCCCGCTCGCCGCGCTGAGCGCCGCACGGTCAGGGCAGGTCGGGCAGCTTCCGGGTCCGCTCGTACTCGGCCACCTGGGTGATCCGACGAGCGTGCCGCTCGTTGCCGGAGAACGGCGTGTTCAGGAACGCCTCGACGATGGCGGTCGCCTCGTCCAGCGTGTGCTGGCGGGCACCGACGGCGACCACGTTGGCGTCGTTGTGCTGGCGGGCCAGCTGAGCTGTCTCGACGCTCCAGGCCAGCGCGGCGCGGACGCCGGCGACCTTGTTCGCGGCGATCTGCTCACCGTTGCCGGAGCCACCGATGACCACTCCGAGGCCCGTCTCGTCGGCCACCACCTGGTCGCCCGTGTGCAGGCAGAACGTGGGGTAGTCGTCGTCCGGGTCGTAGCTGTGCGGGCCGACGTCGACCACGTCGTAGCCCTGCATGGCCAGGTGGCTGGCCAGGTGCACCTTCAACTCGAAACCGGCGTGATCGGATCCCAGGTAGACGCGCATACCGGGCAGTCTGTCAGGCCGCGCTCGGGGACGTCACACGGGCGGCGTCCCCGAGCCGGGTTCGTCACACGGTCGTGGGGATGACGCTCAACGCGGCAGCTCGGCGACGACCAGGCCGCCGCGCGCCTTCGGGGTGAACCAGGTGCTCTTGCGGGGCATCTTCTCCCTGGCCAGGTTGACAGCGACGAAATCCGCCACTGTCACCGGCGCGATCAGGATGGCCAACTCGGCCCGGTCGGCGTCGACCTCACCGGTGAGCCAGCTCGCCGGGTAGTCGCCCCCGACGTAGGTGATTCGCTTGTCGCCCGGGTCCAGACCGAGCGCGTCACGCAGCACCAACCGCTCGACCAGAGCGTGATCCAGGTTTTCCAGGCGGGCGGAGGCGGTGGCGGGCAGGCGCACCGCGTACCCCTGGCCGTCGAGGCGGAGGTGCACGGTGCCGCCGGCCGCCGGGACCTCGACCGGGCCGTCGATCGGCTCGACAGCGGCGCCCGCGGCCCGCAGCCGGTCGAGCAGCTCGGCCGGGGTGGTGGTCAGCTCGCTGACCAGCCGGTTGTACGGCTGGATGGCCACCGACGCGGGGGTGGTGACCACGGCCAGGAAGCGCGGCAGCCCACCGGTCTGGGCGGCCAGGCTGCGGTGGTTGCCGTCCGCGACGACCAGGTCCCCGCCACCGGCGAGAGCCGTGAGCGTGGCCTGCTCCGGGCCGGGGCCGAGCAGCCAGATGGCGTGCGTGCGCCCCGCCTGGTCGGTGTCCGTCGCGGCGGGCGCGCCGGCCGTGTCGGTCGCCGCCGCGAGCGCGGCGTGCAGTTCGTCGCCACGCCCGGTCTGGAGCAGGAGTACGGGTGAGAGCAGGTGCCCCAGCGCGTCGGCCAGCGCCACCCGCTCGCGCACCTTGGCGATGAAGACGTCCTCGTTGCGGATGACCAGGCCCGGCTCGTCTGCCCGGGTGGAGATCTGGTCGGTGTCCACCATCGCGAACAGCCCGTACGCCGGCTCCTCGCCGGGCGCGCTGATCCGGTAGAGCACCACCACCTGCTCGGCGGGGGTGTAACTGCCGTCGGCCTTGGCCTCGGCGAGGCGGGCCACCGCGTCCGGCAGCGCGTCGAGGAACGACTTGCCCAGGCTCTGCGGGGCGCGATGCGGCATTTCGATGCCGAGAGCGCTGTGCGGGTTCGACCCGATGATCGCGGTGATCTCCGCGTCGTCGGCGAACTCGTCGTAGTTTTGCGCGCCGGTGCCGCCAGTGGTGACCCAGGCCCGGGTGATCGGATGCACGACCGTCATGCCCACTGACGCTACCGGCGACGGTGTCGCCGCCGACGGGGACCCGCGGTGCGTCCACCAGATGAAAGCGCCCGGAAGGGCCCGGCTGGTCAGCCGGCGCGGTCGGAGGTGCCCCGGCGGTGCCTGCCCGCGCTCACCGGCCCACCGTTGCCACGCCGACCGGTCCCGATCGGCCCGCTGTTCAGGGCGCGGCGGGGCGACGCGGGCGGGCCCGGCACCGGACGGTCGGGAGGAGGCGTGGGAACGGGCCGAGGGTTCAGCGGCGGCGTCGGCACCGGGCGCGGAGGAGCCGGTGCCGGCGGCGGAGGAGCCGGTTCGGCCGGGGCCGCCCCCGACGGCACCAGCGCCGGCGCGCTGGTCGGCACCGCGTCGACTGACGACGGCAGTGGGTCGACCGGCCTGGGCGGGGTGAGCCGGGAGGTCACCGGGACCCGCGCCACGCCCACCACGATGGGCGGCGCGAGGAGATCCACCAGGTGGGCGGGCAGGTCCGGGCGGACCGTCGGCCAGCGGGAGTCGTCAACGGACCAGTAATCCGCGCCGGGAGTCTCGATCACCCCCTGCCGGGTCAGCTGATCGTCACCGGACGCACGGTGCTTGGCCATCGGGATTTGCCTCCACGAACTGCGGCGTGCGGCCCTTCGGGTCGCTGCGGCGGACACCGAGGGAAACGACGCCGCCCGCCTCCCGGTGACGCCACGACCCACCGCCGACCTCGGCGGAGGACGAGAAACGCCCCCGTCCGCGCGACTGACGAAGCACGGACGGGGGCGCGGTGGTCGTCGCTCAGTCGAAGATCGGGCTCTGCTCGCGGGTGCGCTTGAGCTCGTAGAAGCCCGGGGTGCCGGCGACCAGCAGCACGCCGTCCCACAGCCGGCCGGCGGCCTCCCCCTTCGGAGCCGGGGTGATCACCGGGCCGAAGAACGCGACCGGGGTGCCGTCCGGGCCGGGAGCGTGCACGACGGGAGTGCCCACGTCCTGCCCGACCGGGCGCATGCCCGCCTCGTGGCTGGCCCGCAGTGCCTCGTCGTAGTCGGTGCTGTCGGCGGCCGCGGCCAGTGCCGGGTCGAGGCCGGCCTCGGTGAGCGCGGCCACGTACAGCTCCGGACCCCGCTCCTGCTTCTGGAGGTGGATCCGGGTGCCGAGCGCGGTGTAGAGCGGGCGCAGCACGTCGTTGCCGTGCAGCTGCTCGGCGGCGATGCAGACCCGCACCGGGCCCCACGCGGTCTTCAGGAACTCCTTGTACTCCTCGGGCAGCTCGTCCCGGCCGTCGTTGAGCACGGCCAGGCTCATCACGTGGAAGCGGATGTCCACATCCCGGATCTGCTCGACCTCGAGCAGCCAGCGAGAGGTGATCCAGGCCCACGGGCAGGCCGGGTCGAACCACATGTCGGCGGTGACACGTTCGGTCACTGTGAGATCCCTTCGCGACGGGTGGCGCCGACAGGTCGGCGTCTCAGGAGAATCTTCACCCCGCAGCACATCGACCGGCACCCGAATGAGAGCGTGACCTCGGCCACCGCGGGCTGCCCGTACATGGAAGACTCGAATCGGGCCAGCCGTCACGAGCGGTAGGCGAACGGGCGCCGCCGGGCGTACGGCGACATGTGGGATGGAGACGAACAGTGCCGGGAGTGCGCAACCTGACGCAGGTCGAAGCGACCGAGCGGGCACGCCTGCTCAACGTGACGGGGTATGACATCAGTCTGGACCTGTCCAGCGCCGTGCTGGCGGCCGACGGCCGCACGTTCCGGTCGACGACCGAGGTCCGGTTCCGCTGCTCCGAACCGGGTGCGAACACCTTCATCGAGCTGGCCGCCGAGTCGGTGCGGTCCGCGACGCTGAACGGCACGCCCGTCGACCTCTCCGACTGGTCCGCCGAGAAGGGCCTGACCCTGTCCGGGTTGGACAGCGACAACGTCCTGGTGGTCGACGCCGACTTCGGTTACTCGAACAGCGGTCAGGGTCTGCACCGGACGGTCGACCCGGTGGACGGCGAGACGTACCTCTACAGCCAGTTCGAGACGGCCGACGCGCAGCGGGTGTACGCCTGCTTCGACCAGCCCGACCTGAAGAGCGTCTACACCTGGCACGTCACAGTGCCGGCGCACTGGCGGGCGATCTCCAACATGCCCGTGCAGCGGGAGGAGCCGGCCGGTGAGGCGCTCAAGACGCTGCACTTCACCGAGTCGCCCCGGATGAGCACCTACATCACCGCGATGTGCGCCGGGCCCTACCACGAGGTGCGCGACACGCACGACGGCATCGACCTGGGGGTCTTCTGCCGGGCGTCGATGGCCCAGTACCTGGACTCCGACGACCTTTTCCTGATCACCAAGCAGGGCTTCGACTTCTTCCACGAGAAGTTCGACGTGCGCTACCCGCTGCCGAAGTACGACCAGCTCTGGGTGCCCGACTTCAACGCCGGCGCGATGGAGAACTTCGGCTGCGTGACGCACGCCGAGTCGCACTACCTGTTCCGCTCGCAGGTCACCGACTTCGAGTACGAGCAGCGGGCCAACACGATCCTGCACGAGCTGGCCCACATGTGGTTCGGTGACCTGGTCACCATGCGCTGGTGGAACGACCTGTGGCTGAACGAGTCGTTCGCCGAGTGGGCCAGCCACTGGTGCAACACGAACGCGACCCGGTTCAGCGAGGCGTGGACGACCTTCCTGTCCATCCGGAAGAACTGGGGCTACCGGCAGGACCAGCTCTCCTCCACCCACCCGGTCTACACCGAGATGCCGGACATGGAGGCCGTCGAGGTCAACTTCGACGGCATCACCTACGCCAAGGGCGCGAGCGTGCTCAAGCAGCTCGTCGCGTACGTGGGTGAGGAGCCGTTCGTGGCCGGGCTGCGGGCCTACTTCGGCAAGCACGCCTGGGGCAACGCCACCTTCGACGACCTGCTGACCGAGCTGGAGACCGCATCCGGGCGGGAGCTGCGCAAGTTCGCCGCGCAGTGGTTGGAGACCGCGCAGGTCAACACGCTGCGTCCGGAGGTGACCATCGGGGCCGACGGCACGTACGAGCAGGTGCTGGTGCGGCAGGAGGCCCCGGCGGCGTACCCGACGCTGCGGACCCACCGGATCGGTGTGGGCCTGTACGACCTGACCGACGGACGGTTGGTCCGTCGGGAGCGGTACGAGGTGGACGTGAGCGGCGAGCACACGGATCTCGCCGCGCTGCGTGGCGTCCGGGCCGCTGACGTGTTGCTGCTCAACGACGACGACCTCAGCTACACCAAGCTGCGCCTCGACGAGCGTTCGATGGCGACAGTGGTGCAGCACATCGGTGGCTTCGACTCGTCGCTGGCCCGCGCACTCTGCTGGACCGCCGCGTGGGACATGATCCGCGACGCCGAGCTGTCCGCCCGCGACTACGTGGCGCTGACGCTGAGCGGGCTGCCCGCGGAGACCGACATCAACCTGGTCACCGCCACCCTGCGGCAGGCGACCACCGCGCTCACCCTGTACGCCGACCCGGCCTGGGCGCCGACCGGCTGGGCCGACCTGGCCCGTACCGCCCGCGACGCACTCGCTGCCGCCGAGCCCGGCAGCGGGTTCCAGTTGGCCTGGGCCCGTGCGTTCACCTCGGCGGTCCGCTCCGAGGAAGACCTGGCCACGCTACGCGGTTGGCTGGACGGCACCGGCATGCCGGCCGGGCTGACCGTCGACACCGAGCTGCGCTGGTCGGTCCTCGCCGCGCTGGTGGCCAACGGTGCCGCCGGGACCGCCGAGATCGAGGCGGAGTTGAGCAGCGACCGAACGGCCAGCGGCGAGCGGGAAGCCGCGTACGCGCACGCGTTGATGCCGACGGCCGAGAACAAGGCCGCCGTGTGGGCCCTGCTCACCGGCCCGGACGCGCTGCCCAACTGGCGGCACCGGGCGCTGTTGCAGGGGTTCGCCCACCCGGCGCAGGTGGAGCTGGTTGCCCCGTACCGGGAGCGGTACTTCGCGGCGGTCGGGCAGGTGTGGGCCACCCGGGACAGCGAGCCGGCGCAGGAGTTCGCCCAGTTGGCGTACCCGACCTATCTGGTGGAGGACGACACGGTCGCGGCCACTGACGCGTGGCTGGCCGGTGACGGGCACCCCGCCCCGCTGCGTCGGCTGGTGGCCGAGGGCCGCGACGGTGTGGTGCGGGCGCTGAAGGCCCGCGCGAAGGACGCCCAGGGCTCCTGAGCAGCGTTGTCCGGCCCGGGGCCGGCGTGGGTCTGAGCCCGCGCCGGCCCCGGACGCTGTTGTGGCGGAAGTACGGGCGGCGCTTCGAGCGCCTCGATCCCTCCGCCTGGCCCCGCTGAGACAACCCCGGACACACCGAAGCCCGGCCCGCGTTCAGCGGGCCGGGCTTCGTCGTACGAGGAAGGGCTCAGCCCTTGCCGGCGTGGCTGGCGAGCTGGTCGAGGCCGTTGATGATGCCGCCGGCCAGGTCACCGCCGCTGAACGCGCCGACCATGGAGAGCGCGGCCAGCTTGGCGTACGTGTCGGGGATGCGCTTGCGGGCGTACCGCCCGGTGATGATCTCCAGCTGGCGCTGGTTGGGCGACACGGCGATCAGCACCGACTTGTCGGGCTCGGCGAGCTGACGGTGCAGCCGCTGGGCGTGCTCACGGATCGGCTCGTCGAGACCACCGACGAAGACCGAGAAGACCAGACCGGTGCCCTTGTCGGCCAGGCGCAACGCCTCGTCGATGCGCAGCAGCTGGCGGGTCGAGAACGGCCCGTCGAGCACCTCGGGCGGATTTTCCGACCCGGCCTGCTTTTCACCAACGGTCACTTGCGCCTCCGGTTCCACCGGCCGGCGCCTCGACGCTGGCCTGCTCAAGCTTGTGGCTGGTCAGCGCGGGCGCCTGCGCCCCCGCCGTCAGCGCGGTGCCGGCCGAGTCGGCCAGCTGCTCCGGACGGCCCAGGAACCAGACCGGAGTGAAGTCGAAGGGCCGGCCCGGGCGGTAGCGCTTGGCACCACCGCCACCGCCGGTGGCACCACCGTGGCTACCGGCGTACGACAGGCCGGCGATGACCAGCACCGCGGCCAACGGGATGCCGACGAAGACCAGCAACGTCTCGGTAACAGACAATCCCAACGCCCCCAGGCGGAAGAAGGACGACAGTGAAAAACCGGGTCGGATGGACGATCAATCTGCCGACCGCCCGACTCCGTCACCATTCACGTTAGCGGAGTCGACGGCCCGCCAGATTGCGGGGTGCCGATCCCATCCGTCACTGCAGTTCTCCAGTTGCGCAGCGGTAGCTATGAGCCGCGCGTCGTCGCCGTACCGGCCGGTGAGCAGCACCCCGACGGGCAGTCCGTCGGTCGTGGTGCCCAGTGGCAGGGAGACGGAGGGATCGCCGGTGACGTTGAAGATGGCGCAGTAGGGCGAGAACCGGCGTTGCCGGTCGAAGTCGGCGGCCGGGTCCGCGTCGGCGGTGAACCAGCCGACGGGTGCCTGCGGGGTGGCCAGGGTGGGACACAGGAGCAGGTCACACCCGGCGGTGCGGCGGGCACCGAGGCGCACCTGCGCCTGCAACTCCCCGAGGGTGGCGGTCAGGGTGCCGGCGGAGAGTTCAGCGCCCCGGGCCCGGAGCAGCCGGGTCAAGGGCAGCAGCTCCGCCTCCCGCTGCGGTGGCACCGGGGCGAGCGCCAGCACGTACCAGAGAGTCTCGAACAGCGGCCACACCGCCGGCCCGAGCGGCGGCGGCACCTCGACCACCTCGTGGCCGGCCGCCGTGAGCAGCGCGGCGGCCCGGTCCACGGCGGCCACGCAGTCGGGATGCACCGGTTCTTCGGCGAGCATCGGCGTGGTGAACCGGCCGATCCGCAGCGGGCCGGGCTCGGCCCGGCGCGCGACGGCCAGGTAGCCGCCGGGCGGCGCGGGCGGCGGCAGGTAGGGCTCGCCGGGGACGGGAACGGCCATGACGTCGAGCAGTGCGGCGACGTCGGTGACCGTCCGTCCGAGCGGGCCGGCGGTGGGCAGGCCGAACGCGCCGGAGCCGATCGGCCCGCCGGAGACGAGGCCCCGACTGGGCTTGTAGCCGACCAGGCCGCAGAGCGACGCCGGGATGCGCAGCGACCCGCCGCCGTCGGATCCCTGGGCGACCGGGACGAGCCCGGCCGCGACCGCCGCCGCCGAGCCGCCGCTGGAACCGCCCGCCGTGTACGCCAACTGCCACGGGTTGCGGGCCGGCGGCGCGACCCGGCCCTCGGAGTAGAGCGAACAGCCCAGCTCGGAGGTGGTCGTCTTGCCCAGGCTGACCAGACCGGCGGCCTTGATGAAGCGGACCACGTCGGCGTCGACCGGCGGGACGAAGTCGACGAAGGCGGCCGAACCGAAGGTGGTGCGAACCCCGGCGGTGAGCGTCAGGTCCTTGATCGCGGTCGGCACGCCGTGCAGTGGGCCGCGCTCCTCGTGAGGCGCCGCGTCGGCGGCGCGCGCGGCCTGCCGGGCGAGGTCCGGTGTGACGGTGACGAACGCGCCCACGGTGTCGCCGAGCGCCGCGACCCGGCGCAGGGAATGCTCGACCAGGTCGACGCTGGACAGCTCGCCGCGGGTGATCGCGGCGGCCTGTTCCAACGCGGTCAGGTCGTGCGGCTCGGCCATTACGCCATCCTGCCGGCAGTCGGCCCTTCGCGCAGCCGACACGCGCCGGAGACCGGAAACGGACCAACCGGATGCCCACCGCACGCTTGACGTGGTCGAGCCGCAGATCTTGGACACTTTCCGTCACGTTGGCGGGCCGTTCGAACGGAAAGTGTCCAAGATCTGCGCATGCCGGCGACGTGAGCCGCGCTCAGCCGTGCAGGAAGCGCAGGGCGTTGGTGGACAGGAGCTTGTCGCGTTGGTCCTCGCTGAGGAAGTCGGCCGCGTGCACCACCGCGCCGGCCGGCCGTTCACCCAGCGGGTACGGGTAGTCGCTGCCGACCAGCACCCGATCCTCCCCCAGGGTGTCGACCAGCAGCCGCAGGGCGGGCGGCGCGAAGACCACCGAGTCGACACTGAACCGGTCGAGGTAGCTGCTGGGCGGACCGGCGGACGCGCCCCGGACCAGGTCGCCACGGCGGTGCCAGGCGTTGTCGGCGCGGCCGAGCCAGAACGGGAAACTGCCGCCGCCGTGCGCGAAACAGATCCGCAGCGTCTCGGGCACCCGGTCGAAGACACCGCCGAGGATCATCGCCAGCACCGACAGGTGCGTCTCGGCGGGCATCCCGGTGAGCCAGCGGGCCATCCAACGGTCCAGTCGTGGCCCGCCCGGCATGTCCCACGGGTGGACGAAGACGGGTGCGCCCACCTCGGCGCAGTGCTGGAGGAAGGTGACCACACCGGCGTCGTCCAGGTCCCGGTCGCCGACGTGGTTGCCGATCTCCACGCCGACGTGCCCGGCGGCGAGGCTGCGGTCCAGCTCTGCGCAGGCGGCGTCCGGGTCCTGGAGCGGCACCTGGCAGAACGGCACCAGTCGGTCACCCCCGGCCGCGGTGACCTCCAGGGTCAGGTCGTTGAAGATCCGGGCGACCTTCACCGCCTGGCCGGCCGGACGGTCGTAGCTGAAGAAGACCGGGGTGGGCGAGACCACCTGCACGGCCACGCCGTCGGCGTCCATGTCGACCAGTCGGCGCGACGCGTCCCAGCACTCCGCGCCGACCGGGCGGAACTCCGTCTCCCCCACCATGATCATGGCGGCGCGCTCGGAGTCGACCCGCAACCACGGCCAGTCGGACCCGCCACACGCCGCGCCGAGGTCCGGCCAACCCTTCGGTACGACGTGCGTGTGCACGTCGACCACGCCTGCGGGCATCAGCCCTTGCCCGGGTGCACTGTGCCGCAGTTGGCACAGGTGCGCGCCGACTCGTCGGCGTAAAACGCCTGGAACACCGGCGGCAGATCGGCGGCGATGTCGCGGACCTGCAACTCGACCTCGTGCACCTTGTCGCCGCACTCCGGGCAGTACCACTGGAACGTCTCCAGGGTGCCCTCCTCACGGACCCGCTCGACGACCATGCCGATCGAGCCGGCCTCCGGCCGCTGCGGCGAGTGCGGGGTGTTTCGCGGCAACATCCACATCTGCCCCTCGCGCACGTGCACGGTGCGCGGCCCTTCCGGGGTGACCAGGTTGATGTGCATGTTGCCCTTGACCTGGTAGAAGAACTCCTCGTACGGGTCCACGTGGAAATCGGTGCGCTGGTTGGGCCCACCCACCACCATCACGATGAAGTCGTCCCCGCCGGGGAACATCTCCTTGTTGCCCACCGGGGGCTTCAACAGGTGCTGGTTGTCGGCGATCCAGCCCGGAAAGCTGAACGGCTCGGCGATCTCACTCACGACTGACCTCCCGAGGGAAGAAGGGCCACGGCCTGGATTTCGATCAGCAGGTGCGGGTGCGGCAACTGGTGTACCGCCACCGTCGTACGGGTCGGTCCGGAGGCGTCGAAGAACTCGGCCCACACCTCGTTGTAACCACCGAAGTCGTTCATGTTGACCAGGTACGCCGTCACCTGCACCAGGTCGGTGAGGTCCGCTCCGACCGAACGCAGCAGATCCCGCACGTTCTCGATGACGGCCCGCGTCTGCACCCGGATGTCGAGGTTGGTGGTGCCGAACCCGTCCACCTCGACACCGGCGAAGGTGTTGTCCGCGCGCCGTGACGACGTACCGGAGACGAAGACGAAGCCACCGGCGACCTTGACGTGCGGAAAAGCCCCCCGCGGGACGGCCTTCCCGGCCACCACCCGGGCGGTCACGACGACGCCCGCAGCGAGGCCGTGCCGAGCTTCTCGACGACGGCGCGGACGTGGGCGCCGGGACGCAACGGAACAGCGGCGGTGGCGGCACCGGCCAGGAAGACCCAGCCGGACTCCAGCCGCACCCCGTGCCGGCCCGCCAACCGGATGCCCTCGTCGAGCGCCCGGCGCGGATCACCGAGGATCGCCGCCGTCGAACCGACCTGCGCCACCCGCCCGTCGACCTCCAGCAGCACGCCCAGGTTGTCCAGCCCCGCCGGCACCGGCGACCACGGCCCGATCACGAAGGCGGCGGCCGAGGTGTTGTCAGCGACCACGTCGGGCAACGAGAAACGGAAGTCCGCGTACCGGGAGTCGATCAATTCGATGGCCGGGGCGACCGCGCGGACCGCCGTGGCGAAGTCGCCGACCGGCTCGCCCGGCTCGGGCAGCCGGTCCAGCAGGAACGCCACCTCCGGCTCGACCCGGGGATGGATGTACGCGGCCGGGTCCACGGCGCCGCCGTCGGGCACCCGCATCGCGTTGGTGAGCCGCCCCCAGATCACCTCGTCCACGCCGACCTGGGCCATCTTCGCCCTGCTGGTCAGCCCCATTTTCAACCCGACCAACCGCTCACCGGCGTTCAGCCGACGTTGCAGCAGCGCGGCCTGCACGGCGTACGCGGTGTCCACGTCGAGGCCGGTCTCGGCGGCGAGTTGCGGGATGGCGGTGGCCGTGTCGGCCGCCGCGCCCAGCTTCTCGGCGATCCCGACGATGTCCACGCCGATCATGCTGTGCCACCTTCCGTTCGCGACTGCGGGGCTCGCGGACCCGGCTCACTCCCCGCGCTCACGGCCTGCTCCTTGTCGGCCAGGTCGAGGGCCACGTCCACGATCATGTCCTCCTGGCCGCCGACCATCCGGCGGCGGCCCAGCTCGACCAGGATCGACCGGACGTCCACGCCGTACTTCGTGGAGGCCCGCTCGGCGTGCCGCAGGAAGCTGGAGTAGACACCCGCGTACCCCAGGGAGAGCGTCTCCCGGTCCACCTGGACCGGCCGGTCCTGCAACGGGCGGACGATGTCGTCGGCCGCGTCCATCAGCGCGAACACGTCACAGCCGTGCTTCCAGCCGTGCAGCTCGGCGACCGCGACGAAGACCTCCAGCGGCGCGTTGCCGGCGCCCGCGCCCATGCCGGCGAGGGAGGCGTCCACCCGGACCGTCCGACCGTGCACCGCGTCGGGACCGACCGGCGCGGACCCGGTGATCCGACCGTGCTCGACGGCGAGCACGCTGTTGGCGACCCCGAGTGACAGGTTGTGGTGCGCGTGGATGCCGATCTGCGTCTCCGGGGCGAGGACCTGCCGGTACGCGTCGACCCGCTGCGCCACGTCGGACATCAGCAGCCGACCGCCGGAGTCGGTGACGTAGACGCAGTGCGCCCCGTACGACTCCATCAGCTTGGCCTGCCCGGCCAACCCGGCCGGATCGTTCATGTGCGACATCATCAGGAACCCGGCGACGTCCATGCCGTTCTCCCGGGCCCACGAGATGTGCTGGGCGGAGATGTCCGCCTCCGTGCAGTGGGTGGCGATGCGCACGCTGGTCACCCCGAGCGCCTTCGCCGCCTTCAGGTCGGCGATGGTGCCGATCCCGGGCAGCAGCAGCGTGGTCAGCTTCGCCGTGGTCAGCACCTCGGCGGCGGCGGAGATCCACTCGGCATCGCTGGCCGCGCCGTGGCCGTAGTTGACGCTGGAACCGGCGAGCCCGTCACCGTGCGCCACCTCGATGGCGGCCACCCCGGCGGCGTCCAACGCGGCGGCGATGGTGCGTACCTGGTCGACTGTGTACTGGTGGGCGATGGCGTGCATGCCGTCGCGCAGCGTCACGTCCTGGATGTAAAGGTCGGTCATGGCGCGGCCACCTCCGAGGAACGCAGGGCGACCAGCCGCTCCGCGGTGCGCAGCGCGGCGGAGGTCATGATGTCCAGGTTCCCGGCGTACGCGGGCAGGTAGTGCCCGGCGCCGGAGACCTCCAGGAAGACCGACACCTGAAGAGCGGTGAGCCGCCGCCCGAGCGTCGGCAGGTACGCCTCGACCCGGTCGAACTGCACGTCCTGCTTGAGCCGGTAACCGGGGACGTACTCCTGCACGGTCGCCACCATGTCCGCCACCGAGGCGGCGATCGCGTCGGTGTCCGCGTCGGCGTCCGGGCAGAGGCAGTAGACGGTGTCCCGCATCAGCAGCGGCGGGTCCGCCGGGTTCAGCACGATGATCGCCTTGCCCCGCTCGGCACCGCCCACCACCTCGATGGCGCGGGCCGTGGTCTCGGTGAACTCGTCGATGTTGGCTCGGGTTCCCGGCCCGGCGGACTTCGACGCGATCGAGGCGACGATCTCCCCGTACGCCACCGGGGTGACCCGGCGTACCGCGGCGACGATCGGCACTGTCGCCTGTCCGCCACAGGTCACCATGTTGACGTTGGGCTGGTGCAGGTGCTCGTCGAGGTTGACCGGCGGCACCACGTACGGGCCGATCGCGGCCGGGGTCAGGTCGACCACAGTGCGGCCGAGGGCGCGCAGCACCTCGTCGTGGCGTCGGTGCGCGCCGGCCGAGGTGGCGTCGAACACCAACTCGACGTCGGCGAACTCGGGCAGCGCGACGAGCCCGTCCACGCCGTCGGCGGTGGTGGCGACGCCGAGCCGGCGAGCACGCGCCAGGCCGTCGGAGGCCGGGTCGATACCGGCCATCGCCACCATGCGCAGGCTGTCGCTCAGCCGCAACACCTTGATCATCAGGTCGGTGCCGATGTTCCCGGAACCAAGCACCGCTATACCGGTGGTCACGCGGAAGTCTCCTTGCTGAAGCAGGTGCGCACCGAACCCAGCCCGGAGATCCGGGCCTCGTACGCGGCGCCGGGGGTGACCGGCACCATCGGGCCGAGCGCCCCGGAGAGCACCACGTCCCCGGCACGCAGCGGGTCACCGGCGCGGGCGAGGGTGCCAGCCAGCCACAGCAGGGCGTGCAGTGGGTTGCCCAGGCAGGCGGCGCCCGCACCCACCGACACCGGCTCGCCGGCGTGCTCCAGCACCATCCCGCACAGTCGCAGGTCCACGTCGGCGAGCCGGCGCGGCGTGGTGCCGAGCACGAAGAGCCCGCTGGAGGCGTTGTCGGCGACGGTGTCCACGATGGAGATGTCCCAGGCGGCGATCCGGGAGTCGACGATCTCGATCGCCGGCAGCACGTGGTCGACCGCGCGGATCAGGTCGACGGTGGTGAGCTGCGGGTTCGGGAGATCCTTGTCGAGCACGAACGCGATTTCCGCCTCGACCCGAGGCTGGAGCAGTCGGTCGATGGGCACCTCGACCCCGTCGCCGACCGCCATGGCGTCGGTCAGCATGCCGAAGTCCGGTTGGAACACCCCGAAGGTCTCCTGCACCGCCCGGGAGGTCAGCCCGATCTTCGCGCCGATCCGGCGTTCGCCGCGGCCCTGCCAGGCCCGCGCCTGGAGTTGCTGCACGCGGTACGCGGCCTCGACGTCGCCCTCCGGCAGCAGCCGGCCCCGAAGCGGCGCGCACGGCTTGCCGGTGCTGCGGGCGTCGGCCAGCTCCCGGTTGGCGGCCTCGATGTCAGCTTCCATGCCCGCTCCCTCGCTACGGCTCACGACAGGTCCACGCAGACGTTCGTGAGTTCGGAGTAGAAGTTCAGCGAGTGCACGCCGCCCTCGCGACCGATCCCGGACGCCTTCACCCCGCCGAACGGAGTACGCAGGTCCCGCAGGAACCAGGTGTTGACCCAGACGATGCCGGCGTCGAGCCGGGCACCGGCCCGGTGCGCGACGCCCACGTCCCGGGTCCACACGGTCGCCGCCAGGCCGTACTCGGTGCCGTTGGCGAGGGCGTACGCCTCGTCCTCGGTGTCGAACGGCGCGACGTGCACCACCGGGCCGAAGATCTCCTCGCGGTTGGTGCGGGCGTCCGGGCCGAGCCCGGTGAGCACCGTCGGCTGCACGTACGACCCGCCGTCGCGGGTGTCGCCGAAGGTGGGCGTACCGCCGCCGGTGAGCACCTCGGCGCCCTCGGACCGGGCCAGCTCGTACGCCCCGAGCACCTTCGCCCGGTGCTGGTGGGAGATCAGCGGCATGGTGGCGGTCGCCTCATCGGTCGGCCAGCCGTACGCCAGCTCGCCCGCCCGCTTCGCCAGTCGGGCGGTGAACTCCTCGAAGACTGGCCGCTGCACGTAGATGCGCTCGGTGCAGAGGCACACCTGACCGCCGTTGGTGAAGCTGGACCGCACCGAGCCGGCCACCGCGGCGTCCAGGTCGGCGTCTGCGAAGACCAGGCCGGCGTTCTTGCCGCCGAGTTCGAAGCTCACCGCCTTCACCCCATCGGCGGCGGCCCGCATGATCGCGCCGCCGGTGGCCGACTCGCCGGTAAAGGTGATCGCGTCGACGCCCGGGTGGCGGGTGAGGAACTCGCCCGCCGAGTCCGGCCCGAAGCCGTGCACCAGGTTGAACACACCGGCCGGTACGCCAGCGGCGGCCATCACCTCGGCGAGCACCGTCGCCGAGGCGGGAGTCTCCTCGCTGGGCTTGACCACGACGGCGTTGCCGCAGGCCAGCGCCGGAGCAACCTTCCAGGTGAGCAGCAGCAACGGCAGGTTCCACGGCACGATGACCGCGACCACGCCGACCGGCTTGCGCAGCGCGTAGTTGAGTGCCCGACCGCCGGTCGGGGTGACGGTGGTGAACGACTCGGTGGGGGCGGTCGCCACGATCTCCGCGAACGCGCGGAAGTTCGCCGCGCCGCGCGGGATGTCCAGGGTGCGGGCCTGGGCGATGGATTTGCCGGTGTCGGCGACCTCGGCGGTGACCAGGTCGTCGAAGCGGCGCTCCAGCTCGTCGGCGACGCGGCGCAGCACCTCGGCGCGCTCGCGCTCCCCCATGCGGCCCCACGGCCCCCGCAGCGCCGCCCGGGCGGCGGCCACCGCATCGTCCACTGTCGACTGCGATGCCTCGTCCACCTCGAAGACCTGCTCCCCGGTGACCGGGCTGGCCTTGGCGAACGGGTTCCCGCCGTCGACGAACTCACCGGCGACGAAGTTGCGCAACCGCTGCGGACCACTCGGCGCGTGGCCGGCCATCAGCCGCGGATCCCAGTTGCCGGTCATGCGCGCCTCCCTCGGCCCAGTGCCGCGCCGATCGCGCCGACCAGCAGCAGCGCGGCTCCGCCGACGACCGCCCCGAGCACCAGGTGCTGTTGGCGCACCCGGCGGCGCACCTCCGCGTACGGGGTGGTGGAGAACGACACCAGTTCGTACTGGGAAACGTACCGGCCCGGCAGGGCCCGTTCCAGTGCGTGCTCCACCCGCCGTCGGGTCTGGAAGACCGGGGAGGCGACCTTGTCCCGCATCTCCACGAAGTTGGTCAGCGCCATCGTCGCGATGGCCTCGGCGTTCTCCTGCCGGCGCCGCTGGAACAGCGGCAGCGCCGCCAACCAGTCGTCGGCGCACTCGTCCAGGCAGCGGTCCAGCTCCACCACGTCCTCGAAGGCGCAGTTGGCGCCCTGGCCGTAGAACGGCACTATGGCGTGCGCCGCGTCGCCGAGCAGGCCGACCTTTCCGCTGACCTGCCACGGGGTGCAGCGCACGGTGCCGAGCACGCCCACCGGGTTGTGCTGGTAGTCGTCGACCAGGTTCGGGGCCAGCGGGACCACGTCCGGGTAGTGCTCGGTGAAGTGCCGTTCGATCTCCGCCGGGCTGGTCAGCGAGGCGAAGCTGCCGGCACCGTCGTTGGGCCAGAACAGCGTGCAGGTGAAGGAGCGGTCCGGGTTCGGCAGCGCGATCATCATCGAGGTGCCGCGCGGCCAGATGTGCAGCGCGTCCTCCTCCAGGGCGAAGTCCCCGCCCAGCGGCGGGATCGTCAGCTCCTTGTAGCCGTAGTCGAGGAAGTCCACGCTCTCGTCGAGCAGCCCGTACGCCAGCAGTTGCCCACGCACCGCGGAGCCGGCGCCGTCGGCGCCGAGCACGACGGACGCCTTGGCCGCGACCGGGCCCTGCGGGGTCTCGAAGCTCAGGGCGCCGTCGGTCGGGTCGAGCCCGACCAGCCGGTGGTCGAAGACGACCCGCACGCCCGGCAGCGCGGCGGCCTCGTCCAGCAGGGCGTTGTTCAACGCGCCCCGGCTGATCGAGTTGATCGCCCGGTCGCCGGCCGCGCTGTACGACTGGAACTGCTGCTCGCCCTCGACCGGGTGGATCATCCGGCCGCGCATCGGCAGCGCGTCGGCCATCACCTGCTCGGCCAGCCCGATCCGGCGCAACGCGTCCAGGCCGCGTTCCGAGAGCGCCAGGTTGATCGAGCGACCGCGTTCGGCGGTGCCGGCGCGCGGGTCGGAGCGGCGCTCGTAGAGGGCCACCGGGTAGCCACGCCGGGCCAGGAAGCAGGCAGCCAGACAGCCGGCCAGCCCGGCACCGATGATCGCGATCTCGTCACGCCGCGCGGTCATGCTGAGCCGCCTTTCGTTCGCGACTGCGGGGCTCGCAACCCCGGCTCACTCCTCGCGCTCACAGAGGTCGCCCCCACCGTCGCGGCGAGCGCCGCGGCGGCCCGCCAGCAGTCGAGGTACGTGGAGTACAGCGGCACCGGGGCGAACCGCACGACGTCGGGTTCGCGGGCGTCGGCGATGACCCCGTGTTCGTACCGCAGGCGTTTGGTCAGCTCGGCGGCGCTGCCCGACCCGATGCGCACGGAGAGCTGGCAACCTCGGCGGGCTGGGTCACGTGGGGTGACCACCCGCAGCGGCCGGCCGACGGTCACCTCGTCGAGCAGTGACTCCAGCCAGCCGGTGAGGCGCTGGCTGCGCGCGCGCAGCGCGGTCATCCCCACCGCGTCGAACAGCTCCAGCGAGGTACGCACCGGGCCCATCGCGAAGATCGGCGGGTTGGAGATCTGCCAGGCCTCCACAGTGGCCGGTGGTCGGGACACCGGCGTCATCTCGAACCGGGTGGCTGCCGCCGTGCTCCACCACCCCTCGAACCGCTGCAGGTTCTCGTCGCCGAGGTGGCGCTCGTGCACGTAGACGCCAGCGAGGGCACCCGGGCCGGAGTTCAGGTACTTGTAGGAGCACCACGCGGCGAAGTCGACTTCCCAGTCGTGCAGGGCCAGCGGCACGTTGCCGACCGCGTGGGCCAGATCCCAACCGACAACCGCACCGGCGGCCCGGCCGGCAGCCGTGATCGCCGGGATGTCCAGCAGCTCACCGGTGAGGTAGTTGACCCCGCCGAGCAGCAGCAGCGCCACCCGGTCGCCCTCGGCGGCCAGGTAGTCGGTCACGTCCTCGGTACGCAGGGCGTCCTCACCCGCGCGCGGACGCAACCGGACCACTGTGTCGTCCGGGTCCAGGCCGTGGAACCGGGCCTGGCTGCGCACGGCGTAGCTGTCCGAGGGGAAGGCGGCATCCTCGATGACGATGCGGGTGCGCGCGCCGGCCGGTCGGTAGAAACTCACCATCAGCAGGTGCAGGTTGACGGTGAGCGAGTTCATCACCACGGCCTCCGCGGGCCGGGCACCGACCAGTCGCGCGGCCGGGCCGGTCAACAACTCGTGGTACGGCAGCCAGGGGCGCTCCGCCTCCAGGTGCCCCTCCACGCCGAGCCGCCCCCACGCGTCCAGGTCGGCCAGGAGTTCGTCGCGGGTGGCCCGAGGTTGCAGACCGAGCGAGTTGCCGGCCAGGTACGCCGACTCGGGGTGGTCGCCGCCGTCGGCAGGCGGCACGTGGAACAGGTGCCGGTGACCGGGGTCGGCCTCGTCACGGCGATGCGCTTCTTGTTCTGGGGTTTGCATGTCTCGCTCTCCGGTCACATCGCGGTGCGGGCCGACCATAGCTCCGGGAAGACCACCCGGGCCATGCTGCGCTGCAACCACGCCAGGCCGGCGGAGCCTCCGCTGCCGACCTTGGCGCCCATCGTCCGCTGCACCGCCTTGACGTGGTTCCAGCGCCAGTCGCCGAACTCCTCGGCGACAGCGCTCAGCGCCTCGCCGAGCAGCCGCAGGTGATTGTCGGGGCTGGCGTCGTCGTAGATTCGCACCCAGGCCGCCTCCACCAACGGGTGCGGGTCGTGTTCGACGGCCACGTCCCGGTCGAGCAGGTCGGCGGGGAGGTCGAAGCCGCGCCGGGCGAGCAACGCGAGCACGTCGTCCCAGAGGCTCGGGGTGGTCAGCGCGGCGCTCAGCTCGGCATGCACCTCGGCCTGCCGGCGGAACGGGCGGATCAGCGTCGGGTCGCGCAGCCCGAGCAGGAACTCCAACTGCCGGTACATCGCCGACTGGAAGCCGGAGGCCTCACCGAGCAGATTGCGGAACCGGTTGAAGTCGGCCGGGCTCATCCAGCGCAGGCCCTGCCAGGCGGCGTTGAGCCCTTCCAGGTGCAGTTTGGCTCGGCCCAGCGGGGCCAACGCCTCCCAGATCTGGTCGGCGTGGATCAGCCGCTGGGTCTCGCGCAGCTCGTGGCAGGTCAGCCCGAAGTACAGCTCCATGATCTGGCTGACCATCAGGAAGGACATCTCGCCCGGGTCGCTGCTGAGCGGGTGCTGCATCTTGTGCAGAGCACTGGCCTGTACGTACGCGTCGTACGGCACCATGTCGGCGAACTCCAGCGTCGGTTCGCCACCGGTGCGCTCCGCCTGCGCGACACGCTGCCCAGGGGTCACCGGTCGCACCGTGGCGCGGCGGTTCGGCGCCCGCCGCTCCGTCTGATCCACCATCTCTTCTCCCTCCCCCGGACTAGCCGACGTCATGATCTCGCGGTCGGATCGGCCTGCGGAATGCCGAATCAACGGCTTCCGCCGGCTTCTCCTGGCAAACCAAAGGCAACTAGGCGAAGTCGGTTCACGAAAGTAAGGTCTGAGCGTGGACGACATGGACTGGGCGCTGCTGCGCGAGTTGCAGGCCGATGCGCGGCTCTCCTTCAGCGAGTTGTCCCGGCGGGTGCACCTGTCGCCACCGTCAGTCGCGGAGCGGGTTCGCCGGCTGGAGGAGGCCGGGATCATCACCGGCTACCACGCCCACGTCGACCTGAGCCGCGCCGGCCGCACAGTGGTCGCGCTGATCAGGATGTCCTGCTACGGCGCGCGGTGCATCCTGCACGACCCGGCGGTGGCTGACTGGCCGGAGATCCTGGAGATCCACCGGATCACCGGGGACGCGTGCAGCGTGCTGAAGGTGGCGGCCGGCTCGATCGGCGCGTTCGAGGGGGTCATCGACCGTCTCGCCCCGTACGGCCAACCGTCGAGCACGATGGTCCTCTCCTCCCCCCTGAACTGGCACCCCGTCACACCCCTCCCCCTCCGCTGACCCCAACGCGCCCCTCCCCGCGCCCTCCCCGCGCCCTCCCCGCGCCCTCCCCGCGCCGTCCCCGCGCCGTCCCCGCGCCCTCCCCGCGCCGATCTTGCAGTTTCTGCTGCCTTTATGTCCCTTATGCGGGTATTCGTCAGTGCAGAAAGTGCAAGATCGCGGGTTGGGGCGGTCGGGTGAGGGCGAGGGCCGGGCGGGTTTGGCTTCGGGGTGCGGGGAAAGCAGCGCGCGTGCCCAGGGGAGGGTTCCGGCGGTCGTCGCCGGTTGGGGGGAAATCATGCAGGCAGTCCGCACGATCAACCGCGCGCTCTCGTCCGCACTGACACTGGTGGGACTGGTCGGGGCGTTCGTCCTGTTGTCGGTCGCTCCGGCGCGAGCCGGCGAGAACGTCTTCGTCGAGGTGACACCCAACAGCGTCCAGGCCGGCAGTCGGGTCAGCATCAAGGCGAGCTGCGACAACGACAACAACAACAGGCAGTCCAGCGTGCACTCCGACGCGTTCGGGTCCGTGACGCTGAGACCCGACAAGGGCTTCCTCACCGCGCAGGCCAGTGTTCCGCGCGACAAACCGGCCGATCAGTACCCGGTCGACCTGCGATGTGACAACGGACAGACGTCGTCGACCACGCTGACCGTGCTGAACATGGCCTCACCCAGCAAGGGCCCGGCGACCGGTGGCGGTGGGATGGCCGGCGGGCGCGGCACCGGCTCGCTGCTGGTGTTCGGTGGCGTGGCGTTGGTGGCCACCGCGATCGTGCTCGGGATGGCCGGCGGCCGACGTCGACCGGGAGCCGGCTCCTGAGCCGGATCACCCATGACCCGCAGATCCGCGCGTGCGCGGCCGGACCGCCGCGCCCGCCTCCGGGCCGGGCCGGCGCTGCGCGCGTCCGGCCGGCTGGTGGCCCGCGTCTCCGGACGGCTGCGACGGGTCGCCGGGCAGGCCGTTGCGGCGAGCGTCACCACCACCGATCCGGCCGCTCGTCCGCTGCCGCCGCGACGTCCGGCCGGGCCGTCGTCGGCCCGCCACCGGTTCGTTACGAGCCCCGGGTTGCCGGTGCTGGCCATCGCCGCGCTGATGGTGCTGATCGTGGCGATGCTCGGCGTCGAGCAGGTGACCGGGATGAGCCTGCTGCCGGATCGGCTCAGCGCCGGGCTGCGACCGCCGCCGAAGAAGTTCCCGGTGCTGCCGGCCAGCGACCCGACCAACCTCGCCATCGACAAGATCGACGTACGGGCGCCAGTACACGACGTGGGTATCGCCCCGGACGGCACGATCGCCGTGCCGGACGCGGCCCGCGCCCAGGAGGCCGGCTGGTACGACCAGGGGCCCAGCCCGGGCCAGTACGGCCCAGCCGTGATCGTCGGGCACGTCGACACCACCAGCGGGCCGGCGGTCTTCCACAAACTCCGCGAGCTGCGCTCCGGTGACGAGATCGAGGTCACCCGCACCGACCAGCGCGTGGCGGTCTTCGAGGTCAACTCGGTGGAGAAGTTCGACAAGGGCCGACTGCCGGTGGACGAGGTGTACGGCGACTTCAGCCGCCCGAGCCTCCGGCTGATCACCTGCGGCGGCCAGTGGGTCGGCGGCGAGACCGGCTACGCGGACAACGTCGTGGTCTTCGCCTCGCTGGTCAAGGAGCGTTCAGGGTGAGATCGGGCAGATCGGCACGGGGGTCAGTTCTGCCCTGGGCTTGCCACCGGCAACCCTGCGGCCTTGGCACACTCGAGCAGTCGCCGGTCGTAACTGACGAATGCGATGAGCGCCGCTCCGGACTCGTTTGTCAGAACCTGGGCCGTGGCAAGGTGGATGGCGTCGAGGCTGCGTAGCGTGGGCTCGGCGAACGCCGCTGCGGTCGCGCGGACAGTGCCGTCGATCTCCAGCCGGAAGAGGCGCCCGACGGCCGCCGGAACGCCGATCAACGCTTGCGGGGCGGATCGGCGCAACGCCCTGGGCACTTCAACCTCGACGAGGGCCGAGGAGACCAGCGGGACGTCACCATAGCTGTTGAGCCAGGCGACGAGGTCGGCGCTGTACGCCTCCTGACGAACAAGCTTGACGACCGCAGCGGAGTCAAGATAGATCACCAGCGCTCCTCGTCGCGCATCTCGGCGAGGGCGGCAGAAGCGTCCACGTCCTCAGCACCGAGCTTGGGCGGAAGCGGAACAGGACCGCCGCCAGTTGGAGCGACAGCCCGCCCCGCCGCGACAAGTTTGGCCAGCACCGACCTGTCGTCACTGACCGGAACCAGTCGGGCGATCGGGTGCCCGCGATCGGTGATCTCGACCGTCTCCCCGCCGCTCACCCGAGCCAGCACCTGACTCGTGTTCTGGTTCAGCTCTCGAACCCCGATGCGCTCCATGGAGACAGTGTAGAACTAAATGTTCTACATTCCGAGTCCGTTCACCACGTAGCGAAAGACGGCGGCCAGTGGGTCGGCGGCGAGACCGGCTACGCGGACAACGTCGTGGTCTTCGCCTCGCTGGTCAAGACACATTCAGGCGGTTGACCGGCGTCGACGTACTCGGCGAGCCGGGCGGCCCCGGTGAGCATGGCCCGGCCTCGCTCGGTCAGCCGTTGCCGCCACTGACGCAGCGAGGCGGCGAGCGGTTCGGCACCGCCGGCATCGCGCACTCGGCGCAGCACGCCCGCGATGTGGTCGAGCCGGTAGCCACCGCGGCGCAACAGGTGGGCCAGTTCGGCGTCCCGGACGTCGTCGGGAAGATAGAGCCGGTAGTGGGTCACCGGATCACGTGCCGGTCGCAGCACCCCGGCCCGCTCCCATTTGCGCAGCGTGGCCGCCCGCAGACCGAGCCGGTGAGCCAACACGCTGATCGGCACGGCCTTCTGGCTCTGCGGTTGCGGTCTCGTTCCGGTGAGCGTCAACACCGCAGCCTCGACCGCGTCCAGGGTCTCCCGATCGCGCTGGAGCAGCGCATGCCCCTGGTCGATGGTTCGCAACGCCGTGTCGATCTCGCCCCGGTTGACCGCCCGCATGATCTCGCCGCTGGCCGCATAGCCGTGGCCCGGGATCAACGCAAGGTAGGCACAAAGCGCCTTGGCGTGCAGTTCGGTGAAGCGACGGTAGCCGTTCGGCGTGCGCCGGGCCGGAGGCAGGACGCCGTCTCGTTCGTAGTTGCGGACGGCCTGCGCGGAGAGACCGTGGGCGCGCGCGAGGTCGACCGGTCGGCGTACCCCCGGGTTTGAAGGTTTTGTGGCTGTCACCGCGCTCCGCCGCTCGAGAGTCTCAACCGCTGGTTCAACGATACGGTTCATGGAATGCCACCTTTTCTCGACCTGCTGGCGGTTACCCCGGACCTGCTCGCTCTCGGCGAGCCGACGCACGGTGAGTCCGCCTTCCTCCAGCTCCGCAACGAGGCCTTTCTGTCGCTGGCCGAGCACGGCTACCGCTCGATCGCCGTGGAGAGCGACCGGACGGCCGGGCTGATCGCCGACGAGTTCGTGCAGGGCGTCGCCGCCGTGACACTCGACCGGGCGCTCGCCGAAGGGTTCAGCCACGGGTTCGGGGTGGCCCCGGCCAACCGTGACCTCCTGCTGCGGATGCGGGAGTGGAACGCCGGGCGGCCGGTCGCCGAACGCCTGACATTCCACGGCTTCGACGCCCCGGTCGAGTTGGAGAGCGCCCCGAGCCCGCGCCGCCACCTCACCCAGGTCTGCCAGTTCCTCGACCTGGACCGGGCCACCGAGATCGACGACCTGATCGGGGACGAGGGACGGTGGAGTGACACGGCCGCGATCTGGGAACCGGGCCGATCGGTCGGGCGCTCGACCGACGCCCAGCGACTGCGGGTGCTCGCCGACGACCTGCTGACCGAGCTGTACCTGCGGGCGCCGTCGAGGTCGGCGGGCTGGCAGACAGCGTTCGTGCACGCCACGGCCGCTGTCGCGTTGCTGCGTTACCACGCCGCGGCCGCCGCACCACTGGCCCAGGAGGAACGCTTCGCCCGCCTGGCCGCAGTCCGGGACGCGCTGATGGCCGAGAACCTGCTCGCGATCCGATCGGTCGAGGCACACCGTGGGCCCACACTTGTCTTCGCGCACAACACGCACCTCCAGCGCCACCCGAGCACCATGACGCTGGCCGACACGCCGCTGTCATGGGCCGGCGCTGGCGCGATCATCGCGTCGTTGCTGGGCGACCGGTACGCCGTGATTGCCGGCAGTCTCGGCGCGAGCCCGGCACTCGGCATCGGGCCGCCAGCCGCCGACACCTACGAGGGTCGACTCCAGCAGGAGGGCAGCCTTCCCCGGTACCTGCCGACGTCCGACATCGAAGCGGCCGAGCAGCGAACGCACGACTACCGCTACTTCCCGCTGGACCGGGCCACCATCGACCACGCCGACGCGGTCCTGCACGTCCCGACCGGTGTCGACACGGCCGTGCTCGCCGATCGGATCGCCGCACTGCCCGACGTCGAGCAGCTCGTGGCGAGCGACGAGAACGGGTCCCCCGAGGCGGCCTGGGGCGACCGGTTCTTCTTCGTCGGCCCGGACCGCCGCCAACCGTTCGCCACCATCGTCGAGCATGACGTGCCCGGCTTCGACGAGGCCGCACAGCTTGACCGCCCCGGCGTCTTCCGGCTCAACCTGGACCTGGGTCGGGCCGAGTTCGAGCGCCTGTTCGGCTTCCCGCCAAAGGCATTCGAGGAGCACCGGCACGAGTTCGACTTCGCCCGACTGGACACTCTCGTACCGCACCCGGGCTACGCCCAGTACGGCTTCGCCAGCATCGTCATGCCCGGTCCGCACCTGCTGCCCGAGGTGGATCGACTGCTGACGATCGCCCACGACCGTGCCGTGCGTCGCCGCGAGCGCGCGGCGCGGCGGACCGCCGGGTAGCGCGACCGACCGGAGTCAGGCGGCTGCCTCGGGCTCCCGCAGGTCCAGCCAGTCGGCCCAGCGCGGGTCGGGGGCGCGGTGGCCCAGCACCCGCCAGGCGGTGCCCTTCGGGGCGGCCGGCAACGCGTGTAACCGCCAGCCCATCTCGGCCGGGGTCTTGTCGCCCTTCGTGTGGTTGCACCTGGCACACGCGGCGACCACGTTCTCCCAGGCGTGCCGGCCACCCCGGCTGCGCGGAAAGACGTGGTCGATGGTCTCGGCCGGGCCCCGGCAGTAGGCGCACCGCCACCCGTCCCGGGCGAAGATCGCCCGGCGGGACAGCCCGACATGCGTTCGGTACGGCACCCGGACGAAGCGCGTCAGCCGGACCACGGACGGCACCGGCAGCGCGTCCCGGGCGCTGTGCAGGATGCCGTCACCGTCGGCGACGCAGACCGCCTTGGCGGAGAGGACGAGGATCGCGGCGCGACGCACCGACACGACACACAGCGGCTCGTAGGTGGCGTTGAGGACCAACGCGCCGGAGCCCACCGTGGGTCGTATGTCAGGCATCGCGCTCACCCTCCCGGTTCAGCGGCTGCTGGGGACCGCCGTCGACCGGGGCCGGGCACAAGGGCCCACACGGTCGACGCCGGGCCGATCACCGACGTCCGTTGCGCCAATAGTCCCTGATCGGACCCCGGATTGCACGTACTAATCCCTCATGGGGTATGAGGATCATCCGCAATCGGGCCGATCGCTGCTTTGGCCTGGGTGAACCCTTCCGTTGCCTGACAGTGGTTGAGAGTCCTTGCCGTCCTCAGATGTGCCGAATCTGTGCCCGGTGATCTTCGGCGCTGCCGACGGCACCGGCCCCCGGCCTCCAGGTCGAGAGCGGGGGCCGCGCCGGCGTCAGCAGCAGCTAGCGGTAGCCGGCTCCTTCTCAGCGGCGGGTGTGCAGCAGGCGCTTTCGGTGGCCTTCTCCAACTGTTCGGAGTCGGCCTTGACGGTGTAGACCTCCCAGGGCTCGTTACCGGGGCCGCGCACCCACACCTTGTCCTGGAGGGCGTAGCAGCACTCAGTGCTGTTCTCCTCCAGGGTGATCAGACCGGAGTCGGTGAGGCGCCTGGTGGCCGCGTTGACGTCGTCGGTGCTGAACACCTCGACGCCCAGGTGGTCCATCGCGGTGGGCTGGTCGGCCTCGCCTTCGAGCAGCACGAGCTTCAACGGCGGGTTCTCGACGGCGAAGTTGGCGTAGCCGGGGCGACGCTTGGCGGGCTCGACGCCGAACAGCTTGGAGTAGAAGGCGACGGAGCCTTCGAGGTCGGGCACACGCAGGGCGAGCTGAACGCGGGACAACGGCTTGATCATCACTGCTCCTTGTCTTGATACTTTTCGAAGCAAGACCCACGTTGCACCCTGTTTCGAAATCTGTCAACCTAGAGGAATGTCGAAACAAGCTCTGCCGGTGGTGAACCTGGACGCGGTTGCCTGCTGCGCGCCAATCGCGGTCCGCCCCATGGACACCAACCAGGCAGCAGTGGTCGCACCGATGTTCAAGGCTCTAGGCGACCCGGTCCGACTACGGCTGATGTCGATGATCGCCTCGGTGCCGGAAATGTGCGTCTGCGATCTGACCCCCGCGTTTGAGCTGTCCGGGCCGACCATTTCCCACCACCTGAAGGTCTTGCGGGAGGCTGGCCTGGTCGACTCCGAGCGGCGCGGCACGTGGGTCTGGTACCGGGTCCGCCCGGATGCGTTCCGACAACTCCGCGCGCTTCTGGACCTCTCCGCTACCTTCGCAGAGGGCACAGCGTGAGCCTGTTGGCCCGTCGCGCGTCGGCGGAGTTCGTTGGTACGGCTTTACTCGTTGCCGCTGTCGTCGGTTCCGGGATCGCCGCCGCCCGGCTCTCGCCCACCGATGTCGGGCTCCAGCTCCTGGAGAACGCGATCGCCACCGCCCTGGCGCTGGGCGCGTTGATCCTGACCTTCGGGCCGGTATCGGGCGCGCATTTCAATCCGATCGTCTCCGTCGTTGACTGGTGGCTCAGCCGTCGCGCCGGTAGCGGCCTGACCGGCGGTGATCTCGCCACCTACATCGCCGCGCAGGTCTGCGGCGCGATCACCGGGACTGTTCTGGCCAACCTGATGTTCGATCTACCGGCCGCTACGTGGTCCCGCACCGATCGCGTCGGCGCGAACCTGTGGCTGGCCGAGATCATCGCCACCGCCGGCCTGGTCGTCCTGGTATTCGCCCTCGTTCGCACCGGTCGCAGCAATGCGGCTCCGGCCGCCGTAGGTGCCTACATCGGTGCCGCCTACTGGTTCACCTCGTCCACATCATTCGCGAACCCCGCCGTCACTGTCGGCCGCGCCTTTACCGACACCTTCGCCGGAATCGCCCCCAACTCCCTGCCCGGCTTCGTCGGCGCGCAGCTCGTCGGCGGCCTGGTCGCCATCGCCGCCATCGCCACCTGGTACCCCAGTGCCGACAAGTCCGCCGACGCCGTGGTCGTACCCCGCCTCAAGCAGGAGACAGAAGCCCGATGAGTGAGAAGCCCAGCGTCCTCTTCGTTTGCGTCCACAACGCCGGCCGTTCCCAAATGGCCGCCGGCTGGCTCCGACACCTCGCCAGCGACACCATCGAGGTCCGCTCCGCGGGCAGCGAACCCGCCGACCAGATCAACCCCGTCGCCGTCGAAGCCATGCGCGAAGTCGGCATCGACATCACCGGACAAACCCCGGATCGGCTCACCTGGGACGCCGCCCAAGCCAGCGACGTCATCATCACCATGGGCTGCGGTGACGCATGCCCCGTCTTCCCCGGCAAACGCTACGAAGATTGGAAGCTCACCGACCCTGCCGGTCAACCCCTCGACGTCGTCCGCCAGGTGCGCGACGACATCAAGACGAAAATCACCGAACTGCTCGCCAGCATTCGACCGAACCGCTGAGCGCAACGCTGCCGCCCTGCACGCTCCCGAACACCGAAGCCCCGGAAACTGCCATCGATCATGGCGGCCCGGGGCTACTTCGTATGTCGCGCCGCCGGCGGGCCATCACCGATCGCGCCGTGGCCGCAGGCCTGAGGCGCGATCGGCGGACCAGGTTCGGCGGCGCGAGCGGTCCGCGTAACTCAGCGATCTGAGGCCGCGTACCTTCCGGAAGGCCGCCGCGCTCGAACCGGCGGAGGAGCATTTCCTTGGTTGCCCATGGGGAATGCATCCGCGACTCAGGCGCTCCCCACTCGGTCGGACAGTCCGCCTCCCAGCGCAGGTACAGCACCGCAACGATGCCCAGCAGGAGCAGCCGCCCGATCCAGCGATCGGCACTGCCGTGGAAGACCCGGTCGCGGCCCCTGCGCCCCTTCGGGTCGACGCGCACGCTCCACCGCTTTCTCGCCATGCTCGCCACGCCGGTCCGCCGGCCGGTGGGTCGGCGGCGGAGGCTCGGGCTCCTTGCGGTACGAAGACATAGTGAGTGCCGCCAGCGTGACGCCCCTAGCCCTGTCCGACGCCGTCTCGGTGAACTGCCAGGGCAGCACCTCCTGCGAGTGGATCTACCGGATCACCGGGTCGTCCTGGTTCGCCGAGGGAAGCTACTGGATCCTGCTCAAACCGCTTCGGGTGCTGCTGATCCTGGCCCTGGCGATGGTGGCCCGCTGGGCGCTGCACCGGACGATCAACCGGTTGGTTCGGACGACCACCGACGGCGCGGTGCCGACGATGCTACGGCCGCTGCGCGAGCGGGTACCCACCGCCACGGTCGACCCGGCCGAGTTCGTGCCCGAGCGACGGAGGCAGCGGGCCGAGGCGATCGGGTCGGTGCTACGCAGCCTGACCACCGCGTTCGTCTTCGGCATCGCGCTGCTGATGATCCTGCGGGAGTTCAGCTTCGACCTGGCCCCGCTGCTGGCCAGCGCGGGGATCGCCGGTGTGGCGCTGGGCTTCGGTGCGCAGAGCCTGGTGAAGGACCTGATCGCCGGCCTCTTCATGCTGATCGAGGACCAGTACGGCGTGGGTGACAACGTCGACCTGGGCGAGGCGATGGGCGTGGTCGAGTCGGTCGGCCTGCGGGTCACCACAGTGCGCGACGGCCGCGGCGTGCTCTGGTACATCCGCAACGGCGAGATCATCCGGGTGGGTAACAAGAGCCAGGGTTGGGCGCTTGTGGTGGTGGACCTGCCGATCGGCTTCAACAGCACCGAGGAAGCGACGGCGGTGCTACGGACCGCGGCCGCCTCGGTCGCCATGGACCCGGAGCTGTCGCCGGAGATCGTGGAGGCGCCCGAGGTGCTGGGTGTCGAGCAGGTGACTGTGGACGGCGCCGTCATCCGCACAGTGGTGAAGACGACCGCTGACGGGCAGTTCGCGGTGGGCCGGGAACTGCGTCGGCGTCTCGCCGAGGCGCTGGAGAATTCGGGGATCACCGCGCAGATCGCAGCGGCCCGCATCTATCCCGGTCTGTCGACCCGGCCGTTGTCCGAGGGCGAGACCGGTCAGGGCGGCGCCACCTGACACCGCCCACATTGTCCGGCAATTCAGGGGTCGCGAGCCGGCCGGCCCCTCGGGTATCGTCCGTTCGTTCAGTCGGGGAGGCGACGAACGACCCGTTCGACCTAGCTAGTTGTCAGACGATCGGGCAGAATCCGGAGCACGCGTTCCCACCGAAGCGTGATCACAACCTCGCTGATCCGTAGATCTGACGAGCGCTTCCGACCGGGCTGCCACGAGCGGCCGAGCCGGGGCCGATGGAGGCGACGGTGCCTGACGAGCGACCTTCCGCGGAAGGCCCCGCCACATTCCGCGACGTCTTCGGCCAGCACGAGTTCCGGGCTGTGTTCGTGGCTGGTGCTCTCTCCTGGGTCGGCGACTACGTCGCGAAGGCCGCCGTCACCCTGCTCGTCTATCAGCAGACCCGGTCCGTCGCGCTCTCCGCGGCTGCCTTCGCGGTCAGCTTCCTGCCCTGGCTGCTCGGCGGTCCCGTGCTCGCCGCACTCGCTGAGCGGTACCCGTTCCGACGGGTGATGGTGGCATGCGACCTCATCCGGATGGCGCTGATGCTGGTCATCGCCATTCCGAGCCTGCCGTACCAGGCGGTGCTGGTGCTCATTTTCGCCGCCACGCTGGCGAACCCGCCGAGCCAGGCGGCGAAGTCCGCGCTGATCCCACAGTTGCTCACCGGCGACCGGCTGGTGCTGGGGCTGTCGCTCAACGGCAGCGTCGGGCAGGCCGCCCAGGTCGTCGGGTACGTCTTCGGCGCCGCTGTCGCCGCTGTCGACCCGGAGGCGGCGCTGCTGTTCAACGCGGTCACGTTCGGTCTCTCGGCGCTGCTGGTTCGCCTCGGCGTGCGCCACCATCCGGCGATGATGAACCCGGAGCACCGCAGCCACCTGCTGCGTGAGACTCGGCAGGGGTTCGGCATCGTGTTCCGCACACCGGTGCTGCGGGCCATCGCGGTGCTGGTGTTCAGCTCGATGCTCTTCTCGATCGTTCCCGAGGGTCTGGCCGCGGCCTGGGCCAACGACGAGGGACGTGGTGCGCTGAGCGCGGGCACCGCACAGGCGGCGATCATGGTGGCGAACCCGATCGGCTTCATCCTCGGTGGGTTGCTGGTGAGTCGCCTGTTCGGTCCGGCTCGCCGGCTGAAGCTGATGCGGCCGCTCGCGGTGCTCGCCCCGTTGGTGCTCGTACCGGTGCTGCTCGACCCCCCGCCGCTGGTGGTGGCACTGCTCGCCGCGCTCTGCGGGTTCGCGGTCGCCGGCATGATGCCGATGGCCAACGGGTTGTTCGTCCAGGCGCTGCCCAACGGCTTCCGAGCCCGCGCCTTCGGGGTGATGGCCACCGGCATACAGGTCATCCAGGGCCTCGCGGTACTGGTCACCGGGATGCTCGCCGAACGGTTCCCCATTCCGATCGTGGTGGGGGTCTGGAGCGCAGCCGGGGTGGTGCTGATGACGGTGGCCACGCTGCGGTGGCCGGACCGGCAGACGGTGGACGACGCGATCACTGCCGCCTCGTTGGCCAACGCCGCTCCGCCATCCTCCGGCCTCGGCGACCCGGCCAGCGACCGTCCGGTGGAAGGCAGGCCCAACCCGCATACCGGTGACGGCCACCGCCGGCACGCTGTCACCTGACCCGTCGAACCGACCTTCACCCGGGCAGGCCGGTGCCGACATTCGGGCTTGTCGACCCGGCGTGATCCGACGCACGGTGTGCGGGTCGGGTCGACACCGGACGCACCTGGCAGGATGGAACTGTGACTTCCGCAGGTGAATCCGACCGTCCCGGTGCGTCGATGACCCTCTTCGAAGCGGTCGGCGGCGAACCCACCTTCCGCAAGCTGGTCGACGAGTTCTACGCCGGGATCGCCACCGACCCCCTGCTGCGACCCATGTACCCGGAGGAGGACCTGGGCCCGGCCGCGGACCGGATGACCCTGTTCCTCATGCAGTACTGGGGCGGGCCGAACACGTACTCCGCTCAGCGGGGGCACCCTCGGCTGCGGATGCGCCACGCGCCGTTCCGGATCGGAGCGGCCGAACGGGACGCCTGGCTGCGCAACATGCGCCGCGCCGTGGACCGGCTCGACCTTGAGCCGGAGATCGCCGTCACCCTCTGGGACTACCTGGAGCGGGCCGCGTACTTCATGGTCAACGTCGAGGACGACCCGGCCAACGGCGGCTGACCCACAGCGCCCGGATCGGCGTCAGAGCAGCGCGCCCTCGTCGTGCAGCCAGTCCACGAAGCTGGTGGCGACCGCCGCGCCGCAGTCGAGCATCTCGACCAGGAGCGCGTCGTGGGTGCCAGCACCCAGGGGCACCTGAAGCTCGGCGTAGATCGGTAGCTGACCGCGCTCGGTCGGGTCACCGATGTACGCCTTGCAGAACCGGCGGGTGTGGTTCCACTCGTTGACCACCCGGTACGCCCGGTCGGCCCAGTCCGGCGGGACCGTGGCGTGCGGGCGTGCCCGCATGACCAGGATCTCGTCCTCCGGCCCTTCGAGGGTGACCAGCACCGCGTGCCGCTCCCACATCGCCAGCAGGTTGCCGTCGCCGTCGGCCAGGTAACGCACGTCGAGCAGATCGAGCGCGTCACAGACCCGGCGCAGACTCACCGGCTCGACGGTGGCGGGCGTATCGGTCAGCACGGGCCGCTCGTTGGACGGGCAGTCGTCCCCCGGCTGGCGAGGACTGGGCGGCCCGATCCGGACCGCGCTATCGACTGTGATCCCGCTTCGGGTTTCCGGTTCGCCGCCGTCGGCGGGACCGGGGCGCCATGACCACCACGGCATCGCTCGCGCACCTCACTCCCCAGCGGATCCAGTCGCCTACGGTGCGTTGGATCCGAGGATGGACGGTACCCGGACAGCCGGGTTGAAGCACCCCCCCAACGACCGCCCCTGACCAGAAGAATGATCCTGGGTCATCCGTTCGGACGAGCGCTCAGGGGTGTCACGGCAAGATCCGTGGCCTTCTGCAACCACGCCGCTCCGTGTGGTCCCACCAGGCCCACCCAACGACCGGCCACCCGCACCTGAACGGCGTCCCCGCCCTCGCCGGCCGCCGAGCCGTGGGCGGCACCGAGGAAGCCCATCCGGACCACCCCCTGCACCAGCCGCTGCGGCACCTCGACCGGCGCGTCGGGCGCCCCGTCGGGCGTCCCGTCGGTCGTCCCGTCGGTCGTCCCGTCCGGGGTGATCAGCACCGCCACGTGGTCGAGCAACGCGTCACGCAAGGCCCGCTGGCCCACGGCACGGCCGGCCACACCCTGCTCGCTCGCCGTCCGCAGGGTGCCCGCCGCCGCGTCGGCGATCCGTCGCAACTCGGCAACGGGCAGCGCCTCCACCTGGCGGCTCCGCGTCGGCGGCAGCGGCCACCGCCACTGGGCGTCCCGGCGGGTCGGCAGGGTCGCGCCGCTCCGCTCCAGTTCGGCGAGCAGCTCCGCGGCTGCCACAGTGACGTCCTCCGCGACGCCGTCGGCCGGCCCACCGGCAACCGTGCGGACCACCAGGACCTGCCACGGCAGCCGGGCCCACAGGGCGATCCGGCCCGGTGCGCCGGCCGGCCGCAGCCGGACCGGTGCGACCGGATCCAACCGGACCAGCCGGGCCAGGAAGGCGCCCGCGTCCGCCACCCCTTCGACACCGTGGGTGGGCGCCGCCGTCCGACCCGGCTCGGCGGTGCCGGGCCGGGTCACGCCACCCCGCCCTGTGGCGCGTACGTGAGCAGGAAGTCCCGCTCCTCGCTGGTGATCCGCCGGGGCACCTGGCGGGTCAGGTCGAACGGCACCAGCACCGAGCGAGCTCGGCTGGCCAGCACCTCACCGTCGTACAGCTCGTAGGCGACGGTGAACCGGGAGGCCCGGATCTCCTCCACCCACAGCTCGATCCGCACTGTGGGGGCCGCCTCCGCGGTGGCCCGGCCGAGCGCGTAGTCGACCGGGCGCAGGTAGTCGACCTCGTGCCGGCGGATCACCACCCCGTCGGCGAACGAGCCGACGCCCCAGGCCCGGCCGCCGGCGAACATCAACGCCACCCGCGCCTCCTCGTACAGGGTGAGGAAGCGCGAGTTGTTGACGTGGCCGTACGCGTCCAGGTCGGACCAGCGCAGGGTGCAGTGGTAGACGAAGCGGTCAGACACCTTCTCGGCCGGTCAGTCGCGGGTCAGCTTGCGGTAGGTCACCCGGTGTGGCCGGGCGGCCTCCGCGCCGAGGCGGTCGACCTTGTTCTTCTCGTACGCCTCGAAGTTGCCCTCGAACCAGAACCACTTGGACGGGTCCTGGTCGTCGCCTTCCCAGGCCAGGATGTGCGTGGCGACGCGGTCCAGGAACATCCGGTCGTGGGAGATGACCACGGCGCAGCCGGGGAACTCCAGCAGGGCGTTCTCCAGGCTGGACAGCGTCTCCACGTCCAGGTCGTTCGTCGGCTCGTCGAGCAGGATGACGTTGCCGCCGATCTTCAGCGTCAGCGCCAGGTTGAGCCGGTTGCGCTCGCCGCCGGAGAGCACCTTGGTCGGCTTCTGCTGGTCCGGGCCCTTGAAGCCGAACGCGGCGATGTACGCCCGCGACGGCATCTCGACCTTGCCCACCATCAGGTAGTCCAGCCCGTCGGAGACGACCTCCCAGACGGTCTTGTCGCCGTTGAGGCCCTCACGGTTCTGGTCGACGTACGACAGCGAGACGGTGGGGCCGACCCGGACCTCGCCGCTGGTCGGCTCCTCCAGCCCGACGATGGTCTTGAACAGCGTGGTCTTGCCGACGCCGTTGGGGCCGATGATGCCGACGATGCCGTTGCGCGGCAGCGAGAACGACAGGTTGTCGATCAGCAGCCGGTCGCCGAAGCCCTTGCTGAGGTTGTTCGCCTCGATCACCGTGCTGCCCAGGCGCGGGCCCGGCGGGATCTGGATCTCCTCAAAGTCCAACTTGCGGGTCTTCTCCGCCTCGGTGGCCATCTCGTCGTACCGGTCGAGGCGGGCCTTGGACTTGGTCTGCCGGGCCTTGGCGTTGGAGCGGACCCACTCCAGTTCCTCGGTGAGGCGCTTCTTCATCTTGGCGTCGCGGCGACCCTCGACGGCCAGCCGGGCGGCCTTCTTCTCCAGGTAGGTGGAGTAGTTGCCCTCGTACGGGTACGTCCGGCCACGGTCCAGCTCGAGGATCCAGTTGGCCACGTTGTCGAGGAAGTACCGGTCGTGGGTGATCGCCATGACGGTGCCGGCGTACTTCGCCAGGTGCTGCTCCAGCCAGGAGACGCTCTCCGCGTCCAGGTGGTTGGTGGGCTCGTCGAGCAGCAGCAGGTCGGGCGCCTCCAGCAGCAGCTTGCAGAGGGCCACCCGGCGACGCTCACCACCGGAGAGCTGGGTCACGTCGGCGTCCGGCGGCGGGCAGCGCAGCGCGTCCATCGCCAGTTCGAGCTTGGAGTCGACGTCCCAGGCGTCGAGGTGGTCAAGCTCCTCCTGGAGCTTGCCCATCTCCTCCATCAGCTCGTCGGAGTAGTCGGTGGCCATCTGCTCGGCGATCTTGTTGAACCGCTCCAGCTTGGCCTTGGTCTCGGCGACCGCCTCCTCGACGTTGCCGAGCACGGTCTTGGCCTCGTTGAGCGGGGGCTCCTGGGCGAGCATGCCGACGGTGTAGCCGGGCATGAGTCGGGCCTCGCCGTTGCTCGGCTTGTCCAGCCCTGCCATGATCTTGAGGAGGCTGGACTTACCGGCGCCGTTCGGACCGAGCACACCGATCTTGGCTCCCGGCAGGAAGCTCAACGTGACGTTGTCGAGCACGACCTTGTCGCCGTGCGCCTTGCGCGCCTTTTCCAGGACGTAGATGTACTGGGCCACGGTGCGGGCTACCTCCGTCGGTTGCTGTCGCTGATCGGCGGCGCGGCGCGGGCTGCGAGGACCGCCCGCCGCCGCCGGCCGGGAGCCGGCCGCGCGCACGCCATCGTCAATCCTGACAGGTACGGCGCGCTTCGCCCACATCACCCCGCCCCAGGAGTACGCGGGCGCGCCGCGTTGCCGACCGCGGTATCACCCGCTAGCGTCCCCGGTATGACCAAGAAGATCGCCATCAGCGTGCCGGATGACGTGGCGGAGCGGCTGGCCGAGGAATCCAATGTCTCCGCCTTCATCACCGAGTCCGTTCGTCAGCGGATGGCTGGCGAACGGACGCGGCGGGCGCTTCGACAGGTGGGCTTCCAACTCACCGACGAAGGCCTCGCCGAGGCGGGCCGGAAGCTTGACGAGGCTCACGCCAAGATCACCCCGGAACTGCGATCCAAGGCAGCTGCCCTGCTGGGCGAGGCTTCTCGCGGACGGATGACCATCCGTGACTGATGCCGGCCTCGTCCTCGACACGGGCTGCCTCCTCGCCTACTCGGAAGGCATGGAGGCTGTCGGGGAGCAGATCGCGAAAGTCGCGGACAAGGGGCAGGGCGTGATCGTCCCCGCACTCTGCCTCGCAGCCGCGTACCGCCAGGTGGCCAGTGACGGCTGGCCACTGCTCGACATCGTCGGCGACCTGGAGCACGTCATGGTCACGCCCGTCGAGCACGACATGTGCGCCATTCTCGGCGGCTGGTCACGAACCCTCGGCGGCATGGATCTGGCCCAGGTTGCGATGGAGGCCGCTCGGGCGATCACGCCGATCATGACGGATCGGCGGGAACTGCTGGGTGAGGTGCTGCCCAAGGAATGGCCGATCATCGACCTCTGACCAGCGCGCATGTCGACAAGATCACCTTTAGGGTTCGGTCGCACCGAGGCGGGTAGGAGACTCCGGCACTAGGCACAAGACGCCGCAGCTACGCTCAGTACGCTCATCGCGGTGGACCCGTCAGTACCCGGAGGTGGCCGATCGTGACCGTCCGTAGCTCCTTTGTCGTAGTGGCGAACCGTCTGCCGGTCGACGAGGTGAGCACACCCGAGGGCCGGCAGTGGCGACGCAGCCCTGGCGGGCTGGTCACCGCGCTGCACCCCGTACTCGCCGAACACAAGGGCACCTGGGTCGGCTGGGCCGGTGGCACCGGCGCGGCCCCCGAGCCGTTCGACCTGGAGGGGATCCGGCTGCACCCGGTCCCGCTCAGCGCCGAGGAGTTGGAGCGGTACTACGAGGGCCAGTCCAACGCGACGATCTGGCCGCTCTACCACGATGCCGTGGAGACACCGGCCTACAAGCGCCGGTGGCGGGAGGCGTACCGCCTGGTCAACGCCCGGTTCGCGGAGGCCGCAGCCGACGTGGCGGCCGAGGGCGCGACGGTCTGGGTGCAGGACTACCAGCTCCAGTTGGTGCCGGCGATGCTCCGCGAGCTCCGCCCGGACCTGCGGATCGGGTTCTTCCTGCACATCCCGTTCCCGCCGATCGAGCTGTTCATGCAGATGCCGTTCCGCACCGAGATCCTGCGCGGTCTGCTCGGCGCCGACCTGGTCGGTTTCCAGCAGCGGCTGGCCGCGCAGAACTTCGTCCGGCTGGCCCGGCACCTGCTCGGGCTGCGCTACGAGGGGCAGATGATCCAGGTCGACGGTCGGCAGGTGAAGGCGGGCGCCTTCCCCATCTCGATCGACACCCAGGAGATGGAGCGGATGGCCGCCGATCCGGCGATCCAGGCCCGGGCCAAGCAGATTCGCGCCGAACTGGGCGACCCGAAGACGATAATTCTGGGCGTGGACCGGCTGGACTACACCAAGGGCATCGAGTTGCGGCTCAAGGCCTTCCGGGAACTGCTGGCTGACGGAAAGTTGACAGTTCCCGACGCGGTCATGGTTCAGGTCGCCACACCCAGCCGCGAGCGCGTGGAGCACTACCAGGCACTACGGGTGAAGGTGGAGCGCGAGGTCGGCCGGATCAACGGCGAGTTCGGCAGGGTCGGCGTGCCGGCGGTTCATTACCTCCATCAGTCGTACAGTCGCAGTGAGCTGGCGGCGATGTACGTTGCTGCCGACGTGATGATGGTGACCCCGCTGCGAGACGGAATGAACCTCGTGGCGAAGGAATACGTAGCATCACGTGCCGACCAGGGTGGCGCGCTCGTACTCAGTGAGTTCGCCGGCGCCGCCACGGAGCTTCGCCAGGCATTTTTGTGTAACCCGCACGACCCGGACGCGGTCAAGGACGCCCTCCTCCGGGCAGTGCACGTGGAGAAAACCGAGGCGCGCCGCCGGATGCGGACAATGCAACGTCACCTGCGTACCCACGACGTGGGCCACTGGGCCAAGTCTTTCCTCTCGGAACTCGGAGTTCCCGAGGCGGAGGCCGAGTGAACACGTCCCTCAACGATGGGGCGGCAGTCGCCACCGGGGTCATGGACCCTGAGTTGCGCTCCGCCATCGGCCGGATAGCCCGGGTCCCCCAACTCCTTGTCGCCTGCGACTACGACGGCACACTGGCGCCGATCGTGGAGGACCCGAGCACGGCCGTTCCGCTGCCCGAGTCAGTGGCCGCGGTCCGCGCGCTCGCCGCGCTGCCGCAGACCACAGTGGCGGTGGTCTCCGGCCGGGCGCTGCGCGACCTGGCCGCCCTCTCGCGGCTGCCCAGCGAGGTGCACCTCGTCGGCAGTCACGGCTCCGAATTCGACATCGGCTTCGTCGAGCGGCTCTCCCCCGAGCTGGTCGCCGTACGGACCCAGGTCCGCAACGCGCTGCGTGAGATCGCCGCCCAGCACCCGGGCATCCGGCTGGAACGCAAACCGGCGAGCGTCGCGATGCACACCCGTGGGGTCGACCCGCAGATCGCCGCCGCCGCGATCGAGGCGGTCCGCAACGGTCCGGCCACCTTCGACGGCGTCACGGTGACCCAGGGCAAGGAGGTCATCGAACTCTCCGTGGTGGCCACCCACAAGGGCACCGCACTCGACCAGTTGCGGACCCAGCTCGCCTCCAGCGCGGTGCTGTTCATCGGCGACGACATCACCGACGAGAACGGGTTCGGCCACCTGCACGGTCCCGACCTCGGCATCAAGATCGGCCCCGGTGACACCCAGGCCAGCTACCGGGTGGCCGACCCGCTGGAGGCCGCCCGCGCGCTGGCCCTCCTGCTGGAGACCCGGCGGCACTGGCTGTTCGGTGAGCGGGCGGTGCCGATCGAACGGCACTCCATGCTGGCCAACGGTCGTACCGTCGCTCTGCTCACCCCCGAGGCCAAGGTGAGCTGGCTCTGTCACCCCAAGCCGGATTCGGCGGCGATCTTCGCCGACCTGGTGGGTGGCAGCCCGGCCGGTCACTTCAGCATCGCCCCGGAACGTGGGGGCATCCCGCTGGGCCAGCGCTACCGCTCCGGCACGATGACTGTGGAGACCCGGTGGTCCGGGCTCACCGTCACCGACTGGCTGGACAAGCCGGCCCGGGAGACCACCCCCGGCGACAGCCCGGCGGTCCTCACCGGCGACTCGACCCTGGTCCGGGTGCTGACCGGCAGGGGCAAGGCCACTGTCGAATTCGCGCCGAGGCCGGAGTTCGGCCAGGTGGCCGTCCAGTTGCAGCCGCTCGGCGACGGCCTGCTGGTGCTCGGCTCGAACGAACCGGTCGCGCTCTACGCCCCCGGCGTGCAGTGGGAGGTCGGCAACGACGGAGGGTACGAGACCGCCAAGGCGACCGTCGACCTCTCCGCCGCCGGTGGGCAGGTGGTGCTGGAGCTGCGCTTCGGCACGCACAGCCTGGAGCACCACCGGGTGCCGATCCACGAGCGGCAGGCCGCAGCCGAGCAGCCGTGGAAGGACTGGGTGGCCTCGCTGCGGTTGCCGTCCACCTCCCGCGAACTGGTCGCGCGCAGCGCCCTCACCCTGCGCGGGCTCTGCCACGAGGCCACCGGCTCGATCCTGGCCGCGGCGACGACCTCGCTCCCCGAGGAGCTGGGCGGCGTCCGCAACTGGGACTACCGCTACTGCTGGCTGCGCGACGCCGCGCTGACCGCCCGCTCGCTCGTCGACCTGGGCTCCATCGAGGAGGCCGAGGCGTTCCTGCGCTGGGTGGACGGCTGCATCGAGCGCACCGGTGGGCACCCGGAGCGGCTGCACCCGCTCTACACGATCGACGGCTACGAGCTGGGCGCCGAAGCGGTCATCGACACGCTACCCGGGTACGCCGGCTCCCGGCCGGTCCGGGTCGGCAACCTCGCCAACCACCAGTTGCAGCTGGACGTCTTCGGCCCGATCGCCGACCTGATCGCGGCCGTCGCCGACGCTCGCGGTTCGGTCCGCGACGACGAGTGGCGGGTTCTGGAGAACATGGTCGAGGCGGTCCGCCGCCGCTGGCACGAGCCTGACCACGGCATCTGGGAGGCCCGGCTGCCACCCCGGCACCACGTCTTCTCCAAGGTCATGTGCTGGATGACAGTCGACCGCGCGCTGCATGTGATGCGCGAGCACGGCGGCGAGGACCGGCCCGAGTGGAAGGACCTGCGCGACCGGATCGGCGCCAACGTGCTGGAGCACGGCTGGCACTCCGACGTCGAGGCGTACAGCGTCGCGTACGGGGACGAGGACATGGACGCCTCGTCGCTCTGGATCGGCCTCTCCGGCCTGCTCCCGGGCGACGACCCGCGCTTCCTGTCCACCGTCCTACGGATCGAGGCGGATCTGCGCAGCGGCCCGGTCGTCTACCGCTACCACTGGGACGACGGCCTGCCCGGCCGTGAGGGCGGCTTCCACATCTGCACGGCGTGGCTGATCGAGGCGTACCTACGCACCGGCCGCCGCACCGACGCCGAGGAGCTGTTCGCACAGATGGTGCTGACCGCCGGCCCGACCGGGCTGCTCCCCGAGCAGTACGACCCGCTCGCCGAGCGCGGCCTGGGCAACCACCCGCAGGCGTACAGCCACCTCGGTCTGATCCGCTGCGCCCTGCTGCTGGACAACATGCTCAAGCAGTAGTCGATCGAGAGACCACGACGGGCCGGAGCAGCGCTGCTCCGGCCCGTCGTCTCTCCCGGCTCCCGGCTCCCGGCTCCCGGCGAGATCTTGGACAGTTTCCGTCACGCGCTGACGGAAACTGTCCAAGATCTCCAACACTGCGGATGCAGCGACTCCCTCAGCCGTCGAGGGTGTTGACCACGTCGCCCACCACGACGACGGCGGGTGGCCGTACCTCGGCCGTGAGCACGTCGGCGGCCACCGCGTCGAGCGTCGAGCGCAGCACCCGCTGGGTGCCCGTCGTGGCTTCCTGTACGACAGCGGCTGGGGTCTGCGGCGACCGACCGTGGGCGATCAGGGTGGCCGTGATGGCGGCGAGGTTCTTCAGCCCCATCAGGATCACCAGGGTGCCGTGCAGACCGGCGAGGGCGTCCCAGCGCACCAGCGAAGCCGGTGCGTCGGGTGCCAGGTGTCCGGAGACGACGGTGAACTCGTGCGCCACGCCCCGATGGGTGACCGGGATTCCGGCCGCGGCCGGGGCGGCGATCGAGCTGGTCACCCCGGGCACCACCGTCACCGGGACACCGGCGGCAGCGCAGGCCAGCAACTCCTCGCCGCCGCGCCCGAAGACGTACGGGTCACCGCCCTTGAGCCGCACCACGAACGCGCCGGCCAGGGCCCGGTCGACAAGGATCTGGTTGATCTCCTCCTGGGCCCGGGACGGGCCGTAAGGGATCTTCGAGGCGTCCACCAGTTCGACGTCCGGGCGCAGCTCGTCCAGGAGTAGTCCGGGCACCAGCCGGTCGACGACCACCACGTCGGCCTCGGTGAGCAGCCGCCAGCCCTTCACGGTGATCAGCTCCGGGTCCCCCGGCCCCGCCCCGACCAGCGCCACCCGCCCGACCTGCCGCCCGCCGGTCACACCGGCCTCGGTCACACCGGCACCGAGCCCGCCGGGCGCCGCAGCAGCGGCACCGGCCTGGCCGGGCGGCGCAGCGGCAGCACCGAGCCCGCCAGGCGGCGCAGCGGCGGCAGCAGCGGGCGCCAGGCGGACCGCCAGAAGGTCGCGGACGGCGTCGCGGACGGTCATCGCCCGGTGCGGGTCGCCGCCGCCGAGCACCGCCACGGTGACCGGGCCGTGCCGGGTCACGGCCGGGGTCCAGGCGGTGGCGGCCGTCCGGTCGTCGGCCCGGACGCAGAAGATCCGCCGCTCGGCGGCGACGGCGCTCACCGAAGCCGCCGCCATCGGGTCGTCGACCGCGACCTGGACCAGCCAGGCACCGTCCAGGTCCTCGGGCACGAACCGGCGCGGCACCCAGTGCAGCCGACCCGCGTCCGCCCGGGCGCGCAGCGCCGGAGTCAGCTCCGGGGCCACCAGCAGGACGTCCGCGCCGGCGTCCAGCAGCGCGGGTACGCGCCGGGTGGCGACCGCGCCGCCACCCACCACGACCACCCGCCGCCCGTGCAGCCGCAAACCCAGGGGGTACGGATTGGAGGTCACGCCGCACCACCGAAGCGGACGGCTCGTTCGCGGCGCGTGCTCACTTCTCGGCCACCCCTGCGGAGTCGAAGGTGGCCACCTCGTGCAGCACCCGGACCGCGCCGGTGACCACGGGCAACGCCAGCAGCGCGCCGGTGCCCTCACCGAGGCGCAGCCCCAGGTCGATAAGCGGGTCGAGGCCGAGGTGGCGCAACGCGACAGTGGCGCCGGGCTCGGCCGAGCGGTGGCCGGCGACCATGGCGCAGACCGCGTCCGGGGCGATCGCGGCGGCGGCGAGCGCGGCCGAGACCGCGATCACACCGTCCAGCAGCACCGGTGTGCGGCGCGCTGCGGCCCCGAGGATCAGCCCGGCCAGGGCGGCGTGCTCCAGACCACCGACGGCGGCCAGCACCCCCAGCGGGTCGGCCGGGTCGGGGGTGTGCCGGGCCAGCGCGGCCCGCACCACAGCCACCTTGCGCGCGTACGTCGGGTCGTCGACCCCGGTGCCCCGACCGGTGGTGTCGAGTGGGTCGGCGCCGGTGAACGCGGCGATCAGCACGGCGGCCGGGGTGGTGTTGCCGATGCCCATGTCCCCGGTGAGCAGGATGCCGGCACCGGCGTCGATCAGTTCGTCGGCGATCCGGATGCCGGTCCGCACCGCCGCCAGCGCCTCGTCCCGGGTCAGCGCCGCCGTCACTGTGAGGTCGCCGGTGCCCCGGCGGACGGACGAGACAACCAGCCGAGGCACGGCCGGGTCGAGCACGACCGGGTCGGCGGCCGGGTCGAGCAAAGCCGGATCGGTGGGCAGCGGGGTGGCCACGCCGACGTCGACCACGGTGACCGAGGCGCCGGCCTGCCGGGCGAACGCGTTGACCACCGCTCCACCGGCCAGGAAGTTGCCGATCATCTGCGCGGTGACCTCCTGCGGCCAGGGGCTGACCCCCTGGGCGTGCACCCCGTGGTCGCCCGCGAAGATCGCCACTGCGGCCGGCTCGGGCAGCGGTGGTGGGCAGACTCCGGCCAGGCCGGCGAGGCGTACCGAAAGCTCCTCCAGCGCGCCCAGCGAGCCCGCCGGCTTGGTCAGCCGGCCGTGCAGCGCCCGGGCGGCGGCCATTGCCTCTTCGTCCGCCGGGCGGATCGCCGCGATAGTGGTCTCCAGCATCATGCCTCCATGGTCTCGCGCAGCACGTCGATGAACTCGTCGGTGGTGTTTCGGTCGCGTACGGCCACCCGCAGCCAGTCCGGGCCGAGGCCGGGGAACGTGTCGCCTCGGCGTACCGCCCAGCCGCGCTCGCGGAGGGCGGCCCGGATCGCTGTCGCGCCCGGCAGGTGCAGCAGGACGAAGGCGCTGGCGGGACGGCCGACGACGCGTACACCGGGCAGTTCGGCGAGGCGCGCGACCAGGTGCTCGCGGTCGGCGGCGAGGCCGGCGGCGATCGCGCGTTCGGCCTGGACCGCGACGGCGCTGGCGCAGGCCGACGCGGCCGCCAGCGCGGGTGTGCTGACGGCCCAGAGCGGTTGGACGGCGGCCAGCCGGGACAGCAGCTCCGGCGCGCCGAGCAGGTAGCCGATCCGCAGCCCGGCCAGGCCCCACGTCTTGGTGAGGCTGCGCACCACGAGCAGCCCGGGCAGGTCGCGGCGTTTGGCCAGCGACTCCGGTTCGCCGGGGTGCCCTGAGGCGATGGTGGTGTCCGCGAACGCCTCGTCGACCACCAGCACCCGGCCGGGGCGGGCCAGCGCGGCCACCGCCTCGGCCGGGTGTAGCACCGAGGTCGGGTTCGTCGGGTTGCCGATCATCACGAGGTCGGCGTCGGCGGGCACCCGGGACGGGTCGAGCCGGAAGTCGTCGGCGGCGTCGAGCAGCACCCGCTCGACCGGGTGTCCGGCGGCCCGCAGCGCCGCCTCCGGCTCGGTGAACTGAGGGTGCACCACCACGGGGCGGCGCACGCCGCGCAGCGCCTGAGCGATCAGCACGAACCCCTCGGCGGCGCCGGCGGTGAGCAGCACCTCGTTCGGGTGACGGCGGTGTCGGGCGGCGACCGCCGCCCGGGCCGGCGCCGGGTCCGGATAGCGGGCCAGGTCGGTCAGGGTCGCGGCGATCGGGTCGGCCAGCCAGGCGGGCGGCCGCGCCCGACGGACGTTGACGGCGAGGTCGATCAGACCGGCGGTCGCCTCCGCGTCGCCGTGGTGGGCGAGGTCCGGCTCGACCCCGGCGGGTGGGGCGACAGCGCTCGGCTGATCAGACATGTCCGCGATCCTGCCGGGAAGGTGGCCGGTGGGACAGCCGATCCCGACGTAAGCCGCGTCACCACTCGCCGGTTTAAGAGTTCTTCTCATGTACGAATCGGAAATGTCATAACTTGACCAGGTGAGCAACCGACCCCTTGCTGCCGCTGGTCGTCTCGTCCCTCTCCTCCGCGCCGGACTGATCGCCGGAATCGTGATCGCCGCCGTCGCCTACCCGGTCGTCGCCCTCACCGGGCTCGGCGCGAAGGCCACCGCGCACGCCGTGGACCAGAAGACCCGGGTGCTGAAGACCGCCCTGCCCGCCGAGACCTCGTACGTGTACGGCCCGGACGGCAAGACCGTGCTGACGATGTTCTACGAGGAGTACCGGCAGTACACGAAGCTGTCGGACATGTCGCCGAACATCCAGCAGGCGATCATCGCCGCCGAGGACTCCCGCTTCTACCAGCACCACGGCGTCGACCCGAAGGGCGTGGCCCGGGCCTTCGTCTCCAACGCCCGCTCCGGCGGCTCCCAGGGCGCCTCGACACTGACCATGCAGTACGTCCGGATGGCCCTACGGGACAGCGCGACCACGCCCAAGGAGGTCCAGGAAGCCACCCAGCAGACCAGCCTGCGCAAGGTCAAGGAGATGCGGATGGCGCTGGACCTGGAGAAGGAGATCAGCAAGGAAGAAATCATGGAGCGCTACCTGAACTCGGCGTACTTCGGGCACCGCGCGTACGGCATCTACGCCGCCAGCGAGATCTTCTTCTCCAAGACCCCGAAGGACCTCACCCCGGTCGAGGCCGCCACCCTCGCCGGACTGGTCAAGTCCCCCTCGGAGTACGACCCGGCCGACTCCGACCAGAAGGAGGCCACCGGGCGGCGCAACTACGTGCTGGACCGGATGAGCCAACTCGGCTACCTCTCCCCCGACTCGGCCACCGCCGCCAAGTCCGAACCGATCCGGCTCAAGCTGACCACCCCACCGCACGACTGCGCCGCCGTGGCGGAGAAGTACAACAGCTGGGGCTTCGCCTGCGACTACCTGAAGAACTGGTGGAGCGCCCAGCCCGCGTTCGGGGCGAACCGGCTGGAACGGATGGACAACCTGCGCCGGGGCGGCTACCGCATCGTGCTCAGCATCGACCCGAAGATCCAGGAGGCCGCGGAGAAGAACGTCGGCACCAAGGAGGCCACGGGCAGCCCGTTCGCCAACGGAATCGTGGTCTCCGAGCCGGGCACCGGGCGGGTGAAAGCCATGGCGGTGAACCGGACGTACTCGCTGGACCTGGCCGAGAACCCGCAGAGCTCCAACCCGGAGGCCGGGCCGAACGTGAAGGCCAACTACCCGAACACTGTGGCACCGCTGCTCGGCGGCGGTGACCTGGCCGGCTACCAGGCCGGATCGACGTTCAAGATGTTCCCGATGCTGGCCGCGCTCGACGCGGGCATGACCCTCTCCACCTCGTTCAACGCCCCATACCGCTACCGCTCCGAGGTCTACGACGGCTGGGCGCCCTCCAACGCCAGCGGCGCCATGTCCGGTCAGCAGACCATGTGGTCCGGCTTCGGCAAGTCGGTGAACACGTACTTCGTCTGGCTGGAGGAGAAGGTCGGCGCGGACCGGGCGGTCCGGTTGGCCGAACAGCTCGGGCTGCGGTGGCGCACCGACGTCGACCGGGACCACGCGTCCCCGGACAAGGCGAAGAAGTGGGGTGCGTTCACCCTGGGCGTCTCCGACGCCACCCCGCTGGAGATGGCGAACGCGTACGCCGCCATAGCGGCCGACGGCCGCTACTGCGAGGCCATCCCCGTGCAAGCGATCATGAACCGGGACGGCACGCCTGCCACGTACGCCACAGCGGGCGGTCTGCACCGTGAGGTGGCCAAGCCGCGCTGCCGGCAGGTGGTCAGCGCGGACGCGGCACGGGCGGCCACCGACGCGGCCCGCTGCCCGACCGGCGACACCCCGGCGCGCGGCAGCTGCGGCGGCTGGTCCACCGCCGACAGCGTGCGGGGCACCGTCGGACGCCCGGTGGCCGGCAAGACCGGTACGACCGACAGCACCCGGTCGGCCTGGTTCGTGGGCTACACCCCGGAGTTGGCCGCGGCGAGCTTCATCTCCGACCCGGACAACCCGTTCAACGCGGTCGGTGACGGGCAGTCCCAGATCCCGATCAAGGCGGTTTCGGAGACCCTACGCGACGGTTTGAAGGGCACCCCGACCCGTCAGTTCACCCCACCGTCGGACGCCATCGTCGGCTGACCGGCGCGCGAGTCAGCGCAGGTCGGCGGGGCTCAGCGCAGGTCGGCGGGGCTCGGGCTCAGCGCAGGTCGGCGGCGACGAACGACCACAGCTCCAGATCCACCCGGCCGCCGCTGACGAACCCGGCGTTGCGCAGCAGCCCCTCGTAGCTGAACCCGGCCTTCTCGGCGACCCGGCGCGAGGCCAGGTTGCCGGGAGCCACCCGCAGCTCGACCCGCTGGAAGCCGTGCTCCAGGATCAGCGCGATGGCCACCGCGTCGACGGCCTCGGCGGCGAAGCCGAAGCCCCGCGCGTGCGCCGCCATCGCGTAGGAGATCTCGGTGAGGCGGGCGCCCCAGTCGGTGCGCCGGGTCCACAGCGAGCCCACCACCTGGTCGTCCTCCCGCCGGAGCACCGCGTAGTGGTCACCCTCTCCGCTGTCGCGTCGCTGCCGGGCCAGATCGGTGCACCAGGCCAGCCCGTCGATCGGGCCGGAGTCGTCGGGCAGTGGCAGCCAACGCCGGGTGAGCTTGTCGGCGAAGATCTCCCCGGCCGCCGCCGCGTCGGCCGCCCTGAGCTGCCGCACCTCGGTACGCGGGGTGGAGACGGTCAGCGCCGGGAATCGGCGCACCGCCACCTGACCGATCACACCGACACCTCGCCCGGCTGCGCGGGCACCACCTCGCTCGTCGGATCGGCCGCCGCCGCGGCGACCAACCGGGCCGCCGTCGCCGGATGGCTCGCCCAGTGCAGCGTGAGCTGCGAGGCGTGCACGTTGCGCCAGACGAAGCCCTCGGGCGTGCCGCCGTCCCAGCTCCAGGCCGGGCGCTGACCGGCGCGGGGGGTGAGCACCGCGCGGTGTGCCTTGTGCCCGACCAGCACCGTCCCGGTGGCGGCGACGACACTGTCGGTCTGGGCGGTCGCCTCCCGGTAGCCGGCCACCACCCCGTCACGGCTGACGCCCACCGCGTCCAGGACACCGCACATCGGCAACCCGTCCAGCTCCCGGGCCAGCCAGAGCAGCCCGGCGCCCTCGGCGATCACCGGACGCCCGGTCCGCGCCAACTCGGCCACCGCGATGCAGAGCCGCCGGTTGGCCGACAACTGCTCGGCGTACGCCTCGGGCAGCGCGCCGCCGACGACCAGCGCGCGGGTGCCGACCGGCAGCGCCTCGTCGCGCAGCGGGTCGACGACGACGACCTCGGCGCCGGCGGCCCGGAGCAACTCGGTGGTCTCCGGGTGGCTGAAACTGCCGCCCGGCCCACCGGCCACCGCCACCAGTGGGCGGTTCGCCGGGGGTGTGAACGTGCCGAGGGCCTCCTCGGGAGACCAGGCCGGCGCCGGCAGCGGCGGGGCGGAGCGGGCCAGCCCGAGCAGCCGTTCCAGGTCGACGGTGGCGGCGACGGCCTCGCCCAGCCGGCGGACCGCACGGACGGCGTCGGCCGAACCCTCGACCACCGGGGCCACGCCGTGCCGCCGCGACGGCAGCACCGCCGGCAGGTCCTGTCGACGCAGCGCGCCGTAGACCGGCACCCCCACGTCGTCCAACGCCTCGCGCAGCATGCCCTCGTGCCGCGACGACGCCACCCGGTTGAGGATCACGCCGCCGAGCCACAGCTGCTCGTCGTACGAGCGGAAACCGTGCACCAGGGCCGCCACCGACTGGCCCATCGCGGCCACGTCGACAACGAGCACCACCGGGCTGCGCAGCGCGGCGGCCGCGGCGGCAGTGGACTCCTGCTCGGGACGGCCACCGACCGAGTCGTACAGGCCCATGCTGCCCTGCACCACGGCCAGCCCGGCACCGGCGGCACCGTGCGCCACCAGCGGGGCGAGCCGGTCGAGACCGACCAGTCGGGGGTCGATCACCCGACCCGGCCGGCCGGAGGCGAGACCGAGATAGGCGGCGTCGACGTGGTCCGGCCCGAGCTTGAACCCGGCGACGTCGACCCCTCGCTCGGCCAGGGCGGTTAGCAGCCCGATCGCCAGCGCGTTCTTACCGTGCCCGGAGGACGGCGCGCTGAGCACCAGGCGCGGCACGACGGTCATCATCGACTCCTCGCGAGCGGCGGCGGGTACGCGACGGGACGACCAAGGCCGATCCGTCGGCGTGACGATACCCGCCCGGCTGGAGGCGCGAGCACCGCCAACCGGGGTGCCTGGCCCGGCCCTGGCCGGACGCCCGGTCGCCGGTCCCGGCCCATCCGGCCCGGTCCAGGTCAGTGGCGCCGGTCATACGAGTAGCCTCGGTGCCGTGTACCGGTTCCTGCTGAGCCCACGCTGGCTGGGCGCTCTCGCGCTGACCCTGGTCGCGGCCGCCGTCATGGTGTTCCTCGGCAACTGGCAGCTCGACCGCTACCGGGGGCGCACCGAGGTCAACGAGCGGATCGACGCGGGCCAGCGGATGGCTCCGGTGCCGCTCACCGACGCGCTGCGCGCTCCCGCCGGCGGCGCGGGGACGGCCGGTCCGGCCCCCGCCGAGGACAAGGTCTGGACCCGGGTCACCGTCACCGGCCGGTACGACCCCACGAACACCGTGCTGGTCCGTGGCCGCACGGTGGACAGCCGGGTCGGTTTCGAGGTGCTCACCCCGTTGGTGCTCGCCGACGGCACGGCGGTGCTGGTGGACCGGGGCTGGATCCCGCCGGCGCCCGGCGGGGCGACCGCCCAGCCGTCGGTGCCGGCCGCGCCGACCGGCGACGTGACCGTGGTCGGCCGGGTGCACGAGACCGAGAGCGGCGCCGGCGCTGTGGCCCGACGCGACGGGCTGCTGGAGATCCGGCGGATCGGGGTGTCGCGACTGGCTGGCGAGCTTCCCTACCCGGTCTACGGCGCTTACCTGCTGCTCGACGAACAGACCCCGGCAGCCGATCCGGTGTTCAAGGCGGTGCCGGTGGGGCACGCCAACAACTGGCAGAACTTCGGCTACGTCGTGCAGTGGTGGCTGTTCGCGGTGATGGCGCTCTTCGGCTACGGCTGGGTGGCCCGTCGAGAGGCCCGCCGGGCCGCCGGAATCGGCACCACCCCGGCTCCGCTGGACCGGGCCGCCGAGCCGACGCCGACCGCTTCCGCCTGACCTCGCCCGGTCAGCCGGTGACGCGGCCGGCGTGGATGGCCCGGACCGCGTCGATGGTGTCCGCCTCGGCGGCGGACTTGTCGTCGCGATAGCGGACCACCCGGGCGAACCGCAGCGCCATCCCACCGGGATAGCGCGAACTCGTCTGCACCCCGTCGAAGGCGATCTCCACCACCTGCTCGGGCCGGACCCGGACCACCCAGTCGCCGCGTTCCACGGCGAGGTCGAGGAATCGTTCGGTCTGCCACCGCAGCAGCTCGTCGGTGAGCCCCTTGAACGTCTTGCCGAGCATCACGAAGTCACCGGTGCGCGCGTCACGCGCGCCCAGATGCAGGTTGGACAACCAGCCCTTGCGTCGGCCGCTGCCCCACTCGACGGCGAGCACCACCAGGTCGAGGGTGTGCCTCGGTTTCACCTTGACCCAGGCGGCACCGCGCCGGCCGGCGTCGTAGGGGGCGTCCGGCGACTTGACCACAACGCCCTCCTGCCCGGCGTCGAGCGCGGCGGCGAACGCGGCGGCGGCCTGCTCCGGGCCGTCGACCTCCATCCGACCGACAAGCAGCGACGAATCCACCGAGCCGGCGAGGGCGGCCCACCGCTCCCGGCCGGGACTGTCGATCAGATCCTGGCCGTCGAGGTGCAGCAGGTCGAAGAAGTACGGGGTGAGCACCGTGGCGCCCGTGCTGGCAGCCGCCGCGAGCACCGCCGGAGCGACAGGTGTGCGCCCGGTGGTGCTGGGGGTGGTGCGTCGGGCGGCCCGGCTCGACGTCTGCTGGAACGGCAGTGGGCGGCCGGTCTCGTCCAGGCCGATCGCCTCGCCGTCGAGGACCAACTCCCGGCCCGGCAGGGCACGGACCGCGGCGACCACCTCGGGCACCCGGGTGGTGATCTCGTCGAGGCTGCGGGTGAACACGGCGATGTCGGTGCCGGAGCGGTGCACCTGGATGCGGATGCCGTCGAGCTTCACGTCGACCACCGCCGGCGTGCCGGTCGCGGCGAGCGCCTCGTCGACCGAGGGGGCGCTCTGCGCGAGCATCGGCGCCAGCGGGCGGCCGACCTGTAGACCGAAGCCGGCCAACTCGGCGGCCCCTCCGGCCAGCGCGGCCACCGCCACCGCCCGGAGATCACCGGCGAGCAGCAGCGCCCGGCGGACCACCGCCACCGGCACCTCGGCGGCCCGCGCCACCGCGTCCGCGAGGAGGCCGGCCTGGGCACCCTGCCGTAGCTCGCCACTGAACAGGCCGGTGAGCAGCCGCTGCTCGTCTGCCGTCGCCGCCGCGTAGAGGGCGCCGAGCAGCGCCCGACGCCGAGCCTGTGAGCCCGAACCGTGCACCGCGGCGATCTGCGCGATGGCCGCGTCCACGCCGGCGACCGTCAATGTCGGCTCGGCGGCCGGCGGCGGCAGGTCACGCAGGCTCGCGTAGCCGACGCCGGTCTGCCGTTGGCGCAGCTCACCGGCGAGATAGCCGGCGCCGGGCTCGACCTCGCCGGGGTCGAGCCGGCGCAGCGCGTCAGCGAGCAGCTCCACCTTGGCCCGTCGGCCGCTGGTGGCGCCGACGGCGGCGGAGGTGGCTGCCAGATCGAGGAACCGCACGCAGCTCATCCTGCCAGTCACCTCCGACACCGCCCGGGCATTGCCGTGCCCGGGCGGTGTCGGCAGGGTGCCGCCCACTCACTGGACGACGGATCAGGGCCTAGGCGGAGACGGGTTCCTCGATGCGCAACCCTCGGGCGCGGACCTCGCCGGCGACCCGGGAGAGCACCGAGTCGAGGGCGACCAGTGCGGCGGAGAGCTCACCGAGCTGTTCGTTGAGCGTGTCCTCGGACCACGCGGAGACATCGACATCTCCCAGCGCGCTGACAGCGGCCCCCAACCGGGCCATCACCTCGTTCGTACTCATGTACGAAAGGCTATAACAGCTGACCATCCGACACGCCGTAAACTCCCAGATCAGGCCCAAAGTTGCCGTTCTGACACCTAACTGCCCACCGCCGCCACGTTGCGCAGGAGCAGTGCCTCGGCCAGGCAGACCCGGGCGAACTCACCCAGGTGCAGACTCTCGTTCGGGCCGTGCGCGCGGGCGTGTGGGTCCTCCACGCCGGTCACCAGGATCGCCGCCTTCGGGAACATCTCCTGAAAGGTGGCGATGAACGGAATCGAGCCGCCGACGCCGATGTCCACCGGGTCGGTGCCGTCCCAGGCGGTCCGGAAGGCCGAACGGGCGGCGTCGAACATCGGCCCGGACGCGTCGATCACGCACGGGTCACCGTCGTGTTCGAAGGTGACGGTCACCTGCGCACCCCACGGCGCGTGCTGCTCCAGGTGCGCACGCACCGCCGCGTACGCCCGCTTGGGGTCGTCGCCCGGGGCGAGGCGGATGCTGAGCTTCGCCTTGGCGGCCGGGACCAGGGCGTTCGGTGCCTCACCGGTGGACGGCGCGTCGACACCGAGAATGGCCAGCGCCGGCTTGGTCCAGAGTCGGTCGGTGATCCGGCCGGTGCCGATGAACTGCACGCCCTCGGCGAGCCCGGCCTCGGCCCGGACCCGGTCCTCCGGGTAGTCGACGGTGGCGCCCTCCCGGCCGACCAGGCCGTCCACGGCCACGTCACCGGCGTCGTCGTGCAGCGTCGCCAACAGCCGGACCAGCGCGGTGAGCGCGTCCGGCACGGCGCCGCCGAACATGCCGCTGTGCACCGCGTGGTCCAGCGTGCGCACCTCGACGAAGCAGTTGACGATGCCCCGCAGCGAGGTGGTCAACGCCGGTACGCCGATGTCCCAGTTGCCGGAGTCGGCGATCACGATGACGTCCGAGGCGATCGCGTCGCGGTGCTCGGCCAGCAGTTGCTCCAGCGAGTCGGAGCCGTACTCCTCCTCGCCCTCGATGAAGAGGACCACGCCGACCGGCAGCGCGTCACCGTACGCGCGCAGCGCCGCCACGTGCGCCATGATGCCGGCCTTGTCGTCGGCCGCGCCCCGGGCGTAGAGCCGGCCGTCCCGTTCCACCGGCTCGAACGGGTCGGACTCCCACAGCGACCGGTCGCCGACCGGCTGGACGTCGTGGTGGGCGTAGAGCAGCACGGTGGGCGCGCCGGGCGGGGCGGCCCGACGGCCGATCACCGCCGGCTGGCCGCCGGATCGCACGATGTCGACGTCCAGGCCACAGCCGCGCAGCAGCTCGGCGACCGCCTCGGCGGAGCGTTCCACGTGTGAGTGGTCGAAGCCCTCGAAGGCGATGCCGGGAATGCGGACGAGGCGCTCCAGGTCGGCCCGGACCCCGGGCATCTCCCGCTCGACGGCGGCCCGTACCTCGGACTCGGTCATGATCGGTGAGGTCATGACCGGCATCGTATGCCGGCCTTACCGGGGTGTGCCGGCGGAGCCCGTACCGTCACCGCTGTCCGCGGGGCCGGCTCCGGCCCGCGCGCCCGGGGCGGCCCGCCCGGCGCGGTGTGCGCGGCCCGCCGCCTCGGTGGCGGCGTCCATCCAGGAACGGGCCCGACCGGCGGTGCCGCCCACCCACTCGCCGACGTCGCTCGCGCCGTCGCCGAGCCGGCGCAGCAACCCGACCAGTGGGTCGGTCGACCGGCTGAACTCCTCCCGGTACGACTCGGCAGCCGCCTTGATCTCCTCCGACACGCTTGTCGAGCTGTCGTCCTCGCGGCGCGGATAGTCCCCCGCCAGCACGCGCCCGTACGCCCCGGAGTCGATCCACTGGCGCAGCGACGCCGCCCGCGCCACCGGCACCGGGTGGGTGCTCCACGCGGTCATCCGGATCTTGTGCAGGCTGTCTCGCAGATCGCCGCCACCGGCGTACTCGGCGGCCTGCTCCAGGAAGGCTGTGGTGTCGACCTGGGACAGGTCACCGCCGCCGGCGAGCTTCATCAGAAGCCGCAGCGCGGCGGCCGGGTCCTGCCCGGCGAGCAGGCCGGCCCGGTCGGCGGAGAGCTCCGCCTTGCGCCACCACTCCAGCATCGCCGCGATGATGGCGCGCAGCGCGATCGCGCCCACCGGCAACCAGCTCAGGTTGGCCGCCCACCGGGTGAGGATCATGAGCATGGTCTTGTAGACCGCGTGCCCGCTGCCCACGTGGCCCAACTCGTGGCCGAGCAGGCAGCGCAGTTCGTCCTCGTCGAACTGCTGCACGCAGGCGGAGTTCAGCACGATGAACGGCCGCTCCAGCCCGACCGCCTCGGCGCCCAACCAGGGCGACTGGGTCACGTACAGCTCGGGCAGTTCGGCCACGTCGAGCGCCGCCGCGGCCTCGGTGTAGCGCTGCCACACCGCCGGATACTGACGGTGGTCGACCCGGATGCCGGAGGCCAGCACGGACAGCCGGAAACCCGCTCGTTCCACATCCCGAAGAACGCCCGCACCACGTCGTCGAAACCGCGCAGCTCCCGCAGCGCGACCAGGGCACCCCGGTCGGCCGGGTGCTCCCAGGCCCGCGAGCTGATGCCGGTGAGGGTGATCCGACGCCGCGCTGGCGCGTCCGCTGCCGTCATGATGGCTCCCCGTTCGCCGTAGCTCTCCGCATCGTGCCGCAGACCGTGGCCCACGTCCATGCCCCGCTCATCGCAGCCGCACGTAGTACCGGTCCGCGTCGTACGGCAGTGTCGGCGCGCCGTCCACCACCAGGTCGGCGTAGGTCGCGGTCTCGTCGAGGGCGAAGTGCGCCCGCTCCCCGTCATGCCAGCGGCGCAGCTCGGGCAGGATCTCCGGCCCGTCCCGGGCGACCGCGCGAGCCAGCCGCAGCGACGCGGGCGCGGTGACGAACACGGCCAGCGTCAGCTCCGGCCGGACGACCGCCCGAGCGGCGCTGACCCCCTCGACCACCAGCACCGGAGCCACCGGAACCGGAACCGGCCGGGGCAGGAAACACCGCCGGACCCAGCTGTACCGCCGGTAGGCACCCGGCTCACCGACACGCAGCGGGGCGAGCACCCCCTCGTCGAGCCGGGGCCAGAAGGTGACCTGGTCGTCCCACCCGTCGAGCAGGTCGTCGGTGTGTACCACCGGCGGTCGGCCGTCGAGCGGCCCCGCCAGGGCGTCCGCGAGCTGCGTGGCGAACCGGCTCTTACCCGCGCCACTCGGCCCGTCGACAGCGACCAGCCGGGTCCGCCCCAACCGCGCCGGGCCCGCGAGCACCCGACGAGCCAGTTCGGCGTACGCCTCGACAACCGCGACTGTCGGTCCGCCGGTTCCCGGGTTCAGCGCAGCCCTCCGTGGTGCATGTCCGAAGTATGCCGCCACCGCTGGTGGGCAGGGTGATCGACTCGGTTCGTCGACGTCCCTGTCGGCGGGACCACAGTTGTCGGTGACCGTGTCGATCATGCCGACCGGAGGGCCACTGTGGGTCACCCTGACACGTCCGGCTGACCGCCCCGGTCGGCCACCGTCACGTCCGGGGGAATTGGGGCGGCGACGGGTGACGGGCGGCCCGTTCGCCGCCCGGGGTGCCACCGAATCGGCATGATCGGGTGGTGCTCCGAGACGTGATGAGCCCCGGTATAGACGCCCTACTCGAACAGGCCCGTGCCGGGCTGCACCGACTGACTCCGCAGCAGACCGTCGAGGCGGTCCGCGGCGGCGCGTTGCTGGTCGACACCCGTACCGAACTGCAGCGCCGCGAACAGGGCGACCTGCCGGGCGCGGTCGTCGTCGACCGGACCGTACTGGAGTGGCGCCTCGATCCGGCCAGTGCCTGGCGGATCCCGGAAGCCACCGGGTACGACCGGGAGATCATCCTGGTGTGCCGACAGGGTTACAGCTCCAGCCTGGCCGCCGCCAGCCTGCAGACCCTCGGGCTGCGCCGGGCCACCGACATGATCGGCGGCGTGGACGCCTGGCTCGCCGCCGGCCTGCCCACCACCGACCGTCCCGCCGACATCCGCCCCTGACTCCCCCGACCCCGCCCCTCACGTTCCGTTGCGGGCGGTCGGTCCGCGCAAGATCGTGCCCGATCCGGAAAACAGGCCCCTCCTCGGATGGACGAGGCCCCCACGACGAGGATCGAGCACCCTCCACAGGGGACGGTGCGCCGGTCAGGAGGGTGGAGGGCCGGGTGGGATGAAGGGCAGGTCGGCGGGTGGGCCGGCTTCGATGAGACGCCAGAGGGCATCGGTGTCCAGGTGTTCCTCGACCAGGTCGCCGAGCAGGTCGAGCGAGTTTTCCCGGGCGGCGGCGAAGCTGGTGGCCGGTGCGACCCGGAACCCGCTGCGACCGGCCAGGCGAGCGGCCTCGGTGAGGAACCACCGGCGGAACTCGTCAGACTCGAACGCCCCGTGCCAGTGCGTGCCGTGCACCGCGCCGAGCACGGCGCCCTCTCCGACGCCGTCGTCGCTGGTCAGCAGCGGGGTCAGGCTCGGGTCGGCCTGGGAGACGTACCCGTGGTGGATCTCGTAGCCCCGCACCGGAAGGCCACCGGGGCCGGTGCCCACCGACTGCCGGACGGTCTTGCGCGGGTCGAAGGTGATGTCGATGGGCAGCAGGCCGAGCCCCGGCACGCTGCCCTGCCGGCTCTCCACCGGATCGTTAATGGCGCGGCCGAGCATCTGGAAGCCCCCGCAGAGGCCGAGCAGGGGCTTGCCGGCCGCCACATGGGTGGCCACCGCGTCGGCGAGACCGGTCTCACGCAGCCACCCGAGGTCGGCGACGGTGGACTTGGAGCCGGGTAGGACGACCAGATCGGCGGCGGCCAGTTCGGCCGGTTCGATGGTGAGGCGCACCCGGACGCCCGGCTCGGTGGCGAGCGCCTCCACGTCGGTGGCGTTGCTGATCCGGGGTAGGCGGACGACGGCCACGTCCAGCCATTCCCTGCCGTGCGGGGCGGCGGGTCGACCGAGCACCCGACCGTAGGCGAGTGAGTCCTCCGCGTCGAGCCACAGGTCCAGTGACCAGGGCAGCACCCCGTACGTGGGACGGCCGGTGACCTGACGCAACATGTCCAGACCCGGCTGGAGCAGCCCGAGGTCGCCCCGGAACTTGTTGATCACGAATCCGGCGATCAGCGCCTGGTCGGCCGGGTCGAGCAGGGCCACGGTGCCGAACATCGAGGCGAAGACACCGCCCCGGTCGATGTCGCCGACGACGATGGTGGGCAGGTTGGCGTGCCGGGCCAGCCCCATGTTGACGTAGTCACCGGCCCGCAGGTTGATCTCCGCAGGGCTGCCGGCGCCCTCGCAGATCACCACGTCGTACGTCTCGCGCAGCTCGGCCAGCGCGGCGTACGCGGTCTCGGCGAGCCGGGGACGCAACTGCCGGAAGGTGCCCGCGGTGATCGTGTCGACCGCCTCGCCCAGCAGCACCACCTGACTGGCCAGGTCGCTGCCCGGCTTGAGCAGCACCGGGTTGAACCGCAGGTCGGGTGCGAGCCCGCACGCCGCGGCCTGCATGGCCTGGGCACGCCCGATCTCGCCGCCGCGCCCGTCCGCCCCGACGACCACCGCCGAGTTGTTCGACATGTTCTGCGCCTTGTACGGCGCCACCTTCACGCCCTGCCGGTGCAGCCAACGGCAGATGCCGGCGGTGAGCACGCTCTTGCCGGCGTCGGACGTCGTGCCGGCCACCAGCAGCCCGCCGCTCACCTCCCACTCCCCCGCCGCACCCCGGCGGCCCTGCCCACACCGACGGCTCGCAGCCCCTGCTCACCGGCACCGCCCGACCGCAGGGCCCCGGCCACGCCACCCCACCCGCGCCCTCCGGCCATATCCGCCGACCCTCGCCGGCCCACGGCACCGGTCAGTGCACGCCTGCTCAGCGCGCCGACCAGCCGGCCGAGCGTCACCGGGTACGCGGCGGCCAACCCGACGGCGGCCAGCCCCACCGCGCCGGAGATCCGGGCGGCCCGCTTCAGGTGCCGCGCCTCGGGGCGGGGACCGTCGCCGAGGAACGGCCGCACCTCGGAGCGCCCGAAGTAGACGTTTCGACCACCGAGGCGGACCCCGAGCGCGCCCGCCATCGCCGCCTCGCACTGACCGGCGTTGGGGCTCGGGTGGTCGTTGCGGTCCCGCCGCCACACCTGCCAGGCGCGCTGCCGGTCCCCGTGCGCGACCGGCGCGACGGCAATGGTGAGCAGCCCGGTCAGCCGGGACGGCAGGAGGTTGAGCGCGTCGTCCAGCCGAGCGGCCGGCGTGCCGAACCGCGCGTAGTGCGTCGACCGGTGCCCGACCATCGCATCAAGGGTGTTCGCCGCGCGGTAGCCCAGCAGCCCGGGCAGACCAGCGACCGCACCCCAGAGCAGCGGAGCGACCACCGCGTCGGAGGTGTTCTCCGCGACCGACTCGACTGTGGCACGGGCCAGCTCCGACTCGCCCAGCGTCGACGGGTCCCGCCCGCAGAGGTGACCGAGACGTCGCCTTGCAGCGGGCAGGTCACCGTCACGCAGCGTACGACCCATGACGGTCGCCTCGTGCCGTAGCGTGCGGCCGCCCAGCACGGTCCAGGTGCCGGCCGCCACCAGCACCGCCCGGGTCACCGGCCGGTCGCGGGTAGCCGCCGCGGCGACCGCCCCGAGCAACACCGGCCCGCCCACGGCCAGCGCGGTGAATGCCGTACCCGCCGTTCGGTCCGGGCGGTAGAGGTGGCGCTCCAGCGCCCCCGCCGCCTGCCCGAAGCCGGCCACCGGGTGCCACCGGCGGGGGTCGCCGAGCAGCCTGTCCAGCGCGTACCCGGCCAGCAGCCCCACCGCGTTCGCCATCGGCGCTGTCCGTCGCACCCGCACCACCTCCGGCCGGCCAGCCTAGACGAGCACCCCGTGAACCAGCCCAACCCACGGTGCCGCACCGGCAACGAGAACCCGTCGAGTGACAGGCCGGCAAACCCGCCGACGTCCTGTCACGCGGGGTGACGACGCTGGTCGCGCCGCCACCCCGCCCCCGTCGTGCCGCTCAACCGCGACGGCCGAGCCGATCGGTCAGGCTGGCTGCGGAATCCGGCCCCGACCACGCCGCCCTCGACCGGGCTGCGCCGGCTCCGGCTGCCCCTCGTCGGGCACCGAACCCAACTCGACGTCCAGGTCACCGTCGGCGTTGTCGTCGTCCGCCTCGGGCGACGGGGCCAACTCGTCGTCGAGTGCCGGAGCAGCGTCGGCCGGCCCGCCCTGTCCGCCGCTCGCAAGCGCTCCGCGGTCACCGAAGACGCCGCCGCTCGGAGAGCTGTCGTCATCCGCCGGGACGTTGCCGAACGGGCTGGTTCGCAGCTCCGCGTAGTCGGGCAGCTCGAAGTCGTCGTCCAGCGGACCGTCGTCGGGCAGCGTTGGCGCCTGCCCGGCCGGCACCGGCTCGGTGGGCTCGCCGTGCACCCGGCTCTCGGCCTCCGCGTCCTCCAGCGTGCTGGTCGCCATGCTCGGCCGGTTGCGCAGGAAGCGGGCGCGCCCCCGGGACAGGTCATGGCCGACGGCCACCGCCTCCAACTCGTAGAGCGTGCGGTGGTTACCGCCGTCGTCGGTCCAGTCGCGGGTGTAGAGCCGCCCGCAGACCACCACCGGATCGCCGACCATGACGGAGGCCGCCACCCCCTCGGCGAGTTTGCGCCAGCAGTTGACGCGGACGCGGAGCGAATTGCCGTCAACCCACCGGCCGCTGTCCCGGTCGAGTCGGCGGGCGGTGGAGGCGACCTTGAAGTTGGCCACCAGGGTGTTGCTCTGGGTCGTACGCCGCCACTCGGGCGTAGTCAGCACATTGCCGACGATTGTCACGTAAGTGTCGAACATCGTCCCTCCAGGGGGATCGGGGCCTGCCAGCGCGAGTCGACTCGAAACGAGCATCGACACTGAGGGCGCCCTTTGTGAGCACCCGTCTCCGACCTGTGGATGACGAACCCACCTGTGGACAACGCCCTGATCAAGACCTGCTGTGGTACGCCCGACCCACCCGACCCGCCGTCCACGGTTTCCCAGGCCGCCCGAACTGGGTAAGGACTTGATCAACGCACTACCGACAGCTCCACGTCGACGAGAGGTCAGCGCCATGATGATCACTACCATCGGCTCCGCGAACGCTTCCGAGGCGCAGCGATGAGCGCCGTGGCGAACCCGGCCACCGTGGCTGAGTGCCTGCGGGTGGGCGCCGGGTTCTCCCAGGGCGACCGCAACTGGATCGCCGAGCAGTTCGGCACCCTCGACGCCCGGCTCGCCAGCTTCCACGCCGATGCCACCGAGCTGGAGGTGTCGGTGAAGGACCGGGAGGCGCGCGGTCAGAAGGTCACCCTGGAGTGCTGGATCGCCGGCCGACAGAAGATCGTCACCACCTCCGCCGAGGAGGATCTGCACGCCGCCCTCAATGACGTCCGGGACGACCTGCGCCGCAAGCTCAACGACGCCAAGACCCGCCAGGAGCCCCGGCACAACAAGCACCTGCGCGATGTCCCGCAGCCGCAGGTCGAGGCCGACGAGCCCGCCGACCCGGCCCTCCGCGCCGACGCGGAAACCGCCTGACCCACGCCACACCCCCGCGATCTTGCACTTTCAAACGCCGAATGGCGGCAATCGCCCCTTACGCCGGGACACAAAGTGCAAGATCGCGGGGGCGAGCATCGGGCGGGCGTGGGCTACCGCTGGGTAGGTTGGCGGCGTAGCGTCGCGTTCGTGGAACCGGACGTGTTGGGGCCGCCGTACGAGCGGCAGACGATCGACCTGGGCACCGACGACGAAGGCCCCGTTGTCGCGACACTGGTCCGGCGGCGGGCCGAACGCCCCACCGGGCGGGCCGTGCTCTACGTGCACGGCTTCGTCGACTACTTCTTCCAGACTCACCTGGCTGACTTCTTCGCCGAGCGAGGCTGGGATTTCTACGCGCTCGACCTGCGTAAGTACGGCCGGAGTCTGCTCCCGGCCCAGACCCCGAACTTCTGCCGCGACATCAGCGACTACTTCCCCGAGCTGGACGCCGCCGCCGAGATCATCCGCAAGGACGACGGGCACGACACCCTGCTGGCGATGGGCCACTCCACCGGTGGCCTGATCATCTCGCTCTGGGCGGACGCCCGCCGCGACACCGGCACCATCGACGGCCTGGTGCTCAACAGCCCCTTCTTCGACCTGAACGCCCCCTGGGCGGTCCGTCGACCCCTCGCGGCCGCCGTGTCCCGGCTGGGCCGCAGGGCGCCGCACCGCATCCTGCCGTTCGGGCTGGGCACTGTGTACGGCGAGAGCATCCACTCCGACCACCGCGGCGAGTGGACCTACGACCTGGCGTGGAAGCCGCTGGCCGGGTTCCCCGTCCGGGCCGGCTGGCTGAACGCGATCCGCACCGGGCAACGCCGGCTGCGCGCCGGGCTGGACATCCAGGTGCCGGTGCTGCTGGCCTGCTCGACCCGGTCATTCCGAGGCACCAAATGGCACGACAACGCGACCCTGGCCGACGCCGTACTGGACGTCGAGCACATGGTCCGCTACGCGCCCCGCCTCGGTCGCCACGTCACACTGGCGCGCTTCGACGGCGGGTTGCACGACCTCACGCTCTCCGGTCCGGCCGTGCGGACGAAGGTCTTCGACGAGGTGGGCCGCTGGGCCGAGGCGTTCCTCGCCGCCGGCCCCACCGCCCCCGCCGACGCCGCGCGCACCCACGCGCAGCCGGCCGACCCGGCGAAGGCGACGACTGCCGGCGGCTGACCAGGCCGGGCGCGCGGTTCAGACGTCGCCGGGCGTCGCCCGAAGGACGGCACTGATCCGGTCGAAGGTCGCCACCGGGTGCGCGCCGACACCGGGCAAAACCAGGCCCAGGCAGTACGGGGAAACCTCACCGGCGGCTTCGGCCTGCACGATGAAGACCGGTGCGCCGACGTACCCCGGTGGCAGCTCGGTGGTGATCAGCACGGCGTCCCCGTCGCGGACCACCCGCTCGATCGCGACCTCCAGCGGTCGCGACCCGTCTTCGCGTACCCCGTGGGCCAGCACGAAAGCGGAACTGGTGTCGGCACCGAGGCGGGCGACCACCTCGGGCCCGGCGGCGATCCCCGCCGGCACCGGCTGGACCCGCCACCGCCAGCCTCCGTCGCCGGCATACCGGTGCAGCCCGGCGGTCGGCAACACGGCGACCCCGTCGCCCGCGAAGCGGGCCCAACCGGGCACGATCTCAGCCTCGGAAATGACGGCCGGGGCCACCCCCGCCGGCTCGGTGACACTGGCCCGCAGGGTCAACTCACCGCCCGAACCGCCCACCAGGTCGGCCGCCGTCAGCAGCGACTCTCCCACCGGGTCGTCGCCGTCCTGGAAGAAGAACGCCGTACCGACGTCGCCCGATGACCGGTACGGCAGGATGGCGCGACCGACGACCTGGCACAGCTCGTAGGCGACGTCGCTTTCGGCGTCGGAATCCAGCAGCACCAGCCAACGGTACGGTCCGGGGCCTGGCCGCTTCGAGGTAACCCGGATGCCCGCTACGGGGCGGACGTGAGACTCTGCTCGGCAACGTGGACGCGGGCACCCTTTTCGCCGTCGGGCATTGGGACGGCGGTACCCTCTGGGCGCGACATCCACGCCACGCGCGCCCGTAGCTCAGCGGATAGAGCAGGGGACTTCTAATCCCAAGGCCGCAGGTTCGAATCCTGCCGGGCGCACTTCACCACCGCAGGTCAGCGGCTTGCCGTGCCCGGTCGAGACCATCACCAGGGCTTCCTACAGCCAACTGAGCCGAAGTTCCGACCGAGCCCCACATCCGTTACGCAGACTCTCGGCAGAAGCTGGAAGGACATCCATGTCAGCCGTCACCCCGACGTGGGTCATGACAGTCGAGTATGCCGGCGTGTCGCCTGCTTGGCTTGAGGACGACGGCGCCACGGATGACTCACGGGTGAACCCGATCGCCATTTCTCAAATGGGTGATCGGGCAACCACCCTGAGTGCGGTCATCGCGGCCGGCACTGAGCAGGAGGCCCATGGGGTCGGACTGGTCGGCCTCGGACGCTGGGCGCAGCGGATCGGCCTCAGCACACACAATCCGACTGTGGTGGCGCTGTTTGCCAGGGACGTCGGCTAGTCGGCCCACCCGACGCTACTCCGGCGGTTCGGTGCCTCCGTGCATGACAGTCGTGGATGCGGCGCTCGCTCTCACGGCCGCTGTGACCTCGAAGGCAGCGTCCACCTCCCTGTCCGCGCCGAGTGGGCCGGCCAGGTAGTGCGACCAGAAGGCCGGGTGGCCCACCACGACATCGGCGGCATACACAGTCGCCTCGCACCCACTGTCGGAGGCGGTTGGCCACTGTGGTGTACCCGGGGATGGTGAACGCCGGTCCGATCGTCAGCGACATGACCGGCATTCAACGACCTATCAGCACCGCAACCATCTCAGCCCTGCTGGTGGCGCTCATTGCGCCGAAGGGCCTCTTCGAGTTGGTCCTCAAGAATGATGATCCGGCAGGCCGAGGCCATGTCGGTGCCCTGGTCGCACATCTCCCGGGCTCTCGCGGCAAGGCGCAGTTGGTAGCGGGAGTAGCGACGGTGCCCGCCGCTGGAGCGCTGGGGGTCGATCAGTTTCGCATCGCCGAGTCGGCGTAGGAAGTCCTGCGAGCAGCCGAGGATCTCGGCGGCACGGCCCATCGTGTAGGCGGGGTAGTCCTCATCGTCGAACATATCGTCGGGTTGAGCCATGGAACCTCCATCACGAGGGCCCCGGTGCTCGGAAGCACCGGGGCCCAAGGGTTGTGGGTCAGGAACACCATCTACCGACAGAACGTCGGCTTGTCTTGTCCGCACCAGCCGTCAGGGACGACTTCGGGTGCGAGGATCGCATAAGCGTGACCGGAGACCACCTCTCGTTCGATGGAAACTGCGGTGTCCGCGCCCAGCCCACGAACGCGACTGGCAGCGGGCGATCCAACGGTGTAATGCCCTCCCTTGCCTCTGATTTCCTCTGTCGTACTCCGTGCTGTCCGTCGGTGTCCGAGCCCCACGCGACTTCATGGCCCTGACACGTGCGACGAACCTTTCTCAACCTCGGGTGAAGCCCTGAACAAGCGTCGGCCTCACCCGCTGTCACACGCCTTCCACGTACTAACCATCGACGGCAAGTGCCCGTCGCCGAACTGAGCAGGCCCTACAAGCTTTCTGGGCCCCGCTCCTTCGCCCTCGTGCGGGGCGGCAACGTCAGCGTCTTTGTTTGCTCTCTCGACCCCAGGAACGTTAGTCGGCGAGGGCACGAATGTCTAGCGCTTCGCTCATAGATTTTCTCCCGACACGGACGGAGGTAGCCCCGCCGACGCCTCGACAGGTGGGCGTGTCACGACGGCCCTGCTCGGTAGAAAGTGCCCGGCGGGTGTCTACGGGTTGGCCGGCCTACGGCGTTAATAGGGCGTGACGTTCGAGGAGTACGCGTTCGCTCGCACTTCGGCGCTGGTGCGGCTCGCCCGGCTGTTGACCGGTGACGAGCATCGGGCCGAGGACCTGGTTCAGGAGGTCCTCGCCCGGGCGTACGCCCGGTGGGGGCGCATCTCGCGGACGGACCAGCCGGACGCGTACGTCCGGCGCATGCTCGTCAACACCCACAACTCGTGGTGGCGTCGGCTCAGCAGCCGGGAGATCTCGGTTGCCGCGGTGCTCGACCGGGCCGGCGGGGTGGACGAGGCCGCCGGCGTCGCCGAGCGCGACGCCCTGTGGCGGTTGGTCTGTGATCTGCCGGCACGTCAGCGCACCGTGATCGTGCTGCGCTACTACGAGGATCTGGACGACACGTCGATCGCCGAGATCCTCGCCTGTTCAACCGGGACGGTACGCACACACGCCAAGCGGGCCTTGGCGGCGCTGCGTCGACGACAGGGTGCGGCAACCCACGCATGGGCAGGAGAGCTCTGATGTTCAGTGACCTCGACGAGCAGCTCGCCACCACGCTCAGGCATCGGGCGGGAGGCGACATCGACCCGACGCCGATCGTGCGACAGGCCCGGCATCGGGGCCGGCGGCTGCGACTGCGGCGGCGGGGGCTGATCACCGGGGGCGTGGCAGCGGCGTGTGTCGCTCTCACCTCGGTGGTGCTGGCGATCCCGGGCGTTCGGAGCACCGATGACCCGGTCATGCCGGTCGCGGCACTGATGCTGCCGGAGGCACAGAGCGATGGGACCGTACGCCCCGAGGAGGTCGGCGCCGATGCCGCGACTGTGCACTTCACGACCGACACCCTGGTGAACGGTGCCGACTTCGCCACGTGGCGCACCGGGCGCGGCATCGAGAGCGTCGAGTTCCGGGGTCCGAGCGGTCAGGCCCGTTTCGTGCTGGCGCGCACCGAGGCGTTGCTCGACGGGCTCCAGCAGACGTTGTCCTCGCAGGGGCGACCGCAGGGACGGACCGAGGTACGGGTCGGCGACCGCTCGGGGGTCGCCTGGTTCGATCCGTCCGGCGACCGGAAGCTGTGGATCGTCCGCTGGCAGCCCGCCGACGGGTTCTGGGCCCAGGTGGAAACCTACGCGACCACCCTTGACGATGCGACGGGTACGGCGAGCCGGATGCGGTTCGACCGCGCCCACCGGTGCGTCGTGCCGTTCCGCCTGGAGTCGCTGCCGCCCGAGGGACGGCTGCTGGAGTGCTCGGTCACGCTCGGCCGTTCGGCGCGGGACTTCTTCGTCGAGGGCGCTCTGGTGGTCGGTGACGCGTCCGGCCGTTGGCTGACCGTTCGGGCGCAACCCGCTCCGGCCCGCGATGACGCCCGGCCCGGGGATCTCGTCGCCGGCCCGTACCGGGCTCGTCGGCAAGGCAGTGACGTCCTGGAGATGACCGTCAAGCCCTGCGTCGTCGAGGCGTTCCGCAGGGGTTGGGGGAACGGCTACACCGAGGCGGAGGGCTTGGCGATCCTCGGCGGGTACCGGCCGGCCCGCGACCTCGACCGCCTGGAGACCTGGTGACGCCGTGCTCAGGCTGAGGCCGCCGCCACGCAAAATTCGTTGCCCTCCGGGTCGGCCATCACCACGTGTTGCTGGTCGAACTCCGCCAGGACCCGTCCGCCGGCCCGCGCCAGCCGCTCGGCCTCAGCCCGGATCCGCGCCCACTGCTCGTCGGAGTTGCCGTGGCCGGGCACCCGGATGTCGATGTGGAGCCGGTTCTTCGCCGTCTTGGGCTCGGGCACGTTGAGGATGGAGAGGTAGGGGCCGACACCATCGGGGTCGCACAGCCACGCGCCGTGCTCGGGAAGGTCGTCCTCTGGCAGGTCGAACTGCGCGTGCCATTCCGCGCGGGTGGCGAAGGGCGGCGGTGGTGGCTCGTCGATGTAACCCAGGGCCTCCTTCCAGAAGGCGGCGAGCACCTGCGCGTCCGTGGAGTCGAGGGTGAGGGAAATCCGAGCTGCCATGACCGGGACGGTAGCGCGTACCTCCGACTTTCTAGACGGGCCCCAGCAAGGCGGCCAGAGCCGCGTCGCCCTGGCCAAGTTGCGCACCACCCGTCGCTGGCGCGACCAGGAACCGTCGGCAGCCGTCGAGTTCCACGTACCGGTCGGGGCCCGCCCCTTCGAGCGGGCGCAGCACCGCGAAGCGGCTCGCCGGGGTGGCACAGTCGACCACCGCCCGGCGGTTGGACAACCCCCGGAGCACGCCCGCCTGACGCTCGGCCGGCAGCGGGCCGCCGTACACGAAATCACCCGGCGGTTTCTCGCCCTCCTGAAGCGACGCGGGCACCTCGTAGACGCAGAGGCGCAGCGGCCCGGCGGTCGAGCGGGCCGGCGGAGGCGGCCCGGGGCGGCCATTGCGGGTCTCCACCCACACCAGGTCCGTCCACTGTTGGGCACATCCGGCGGCCTCGGCCGCCGCGGATTCGACCTGCCGGATGGTACGGGTGTCCACAGTGGTCCACTGCGGCCCGGCCAGAGCGGCGATCACCTCGGGGCGCGGCTTGTCGCAGGAGTCCGTCGGGATGTGGGGCCGAAGCCAACGCCCCCGCTCGTCCACCAGTGCGAGCCACGGCGGAATGACCATGTCGAGGGTGCAGGCGACCTCCCCGTTGGCCTGTTCGTCGGGAAGGCGCAGCGCGGTGATCAGCCGTGCGATCTCCTCGGCGCGTCGCTCGGTGGCGACCTGCTCCTGGCCGCCCTTGGGTCCCGGCCGAATCTCCCGCCCGCAGACCACGGCCGCGACCGGTGTGAACGTGGGGTCGATGCGACCGATCGCCGGCTCGTCCACGGCCGGTGGTGACGCCTCCGTGGTCATCTCGCCGGCCCTGGGCGCCTCCGTGGCGCAGGAGGTCCATCCGTCGACGATCTGAGCCGGAGCGGGCTCGTCGGCCCGACCCGGCCCAACCTCCGTGCCACCGCAGCCGCCCAACGTCATGCCGAGCAGTGCCACCGCGAGTGCCGTACGGGACGAGCGCATCCGGCTCACCACCTTTCCATCCGGGGATGAGACGGACGACGGGTGCCCCCGGTTCCGGCCGGGTGGTCGCTCCATCGCACCCGGTGATCGACTCGGGTTTTCATGATGTCGGGTGGTCAGCCGGCTCCGGACACCCCGACTTCCGTGAACGCGAGTGGATCACGCCGCAGCGCCCGCACCCCCGCAGCACAGAGTGACACATTAGCGACACTCCGCACACAAGGGATGACCCCGTCACGGTCCGCCATGCTATTGTCCGATGTCGATCTACGCCGCGTGGACCCGGACCGGGTCGTTGTCGGAAGGACACTTCCCGATGCCGGCCGTTGCCACCCCGACCGTGCCGCCGCCCACGCTGGACAATCCGGCCGGCGGGGCCCTGGGCCTCATCTTCACCACGCTGCCAGCGCTGCTGAGGCTGAGCTGCGGGCTGTTCGGCGCGGCGGTCGCCGTGTCGGTGCAGACCCCGCCGGTGCAGCAGGCGGTGCTGCTGCCCGCCGTGGGAGTGCTGACCGGCTGGTCCCTCTGGTACGCACACCGCGCGTTGCGCCACGGCATCGGCCCCGGCCTCGTCGGCGGTGACGTGGCGGTCACCGCGCTGACCTGCCTGCTCATCCCGGTGCTGGTGGCGCCCGAGGTGCTGCCCGGCGAGGGCAGCTGGATCGCCGTGCTGGCCAGCACCACGGTGATCAACACACAGGCCACGACCTCGGCACGTTGGTCGATCCCGGCCGGACTACTCGTGATAGCCACCTACGTGACCGGGGCGCAGGCCGCCGGCAACCCCACCGAAGCCCGGGCGCACGCGGCCACGCTACTGGCGCAGACCGCCTGCACGGCGATGATGGCGGCGGTCATGCGCCGACGCATCGGCCGGGCGGACCGCGCCTTCGTCGAACACCAGCGGCTGACCCGGGAGGCGTTGGTCGCACGCGCCGCCCGCGAGGCCGAACGCCAGCAGAACCGCGACCTGCACGACACGGTGCTCGGGACGCTGACCATGGTGGGGCTGGGCGCGGTGGCCGGGCCTTCGACAGTCTTCCGGGACCGCTGCGCGGCCGACCTGCGTACCCTCGTCGCGCTCACCGACGTCGGCCCGGTGGCCGGCGACGGCCCGGTGCCGCTCGACGGGCGGTTGCGGTTGGTGGCCGGCCGGCTACCCGAGCTTGCGGTACGGCTGGACCTGGCGTCCTGCGCCGTCCCGGTCGGCGTGGCCGACGCGATCAGCGAGAGCGCCTACGCGGCGCTGTCCAACGTGGTCCGCCACGCGCCGGGCGCCGGGGCCGCGCTGCGGTTGACCCGCGACGCCATCGGCGTCGTGGTCGAGGTCGCCGACGACGGCCCCGGCTTCGACCTGGCCACCGTCCCACCGCACCGGTACGGGTTGCGCGAGTCCATCTGTGGCCGGATGGCGACTGTCGGTGGCCGGGCCGACGTGCACTCGGCCGTCGGCGTGGGCACTCGGATTCGGCTGGAGTGGCCCGGTGTCGGCTGACCTGAACGCCCCGGCGCACCCGACCGACGCGCCGGAGACATTGAACTGGACCAGCGTTCCGACGCCTCGGGAACCGGACTCCCCCGCGGCGCTCGCCGCCCCGGCCGCCGTGGCGCACGCGTCCGACCGGGGTGCCCGGATCGCCGCCGTCGCCATCGCGCTGGCCTGGCACGTCGCGATCGCGCTGCCGGCGGTGCTGTCCGCCCGTGCGGAGTTCGCCGCGCCAGCGGTGGTGCTCGGCGCCTGGGTACTGGTCGCCGTGACCGGCGCGATCGCCGGGGTACGGCTGCTGCAAGGCTCGCCGCTGCCGCCGTGGCCGCTGGCCGGGCTGCTGCTTGTCGTCGACGCGGCCGTCTTCGCCGCGGCCGGTGAGCGGCAGTTGTTCACCGCCGCCAACTGGGTGTGGGGCACGCTCGGCTGGTTCTTCGTGCTGGCGGTGTGGGGCCGGCGTGTCGTGGGGCTGATCGCCCTCCTCAGCACGCACGCGTTGATCGCCCTGGTCGCGGTGCTCGGGCACGGCCCCGATCCGGCCGACGTGGCCCGCTACGTGATGTACGTCTACGGCACGTTCTCGCTGCCGGTGGCGGTCTTCGTGGGCAGCACCGTCATCGTCGGCCTGGCTCGGGAACGGGCCGCCGTGTCGGCTGCCGGTCACGCGATGGCCGCGGAGCGGGACGCTGCCGAGCGGGGCCTTCGGGAACGCCGGGACCGGCTGGCCCTGGTCAGCTCGGCGGCCGGGCGGGTCCTCGGGGACCTGGCCGCCGGCCAGGCCGACCCGGACGACCCGGAGGTGCAGCGCCGGTGCATGCTGGCCGCCGCCCGACTGCGCCGGCTGATCGCCGAGTCCGACGATGTGCCCGACCCGCTGTTGCACGAGTTGCGAGCCGCCGCCGACCTGGCGGAACGCAACGGCCTTCCGATCGACCTGGTCACCATCGGCACCCCGCCGCCGCTGCCGGTGGAGGTCCGCCGCCGGCTGGCCGACCCGCTCACCGGCACCCTCGCCGACGCCCGGGAATGGGCGCGTCTGACAGTGGTCTCCGGCTCGGACGAGGTGGTGGTCAGCCTGGTCACACCGGACCGGGAGGGGCCGGAGTCGACCGGCCCGCCTCCCGGGGAGCACGACGACGGGCCGGTGGAGTACCTCTACGAACGGGACGGAAACATCAGATGGGCGCAGACCCGGTGGCGGCGGTGACCGGCGATCGACCGGTCGGGGTGGCGATCGTCGACGACCATCCGGTGGTGGTCGAGGGGGTCCGCGCCTGGCTCGCCACCGAGCCTCGCCTGACGGTGCTCGCCACCGGCGACGACCCGGACGCGGTGCTGCGGGCGGCGCCGCACGCCGACGTCATACTGCTCGATCTGCGACTGCACGGGCGGATGGCGTTGGACAAGTTGGCCGAGCTGAGCGCCGCCGGCCGGCGGGTGGTGGTCTATTCGGAGCACACCGACCCGCAGACGATGCTCGCCGCGCTGGACGCCGGGGCGGTGGCGTTCCTGGCCAAGCACGAGGGCCGGGAACACTGCGTGGAGACGGTGCTGGCCGCCGCGAGCGACCGTCCGTACGTGCCGCCGGCGCTGGCCGGTGCGATGGTCGGCGACCCACGGCCGGACCGGCCGATGTTGTCCGACAAGGAGCGTGAGGCGCTGCTGCTCTGGTTCCAGTCGATGTCCAAGGCGTCGGTGGCCCGGCGGATGCAGATCAGCGAGCACACAGTGAAGCAGTACGTCGACCGGGCACGGATCAAGTACACCCGGGCGGGGCGACCCGCCGCCACAAAGGCGGCACTGCTCGCCCGTGCGATCGAGGACGGTCTCGTCCGCCCGGAGGAGATCGGCATCTACCGGTCACAGGCGGCACACGACCGGCCGACCCCCTAACAGGCGTCATGACAGGGGCGCTCCGGTCCGGAAGGCTCTCTTACACAGCCAGCTGACCGGAAGGTCGTGACGATGCACGCCGACGCGTCCCCCTTCTTCATCGGTCCTCACCGGTTCGACGCCACCGACGACGACGTGGGCCCGACCCTGGACCGCCGCTACAACCTGCGACCCATGCCCGGCGAGCGGTTGCTCGGGCGACACCGACTGCTGGTCGCGGGCTACCTGCTCGGGCCGAGCGAGGTGCGACGCCGCTGGCAGTTGCCCGAGCCGGTCGCGGTGACCGTCACCGACCAGCGGATCTGCTGGGTGGGCAGTGGCTCGCACCTGTCGCTGGTCGCCGACGGCACGCACCGGGCCCGGCCACCGGCTCGGCTGAACGGCCTGATGAGCGGTCAGATCCGCTGGCAGTGGCCGTCCCGGTTGGAGCTGCCGACGAGCGCGCCGGACGTCCCTGCCCAGCTGCTGATCGTCTGCGACGCGCTGCGCACCATTCAGCAGCCGGCGCTGGCCCTCAGCGGAATGACAGCTGAGGTCGTGGCGCTGGCCCGGCAGGTCCGCCGCGCGGTTGCCATGTTCCGGCTCAACCGTCCACAACTGGTCGACCTCTCGGCCCAGGAGCGCGACGTGCTGCTGCTGCGGGCCGGCCCCGGTCTGCTCGCCGGCGACACCCGGATCACGCTGCCCGGCTCGTTGCCGGTGGAGTTCCACTCCCGGGACGACTACTACCGCTCAAGACCGGATCCGACCTCGTGGGGCGGGCTCGCAGGCGGCGCAGCATCCGGGCAGCGGTGACACCGACCGTCCACGTCGGCAGACACCGTTCCGCCCCGGCGCGGAGCGATCCGGGAAGCTGGGGCGTGCGTCGAAGCCCCGGGCCCGCCGAGAACGTCGACACACGCCTTCAGCGTCAGGCGCTGCGAGCGGGGTGTTCGGCGGCGGCGTCCAGAGCGGCGGCCTCCTCCGGCGTGGGCGCGCTGCCGCCCAGGTGCGCGGGCTGCCACCAGGTGTCGTCCGGGCCGGCCGGGGTGTCCGGATAATCCCGCTGTGCCCGGTCGACGAGGGCGCTGAGGCGGGTGGTCAGCTCGGCGGCCAGCACGTTCGGGTCCGGGAAGTCCGCCGGGCTGATCGGCTCGCCGATCAGGATCGTGATCGGCGTGTGCCGACGGGTGAGAGTGCGCGGGCGGCCCTTGGTCCAGAGGCGCTGGGTGCCCCACAGCGCGACCGGCAACACCGGCACCTTCGCCGAGCGGGCCATCCGGACCGTGCCGCTCTTGAGCTCCTTGACGGTGAACGACCGGCTGATCGTCGCCTCGGGGAAGACGCCGACGACCTCGCCCTTCTTGAGCGCGCCCACGGCGGCGCGGAACGAGGCAGCGCCGGCCTGCCGGTCCACCGGAATGTGCCGCATACCGCGCATCAGCGGGCCGGAGATCTTGTGCGTGAAGACCGAATCCTTGGCCATGAACCGCACCAGGCGGCCCGACGCGTTCGCGCCCAGACCGGCGAAGACGAAGTCGAGGTAGCTGACGTGGTTGCTGGCCAGCACCGCCCCGCCCGTGCGGGGTACGTGGTGGGCGCCCTCGATGGTGATCTTCAGGTCGAGGACCCGGAACAGCGTCTTGGCGGTGGCGATAACGGGCGGGTACACGAGCTCCGGCATTCGCAGAATCTACCCTGACCGGCTGGGGATCGGCTGGGTGGCGACCCGGCGGCGGCGACGCGGGCGGCGGCGCCACCGCCGGTTCGGCGGCTGAATCGGTCAGTCCGCGAGGTTGTCCAGGTCCAGTCGACCCCGGGCGAACGCGTCCACCCGGCCCCAACGACCGGGGATGTCCAGCACCTCGATGCGACCCATCCCCACCGGCAGCCGTGGCTCGACCGCCAGGTGACCCTCGTGCGGCTCCAGACCGAGCATGGTGCGCAGCAGCAGCAGCGGGGTACCTGTCGACCAGGCCTGCGGGCTGCATGCCGTCGGGTACTCCACCGGGAACTTGGTCAGCTCCCGCGGGTAGCCGCCGAATGCCTCCGGCAGCCGGCCATCGAAGTACGTGGCCGCGTCCAGGATGCCGTTGGCGATGGTCGCGGCCTCCTCGGCGAAGCCGTAGCGGCGCAGACCCCAGGCGATGAACGAGTTGTCGAACGGCCAGATCGTGCCGTTGTGGTAGCCGATGGGGTTGTAGCGAGCCTCCCCCTCGGCGAGGGTGCGCACCCCCCAGCCGGAGAAGAGCCGCGGCCCGACCAGGTGCGCGGCGAGCTTCTCCGCCCGCTCGGGTTCGACGATCCCGCTCCACAGCAGGTGGCCGATGTTGGAGCTGAGGATGTCGCACTGCCGGCCGTCCGGGTCCAGGGCCAGGGCGTAGTACCCGCCGTCGTCCACCCACCAGTCCCGGTTGAACCGCTCCTTCAGCTCCGCCGCCTCCCGCTCCAACTGGTCGGCGAACTCCGGGTCACCCCAGAACTCGCGCGCCAACCGGGCCGCGCGGACCTTCGCGTCGTACGCGTACCCCTGCACCTCGCAGGTGGCCCGGGGGAACGGCGGCAGCGTGCCGTCGGAGTAGGAGATCGAATCCCAGGAGTCCTTCCAGCACTGGTTCTCCAGGCCGGTGTCGGTGTTGCGTCGCTCGTACCAGATGTAGCCGGTGCCAACCAGGTCGGCGTAGTTGTCGATCCACCTCAGCGCCGCCCGGGACTCCTGCTCCAACTCCTTGACCAGCGCGACGTCCCCGCTCCACTTTTCGTACTCGTCGAGCAGCACGATGAACAGCGGCGTCGCGTCCACCGAGCCGTAGTACGGCGAGTGTGGCTGCTCCTCGAAGGCCGCGGTCTCGCCGTAGCGCATCTCGTGCAGGATGCGCCCCGGGTCCTCGTCCCGGAAGTCGTCGAACCGGCTGCCCTGCAGGGACGCCAGGATGCGAAGCGTCGTCTTCGACAGCTGCGGGGTGAACGGCAGTGTCTGCAGGCAGGTGAGGATGCTGTCCCGGCCGAACATGGTCATGAACCAGGGCAGACCGGCGGCCGGCAGGGTGGCACCGCCCAGCGACAGCGGCGAGAAGCGCAGCGCCGCCAGGTCGATCAGACTCCGCCGGTACGTGCTCGCCACGCGCCCGTGTTCGCTGTTGACCTTCGGAGCGTCGGCGATCCACTTCTCCAGGTCGTGCTGGAGGGCGAGCCGCTCGGTGCCGTGTTTGCGCAGGCCGAACCGCAGGTCCCGGCCACCGGGTCCGACCGCGTAGGTCTGGACGTCGATCGAGGCATCCCACTGCTCGTTGGGCTCCAGGTGCACGGTGTACGCGAAGCCCTTGCTGTCGTACCGGGCCGACGTCGACGACGAGATGACGGTTTCCCGCCTGAAGTTCCCCCGCCGGTACCCCAGCCGCAGCCGGTCCGACTCCACCTCGGTGTAGATCTCGCCCTTCTTGTTGAGGATCTCGTCCTTCACCTGGAACAGGTCGGCGAAGTCCGACGCCGCGTCCATTCGGACTTCCAGGTCGACAGGCTTCTCGTCGTGGTTGAGGATGGTCAGCCGCTCACAGAAGCTGCCGCCCACCGCGCGCTCGCGGATGATCGACAGCTTCGCGTCCACGTAGTGCGTGGCCATCCCCGGGACAAGGAAGAATCGCGACTCGAAGTACTGCAGGTCGTCGTAGGAGAGCGAGTTGAGTCGCTCACCGTTGATGGTCAGCACCCAGGTCGACAGGAACCGGGTGTCGATGGAGAAGAGCCCGGTGGGCTCGCTCGGCGTCGCCTCGATGTCACCGGTGTCCTCGCAGACGACGAACGTGTTGCCGTCCAGGATCCGGATCGTGTTGCTCTGCCCCATCAGTGCTCCTCCCCCGCGAATCGCCGACGCGGCCCGCGGGCGTCCGGGGAACCCGGAAAGATCCGCTCCACCTGTACGACGAGGCGAGCGTCACCGGACACCGTCATGTCCCCCCGCAACAGCGCGGCCAGGCCGTGCTCGCGCCCCGAGGCGATGTCGTCGAAGAGGACCGGGCTCGCGCCGATCACCGTGTCGGCCTCCTGATCCTCCTGACTGACGTTGAGCCGGCCGTGATCGATCCTCAGCAGCCAGTGCCGCGTCTGCGCCCCCTCGTGCAGGTCGATCCGCAGCGTCCCGGAGGTCTTGGCCAGCAGAGGTTCGTACCCCCGCCGGTCCAGGTCCTCGAAGAACCTCGTGGTCGCGTCCACCATCGGGTCCACTCCTCCCAGTTGCCGGGCCGGGGATCCCACCCACCGCGCTCGCGTCGCACGGACGGCCGGCGTTGCACGTCCCCGAACGGGTCCCCGCCGCTCCCCCGCTCAACCTCGCCCGATCAGGGTGAGCAGGGGGGGGTGGAGACGCCACGCGCCGGCCCTCCCGGAAGGGAGAGCCGGCGCGCGCCGCGGCGGACGGGTCAGTTGTTCGGGTCGTCGGCGCTGATGTCGGCCAGGACCGACTGTGGTTCGCGCTCGACAGCGAGGTCACCCATCGACACCAGGCCGACCAGGCGCCCGTCGTCGATCACCGGAAGTCGGCGTACGGCGTACGTCCGCATCAGGTCCGCGGCGGCCACGGCATCGTCGTACTGACTCACCGTGATCACGTCACGAGTGGTGATCTGGTTCAACCGGGTCGAGCCCGGGTCCATGTTCTCCGCGACACCTCGGACCGTAATGTCCCGGTCCGTGACGATGCCGACCACACTGTCACCGTCGGTAACCACCACATCGCCGATCGCGCTGTCACGCATCTCCTGCGCGGCTGCGATGAGTGTGTCGTTGCCGTCCATCGTCACCAACCGGGTCGTCATGAACTCTCCGACCGTTGTCATGGTGCTCCCCTCTCGGTGTCGGCACGGCCCGTCTACCCGCCGGGTGGGAGGGGGTAACGCCGACTGCCCACCGGGGCTGTCCGTGTGGGTGTCCGCTGCCTAGCGTGGGCGCATGACGACGGGCGAGGACGAGCTGCGGGACCTGGTCGCCGGCAGCAGCTGGCTGACCCGGGCGCTGGCGGTGGTGCGTGATTCCGGGCTGCCGGACGCCTGGATCGGCGCTGGCGCACTGCGCGACCTGGTCTGGGGCGAGCGGTACGGCAACGGGTTCGACCCGGCGCGGGTCCGCGACGTGGACGTGGTCTTCTTCGACCCGGCGAGGCTGACCCGAGCCGACGACGACCGGGCCACCACGTTGTTGAAGGGGATGTGGGCGCAGCCGCCGTGGGAGGCTCGCAACCAGGCGGCTGTGCACACCTGGTACGCGGCCACGTTCGGCGGCGACCCGATCGAGCCGTACCGCAGCGTGGCCGAGGCGGTCGCCACCTGGCCGGAGTACGCGACAGCGGTGGCCGTCCGCCTGGACCAGGCCGGCCGGCTGGACGTCTGCGCGCCGTACGGTCTGACGGATCTGCTGGGCGGGGTGTGGCGGCACAACCCGGCCCGGGTGGACGTGACCCTGTCGCGGCAGCGGTTGGCCCGGCACCGGCCGGCGCAGCGTTGGCCCGGCGTGACAGTGATCGAGCCAGGCTGATCGACTGTGGCGGGTCACCCTGAACGGCGGGTCAGCCTCGGGGCGGGTCAGCCTCGGGGCGGCATGCCGTAGAGCCGCTCGACGTGCAGGCGTAGCACGATCCGGCCCTCGTCGACCATGGCCTGGCGGTACTCGTCCCAGTCGGGGTGTTCGCCCCTCAGCCCCCGGTAGAGCGCCACCAACTCCTCGACCGTGTCGTCGTCGAGTCGGGTGGCCGGCGGGGTCAGCTCGGCGCGACCTTCGACCACCGCGTACGCCCAGCCGTCCTCGCTGCTGACGTGGAAGCTGGCGCGTGGGTCGCGGCGCAGGTTGGCGGTCTTGGCACGGCCGTCGGTGACCGAGACCCGGATCAGGCCCGCGTCCCGGTCGAAGGAGTAGAGCACCGTCGACAGCTGCGGACGCCCGTCCCGCTTGATCGTGGCGAGCACGCCCATCGAGCGGCCGGCCACCAGATCGGTCAACGCCTGCTGGGTCCGGTCATCCGGCATGGTGTCCTCCAGGTTGGACGATCGTCTCCGACCCATCCAAGCACGACCGGCCGGCCGCCGCGGGCGACCACCCGGAACGGCACCGAGCCCCCACCGACGTACGGCGAGGGCTCGGTGATTGTTCGATGTTTCGGCGACCGTGCCGGTCAGCGGCGCTCGGCGGCGACCAGCTCGGCGAGTTGTACAGCGTTCAGCGCGGCACCCTTGCGCAGGTTGTCGTTCGAGCAGAACAGCGCCAGCCCGTACTCGACGGTCTCGTCGGCGCGGATCCGGCCCACGTAGGTCGGGTCCTGTCCGGCGGCCTGCAACGGCGTCGGGACGTCGGTCAGTGCCACCCCGGGCGCGTCGGTCAGCAGTTCGTGGGCGCGCTGCGGGGTGAGCGGCCTGGCGAAACGGGCGTTGATCTGGAGCGAGTGCCCGGTGAAGACCGGCACCCGGACACAGGTGCCGGAGACCAACAGGCCGGGGATTTCCAGGATCTTGCGGCTCTCGTTGCGGAGCTTCTGCTCCTCGTCGGTCTCGAACGAGCCGTCGTCGACGATCGACCCGGCCAGCGGGAGGACGTTGAAGGCGATCGGCTGGGTGAACGACCGCGGCGCGGGGAACTCCACGGCCGACCCGTCGAAGGCCAGCCCAGCGGCGTGCTCGGCCACCTTGCGGACCTGCTCGTCCAGCTCGGCGACGCCGGCCAGCCCGGCGCCGGAAACCGCCTGGTAGGTGGAGACGACCAGGCCAACCAGGCCAGCCTCGGCGTGCAACGGACGCAGCACCGGCATCGCGGCCATCGTGGTGCAGTTCGGGTTGGCGATGATGCCCTTGGGCCGGTCCAGGGCGGCGTGCGGGTTGACCTCGGCGACCACCAGCGGCACCTGCGGGTCCATCCGGAACGCCGACGAGTTGTCGATCACCACGGCGCCGGCCTCGGCGACCCGGGGGGCCAACTCCCGGGCGGTGCCCTTACCGGCCGAGAAGAGCACGATGTCCAGCTCGGAATAGTCCGCGGTCGCGGCGTCCTCGACTGTCACCTCGCCGTCGCGCCACGGCAGCGTACGCCCGGCGGACCGCGCCGAGGCGAACAACCGCACCTGCTCCGCTGGGAACTCCCGCTCCGCCAGCACCTGCCGCATCACGCCACCGACCTGGCCGGTGGCCCCCACAATGCCGATCCTCATGCCCGCGAGGCTACCGACCCCACCCCCGAAACCGGGACCCCTTTCCCACCCCCCGGGTCCACCTCACACCGCGCCCCACAGCCGTCGATCAAGAGGTTTGCGTCAGGAGCCGCGCTCCGGGTGACGCAAACCTCTTGATCGACGGCGCTTTCAGCGGGTTAGGGGAGGAGGTCTCCCAGGGCGGTGGCCTCCAGGTCGTCGCGGATCACTGCGGCGTCGCCCTCGATGACCAGGGTGAGAGCTTCCGGGTGCAGGTGGGTGGCCGCCGCCGCGGAGACCTGGTCCACGTCGGCGGAGAGCAGCGACTCGCGCAACCGCGCGTGGTAGTCGTCCGGCAGGTCGTGCACCACCAGGGTGGTCAGCGCGGAGGCGATGGCTCGAGGGCTCTGCAACTCGACCGAGAGCTGCCCGGCACGCCAGGAGCGGGCCACCTCCAGCTCCTCCTCGGTCACCCCGGTGGCCTGGGTACGGGTGATCTCGCCGACCGCCTCGACCAGGGCCGGCGCGGTGACCGCCGTCTGCACGCCGGAACTGACCGCGAACCGACCGAACCGCCGCGACGCGGCGAAGTCGCCCCGGATGCCGTAGGTGTAGCCGTGCACCTCCCGCAGCAGGTGGTTGAGTCGGGAGGTGAACGCCCCGCCGAGCACGGTGCCGGCGAGCGTCATCGGCACGTAGTCGGGGTGCGCCCGGTGCGGTGACGGGTGGCCCAGCCGCAGCGTGGACTGCACCGAGCCGGGCCGGTCCACCAGGATGATCCGGCGACCGCTGTGCAGCGGCACCTCGATGGGACCGCCGCGCTCGGCGGGACCACCACCGGTGCCGGCGAACGCCGCGGCGGCCAGCGCGTCCAGGTCGATCCGGTCCAGGTCACCGGCGACGATCAGGGTGCCGGGGCGCAGGAACCACTCCGAGTGGAAGACCGTGACGTCCTCCACGTCCAACCCGGCGACCGACTCCGGGTCGCCGTGCATCGGCCGTCCCCAGCGGTTCTGGGCACCGAACAGGTCGGCGCGCAGCGCGGCGTCGGCGCGCGGGCCGGGGTTGGCCCAGTCCATCCGGAGCGCTGTCGCCTCGTCGTCACGGACCCGGCGTACGTCGGCGGGGTCGAGCTTCGGCGTCCGGACCGCCTCGGCGAGCAGTTCCACGGCGGCGCTCAGCCGGTCCACCGGGATCACCACGCTGGCCTGGAACGAGTCCCAGTCCAGACCGGTCGAGAGAGCGGTGCCGAGCCCTTCGACGGCGAGCGCGTACGCGGCGGCGTCCCGCTGCGCGGTGCCCTCCTCCAACGCCTTGGCCAGCACGCCGGACAGACCCTCCTTGCCGACCGGCTCCTGGCCCGCGCCCACGTCGAGCAGCAGCAGGGCCACGGCGAGGTTCTGCCCCGGCAGGTGCGCGGCGACGACCTGACCACCGGCCGCGGCGCGGCGGACCACCGGCGGGAACCGGTACGGGCGGGCCGCGCCCGGGCCGGGACGGTCGGCGATCAGCGTCATGAGGTCTCCTCGGGCAGGTAGGTCAGGGTCACCCGGTCGGTGGCGAGCACGTCGGCGGCGGCCTCGGCGATCTGCTCGGCGGTGACAGCGAGCAGGGCCGGCAACTGCTCGGCGATGCGGGCCGGGTCACCGAACTGCGTGGTGTACCGGCCGAGCAGGTCCGCGCGGCCGTCGACGGTGGACAGCTGACGCCACCACCCGGTGCTGAGCAACGCCTTGGCGCGATCCAGCTCGGCGGCGGTGACCGGCACTGTGGCCAACTCGTCGACGACCTCGGCCAGCCCTTCGGCGAGCCGCTCGGCGCTCACTCCGGGGCGGGCGGTGGCGGTGGCGATCAGCGGTGCCGGGGCGTGGGCGAGGTCCACCCCGTACGCCCCGACCAGGTCCGGTTGCGCGATCCGCTCGCCGTCGGCGAGGCGCTGGTAGAGCCGGCTGCCCCGGCCGCTGCCCAGGATGGTGGCGAGCACGGTGATCACGTTGTATCCGGGGGTGCCGAACGGGTAGCTGCGGTGGGCGATGTAGACCCGGGGCGCCGGCACGTCGGCGCTCACCGACTCGACGGCCGTCTGCCCGGTGGCGGGGACGGTGCGGCCGTCCGGTGCCGGCGGGATGTCGTCGCGGGCGGGCAGCGCGCCGAAGTACTTGTCGGCGAGCGCGAACACGTCGGAGGCTGTGGCGTCGCCGACCACTGTGAGCACCGCGTTGTTCGGCGCGTAGTAGGTCTGGTGGAACGCCTGGAAGGTGGCCAGGTCGGCGGCGTTCAGGTCGGCCATCGAGCCGATCGTCGCGTGGTGGTACGGGTGCCCCGGCGGGTAGAGCAGCGGCAGCAACCGCAGCCAGGCGTCGCCGTACGGCACGTTCTCGTAGCGCTGCCGGCGCTCGTTCTTCACCACGTCCCGCTGGTTGTCCAGCGTCTCCTGGGTGAGGGCGGGGACCAGGCCGCCCATCCGGTCGGCCTCCAACCAGAGCGCCAGCTCCAGGTGCTCGGCCGGGACCGTCTCGAAGTAGTTGGTCCGGTCCGGGTTGGTGGTGGCGTTGAGCGAGCCGCCGGAGCCCTGAATCAGCTTCATGTGCTCGGTTTTCGCCACGTTCACCGAGCCCTCGAACATCAGGTGCTCGAAGAGGTGGGCGAAACCGGTCTGCCCGGCCGGCTCATGTCGGGAGCCGACGTCGTACCAGAGGTTGACGGCCACTGCGGGCGCGGTGCGGTCCTCACTCACCACCACGCGCAGGCCGTTGTCCAGTCGGGACGTCTGAATGGGCCAGGGGTAACCGCTGTCGGGCATGCCCCGACGCTATCCGATCTCGGAGGCGGAAAGGTGACGTGCCGTCGGTCGGCGAGCCGACCCGGGCGGCTTCGGAGCCGCCGCGCGGGGTACCGGAGAGCAATGACCGTCACCCCGCCTCCGTTCCGGTCCGCCGGCCGGGCCGCCACCGCCGTCGAACGCGCCAGCACCGCACTCGGCCGGCTGCGCCGCGGCCGGTTGCTGCATCCGGCCGGTCGCTCGTTCGTCGGCGAGACGGTGATCTGGGGTACGCCCGGACCGCCCACCGGGGTCGCGCTGCTGGACCAGCCCGGCCGGTACCGGACCACCATCCGGCTCTCCAAGGGAACGCCCACGCCCGGCAGTTGGCCCGACGTCCTGGGCCTCGCGCTGCGCCTGCACGGCGACGGCGGCCGGCCGTTCGATCTGCTGGTCAGCTCCAGCGGCGCGGCCCCGGTGCTGCGGAACCTGCCGCTGCCGCGACGCCGCTTCACCGGCACGTACAGCACGATCACGTGCTACCGCGCGGGCCGGCGCCGCCTCTGGCTGGCCGCGCTGGCCGACCCCGACTCGGCCGACCTCGGTCGCAGCCTGGCCGCGGCGTCCGCCGCGACCCGGACGGACACCCCGCGCCTGGTGCTCGCGGTCGCGTCGGCGGTGGGGCCGTGGCGACTGGTCGGGCAGGTCAGCCTCGGCGCCCAGCTCAGCGCCGAGGAGGACGAGGCGCTCGCGTTCGACCCGGTGCGCAACCTGCCACCCGAACTGCGGGTGGCAGGTCCGCTGGCCTGGCTGCGTGACCAGACCTACCGGGGGTCGCGCCGGGCACGCGGGGCGACCGCTCAGTCCGGCGGTTCGACCGCCACCACTGTCTGATCCGAGGTACGACGCTCCAGCACCGTGTCCGGAGCGGCGTTCTGGTCAGCGGTGCGGATGTCCGACTCGGCGAGGATGGCCTCCGCCTGCGCCTCCGGGTCGTCGCTGCCCACCGCCTCCTCCTCGGGCAGGAGGTGGTGCGCGCGGGACTCCACCCGGTCCTGATCGCTCTGCTCGTGTGTCATGGCACCCCTGTTACCCCGACCGCGTCCCCGGCACGCGATCTTCACCCCGCATCTTGGGACGACAGCACGGGGGAAGGCGTCCGGTCGGGTACGCTGGCCCGGTGACGCGTTCCTATCGATGGTTTAGGCAGCCGGCTCGCACGCCGGTGACTTCACCATGAACTGATGTCACCACGGACCGAGCCGGCTGGGCAGGAGCTGTCGTTCCTGCCCTTTTGCGTACGAGCAGCCGGCTCGTCCCGGGCACCGGCCCCGGGCACGGTCGGCGAAAGGATGCCCACCGTGACGACCCCGGAGACCGATCGGGTCAGCGATCAGCGGATCGACCGTGTCGTGCCGCTGACCACGCCCGCCCTGCTGCACCACGAGTTGCCCCTGGACGCCCCGCTCGCGGCGGCCGTCTTGACCGGCCGCCGCGCGGTCGGTCGCGTGCTGGACCGCGAGGACGACCGCCTGCTGGTGGTGGTCGGTCCCTGCTCGGTGCACGACCCGGCCGCCGCCCTGGACTACGCGCAGCGTCTGCGGACGGCAGCTGACCGGCTCGCCGACGACCTGCTGATCGTCATGCGGGTCTACTTCGAGAAGCCGCGCTCCACCGTCGGCTGGAAGGGCCTGATCAACGATCCCGGCCTGGACGGCAGCGGGGACGTCAACACCGGTCTGCGGCTGGCCCGGGCGCTGCTGCTCGACGTACTCCGCCTCGGCCTTCCGGTGGGTTGCGAGTTCCTGGACCCGATCACCCCGCAGTACATCGCGGACACGGTGGGCTGGGGCGCGATCGGTGCCCGCACGGTGGAGAGCCAGGTGCACCGCCAGCTCGCCTCCGGCCTGTCCATGCCGATCGGCATGAAGAACCGCCCGGACGGCAGCATCGGCACGGCCGTGGACGCGATCCGCGCCGCCGGGGTGCCACACGTCTTCCCCGGCATCGACTTCTCCGGCACCCCGGCGATCATGCACACCCGGGGCAACACGGACGGGCACCTCGTGTTGCGCGGTGGGGGCGGCCGACCCAACTACGACGCCGAGTCGGTCGCCGGGGCACTCGACCTGCTCCGCGCCGCCGACCTGCCGGAGCGGCTGGTGATCGACGCGAGTCACGCCAACAGCGGCAAGGACCACCGTAATCAGCCGCTGGTGGCCGCGGACGTGGCCGCCCAACTGGCCGCCGGTCAGCGCGGGATCACCGGCGTGATGCTGGAGTCGTTCCTGCTGCCCGGCCGGCAGGAGCTCGACCCGACCCGGACGCTGGAGTACGGGCGGTCGGTCACCGACGCCTGCCTGGGTTGGGACGACACCGCCGAGGTGCTCGACCACCTCGCCTCGGCCGTGCGGGCCCGCCGGGCCACCCTGCCCACGACGGTGTGACCGCCGACACCACGACCGGCGGAACACGAACGGGGGTCGGCTCGTTGACTGGGGTGTCGGTGTGTCCAGTGTCCCCGGGCCTCACCTAAATAGCCTTCGCGGAATACCGTCCGGCTGGAGCCGCGTAGTGCCACTCGCCGAGAGGCGACCTGCACACCGTCACCAGCGCCGCCCCCGGCCCACAAGGCCGGGGGCGGCGCTGTCTGTCCGGTCCTTTGCTCTGCACCCCTCCGCGCACCACTCACAACGCGTGACCCTCGCATCGGCGGGTGCAGAGCAAAGGAAGGGTTACGGGGCCGTCGACCAAGCGCGCAGACCAGCCGACGGGGTGACGTTTGACCGATTCCGCCCCGGGTAGCTGATCGACGTGACCGACGACTCACCACTGGCCGACGAGCCGGACACCCGGGCACTCGACGACCTGCTCGACGGCATCTTCCGGGGCCAGGAGCGGGTTGAGCAGGCGGAGATCTACCGTCAGGCGGTGGCCGCAGAACTCCCGCCGGAGCTGCTCGCCCGCATCGACGCGCTCCCCGAGGGTGAGTACGCGGTGGACGAGGCCAGTGACCTGCTGGGCGGCTCGGTCGGCTGAGCGACCGCGGAAGGGACACCGACATGACGCACCACGAGGACCACGACGAGAAGGTGCCGGCGCTGGGTCAGCCCCCGAAGGGCAGGGACACCACGCCCGAGCCGGACTTCGCCAACGAGCACGACCGCACAGCGGTGGATCGGGACATCATCACCGGGGCGGACGAGGACGAACGGGAACCGGAGTCGCCGCACGGTTGGTCCGGCATGCAGCGCTGACGGCGTACGAAAAAAGGGGGGCCGGCGCAGGCCAGCCCCCCTTTTTTGGTTTTTCAGTCGTCGTGCCCACCCTCGGCGGCCTGCTGCGCCGTCGCGTACGCCATCTGAAGGAAGTCGGATGCGGCGACCGCCGTCAGCGCGGTCGCCACCAGGCGGGTGAGCCGGGGCGCGAGCACCAGGCCACCGGTCAGCCCGGTGGCCACCCAGACCGCCAGGCAGAACGGGCAGCTCAGCAGCTCGCCGATGGCATGCCGGGTGGGGCTGCCCGAGTCGCGGACCTGCTCCATCACCTCGCCGCTGCCGATCGGGCGGTCGTAGCGGGTGAACGGCGCCCGTAACGGGCTGGTCACCGCGTCCTTGGACAGCAACCGGCTCAGCTTGTGCGTGGCGATGGAGAGCAGCACCACGTCGGACGGCGCGGGACGCTCCGGCACCGGCCGGCCGGTCGCCTTGACCAGGCCGGCCAGAGCCCCGGTCACCCCGGCGTAGGCGCCCATCGCCACCAGGTAGCCGCCGAGCGGCCGGTGCTCGTGCGGCGCGTATGCCCGGCGCAGCCGGGCCGCCTTCTGCCGCAGGCCAGTGTCGCTCACCCGATCTCCTCACGTGTCGTGGTGGTGCGGGAACGGCGTCGCGCGAGGCCGGCTCAGCCGGCCTGGAGGTTGTCGGCGACCTCGCGTGCCAGGTTGGTGAGCGCCTCGTCTGCCAGCTGGTCCGGACCGGATCCGCCGGACCCGTCGGCCAGGTCCAGCTGGATCCGCGCGCCACCGGAATCGGCCGGCTCCACCCGGATCTCGGCGGACCAGTCGTCGGCGTCGCCGTCGCCCCAGCGGGCGCGCAGCTCCTCGCCGTTGATCTCCGCAGCGGGGCTGCCGTCGCCGCGCAGCGGCTCCGGCAGCCAGGCCGAGGCGCGGTCGGGGTCGGTGGCCGTGCTGAAGACCACCTCGGGTGGCGCGGACATGCCGCGCACGGCGCGCGCCGGCATCACGCGTCCCGCAGGCGGCTGGGATCGACCTCGCGACCCGGGTGTCGGGCCAGGTACTCGGTCTCCAGCTCCGCCGTGCGCCGGAGGTGGTTCGCGAGTGCGGAGTCGGCAGCGTGCCGCAGGGTGTCCAGGCGGGTTCGGTGCAGGCTGTGCATCTCGCGGATCAGGTCCTCGTCGGAAAGCTCCGTCGGGTCGATGCCGAGCAGGTCGTCGTCGAGGCCGGGAGCGCCGGCCGGGTCGGCTAGCTGATCGCCGCCCCACTCGGGCACCCGCTGCTCCGGGCTCGTATCCGCGCTGCCGCTGGACGCAAAGCCGTCCTCACGTACCGATCCGGTCATGATCGCCCCCCTTGATCTCGTTTGGGCTGGCGTCTAAACGATTGCCCAAGCGCGGTGACGCCAAACCAAGGCGGCGAGTCGACGACTACGACACGGTGTCGGAGACCGGTGGCGTCCCCGGTACCCTCATTGTCATGAGGCGGCTCTGGACCCCGGCGTGGATCGCGCGCCACGTGGCCATGGTCGTCCTGGTCGTGGGCTTCCTGGGGCTGGGCTGGTGGCAGATCAGCCGGGCCACCGCCGGCAACAGCCTGAGCTGGGGGTACGCGGTCGAGTGGCCGATCTTCGCCGGCTTCGTGGTCTACGTCTGGTGGCGTGAGGTGAAGCTGGCCCGCCGCAGGGCGGCGGAGGCCGACGCGCCGCCAGCGGATCCGGCCGTCGAGCCGGCGCCGGCGGTCACCACCGGGTCCCGACCGGGGGTACGCCGACCGGTGCGGGTGTCCCGGGTGCCGGCCACCGGCGACGTCGTCGAGGACAACGACCTGGCCGCCTACAACCACTACCTGTCATGGTTGAACGCCAATCCGGGCGCCCGGCCCGGTGACTATCCCGGCTGAGCCGGGCTCGGAAGGACGGACGAAGGTGGGCGCTGCCCTTACCCGGTACCGCGTGATCGCCTGGATCGTGGGCGTGGTGCTGATCCTGCTGGTCGTGGTCGGCATGCCACTGAAGTACGCGTTCGACAATCCGGTCGTGGTGGAGACGATCGGGCCGGCGCACGGCTTTCTCTACATGATCTACCTGGTGGCCGCGTTCGACCTGAGCCGCCGAGCCGACTGGCCGCTGAAGCGGATGCTGCTGGTGATGCTGGCCGGCACGGTGCCGTTCGTCTCGTTCTACGCCGAGCGCCGGGTCAGCGCCTGGGTGGCCGCGCCGCAGGCCGAACGGACTCCGGAGCCCGTCCTCCCGCGATGACGGTGAGCGGGCGTGAAGATTGGTTGCGCCGACCTTCACGCCGGTCGCGCCGCATCAGCGGTTGGGCCGCCACGGGTCCGCTTCGGCGATCGGGTCGACCCAACTGCCGTAGCGGTTGACCTCCCGGGCCCGCAACAGCGCCCGGGTGACCTGGCCGAACTGCCGTTCGTCGTCGGCGCTGAACAGCAGCACCTCCGAGCCTTGGTACCACCCCCACAGTTCGTGTGGCGGTGGGCGCCAGCGGTCGCCGACCAGGGCGAGAGCGGCCGGGAGCAGGAGCACAGCGCCGAGGATCAGGTACGCCCCGGCGGTGAGGCGGTGCAGACCGCCGGTGAAGCCGAGAAGCACCCCCACACCACCGAGCATGCTGGCGGTGATGACCACGGCCCGGACGGCGATCCGGTCGTGCGGGCCCCGGGTGGTACGCAGATGGGTCAGGTCGGCGACCCGGTAACTGTTCCGGCCGATGGTGAACCGGTCGACGGTCACGATGATGCCGGGCCGCGCGTACAGCAGGGTCGACCGGGCGCCCGGCACCGTTCGCGGCGGTCGCGTCTTTGCGCCTTCACGATTCACGGTTCCTCCCGAAGGGGACGGTTGGCCGAGTGGGCCTGCTGGCGACAGTCATCGCTGCCTGCCGACGGGATTCCCGGCTCCGGACTTCATTGTGTTGCGGCACCGCCAGTCGACCTGGGCATTTACCGGGTCCCGACAGCTCACCCCGACCGGGTGAGATCGCCGAGAAACCGCATCCATTTCAGCTTTTATCGGTTATGGCCACCAGGAATCCGGCGGCATAAGCCCGGAACGACGAAAGTCATATATCTGTCAATAAGCGGCGAAAAGGGCGATGTTCCCTCGTTCGCAGGTGTCATCAGCCACGATGGCGACACCCAGCCCACCGGCCCGACCCGCAACTCTCCCAACTTTCGCCCCTGCTTCAACTGCGAGTCACATCCGTCTCGGGTTAGGTTGGGCGAGCCGGTCCGGCCCAGTGCCGTCCGCCCGGGTGGCCCCGGCCGGTGTCGTCGAGGGCGTCAGCAGCCCCGGCGGCCGTGGGAGAGGGGCCTTCCGCTCTTGTCATCCCTGAGAAATCTGCTGCGCACCGTGGCGCTGGTCGGCATGTCGGCCGCGCTGATCGCCCCGACGGCGGTGGCCCAGGCCGAGCCGTCCCCCGCCGACCTGACCCGCCGGATCGAGACATCCTCGGCCGAGTTGGAGCGGGTCGTCGAGTCGTACAACAAGTTGCGTGAGGAGATCAAGACAAACGAGGCCGCCGTGGCCCGATTACAGACCCGCATCGGCCCGCTCGAACAGCAGGTCGAGCAGAGCCGGGCCGACGTGGCCGAGATCGCCTCCACCGCGTACAAGAGTGGCGGTCTGCGCACCGCGGACGCCCTGCTGCGCGCGGGCGGCTCGGCTGCGCTGCTGGACCGGCTCGGCACGATCGAGCAGTTGACCCGCCAGCGGCAGGAGCGCATCTCCGGCTTCACCACCGACCAGCGGCAGCTGCTCGACGAGAAGGCCCGCCTGAGCACGACCTTGACCCGGCAGGCCGCACAGGCCCGTCAGCTCGCCACGGCCAAGAAGCAGATCGAACAGGACCTGGCCAAGCTGTACGAGCTGCGCCGGCAGGCGTACGGGGCCGCCACTGAGCGACCTGAGCCCAAGGCAGCGACGGCCGAGGCAAGGAACGTGCCCGCCGTGTCCGGTGCTGCCGGAACAGCGGTGCGTTACGCGTTCGGGGCGATCGGCAAGCCGTACAAGTGGGCGGGCGAAGGGCCGGACGGCTACGACTGCTCCGGGCTGACCCTGGCGTCCTGGCGGGCAGCCGGCAAGTCGCTGCCGCACAGCGCCCGGATGCAGTGGAGCGCTGTCGCCCACATCGGGCGGGGCGAGCTACGCCCCGGCGACCTGATCTTCTACAGCGGGCTCGGGCACGTCGCCCTCTACGTCGGCGACGGTCAGGTGATCGACGCGCCCAGCGCCGGTCGCAACGTGCTCAAGCGTGGCATGAACATGATGTCCATCCACGGTTACGGCCGGGTCCGCTAACCACTGTCAATGGACGGCGAACGGCCGGCGTCCCCCTATCGGACGCCGGCCGCTCGCCGTCATTACTACCAGGTCAGGCCGCCTGCAGCCCCTCCGCCCGGGCCAGCTCACGGAGCCGGCCCAGCGCCTGGATCTCCAGTTGCCGGATCCGCTCGCGGGACAGCGAGAACCGTGACGCGACCTCGGTGAGCGAGTGCTCCCGGCCGTCCTCCAGCCCGTAGCGGGCCCGCATGATGCCGGCGGAACGATCGTCGAGGTGGTTGAGCAGCCCCTCGATGCGCTGCCGCTCCAGGCCGCTGAGAACGATGTCCTCCGGCGACGGCGCGTCACTGTCGGCGACCAGGTCACCGAGGTTCGTGTCGCCGTCGTCGCCCACCGGGGTGTCCAGCGAAACGGTGTCCTGCGACCAGCGGCGCAGCTCGTTCACCCGCTCGACGGTGACGCCGAGGGCGTTGGCGATCTGCTCCGGCTCCGGGTCGCTGCCCAACTCACGGGTCAGCTGCCGGGCCACGTTGCGCATCCGGTTGACGTCCTCCACCAGGTGCACCGGCAGACGGACGGTGCGCTCCTGCTGGGCGATCGCCCGGCTGATCGCCTGCCGGATCCACCAGGTGGCGTAGGTGGAGAACTTGTAGCCGCGTTCGTAGTCGAACTTCTCGACCGCCCGGACGAGGCCGGTGTTGCCCTCCTGGATCAGGTCCAGCATGGGCATCCCCGAGCGCACGTAGCGCCGGGCGATCGACACGACCAGTCGGAGGTTGGCGCGGATGAAGAGGTCCTTCGCCCGCTCGCCCTCGACGACCAGCCATTCCAGGTCGGCCCGGTCGACACCGGCGGGAACGGCTTCCTCACCGAGCAGGTGCTCGGCGTAGAGGCCGGCCTCGATCGCCTTGGAGAGATCGACCTCCTTGGCGGCGTCCAGCAGTGGCGTCCGGGAGATCTCGTGCAGGTAGACGCCGACCAGGTCGCGCTCCTCGGCAACCTCGTCGGTTCGCATGCCGATGTTCTTGTCCACGTTGCCCACGGTCCCCTCGCTCGCGCCGGTTGCCCGGTTCCTTGCCATTCCCCACACCTGTCAGCCCCTGGTAACTTCTGCTGTGCCCATCGGTGCTGACACCTACACAACAGATGAGACGTGTCGGGGATTCCTCGTCGTGAGTCGAAAGTGTCACGAATGCCTGAGTAGTAGCTGAGAGCACGGTCCATGTTTGCTGTCAGCACCCGTCGGGTGGCTCGCCACTGGGCACCACGTACGGATTACCGCACCATGGCAACACCGCCCGTCGCGGGGGCACAGCGACCCGGATCACCACCACGATGCGATCCTGGTCACTGCCAGATACGCACGGGTGAGCCGGTCGGTTCATTCACGGGGGTGTTATTACCCCCCGGCCAGATGAACAATCCGAGGGCCCATTCGCTTCCCGGGGGACGGGGGCGCTATGAGGCGAGCAGGGCGAGGGCGCCGCGCACCTGGTCGGCCGAGCGGGCCAGCGCGGCCCGGGCAGCGTCGATCTCGGCACCCGAGACAAGGGCGACGAGCGCCGTCTTCAGGTCGCCGTCGGCGTCGGTGAGGGCCTGCTGGGAAAGCTCCTCCGAGCAACCGGTGGCCTCGACCAGAATCGAGATCATTCGTCCGCGAAGTTTCGCGTTGGTGGCCACCATATCGATCATGAGGTTCGAGTAGACCCGGCCCAGACGCACCATGACGGCGGTCGAGAACGTGTTGAGCACCAGTTTCTGCGCTGTGCCCGCCTTCATCCGGGTCGACCCGGTGACCACCTCGGGTCCGGTGTCCACCCCGATGAACACGTCGACCGACCGGGCGGCCTCCGCCTCCGGATTGGCGCAGAGCAACACCGTCGAGGCACCCTTGCCGCGGGCTGCGGACAGCGCCCCGAGGACGTACGGGGTGCGTCCGCTGGCCGCCAGACCGACCACCAGGTCCCCGGCCCGTACACAACTGGCAGCTTCGACCGCGCCGCCCCGGTCGTCGTCCTCGGCGTCCTCGACGGCCCGCCACATGGCGTCCGGGCCTCCCGCGAGGTGTGCGCAGAACCAGTGTCGGGGCGAGTTGAAGGTGGGGGCCAGTTCGGCCGCGTCGAGCACGCCCAGGCGGCCGGAGGTGCCGGCCCCGAAGTAGTGCACCCGGTGGCCGCCGCGTAGCGCCGCGACAGCCAGGTCGACGGTGGTGGCGATCTCGTCGAGCACCGCGGCGACCGCTGCGGGCACCCGCCGGTCCGCCTCGTTGATCACGGTGAGCACGTCCCGCGTCGACATCAGGTCGAGGTCGACGCTGAGCGGGTTACGCCGTTCGGTGGGGGCACCCACCCGGACCGTGGGGCGAGCGGGCCGTGCGGGCATCTCCGCACCGGCCGTCATGCCCGCCTCCGGTTGGCACCCACCCGGTGCGACTGGACCGCCTCGGCGGTCGCCTCCAGGGCCTTGCGGGCCCGGGCTCGGTTGCGGGCGGCCACCCCGACGAAGAGGCAGTCGACCACTGTGAGCTGGGCCAGCCGGCTGGCCGTCGCGCCGGAGCGGTAGGTGGTCTCCCGGGCCGCCGTGGTCAACACGAAGTCCGCCACGTCGGTGATCGGCGAACGCGGAAAGTTGGTCAGCGCCACTGTCACGGCACCGCGGGTACGGGCCTGCTCCAGCACCTCGATCACGTCGGAGGTGGTGCCGGTGTGCGAGATGCCGATCGCCACGTCTCCCCGGCCCAGGAGGGCGGCCGACGTCAGCGCGGTGTGCACGTCCGGGAAGTAGAAGGCGATCCGGCCGATGCGGTGCAGCTTCTGCTGGAAGTCCGAGGCGACGAACCCGCTGGCGCCGGCGCCGTAGATGTCGATCCGAGCGGCACCGCTGATCGCCTCGACCACCTGCTCGCAGACGGCGGGGTCGAGTTGCTCGGCGGTCTCCTCGACGGCGCGGGCGTCGTTGAACGCGATGGTGGCGATGATCTGGGCGAGGTCGGCACCGGGCGGGATGTCGCCGCCGACGACGCGGGCGTCCGGTGGTTCGATCCGGCGGGCGGCCTCGGCGGCGAGGCGGATGCGCAGTTGGGGGTAACCGTCCATGCCCACCGAACGGCAGAACCGGATGACCGTCGCCTCGGAAGTCTCGGCTGCGGTGGCGAGGTCGGTGATTGTCCGCCGGGCGGCGGCCGCCGGGTCGGAGACGACCAGCCGGGCGACCCGCTGCTCGGCGGGCGACAGCGATGGCAACAGCCCGCTGATGTGGACGATCAGCCCACCGGGCTCGTGACTCGCAGAAATCTTCGGACTCTTCGCCACGGATGAAACTTACTTTCACCAAGCGTGAGCGTCAACTATGACTGTCCGACGTGGGGGAAACTTCGATCGCCGGGATCACCGGTCCCGCACAGCCTGCCACTTCCCCAGGATCGCCGCCTCATCCGCCGGGTCGAGTCCACCCTGCCGGACGGCCGCCGGGTGTGCGGCCATCCACGACGCCGTCGCCCGAACGGTATCGGCCAGCGGACGGACGGTCAGACCGGCGTCCAGGGCCGGCCGGACGTCCCGGTCCATCAGGCCGGCGGTCTCCGGCAGTCGCACCCAGAGCGGCAGCGCCCGCTCCCCCGACCACTCGCGTACGTCGTGGGAGAGCAGGAACTCCTGGTCGACCCAGGTGAGGGCCGGATCGGCGACGCCCAGCCCGGCGGCCACCCCCGCCAACAGGTCGGCCCGGGACATCGCCGGACCGGAGCCGTCGTACGTGCCGCCGAGGCCGGTGCCGGCGGCGTGCAGCAACCAACGCGCCAGATCGGCGACGTCCACGAACTGCACCCGATCGGTCGGACGCCCGGGGGCCAGCACCTCGCCACCGGCCGACAGCCGCCGCACCCAGTACGGAAAACGGTCGCTCGGATCCTCCGCGCCGACGATCAGCCCCGCCCGGCAGATGAACGAACGGTCCACGCCCACCCGCGCCCGGACCAGCTCCTCAATGCTCACCTTGCACTCGCCGTACCAGCGGTGGTCCGGGCCGATGGGACCGTCCACGTTCGGCGGGGCGGGCGCCAGGATCGGCGCGTCCGCAGCGGTCTGGCCCGGGGTGGTGTGATCCGCGTACACCGAGATCGTCGACACGAACGACCAGTGGCCGACATGGTCGGCGAGCGCGGCGAGCGCGTGCCGGGCGTGGCTGATCTGGCGGGTCACGTCGACCACGGCGTCGAAGCCCGCGGCGACGAGCGGGACGAGCGAATCGGGATCATCCCGGTCGGCCGCCACGAACCGCGCCCCGGCCGGCACCGCGCCGGACACGCCCCGGGCCGCACAGGTCACCTCGTGCCCCTGTTCGACGGCGAGCTGCGCCGTGGCCCGACCGAGGAACCGGGTGCCACCGAGAATGAGGATCCGCATCCGCCGATCCTGCGCCCCCGAGGTCCGAACAACCCAACCAATCTGCCGACGGCAGACCGCGATCATGAAGTTGTTGCCCCTCGGATCGGCGTGTCACGGCAACAACTTCATGATCGACGGAGGGGCTCGAAGAGGGCGGGGGCACTAGCGTGGGGCTTATGGGAGAGCGCAGCGTGTTGGTGACCGGGGGTTCCGGCGGGCTCGGCGGGGCGGTCGTCACCGCGTTCGTCGAGGCGGGCTGGCGGGTGGTCGTACCCGAGCGGAAAGCCCGGCCCGGGTCGGAGCCGGCGGTGGCCGGACTGGTCCGCGTGGTCGCGGACCTGGGCGAGGCGGCGGGCGCGGCGCAGGCGGTCGAGGCCGCTGCCGGCGAACCGGCGGCGCCGCTGCGCGCGGTGGTCAACCTCGTCGGTGGGTACGCCAGCGGCGGGTTGGTGCACGAGACGCCGGTCGAGGAGTTCGAGCGGATGCTCACCGTCAACCTGCGGCCGACCTATCTGGTCACCCAGGCCGCGCTCCCGCACCTGGTGACGTCCGGCGGCGGCGCGGTGGTCTGCGTCTCGGCCCGCGCGGCAGTCACCCCGTTCCGCGGCGCGGCCGGCTACTCGACGGCCAAGGCGGCGGTGCTGGCCTTCGCCAACGCGGTAGCGGTGGAGTACCGCTCGCAGAACGTGCGCTGCAACACGGTGCTGCCCAGCGTCATCGACACCCCGGCGAACCGGGCCGCCCAGCCCGACGCCGACCATTCCCGCTGGGTCACCCCGGCCGAGATCGCGCCGGTGATCCGGTTCCTCGCGTCGGCGGACTCCGCCCCGACCAGTGGCGCCACAGTGCCGGTCTACGGGCGGGCCTGAGCCACCACCGGGCCGAGGTCCTCTCCGCCCGAGGCGGACGGCGGTAGCCAGGTCTCCAGGTGCGCCTGGATCTGCTCGGTCACCTCCTCGGCCGGGCGGCCCGCGTCCACCAGCACGAAGCTGGGGTACTCGGGCAGTGCCCGGTAGGCGGTGTCGGCGGCGGTCAACCACCCCATCGTCTCGTGGTCGGTGCCGCGTTCCTCGATACGCCGGTACGCCTCCGCCGGGTCGACGGCGAGCAGGAAGGTCACCTGCGGCGTCGGGAACAGCCGGTAGCCGGCCCGGGCGAGCCGTTCCCAGCGCTGCCCGCCGTGCGCCCGGATGCTCGCGTACTGGCAGGCCGAGTAGCGGTCCATGACCGCCGTCCGGCCGGTGAGCAGGCAGCTGATCAGGGCGATGGCGATGGCCAGCCAGCGCAGTACCGACTCCACGGCCAGCACGCCGTCGCGACCGACGAGCCGCTGCGCGTCCGGACGGCCGAGGCGTTGGGCGATCCGACCGAGCCAGCGGCGGCCACTGGCGTTGCGGCGGTAGGTGGCGGGGCGTCCGGCGGCGGTCAGCGCGTCAGCCAGCCGGTGCGCCTGCGTGGTCTTACCCGAACCGTCGATCCCGATCAGGGCGACGGTGCGCAATCGGGCCTTGCGTCGTCGCATCCCCGATGATCTGGCCACCCTCCACAGGTTATCCGACTCACGCACATGGTCCGCGAGGTTTGTGGTGCTTCATCCCTGTTGACGCCCGACCGAGACACCAGCAGGTGTGGACGACCGGAATGCCGGGTACCGGAGTTCGAAATCCAACCGCCGGTCCACCAACACGACGACGGAGGAACCAGATGGCTGAGCGCGGAGACGAGAGTCTGGTGCACACCCTCAAGAAGGTCGCCGCCGTGCTCAAGCAGTCCGAGATTCCGTTCGCCCTGGGCGGCAGCTTCGCGGTCTACGCCCACGGGGGGCACTCCAGCGATCACGACGTCGACTTCCTGATCCGGGAGGCCGACGTGGAAGAGGCACTGGAGGCCCTGGTGGCCGCCGGTTTCGTCGCGGAGCGTCCGCCGGAGGACTGGCTGGTGAAGGTCTTCGACGACGGCCGGATGGTGGACCTGATCCACCGGCCGATCGAGACTCCGGTCACCGAGGAGACGTTCGCCGACACCGTCGTCCGACCGGTGGACGCGATTCGCATGCCGGTGCTGTCCGCGACCCAGCTGATGGTGCACAAACTGCTCAGCTTCTCCCAGCACTACTGCGACTTCGCCCGCGGTCTGCCGCTGGCCCGCTCACTGCGGGAGCAGATCGACTGGGAACGGGTACGCAAGGAGACGCAGCACTCGCCGTACGCCGAGGCGTTCCTGGTGCTGCTGGACCGGCTGGAGGTGGTGTCGGCCGCCGGCACCCAGCCAGGAGAGGGGACATCGTGACCCACCATCGCGACATCGACACCGGGCCACCCGACGAGTACGTCGAGGCGGAGATCCAACGGCTGCTCGTCGAGGACCCCGCCGTCGCCGAACAGGGGATCACAGTGGTTCGACGGGAACGCGCCCTCGTGCTCTACGGCGAGGTGGAGAGTCCGCACCGACGGGACGAGATCCTGCGTCGGGTGTCCGAGCGCTTCCCGGACGTGCCTGTCACCAGCGACATCGGGGTGATCCGCGCCCAAGCGCCCACGGAGATCGAGCAACTGCCCTGAGGGAGGTTCCATGGTGATCCGGATTGCCGCTGTGGGCGACGTGCATCTGGACGAGGACGTGGTCGGCCGGTTCCGACCGGCGCTGGAGGAGTTGCCGGAGTGCGCCGACGTGCTGCTGTTGGCCGGGGACCTGACCCGGCACGGCACCGAGGCCGAGGCGCGCTGCGTGGCGGAGGAGTTCGGCGGCTTGGCCGTACCGGTGGTGACCGTGCTCGGCAACCACGACCACCAGTGTGACCAGGTGCCACAGGTGGTCAAGGTGCTGGAGGACGCGGGCATCACGGTGCTGGAGGGCAACGGCGTCGTGCTGGACTGCGCGGGTGGCCGGCTCGGCATCGCCGGCGTCAAGGGCTTCGGCGGCGGGTTCGCCGGACGGTGCGCCAGCGACTTCGGCGAGCCGGAGATGAAGGCCTTCGTACGGACCACCACCGAGAGCGCGGACCGTCTCGGTGCGGCGCTGCGCTCGCTGGACTGCGACATGCTGGTCGCGCTCACCCACTACTCGCCGGTGCCGGACACGCTCGCCGGCGAGCCGTTGGAGATCTACCCCTTCCTGGGGTCGTACCAGCTGGGGCAGGCGATCGACTCGGCGCCCACGGCGCTGGCCGTGCACGGGCACGCGCACGCCGGCACCGAGCGCGGCACGACCCCCGGCGGGGTACGCGTCCGCAACGTCGCGCACCCGGTGATCAAGCAGGCGTACAGCGTCTTTCACGTTGGCGATCAACTCGACACCGACCAGGTTTCCCCGATCGGCCAGTCGGGTAGTCAGAGGTCATGGAGCTGATTCTCTGGATTCTCGCAGTCGTACTCGTGGTCGCCGGCATCCTCGCGCTGTTCCGCCGGCAGATCCTGTGGGGCATCGTCCTCATCGTTGTCGGGCTGTTGGTCGGCCCGGGTGGTGTCAGCATCTTCAATTAGCGCTCGTACCTCTAACACCGGGACCCGTCGGGGTCGCCGCGACCGGAGCTTCGTCCTCCCGACAGAAGCACCGGCCGCGGCGATCCCGGCGCTTTTTTGTGGCTGCCGGCCCGGTGAACCGCCCTCCTTCCGCTCGGCGGTTTGAGCCGACCCCGAGGGGAAATATCTCGACCATGGAGATGTCTCAGGACGCGCCGGCGGCCTCCGGGCGGCGGGCGTGGTGGGCCCTCGCCGGTTTCGCGGCGGCGGTCTTCGTCGCGGCCGCGATCGGCGGCCTGGGCGTGCAGGGCACCACCGGGGAGTACGCGAACCTGCGGCAGCCCGGCTGGGCCCCGCCCTCGTGGCTCTTCGGCCCGGTCTGGTCATTGCTCTACGCGCTGATCGCGGTGGCCGGCTGGCTGGTGTGGCGCCGGGTCGGCTTCTCCCCCGCCCTCTGGGCGTGGACCGCCCAACTGGTGCTCAACGCGATCTGGACCCCGCTGTTCTTCGGCGCCGGGCAGTACGGTCTCGCGTTCGCCGAGATCGTGCTGATGTGGCTGGCGATCGGCCTGACCGTGGTGCTGTTCGCCCGGGTGTCCCGGGTGGCGACGGCGCTGCTGCTGCCGTACTGGGCCTGGGTCACCTTCGCCGCCGCGTTGAACCTGGCGATCTGGCAGCTCAACAACTGACCGCACGGTCCCCGGCGGCGACGCCCGCCGGGGACCGTGACAGTCACCGGGTCAGCAGCGGGGCACTCCCGGGATGTAGCCGTCGGAGCCGGTGTACACGTACGCGTCGGCGATGTAGCGGCCGGAGCCGATCCGGTCCCAGATCGAGCTGGTGCCGTACGTGCCGGTGACCGTGGTGCCACTGGTCTGGCAGGCGATCGTCACCCGGGTGCCGTCGGCGACGGTGCCCACCGAGGCGTACCCCGTGCCGGGGCCGGAGCGGACGGTCAGTGGCGTGCCGCTGGTGTCGACGGTGCCGTTGCCGCTGCCCGAGGAGCACCCGTTGTTACTGGTGTAGCTCTTGGTGCCCCAGTACAGCGCGAGGGTGCCATTGAAGCGGACCTGGATGTCGGCGCCGTTGAGGCGCTGCTCGTAGTGCAGGTGGGGGCCTGTCGATCCGCCGGTGCTGCCGACCCAGCCGAGCACCTTGCCGTACCCGACAGTCTGCCCGACGGAGACGTTGAAGCCGCTGAGGTGGGCGTAGTACGTGCTGTAACCGCCCCCGTGGTTGATTCGGACGTACTTGCCGTAGCTGGTGCCGCCGAGGTCGGTCACCCGGTCGACGGTGCCGGGGGCGCTCGCCACCACCGGGTCGCCCTGGTCGTCGGTGCGGTTGAAGTCGACGGCGTACGCCGGGCTGTGGTCCGACCGGGTCTGCCCGGACCAGGACTGCCCGCACGGGAACGGCACCCTGAAGGTCGGCGCGGCCAGGGCCGGGGTCGCCGGCACCAGCGCTCCCCCGACGAGGAGACCCGTCACCAACAGGCTGATCCACCGCTTTCGCATACAGCTCCTCCTATGTCGAAAACCTTCGATCTGGTGGGGCCAGCCTGACAGATATCGTCAATCTTCGAAAGAGTCCTCAGCTTGTCCCGGACGCGCGCCCACCAGGCAGCCCGCAGGTTTCCGGATTGTTACTCGCTCGTGTCTGACAGGGGGTGGACCGGGCCGGATGCAAGCGCTTACATGTGTGCACGCCCAATCGGACCGGCGACGGGTCACCAGCACGACCGCGCCGGCTAGGAAGGAGGACGGCATGGCGGTCTTTACCAGACCACGCCAGGCCTTCGTGATCGCCGGTGTAGTCGGGCTGGCGCTCAGCGCCACCGCCTGCGGTACCGGCGACGACAAGAAGAGCAGCAAAGCGGGTTCCGCGGAGTGCGCCGCATACGACAAGTACGAGGGCCACGACGGCAAGAAGGTCTCCATCTACGCGTCCATCCGTGACGCCGAGGCCGACCTGCTCAGGAACTCCTGGAAGACGTTCGAGGACTGCACCGGCATCGAGATCGACTACGAGGGCAGCGGCGAGTTCGAGGCGCAGCTCCCGGTCCGGGTCGACGGTGGCAACGCCCCCGACATCGCCTTCGTGCCCCAGCCGGGCCTGGTGAAGCGCTTCGCGGACGCCGGCAAGCTGAAGAACCTGAGCGCCGACACCAAGGCCCTCGCCGAGCAGAACATGCCGGCCGACTGGCTGAAGTACGGCACCGTCAACGGGACGCTCTACGGCGTGCCGCTCGGCGCCAACGTGAAGTCCTTCGTCTGGTACTCGCCGAAGACGTTCAAGGAGAAGGGCTGGGAGGTTCCGACCACCTGGGACCAGCTCATCGCCCTGAGCGACAAGATCGCCGCCAGCGGCATCAAGCCGTGGTGCGCGGGCGTCGAGTCCGGTGACGCCACCGGCTGGCCGGCCACCGACTGGATCGAGGACGTGCTGCTGCGGACGGGCGGCCCCGAGGTCTACGACCAGTGGACCACCCACACCATCCCGTTCAACGACCCGAAGATCGTCGACGCGGTCGACCGGGCCGGCAGCATCCTCAAGAACGACAAGTACATGAACGGCGGCTTCGGCGGCGTCAAGAGCATCACCACCACCGCCTTCCAGGAGGCGGGCCTGCCGGTGACCACCGGCAAGTGCGCGATGCACCGACAGGCGTCGTTCTACGCCAACCAGTTCCCCGAGGGCACCAAGGTGGCCGAGGACGGCGACGCGTTCGCCTTCTACCTCCCGGCCATCGACCCGGCCAAGGGCAAGCCGGTGCTGGGCGCTGGCGAGTTCGTCGTCGGCTACGCCGACCGTCCCGAGGTCCAGGCCGTGCAGACCTACCTCGTCTCGGCGGAGTACGTGAACAGCCGCGCGAAGCTCGGCAACTGGGTCACGGCGAACAACAAGCTGGACATCACCAACGTCGCCAGCCCGATCGACAAGCTCTCCGTCCAGATCCTTCAGGACAAGACGGGCACCTTCCGCTTCGACGGATCCGACCTGATGCCGGCCGCCGTCGGCGCGGGAACGTTCTGGAAGGGCATGGTCGAGTGGCTGAACGGCAAGGCGACCGCCCCGGTGCTCCAGGGCATCGAGAGCAGCTGGCCTAAGTGATCCCCGGCGGTGGCCCGGTCCGCTGACGCGGGCCGGGCCACCGGCCGAGGTGGACCCGGAAGGGAGGGTTGATGGAGTTCGACTTCGCCGATCAGCAGCCGAAGCTCCTCATGCTGATGTACGGGCTGGTCGCCTTCGTGCTGGTGGTGGGTGGTCTCCTACTGCTGCTCGACGTGGTGCCGGCCTGGTTCGCCCGGCGACGGGAGGCGCAGCTCGTCGCTGCCTCGGTTAGTGGTGCTCCACTTCCCCGTCGACCCAAGCAGCGGGAGGGGATCTTCGCGCTCTTCTTCCTGCTGCCGACGCTGCTGCTACTCACCATCGGTCTGGTCGTGCCGGCCATCCGCACCGTGCTGCTCTCCCTGATGAACAGGACCAGCACGGAGTGGGTGGGGTTGGACAACTTCGGCTGGATGTTCTCCGACGACGCGATCGTCCGGGTCCTGATCAACACCCTGATCTGGGTGCTCCTGGTCCCGCTGGTAGCGACCGGTTTCGGCCTGATCTACGCCGTCCTGGTGGACAAGGCCCGCTTCGAGGCCGTGGCCAAGTCACTGATCTTCCTCCCGATGGCCATCTCCTTCGTCGGCGCCAGCATCATCTGGAAGTTCGTCTACGCCTACCGGGGTGAGGGCGACCAGATCGGTCTGCTCAATCAGATCGTGGTCAGCCTGGGCGGTGAGCCCAAGCAGTGGCTGCTCGAATCGCCGCTGAACACGCTGCTGCTGATCGTCATCATGGTCTGGATCCAGGCCGGCTTCGCCATGGTGGTGCTCTCCGCCGCGATCAAGGCGATCCCCGGCGACATCGTCGAGGCCGCCCGGCTCGACGGTGTCAGCCCGTGGCAGATGTTCTGGCAGATCACCATGCCGAGCATCCGACCGGCGCTGATCGTCGTGATGGTGACCCTCACGATCGCCACGCTCAAGGTCTTCGACATCGTCCGGACCTCGACGAACGGCAACTACGACACCAGCGTGATCGCCAACGAGATGTACAACCAGGCGTTCCGGTACAGCGAGAACGGGCGGGGTTCCGCGCTCGCGGTCTTCCTCTTCCTCCTGGTCATCCCGGTCGTGATCTACCAGATCCGTAACCTCCGTCAACAGCGGGAGGGCTGAGATGACCACCGCAACGCCCACCGTCGCCGCCGGCACCCAGAAGACCGACGGCACCCCGACCACCACGGCCGGCCGGGTCCGCAAGCGGTTGAACAGCCGCACCGCGACGCTCGTCTCGATCGTCATCGCGGTGGTCTGGACCATCCCGACCTTCGGCCTGCTCGTGTCCTCCCTCCGGCCGGAGGACGAGATCAAGACCACCGGCTGGTGGACGGCCTTCACCAACCCGCAGTTCACCTTCGAGAACTACGAGCAGGTCCTGTTCGGGCGCTCGTCGTCCTCCGGGCAGCTCGCCGGCTCCTTCATCAACTCGCTGGCGATCACCATCCCGTCGGTGCTCTTCCCGCTCGCCTTCGCGTGCCTCGCCGCGTACGCGCTGGCGTGGATCAACTTCCGCGGCCGGGACTGGGTCTACATCGCGATCTTCGCGTTGCAGATCGTGCCGTTGCAGATGGCCCTGGTACCGCTGCTGAGGTTCTTCTCCACCGGGGTCAGCCTCGGCGGCGTCACTCTGATGCCGGCCTGGGACCTGGTCGACGAGCAGAAGTTCGCCCAGGTGTGGTTCGCCCACACCTGCTTCGCGCTGCCGTTCGCCGTCTTCCTGCTGCACAACTTCATCTCGCAACTGCCGGGGGACCTGATGGAGGCGGCCCGGGTCGACGGGGCCACCCACCCGAAGATCTTCCGCACCATCGTGCTGCCGCTGATCACCCCGGCGCTGGCGGCGTTCGGCATCTTCCAGTTCCTCTGGGTCTGGAACGACCTGCTGGTCGCGCTGATCTTCGCGGGTGGCGGTGACGAGACCGCTCCGCTGACGGTCCGGCTCGCCGAGATGGCCGGCACCCGGGGCAACGAGTGGCAGCGCCTGACCGCCGGTGCGTTCGTCAGCATCGTCGTACCCCTCATCGTGTTCCTGTCCCTGCAGCGCTTCTTCGTGCGAGGTCTGCTCGCCGGCAGCGTCAAGGGCTGACCCGCGCGCCCGCCGCCGCCTGGCCCCTCGGGCGGCGGCGGGCGCTCCGGGCACCGAGCGGGGGAAACCGTGACGAGGATCGATGATGTGGCCCGGCTGGCCGGAGTCTCCACGGCCACCGTCTCGCGGGCGCTGCGCGGACTACCGACGGTCTCGGCCGCCACCCGGCGCCGGGTGCTCGCCGCCGCCGAGCAACTCGACTACGAGGTCTCGCCGAGCGCGTCCCGGCTCGCCGGGGGCCGGACCGGCACGGTAGCGGTGGTGGTCCCCCGGATCACCCGCTGGTTCTTCAGCACCGTCGTCGAGGCGGTCGAGGAGTACCTCCACCAGTCCGGCTACGACCTGCTGCTCTACAACCTGGGCGGCCGGGAGCAGGTCCGCCAGCGGGTCCTGCGGACGGCCAACCTGCACAAGCGGGTGGACGCCATGATGCTGGTCGCCACACCGCTGCGTCCGGCCGACCTGACCGCGCTGGCCACGCTGGAACTGCCCGGCGTCACCATCAGCTCGGGCAGCAGGGTGCCCAACTGGCCGTGCGTACGGATCGACGACGTGGCGGCCGCGCGGGTCGCGACCAAGCATCTGATCGACCTCGGCCATCACCGGATCGCCCACATCTCCGGCGACCCGGACGACGAGTTGGCCTTCACCACCCACCTCGACCGACGCCGGGGTTACCAGGCGGCGCTGCGCTCCGCGGGCCTGCGACCCGACCCCACCCTGGACATCGAGTCCACCTTCACCATCGACGGTGGCAACCGGGCCACCGCCGAGTTGCTGGCCCGCGGCGAGCCACCGACCGCGATCGTCGCCGCCTGCGACGAGATGGCGATGGGCGCGATGACCGCCCTGCGCGACGTCGGGCTGCGGGTGCCGCAGGACGTCAGCGTGGTCGGCATCGACGACCACGACCTGGCCGGTGTGCTCGGGCTCAGCACCGTCGCCCAGCCCGCTGCCGAGCAGGGCCGGCTGGCCGCCCAGATGTTGCTCGACCCGCTCGGGGCCCGGCCTCCGGGGCCCATCGTCAGTCAACGGGGTGCCGGTTGCGACACTCCGGTGGTCCTGCCCACCCGGTTGGTGGTCCGGGATTCGACAGCACCACCCCGGGCACACTGAAGTCCACACACCGCAACACGGGAGACGACCCTGAACACCGACTCGACGCAGCAGATCCCCTCCGGTCCCCCGGCCACCGGCTGGTGGACCGAGGCCGCCATCTACCAGATCTACCCCCGCTCGTTCGCCGACTCGGACGGGGACGGAATCGGTGACCTGCCCGGCATCACCGCCCGCCTCGACCACCTGGTCGAGCTGGGCGTGGACGCGGTGTGGCTCTCCCCCTTCTACCCCTCGCCGCAGGCCGACGCCGGCTACGACGTGGCCGACTACCGCGACATCGACCCGCTGTTCGGCACCCTCGCCGACGCTGACAAGCTGATCGCCGAGGCCCGGGCCCGCAACCTGCGCGTGATCGTCGACCTGGTTCCGAACCACACCTCGTCGGCGCACCGCTGGTTCCAGGCCGCGCTGCCGGCCGCGCCCGGCAGCGCGGAACGGTCGCGGTACGTCTTCCGGGACGGCCGTGGTCCGGCCGGCGACCAGCCGCCGAACGACTGGCAGAGCGTCTTCGGTGGTCCGGCCTGGACCCGGACAGTCGACGCCGACGGACAGCCCGGCCAGTGGTACCTGCACCTGTTCGACACCGGGCAGCCGGACCTCAACTGGGACAACCCGGAGGTGCACGCGGAGTTCCTGGACGTGCTGCGCTTCTGGTTGGACCGCGGGGTGGACGGCTTCCGGGTCGACGTCGCGCACGGCCTCATCAAGCAGGCCGACCTGGCCGACTGGCAGGAGCCGCAGGAGATCCTCTCCGGCAACGAGATCGACAAGCCCCGCCCGCCGATGTGGGACCAGGACGGCGTGCACGAGATCTACCGGCAGTGGCGGCAGGTGTTGGACAGCTACCCCGGCGAGCGGGTGCTGGTCGCCGAGGCCTGGGTGGAACCGGCCGAGCGGCTGGCCCGCTACGTCCGCCCGGACGAGATGCACCAGGCGTTCAACTTCGAGTACCTGCTCGCCGCGTGGAGCGCACCGGCGCAGTACGCGGTGATCACCCGTTCGTTGGAGGCGACCGACTCGGTCGGCGCACCGACCACCTGGGTGCTGTCCAACCACGACGTGGTGCGGCACGCCTCCCGGCTCGGCCTGCCGATCGGCACCGTACGCCCCAACGGCATCGGCATCGGCGACCCGCAGCCGGACGCCGCACTCGGTCTGCGCCGGGCCCGGGCGGCCACCCTGCTGATGCTGGCGCTGCCCGGCTCGGCGTACCTCTACCAGGGTGAGGAGCTGGGGCTGCCCGAGCACACCACCCTGCCCGACGAGGCCCGGCAGGACCCGACCTGGGCACGCAGCGGGCACACCCAGCGCGGCCGGGACGGCTGCCGGGTGCCGATCCCGTGGGAGGCCGACGCCCCGTCGTACGGCTTCGGGCCGACCGACGCGAGCTGGTTGCCGCAGCCCGCGCTCTGGGCGGAGTACGCGCTGGACCGCCAGCGCGACGTGCCCGGTTCGACGTACGAGCTGTACCGCACGGCGTTGCGGTTGCGCCGTGCCCACGGGCTGGGTCGCGGCACCCTGGAGTGGTTGTCCTCGGGCGACGACGTGCTGAGCTTCCGCAACGGTGAGCTGACCGTGCTGACCAACTTCGGTGCCGCCCCGGTGCCGGTGCCGGCCAACGCCGAGGTGCTCGCCGCCAGCGCGCCCCTGGACGACGACGGTGCGCTCCCGGCCGACGTCACCGTCTGGCTGCGAGGCTGATCCAAACGCCGTGAGGGGCCAAGATCCGCGCAACATCAGGGATGTTGGCCCCTCACGCTCGCCCAAGGCAGCACTTTCCCTGATGTTGCGCGGATCAGGGAGAGTAGGTCGGCGGTCAGAGGCGGTCGGCCCGGGTGTGCAGCAGGTCGTGCACGTTGTCGATGTCCGCCGGTGAGGTTCGCGAGGCGAGCCAGTACATGACCCCCGTCGGGATGAAGAAGAGCTGGAACGCGGCCAGCCCGACGGCGAAGTTCAGCGGTGGCGGGAACGCCGCTCGCAGCGCCTGGAAGGCCACCCCGACCAGCCCGTTCCCGGCGGCGCGACCGACCCCGTTCACCAGGTTGCCCAGGCTGTAGACAGTACCCCGGTGCTCCGGTGGGTTGACGTCGGCGATCAACGCGAACCAGTTCGGCGAGTTGGCCGAGGTCAACGCGAGCGCCACGACGGCGGTGAGCAGGCTCAGCCCGACCGACGGCTCGGTGAACACACTGGCCAGTACCGCACCCACCACCGCGCCGCCGCTCGCGCCGTCCGGCACGTCGATGGTCACCGGCACGAAGAACAACACCAGGTAGAACGGCAGCGCGGCGAGGATGCCGATCGAGGCGACGAGTGCCCGCCCCCGCGGGGTACGCCGTTGCACGGCGTCACCGATCAGCCCGCCCACGATGGACAGCACCCCACCGAGCTGGAACAGCGTGGCGAAGACGCTGCCCACCACCACAGCTGTCGACGTGGAATAGCCCTGGGCCTCGGCCCGTTCGGCGAACAGCACCGGCAGCCAGACCAACGAGCCGAACGCGGCCTGCGCGGTCAGACCCTGCAGGATCAGCCACCGGTTGGTCCGCCGAGCCAGGATGCGCGGCAGGTCGGCGCGGCTGATCCGGTAGTCGTACTCGGCGCCGGCGTCCAACCTGCCGGCCAGTTCCGGCTCGCTCTGGCCACGCCGGACGTCGTACGTGAACAGGTAGGCCACCGTGGCGACGAGGCCGACGCCGGTCAACAGCAGGAACGGCCGACGCCAGTCGGCAGCCCCGAGCAGCCCGCCGAGGAGAGTCCCCGCGAGGGTGCCGACCCCCTGGGAGAGCCCCCAGAAGCTCATCACCAGCCCGCGTCGGGTCGGCGAGATCAGGTCGGTCACCACGGAGAAACCCACCGAGCCGACCGCGCCGAGACCGACCGCCGCGACCAGTTGCGCGGCCAGGAACGTCAGGTAGCCGCCGGCGAGCGCGCTGCCGCCGGTGCCCGCCGCCCAGAGCAGGGTGCCCACCATGAGCAGCGGTTTACGGTTGGTGTGGTCACCGACGTACGCCCAGCCGACCGCCGCGACCGCGCTGACCAGGAAGCTGACCGCGGTGACCACGCCGAGCAGCCGACCGGACACGTCGAACGCGTCGGAGATCGGGCCGTACAGCGGGGGGACCAGCCCGATCGCCACGTTGTCCAGCGAGGCGAGCAGCACGAACACCACCACGCTGTACAACCGGTGCGCCCGCCCACCGCCCCGACCATGCGGGCGCAGGCCGGGCCCGCCACTGGTCACCGTCATGACCGGCAGCCAACCAGACCGCGTGCAGGACGTCGTCACGCGGGTGGGTGCCGGTCACCGTCGACCGGCACCCACCCGCGCGTCGATCCCCACGGTCAGCGCCGGTCGAGCACCAACCCGCGGGCCGCGGCGTACTGGTCGCGCACCGCGGGGACGGCCGCCGCCGCGTACTCCTCGGTGCCCTCGACCGCCCAGACCGGCGGCGCGTCGCCGCCGAGGGCGACCCAGGCGGCCTGGCGGGCGGCACCGTCGGCGACGTACTCCCCGGCCGGCGGGACGACGACCGGGCAGCCGAAGACCTGCGGGGCGATCTGCCGCACCGCGGCCGACCGGGCCCCACCGCCGATCAGAATGACCCGGCGAGCGGTAGCGCCCTGCGCGGTCAGCGCGTCCAACCCGTCGGCGAGCGCGCAGAGCATGCCCTCCACGGCGGCCCGCGCCAGGTGCGCGGGGGTCGACGTACGCAGGGTCAGGCCGTGCACCGCACCGGTGGCGAGCGGTCGGTTCGGCGTCCGCTCACCCTCCAGGTAGGGCACCATGACCAGCCCGTCCGCCCCGGCTGGCGCGGAGAGCGCCAGCTCGGCCAGCTCGTCCAGGTTGACGCCGAGCATCGCCGCGGCGGCGTCCAGCACCCGGGCCGCGTTGAGCGTGGCGACCAGCGGCAGGAAGCGACCGGACGCGTCGGCGAAGCCCGCCACCGCACCACTCTCGTCAGCGGCGGGCACGTCGGCGACGCTGAACACGGTGCCGGAGGTGCCGATCGAGACGATCACGTCACCGGGCCCGGCGCCGACACCGAGCGCGGCGGCGGCGTTGTCCCCGGTGCCCGCGCCCAGCAGGGCCCCGCCCGGCCCACCCAGTACGTCGGACAGCTTTCCCGCCGAATCCGCCGGACCGAGCACCTCGGGCAGCACCAACCGCCGGCCGAAGCCCCGCTCCAGCAGGTCCAGCCGGTACTGCCCGGTGGCCGGCGACCAGTAGCTGGTGCCGCTGGCATCACCCCGGTCGGTACGCAGCGCGTCCAGCCCCGGTGCTCCGGCCAGCCGCCAGGTCAGCCAGTCGTGCGGCAGGCAGACGGCCGCCACCCGGGCTGCCCGCTCCGGCTCGTGCGTGGCCAGCCAGCGCAGCTTGGTGAGGGTGAAGCTGGCCACCGGAACGCTGCCGGTGGCCTCCGCCCAGAACCGACTCCCGGCCGAGCCGCCGCCGGCCTCCTCGATGAGGTCGGCGGCGGCGTCGGCGGACCGGGTGTCGTTCCACAGCAGCGCCGGGCGGACCACCCGGCAATCCTCGTCGAGACACACCATGCCGTGCTGCTGGCCGGCGACGGAGATCGCCGCCACGTCGGCCAACCCGCCGGCCTGGTCGGCGGCGCTACGCAGTGCCTGCCACCAGGCTTCCGGGTCGACCTCCGTGCCGTCCGGGTGCGGTGCCCGGCCCTGCCGGAGCAGGGCGCCGGTTTCCGCGTCCCGGATCACCACCTTGCAGGACTGGGTGGACGAGTCGACGCCCGCGACCAACGGCATGGCGGGGCCTCAGCGGGCGCCGAGCAGGTGCTCGACGGCGAGCTGGTTGAGCCGGACGAAGGCGAAGCCCCGGGCGGCCACCGCGTCGACGTCGACGTCCTCGAACGCGGACCGGTCGGCAAGGAGCTCCTCGTAGCCCTCGCCGTCGCCGAGCGTCGGCGTGCTCAGCTCGCCGACCTTGCTGGCGGCGAGCGCCTCGACCACCTCGGGGTCGGCGCGGAACGCCGCTGCGCGCTCCTTGAGCAGCAGGTAGGTGCTCATGTTGGCCGCCGCGGAGGCCCACACGCCGTCCATGTCCTCGGTGCGGGACGGCTTGTAGTCGAAGTGCCGGGGGCCGTCGTAGGCCGGACCGCCGTTGGGGCCGCCGTTCTCCAGGAGGTCCACCAGGGCGAACGCGTTCATCAGGTCACCGTGGCCGAAGACCAGGTCCTGGTCGTACTTGATGCCGCGCTGGCCGTTGAGGTCCAGGTGGAACAGCTTGCCCTGCCAGAGCGCCTGGGCGATGCCGTGGGCGTAGTTGAGCCCGGCCATCTGCTCGTGGCCGACCTCCGGGTTGAGGCCGACCAGCTCGGAGTGCTCCAACTGCGAGATGAAGCCGAGCGCGTGCCCGATGGTGGGCAGCAGGATGTCGCCGCGCGGCTCGTTGGGCTTGGGCTCCAGGGCGAACCGCAGGTTGTAGCCCTTGTCGATGGAGTACTGGGTGAGCAGGTTGACGGCCTCGCGGTAGCGGTCCAGGGCGGCCTGGACGTCCTTGGCGAGGTCGTACTCGGAGCCCTCGCGGCCACCCCACATGACGAACGTGCTGGCACCCAGCTCGGCGGCCAGGTCGACCTGACGCAGCACCTTGCGCAGCGCGTACCGGCGGACGTCGCGGTCGTTGCTGGTGAAGCCGCCGTCCTTGAAGATCGGGTGGGTGAAGAGGTTGGTGGTGACCATCGGCACCACCAGGCCGGTCTCGTCGAGGGCCTTGCGGAACCGGGCGATGTGCTGGTCCCGGGTGGCCGCGTCGACGCCGAACGGGATCAGGTCGTCGTCGTGGAAGGTGATGCCGTACGCGCCCAGCTCGGCGAGCCGGTGCACTGCCTCGACCGCGTCGAGCTCGGGACGGGTGGCGTCACCGAACGGGTCGCGGGCCTGCCAGCCCACGGTCCAGAGCCCGAAGGAGAACTTGTCGGCGGGGGTGGGACGGGGTGCCATGAGCAACCTCCGGGGTGGTGTTGTCCGCTATTTGTTCAGCGATTGAATTATTTGCCCACCCTATGGCACTGTCAAGGGGTGAGCCTCACCCACGCCCCGGCCGGCGCTGTCCGTCAGGGCAGCCTGCGCGAGCTCAACCTCGCCCTGGTCCTCGGCCGGATCGCCGCGGCCGACCGACCTCCCTCCCGGGCCGACCTGGCGACCGCCACCGGCCTGACCAGAGCCACCGTGTCCGCGGTGGTCGAGGACCTGCTCGCCGGCCAGCTGGTCAGTGAGTCCGACCCCGCGCCCCGCTCGGGTGCCGGCCGCCCGGCGCGCGGACTGGTCCTGGCCGATCAGGGGCCGGCCGGGCTCGGGCTGGAGGTCAACGTGGACTACCTGGCGGTCTGCGTGGTGGACCTCGCCGGCCAGGTCCGGCACCGCACCGTGCACCGGGCCGACCTGCGCCCGGTCGCCCCCGCCGACGCCCTGGCCCGCCTTGTCGAGATGGCCGGGGCAGCCCGCGAGGACGCCGCCCGGCGCGGCCTCACCCTGGTCGGGGCCGCCCTGGCGGTGCCCGGCCTGGTGGACGACGCCGGGCTGGTCCGGCTCGCGCCGAACCTCGGCTGGCATGACGTGCCGGTGCCGGCGCTGCTCGCCGAACACCCTCCGCTGATCGAGCAGGTGCCCGGCATCCCCGCACTCGTGGTGGACAACGAGGCCAACCTCGCGGCGCTCGGCGAGCTGCACTCGCAGCCCACCGGCACATCCAGCTTCCTGCACATTTCCGGCGAGGTGGGCATCGGTGCCGGCATCGTGCTGGACGGCGCGCTGTTTCGCGGCGTACGCGGGTGGAGCGGCGAGATCGGGCACCTTCCCGTGCACCCCGAGGGCCGTCCGTGCCGCTGCGGCGGGCAGGGCTGCCTGGAGCAGTACGCCGGTCAGGAGGCGATCGTGGCCGCCGCCGGGCTGGCCCGGGCGGAGCTTCCCGCAGACACCGCGACGGCCCGGTTGGCCGAGTTGGCCGAGGCCGGCGACGCCGACGCTCTACGGGCGCTGCGCGACGCCGGAACGGCACTCGGCGTAGCGGTGGCCGGCGTCGTCAATCTGCTCGACCTGGACACCGTGGTGCTCGGTGGCGGTTACGCGGCGCTCGCGCCCTGGCTGTGTCCCCCGGTCCTCGCCGAGATCGGTGCCCGGGTGCTCACCGCGGCCTGGTCACCGGTCACGGTCCGTCCGTCGACGCTCGGCGCGGAGGCCGCCGCGGTAGGCGCGGCCGGCTCGGTGGCCCGCCGGATCGTCGCCCAGCCCGCCGGCTGGCTGGCCCGCGCCGGCTGATCGCCACCCCGCGCCGTGCATCGCTGTCGGGGGGAATCGGTACCCTTGCTATCAGGCAACGATCCCGGTGAGGAGTCGAGAAGCAGCATGCGCACACGTCGTCAGACGCGAGCCGGCGTCCGGCGGTGACCACGACCCAGCGACCCGGCGGCACCCCGTTGCCGGCCGACGAGCGGTTGGCCCGGGAGTTGCTCGACGGGCTCGCCGAGGCCGTGCTGACGACGGACGAGGCCGGTCGGGTCACCCTGGTCAACGCCATGGCTGCCGAGTTGATCCCGGAGATCGACGCCGGCACCGAGCTGGCCGGGTGCTCGGTGGCGGCACTGGCCCGGGCTGTCGCCGGCGGCGCTGACCACTTCGACGCCGACCACCACGGCAGGCGACTGCGCGGCGTCCGACGGCAACTCGCCGGCTCCCGGTGGGCGTGGTACGTCCGCGACGTCACCGAGGAGCACGCCCGCGCCGACGCCCTGCTCGTCGAACGCTCCCGCACCGCGTTCCTCGCCCAGGCCGGCAGTCGGCTGGCGCTGGCCCTGCACCGCGACCAGGTCCTCCTTGCCACCACCACGCTCGCCGTTCCCTACCTCGCCGACGTCGCCGTCGCACTGCCCCGACCGACAGCGCCGGCCGAGCCGCACCCCCGATGGATCCGGTACGCCGACGGCGAGCCGGCCCCGATCACCGGGCTGGCCAGCCCCGCGCTGACCGGCTCCGTGCCCGGGCTGGCCGAAGCGCTGGCCGGCGACCGGGCCGAACCGGGCCCCTGGCCGGACGCCCCGATCACCGACCTGGCCGACCTGCTGCCGCCCGGGTTCGGCCCCCCGGGCATGATGCTGGTCAGTCCGCTTCTCAGCGCCAGCGGGTCGGCCGGTGCGCTGCTGCTCATCCGTCGGTCCGGGCGGGCCGGCTTCGACCGGCGCGACGTGGAGCTGGCCCGGGAGTTCGCCACCCGCGCGGGTGCCGCGCTGGCCATCGCCGACGTGCACGGCGAGCAGGCTCACCTGGCCCGGGTGCTGCAAACCAGTCTGCTCCCGCCCGAGCTGCCCGCCGTGCCCGGCGTGAGCCTGGCCGGCGGCTACCGGGCAGCGGGCGACACCCTCCGCATCGGCGGCGACTTCTACGAGGTGTTTCCGCACCCGGGCGGCGCCCTGTTCGCGCTCGGCGACGTCTGCGGCAAGGGTGTGGGCGCGGCGGTGCTGACCGGCCGGGTCCGCCAGTCGTTGCAGACGCTGCGGCTGGTGGAGCACCGCCCGCTGAAGCTGATCCACCTGCTCAACCAGGCGCTGTTCGACGCGCCGGACGCGGCACGGCGCAACCAGTTCACCACCCTGTTGCTCGGTTCCCTGGACCGGGGGCCGACCGGGCTGGACCTTCGCGTCGCCGGCGGAGGTCATCCGGCGCCACTGCTGGTCACCGCCGACGGCACCGTCACCCCGGTCCCGGTCGGTGGCATGCCGGTGGGGGCGCTGACGGCCGCACGCTTCGCCGAGAGCCGGGTGCACCTCGATCCGGGCGATCTGCTGCTCGCGTACACCGATGGGGTGACCGAGGCGCGCGACCCGCGCGACGCGGCGATGTTCGGCGAGGCCCGGCTGCGGGCCGCGCTCGTGGCGGCGGCCGGGCAACCGCCGGCGGCGCTGATCGACCGGGTGCTCCGCGCCGTCGACGACTGGGCGGGCGGGCAGGCCCACGACGACATCGCGATGCTGGCCGTGGGCGCTTCGGCATGACCGGCGGGCGACCGCCCGGCCGGCTCGATCAGGCGGTACGCGCCACCGGCGGGTCGCCGGCCGGCCACTCCCTGGTGCTGCCGACCGATCGCTCCGGGCCGCCCGACGAACCCGTCCACCCCGTTCGGGTCTGCCGGCCCGAATCGCCCGACCAGTCCCCCGACCGCCCACCGGGCCGGTCCGGGCCGTCCGGCCAGTCTCCCTGGTCCGTCGACTCATCCGACGCCGGCGCGTGCTTCGCCTGCTGGCGGCGGGCGGTCTCGTCGAACTCCCGCATCCCGCGCAGCAGCGCGTCGCGGCCCTCCCGACTCATCCCGCCCAGCACGGCGGCGAGTTGGCCCTGGCGGTCGGCCCGCAGCTCGGCGACGAGCCGGCGAGCCTCCGGGGTGAGGTGCAGCGAGATCTCCCGCCGATCGAAACGGCCCGGCTCACGCTCCAGCATGCCGGCGGCGACCAGCCGGTCGCAGAGACGGCTGGCGGAGCTGAGCAGCATGTCGAGTCGGGTGGCGAGCCGACGCAGGTTGATTCCGTCGTACTGTTCCACCACCATCACCGCGCGCAACTGGGCGCCGGACACGCGGTTGGCGGTCCCTTCCCGGGCAGACTCCCAGATGCCCAGCAGGGCAGCGGCTGTCGCATCCAGCGCGGCAGCCATACTCGTCTCAGGGTCCGTCGGACGGTTCAGTTCGGCCATGGTGGCCCGAGAGTACTCCGAACCTCCTGGTGGTCGAGCTTTCAGTGAAGGACTGACGATGAGCGAACCGGTCAATCGGGCACGACGTGCCCTGAACGAGACACCAGCTGACCGGCTCGTCGGTGGCATCGGGGACGTGCTCGCCCAGTCGTACGGGATCACCGACGTCGAGCTCTACCAGATCGACTACCGGATCGCGGAGCTGCTGCCACTCGGCGACGACGACTCGATCACCAGCCCCGGGCACCCCGCCTGGCGCGCCTTCGACCACCAGTCGCCGATACTGGCCGACGGCACTGCCTGGATCCCGGTCACCATGCGTGGCGAACGCCGAGGGGTGCTGCGCCTGTCACCCGTTCCGGACGACCAGGACGTCGTCGCCGCGCTGGCCGAGATCGCCACCGCGCTCGCCCACGAGGTGGCGGCGGTCTCCGCCGGCACCGACGTCTATCTGGCGGCCAAGCGCACCCAACGCCTCACCCTGGCCGCCGAGATGCAGTGGGACCTGCTCCCCGGCCGCAGCCGGATCCGACCCTCGTTCAGCCTGGCCGGGCAGTTGGAGCCGGCGTACGCCGTGCGCGGCGACAGCTTCGACTGGTCCGACGACGGGGAACGGGTCTGGTTGTCCACGATCAACGGCACCGGTGAGGGGGTGGCCGCGTCGCTGCTCACCTCGCTGGCCACCCACGCGCTGCGCAACGCGCGTCGGGCCGGGCTGAGCCTGGCCGACCAGGCCGCCCTCGCCGACCAGGCCATCTACGACCTGTACCGGGGCGAGCAGCACCTCTCCGCGTTGCTGATGGAGTTGGACCTTCGCTCCGGGATGATGACAGTGGTGGACGCCGGCTCACCCCGGCTGGTCCTGCTCCGCGACGGGGACGTCACCGAGCAGCCGCTGGAGGCGCAGTTCCCGCTGGGCATGTTCGAGGCGACCGACTACCACGAGCAGAAGTTCCCGCTGCAGCGCGGCGACCGGGTCTTCGTGGTCAGCGACGGGGTGGTGGAGGCCACCGGTCAGCACATGCGCTACGGCGAGACGGCGCTGGACCGGTTCCTGCGCCGGACCGGGCCGATGGCCCCCCTGGACGCCGTCCGGTCGCTGATCGGTGATCTGCGCGCGTTCGTGTCGGGTGACCTGGTCGACGACGCGGTGGTCGTCTGCCTGGACTGGACCGGCCCGCAGCCGTGACCGGTGGTCAGTACGCGCCGCGGCCGTTCAGCACCGCGCCGAAGGTCTTCCAGAGGATGGTGAGGTCGGCGGCGAGGGACCAGTTCTCCACGTAGTAGAGGTCCAGCCGGATGCCGTCCTCCCAGCTCAGGTCGGAGCGGCCACTGACCTGCCACAGGCCGGTCATTCCGGGCTTGACCAGCAGCCGTCGGGCCACGTCACCGTCGTAACGGGCCACCTCCGAGGGCAGCGGCGGGCGGGGCCCGACCAGGCTCATCTGCCCCAGCAGCACGTTGACCAGCTGCGGCAGCTCGTCCAGTGACCATTTGCGCAGCAGCCGGCCGACGCGGGTCACCCGGGGGTCCTGGCGCATCTTGAACATCAGGCCGTCGGTCTCGTTGCGCGCGGTCAGCTCGGCGAGCAGCGCGTCCGCGTTCACCACCATGGTGCGGAACTTGAACACGCCGAACTCCTGCCCGCCCCGACCGACCCGGACCTGCCGGAACAGCACCGGGCCCCGGCTGTCCAGTTTGATGGCCAGCGCGATGAACGCGATCAGCGGCAGCAGCACCGCCAGCGCCAACGACGAGACGGACCGGTCGACGAAACCCTTCACCAGCTTGCGCACCCCGCGGAACTCGGGCGCCTCGACGTGGATCAGCGGCAGGCCGGCGACCGGGCGGGTGTGGATGCGCGGGCCGGCGACGTCGGTCAGCGCGGGTGCCACGACCAGGTCGATGCCGGTCCCCTCCAACTGCCAGCCGAGGCGGCGCAGCCGGGCCGCGGTCAGCTCACCGGAGGCGGTCACCGCGACCGTGTCCGCGCCGATGGCGGTGGCGGCCTCCGGGATGCCCCGGAAGGACCCCACCACCGGCACGTCACCCAGCCGCTGCGCCACCGGCGCGAGCAGCGCGTCCGGGATGCAGGCGCCCACCACCTGGTAGCCGGCGTACGGCTCGCGGCGCAGCGTGTGGACCAACTCCAACACGTGAGCGGTGTCGCCGACCACCAGCACCTTGCGGGACCAGCCGGCACCCAGCGAGCGGGCCCGGTGCAGCCGCTTACGGGCGGCGAACCGCGCCACCTCCAGCCCGACGGTGCCCACCGCGAAGGAGATGCCCAGGAAACCCCGGGAGACGCCGACATCGGCGATGTAGCCGATGATGGCGATCGCCCCGGCCAGGCGCAGGCTGGCTGAGCTGACCCGCCGGTACTCGTCGGCCCCGTAGCCGATCACCCGGTCGTCGTAGCAGCCGAGCGCCTTGAGCGAGATCAGCCAGGCCAGCACCAATCCGGGGGCGACCAGCACGTACGGGATCTCCGAGCCGGTCGGCTCGTCGTCACCGAAACGGGCGACGTACCCGATCAGCAGCGCGATGATGAGGATGGTGGTGTCCAGCACCACCAGAACCCGGACGTAGGACCTTTCGTCGGCGCGCGCCACCAAACCGGCGCGTCGATCGTCCGGCTCCGCCGACGTGGCGGGGGTCAACAGTGTCGCCACGCTCACCGGCCCTCCCACTCTGTACAGGATGGCCCCGGCCGACGGGTCGGTCCGGAGGCGGACCGACTATGCCGGAACAGTCGACATCCTGCCTTGACAACTATGACTGCCGATTGCTTCCGACGTATTGCCGTCACTTTTCTTCAACAACCTGGTGGCCGAAAAGGGGCCTGCCACACCGAATCGACGGTACGGCAGGCCCCTGGACGTCTGAGCGTCGGATCAGCGCGGCGCTGGCGGACGCCGTGCGATGGCGCTGAGGAAGATGCTGCCGATCTCGCTCGGATCCTTCGTAACGAAGACGTCGCCACCGGTCACCTTGGTGATCGACTCCAGCTCTGCCTTGCTGACGCCCTCGCCGATACCGATCATGATGACCTGGACCGGCCGCTCCGGATCGGCGATCTGCTTGAGCTTGCTGAGCAACTGCTGCTGGTTGAGGCCGTTGTCGTCCTCGTTCTTGCCGTCGGTGAACAGCACGATCGAGTTGACCCGGCCGGGCTGCCAGTTCTCCTGCACCGCCTGGTACGCGGCCAGCATGGTGTCGTAGAGGCCGGTGTCACCGCTGGAAGGCTTGACGGTGGCGAGGGCGCCCTCCAACTGGGCCCGCTGACCGGAGAGCGGCCCGATCGGGACCAGCTCCCGGTAGTCCCGGTTGCCGACGAGCTTGGTGGAGAAGGTCCACAGGCCGATCGACCAGGAGTCGTCGAAGAGGCCGAGGCCGCGACGGGCCGCGTCGACGGTCACCTCTTCCCGGCTGCGATTGTTGGCGCTGGGCACCGGGTCCTTCATCGAGCCGGAGACGTCGATGACGGCGAGCATCCGACCGGACTGGGTGGCGATCGACCAGCTGGAGACGACCCGCTGGATGGCGGCCGGGTCGAGGCCACCCGCCGCGGTGCCGCCGTTCGCCGGTGCGGTCGGCGCGCCGCCGGACGGGCTCGGAGCACCCTGTGGCGCCTTGAAACCATCGCCCCAGTTGCCGTCCGGCGCGCGCAGCGACTGCGCGGCGAGCCGGTTACGGAAGGTCGGGCTGGTGAGCAGCTCGTACAGCACCTTGGCCGCCGACGCCTTGCTCGGCTCGATGCCGGGCAGCACCGCGTACGGGTAGTCCAGCGGCATCGGCGCCGGCTCCATGTAGAGCGCGGCCAGCGGCACCGGCGGCTTCTTGCTGTTGTACGCGATCACGTCTTCTTCGGACAGAGCCGCCGCGCCGAGACCGCTCGCGATGGACGTCGAGTCGTTGGCCGTGGGGAAGCGGGCCAGCAGGTCGTTGCGGAGCGAGGAACGCCCGGTGGCCAGTGCGCGGAGCGCTCCGACGGTGTTGCGCTGGGCGTCGCCGCCGGCGCCGTTCGCCGCGGCGGTCAGCGAGAGCAGACCGGACAGACCCGCAGCGTCGCGGGTCGGCTCGACGATCCCGGTCCGCAGCGGAGAGCTGGTGTTGTTGACCTGCTTGAGCAGGTCGGTCCAGTTGAACTTCTTGTCCGGCCAGCCCAGTCGGGTGGCGATCGGCTCGGGCATCGCGACGACGATCGGGCTGCGCGCGATGGACTGGCCGTTGGTCGGAGCGAACGCCGTCGCGTCCTTCTTCAGCCGCAGCAGCCAGGTCGAGGAGTCGGGCACCCAGACGTCCGGGCTGACGGCGGTGCCACTGGCCTGCCCCACACCGGCCAGCAGGGCCCCGTGCTTGGCCGCCACCACGGCCGCCACGTCGACCGGGTCGGACGCGGACACGTCGACGCGAATGCAGGTCGGGCCCACCGCTGCGCCGTCCTTCACCCACTGGGACGCGGCGGCGTCCACCGCTGGCGCGAGTTCGGAGGCGACCGCCACGGCTAGTCGGATCTCTCCCGAGCAGCTGGGCTGGATCAACTCCTGGTAACCGAACCACGCGCCCGTCGTCACGACGAGCACACCCGCCGTTGCGGCGGCGGCGGCTAGGTGGAGTTTCGAACGCATGCGATGGCGGCCTGCTGACACGGTGACCATCTTGCGTACTAGGTGCCGTCTCTGCCACATCCGTTCGGACTAAAGTTACGGAGGAGAAACAGTTGACCACTTTTTTGCAACACAGAGTGACGGGTCAGCCTCGCGGCGTTGCCAAACCAGTGCCACCCTCACGTCTATTTAGCGAGCGTTCAGGGCAGCACGCACGTCGGGCTCGGCACCGGCACCGGCTCGCCGGCCGCCTCCAGGACGCCGGTGTCGGCATCGCGACGGAACACCCGCACCATGTCCGCCCGCTCGTCGGCGACGTAGAGGTGCTCCCCGATCAGAGCGAAGTGCCGGGGCCACTCCCCGCCGGTGTCCACTTCGGCCACCAGTTCGGGCAACTCCCCGGCCAGTGCGAAGACCGCCAGCGTCCCCACCCCACGGTTGGCGACGTAGAGGAACCGGCCGTCCGGGGCGACCGCGACCTCCGACGGCTGGACGTGACCGGCGCGCCCGCTCGCCTCGACCCGCCCGCGCTGGTGCAACGCGCCGTCGTCGGTCAGCTCGTAGGCGGTGACCGAGGCGTCCAGCTCACCGACGACGTAGCAGCGCCGTCCGTCGGGGTGCCGGGCCAGGTGTCGGGGGCCGGTTCCGGGCTTCGTACGCACCCGGGGCGCACGCGGCACCAGTCGTCCGGTCGCCTCGTCCAGGTCGTACCGGTAGACCGAGTCGGTGCCGAGATCCACGCCGAAGATCGGCCCCTGGCCCGCACCGGGCGAGACCATGTGGGCGTGGGCGTGGTCCTGGCGCTCCGGGTCGGGGCCGTGCCCCTTGTGCACCACCAGGTCGGTGCGCTCGCCGGGCACGCCCTGCGGGTCGAGCGGAAACACCGCGATGCTGCCGCTGCCGTAGTTGGCCGCCAGCAGGTGACCGCCACCGGGCAGCACCGCCAGGTGGCAGGGCTCCGCGCCGCCGGTCGACCGACTGCCGAGCGGGTCCAGCGCGCCGTCCGCACCCACCTGCCAGGCGCTGATCTCGCCGTCCGTCAGCTCGTTGACCGCGTAGAGCACCGGCTGGGTGGGGTGCCGGACCAGGAACGAGGGGGACGGGGTGACCGCCACAGTGCCGAGCGGGGTCAGCGCCCCGGTCCTCGGGTCACGACGCGCGGCGACGATGCCGCTGCCCCGCCCGCCGCTCTGCGCGGTGTAACCCCCGATGTGGACGACCTCACCCTGACCGCTCACGCCCAACTCCTCCGCCGGCAACCTTCGTTGATCCAACCAGAGGCTGCCCGCGTTGCCCGCCCGTTAACCAGCTTTCCGGCCCGGATCTCAGGCCGCCGGCACCGGCTCACCGCGCTGTCGGGCGACGTGCTCCACCAGAGAGATCAGAACCATCTTCCCGGACTGCCGGTCCCGGGCGTCGCAGAGCACCATCGGTACGTCCGGGTCCAGGTCGAGCGCTCGGCGTACGGTCTCCAGGTTGAACCGGCGGGAGTCGTCGAAACAGTTCACGCCCACCACGAACGGGATTCCCCGCTGCTCGAAGTAGTCGATGGAGGGGAAGCAGTCGGCCAACCGCCGGGTGTCGGCGAGCACCACGGCGCCGAGCGCACCGAAGGCCAGCTCGTCCCAGAGGAACCAGAACCGGTCCTGGCCCGGCGTGCCGAACAGGTAGACCTGAAGGTCCTCGTTGATGGTGATGCGGCCGAAGTCCATCGCCACAGTGGTGGTGGACTTGCCCTCCACGCCGGAGAGGTCGTCGGTGCCGATCCCGGCACCGGTGAGCACCTCCTCGGTCTGCAACGGACGGACCTCGCTCAGGGCGCTCACCAAGGTCGTCTTGCCAGCTCCGAAGCCTCCCGCGATGAGGATCTTCAGTGCCAGCGGGATGGTGGTGCTGGTGCCCACCTGGTCATAGCGCACGGAGTCCACTGACCACCGCCTTGAGGATGTCGACGTCGGGAAGGATGCCGGCGGCCGGCGGCTCGTGCACCGCGACCAGGCCCTCGGCGAGCAGATCACCGAGCAGTACCCGGACCACGCCGACCGCGAGGTCCAGCTCGGCTGCCAGTTCGGCCACCGACACCGGCCGGTGGGCCAACGTGACCAGCCGTCGATGCTCCGGCAGCAGATGCGAAAGGCTTGTCGCGTCGACGTCCGAACCGGCCAACACGAACGCGACCAGGTTGAATCCGTCGACGGCGGGGCGTACTCGGCCTCCGGTGAGGGTGTACGGGCGCATCACCGGGCCGGCTTCACCGTCCAGCCACTCGTGCTGCGGCCCGGGCGGTTCAGTCCGCATCTCCGGCACCCGCCGCCGATCGGGCCGGCGCGGCGAGGCTCTCCCCCACGCGGATCACCAGCATCGCCATCTCGTACGCGACCAGCCCGATGTCCGCGTCGGCGTCGCTCACCACGGCCAGGCAGGCACCCTGCCCGGCGGCGGTGACGAAGAGGTACGCCTCCTCCATCTCCACCACTGTCTGCCGGACCGGGCCGCCGTCCACGTGCCGGCTGGCGCCTCGGGCGAGGCTGGAGAAGCCGGCGGCGAGCGCACAGAGGTGCTCGGCGTCGGAGCGCTCCAGCTCGGCCGAGCAGCCGAGCAGCAGGCCGTCGGCGGAGAGCACCACCGCCTCGCGGGCGGCGGGTACCCGTTGCACCAGTTCGTCGAGCAACCAGTCCAGGCCGGCGCTCTGCTTCGTCGAATGCGGCACTAGGCGTCCCTCTCAGTCGCGGTCGGGGGTTCGGGGGTCGTCGGCGGGTCGGTGGGGGCCGCCTGGACCGCCGGGCCGGTCGGCGCTGGCGGGCCGGTCGGCGCAGCCGGGCCGGTCGACGCAGCCGGGCCGGTCGACGCAGCCGGGCCGGTCGGCGCTGGCGGGCCGGTCGGCGCAGCCGGGCCGGTCGACGCAGCCGGGCCGGTCGGCGCTGGCGGGGTGATGGCGGTGGCGCGTCCGCGCGCCGTGCCGGCCTGGAGCGCCGCCATCACCTGGCGGACCTCCTCCGGCGAGCGGGGCGACGGCATGTCGGTGACGGTCGAGCGGGGCTGGGCGGCGGGGGTACGACGTCGCACCCGGCGGGGCAGACCATCCAGCTCGTCGTCCGGCTCGTCGGGGGTGGCCGACCCCTCGACGAGCCCATCGGCGGGCGCGACGGTAGAGGTCGGCGCTCCGGCGGGCGGGGCCGTGCTGGCGGACGGGGCCGTCGGCGGGCGGGTACGGGGGCGGGTCACGGCGCCCCGGCGCGCCGTCCGGGCCAGCCGCCGGCTCGGGTCGGCCGACGCGGTGTCGAGCGTGGCGGGGTCGGGGCCGGCCGGCGGCTCGGTGGTGACCAGGTCGCCGGGGACCAGCACCACGGCGGTCACGCCCCCTTCCCCGGATGGGCGCAACAGCACCCGTACGCCGTGCCGGGCCGCCAGCCGGGCCACCACGAACAGGCCGAGTCGGGCGCTCTGCGCCGGGTCGAACTCGGGCGAGCTGGCCAGTCGGGTGTTGGCGGTCTCCAGTGCCGCGGCGGACATGCCCAGCCCCTGATCGGTGATCTCCAGGGCGTACCCGTCGGCAACCTGCGCGCCGGTGACGGTGACCCGGGTGTCCGGCGGGGAGAAGGCGGTGGCGTTCTCGAACAGCTCGGCGAGCAGGTGGATGACGTCGCCGACCGCCCGCCCCAGCACGCCGGCCGGCTGCACGGCCTTGACGTCCACCCGTTCGTACGCCTCGACCTCGGAGATTGCGCCACGGATCACGTCGACCATCGCGACCGGGTTCCGCCAACCCCGACCGGGCGCGGAGCCGGCGAGGATGACCAGATCCTCGGCGTGCCGGCGCAGCCGGGTGGCCAGGTGGTCGACCTGGAACAGCTCGGCCAGCTCGTCCGGGTCCTCGCTACGCCGCTCCATCCGGTCCAGCAGGTGCAACTGACGGTGCACCAGGCTCTGGCTGCGTCGGGCGATGTTGAGGAAGACCTCGTTGAGCCCGCGACGCAGGGTGACCTCGTCCACCGCGGCCTGGACGGCGGTGCGCTGCACCTCGGTGAAGGCGCGCCCGACCTCGCCGATCTCGTCGTGGCCGTACTCCAGTGGTGGTGCCTCCCGGGCGACGTCGACCTGCTCGCCACGGCGCAGCCGGGCGACCACGTCGGGCAGCCGGTGCTCGGCCAGCTCCAGCGCTGCGGTGCGGACGCCGCTGAGCCGGCGGACCAGGGTGCGGCCGACCCGCAGCGCCACCAGCACCGAGACGACGACTGCGACGAGCCCGAGTACGCCGGCGGCGGCCAGCCGCACCAGGATGCGGACCGCCATCGGCACCGAACGGTCGGCGAGAGCGTCGGCCTCGGACAGTTCGAAGTCCCGCAACTGCTGCTGTACCGCGTCCTGGCTGGCCTGCCATGCCGCGGCGTCGACAGTCGGCCGGCCGGACCGGTTGGGCACGACCAGCGCGTCCTGCATGCTGCGAAGCCGGGTGAACGCCTCGCTCTCGGTCAACCGTTGGTACGCGACCCGGCTGCTCTCGGGCAGGTCTGCCACGGCGCTCTCGGTGAGCCACCGTTGGTTGCCGATGGCCTGGACGAGCTGCGTGTGCTCCCCCTCGGCGAACCGTCCGGCGGTCAGCGCGCCGGCCAGCAGCGCGTCGCTCTGGCCGAGCAGTTCCCGGGACCGACCCAGCGCGGTGAGCGCCAACGCCTGCCGGTTGATGGCCGGGTCGGTGAGGGTCGCCATGCCGGCGAACGCCTGGAAGGCCGCGGCGACCATGCCGCTGTAGAGGCCGATCGCACCGGCCCGGTCCACCTTGCGCTCGTCGATGAACCTCCGTCCGTCGGGTAGCGCCGCCAGGGAGTTGACCAGCTGGTCGACCCGGGTTTCCAGCAGGTCGTCAGCGGCGTCGCGCAGCGGTTCCCCGTCCACCCGGCGGCGCAGCTCGGCGACCGCCCGGTCGGTGCGCCCGCGCTGCTCGGCGAGGGCGGGCAACTCGGTGTCGCCGGCGAGCTGCACCACCGAGAGTCGGCGTTCCCGTTGCAGCTCGGTGACCACCGTCTCGCCGGGGCGACCCAGGTCGTACAACAGGGTGCGGGCGGAGAGAAGGTTCAGGGCGGGACCGAAGGTCAGCGTGGTCGCGAAGATCCACAGCGCCAGGAGCGCGGTCACCGGCGCGACGACCAACGCGGTCAGCTTCGAGCGGATCGGCCAGTCGCGGGTTTTCATCAGACCTCGCCCGTACAGGGTGGCAGGAGGGGTGCCGGCACCGCCGGGCACCGCGCCTGCCGGCTGCGCGCCCGGCCGCGTCGCCGGGCACCGGCGCGGGCGCCTTGGGCAGGATACGTAATCGGAGGCTGTTTCACTACCGCCCGTGTCGTCACCGCCCAAGCGCCGCTTCCGGGATGAATCAGGTCTCGGCCGGTGAGTGGTTGCGCCCCTCGTCAGGAAAGTGTCTCGGATCGGGATTGGCGATCACTGCGCGGAGGGAATAGCAGAGGGCGAAGGAGGAGCCCATGTCGCCCACGCAGATAGTCGTCATCGTGCTCGTCGTGCTGGTGATCGTCGCGGTGCTGGCCGTGGCCGCCCGCTCGCTCAACAACCGCCGGGCCCTGCGCAACCGGTTCGGCCCGGAGTACGACCGGGTGGTGGCGGAACAGGACAGCCGGTCCGCCGCGGAGCGCGAACTGCGCGACCGGGAACGCCGGCATGCCGAGCTCACGCTCACCCCACTCACCCCGGAGTCCCGCGCTCGCTACGCCGCGGCCTGGGAGGAACTCCAGGTCCGCTTCATCGACTCCCCCGGCGAGACGGTGGGCGACGCGGACGAACTGGTCACCCGGCTCATCGAGGAGCAGGGCTACCCGACCGGTGACTTCTCCGACCAGATCGCCCATCTCTCCGTCGAGCACGCCCGCACTCTGACCAACTACCGGGACGCGCACGAGATCCACCTGCGCAACTCCCGGGGCGAGGCCAGCACCGAGGAGCTGCGGCAGGCGGTCGTGCACTACCGCGCACTCTTCGCCGACCTGCTGGGCGAGGAGCCGGTCGGCCACCGCACGCCCGAACAGCGCCACCACCCGGACCACGACGCCACGAGCCGCTGAGGAGGCCACCGATGCGCCAGGAAGAGCAGCAGGTGAGCAACGACCACCCGGAGGCCGTCCGCTCCGCGCCCGTGCCGGTACCCCCGGCCGACGACCGGGCCGACCGCTCCGACGTCCCGGAGGACGCCCTCGACGACCGGGGCACCTTCGACGACCAGACCGCCGCCCACGAGCGGGCCGACGACACCGACCGGGACGCCGCGTACGACGACGACACCGACCGGGAGGCCGCGTACGACCCGGCCGACGATGAGCTGACCGACGACTCCGACCCGCGCCACCGGCGCGACGGCCGGTCCACCGACGAGGGCGGTTTCCACGAGCCGGGGCCGCTGCCGACGACGTTCGGCGCCACCACGGTGGCCGACGCGGTGGCCGCCTCCGCACTGGCCAGCCCGCACCCGCAGGATCAGCCGGACCCGAGGGCCGAACGGACCGCCCAGCCGGGCGACGGCGCCGAGGACGGTGAGCGGGAGGGCCTGCGCGCCGACCCCACCGCCGAGCTGCACCGCCGCGACGCGTACGTCGACGACAGCGCGGACGTCGACGACCGCACCGACCTGGACGACCGCGCCGACTCGGACACGTCCGCGCGCACCGTCGTCGCGCCGGGGAGCACTGACGGCGACCCTGAGCGGCGCGGCGACCTGACCGGCGACCGGGACGCCGCGACGGCGGGCGCGGCCGGCTACGGCAGCGCGACACCGGAGATGGTCGACCCGGACGCGGACGGCGAACCGGTCCCCGGCGACGACACCAGCACCACGCTGGAGTCCGCCGGAACATCCCGACCCGCCGGGTCGACAGTCGCCGCCGAGCCGGCCACGCTTCTCGACACGGACACGGCGCAGGGCTTCCGGGACCGCTGGCGGGACGTGCAGCTGCGTTTCGTCGACGACCCGCAGGCGGCTGCCGGCGAGGCGCAGTCGCTGGTGGAGGAGGCCATTCAGGCCCTCTCCTCGGCGCTGGCCGCGCAGAAGAACACGCTGGGCGGTTGGCAGGACGCCGGCTCGGCCGACACCGAGCAACTGCGGATGGCGGTCCGCAACTACCGGGACTTCCTGGACCGCGTACTCGGTCGCTGAGTCCACCAGACCGACACTGGCGCCCCGGCCGAAACGGCCGGGGCGCCCTTCTGCGTACCGATCCAGCCAGACCGCCCGAAGGGGTCAGACACGCCCGGGCGCAACGTCCGGGAGTGAAACCGCGCGGATTGGGTAATAGGGCGCGCGCGAACCAACCAGCGCGTACGTCGGGGCGAGGGGTGACGGGATGGACGGCGACGGTCTTCGGCTCAACATGAACGGCCTGGACTACCTGATCCTGGCGCTGTACTTCGTCACCGTCCTCGGGGTCGGCTTCGCCGCGCGCCGGGCCATCCGGACCAGCGTCGACTTCTTCCTCTCCGGTCGCTCCCTGCCGGCCTGGGTGACCGGTCTCGCCTTCGTCTCGGCGAACCTGGGCGCGTTGGAGATCATCGGAATGGCCGCCAACGGGGCCCAGTACGGCGTCATGACGGTCCACTACTACTGGATCGGCGCGGTCCCGGCGATGGTCTTCCTGGGCATCGTGATGATGCCCTTCTACTACGGCTCCAAGGTCCGCAGCGTGCCGGAGTACCTGCGGCTGCGCTTCAACCGCCCCACCCACCTGCTCAACGCGATCAGCTTCGCCGTCGCCCAGGTGCTGATCGCCGGCGTGAACCTGTACGCGCTGGCGCTCGTCATGCAGGCGCTGCTCGGCTGGCCGCTCTGGACGGCGATCGTGGTGGGCGCGGCGATCGTGCTGGCGTACATCACCATCGGCGGCCTGTCCGGGGCGATCTACAACGAGGTGCTCCAGTTCTTCGTCATCCTGGCCGGCCTCATCCCGGTCACCGTGATCGGCCTGGTCAAGGTCGGCGGGTGGAACGGCCTGATGGACGCGGTCGGCGACACCAAGCTCGGCGAGGCCGGCCTGCACGCGTGGCAGGACACCGGCAGCACGGCCAACCCGCTGGGCGCGCACTGGATCGGCATCGTCTTCGGCCTCGGCTTCGTGCTGTCGTTCGGCTACTGGACGACGAACTTCGCCGAGGTGCAGCGGGCCCTCTCGGCCAAGAACATGAGCGCCGCCCGGCGTACGCCGATCATCGCCGCGTACCCGAAGCTGTTCATCCCCCTGGTCACGATCATCCCCGGCCTGGTGGCCCTGGTCACGGTGAAGGGTCTCGGCGCGGAGAGCGGCGACCTGCAGTACAACAACGCCATCCCGCTGCTGATGCGCGACCTGCTCCCCAACGGCGTGCTCGGGGTCGCGGTCACCGGCCTGCTCGCCTCGTTCATGGCCGGCATGGCGGCCAATGTGAGCGGCTTCAACACCGTCTTCACCTATGACATCTGGCAGGCGTACATCCGCCGTGACCGGTCGGACGAGTACTACCTGCGCGTCGGCCGGTGGGCGACGGTCGCCGCCGTCGTGATCGGGATCGGCACCGCGTTCATCGCGGCCGGGTTCAGCAACATCATGAACTACATCCAGGCGCTCTTCTCCGTCTTCAACGCGCCGCTGTTCGCCACCTTCATCATCGGCATGTTCTGGAAGCGGATGACCGCGCTGGCCGGCTTCTGGTCGCTGCTGCTGGGCACCCTGGTGTCGCTGAGCCTCTACCTGCTCTACAAGGGCGGGGTGATCGATTTCAACTCCGACCTGGAGGAGAGCTTCTGGGGTGCCGGTCTGGCGTTCGTCACGGCGGTGGTGGTCGCCGCGATCGTCACCCCGCTCACCTCACCCAAGCGGGACGAGGAGTTGCGCGGGTTGGTGTACGGCATGGGCGGCGTCGACCTGAAGGGCGACGTGCTCGCCGGGGACGCCGCCTGGTACCGCTCCCCGGTGCTGCTCGGTCTGATCGCGGTCGCGCTGGCCGCCCTCTTCTACATCCCGGTCTTCTGAGGAAAGGGGTCGGCAGATGAGCAACGACGGCCAGCCGGCACAGGACCCACTGATCGACGAGGCACAGGCGGAGCAGCGGCGCTCGGCCGCGGCCCGGTTGTTCGACATCCGCCGGGTGATCGGTGGCCTCTTCGTCGCGTACGGGGTCATCGTCACGCTGATCGGCATCTTCGACAGCCGAGCCGAGATCGACAAGGCCGAAGGCGTACGGATCAACCTGTGGGCCGGGCTGGCGATGCTCGTGTTCGGTCTGCTCATGCTGCTCTGGCAGTGGTGGCGCCCAGCGGAGGCGCCGGAGCCGAACGAGCAGCAGCCCGACGCCTGACCGCACTGCGCTGGCACGGCCCGCCCCGACCGCCGGGCGGTGCGGCATGAGCCCGGCACGAAGGGGTACGCGGGGGAATCAGGCACCGTGTCGGACCCAGGAGGCAGCACCATGACCGATCGCGATGGCCAACCGCCGCTGGAGGACAGCCCCGAGGTGGCCTCGGCGGTGGACGATGACGCCACCGTGCCGCAACTGCGGACCGGAGGTGGCCCGGACCGGGACACACCGGGCTTCGCCGAACCCCGCGGTCGACCGGGCGACCTCGCACCCGACACCGACGAACTGATCGGCGACCCGTACGCCGCCGGCACCGGGGCGACCGGGACGGGCACCGGTGCCGGCGGGGACAACATCCGCACCGGGGGCGAGCAGCCCTGGGAGCCGGAGGACCTGGTGATGGCCCGCGGGCAGGATCTGACGCCGGAGAACCTGGAAAAGGCTCGCCGTGACCTGGCCGAGCAGGGCCAGGCGGCGATCGAACGCACAGTGCCCTGATCGGGCCGACAAAAAGGGGGGGTCCCCGGCCCGACCTGTGACGGTCGAGCCGGGGACCCGGGGGGAACCTGCTGCCAACAGTGCCTCACCAACCACTGGCAGCGGGTTGGTGCGTGAGCTACCCGATCAGAGCGCCGGGTAGGCGTTGCGCATGAGCTCCTGGAACTGGGCGGAGAACCAGGCACCGGAGATCGGCGCGTTGCCCAGAGCCCCCGACGGGTTGTTGCCGTTGCGGGCGTTGCCGCCGTACGTCGGGTCACACATCCGGTCGAAGCCCTTGCCCTCGTTGTTCGGGATCTCGCTGCTGGAGCCGTCCGACTCGCCCGGCGGCTTCACCCAGACGTAGGCGTCGATGCCCGTCGCCGGGTTCGCCCGGGGCCGCTCACCGAGACCGGCACCGGCCTGGTTGCACCAGTTGCCGAGGTGCGCCCGGCGGTCGATGCGGCCACCGTTGACGTACGTGTCGACGCTCGTCGTCGCGCCCGGCCCGGTGGGTCGGGCGGAGCCGCCCCAACCGTTGCGGGAGGTGTCGATGAGCATGCCGATGTTCGAGTTGAAGCCCAACGAGACCAGCTTGGTCCGGAACGCCTGGGCGAACGACAGCTCGTCGACGTAGTAGTTCCAGTCGACCCACTTGGACTGCCGCACCGTCTGGCCGTTCACGTTGTCGGTGACCTTGAAGTACGGCTCCTGGAGCGCCGAGTAGTTCGCGGTGTTGGTGATGAATCCGTGCACGTTGTTGACCGTGCTGCCGGAGGCGACCGCGGCGGTCTTCAGGATTTCGGCGCTCGGGTTGAAGTTGCTGTCCCAACCGAGCCAGCCGTGGTGGCCGGAGTCGATGTAGTTGTAGACGTTGCCGATCGCGCCCAGCTTGGCCAGGGCGTAGCCGACGCCGTTGACGTAGGCGCCGTTTGCCTTGACCGTGTCGCACATGACCGTGCCGCCAGGCTGGCCGGAGGTGTTGGTCACCAGGTTCGGCAGCGAGTCGATCTCGATGATGTTGATGATCCGCAGGCTGCTGTACTTCGACTGACTCTGGATCGCGGCGATCGGGTCGATGTACTGGGCCTTGTACTTCGGCAGCTCGTCCGGACCCAGCTCACCGTTGGAGGCGAGCGCCGAGCAGTCCCGGCCGGGCAGGTTGTAGATCACGAACTGGATGTAGCCGGCGCCTTGGCGCAGCGCCTCGTCCAGGTGCTCCTTCACCCCGAAGGCGCCGTTGGAGCTGCTGTTCGGCGTGCCGTTGATCGCGGCGATCCGGTCCAGCCAGACGGCTGTGGGGTTGTTGGAAACCCGGCTTCCGCCGGCCTCGGCGTCCGCCTTGGCCTTCCACTCCGGGTTCACGTAGCCGCGGACCCCGACGTACGGGTTGTCGACCTTGGTGCCGGGCGGCGGCGTGGTCGGCGGATCGGTGGGCGGGTCCGTCGGCGGGTCGGTGGGCGGGTCGGTCGGCGGGGACGTCGTCGGCGGGGTGGTGCCACCGTTGCAGGCCACGCCGTTGAGGGTGAACGAGGTCGGCTTCGGGTTGCTGCCGCTCCACGCGCCGTTGAAGCCGATGCTCGTCGACGCGCCGGTGGCCAGGGTGCCGTTGTAGGACATGCTCCGGGCGGTGACCTGGCTGCCGGACTGGGTGTACGTGGCCGACCAGCCCTGCTGCACCCGCTGGCTGGAGTTGGGGAAGGTCCAGCCGAGCGTCCAGCCGTTCAGCGGGTCGCCGACGTTCTTGATGGTGATGTTCGCGGTGAAGCCGCCCTGCCAGTCGTTACTCGTGTACGCGATGTCGCACTGCGTCGCGGCCTGTGCCGCGGTACCCGGAATCGTTACGAGCCCACCGGCGACCAGGGCACCCGCGCCGGCGAGCGCGAGGGCCCGGCGTGGGCCGGTTAACCTTCTCCACACATTCATGCCACTGATCTCCTTGGGCGAGACCGGGCCCACGTGCGGCCCGGCGGGACGGCCCGATGGGCGTCCTGCACGGACGGCCGTCGGCGCCACGGGATTCTTTGGGGGGCGCCCGACCCGGACGGGCGATAGTGGTGGTGGTGCCCGACCGATGCGTCGGCCGGTCGATCGGCGGCGGGTGCGTCGCCCGGTGAAACCGGGTGCCCTCGACTCCCTGCCTGCACGGTGTGGCTCTCAGAACCGCGTTCGCCGATTCTTGCATGGGAGCGCTTCCATGGCAATGGCTCGATGCGTTGCCGGAGCCGCTTCGGACGATACCTCCGAGCGCGCCGCGCCGGCACGCGCCGCCCGGACCCGCAGCTATCGGATGCCCGGGCAGGCCAGGCACGGGGAGCGCGGAACACCTCAGCACACCCAGGGGCCCCCGGGACACCTGACACGACACTCAGCGCGGCGAAAGCCGCGTACCACCCCTTCACCTCTTACTTGGATCAAAGGTAAAACGCGAATCTTTCACTTCATAAGTCATGAAACGGTCTAACGTCGGTCTTAGCTCGGTTGTCGCCGAGCTCAGGACAACAGGGATGGAGTGACGCAGGTCATGGCTAAGAAGATGCTCGGGAAGGTCGTTGCGGGCGCCGCGCTCGGCGGCGCGTCGCTCCTGGTGTTCGCACCGGGGATCGCGTTCGCCGACGGCCACGACGACGGCAAGGTCTACGCCAAGCCGCACGTCGTCAAGGCTGGCGACGAGGTCAAGCTCCTCGAGATCTGCCCGGATCGGCAGGAGCACGCGTACGTGTGGTCCAAGGTCACCGGCAAGGTCAAGCTCAAGCCGGCGGACGAAGACCGGGGCGAGGACCGCGAGTGGCGTGAGGAGGAGGACTCCTCCGACCACGACAAGGGCAAGGACGAACACGGCAAGGACGAGAACGGCAAGGACGACAAGGGCAAGGACGACAAGGGCAAGGACGAGAACGGCAAGGGCGGCCAGGGTGGCGGCGCTGCCGCCGACGCCTACGGCGACGAGGGCAGCAAGGACTGGAAGGGCGAGGAGCACGGCCAGGACGCCGAAGAAGGCCGTGACAAGAAGGACTGGGACTCCAAGGACGAAGACAAGAAGGACTGGGAGTCCAAGGACGAGCACGGCTCGGACTACGGCTCGGACAAGGGCTGGGAGAACAAGGACGAGCACGGCTCCGACTACGGCTCGGACAAGGGCTGGGAGAACAAGGACGAGCACGGCTCCGACTACGGCTCGGACAAGGGCTGGGAGAACAAGGACGAGCACGGCTCCGACTACGGCTCGGACAAGGGCTGGGAGAACAAGGACGAGCACGGCTCCGACTACGGCTCGGACAAGGGCTGGGAGAACAAGGACGAGCACGGCTCG
>NZ_JBIDCQ010000002.1:0-980165 GCF_043204655.1 Micromonospora sp. NPDC047762 | reverse complement strand
TCCGACTACGGCTCGGACAAGGGCTGGGAGAACAAGGACGAGCACGGCTCCGACTACGGCTCGGACAAGGGCTGGGAGAACAAGGACGAGCACGGCTCGGACGAGCGTGGCGGTTACGGCAAGGACGAGCGCGGCTCGGACGAGCGTGGCGGTTACGGCAAGGACGAGCGCGGCTCGGACGAGCGTGGCGGTTACGGCAAGGACGAGCGCGGCTCGGACGAGCGTGGCGGTTACGGCAAGGACGAGCGCGGCTCGGACGAGCGTGACTGGGACAAGGAGCGCGAGTTCGTCTACTACGGCGAAGCCAAGGTCGACAAGGACGCCAAGCCGGGTCGCTACGAGCTCAAGGGCTCCTGCGGCGAGGGCGAGCTCGTCGTGCTGCCGCACGGCGGCGTCGACGGTGGTGACGGTGGCGCCAGCACCGGCACCGACCGCGGCCTGGCCACCGGCGGGGCGGGCCTGCTCGGCGCTGCCGCGCTGGGCGGGATCGTGTTGATGCGTCGTCGGCGGACCGATGGTTCGCTCGTCTGACGTGACGACGACACCGGCCGGCGGCCGCCGCGGGAGACCGTGGCGTGCCGCCGGCACGGCCGTCGTCGTCACCATGGCCATGATCGGCGCCGGCATGATCGGCGCCTCCCTGAAGACCACGCCCACTCCCCGGCCGCCACAGCCGCTGGCCCAGGCCGGCCCCGAGCCGACCGCGCCGGCGAGCACCGCCGACGATGCCCCTCCGGTCGACGGGCAGCCGATCGACGGGCAGCCGGTCGGTCAGTCGGCGGTCGGGTTGGCCCGGTCGGCACCGACGAGCATCGAGATCCCCCGGATCGGCGTCAACGCGACGATCATGTCGTTGGGCACCAACCCGGACGGCACCGTCCAGGTCCCTCCGCTGGAGAAGGCCGACCAGGCCGGGTGGTACGAGCCCGGTGCGAGCCCGGGCGAGACGGGTAACGCGGTCATCGTCGGGCACGTGGACTCGGCGGTGCTGGGCCCGGCCGTCTTCTTCGACCTCGGCGCTCTGACCCCCGGCGACACCGTCACGGTGCGCCGCGCCGACGGGGTGCCGGCCACCTTCACTGTCGACTCGGTGAAGTCGTACCCGAAGACGGCCTTCCCCACCGAGTTGGTCTACGGACCGAGTGACCGGCCCGGCCTGCGGGTGGTCACCTGCGGCGGCCAGTTCGATCAGGCCGCGAAGAGCTACCCGGACAACATCGTCGTCTTCGCCACCCTGGCGGCCTGACCGACGACGAACGGACGCGGTCCGGCCGGTCGGGTCACCCCGACCGGCCGGACCGCGTCCGGCGTACCTGACTCAGGCTGCCGCGGAGGTCCGCACCAGGGTGCGGATCTGGCGCAGCAGCACCGACAGGGCGGCGAGATCCGCCCGTGACTCGTCGAACTCACCCATCGCCCGTCGGGCGCGGTGGATGGAGGTGGCGTTCGACTGCTCCCACTGCTGCACCCGCTCGTGCGGCGGCAGGTCGCCCGGGGTGGAGTCGAGCACCTCCGCGGTGAGCGCGGCGAGCGCGGCGTACAGGTCGTACCGCAGCGCCATCCGCGCAAGGGTCTGCCAGCGGTCCTCCCGCGGCAACAGGGAGATCTTCGACAACAGCGAGTCCACCCGGAACAGGTCGGACAGCACGAAGTAGACCGAGGCCACCTCGCTGACGTCCCGCCCACTGGCGTTCGCGGTCTCCACCACGTCCATCAGACCGAAGCTGTACATCAGCCGGGTGGCCCGCTCCGCCAGCTCGCGGGGTAGCCCACGCTCGGTCATCGAGTCCATGTGCGCGGCGATGCCCTGGCGCTCGTTGCCGTAGAACAGCTCCTCCAGCCCCGGCAGCAGCCGGGTGACCCCGTCGCGCAGCCGGGCGATCTCGGCCGGTACGTCGATCGGCGAGCGCCGGTTGGAGACCAACCACCGCACCGCGCGGTCGAGCAGTCGACGGGTGTCCAGGTAGACGCTGGTCTGCAGCTCCGGCGCCACCTTGTTGTCCAGCGCCTCGACCTCGTCCCACAGGTCGCGCAGGCCGAACACCTCGCTGACCACCACGTACGCCCGGATCACGTCGGCCGCGCTGGCCGCCGTCTCCTCGACCACCCGGAAGATGAACGAGATGCCACCCCGGTTGATCGCCTCGTTGACCAGCACCGTGGTGACGATGTCCCGGCGCAGCCGGTGCCGGCCCATCCGGTCGGCGAACCGCTCGCGCATCGGCGTCGGGAAGTAGTTGACCAGGACGTCGGTCGTCCACTCCTCGTCGGCCAACCCGTCGGTGAGGATCTCCCGCTCAAGGACGATCTTCACGTACGCGAGCAGCACGGCGAACTCCGGCGCGGTCAGCCCGGACTCGCTGCGGACCGCCAGTTCCTCGTCCGGCGGCAGCGCCTCCAACGCGCGGTCCAATCCGCCCGAACGCTCCAGCTCGTTGATCATCCGACGGTGCACCGGGAGCAGCGAGGCGGCCTGGGCCTGGGCGTTGTTGATCGCCCGAGCCTGGTCGTAGTTGTCGCGCAGCACCAGCTCCGCGACCTCGTCGGTCATCCCGGCCAGCAACTCGTCCCGGTCGGCCATGGTCAGCTCACCATCGGCCACCGCCGTGTTGAGCAGGATCTTGATGTTCACCTCGTGGTCGGAGGTGTCCACCCCGGCCGCGTTGTCGATGAAGTCCGTGTAGATCCGGCCACCGGTCAACGCGTACTCGATCCGGCCGAGCTGGGTCCAGCCCAGGTTGCCGCCCTCGCCCGCCACCCGGCAGCGCAGGCTGCGCCCGTCCACCCGGATCGCGTCGTTGGACTTGTCGCCCACCTCGGCGTTGGTCTGCGTGGAGGCCTTGACGTAGGTGCCGATGCCGCCGTTCCAGAACAGGTCCACCGGAGCGGTGACGATCGCCTTCATCAGGTCCTGCGGCGACAACTGCGTGACGTCGTCGTCCAGGCCGATCGCCGCCCGGACCTGCGGCGTGATCGGGATGGACTTCGCGGTACGCGGGAAGATGCCGCCACCTGCCGAGATCAGCTCCGGGTTGTAGTCCTCCCAGGAGGAGCGGGGCAGGTCGAACAGCCGTCGACGCTCCGTGTACGAGGTGGCGGCGTCCGGCTCCGGGTCGAGGAAGATGTGCCGGTGGTCGAAGGCGGCCACCAGCCGGATGTGCTCGGAGAGCAGCATCCCGTTTCCGAACACGTCGCCGGACATGTCGCCGACGCCGACCACGGTGAAGTCCTGGGCCTGGGTGTCCAGACCCAGCTCCCGGAAGTGCCGCTTGACCGACTCCCAGGCGCCCCGGGCGGTGATGCCCATCTTCTTGTGGTCGTAGCCGGCGGATCCGCCGGACGCGAACGCGTCGCCCATCCAGAAGTTGTGGGCCTTGGAGATCTCGTTGGCGATGTCGGAGAACGTCGCGGTGCCCTTGTCGGCCGCCACGACCAGGTACGGATCGTCGCTGTCGTGCCGGACCACGTCCTCGGGCGGCACGATCTGCCCGCTGACGATGTTGTCGGTGACGTCCAGCATCGCGCCGACGAACTCCTGGTAGCAGGCGACCGCCTCGTCCCGGTCGCCCGGCTTCTGCTTCAACACGAAGCCGCCCTTGGCGCCGACCGGCACGATCACGGTGTTCTTCACCATCTGCGCCTTCACCAGGCCCAGCACCTCGGTCCGGAAGTCCTCACGACGGTCGGACCACCGCAACCCGCCCCGGGCCACCGGCCCGAACCGCAGGTGCACACCCTCGAACCGCGGCGAGTAGACGAAGATCTCGAACTTCGGTCGCGGCGCGGGCAGGTCCGGAATGGCCTGCGGGTCGAGCTTGAACGCCACATACGCCTTCGGCCGCCCGTCGGCGCGCTTCTGGTAGAAGCTGGTCCGCAGGGTCGCCTCGATCAGCGTCAGGTACGAGCGCAGGATCCGGTCCTGGTCCAGGCTCGCCACGTCGTCCAGCGCGCCCCGGATCGTCTCCACCAGCTCACCGCTGCGCTGCTGGCGCTGTTCGGCGCTCAACTCGCCCGGCGCGAACCGGGTCTCGAAGAGCTCCACCAGCAACGCGGCGAGCTTCGGGTACGCGATGAAGGTCTGCTCCATGTAGTCCTGCGAGAAGACCGTGCCGGCCTGCCGCAGGTACTTCGCGTACGCCCGCAGCACCACCACCTGCCGCCAGGTCAGCCCGCCGCGCAGCACCAGCTCGTTGAACCGGTCCACCTCGGCCTCGCCGCGCCAGGCGGCCGCGAAGGCGTTCTCGACGTGCGGGCGCACCTCGGCCAGCTCGTGATGCCCCTCGGGCAGCATGAGGCCGAAGTCGTACAGGTAGACCCGACCGTCGATCCGGTCCACCTCGTACGGGTGCTCGTCGACCACCCGTACGCCGAGCGAGTGCAGGACCGGCAGCACGGCGGAGAGCATCATCGGCTCGCCGTACCGGTAGACCTTGAACCGGACGTCCATCGCCTCGGCCAGGTCGGCTCCCGGCACCCGGGTGCCCGGCCGCGGCGCCAACTGCTTGCGGAACAGGTGCATCTCCAGCTGGCCGGGCTCCTCCAGCAGCTCCAGCTTCGCCAGGTCCTTCATCGCCTCGTACGGCGTGTGCCCGTCCTTGTAGCCCTCCGGGAAGGCGTCGGCGTACCGGGTGAACAGATGCTTGGCCTGCTCGTCGCCGAGCTTGCGCTCCAGCACCAACCGGTAGTCGTCGTCCCACAGTCGGGTGGCGTCGGCCAACTCCTCGGCGAGCAGGTCGGCGTCGATGTCGCCGGGTGGCCGCGTCGGGTCGGTGCGGACGATGAAGTGCACCCGAGCCAGCATCGACTCGGTGACCCGGGTGGTGTAGTCCACCCCGACACCGTTCAGCTCACGCAGCAGGATGTCCTGCATGCGCAGCCGGTTCTGGGTGGTGAACCGGTCCCGGGGCAGGTAGATCAGGCAGGAGATGAACCGCCCGTACGCGTCCCGGCGCAGGAACACCCGCAGTTGCCGTCGGCCGGCCATCCGCAGCACGCCGACCACCGCGTGGTACAGGTCGTCGGTCTTGATCTGGAACAGCTCGTCGCGCGGGTAGGTCTCCAGGATCTGGATCAGATCCTTGCCCGAGTGGCTGCGCTGGCTCAGACCGGAGCGGTCCAGCACCTCGGCCACCTTGCGGCGTACCACAGGCAGCTCGCGGACGCTGGTCCGGTAGGCGGCCGTCGAGAACAGCCCGAGGAACCGCCGCTCACCGATCACGTCACCGGCGGAGTTGAAGATCTTGAAGCCGATGTAGTCCAGGTACGCCGAGCGGTGCACGGTGGCCCGGGAGTTCGCCTTGGTGATGATCAAGAGGCGCTTCTCCAGCACCTTCTCGTGCGCCTCGGGCGTCATCGACGACAGCGACCGCGCATCCGGCGAATCGGAGCGCAGGATGCCCAGACCGGTGCCGAGCACCGCCTCCAACGCCTTGCCCTCGACCGGGTCGGCGGCGTCGCCGCCGTCGGCGTCCACCAACCGGTACTCGCGGTAGCCGAGGAAGGTGAAGTGGTCCTGGGCGAGCCACCGCAACAACTCCACCGAGTCGGTGATGTCCTTTTCCGGCACCGGTGGGCGGTTGTCAGAGGTACGGGCGGACGCCAGTTCGTCGGCGAGTGCGAGGGCCCGCTGACGCATCTTCGGCCAGTCCTCGACCGCCTCCCGCACGTCGGTGAGCACCCGCTGCAACTCGCGGCGCAACCGGTCCCGTTCGGCAGCGTCCCGGACCGGGTCGATCTCGATCCGCATCCAGCTCTCGATGATGTCGCCGGCGATCGCGTCGTCCGGTTCCACATCCGCGGAGACCTCGGTGAGTCGGCCCAGCGGCTCCCGCCGCACCACCACCAACGGGTGCACCAGCAGGTGCACGTCGAGGTGGTACGAGTTGAGCAGCGCCGTCACCGAGTCGACCAGGAACGGCATGTCGTCGGTGACGATCTCGACGACCGTGTGGTGCTGGTCGGCGTGCGGTTCGTGGATCCGCAGCTTCAACTCGCCCGGTACCCGCTGCTGGGCGAGATCCCGGTGTGCCCGGGCCGCGTCGAGCATCTCTTCCGCCGTGAAGCCGACCAGCTCCTCGTCCGGGGCGAACCGCCAGAAACGGCCGACAAGTGTCGCCGCGTCGTGGTCGTCCCCGGCGAGCGCGACGGCCTGGGCCACCAGGCGCTCCGCGTTGGGAACGGGTTCGTCGAGCTCGGCGTCCTCCACGTCGTCGGCCAGCGCCTCGGCTGGCAGACCCAGATCGTAGATGGTGTCGATGCTCGACCCGGTCAGCCCGGTGACTCCCGTGTCGAGTCGGCCGTAGCCGTCCCCGTCGGTCGCCGAATCGAAGCTGTCATCGTCCCGGCCGGAGTCATCCTGCCGGAGGTCGGGTTCCGGTTTGATCGCCGGACGCCGGTCCATCGGTGCCACTCCCCTCGACCCACCGCGTTGTGGGTCACTCTGCCGCCCAGCCTAGGCCCTGCCGTTGTGCGCCTTCGTCGGCGGACCACTGGCCAGACGTCCGGATCGGGACTTTGTCCTTTCACCCGTTGCGGGTCCGAGGTAGGCCGGCTGCGGGATACCCCGCCACGCGATGTTCATCACACGGGTGCGGCTCGTCTTTGAGCGCGGCCGAGCACCTGCGGGACGTTGGGGACGGCGTTCCCGTACTACCGTGCGAGGGCAGTCCGAGATCGGAAGGACCAGCTTCATGCCCTTGTCGTACCCCCGGCCCCACCGGCCGAACCCCGCCCGCCGGCTTGCCGCCGGCGTCACCACGGCGCTGCTCGCGGCGGGTGTCCTCGTCGGTTGTTCCGGTGACGACGGGCCGCAACGCACCGTGGACGCCTTCCTCGCGGGCTGGCGCAGCGGTGACCTCCAGGCGGTCGGTCTGATCGACCCGCTCGGCTCGAAACTGCCGTCGGCGGACGTCGCACGTGAGATCAAGGAGCTCTCCGGTGAGCTGGCGGCCACCCCGCCCACGCTGACGCGTCGCGGCGAGCCGAAGATCACGAAGGACATCGCGACCACCACCGTCCAGGTGGAGTGGGCCCTGCCCGGTCAGGCCCGATGGGCGTACGACCGGGAGGTCCGGCTCGCCCACGGCGGCGACGACCAGTGGCAGGTGATCTGGGAGCCGACGGTGGTGCACGAGCAGCTCACCAAGGGTGACCGGTTGGCGCTGCGTCGCGACGCCGGTGCCCGCGCCGCCGTGCTGGACAACGCCGGGAAGCCACTCGTGACCCCGCGCACCGTGGTCCGGGTGGGTGTGCAGCCCAACGGGGTCGCCGACCTGAAGAAGCTCGTCAAGGACCTCGACGCGGCGTTCAAGGCCATCCGCCCGGCGCTGGTTCCCGGCGTCGACCTGGCCGATCTGCCCGAGAGGGTGGCCAAGGCCGAGCCGGGTGCCTTCGTCGAGGTGGTGTCGCTGCGCGAGGAGGCGTACCGGCAGATCAAGCCCCGGATCTACGACCTGCCCGGCACCAAGTTCGTCACTGACAAGATCGACCTGGCGCCCACCCGCGAGTTCGCCCGTGCGCTGCTCGGCACCGTCGACCCGGCGCAGGCCGACGACCTCGCCGCGCATCCCGACCGGTACGTCGTCGGCGACCTGGTCGGGCACGGCGGTCTACAGGGCCGCTACGACGAGCGACTGCGCGGCGGCCCCGGGCTGACCGTGGTGGTCGAGCGTCCGGCCGAGGGCGGCAAACTCGAACCCACCGGCGCCGAGCTGTTCCGCCGGGAGCCGCAGCCCGGGCAGGCGCTGAAGACCACGCTGGACGTCGCCGTCCAGAACGCGGCCGACGGGGCACTGCGCGCCGAGCCGCGCCGCTCCGCCCTGGTGGCGCTCCGGATCAGCGACGGCGCCGTGCTCGCCGCCGCGAACGGCCCCGGTCCGGCCGGGCAGAACCTGGCCTTCGACGCCCAGGTGCCTCCCGGCTCCACCTTCAAGATGGTCAGCACGCTGGGCCTGCTGGACCGGGGCGCGGTCACGCTGGACGGGCCGGTGGACTGCAAGAAGACCTTCACCGTGGACGGCAGGTCCTTCAAGAACTCGGACAACTTCGAGCTCGGCTCGGTGCCGTTCCGCACCGACTTCGCCAAGTCCTGCAACACGGCGTTCGCCGCGCTGGCCCCGAAGCTCGGCGGCGACGGGCTGGCCGCCGCCGGTCGCTCGCTGGGCCTGGAGGGTCAGTGGGATCTCGGCACGGACGCCTTCACCGGCAAGGTCTCGACGGGCGGCAGCCTCGCCGAGCAGGCCGCCGCGTCGTTCGGGCAGGGCACCACGTTGGTCAGCCCGCTCGCCATGGCCGGCGCCACCGCCGCCGTCGCCCGCGGCCGCTTCGAGCAGCCGAAGCTGCTGATCGACCCGGCACCGGCCAAGCCGGCCCCGGCGGGCGAGCAGCTCAAGCCGGAGTCGGTCGCGGCGCTGCGCACGATGATGCGCGAGGTGGTCACCGCCGGCACCGGCAGCGCGCTCAAGGACGTGCCGGGCGAGGTGTACGGCAAGACCGGCACCGCCGAGTACGACGACAACCCGGCGCACACCCACGCCTGGTTCGTCGGCTGGCGGGGCGACGTGGCGTTCGCCGTCTTCGTGGAGAAGGGCGGGGCCAGCACCGCCTCGGCCGTCCCCATGGCCGAGCGTTTCCTCCGCGCTCTCCCCACCCCCTGACCCCACCACCTGGAGGCCCCGCCGGGCGTCGGGCCATCGCCCGGCGCAGGGCCTTGATCCACTCGGTTTCGCTGAAACTGTGGTGTCCGAGCCACTCGGACACCCCGGATTCCCTGAAACCGAGTCGATCAAGGCCCTGCGGCCGAGGACCGGGTCAGGCGGTGTCGGCCTCGTGCCTTTCGGACGTGTTCTGGCTCGACGGGGTGGTGCGTCGGAGAAGACCTGGGCCGGCCGACGCCGGCGGGCCGACCGGTTCGCGCTCAACCAGGGACGCGATGCTGGCCGCGACGCCCGACGGCTCGGAGTGGGCCCGTCCGCCAGTGCCGGGTGACTCCCCCTCGACAGGGACGTCGTACGGCACCGTGCTCACCGACGAACCGATGTCGGGGACACCGACGTCGGCAGGGCCGTCATCGGCAGACCCGAGCGCAGCAGGCCCGCTATCGGCGTGGTCGATGTCAGCGGGGTCGTTGCCAGTGGGTGATTCACGCCGCGCAACCCGCTCAGCACGGTCGAGCCCGTCGAGCCCAACCAGCCCGTCGAGCCGCTCGGCACGGTCGGGACGCTCGGTGACGGTCGCGGTCCGGCCGTTGCCGCGCCGCGGGGAGGGCGTCGGCCGTGCCGCCAGCAGTCGGGGCGGCACTGCCTCCGGGGCGGTCACCGGCGCCAGACCGGCGACCACTGTGTTGACGATCTCGGCAGCGTACGAGCCGTCCGGGTCGTAGTCGGGGTCGAAGACGGTCAGCTCCACGCCGAGGCAGTGCGGGGTGTCGACCAGGCCGGCGAGCAGGATCTCCAACTCGGCGAAGGCGATTCCACCCGGGTCGGGGGCGTCCACGGCGGGCATCACCGCCGGGTCGAGCACGTCCACGTCGATGTGCACCCAGTAGCCCGCGCAGTCGGCGAGTTGCTCGTGCGCCCACTGGGCCGTCCGGGCGGCGCCTTCGGCGCGCAGCGCCGGCACCGGTCGGGTGGTGATCCCGGCGGCCTGGAGGTCGAGCCGGTATTCGTCCTGGGCCCGGATGCCGAGCACCACCACGTCGATGTCGCGGAAGTAGGGCCGGCGGCCCTCCAGCGCGGCCAGGTCGGCCTGCCCTCGCCCGGTGACCAGAGCCAGGTCCTCACCGGCTGCGGCGCCGACGTAGGAGGCGTTGCCGGGGTGCCGGAAGTCGGAGTGCCCGTCGACGAAGACCAGCCCGATCCGCCCGCCGACGGCCTCGCCGAGGCGGTGCATGGCCAGGGCCGAGCCGAGGAGCACGGAGCAGTCGCCGCCGAGCACCACCGGGAACTCGCCCCGGTCGATGATCGAGCCGATGCGTTCGGCGAGGGCCAACGAGTAGTCGGCGATCTCCCTGGCGTGACACACCCCGTCGCCGGGCCGCCAGTCGCCCGGGTCGTACCGGGCGGGGGTGACGCAGCCGGCGTCGCGGGCGCGGAGCCGGGCCAGCAGGTCGTGGTCGCGCAGCGCCCCGGGCGCCTTGGCGCAACCCGGGACCGACGTGGGCGTCGGCGGCCGTAGACCGAGATTTGTCGGCGCGTCGAGGACGGCGATCCGGCGCATCGTGAGCTCCCGTCCTCGGTGGTCGGGCGGGCCGGCCGGAACGCCGGCCCGCGCTGGCGTGCTACGAACTCAGAACAGGGCGCTGGCCAGAGCCCGACGCGCCGAGGCGACCGCCGGATCGTCCGGGCCGGCAATGGAGAAGAGTGAGACCAGGTGCTGGCGAACCGTCTCACGGTCCTCACCGGCGGTGCGCCGGACCAGACCGACGAGCCGGGCGTACGCCTGCTCGGCCAGGCCGCTGAGCACCTCGATGTCGGCGGCCAGCAGCTGGGCGGCGACGTCGTCGGGGGCGCTCTCGGCGGCGGCCAGCGCGGCGGACGGGTCGGCGCCGGCCACCCGGCGGGCCACTCCGACCTGGGCCAGCCCCGCCGTGGCCGCGGCGTCCGCCGGGGCGTCGGCGAGGATCTTCCGGTACGCCTGCTCGGCGGCGTCCAGATCGCCGCTCATCAGCGCGTCGTCCGCCTCGTCGAGGCGGGGGTCCTCCGGCTCGGCGACTGCCACGCCACCGGCCTTGAGCACTGCCTGGATCCACTGCCGCAGCTGAGCCTCGGGAACAACTCCGGAGAAGGCGTCGACCGGCTGGCCGCCGACGACCGCGTAGACCATGGGGATGCCCTGCACCCGGAACATCTGGGCGATTCGGGGATTTTCCTGCACGTCGACCCGGGCCAGCACCCAGGTGCCGCCGCCCTCGGCGTTCAGCCGCTCCAGGACCGGGGCGAACTCGTCGCTCTCCGGGAAGCCGGCCGCACCGAAGAACACGACGACGGGCGTGGCCATCGAGCGTTCGAGCACGTCGGACTGGATGGTCGCCTCGGTGACGTCCACGATGGCGGTGTCACCGCCGGCGGTGGGCGCGCCGGGGCGCCGTTGGACGGGCCGCCCTGCGGGGGCGCGCCGGGGCGGGTACTTGCTGGTGCGGGGCCACGCAGCGTGCTGAGGTCGACCGCGCCGCGGGTGAAGATCGACGAGGTGATCCGTGGGTCGCTCATGGTTACCTAGTCTCGCACGTGAGCCCGGATTCTCAGCTCACCCGCAACCCCGACGTTGCAACTCTCACGCCCCACGCCCCACCCCCGCGATCTTGCACTTTCTGTCGCCGCTATGCCGCATTCATGCCTTATGGCACCGCAGAAACTGCAAGATCGACGGGGTGGGGGTTCAGAAGCGGGCTGGCTCTCGGTAGGTGCCCCACTCGGCTCGCAGGGCGTCGCAGATCTCGCCCAACGTGGCCTCGGCGCGCACCGCGTCGAGCATGGCGGGGATCATGTTCTCGTCGGTACGGCTCGCCGCGATCATCCGGGTCACCGCGGCGCGCACCGCCTCCTCGTCCCGCCCGCTCTTGCGCTCGGCGAGCACCCGGCGCTGCTCCAGCTCCACCTCGTGCGAGATGCGCAGGATCTCCAGCTCCTTGGCGACCGTGCCGGTGTGGCAGTTGACCCCGACGATCTTCTTGTCGCCCTTTTCGAGGGCCTGCTGGTAGACGAAGGCCGACTCGGCGATGTGCCCGGTGAACCAGCCGTCCTCGATGCCGCGCAGGATGCCCGAGGTCATCGGGCCGATCTGGTGTGGCCCGTCTCCGCCGAGCTGCCGGATCCGGGCGAAGATCTCCTCCGCCTCGGCCTCGATCTTGTCGGTCAGCGCCTCGACGTACCAGGAGCCGCCGAGCGGGTCGGCAACGTTGACCACGCCGGTCTCCTCCATCAACACCTGCTGGGTACGCAGGGCGATCTCGGCCGACTCGTCGGTGGGCAGCGCCAGGGTCTCGTCCAGCGCGTTGGTGTGCAGCGAGTTCGTGCCACCGAGCACAGCCGCGAGAGCCTCGACGGCGGTCCGTACGACGTTGTTGACCGGCTGCTGCGCGGTCAGCGACACCCCGGCGGTCTGCGTGTGGAACCGCAGCCACAGCGCCTTCTCGCTGGTCGCGCCGTAGACGTCACGCAACCAGCGGGCCCAGATCCGGCGGGCGGCGCGGAACTTGGCGATCTCCTCGAAGAAGTCGAGGTGCGAGTCGAAGAAGAAGCTCAGCCCCGGCGCGAACACGTTCACGTCCAGCCCCCGCGAAAGACCAAGCTCGACGTAGCCGAAGCCGTCCGCCAGGGTGTACGCCAGCTCCTGCGCCGCAGTCGAGCCGGCCTCGCGGATGTGGTAGCCGGAGACCGACAGCGGCTTGTAGCGCGGGATCTCGGCGGCGCAGTATTCCATCAGGTCGCCGATCAGGCGCAGGTGCGGCTCCGGGTCGAAGAGCCACTCCTTCTGCGCGATGTACTCCTTGAAGATGTCGGTCTGCAGGGTGCCGTCCAGCTTGGACAGGTTGGCGCCCTGCCGCTCGGCGGCGACCAGGTACATGCAGAACACCGGCACGGCCGGGCCGGAGATGGTCATCGAGGTGGTGACGTCGGCCAGGTCGATGCCGTCGAAGAGCGCCTGCATGTCGGTGGCGGTGTCGATGGCGACGCCGCAGTGGCCGACCTCGCCGAGCGCCTGCGGGTCGTCCGAGTCGCGGCCCATCAGCGTCGGCATGTCGAACGCCACCGAGAGCCCGCCGCCGCCGGCGCCGAGGATCATCTTGTAGCGCTCGTTCGTCTGCTGGGCGTTGCCGAAGCCGGCGAACTGCCGAATGGTCCAGGTCCGACCGCGGTAGCCGGTCGGATACAAACCCCGGGTGTACGGATACTCGCCCGGCCATCCGATCCGTTCGAAGCCCGGATAGGTGGCGCCCTCCGGCGGGCCGTACACCGGCTCCACCGGCATGCCGGAGAGCGTGGTGAAGTCCGCGTCCCGCTTGCGCGCGGCGTCGTACCGGGCCTGCCAGCGCGCCCGTCCGGCGTCGATCTCGTCGGCGTCCATGAGCAGGGCTCCTCCTCGGGTCCTCGACTGCCTGTCGAGTGTAAGGCCCCTACCTGAACGATCGCTAAGTCAGGCCGTACCGGCGAGTAACGGCAGCCACCGCGTCGATCATGGAGTTGTGGTGGTGCACAATCCCGCAGCCGGGGCCAAACTGGCCACCACGACTGCATGATCGACTGGGAAGGTGGCGCTGTAGAGCCTGCACCTCTCCGGCCATCGGCTACGCCGCAGGCCCGCCCATCGCCACGTCGTCGACCCGGATGTTGACCTCGTCGACCCGCAGCCCGTACGCCTCCACCGCCTCGGTGACCCGGGCCCGCACCTGGCTGGTGATCTCCGGCACCGGCTGACCGGCCTGGATCACCAGCACCAGGTTGACTACGGCGGCGTCCCCGGTCACGTGGGCCGAGCAGCCGCGCCGAGCGTCACCAACCTGGTCCAACCCGACCCGGTCGAGGACCGAGTTGAAGAACCGGGCCACGTCGCCGCCCAGATCGGCCACGCCGGGCACCGCGCGGGCCGCCGCGACGGCGATCTTCTCGACCACCTCGTCGGAGACGTGCGTCGTCCCGCCGGTGGGCACCGACGCCGTGGTCAGCTCCTGCGTCGCCTCGTGGTCCATAGCCGCTCCCCCTGCTCCTCGCACCGGCCCCACCGCCGTGGGGCGGTGCGAGCCTACAAGGACGAGGTGGCCCCCGGACGTCCCCGGTGGACGGTCAGCGCGCGAGCTGGGCGAGCAACTCGTCCGCCGCCGTGTACGGGTCGGTAGCGCCCTCGGCGACCCTGGTGGCGAGCGTGGCCAACTCCGTACCGTCGCGAAGTGAGCCGATCCGGGCGCGGAGGGTGCCGAGCGCGATCGCCTCGATCTCGGCGGCGGCCCGCGTCTCCTGGCGGCGGCGCAGCTCGCCGTGCTCGACCAGCCAGCCCCGGTGCTTGTCGATGGCGGCGGCGATGTCGTCGATGCCCTCGCCCCGCGCGGCGACGGACCGGACCACCTGGGGCCGCCACTGCCCCGGCCCGCGCTCGCCGAGCGCGATCATGCCCTGGATGTCCCGGACGGTGGCGTCGACGCCGTCCCGGTCCGCCTTGTTGACCACGAACACGTCGGCGATCTCCAGGATGCCGGCCTTGACCGCCTGGATCGCGTCGCCCATCCCGGGTGCGAGCAGCACCAGCGTCGTGTCGGCGAGCGAGGCGACCTCCACCTCGGCCTGACCGACGCCGACGGTCTCCACCAGCACCACGTCGCAGCCGGCGCCCTCCAGCACCCGGACCGCCTGCGGTGTGGCCGCGGCCAGCCCGCCGAGGTGCCCCCGGCTGGACATCGACCGGATGTAGACGCCCGGATCCGTGGCGTGGTCCTGCATCCGCACCCGGTCACCGAGGATCGCTCCGCCGGTGAACGGGCTGGACGGGTCGACCGCCAGCACGCCCACCCGGTGCCCGCGCGCCCGCAGCGCGCGGACCAGCTCGTTCGTGGTGGTCGACTTGCCCACCCCTGGCGAACCGGTCAGCCCGACCACCTGGGCCTGCCCGGCGTACGGCGCCAGCGCCGCGGCGATCTCCGGCAACAGCGCGTCGCCGTTCTCCACCAACGTGATCAGGCGAGCCACCGCCCGGGGGTCGCCCGTGCGGGCCCGTTCGACCAGCAGCGGTACGTCCCGGCTGCGGCGCACCGACGTGGTGCCCGCCGCCGGGACGTGCTCAGTCTCGCTCACTGGTCCGTCTCGGCCTTGCCCGGCACGTGGATGATCAGCGCGTCGCCCTGGCCACCGCCGCCACACAGCGCGGCCGCGCCGGTGCCACCGCCGCGCCGCTTCAGCTCGAGGGCGAGGGTGAGGACGAGACGCGCGCCGGACATGCCGATCGGGTGCCCCAGCGCGATCGCGCCGCCGTTGACGTTGACCTTGTCCGGGCTGATCCCGAGGTCACGGGTGGACTGGACACCGACCTGCGCGAACGCCTCGTTGATCTCGATGAGGTCCAGGTCCGCAACGCTCAGGCCGCCCTTCTTCAGGGCGTGGTTGATCGCGTTGGACGGCTGCGAGTGCAGGGAGTTGTCCGGGCCCGCCACGTTGCCGTGCGCACCGATCTCGGCCAGCCAGGTCAGCCCCAGCTCCTTGGCCTTGGCCTTGCTCATCACGAGCACCGCGGCCGCGCCGTCGGAGATCGGCGACGAGCTGCCGGCGGTGATGGTGCCGTCCTTGGCGAAGGCGGGGCGCAGCTTGGCCAGCGACTCGACTGTGGTGTCCGGACGGATGCCCTCGTCCTCGGTGATCACCAGTGGGTCACCCTTGCGCTGCGGGATGACCACCGGGGCGATCTCGTCGGCGAAGTGACCGTTCTTCTGGGCGGCGGCGGCCCGCTGGTGGCTGGCGGCGGCGAAGGCGTCCTGCTCCGCGCGGGAGATGCCGTGCCGGGCGCCGAGCCGCTCGGTCGACTCGCCCATCGAGCAGCAGTCCCAGGCGTCGCTGAGCCCGTCGTGTGCCATGTGGTCCTTGACCACCACGTCGCCGTACTTGTAGCCGGTGCGCTGGCCCATCAGCAGGTGCGGGGCGTTGGTCATCGACTCCATGCCGCCGGCCACCACGATGTCGAACTCGCCGGCGCGGATCAGCTGGTCGGCCAGGGCGATCGCGTCCAGGCCGGAGAGGCAGACCTTGTTGATGGTCAGCGCCGGCACGGACATCGGCACACCGGCCTCGACCGCCGCCTGCCGAGCCGGGATCTGACCGGTGCCGGCCTGCAGCACCTGACCCATGATCACGTACTGGACCTGGTCCGGGCTGACGCCGGCACGCTCCAGCGCGGCCTTGATGGCGATCCCGCCGAGCTTCGTGGCCGGGAGGTCCTTGAGGTTGCCCAGCAGCCGGCCCATCGGGGTCCGCGCGCCGCTGACGATCACCGAAGCCATGCCTGCCTCCGAAGGGGTGCCGAGCTGTACGCCTTAACGATTGTTCGGCCAGACTAGCGCCATGGCAGAGAACTCCCCCGTCGAGCCCGGTGCGGACTACGTCACAGACATCGGGCTTCGCAAGATTGACCACGTCGGGATCGCCGTGGCCGACCTGGACGCCGCGATCGACTTCTACCAGCGGACGTTCGGGATGCGCTGCGTGCACGTGGAGACCAACACCGAGCAGGGCGTCCGGGAAGCGATGCTGGCCGTCGGACCGACCACCGAGGGCGGCTGCGTGCAGTTGCTCGCCCCGCTCACCCCGGAGTCGACGATCGCGAAGTTCCTGGACCGCAACGGGCCGGGCGTGCAGCAGGTCGCGTACACGGTCGTGGACATCGACGCGGCCTGCGCGGCGCTACGCGAGCGCGGCATGCGCCTGCTCTACGCGACTCCGAGGCGTGGCACCGCCGACAGCCGGATCAACTTCGTGCACCCCAAGGACGCCGGCGGCGTCCTCGTAGAACTGGTCCAACCCGCCCCCACTCCCCACTGACCCACCCCACCCCTGTTGATCAAGAGGTTTGCGTCATCCCGCCCCGCGCAGATGACCGAACGCTCTTGATCAACGAGGGGTGGCGAGCGCTGGAGGCCGAGGCGCGCGCACGTCAGTGCGCGGTTGGCGGGGTGGCTGGACACCTTCACGCATCGGCGGATGCAGTTTTTCACAGAGGACTTCCCGGCCTAGCTACCGTTCAGTAACGTCCGGCCCCACAGGAGCGCGACCGGTGCCGGATGTGTCGAATGCCGACATGGCGGTCGTGCCCACCGGCGCCGACGATGGCAGCACCCGGGCCCGTGCGGGTGCGGAAGAACCGGAGGTCACCGTGCAGGACATCCTCGAAGCGATCATGGCGGCGGAGGAATCGAACGATCCGGACCGCGAACTCGCCGGCGTCGCCGGGCTGCCCGTACCGGAGAGCTACCGGGGCGTGGTGGTCCGCGCCGAGGAGTCCCGGATGTTCGACGGCATGGCCACCCGGGACAAGGACCCGCGCAAGGCGCTGCACGTGCAGGAGGTGCCGACGCCGGAGCTGGCCCCGGGCGAGGCGCTGATAGCGGTGATGGCCAGCGCGATCAACTACAACACGGTGTGGACCAGCATCTTCGAGCCGGTGAGCACCTTCAAGTTCCTGGAGCGCTACGGCCGGGTCTCCGAGCTGACCCGCCGGCACGACCTGCCGTACCACGTGGTCGGCTCGGACGCGGCGGGCGTGGTGCTGCGCACCGGCCCCGGGGTGACCCGCTGGGCCCCCGGTGACGAGGTGGTCGCGCACTGCCTCTCCGTCGAGTTGGAGGACGCGGCCGGGCACGACGACACGATGCTCGACCCGCAACAGCGGATCTGGGGCTTCGAGACCAACTTCGGCGGGCTGGCCGAGCTGGCGGTGGTCAAGGCCAACCAGCTGATGCCCAAGCCGCGGCACCTGAGCTGGGAGGAGGCGGCCAGTCCCGGGCTGGTCAACTCCACCGCGTACCGGCAGCTCGTCTCGCACCACGGCGCCAACATGAAGCAGGGTGACGTGGTGCTGATCTGGGGCGCCTCCGGCGGCCTCGGTGGGTACGCCACCCAGATGGCGCTCAACGGCGGCGCGATTCCGGTCTGCGTGGTGTCCTCGCCGGAGAAGGCCGAGCTGTGCCGCCGGATGGGCGCGGAGCTGGTCATCGACCGGGCCGCGGAGGGCTTCCGCTTCTGGAAGGACGAGGAGACCCAGGACCCGGACGAGTGGCGGCGCTTCGGCGAACGGATTCGCGAGCTGACCGGCGGCGAGGACCCGGACATCGTGTTCGAGCACCCGGGCCGGGAGACGTTCGGCGCCAGCGTCTACGTGGCCCGACGCGGTGGAACCATCGTCACCTGCGCCTCCACGAGCGGCTTCCTGCACCAGTACGACAACCGCTACCTGTGGATGCACCTCAAGCGGATCGTGGGCAGCCACTTCGCCAACTACCACGAGGCGTGGCAGGCCAACCGCCTGGTCGCGCTCGGCAAGGTGCACCCGACGGTGTCCCGCACCTATCCGCTGGAGCAGACCGGCCAGGCCGCGTACGAGGTGCACCGCAACGCCCACCAGGGCAAGGTGGGCGTGCGCTGCCTCGCACCCACTGACGGGCTGGGCGTTCGTGACGGAGAGTTGCGGGCCCGGCACGAGGACGCGATCAACCGGTTCCGGGGTCACTGACCTCCCGGCATCCGGAGCGCCGGGGCGGTCCCGGCCGGACGGTGGAACGCCGGATGACCATTGCGCTGATCGCTCATTGTTCTTCCGCCCTCATTAGCGGATAAGTCACCCGGATCGAACAAAGGGCCTCGGGGTAACCCCGGGGCCCTTTTCCGCGTCACGCTGCGTGGCGTCCGACAGGCCGGGACCTGCCAAGATCGCCGATTGGTCCAACCTCGCCGATCGCGAGTGTTGACCATGTAAAGAGGGCACGAAAGCTTCGCACCGCTCTTGCGAAGCACCCTGGGGCGTCTGCCAGTATGTCCCAATGCCCCAGCAGCAGTCCTCCCCTCTCGCGTTCTTCGATAACGCGAACTCGCAGCCAGATTTCACCGTTGGCCTGCGCGGATACAACACCCATCAGGTCGACGACTTCCTCGGCCGGATGACCGCCGCGCTGACCCAGTCCGAGCAGGCCCGTGCCGAGGCCGAGCAGCGGATGAACGACGCCCAGCGTCGGCTCCGCCAGGCCGAGCAGCGCATGAGTGCGCTGGAGCAGAAGCTCACCGACACGAACAAGCAGCTCGAAGAGAACAGCCGACCCACCCTCTCCGGGCTCGGCACGCGCGTCGAGCAGATCCTGCGGCTCGCCGAGGAGCAGGCGAACGACCACCGCAACGAGGCCAAGCGCGAGTCGGAGGGCATCCTCTCCGCCGCCCGCCTCGAGGCCCGCGAGATCACCGACAAGGCCCGCGCCGAGGCCGCCGCCATGAAGGCGAGCGCCGAGCGCGAGGCGGGCAACCTGCGCACGGCCGCCGAGCGCGAGGCCGCCGAGGTCCGGGTGCAGGCTCGCCGCGAGGCCGACACGCTGCGCGCCGACGCCGACCGGGAGACCAAGCAGCTGCGTACGGTCACCGCGCACGAGGTGGCCGAGCTGAAGTCGACAGTCGAGCGGGAGGTCGCCACCCTGCGTGCCACCGCCGAGCGGGAGATCACCCAGCAGCGGGCGAAGGCCGCCCGCGAGGCTGAGGAGAAGCGCGCCGAGGCGACCAAGCTGCTCACCGACGCGCGGGACAAGCGCGACAAGGACCTGCAGGCCCTGGAGCTCCAGTTGGCCGAGCGTCGGGAGAAGGCCGAGCGCGAGGAGTCCGAGCGGCACGCCGCCCAGGTCGCGCAGACCCAGAAGATGGTCAGCGAGGCCGAGCAGCGTGCCCGCGCCGCGCAGGAGCGGGCCAAGGAGATCGAGCAGCGCGCCGAGGCGCGGCGGGTCGAGTCGGAGCGCAACGCGGCCGAGACCGTCGACAAGGCCAAGGCCCACTCGGAGAAGACCCTCAACGAGGCGAAGGCCGAGTCGCAGCGCCTGCTCACCGAGGCCCGCACCGAGGCGGAGCTGACCACGCAGGCCGCCCGCCGCGAGGTCGAGGACCTCACCCGGCAGAAGGACGCTGTCACGTCGCAGCTGGGTCAGATGCTCTCCGGTCTCGCCGGCATCGTTCCGGGAATGCCGGCGCAGGCCGCTCCGGCTGCCAAGCCGGAAGCAGCAAAGAAGACCGATGGTGGTCAGGAGCGGGTGCCCGCGGAGACCGCCGGCTGACGCGAGGCGTCAGGTAGGGGCATCGACGGCGCGAGGTGACACCGGGTAACCGGTGCCACCTCGCGCCGTATGCGTTTCCTCACCCGTGGTGTGCGCTGGCCGCAACGGAGTGAAGTAGCTCCCACATGGCCCGTCCGTATCGCCCCAGCAGGGCCCGTTGCGTGTGAGGATGGGGGCATGTCGCACGGCGAGGAACTGTTCGCTCTCGGCGGGGACGTGACGACGGAGCCCAGCTTCGAGTCCGCTCTGCGGGGGTACGAGAAGAAACAGGTCGACCGTTATGTCGCACGTGCTGAGCACGAGATCGCGACCCTCGCCTCCGAACGGGAACAGGCGTACACACAGATCCACAAGCTCGCCGGCCAGGTCGAGGTTCTCCAGCGCGACCTGACCCAGGTGCGCAAGCAGATGAACGTGGTCGACCGGGCGTCGTTCCGGCACCTCGGTCCACGGGTCGAGTCGATCCTCGCTCTCGCCGAGGAACAGGCGGAGGAGATCCTCGGCGACGCGAACGGCGAGATCGAGGCCCGGCGGGCCGCTGCCGAGCACATCATCGAGGAGGCCCGCGAGCAGGCCGACCGGGCACTGAAGGACTTCGAACTCGCCCTCGCCGCCCGACGGGCGGAGGAGGAGCGGCACAGCGCCGCGCAGCGGGCCGAGGCGGACGCCGCCCTGCGGTCGGCGAAGGACGAGTCGGCGCAGTTGCGCAAGGCCGCGCAGGACGCTCTGGCGAAGGCCCAGCAGGAGGCCACCCAACTGCGGGACTCCGCCAAGGAGATCCACACTCGGGCCCAGCAGGAGGCCACCAAGCTGCGCGAGACGGCCCGCGAGACGCTGGCCAACGCCCGGCAGGAGGCCAGCGATCTGCGCGACGCGGCCAAGGAGGTGCACGCCAAGGCGCTCCAGGAGGCCAAGCGGCTCACCGACACCGCGACCGAAGCGGGGCGAGCCACCCACGCCAAGGCGCAGCAGGAGGCCAAGCAGATCATCGACGACGCGTCGATGGCCGGTCGGGCGACCCGCGCCAAGGCGCAGCAGGAGGCCGAGCGGCTGACGACGCAGGCCACCGAATCGGCGAAGCGCAGCCGCGCCGAGACCGAGGCGTACGTACAGCGAATGCGCACCGAGACCGAGGCGTACGTGCAGCACACCCGGGCGCAGACCCAGCAGGAGCTGGGCGCGTGGCGGGCCGGGGTGGAGCAGGAGGTCAACTCCCGTCGGGAGGCGGCCGATCGGGAGTTGGCGCAGCGACGGTCCGCGGCCGAGCAGGAGTTCGCCAAGCGCCGCGACGAGTTGGACAAGCACCACGCGTCGCGCCAGCAGGAGCTGGAGGCCGGGCTCGCCAGCCGTCAGCAGGAGTTGGAGACCGGGTTCACCACCCGTCGGGACGAGCTGGAAACCGAATACTCCACCCGGAAGAACGAGCTGGAAAGCGAGTACACGGCTCGCAAGAACGAGATCGAGCAGGGCGCGGCCGGCATCCGTCAGGCGGCCGAGCAGGACGCGGCGGGGCTGCGCCAGCGCTCCGAGGCGGAGGCCGCCGAGCTGCTGAGCCGGGCCGAGGCCGAGGCCAGCGACAAGCGCCGCAAGGCCGACGAGCATGTCGCGGCGTCCCGGCGGCAGTTCGAGGAGTACGCGGCCACCACGCAGCAGCACCTGGCCACCACCCAGCAGCACCTGGCGGCGACCCAGCAGGAGTCTGCGGCGGGTCGTCAGCAGTTGGCCCAGGTGATGTTGGAAATCGCCCAGGCCCAGCAGCAGTTGGCGGATCTGCGGCAGGAGACGTGGAAGGCCCGGCAGGAGTCCGACGAGCTCCAGCGTCAGATGTCCGAGCTGCGGTTGCAGAGTGTCGCCGGTCCGATCGACGGCCCGACCGCGCCGGCCGGAGACGCCAGCGCGAGCGAAGGCGTACCCGGTGGTGGGGACGACGGCGCGAGCGTTACCGCCGGCGCGGGCGCCGGGTCGGGCGCGGCCTCCGGGTCGGGTGCGGCCTCCGGGTCGGGTGCGGCCTCCGGGTCGGACGCGGGCGCCGGGCTGAAGACGGAGCCCGCCGACACCAGGCAGCCGGTGAACGCCGCCGCGGACGAGTCCGGGCAGTCCACGACGCGGCCAGTGGCCGAGCCGGTGACCACTGTGGATGGTGGCACGGCGAGCGCCGGGGTGGACGGGGAGCCGACAGTGGCCGCCGTTCCGGGCGAGGGTGGCCGGGGCGCCAAACCCACCAAGATCACTAGCACCGGTGAGAACGGCAAGCGACCCACCAAGCCGACCACCGACGAACGCAGCGCCAAGCCCAGCAAGGTCACCATCGAGAAGGAGTGACGGGCACCCACCCGTCGAAGCTTCCAAATCTTGGACAGTTTCCGTCAACCACCGCTTGAGCCCGCCGCGTTGACGGAAACTGTCCAAGATTCACTTCTGCGCCGGGTGACGTAGGGGCACGGTGGGGGTCCAGCCGGCTGCGACGAGGGCGCGGCGGACGGTGTCGGCCACCTCGTCCGGGCGAGCGCGGACCAGCCAGGCCGGGAAGCGCAGAATCCGGTCGCCGCTGGTCCAGACGTCGTTCTGCCGACGCATGTCGGCAGCCCACTGCCTGGCATCCATGTGGTGCGCGCCGTCGATCTCCACCTGCACCCGCCACTCCCGCCAGTACGCGTCCAACCAGCGGTTCCTGCCGGCCGCGTCGACCCGGTGTTCCTGCAGGCCCGGGGCGGGCAGCCGATGTCTGCGGCACAGCCGCAGGAAGTCGATCTCCGAGAGCGCCTGGGCGCCGCCCGCGATGTCACTGATGGTCTGCCCGATCAGCCGCCGACGGGGGGCCCGAGGGAGGACGTCGAGCACCGCCCGCAACTCCTCGGGCAGCACCCGGCGTTGCTGGCAGCCGGCGGCCAGCACCGACTGCGCCTCGTCCACGCTGACCGCCCACCCCGCCGCGTCGACCAGCGCCCTGGCCAGCGTGGTGCGCGGCGGACGGGCGAGTTGGCGGTGCGATTCCGGCAACACCGACGTGCGATGCACCAGCACCGCAGGCATGTCGATCGGAAGTCGACGCAGGGTGGTCCGCGCGGCACGGCGGGCTGCCGGCACCAGCACGTGCAGCGGTTCGCGTCGCAGTCCCCGTACCCCGGCTTCGGCGGCGGCGGACACCCCGGCCAGCACCGCCCCCGGCCCGGCCGCCAGCACCGCCACCCACAGTTGCTGGTCGCGGGTGAGTCGACCGTTACCGGCCAGCAGGATCCCTCGGCAGATCGACCGCCACCGACCGGAGCGGATCCGGCCCCGCACCCGCGCTTCGCTGAGCAACCCGGCGACCTGCGCGGTCGTCAGCACGCCCGCCTGCTCGAAGGCGAGCCAGTCGAGTGCGTCGGCGTCATCGGCGGGCAGCATCCGAACAGCTTTCGCACCTCAGCGCCGCCCCACCACCAGATCTTGGACAGTTCCCGTCATGGCGTGACGGAAAGTGTCCAAGATCCGCGGGTCGGCGGGGTCGAGGCGACGTCCCGCGGCGTCCGCGCGCGGCGGGGTCGGGAAAACACGGGGTACGGACCGAGCCCCGGCTGCGGCACCCCCGACATCGGGGTACGTGCCCTCCCGCCTGAACTGGAGCCCGTCGGAGTTGGTGCTGCGGCGTGCCGGCGAGGAGGTTCGCGGGTTGGTGGTCGAGCAGATCACCCACCTCGCCGCCAGTCTGGAGCGACCACACGTCAGCCCGCACATCGTTCCGGCCGACACCGGGCTGCACGTCGGCCCTTCCGGACCGTTCAATCTGGCCCGAGGCACCGACGGTGGTTGGGTGGGGCACATGGAGCATCAGATTGACGGTCTCGTGGTTGATGGCGACCATGAGGTGGCTACGCTGCTGGCGCGTTGGGAGATGATCAGAAACGCTGCGTTGTCTCGCCGCAGTCGATCGAACTGATGAAGAAAGTTGTGACCTCATGGACCTGACCGGCGCAGTTTGGCGCACCTCCACTCGCAGCGGCAACAGTGCGTGCGTCGAGGTGGCGGACAACCTGCCCGGGATGGTGGGAGTGCGGGACAGTGAGGATCCGTCCGGCCCGCTGTTGGTGTTCGCGCCGGCCGCGTGGCGGGCGTTCGTGGCCGTCGCCCGTCGTCCGACGGCCTGAGCCGGGAGGTTCCTGGTGCCACAGCACGACCCGTCCGGCGACGACCCAGACGTGCCCGCCAATCCCCGGCCGCCGACAGCGCCACCGTCGGCCGAGACACCACCGTCGACCGAGACGCCACCGCCGATCGAGACTCCGCCGCCGGTGCCGGTTCCCGTCCCGGGGGTCGACCCGGACGAGCCGCCGGCGGTCCCGTCCGGAAAATTCGGCACACCGGGGCGGCCACTGCGCCGCAGCAGCTTCCTGCTCGGCTTCACCGGTGCGTTGGGCGTGCTGCTGGCGTACACCCTCTATCTGGGGATTCGGAATGCCGGCGGCATCCTGGTGCTGGTGGTGATCGCGCTCTTCCTCGCGGTCGGCCTCAACCCGGCGGTGGTCCGACTGCGCCGTTGGGGTGTGCCGCACGGCCTGGCGGTGGCGGGGGTCGCCCTCACTGTGGTGTTGCTGCTCTGCGGCGGCATCGTGGCGCTGGTCCCGCCGATCGTCACCCAGTCGGGGCAGTTCATCGACCAGATCCCAAGCCTGCTCGACGAGTTGCGCCGCAACCCGACGGTCAATGACCTGGTGGAGCGGTACGACGTGGTGGAGCGGGTGCAGGGCGCAGCCAACGCGCAGACTGTCGGCCGAGCGCTGGGCGGGGTGCTGGGCGGGGCCCAACTGATCTTCGGCACGGTGTTCCGGACGCTGACCGTGCTGGTGTTGACCATCTACTTCCTGGCGTACTTCGACAAGCTGCGCTCGCTGGGCTACTCGTTGGTGCCCCGCTCCCGGCGGGAGCGGGTGCAGCTGATCGGTGACGAAATATTGGCCAAGGTCGGCGCCTACATGGTCGGCGCGCTGAGCATCGCGGTGCTGGCCGGCGCGACCACGTTCGTCTTCGCGCTGATCGTCGACCTGCCGTACCCGTTCGCGCTGGCAGTGGTGGTCGCGGTGACCGACCTGATCCCGCAGATCGGCGCAACCCTGGGCGCGGTGATCGTGAGCCTGGTCGGCTTCGCCGCCGACCTGCCCACCGGCATCGCCTGCGCGGTGTTCTTCCTCATCTACCAGCAGGTGGAGAACTACCTGATCTACCCGAAGGTGATGCGGCGCTCGGTCGAGGTCAACGAGGTGGCGGCCCTGCTCGCCGCGCTGCTCGGAGTGGCGCTGCTGGGTGTGGTGGGCGCGCTGATCGCCATCCCCACGGTGGCCGCGCTGCAACTGATCCTGCGCGAGGTGGTGCTGCCCCGCCAGGAGCGCCGCTGAGCATCAGCCCCTGAGCGGCGGCCGGGCTGCGGGCGCTCGGGTCAGTCCGCCTTGGTCGCGGCCGGGCCGGGGACGGGGGTGTCGGCGAAGGCAGCCACCGTCCGGTCGGCGTACGCGCTGACGTCGCCGGACTCCATCGGGCCGTCCCAGGTTGTCGGAAGCGGCACCTCAACAGCCGGGTTGACCCGCCGGACGATCTCGTCGAGCACCGTCTCCGCGTCGCCCACCCAGAGGTGCTTGGCACCCGGCACCCCGACCACCTCGGCCTGTGGCACGGCGGAGAACCGCTCCCGCGCCTCGGTGGGGCGCAGGTAGTCGTCGAACTCCGGCACCAGCGCCACCAGCGGCCGACCCGAGTTGGCCCAGGTGGCCAGGTCCTCGGGGGCGGAGAAGCGCAGCGGCGGGGAGAGCAGGATCGCCCCGGCGATCGCCGGATCGCAGCCGTACTTCAGCGCCAGGTCGGTGCCGAACGACCAGCCGACGAGCCAGATGTTGGGCAGCTCGGCGAACTCCGCGTACTCGATGGCGGCGGCCACGTCGTACCGCTCGCCCACCGCGCCGTCGAAGGCTCCCTCGCTGGTGCCGCGCACGCTGCTGGTGCCCCGGGTGTTGAACCGCAGCACCGCCAGGTCGGCCAGCGCGGGCAGGCGCCAGGCCGCCTTGCGGAACACGTGGCTGTCCATCATTCCGCCGTGGGTCGGTAGCGGGTGCAGGCAGACCAGGGTGGCCACCGGCGGCCGGTCGGCCGGCAGGGCCAGCTCACCGACCAGTCGCAGACCGTCGGCGGTGTGCAGCTCGATGTCCTCCCGGCGGCCGGGCAGGATCGACGACGCGCGGATCGCTGTGCTCACCGTCCAAGTCTGTCGCGAAGTCGCCGCCGCCGCCCGCCCAGGCACGAACAGGGTGACCCAGGTCGCTATCGGGCAGGTCCCCGAGCCCTTACCCGGGCGGTCGGCTCACCCCGGGCACCGCAACGCCCGGGGCAATCGGCTCAGTCCAGCGGCAGCGCCCCGGGCCCGGTCGTTCAGTAGCGCGGGGAGCTCCGGCCCCGCTGCACCGCCGGGCCGCGCCGCTCCCGGGCCCGCCAGCAACCGCTGTGCCAGTGCCGCCGGTCGGTCAGGTCACCCAGGCCGTCCGCCGGCCAGGCGACCAGGTGCGCCACCCCCGGTCGGATCTCCTGGTTGCAACCGGGGCAGCGGTACGTCTTGACCGACGCCCCGGCGCCGATGCCGCGTACCTGCCAGGCACCGTCGGTCCACTGCTGGACCGAGGCGACGCCCTGCCGGACGCGGTCGGCGTCCAGGTTGGCGTTGTCGTCCCGGCGAGGGCGATTGCGACGGGGGCTCACAGTCACCAAGGTTACGGTCACTCCCAGCTGGCCGGCTCGCCAAGGTCGTCGGCGACCCGGAGCCCGCCGATAACCGTGCTGACCTCTGCGTCCGTGGGCGACCGCTCCCAGCGGTTCTCGTACCCCATGGACAGCAGGGTGTTCGGAATTCCGAGCACGTGCCAGAAGTCGCCCATGTCGAACACCGGCCTGCCGGCGATCTCGCGATTGGCCTTGGCCCGGTCGGGCGAGGATGGACGGGGTGAGTAGTCGAGCCGCACCGGCAAGGTGGCCGCGCCCCTGAGAGCGACTGTCAGCACCGCTTCGGTGTGGTCCGAGGCCGCGACTGGCATCTGCGTCGGCATCGTGGTTCCCGCCACGTTCACGATGCGGGGCCAGACCAGTTGCCGCACCGCCACCTCGCACGCGCTGATTCGTGCACCCGGGGGCAAGGCGGTCAATCGAACCGGCGCGACGCAACGACGGGCTTCGTCAAACCGCAGCGCCGCCGCCGCCCGGCGGACCTCGGCGCTGGTCTCCCCGAGAGCCGCGACCCGGACGTACAGGCCCGGAACGGGCTGCCAGCGCAGCACCCAACCCTTCGTGACCCTGTCGAGCTGACGTATCACCCCGTTGTACCTTGATGCGGCGTCGACGTCCTGGCGGGGCGGGGCGAGATCCCTGTCGCTGGTGACGGTGGCCTTGTCGGGGCCGATGTCCCGAAACTGACTCGGGTCACCGGTCTCGGCCGTCAGTGGGTCAGCGGCGACGATCACCATCGCCTGCACGCCGCCACCCAGGTCCAGTCGCATGCTCTCGACCTGGCCCGCGGAGCGCCAGGCGACCGGCTCCGCCGCTGTCGGATCGACCCCGAAGTGCAGCACCTGTGGGTCCGTGCCGATCAGGGCGGGGCGCTCCGCGGCCCCCGGCACCCCCGGTGCCCGGGGCGGCGTGACCACGACCGGGCTGGGCGTGACGGCCGGCTGGGGAGGCGCAGCCGACGGCGTACGCACCGCCACGCCGGCCCCGAGCAGCACCGCGACGCCGAGCGCTGCCCCGATGACGGCACGCCGTCGCCGTCGCCGGGCCCGTCCCCCGTTCACCGCCGCCGTCAGCAGGCTGTCGGTGTCCACGGGCCCGTCGGCCTTCTCCCGGAGTGCCCGCGCGATCCGCTCGTCAAGGTTGGTCACGGCCGGCTCCCGTTCGTCGTGGGAACGCCGTGGCGCTCCCGCAGCTGGCTGAGCGCCCGCATCGCGTGGGTGCGGACGGTGACCGGGGAACAACCGAGAATCTGGGCGATGCTCAAGTCGTCAAGGTCCTCGTAGTAGCGCAGCACGAGCACCGCGCGCTGCCGGTCGGGCAGGCCGAGGATCAGCCGCCACATCTCGTCCCGGTCGGCCGCATCGCCACCCAGGTCCCCGCGCCCAGGCCGGTCGGCGAACTCGGCCGTGGCCAACTCCCTGCTGGATCGGCGGCGCCACCAGGAGGTGTTGGCGTTGACCAGCATCCGGCGCACGTAGACGTCCGGATGGTCGGCACGTGCGATCTTGCGCCAGTGCACGTACGCGCGTGCCAACACGTCCTGGGTGAGGTCCTCGGCCCGGTGTTCGTCACCGGTCAGCAGTCGGGCCAGCCGGACGAGCGCCGGCCCGCGACTGCTGACGTATTCCTCGAAGGTCACACCACTCAGACGCCGTCACCGGCGCGCACTGTTGACACCGCTCAGCGGTGCGAGTGGTCGCGGAAGCCGCGGCGGGTCTTGCGGCCCAGGTAGCCGGCGGTGACCAGGTGTTCCAGCAGCGGCGCGGGCGCGAAACCCGGCTCGCGCAGTTCCAGGTACAGCTCGCGCTGGATGGCCAGGGAGACGTCCAGGCCGACCACGTCGAGCAGTTCGAACGGGCCCATCGGGTAGCCGCAGCCCAACTTCATGGCGTGGTCGATGTCGTCGGCCGTCGAGTAGCTGGCCTCCAGCATCTTCACCGCGTCGTTCAGGTACGGGAAGAGCAGCGCGTTGACGATGAAGCCGGACCGGTCGCCGCAGACAACGCCGGTCTTGCCGAGCGCGGCGCAGACGGCGCGGGCGGTGGCGGTGGCCTCCGGGGAGGTGCGGATGGTGCGGACGACCTCGACCAACGGCATGACCGGGGCCGGGTTGAAGAAGTGCAGCCCCACCACGTCGGCCGGACGCTGGGTGGCCATCGCCACGTCGATCACCGGCAGGGACGAGGTGGTGGTGGCCAGCACCACACCCGGCTTGCAGATCTCGTCGAGGCTGGCGAAGAGGGCCTTCTTGACGCTCAACTCCTCGACGACCGCCTCGACCACCAGGTCGACGTCGGCGAGGTGGTCGAGCGTGGCGGACCAGCTGATCCGGCCGAGTGCGGCGTCCCGGTCGGCCTCGGTGAGCTTGCCGCGCACCACGCCCTTGTTGAGCGAGGTCTTCACCGCCTCGCAGACCTTCGCGGACTTCTCCATGCCGCGGGTGACCGAGACGACCTCGTAGCCGGCCTTCGCGAAGACCTCGATGATCCCGGTGGCCATCGTTCCGGAGCCGACCACGCCGACCTTCGCGATGGCGCGCGCGCCGTCGGCGAGCGCGGCGTCGGTGGCCGGCGGCGTCGCCCCATCCGGTACGACCACCGGGGAGCCGGGCCGCTCGTAGGTGTAGAAGCCCCGGCCGGACTTCCGGCCGAGCAGCCCCGCCGTCACCATCTGCTTGAGCAGCGGCACCGGGGCGTGGCGGCGGTCCCGCCCGCCGCGCCGGTACATGGTGTCCAGGATCTCGTACGCGGTGTCCAGGCCGATCAGGTCCATCAACGCCAGCGGGCCCATCGGCAGGCCGCAGCCGAGCTTCATGGCGGCGTCGATGTCCTCCCGGGTCGCGTAGTGCGACTCGAACATGCCGACCGCGTGGTTGAGATAGCCGAAGAGCAGCGCGTTGGCGATGAAGCCGGCCCGGTCGTTGATGGTGACGTCGACCTTGCCGAGCCGGGCGCAGAGCGCCTCGACGTCGGCGACCACCTCGGGTGCGGTGACGACGGTGCGGACCACCTCGACCAGCTTCATCACCGGGGCCGGGTTGAAGAAGTGGATGCCGATCACCTGGTTGGGTCGGCTGGTGGCGACCGAGATCTCGGTGACGCTCAACGACGAGGTGTTGGTGGCGAGGATCGTCTCCGGTCGGCAGACCCGGTCCAGCTCCGCGAAGATCCGTTGCTTGAGGTCGAGGTGCTCGGGCACCGCTTCGATGACCAGGTCGACGGAGTGCAGCGCGTCCAGCCCGACAGCGAAGTGCACACGCTCGTTCAGGGCGTCGCGGTCCGCCTCGGCGAGCTTGCCCTTGGCGACCGCCCGGTCGGTGGAGCCCTTCAGGGTGGCCCGGCCGCGCTCCAGCGCCGGTGCCGAGATTTCCACCGCCACCACGTCGATGCCGTTGCGGGCGAAGACCTCGACGATGCCGGCACCCATGGTGCCCAGCCCCACCACACCAACGGTGCTGAACTCGCGCGCCACGACCGGCCTCCCCAGGACTCCGCACGGCCACTGAACGGCCGCTAAGGTTATGCGCGCGAGTCTGCCACGTGACGGTGAGTTGTCGAGACGCCGTGGCCTATGTCACCCACGACCCAGCCGTGCCGCTACCCGGCCGCCACGCTGGTCAGTGCCAACAACTCCGCGACGAACTCCGCGGGGCGCTCCAGGTGCGGGCTGTGCCCGCAGCCGGGCAGCACCACCTCGTGGTACGCGCCGCCGGCCGCCGCGTACCGGTCGAGCACCGCCCGGGTCTGGCCGACCATCGGCTGCGGTGGGCAGGCGTCCGCGCCGGGCCAGCCGGGCACGAGATCCAGCGAACCCAGGTACGCCAGGTCGAAGAGCGAGGTGTCCGAGACGATGACGTCGACGTCTCCGCGTACCCAGGTGACCGGCGGTTTCTCGGCGACGGCCACCAGCTCGTCGGCGAGCCGGAACCAGGTCGGCGCCAGCGCGTTGAGCACCCCGCGCTCCCCCGGCGCGGTGCCCGGCCAGTTCTCCGACGGCACCGCCGTGCCCGGGTAGTTGTCGTCGCCGGTGGCGGTGGAGAGCACGGTGTCCAGCAGCAGTTCCTCATCGGTGCCCAGCGAGGCGGGATCGGCCACGTAGGTGGCTCGCAGCACGGCGCGCGGGCTGGCCGGCGCGTCCGTGCTCCGGTCGCCGGCCGCCAGGCGGGCGACGAAGTCCCGGTTCGCCGTGCCGGCGCCGGTGCCGGCGAAGTCGGGGGTGGTCGGCGTGCCGGTCAGGTCGCGGGTGCCGCCGAAGCCGTACGGGGAGACCGGTGCGGCGAGCAGCAACGCCCCCACCCGGTGCGGGTGGTCGACCAGCAGGCGCATCGCCACCCCGCCGCCGAGGGAGTGCCCGACCACCACCGGTCGCGCGTCGGCGTCGGCGTCGAAGAGCGTCGGGTCGTCCAGCAGTGCGGCCACGTCGTCGGCGAAGTCCCGCAGGCCCCGGGTGGCGTCCACCGGGGCGGTCGCGGTGTCGCCGTACCCCCGCAGGTCGGGGGCGACCACCCGCAGCGTCGGCGGCAGACGGCGGACCAGCGGCTCCCAGAACAGCGCGGACGAGCAGTTGCCGTGGATGAGCAGCACCGGCGTGCCGTCCGGCGGGCCGGCCACCCGTACCGCCTGAGTGATGCCGTTCGCCGTCACGGTCCGCTGCTCGGTCTCCATCCGCGGCATGGTGCCACGGGTGTCCCCGCCGGTCCAGGTGTCGGACCGCCACCCAACGGGCCTACCCGGTGTGGCAGGCCGCCAGGCGATCAGCGACGCGAGCCCGGCGGCGCGGCCAGCGGCAGCGGCAGGGTCGGTCGGACGTCGCGCCGGGACGGGCCGAAGCTGAGCCCCACCGGGTCGGTGAGCGCCACCCCGGGGTCGAACAGGCGCAGCTCGGTACGGCCCAGCCGGATCACGTCGCCGTCGGAGAGTCGTTCCACCTCGGTGATCCGCCGGTCGTTGAGCCAGGTGCCGTTGGTGGAGCCCAGGTCCCGCAGGGACGGGCCCTCCGGTGCCAGCCACACCTCGGCGTGGCGACGGCTCAGGTGTGGGTCGTTGATGACAACCTGACCGGTCGGCGCTCGGCCGATCACCTGTATCTCGGCTCGCATGCGAAAGCTCGCGCCGCGCATCGGTCCACCCGCGACCGTCAACAGCGGCATCAGTTCCGGATGTTCCTCCATGGACAGTCAGCCCTCCACCCCACACCGTCACTCCGCGCGTCAGCTTGCCATCAGACGGTAGTCGTCAATACCGACCGGCCGGTCAGCCTCTCGTCACCTCCCGGCCACCTGCCGTTCGACGATTCGGGCGGGACATTTCCGATACCAACGCCCTGACCTGCACTGATCAACGATCGGTCGGGTTGGTCCGACGCCGCCCCCCTGGCCCCGAATCGGGGACCCTACCGGTGAGTAATCCTCAGGTCTACACTTCCGCCATGACGGCAGTGCATATCCCGGGCGTTCCGGTCATCGACGCGGGTCAGTTGGTCTCCACCAGCCCGGCGACCGGCGCTGAGGCCGGTCGCCTCCCGGTCGCCACCGACGCCGACGTGCGGCAGGCCGTCGACCGCGCCCGCGCCGCGGGCGAATGGTGGGCGAGCCTCGGCTTCACCGGCCGCCGCCAGCGGATGCTGCGCTGGCGTGCCCTGCTCGCCAAGCGCATCGAGCAGCTGGCCGAGTTGGTGCACGTCGAGGGCGGAAAGCCGATCGCCGACGCCATCGTCGAGATCGTCACCGCGATCGAGCACATCGACTGGGCCGCCCGCAACGCCGGCAGCGTGCTCGGTCCACGCCGGGTGCGGTCCCGGCTCATCCTGGCCGAGTTCTCCGGGCATCTCGAATATCAGCCCTACGGCGTGGTCGGCGTGATCGGGCCGTGGAACTATCCGGTCTTCACGCCGATCGGCTCCGCCGCGTACGCCCTCGCCGCCGGCAACGCCGTCGTGCTCAAGCCGAGCGAGTACACCCCCGCCGTCGGCCAGTGGCTGGTGGACAGCTTCGCCGAGGTGGTGCCCGAGCAGCCGGTCTTCACCGCCGTGCACGGGCTGGGCGACGTGGGCGCGGCGCTGTGCCGCTCCGGCGTCAACAAGCTGGCCTTCACCGGCTCCACCGCCACCGCCCGCAAGGTGATGGCCGCCTGCGCCGAGACGCTGACCCCGGTGCTCATCGAGGGCGGCGGCAAGGACGCCATGATCGTGGACAGCGACGCCGACCTCGACGCGGCCGCCGAGGCGTGCGTCTGGGGCGGCATGACCAACGCCGGCCAGACCTGCATCGGCATCGAGCGGGTGTACGCGGTCGACGCCGTCTTCGACGCCTTCGTCGACAAGGTGGTGAGCCGCGCCGGTCGGCTGACGGTCGGGCCGGAGGGCACCGACATCGGCCCGATCACCATGCCCAAGCAGATCGACGTGATCCGTCGGCACATCGACGCCGCCATCACGTCCGGCGGACGCGCCGTGCTCGGCGGCCCGAGCGCGGTACAGCCGCCGTACGTCCACCCCACCGTGCTGGTGGACGTTCCGGAGGAGTCGGCCGCCGTCCGCGAGGAGACCTTCGGTCCCACGCTGACCATCAGCCGGGTCCGCGACGCCGACGAGGCCCTCACCCGCGCCAACGCCCTGTCGTACGGCCTCGGGGGTTCGGTCTTCGGCCGGCGGCGCGCGGTGGCCATCGCCCGGCGACTGCGCTCCGGGATGGCGTCGATCAACTCCACGCTGACCTTCGCCGGCATGTCCACCCTGCCGTTCGGTGGTGTCGGCGACTCCGGCTTCGGGCGGATCCACGGGGAGGACGGCCTGCGTGAGTTCGGTCGGGCCAAGGCGATCACCAGGCGTCGGGCCCGGTCGCTGCTGCCGTCGATGACCTTCGAGCGCACCCCGGCCGACGTGGCCCGACTCGTCAAGGCCATCAAGGTCATGTACGGCAGGTGAGTGTCGGATAACCGATCATCAACAAGGATCGGTGCATCCACATGTTTGGTCACCGTGTCCACGGCGGTACATTGCGTTAAATGGGCCCCAATCGATTGCGCTACCGCCTTGTCGACAGTGACCAGTCGTGGAGCGCCCGACGGCGTCGGCACCGCTCGGACTGGCTGGCACGCACCTTTCCCGAGATCGGCGACATGCACGTGGTCGACCTCGGTGGTCGGCTCGGCACCTGGCACCGCGCCACCGTCCGACCGGCCCGGGTGACAGTCGTCAACCTGGAGCAGCCGCCCGCTGTCGTCCCGGATTGGGCCCACGTCGAGCAGGCCGATGCCTGCGACCTGCCCTCGCACCTCACCAAGGGCGGCTACGACCTGGTCTTCTCGAACTCGGTGCTGGAGCATGTGGGCGGGCACGAACGCCGGATCCGCTTCGCCGCCGCCGTCCGCTCACTGGCCGACCGGCACTGGGTGCAGACGCCCTACCGCTACTTCCCCATCGAGCCACACTGGATCGCGCCCGGCATGCAGTTCCTGCCGGTACGACTGCGCACCGCGTTCGCCCGGCGCTGGCCGTTGGGGCACAAGCCGACCCGCAGCCACGACGCCGCCATCCACCAGGTGCTCTGGACCGAGCTGTTGGACCGCTCGCAGATGCGTCACTACTTCCCCGACTCGACAATGCTGGTGGAGCGGGTGTTCGGTCTGCCGAAGTCGCTGATCGCGGTGCGCACCGGGTAGTACGCCGGTCAGAAGAGGGTCAGCTCGTCCTTCACGATGCCGCGCAGCTTGTCGTAGTCCACGACCACACACCTGATGCCCCGGTCGGTGGCGAGCACCCGGGCCTGCGGCTTGATCTCCTGGGCGGCGAAGACCCCGACGACCGGGCTGAGCAGCGGGTCACGGTTCATCAGCTCGAGATAGCGGGTCAGCTGCTCCACGCCGTCAATGTCGCCACGCCGCTTGACCTCGACGGCCACCGAGCCCGAGTTGGCATCCCGGCACAGCAGGTCGACCGGGCCGATGGCCGTCATGTACTCGCGGCGGACCAGTGTGAACCCCTCACCCAGGGCACCCGGGTTGGCGGCCAGCAACTCCTGCAGGTGCGCCTCCACCCCGTCCTTGCGCAGGCCCGGATCCACACCCAACTCGTACGAGGTGTCCTGGAAGATCTCCTCCAGGGTGATCCGCAGCTCCTCGCCAGCCTTGTTGACGACCCGCCACACACCGGGGGCCTCCTCCAACCGACACGGCGGGCTCATCCAGTTCAACGGCTTGTACGCCCGGTCGTCGGCATGAATGGACACCGACCCGTCCGCCTTCACCATCAGCAACCGGGTGGCCAGCGGCAGGTGAGCCGAGAGCCGTCCGACGTAATCCACCGAGCACTTCGCAATGACCAACCGCACCCGACGAGGGTAGCCGAGCACCCGCCGGTCGCCAGCGAGCGGCACTGGCGCGTCGATGCGATGCTGAGACCGTGTTCGAAGTCCTCACCGGCACCGGTCTCGCCGCATCGGCGGGGCTCAACGCCTACATACCCCTGCTCATCCTCGGCCTACTCGGCCGTTACACCGACCTGATCGACCTGCCCAGCGGCTGGACCTGGCTCGGCAACGGCTGGGTCATCGCGATCATGGCCGTGCTGCTCGCCGTGGAGATGGTGGCGGACAAGGTGCCAGTGGTCGACCACATCAACGACGTGGTGCAGACCGTGGTCCGACCCACCGCCGGTGGCCTGGCCTTCGGTGCCGGCTCCTCGTCGGAGACGGTGACGGTCAGCGATCCGGGGAGCTTCTTCTCGTCGCACCAGTGGGTGCCGGTCGTCACCGGCGTGCTGCTGGCGTTGGGCGTGCATCTGCTCAAGTCCGCAGCCCGGCCGGTGATCAACGCGACCACCGCCGGAATCGGCGCCCCGGTCGCCAGCACCGCCGAGGACGCCACCAGCGTGGTGGTCTCCCTGGTGGCGATCATCCTGCCGGTGCTGGTGCTCGTCGCCCTCGTCGGCCTGGCGTTCTTCGCCTTCTGGTTCTTCCGTCGTCGATCCGATCGACGCCGCGAACGGGAGGCCGCCCGCGCCGCCGGCTTCCGCGTCTGACGCGTGATCGGCGGCCCGCGATACCGGGGCTGCACGGGGCGACAAAAGCCTAGTATCGGGGCAGGAGCCTAGAGGAGGTCGGCATGACCGCAGCGTTGGAGATGCCCCGAGTCCAGGAATGCGTGGTCGCCGCATGCGCGTACAACCAGTCGGGTGACTGCCACGCCTTCGCGATCACCATCGGCAGCATGGATCACGCCCACTGCCACACCTTCGTCGAGTCGCCCGTCCGGGGTGGCGTGGAGAGCCTGATCGCGCAGGTGGGGGCGTGCCAGCGCGCCGACTGCCGGCACAACGAGCAGTTGGAGTGCCACGCGTCGTCGATCAGGGTCGGCCCGGACAACGACATGGCCGACTGCATGACCTACACCAGCCGCTGACCCACGCCGGGCCGACGACCTGCCCGAGACGGCCCTTCGGTCAGGGCAGGTCGTTGGCGCGACGGATGACGGTCACCAGGTCGTCGATGATGCCGGTGAGGGCGAAGTCCTTCGGGGTGAAGACCCGGGCGACCCCGGCCGCGCGGAGGGTGTCCGCGTCACCGGCCGGGATGATGCCGCCCACCACCACCGGCAGGTCGGCCCGGCCTGCGGCGCGAAGCCCGTCGAGCACCGCCGGCACGGCGGCCAGGTGCGACCCGGAGAGCACGGAGAGCCCGACCAGGTCGACGTCCTCCTCGACAGCGGCGGCGACGATCTGCCCCGCGGTCAACCGAATGCCCTGGTAGACGACCTCGAAGCCGGCGTCACGGGCACGTACCGCGATCTGCTCCGCGCCGTTGGAGTGCCCGTCCAGGCCGGGTTTGCCGACCAGCAGCCGCAGCCGGCCACTGCCCAGCTCCCGCGCCGTCGCGGCGACCCGCTCGCGGACCGCCGCGAGGCCCGGCTCCCCGCCGCCGCCCGTAGCGCCGGCCAGCCCGGTCGGCGCCCGGTACTCGCCGAAGACCTGGCGCAGCGCGCCGGCCCACTCGCCGGTGGTCACCCCGGCCCGCACGCACTCCAGGGTGGCCGGCATCAGGTTGGCGGTGGTCGCGGCGTCCGCGCGCAGCCGGGCCAGCGCCGCGTCGACGACGGCCGCGTCCCGGTCGGACCGCCACCGGCGTACGCCGTCCACGGCGGCCGCCTCGACCGCGGGGTCGACCTGCTCGACGGAGCCCGCGCCGGCAGCGGTCAGCGGGGAGGGTTCGGTCTCGGTGTACCGGTTGACCCCGACCACCACGTCGGCACCGGACTCCATCCGCCGACGCCGCTCGGCGAGTGACGCGACCAGCGCGCTCTTGAGGTAGCCGGTCTCCACTGCGGCGACGACGCCGCCCAGCTTGAGCACCGCGCCCAACTCGGCCCGCGCCCCGGTGACGATCTCGTCGACGAGTGCGGTCATCACGTGCGAGCCGGCGAAGAGGTCGGGATATTCGAGCAGGTCCGACTCGTACGCCAGGACCTGCTGCATCCGCAGCGACCACTGCTGGTCCCAGGGGCGGGGCAGGCCGAGCGCCTCGTTCCAGGCGGGCAGTTGGACGGCGCGGGCCCGGGCGTCGCGGGACATCGTCACGCCGAGCATCTCCAGCACGATGCGCTGGATGTTGTTCTCCGGCTGCGCCTCGGTCAGGCCGAGCGAGTTGACCTGCACGCCGTAGCGGAACCGCCGTTGTCTGGCGTCGGTGACCCCGTACCGGTCCCGGGTGATCTCGTCCCAGAGCACGCCGAACGCGCGCATCTTGGCGATCTCCTCGACGAAGCGCACCCCGGCGTTGACGAAGAACGAGATCCGCTGGACCACGTCGCCCATCCGTTCGGCGGGCACCTGACCGGAGTCGCGGACCGCGTCGAGCACGGCGACGGCGGTGGCCAGCGCGAAGCCGACCTCCTGCACGGGCGTGGCACCGGCCTCCTGGAGGTGGTACGAGCAGATGTTCACCGGGTTCCACCGGGGCATCTCGCGCAGCGTGTACGCCACCACGTCGGCGGTGAGCCGCAGCGACGCCGCCGGCGGGAAGATGTAGGTGCCCCGGGACAGGTACTCCTTGATGATGTCGTTCTGGGTGGTGCCGGCGCAGCGGGCCAGGTCGGCGCCCTGCTCCAGCCCGACGGTGCTGTACAGGGCGAGCAGCCACATCGCCGGGGCGTTGATGGTCATCGAGGTGTTCGTCTCGGCGAGCGGGAGACCGTCGAAGAGCGCCCGCATGTCGCCGAGGTGAGCCACCGGCACGCCGACCCGTCCGACCTCGCCGGCGGCGAGTTCGTGGTCCGGGTCGTACCCGGTCTGGGTGGGCAGGTCGAAGGCGACCGACAGGCCGGTCTGCCCCTTCGCCAGGTTGCGGCGGAAGAGCGCGTTCGTCGCCGCGGCCGACGAGTGGCCGGCGTAGGTGCGCATCACCCACGGGCGGTCCCGCTCGGGCAGTCGCCCCGGGAATGGCGTCTCATCCATGGCCGGAGTCTAAGTTACCGTTCAGTAAAAGGAGCTGTGGAAAACCACACAGGTCCATGTCGGGGACGTCCAGGTGTCAAGTTCCCGCAGTGGCGCGGAACGCCACACCCCGGGCACCACGCAGGGCGGGTCAGGACGCACACTGGACGGCATGGATGACGAGCTGGCCATCTCCGTCCGAGGGCTGCGCAAGGCGTACGGCGACAACGTAGCGGTGGCGGGCGTGGATCTCGACGTGCGCCGTGGCGAGGTGTTCGCGTTGCTCGGCCCGAACGGCGCCGGCAAGACCACCACCGTGGAGATCCTTGAGGGTTACCGACACCGGGATGCCGGCGAGGTCTCCGTGCTCGGCGTGGACCCGGCCAACCCCGACGCCGACTGGCGTTCCCGGGTCGGCATCGTGCTCCAGGGCACCGGCGAGTTCGACGAGCTGACGGTGGCCGAGGTGATTCGGCACTTCTCTGGCTTCTACCTCGACGCCGACGACCCGGCGAAGGTGATCGAGCGGGTCGGGCTGGCCGGCAAGGCGAAGGCCCGCACACACACCCTCTCCGGCGGCCAGAAGCGCCGCCTGGACGTGGCCCTCGGCATCGTCGGCCGGCCGGAGCTGCTCTTCCTCGACGAGCCGACCACCGGCTTCGACCCGGAGGCGCGTCGCGAGTTCTGGGAGCTGATCCGCGACCTGGCCGCCGCCGGCACCACAATCGTGCTCACCACCCACTACCTGGACGAGGCGGAAGCGCTCGCCGACCGGGTCGGGGTGATCGCCGGTGGCCGACTTGTCGAGGTCGCCGCGCCCAACCGCCTGGGCAATCGGCAGGAGGCCCTCGCCACGGTCTCCTGGCGTACCCCGGCCGGGACGCTGGAAAGCGCGCAGAGCGCGACGCCGACGGCCCTCGTGGCCGACCTCGCCGCGCGTCACGGCGGTGAGGTCCCCGGGCTGACGGTGACCCGGCCGACCCTGGAGGACGTCTACCTCACCATGATCGGACACTCGCGATGACGACCACGACGAAGCCGGCGACGCCGGTCACCGCGACCCGCGGCCGGCGGCCGGGTGCCGGCGCGCTCGCCCTGCGCCAGGGCCGGCTGGAGATCACCCAGTTCCTGCGCAGCCGGGAGTCGGTGGTCTTCACCATGGGCTTCCCGATCATCATGATCCTGATCTTCGCGTCGATCTTCCATGGGACGATCGGCGGTGGGGTGAAGTTCACGCAGTACTTCATCACCGGCATGATCGCGACCGGCCTGATGACTGTGAGCTTTCAGAACCTCGGCATCTGGATCCCGGTCGAGCGGGACCGGGGCGTGCTCAAGCGCTACCGGGGCACGCCGATGCCGAAGTGGGTCTGGTTCGCCGGCAAGGTGATCATGGTGGTGGTGATCGGCATCGCCGAGACGGCGCTGCTGCTGGCCTTCGCGGTGGCGCTGTTCGACCTCGACCTGCCGGGCACCGCCGGGAAGTGGCTCACCTTCGGCTGGGTCGCCGTGCTCGGGGTGATCGCGTGCACCCTGTGCGGCATCGCCATCTCGTCGGTGGCCAGCACCGCCCGCAGCGGCTCGGCGGTGGTCACCCCGGTGTCCCTGATCCTTCAGTTCATCTCCGGGGTGTTCTTCGTCTTCACCGACCTGCCCACCTGGATGCAGCAGGTGGCGGCGCTGTTCCCGCTCAAGTGGATGTGCCAGGGGCTCCGGTCGGTCTTCCTGCCGGAGAGCTTCGGCGCCCAGGAACCGGGCGGCTCGTTCGAGCTGGGCCGGGTGGCGGTGGTGCTGGCTCTCTGGTGCGTGATCGGTGCGGTGGTCTGCCTGACCACCTTCCGCTGGACCACCAAGCGCGACGGCTGAGCGGCCGGGGCGGGTGCCCGCCCCGGCCGCCACCACTCAGTACGTGTAGAAGCCCTTGCCGGTCTTGCGGCCCAGGTCACCAGCGGTGACCATCCGCTGGAGCAGCTCCGGCGGGAAGAACTTCTCGTCGGCGGTGTCGGTGTAGATGTTCTTCGAGGCGTGCAGCAGCACGTCCACCCCGGTCAGGTCGGTGGTGGCCAACGGGCCCATCGCGTGCCCGAAGCCCAGCCGGCAGGCGGTGTCCAGGTCCTCCGCTGACACCACGCCGGACTCGACCAGCTTGACCGCCTCCATCACCAGGGCGGAGATCAGCCGGGTGGTGACGAAGCCGGCGATGTCCCGGTTCACCACCACAACCGTCTTGCCGATCTCCTCGGCGAAGACCCGCGCGGTGTCCAGCGTGGCGTCGCTGGTCTTGTAACCGCGTACCAGCTCGCAGAGCTGCATCATCGGCACCGGGGAGAAGAAGTGCGTGCCGACCACCGCCTCGGGCCGCTCGGTCACCGCGGCGATCTGGCTGACCGGGATCGCCGAGGTGTTGGTGGCGAGCACCGCGTCCGACTTGCAGATCTTGTCCAGAGCGCGGAACACCTCGTGCTTGATCTCCAACCGCTCGAAGACCGCCTCGACCACGATGTCCGCGTCCGCCGCCGCCTCCAGGTCGGTGGTCGGCGTGATCCGAGCCAGCGTCGCCTCGACCTCGGAGGCCTCGATCTTGCCCTTCTCGGCGAACTTCTCCAGAGACTTCCGAATACCGCCCAGACCCCGGGTGGTGGCCGCCTCGTCCAGGTCGCGCAGCGTCACCTGCCAGCCCGCCTGCGCCGCCACCTGGGCGATGCCGGAACCCATCAACCCGGCCCCGACGACCGCGAGTCGACCCGCCATCTGCTTCTCCCTCGCTGCGATTGAGTGCCTGCCTGCACCCTAGTCGGCGAGCCTGAACGATGGCTAAGTGGTGGTCGGGCCGGGTCGTGGGGGCCTCAGATCTCCAGTGACGGTTCCTCCGGGGTGGTGCCCCGCTCGACCGCCACCCCGAGCGCACGCAGGTCGGCCACGAAGTCCGGGTAACCCCGGTCCACGTGGTGCACGTGGGACACCTCGGTGACCCCCTGCGCGCACAGCCCGGCGATGATCAGCCCGGCGCCGGCGCGGATGTCGGTCGCCTGCACCGGTGCGCCGGAGAGCCGGCCCCGTCCACGGACCACCGCGTGGTGCCCATCGGTCTTGATGTCCGCGCCGAGCCGCATCATCTCGTTGGCGAACATGAACCGGCCGTCGAAGATGTTCTCGGTGATCAGGGAGGCACCGTCGCTGACGGCCGCCAGCCCAATCGCCATCGGCAGCAGGTCGGTGGCGAAACCGGGGTACGGCAGCGTCACCACGTCCACCGCCCGGGGCCGCTCGTCCATCCGTACGCGGAAGCCGTCCCCCCGGGTCTCCACCAGCGCGCCGGCCGCCACCACCTTGTCCAGGGCGACCTCCAGGAAGGCCGGGTCGAGCCCGGTCACCGTCACGTCGCCGCGGGTCATCGCCGCGCCGAACGCCCAGGTGCCGGCGACGATCCGGTCCCCCACCGTGGCGTGGCGCACCGGACGCAGACCGGGCACACCGGTGATGCGCAACGTCGACGTGCCCGCGCCGACGATGCGCGCGCCCATCTGGTTGAGCATCGTGCAGATGTCGACGATCTCCGGCTCCCGGGCCGCGTTGTCGATCATCGTGGTGCCCTGGGCCAGCACCGCTGCCATCACCAGGTTCTCGGTCGCGCCGACGCTGGGAAAATCCAGCACGATGTCCGCGCCGCGCAGCCCGTGCGGGGCGGATGCGATGACGAACCCGTGCTCACCGGAGATCTCCGCGCCCATCCGGGTCAGCCCGGAGATGTGCATGTCCAACCCCCGCGACCCGATCGCGTCACCGCCGGGATGGGCCACCCGCACGTACCCCCGGCGGGCCAGCAACGGGCCGAGCACGCAGATCGACGCGCGCAACCGTCGGACCAGGTCGTAGTCGGCCTCCGCGCCCGGCTGCTCGGGTACGTCGATCGTCACCGACCGGGACCGGGCCACCCCGCCCCGGGCGACCATCGGGTCGACCGGGTCGTCCACGTCGAACTGGACGTCGCAGCCCAGCCGACGTAGCACCTCCCCCATGATCGCGATGTCGGTGATCCGGGGGACGTTGGTGATCACACTGCGGCCCGGCGCGAGCAGCGCGGCGGCCATCAGCTTCAACGCCGAGTTCTTGGCACCGACCACGTGCACGGTGCCGGACAGTCGGGCGTCACCGCGTACCCGGATGACGTCGACATCGTTGACCGCCGAATCGCCGGCGTCGCCGGGGCCCACCACCACCGGCCAGCCGGCGGTGCTGTCCGGCCGCGCCGGGATCGTCAGGTCGGGAATCCGTAGGCTGTGCGTCATGGCCGTCCACCTCACGCGCATCTACACCAAGGCCGGCGACGCCGGCATGACCAGGCTGAGCAACAACGAGCAGGTGCCGAAGACCGATCCACGGATCGCCGCGTACGCGGATGTCGACGAGTGCAACGCGGCGATCGGCGTCGCGCTCGCGCTGGGAAACCTCGACGAGGAGCTTCGCGGCGTGCTGGGGTCGGTGCAGAACGACCTGTTCGACGTCGGCGCCGACCTGTCCACCCCGGTCGAGCCGGAGCCGAAGTACCCGCCGCTGCGGGTCACCGAGGAGTACGTCGAGCGCCTGGAGGGCTGGTGCGACGAGTACAACGCACGCCTGAGCAAGCTCGACTCCTTCATCCTCCCCGGCGGCACCGCAGGTGCGGCGCTGCTGCACGTGGCGCGGACCGTCGCCCGGCGTGCCGAACGGGCAGCGTGGGCGCTGGTCAGCCACGATCCGGAACGAACCAGCACGCTCCCGGCAAAGTATCTCAACCGGCTCTCCGATCTGCTCTTTATCCTGTCAAGAACGGCAAATCCGGCAGGAGACGTGCTATGGGTGCCGGGCGGCAAGCGCTGAACGTCGGGCGCTCCGCACCACGTCGAGGTCTGAGTTCCCACTCTGACCGCCACCACGCGTAGCCAAGGCCGACTCGTCCTCCGGCGACCCCCGCCAGGGCCAGGGCGAGTCAGCGTCTAGATCGACTCGGGTTCCATGACGTCGGGCCATCCTCGCCACGGGGACACCACGGTTTCAGGAAACCCGAGTCGGCGGGCCGTGCCCACGAAGGGGTTTCCGGGGGGAGCCTGCCCGGCGCAGGGATCAAGCCTGACCGCCCGGAGCCGGGCGGGCTCCCCCGGAAACCCGAAAGAGCAACACAGGGCCGATCAGGCAGCCGGCCAGTCCTGGGAGGCCATACGCGGCGAGACCGCCCCCGGAGGGGCGGCCTCGAGCCAGGAAAGAAAACCGGTCACTGTCGATCGCGCCATGGCGATCTCCACCGGTGCGTGGTGACTGGTACAGCGCAGGATCACCCAGTCGGCCGGCATGGAGAACCGTTCCTGACCTTCGGGCAACCGTCGGCGCTCCACGGCCAGTCCCTTGCGGGAGAGGACCCGCTTGGGCCGGATCGCGAAGCTGAACATCCTGTACCAGCGCAGCTCGTCACCGGCGAACCGGCCGAAGCCGGGCGACCAGCCGCGGCCGTCGAGCATGGTGGAGACCCGGACGCTGAGCCGGATGATGCCGCCGCTGCGGGTGACCAGAGCTCGCCGGACGAAGAGGGTCAGAAGCGCGCCGAGGATGACGACAACGCCGATTCCGAATCCTTCGACGATCTCCATCCCCGGTGTGGCTCAGCGGCTCTGCGCGGAGACCGGGGTTGCGCTCTCGGCCAGCACTGTGACACCTTCGGCGCTCACCGAGAGGAAGCCGCCGGCCACCTCGTAGGCGACCTGCTCGCCGCCGGCGAGCTTGATGCGCACCTGACCGGGCTCGGCGAGTTGGCCGAGCAGCGGCGCGTGCCCCGGCAGGACACCGAGCTCGCCTTCGGTCGTCCGGGCGACGACCATCTCGGCGTCACCGGACCAGACCTTCTCCTCGACGGCGACGAGCTCGACGTGAAGCTGCTGTGCCACGCTGTCTCCTTGCTGCGGCTACGGATTGCCGAAAGTCTAGCCTGACGATGCGGCGCGCCCAACGCGGGTGGGGACAACGCCGACCTGACTACTTGGCCTTGTTCACGAATTCCGGGTGCTCCAGCAGGAACGGGTCGAGTTGCTCGTTGTGCAGGGCGGTGAAGAAGTCCGGCACACCTTCCTGGAACTGCTCGCCCAGGTACTTCTGCCCCTCGAAGACTCCACCACCGGGCAGCTTGATCATCTCGATGGTGTTCGGGCGGATGTCCTTCAGTGCGAGCCCGAAGTCGACGACGCTGTTGCCTCGACCGTTGAAGATCAACGACTGGCCGGCGGCGCGGAGCACCTTGTCCAGCTTGATCGGGTTGGACACCACGTCGGCGCTGAACGCCTGGCCGACCATGGCCTTGACGAACTGCTGCTGGTGGCGCTGGCGACCGTAGTCGGAATCCGGAACGCCGTTCTTCGGGTAGCGCTGCCGGACGTAGTCCAGCGCCTGCCACCCACTCAGGTGCCGGTTGCCCTTCTTGTAGATCGCCTGCGGGCCGACGTAGCCCTCACCACGGGTGTTGCCCGGCCGCGGCTTGCCGTCCGGCTGCTTGTGCTCGGACTTCACGTCGCGCTCGATGTACATGTCGACACCGCCCATGGCGTCGACGATCTTCTGGAAACCGGTGAAGTTGATGATCGCGCCGGCGTCGAAGCGCTTGATGCCGGTGATGTTCTGCACGGTGGTGGCCAGCAACTCGAAGCCCCGTGCCGCGTCAGGGTTGGCCCCCGGCACCCTGCTGCCGAACGACATCGCCGCGTTGATCTTCGTGGTCTCGCCCGGGAACTCGGCCTTCTTGAACGCCGGGATCCGCACGTAGAGGTCACGAGGCAGCGAGAACAGGTAGGCCCGGTCCATCGAGGCCGGCACGTGCAGCACCATGATCGAGTCGGCCAGCGGCGCGGCCGTCGGCGTACGCGGGTCGATGCCGACGAGCAGGATGTTGAGCGGCCCCTTGATGTCACTCTTCTTCGCCTGGGCGCCCGCCGCCTGGTCGCCGAAGAGGTCAGCCTTGCCGACGGACCCCTCGTAGCGGGCCATCAGCACCTCGGTGCCGACCAGCACGGCGCCGCTGAGCACGGTCAGCACGGTGCCGAACACCGTGCAGAGCCTGGCCCACCGCGGCACACCTCGCCAGAGGGACGCCTTGCGGCCACTCTTGCCGGCCTTACCCACGAGCAGCTCCGTTCGTTACGCCCACGACGAGGAAGACGGGCGCACGTCGTCGAAAGGTTGCAAAGATCAACGCTCGTTCAGGTGAGCGCGGAACGAACCGTAGCTCGGGAGCCGCGGAAGTGACGACCACGAGTAACGGACCGCGACGATGCTAAGGCGCGAAGATGAACAAAAGACTGCCCCGGCATTGCCGGGGCAGTCTTTTTGCTACGGGTATCGACGAGGGCTGGTCAGGCCTTCATCAGCTCCTCAGCCTTGCGCTCCAGGTCCTCGAGGCCGCCGCACATGAAGAACGCCTGCTCGGGGAAGTGATCGTACTCACCCTCGCTGATCTTGCGGAACGCCTCGATGGTCTCCTTGATCGGGACCGTCGAGCCCGGCACGCCGGTGAACTGCTCCGCCGCGTAGGTGTTCTGCGACAGGAAGCGCTCGATCCGCCGGGCCCGGGCCACGGTGATCTTGTCTTCCTCGGAGAGCTCCTCGATGCCGAGGATGGCGATGATGTCCTGCAGGTCCTTGTAGCGCTGCAGGATCCGCTTCACCTCGGTGGCGACCTGGAAGTGCTCGGGGCCGACGAACTCCGGGGCGAGGATCCGGGACGAGGACGCCAGCGGGTCCACGGCCGGGTAGATGCCCTTGTCGGAGATCGACCGCTCCAGGTTGGTGGTCGCGTCCAGGTGGGCGAACGTGGTGGCCGGAGCGGGGTCGGTGTAGTCGTCCGCCGGCACGTAGATCGCCTGCATGGAGGTGATGGCCTGGCCCCGGACGGAGGTGATCCGCTCCTGGAGCTCGCCCATCTCGTCCGCCAGGGTCGGCTGGTAACCCACGGCGCTCGGCATACGCCCGAGCAGGGTGGAGACCTCGGAGCCGGCCTGGGTGAAGCGGAAGATGTTGTCGATGAAGAGCAGCACCTCCTGCTTCTTCACGTCGCGGAAGTACTCCGCCATGGTCAGCGCGGAGAGCGCCACCCGCAGCCGGGTGCCCGGCGGCTCGTCCATCTGGCCGTAGACCAGCGCGGTCTTGTCGATGACGCCGGACTCGGTCATCTCGGCGATGAGGTCGTTGCCCTCACGGGTGCGCTCACCCACGCCGGCGAAGACCGAGGTACCACCGAAGTTACGGGCAACACGGGTGATCATCTCCTGGATGAGCACCGTCTTGCCCACGCCCGCGCCGCCGAACAGACCGATCTTGCCGCCCTTGACGTACGGGGCGAGCAGGTCGATCACCTTGATGCCGGTCTCCAGCATCTCGGTCTTCGGCTCCAGGTCCGCGAAGGCCGGGGCCTTGCGGTGGATACCCCACCGGTCGTCGGCCTCGAACGTCTCGCCCTCTTTGAGGTTGAGCACCTCGCCGATCGCGTTGAACACGTGGCCCTTGACCGCGTCGCCCACCGGCACACTGATCGGCTCGCCGAGGTCACGCACCTCCGCGCCGCGAACCAGACCGTCGGTCGGCTGCATCGAGATGGCGCGGACCAGGTTGTCACCCAGGTGCTGGGCGACCTCCAGGGTCAGCGTCTTCTCACCGCCGGACAGGCTCACGGTGACGTTCAGGGCGTTGAACAGGGCCGGCATGCCGTCGCGCGGGAACTCGGCGTCGACGACCGGGCCGATGACCCGGACCACGCGACCCGTGGCCGTCTTGGTCTCTACTGGTGCAGTCATCACACTTCACTTCCCGACGCGGCAAGCGCGTTGGCGCCGCCGACGATCTCGCTGATCTCCTGGGTGATCCCGGCCTGACGGGCCGAGTTCATCTCACGCGTGTACTTCTCGATCATCTCTTCGGCGTTGTCGGTGGCGCTCTTCATCGCCCGCCGCCGTGCCGCCGACTCACTCGCCGCCGACTCGAGCAACGCCGCGTAGATCCGCGTGTTGATGTACCTCGGCAGGAGCGCGTCGAGCAGCGCCTCCGCCTCGGGCTCGAACTCGTACGCCGGCAGCAGTCCTTCGGAACGCGGCCGGTCCTCGACCTGCATCGGGCCGATGATCTTCGTGACCGGGTTCTGCGTCATCAGCGAGTGGAACTCGGTGTAGACGATGTGCAACTCGTCGACGCCGAGCACCCCGTCCGCGCCAGCGCCACCGTCGACGTCGTCCGCACCAGCGGTGAACGCCTTGATCAGCGTCTCACCCACGGTACGGGCGTCCTCGAACGACGGCTGCTCGCTGAACCCGGTCCAGTTCGCCTCGATCGGCCGGTCGCGGAACCGGTAGAACCCGACGCCCTTACGCCCGATGACGTAGAGCACCGGCTCCTTGCCGTCCGCCTTGAGCCGCGCGATCAGCGACTCGGCCATCCTGATCGCGTTGGAGCTGTAACCGCCGGCCAGGCCACGGTCGCTGGTGACCAACAGGACGCCCGCCCGCCGCACCCGCTCGCGCGGGGTGAGCAGCGGGTGGTCGATCCGCGCGTTGGACGCCAGCGCCGTGAGCACACCGGTGATGGCCTGGGCGTACGGCAGGGACGCCTGCACCCGGGCCTGGGCCTTGGCGATCCGGCTCGTCGCCACGAGCTCCATCGCCTTGGTGATCTTCTTCATCGACTTCGCCGAGCGGATCCGTTGACGAAGAACGCGAACCTGGGCCGCCATGGGATCAGCTCTCGGCCGGGCGGTCGGTCGCGCTGTCGCGGAAGCGGGTCACCGTCTCGCGGTTCTCGTCGCCCTCAAGCGGGGTGGCCGGCGCGTCGTTGACCTTGCGCTCGTCCTCCTTGTTGAGGAAGACCTGCTTGAACTCCGCGATCGCGGTGTCCAGGGAGCCGGTGATGTCGTCGTTCCACTGGTTGTCGGCGATCGACGCGAGGACACCCTCGTGCTTGTGCCGCAGGTACTGGAGGAACTCCGACTCGAAGCGCCGCACCTCGCCGACCGGGATGTCGTCGAGCTTGCCCTCGACGCCGGACCAGACCGAGACGACCTCTTCCTGCACCGGGAACGGCGAGTAGTTCGACTGCTTGAGCAGCTCCACCAGACGCGAACCACGGTTCAGCTGGTTCTGCGAGGCGCGGTCCAGGTCCGAGGCGAAGGCGGCGAACGCCTCCAGCTCGCGGTACTGGGCCAGGTTGAGCCGCAGCGAACCAGAGACCTTCTTCATCGGCTTCACCTGCGCGGCGCCACCGACCCGGGAGACCGAGGTGCCGACGTTGATCGCCGGACGAACGCCCTGGTTGAACAGGTCGGTCTCCAGGAAGATCTGGCCGTCGGTGATCGAGATGACGTTGGTCGGGATGAAGGCCGAGATGTCGTTGGCCTTCGTCTCGATGATCGGCAGACCAGTCATCGAGCCGCCACCCAGCTCGTCGGAGAGCTTCGCGCAGCGCTCCAGCAGGCGGGAGTGCAGGTAGAAGACGTCACCCGGGTACGCCTCACGGCCCGGCGGGCGACGCAGCAGCAGCGACACGGCCCGGTACGCCTCGGCCTGCTTGCTCAGGTCGTCGAAGACGATCAGAACGTGCTTGCCGCCGTACATCCAGTGCTGCCCGATGGACGAGCCGGTGTACGGGGCGAGGTACTTGAAGCCGGCCGGGTCGGAGGCCGGCGAGGCGACGATCGTGGTGTATTCCAGCGCGCCCGCCTCCTCCAGCTGCCCCTTGATCGAGGCGATGGTGGAGGCCTTCTGGCCGATGGCGACGTAGATGCAGCGGACCTGCTTCTTCGGGTCGCCGGTGCGCCAGTTGTCCCGCTGGTTGAGGATGGCGTCCAGCGCGACGGTGGTCTTGCCGGTCTTCCGGTCACCGATGATCAGCTGCCGCTGGCCCCGGCCGATCGGCGTCATCGCGTCGATGGCCTTGATGCCGGTCTGCAGCGGCTCGAACACCGACTGCCGGGCCATCACGTTCGGAGCCTGCAGCTCCAGCTCGCGGTAGCCCTCCTCGGCGATGTCGCCGAGGCCGTCGATCGGCTGGCCGAGGGCGTTGACCACGCGGCCGAGGAAGGCGTCGCCGACCGGGACCGAGAGGACCCGGTCGGTGCGCTTGACCCGCTGGCCCTCCTCGAGCTTGGCGGAGTCACCGAGGACGACGACGCCGATCTCCCGCACGTCGAGGTTCAACGCCACGCCGAGCGTGCCGTCCTCGAACTCCAGGAGCTCGTTGGTCTTGGTCGAGGGCAGGCCCTCGACGTGGGCGATGCCGTCGCCGGTGTCGGCGACGGTGCCGACCTCCTCGCGGGAGACGTCGGACGAGTAGGAGGAGACGTAGCGCTCCAGGGCGCCGCGGATCTCCTCCGTCGAGATGGTCAGCTCGGCCATCCTCTGCTTCCTTAAAATTCAGGGGCCCGGGATACCTAGTACCAACCGGTCCGAATGGCGTCTGTCAATCCGGGCGCTGGGCGGCTGAACCGCCCTCACGCCAAGCGGCGGAGCCGCTCAGCCGCTGGGCGGCGAAGCCGTTCAGCGCTTCGCGAGCGCGTTGCGGGTCTCGTTGAGGCGGCGCAGGATGGTGCCGTCGTACAGGTCGGAACCGACCCGGACGCTCACGCCACCGAGAACGGCGGGGTCGACCGTCTGCTTGACGGAGACCTCTCGACCGTATATCGCGGTGAGGCTCGCACCCAGCCGACGCTCGTCCTCGTCACTCAACGGGGCCGCGACCGTCACGTACGCCACCTGCCGGTCACGCCGGCCGGCGGCCAGCTCGACCAGCCGGGTGAGCGCCCCGCTGAAGGAGCGTCCCCCGAACCCGCCGAGCGCCGCCTCGACGAGGCGGACGGTGACCGGGCGGGCCTTGTCGGCGAGCAGCTCGCGGGCCAGGGTGGCCCGCTGCTCGACCGGGGCGACCGGGTCGGCGAGCGCATTGTTCAGCGCCGGCTGCCCGGAGACGACCTGGCCGAAGCGGAACAGCTCGTCCTCGACCTCGCCCAACTCGCCGGCCTTGTCGGCGCTGGCCAGCAGCGCCTCCACGCCCAGCCGCTCGGTGCCGTCGAGCAGCTCCGACGGTGCCGACCACCGGCCGGCGACCAGCGACACGAGCAGGTCGAGCGCGTCCGCGCCGATCCGCCCGCCCAGCATGTCGCCGAGCAGCGCTCCGCGATCCTCGCCGGAGCGGGCCGGCTCGGAGAGCGCCCGGCGCAGCCGCGGCTCACGCCGCAGCAGGGTCGCCACGGAGAGGATGGCGTCGGCGGTGGAGGCCACCGCCGACGGCTCCGCGCCGCGGACGTACGCGTCGAGGCGCTCGGCCGCGACCTTGTACGACTCCCGGCTGGCGGCCTGCATCAGCGGGCCCCCGTGCTCTCGAGACCGCTCAGGAACCGGTCGACGGTGCCCTTACGCCGCGCCTCGTCGGCCAGCGACTCGCCAACGATCTTGCTGGCCAGGTCCACCGCGATGGTGCCGACCTCCGCGCGCAGCTCGCGCACGATGGTGGCCCGCTCGCCGGCGAGCGCGTCCTTGCCCGCCTGGATGACCCGGTCGGACTCTTCCCGCGCCTTGGCGAGGATGTCCTGGCGGATGCCCTCGGCGTCGGCCCGCGCGTCGTCACGGATCTTGGCGGCGTCGGTCCGAGCCTCAGCGAGCTGGGCACGGTACTGCTCGAGCAGCTGGTTCGCCTCGGCCTGGGCGGCCTCGGCGCGCTTGATGCCGCCCTCGATCGCGTCGACCCGAGCCTGGAACGTCTGCTCCATGCGCGGGAAGACGAACTTCATCAACACGAAGCAGAGCACGGCGAAGGCGACCGTGCCGACCACGATCTCCTGCCAGATCGGAATGATCGGGTTGTGCTCTGACTCACCACCCTCGGCGGCGAGGAGGAACAACATGGGTGACCTCCCGGTCGGAAGGGGCGGAATCAGCCGGCCCAGATGAAGCCGAAGGCGATGCCGAACAGCGCGAGCGCCTCGATGACGGCGAAGCCGATCCAGACGTACGGCAGGGTCATGCGCGACGACTCGGGCTGCCGGGCGGTCGACTGGATGTAGGCGGCGAAGACCAGGCCAACGCCGATGCCCGGGCCGATGGCCGCGAGGCCGTAGCCGATGGCGGCGGTGCTGCCCTCTACCGCGGCGACGTAATCCATTAGTGGTTCCTCCTGGTTATCACGCGTGACTCTCACGCGGGACGACAACGGTTGGTGCGTGGATCAGTGCTCTTCGGCGAGCGCGCCCTGGATGTAGCTGGCGCTCAGCACGGTGAAGACGTATGCCTGCAGGACGATGACCAGCGCCTCGAGGAGGGTCAGCGCCACTGTCATCACCCAGGAGACCACCGAGATCGGCGCCAGCCAGGCGTTGGCGTTGAGCATCGCGAAGCCGCCGAGCGTGAAGACCAGCAGGAGCATGTGGCCGGCGAACATGTTCGCGAAGAGACGGACGGCCAGCGAGAACGGCCGGATGATGAAGGTCGAGAACGCCTCGATCGGGATCAGCAGCGGCAGGATGTACCACGGTGCCGGCGGGATCAGGGCGTGCTTGAAGTATTTGCCGAAGCCGTGGTGCCGGATGCCGATGTAGTTGAACAGCACGTAGCTGATCACCGCGAGGATCGCCGGGAAGGCGATGTGCGAGTTCGGCGAGATCTGGAAGAACGGAATGATCGCGAACGAGTTCGTCAACAGCACGAAGCAGAACAGCGTCGTGAAGTACGGAGCGAACCGCACGCCCTGGTGACCGATCATGTCGACCGAGATGTTGTTGCGCACGAAGCCGTAGATCGACTCGGCGAACCACTGCTTCTTGGTCGGCACCAACTGCGGGTTCCGATAGGTCGCCAGGAAGAAGATGATCAGAACGCCGACCGCGATCCAGATCATCAGCGTGAACTTGGTGAACCACGGGGCGTTCTCCGCGCCCCAGGGCACGATCGCGGGCAGGTAGAAGTCGTCCACACTGGGTGGGAATGCCGCCTGGCCCGCTGCCAGAACGTTCGCCTGTCCGAACACCGTGTCCCTTCCTAAGTAGGCGTGCCGAGCCGACGGACGACGAGGATGATCCCCCCGGTCACGCCGAGCACGACGCCGATCCCGGTGGCGACGCCACCTGTATCGAGCCACTGGTCGACCAGCCAGCCGATGAAACCCCACACGAGCATTCCTCCGATGAGGTAGCTGAGCGCGGTCCAACCCTGACCGGCGCCGGACGGATAATCGTCCGAATCACCGGCGGGACGGGGGGTTTGGTCACCAGCCATGACGGGGCGAACGATATCAGCCGGGAAGACGAGGCTGTGCCTCACCCCCCGCACAACCGTCGTTGTGTGGGCTTCTCGTGGGCGCCGTCGTCTGTGGGCACGCTACTCCCCTTCCGCCCGTCGGAAAATGACCGGAGGCCGACACATTGCGGCGCGTCCGCTGGTTGGGACGACCGCCGGGTCAGCCGTGCGGCCGGCGAGCGTGCACCGTGGTCAGCCACCAGAGGTGCACCGCTGTCCACACTGCCACCCCGGCGACGATGCCAAGGCAAAGAGGGATCAAACCGGGCCAACCAGTCGACGCCACCGCCACCAGCACCGCACCCAACAGGCTGAACTTCAGCACGTACAGGCCCACCCCGAGCGGCAGAAGCAACTGCGGGTTGACCTGGTCGGCCCGCGCCAGCACCACCGTGGTGAGGGTGTAGCTGAGCACCGTGACGCCCACGCCGGCCGCCGCGCCGACCGCGGCCGTCACACCGCCGGTCACCCCGCCCACCACAGCGGCGACCACGCCGAGCGCCGCCGACGCGGCCAGCAACACCGGCAGGTGCCGCAGCCGCCACCGCCGGTCGGTGCCCGGCTCGACCACCCCGGGCTCAGCCACGGGGGTACGCCGGGAACGCCGCGACCAGCTCGGCCACCTCGGCACCGAGCCGGGTCAACTCGTCGACCCCGCCCGCAGCACCGGGATCGGTGCGCACCGCACGGGCGATCAGGGTCGCCACCTGACGCAACTCCCCCTCGCGCATCCCCTGGGTGGTGACGCTCGGTGTGCCCACCCGGATGCCGGAGGCCACCATCGGCGGCTGCGGGTCGTACGGGATGGCGTTCTTGTTCAGGGTGATCGACGCGGCGTCGCAGCGGCGCTCGGCCTCGGTGCCGGTCACCCCCAGCTCCCGCAGGTCGATCAGGGCGAGGTGGGTGTCGGTGCCACCGGACACCGGGCGCATCCCCTCGTCGGCCAGCCCGGCGGCGAGCGCCTGGGCGTTGCTGACCACCTGCCGGGCGTACGTCTGGAACTCCGGCTGGGCGGCCTCGCGCAGCGCGACCGCCTTGGCCGCGACCGCGTGCATCAGCGGGCCGCCCTGGGTGAACGGGAAGACCGCCTTGTCGATCCGCTGGGCCAGCGACTCGCGGCACAGGATCATGCCGCCGCGCGGCCCGCGCAGCACCTTGTGGGTGGTGGCGCAGACGACATCGGCGTACGGCACCGGCGACGGGATCGCCCGACCGGCGACCAGGCCGATGAAGTGCGCAGCGTCCACCATCAGGTACGCGCCGACCTCGTCGGCGATCTCCCGGAACCGCGCGAAGTCGATCAGGCGCGGGTACGCGGTGGCCCCACAGATGATCAGCTTGGGTCGGTGCGCCCGCGCCAGGTCCCGTACCTCGTCGTAGTCGATCTGCTCGGTGTCCGGCCGGACCGGGTAGCCGACCGGGTGGAACCACTTGCCGGAGAAGTTCACGCGGCTGCCGTGGGTGAGGTGCCCGCCGTGCGGCAGGTCCATCGCCAGCACCGTGTCCCCCGGCTGCACCAACGCGGCGTACGCGGCCAGGTTGGCGCTCGCCCCGGAGTGCGGCTGGAGGTTCGCGTGCTCGGCCCCGAAGAGTTCCTTGGCCCGGGCGATGCCGATCTCCTCGGCCCGGTCCACCTCGGCACAACCGCCGTAGTAGCGCCGGCCCGGATAACCCTCGGCGTACTTGTTCGTCAGCGTCGAACCGAGCGCGGCCAGCACCGCCGGCGAGGTCAGGTTCTCGCTGGCGATGAGCTGCAGGCCCCCGCGCAACCGGTCCAACTCGCCGAGGACCACCCCGGCGATCTCCGGGTCGGTGGCCCTGAGCTGCGCGAAATCCGGCCCCCAGAAGGTGCTCGTCTCGGTCTCCACAGCGAACGAGTCTAGGGGGCCGCACACTGGAACCCGTGAGATGCCTCGTCACCGGCGCTACCGGCTACATCGGCGGGCGGCTGACGCCGCTGCTGCTCGCCGACGGGCACACAGTGCGCTGCCTCGCCCGCAAGGCGGTACGGCTGCGCGACGTGCCCTGGGCCTCGTCGGCCGAAATCGTCGAAGGAGACCTGAGTCGGCCGGAGACACTGCCCGCCGCGTTCGCCGACGTGGACGTCGCGTACTTCCTGGTGCACTCGCTGGGCCGGTCCGACTTCGAGGCAGCCGACCGGGCGGCGGCGACCAACTTCGCGGCCGCCGCGCACGCGGCCGGCGTACGGCGGATCATCTACCTGGGCGGCCCCGAGCCGGCGTCCGACGCGGAGGTGCCCTCCCCGCACCTGCGGTCCCGCGCCGAGGTCGGCCGGATCCTGCTGGGCAGCGGGGTGCCCACTGCGGTGCTCCGCGCCGCGGTGATCATCGGGTCCGGCTCGGCGTCGTTCGAGATGCTGCGTTACCTGACCGAGCGGCTGCCCGCCATGATCACCCCACGTTGGGTCCGCAACCGGATCCAACCGATAGCGGTCCGCGACGTGCTGCACTACCTGGCCGGCTGCGCCGACCTGCCGGCCGAGGTCAACCGGGGCTTCGACGTCGGCGGTCCGGACGTGCTGACCTTCCGCGAGATGATGCAGCGTTACGCCCGGGTGGCCGGGCTGCGCCGGCGGATCATCGTGCCGGTCCGCCCGCTCACCCCGTCCCTCTCCTCGCACTGGGTCGGGCTGATCACCCCGGTGCCGAACAAGATCGCCCGCCCCCTGGTGGAGAGCCTGATCCACGAGGCGGTCGCCCACGAACACGACATCGCCCGCTACATCCCGGACCCACCCGGCGGGCTGACCGGCTTCGACGAGGCGGTGGCGCTGGCGCTCGCCAAGGTGCGCGACGCCCAGGTGGAGACCCGCTGGTCCACAGCGAGCGGCCCGGACGCGCCCGCCGAGCCACTGCCCACCGACCCGGTGTGGTCCGGTGGCACCGCCTACACCGACGTCCGGGAGCGGACGGTCGACGCACCACCCACCGCACTCTGGCGGGTCGTCGAGGGCGTCGGTGGCGAACACGGCTGGTACTCGTTCCCCCTCGCCTGGTCGATCCGCGGCTGGCTGGACCGGCTGGTCGGCGGGGTCGGGCTGCGGCGAGGTCGACGCGACCCGCACCGCCTCCAGGTCGGCGAGGCGCTGGACTTCTGGCGGGTCGAGGAGATCATCCCGGGTGAGCTGCTGCGACTACGCGCCGAAATGCGCCTACCCGGTCGGGCCTGGCTGGAGATGCGGGTCCTGCCGGCCGACGACGGCCGCAGCCGCTACCAGCAACGCGCCGTCTTCCTGCCGCGCGGCCTGCCGGGGCACGCCTACTGGAAGTCGGTGGCCCCGTTCCACGCGGTGGTCTTCGGCGGAATGGCCCGCAACATAGCCCGCAACGCCGAACAGCCCCGCTAACCACCCCGCGCCTCCCCTGCCTCCCGCAACGCCGCCGCACTCCCGCCCGCCCCACTCCGCGATCTTGCACTTTGTGTTGTCGATTTGAGAGCTTGGGCACCCTTTGTCGCGACAGAAACTGCAAGATCGCGGGAGTGAGGCGGGCGCGGGGCAGGGCGGGGCCCGGGGCAGGGCGCGGTCCGGGGCAGGGCGGGGTGGGGCCCGGTGCGGGGCGGGATGGGGCTCGGGGTGGGGTGGGGTTAGTTGCCGGCTTGGGGTTGGGTTTGGAAGGCGGTGCGTTCGCTCGGCGGGACGAAATCGCGGACCGGTTGGTCGCGCAGGGCGAAGGCGAGCACCTCGCCGACCGCGTTCACCATCTGGGCCTGCACCGCCTGACCGACCGCGTCCCGGGGATCGTCCGGGTTCGCGGCCATCGAGGCGACCGCGAGTTGCGGCGTGAACGCCACCACCGTCTCCGTCTCGTACCGCTCGGAACTGCCGGTCTTGCCCGCCACCGGGCGGCCGAGCTTCGCCCGCAGCCCGGGTGCGGTGGCGCCGTCGCAGCGCCCGTACATCGACTGGTCGCCGACCGGGCAGCGGGCCGCGTCGGTGGCCGCCCGTGCCACGTCGGGGTCGAGCACCTGTCGGCAGTCCGGCTTGGCGGCGTCGACCGGTCGGCCGCCCGAGTCGGTGATCGAGACCACCGGCAGCGGCGCGCACCAGGTCCCCTCGGCTGCCACTGTGGCGTACGCGCTGGCCAGGTCCAACGGGGTGGTCGCGGCCACGCCCAGGGTGAACGGACCCCAGTCCTTCGCGCCGTAGCGGGCCAGCTTGGCGTCGGACTCGGCCCGCAGCACGATGCCGAGCCGCTCGGCCATCTCCACCACCCGGTCGGCGCCGACCTTCTCGGTGAGCCAGGCGAAGTACGTGTTCACTGAGCGGCCGAACGCGCTCCACATGGTGCGGGGGCCGTCCATCGACGACGGGCTGGCGTTCGCCGGGCACCAGCGTCCGTCGCAGCTCGCTGCCCCGGTCACCGGGAAGCGGGTGAGCAGCTGGGTCGGCGCCACGAAGTCGGTCGACAGCGGCAGGCCGGACTCCAGCGCGGCGAGCAGGGTGAAGAGCTTGAACGTCGACCCGCCCTGGTACCCCTCGATCGCGCCGCCGCCGGCGACCAACTGGTTGACGGTGTTCGGTCGGTTCTTCTGCCCGACCGGGTTGTCCGCCACGCTGTAGGCGCGGTTCACCGACATGGCCAGCACCCGCCCGGTGCCCGGTTGCACCACCGCGGTGGGCACCGCCTCGGCCCTGGTCGGCGCGTAGATCTTCAGCACCTGCTCGGTGGTGGCCCGCTGCACCCCCGGGTCCAGCGACGACACGATCGAGAAACCGCCCCGGCGCAGCGTGCGTTGCCGTTCGTCGGCGGTCGCCCCGAACGCGGACTGGCTGCTCCACCAGCGGGTGAACCAGTCGCAGAAGAAGCCCCAGTCGCGGTGCGCGTCGGGCACACCCGTGCAGTCGTTCGGGGTCTCGCTGGGCCGCAGTTGCAGCGGTTCGGCGCGGGCCGCCGCTGCGGCGTCCGCCGGCACCTGCCCCGTCTCCACCAGCCGCTCCAACACGTACGACCGTCGGGCCACCGCGCTGTCGGCGTCGCCGTTGATCGGGTCGTCGCTGTCCGGCGAGCGCACCAGACCGGCGAGCAGTGCCGCCTGGGCCAGGGTCAGCTCGGCCGGGGAGCGGGAGAAGTACCGCTTGCTGGCCGCCGCGATGCCGTACGCCCCGGCACCGAAGTAGGCGATGTTGAGGTAACGGGTCAGGATCTCGTCCTTGTCGAGTTCCCGCTCCAACGCGAGCGCGTACCGCATCTCCTGGAGCTTGCGGACGGTGGTGAGTTCGGTGGCGGCGTCCCGTTGCGCCTCGGTCAGCCGAGGGTCGTTGCTGAGCACGTTGCGGACGTACTGCATGGTCAGCGTGGAGGCGCCCTGCCGGGTCTGGCCGTCGCGCTTGTTGACTGTGAACGCGCGCACGACGCCCCGCAGGTCGACCCCGCTGTGCTGGTAGAACCGGACGTCCTCGGCGGCCACGATCGCCCGGCGCATGACCGGAGCCACCTCGTGCAGCGGCACGTCCACCCGGTCCTCCTGGTAGAAGGAGGTGATCAGGGTGGTGCCGTCGTTGGCGTACAGGTTGGAGCGCTGCGCGGTGGGCGGCGTCCGGAGTGTGTTCGGCAGCTCCGAGTACGGCGTCGACAGGGCGCTGAAGCCGATCCCGAAGACCAGGGCCGCGGGCAGTGCGGCGGCGGCCAGCACCAACCCGGCCAGCACTCCGGCGATCACCACGGTCAGCAGTTTGTCGAGTTGGGCCCGGATCATCAGCTCTCCCCGCAGGAGCCGGTCACGCTAGGACCCGTTCAGAATGACCCGGAACGCCCCTTTGGCCCTGGGTTTTCCCCAAACCCGGAGGAAACTCGCACCACGCTCAGGGCAGCAGCGCGCCGGCCAGCGGGTGGACCGTCTCCTCGATCTCGTCGGCGACCCGGCTGAAGCACTGGTCGCCACGACCCCACGGGTCATCCAGATCATCGGTGGTCAGCGCCGAGGCGCCGAGCCGCGCGTCGTGCGCTGCCGCCACCAGGGCCATCCCCCGGGCGTACACGGCCTCCGGGGTGGCGTCACCAGGCGGCAGCGCGGCGGTGTCCACGGCGGCCAGCAGCCGGCCGAACTCGCCCAGCACGAACGTGCGGGCCGCCGCGTCCGGACGAAGCGCCACCACGTACTCCTGCTGGTCGGCGGTGGCGGTCAGGACCAGGTCGGCGGCGTCGATGTGGTCCGAGCGCAGCTTGCGCGCGGCGAACCCCGCCACGTCCCCACCACGGCCGGTGACCTGCCGTGCCGCCGGCGGGTTCATCTCCTCGCCCGCGTGCCAGCCACCCGTGCCGGCGCTGTGGCTGTGCACCAGCTCCTCGGCCTGGGCCGGGTCCTGCGAACGGCGGGTCAGCCGCTCCCGCACCGCCAGGGCCAGCAGCCGCTCCGCCATCGGCGAGCGGCAGATGTTGCCCATGCAGACGTGCAGAACAGTGAACGGTGGCACTCAGACCGCCCGACCGTCGACGAGATCCGGAACCACGTCGCGCAGCTTCTCCAACGGGATCGCCCCGGCCCGCAACAGCTGCGGCACCTCACCGGTCAGATCGACGATCGTGCTGGGCACCGGATCCGGGCAGGGGCCGGCCTCCAGGTAGGCCCGCACCGAGTAGCTGAGCTGGTCACGTGCCTCGTCAGCGGTGACCGCGGCCGGCTGGCCGGTCTTGTTGGCCGACGAGACCGCCATCGGGCCGGTCTCGCGCAGCACCTCCAACGCCACCGGGTGCAGCGGCATCCGCACCGCCACCGTGCCGGTCTTGTCGCCCAGGTCCCACTGCAGGCTCGGCGAGTGCTCGACCACGATCGTCAGGGCACCCGGCCAGAACGCCTCCACGAGGTCCCGGGCGGCCGTGGGCAGCGAGAAGACCAACCCGTCCAGGGTGTGCCGCGAGCCGATCAGCACCGGCGGCGGCATCTGCCGACCCCGGCCCTTGGCATCGAGCAGCGCCTTCACCGCGTACGGGGTGAACGCGTCCGCGCCGATCCCGTACACGGTGTCCGTCGGGAGAACGACCAGCTCGCCGTTCTTGACCGCCTCGATCGCCGCGGCGATGCCGCGGTCCCGATCGGCGGGCGATCGGCAGTCGTAGAGCATCACGAGGAGTCAGTCTGCCACGCCGCCCCGATCGGGGCGTGCTGGCCGTCCGCCCGTCGGGACGCGGTCGCGTAGCGGGGACGCCCGGTGAGGTCCAGATGCTCCGCGACAGCGGTGAAGCCGCCGTCCTGGGCGAGCAGCTCGGGCACCGCCGCGCCGTGGGTGTCGTCGTGCTCGACGCCGAACACACCCCCCGGGCGCAACAGCACCGCCGCCCTGGCGACGACCGGCCGGATCACCACCAGGCCGTCCGCGCCGCCGAAGACCGCCTCCGCGGGGTCGTGCCCGGCCACCTCCGGCGGGACCACCACGTCGTCCGGCACGTACGGCGGGTTGCAGAGCAGGACGTCCACCCGGCCCACCAGTTCGGCCAGCAGGTCCGGCGCTGTCACATCGGCCTCGACCACCTCGATCGGCCGGTCCCCCGCCGCGGCGCGCTCCGCCGCGTTGCGCCGTAGCCACACCAGCGCCCCCGCAGACCGCTCCACAGCGATCACCCGCGCTCCCGGCAGCTCCTGAGCCACCGCGAGGGCGATCGCGCCCGAGCCGCTGCACAGGTCCACCACCACCGGGTCGGGCCGCCCCTGGGCCTGCTCGACGCCCCAGCCGGCCAACAGCTCGGTCTCCGGGCGGGGCACGAAGACACCCGGGCCGACCGACAGCTCCAGGTGCCGGAACCCGGCCCGCCCGGTCAGGTGCTGCAACGGCTCACGCGCGGCGCGGCGGCGCGTCAACTCGTCGAGCCGCACCACCTGGTCGTCGCTCAGGTCGTCGGCGATGGCCAACCGACCCCGGGAAACCCCGAGCACGTACGCCGCCAGCAACTCGGCCTCCACCCGGGCGGAGCCGACCCCGGCGGCGGCGAGGGCGCGGGTCGCTCGGGCCACCGCGGCGGACGGCCGGATGGGGCCTGTCCCTTCGGGGGGGTGTTGCGGCAAAGTACTCACGACATAATCATGAAGCGTCGCGGGCGACGTGACGAACAGGTGCGCCCAGCGCGCACGACAGGAGGTTGACGGGTGGGCTGGCTCGACCGGGTCGATGACCAGGTTGACGCCCTGACGCACGCCCGGGCGTTGCAGGAGGCCAGCCGCTCCGCGGAGGCGTACGTCCTGCTGGAGCGTGTGATCCGCACCACCGACGACCCGGCGGCGCGAGCGGACGCCATGGTGCAGCGCCTCTCCGCGCTGATCAATCTCGGTCGGACGGCGGAGTTCACCCGGGCCATCGAAGAGGCGTCGGCGGCGGTCCGCGACCTCGCCGAGCCCTATCTGCACGGTCACCTCAACGCCCTTGCCGCGCTCGCCGCGCACCACCAGGGCGCACTGGACCGCTGCGTCATGCACCTCGTCCGGGCGGCCCGGGCGCTGGGCGCCGTCGCCGACCCGGACCGGGACACCGCCTGGGGCTGGCACGACCTGGCCATGGCCTACAGCTACCTCAGCTTCCACGGGTACGCCCTGGGGGCCATCGAGCGGGCCCGGCAGCTCGGGCTGACCGCCGGGATCCCGGAGGAGACGTTCGCCGCGCCGGGCATCCGGCTGCGCAACGCGGTGGCCCTCGACCACAACGGCGACAGCGACGGTTGCCTGCGGGTGCTCCGGGACGTGGCCGCCGACCTGACCCGCTTCGTCCGCGCCGGGCGGGCGGCCCAGCTACGCCCGAGCAGCCTCGCCGCGTACGGCTATGCGGCGGCTCGACAGGCCGCGCTCGGCGATCAGGTGGCGACCGAAGGCCCCGAGCCGGCCCGGTTGATGACCCACGGCGGGGACAGCGCCCGCGCCCGCGACCTGCGTCAGCTCGGGCAGGTGTGCCTCGCCGTCGCCGACGGTCGGCCGATCGAGGCGGTCGCCCGACTGGACACCGTCCAGGTCTCCAACGAGACGCTCGGGGCGGCCGAGCCGGCCCGGCTGCGCAGCATCGCGTTGACCCGTGCCGGGGACCACCTGGCGGCGCACCGGGCCGACCGGCTGGCGTTCCGGCTCGCCGCGCAGCGCAACGACCGGCTGCGTGACGTCTACATCGACGGCATCGCCGCCCGCATCGACCACGAGGAGATGCGCCGTGAGGCGGCACGCTTCGAGGGCGAGGCGTTGACCGACCCGCTCACCGGGCTGCCCAACCGCCGCCGGTTGGAGCGCTACATCACGGCCGTGGTCACCCGCGGCGATCGAGTGGTGATCGGCGTCTGCGACCTGGACGGTTTCAAGGCGGTCAACACCCGGCACGGGCACCACTCGGGCGACCTGGTGCTGCAACGCATCGCCGGCGTGATCAACCGGGTGATGCGCCGGGGCGACTTCGTGGCCCGCTACGGCGGTGACGAATTCGTGGTGGTGCTGCCGGACACCGGCATGATCGAGGCCGCCGAGGTGGCCCGCCGGATCGAGGCGGCGGTCCGCCTGGAGGACTGGGAGTCGTTGGTCCCGGGCACCCCGGTCGGGGTCAGCATCGGCTTCGCCGAGGTCTCCGGTGGCAGCGGGCTGCGCGACGCGCTCAGCGTCGCGTTCGAGCAGGCCGACCGCGAGATGCTCCGCGCCAAGACCCGCCCGCGCGCAAGCTGATCACCCCTCGCGGGGTCGATCATGGAGTTGTGGTGCCCCACAAAAGGCCCGCGACGCCACAATCAACCCACCACAAGTCCATGATCGACCCGGGCGGGCCGGGGTCAGCGGCGGGTCAGCTCGGTGTCGCCGGCCAGCCGGGCGGCCCGGTCGGCCTCGGTGAGAGCGTCCAGCACCCCGTCCAACTCGCCGCCGAGCGCCAGATCCAGGTTGTACGCGGTGTAGCCGATCCGGTGATCGGTGATCCGGTTCTGCGGGAAGTTGTAGGTGCGGATCCGCTCCGAGCGGTCCACGGTGCGCACCTGGGCCTTGCGCGCGTCCGAGGCGGCGGCGTCGGCCTGCTCCTGGGCGGCGGCGAGCAGCCGGGCCCGCAGGATCCGCATCGCCTGCTCCCGGTTCTGCAACTGGGACTTCTCGTTCTGGCAGGAGACGACGATGCCGGTCGGCAGGTGGGTGATCCGCACCGCCGAGTCGGTGGTGTTCACCGACTGGCCACCCGGGCCGGACGAGCGGAACACGTCGATGCGCAACTCGTTCTGGTCGATCGTGACGTCGACGTCCTCGGCCTCCGGAAGCACCAGCACCCCGGCGGCGCTGGTGTGGATCCGGCCCTGCGACTCCGTCACCGGGACACGCTGCACCCGGTGCACCCCGCCCTCCCACTTGAGCCGCGACCAGACGCCGTTGCCACCGTCCGGCACACCCTTGGTCTTGATCGCCAGGGAGACGTCCTTGACCCCGCCGAGGTCGGAATCCTGTGCGTCGATCACCTCGGTGACCCAGCCGTGCCGCTCGGCGTACCGGGTGTACATCCGCAGCAGGTCACCGGCGAACAGCGCTGACTCCTCGCCACCCTCACCGGCCTTGATCTCGACGATCACGTCCTTGGCGTCGTGCGGGTCGCGCGGAATGAGCAGCTCGGCGAGCCGTTCCTCCAACACCGGCAGGGACCCGGCGATGGCGTCCGCCTCAGCCGCGAAGGACGGGTCCTCGGCGGCCAGCTCGCGAGCCGCGGCCAGATCGGCGCGGGCCTGCTCCAACTCGTCGGCGGCCTTGTGCAGCGGCACCAGCTCGGCGTACCGGCGGCCGACCCTGCGCGCGGTGGCCTGGTCGGCGTGGATGGCCGGATCGGCCAACCGCTTCTCCAGCTCCGCGTACTCGTCGAGAAGGCCGGCCAGACGCTCGCTGCTCATGCTGCGGATGCTCCTTCGACGGTGCGCGACGACCGGGCCGGGGCCGGGAGGCCAGCGGCCGGGCGGAAGTGGAGGAAAACGCGGACGGCGCCCGCGTCCGGTGAAAAACCGGACGCGGGCGCCGAACGGGGAGTTACTTGGCCTTCTTGGCCTGAACCTTGGCGTACTTCTGCTGGAACTTCGCGACCCGGCCGGCGGTGTCGAGAACGCGCTGCTTACCGGTGTAGAACGGGTGGCAGGCGCTGCAGGTCTCGGCGTGGATCGTGCCGCCCTTGGCGGTGCTGCGGGTCGTGAACGTGTTGCCACAGGAGCAGCTGACCTCGGTGGTCACGTACTCCGGGTGGATGTTTGCCTTCATCTCGCCTCGGTCCTCTCGTTGGTGGTCGCCGGGTCGCCGTCATCGCTCGTCGCGCCGTACGCGACGGGCTCGGGCGTGAACCGGAACCGGTGGCCGATTGACCAGTGTGCCATGGGCCTGAGCCGACCCGGTAATCGGGCCGCACACCTCGTCCGGCATCGTCAACACGTGCCTACCCGTCCGCATTCCCGCCGCCCGGCGGGGCATTCGCGCACCCGGCGGACCGCCGCCAGGTACCCCGGCCGGGGTACGCCCGTCGAGCCGGAGGTGGGCCGATGACCCGTCTGATCGCCACCCGGGGACTGCCCGCCTCAGGCAAGACGACGTTCGCCCGCACGCTCCAGCCGTCCGTGTCGCGGGTGAACCGGGACGATCTGCGTCGGATGCTGCACGGCGAACGGCTGTTCACCCAGTGGGCCGAGGCGCAGGTGACGGCCGTACAGCAGGCTCAGGTCGAGGCGCTGCTGCGGGCCCGAGCGGACGTCTGCGTGGACGACACCAACCTGCGCGCGCCGACCCTGCGCGGCTGGGCCGAGCTGGCCGCCCGCCACGGTGCGGACTTCGAGGTGCACGACTTCACCGACGTGCCGCTGGACGAGTGCCTGCGCCGCGACGCCGCCCGCCCGGCCACCGACCAGGTCGGCGCGGACGCGATCCGCCGGCTGCACGAGCGCTACCTTCAGGGGCGGGAGTTGCCGTTGCCGGTGCCGCAGGCTCGCACCGGACGACCCGCCGTGGTGCACCCGCCGTCGACCGAGCCACCGGAGATCGTCCTGGTGGACATCGACGGCACAGTCGCGCTGGCCGTCTCCCGCAGCCCGTACGACATGACCCGGGTGGGCGAGGACCAGCCGAACGCGGCGGTGATCGCGGCGGTCCGGGCGATGCACGCCGCCGGGTACGGGGTGGTCTTCTGCTCCGGGCGGGACGCCTCCGCCCGCGCGGCCACCGAGGCGTGGCTGGCCCGGCACGTACGAGTGCCGTACCTGGGCCTGCACCTGCGCGCCGTCGGCGACGCCCGGAAGGACTCGATCGTCAAGCGGGAGATCTACGACCGGGAGATCCGGGACCGCTACCGGGTGGCCGGCGTCTTCGACGACCGCGTCCAGGTGGTCCAGATGTGGCGGTCCCTGGGCCTCACCGTCTTCCAGGTGGCCGACGGCGACTTCTGAGGTGTCCGGACGGGCCCCGCGCGTGGGGCCCGTCCGGACGGTTCACCCGGTGACGGTGACGGTGGCCTCGGCACGCGCGCCGTTCACCTCGACCGTCAGGCGTATCGGCGCGCTGGGCCGCAGTGCCGTCAGGGTGCCGGTGGCCGGGTCGAATCGGGCGATGTGCCAGGGGCGCACCCCGGCCGCCGAGCCGACGTGCACTCCCGGCGACGCCGACCAGTCGGCGCTGACCGGTGCGGCCACCGGGACCGTACGCCCGCCGGGCTGGGTCAGCGTGGCGGTGACCGCCACGGGGGTGCCGACCGCGACGCTGGCCGGGGCGGCCACGGTTAGGCGGTCGGCGTGCGCGTGGAACTCCGCGTCCACCCAACGCGGGCCCTCGGCGAGGGGGTCACGACGGGCCCGGTCAGCCTCGGCCGGGGTCACCGGGTCCACGCCGAACTCCGTCCAACCGGTGAAGCCGCCCTGGTCGGCAGGGGTGGACGGCGTCTTGCCGGCGTTGCCGTTGATCACGTACGGCACCCCGTCCACCCGGTCGGCGTGGAAGGTGCCGACGTGCCCGCCCACGAACAGCGCGCCCTTGCCGGTGCGGTGCTGGAAGTCGGCCAGCCACTGTTCCAGCAGCGCCGCCTCCTTGCGGTCGCCGAGCTGGCTGGCCTGCGCCGGGCTGGGGTCACGCGTCGGGTGGTGGTGCAGGACGACGACCGAACCCACGCGCCGGTCGGTGGCCGCGGCGTCCAGCGTCTCGCGGAGCATCCGTACCTGGTCGAAGCCTCCGCCGCGCAGCGTCCCGGTGGACGAGTTCAGCGTGACGAACCGGGTGCCGTTGTGGTCGAACACCCGGGAGGTGGCACCGAACGCGGCCGCGAAGTTGCTGATCGGAGCGCCCATGATCTCGTGGTTGCCGGGCACGTAGTACCAGGGCAGCGCGTCGCCCAACTCCTCGTCGAGGATCCGCCGGGCCAGCGCGAAGTCGGCCGGGTAGGCGGTGTCCACGAAGTCGCCGTTGATCAGGAGGAAGTCCGGCCGGGCCGCCAGCACCTCGCGCAGCGTCCGCCGGGCCTGGGCGACCAGGTCGCTGTCCGGGTCGGCGGCGACGAACTGGGCGTCGGAGAGCACAGCGAACCGCCACGACGCGCCGTCGACAGTGCCGTCGCGGACCACCACCCGATCGGTACGCGGGGCCACCTCCGGCACGTCGACAGTCGGTGGCACCTTCGCCACCAGGTCGTCGATGATCACCTCGCTGCTGTACTGCGCCGCGGCGTTCGTCTCGGCCACGTAGAAGCGGCGTACCCGCACCGGGTACTGCACCCCGGCCGGCACCGCGAACTCCACGTACCGCCAACCGGTCCAGGTGATCAGTGGGCCACGCAGCACGTGTTGCGTGTCCTGGGCGTCGTGCAGGTGCAGGCTGGGCCATTCCCCGGTGCCGTTGCCGTGGATCCACATCCCGAAGGCCTGCGGTTGACCGGGCACCTCGATCCAGGCGGGCGGGTCGGCGTACGCGGCCCGCGTGCCGGTGGACTGGCTGAAGTCGTACGACATTCGCAGGCCGGTGCCGGTGTGCCCGGGCGCCGGCGCCACCGAACCGCTGGCACGGGCCTGACTGAACCGCCAGGACGCGGCGTCGTCGAAACCGGCGACCGGCACGTCGGTCAGCCCGACGGTGACCGGCAGGACAGCGCTCGTGCGTCCGACGTGAACGGTCACCAGGCCGGAGCCGGCGTCCCGTAACGCGGCGATGGACAGGTTGCCGTCCCCGGTGGGGGTGATCCGCAGCAGGTCCCGGTCGTAGTCGAGGGTGAGGTCGTCTGGCTCGATCGGCGCGGTGTTGCCTTCGGCGTCGTACCCGACGACGCCGACCAGGGCGTCACCGTCCCGGCCGGTCAGCCCGACCCGCGGCGCGGTGGTGCCGATCCGGGCCAGCGGGCCGAGCACCGTGAGGTTCAGCGAGCCGGTGACCCGCCCCCGTCCGGCGGTGACCGTGCTGGCCCCCGGCGCGGCGGCGTGGAACACGCCGTCACTGTCGACCCGGCCGCGTACCGCCGGGGTCGCCCGCCAGGTGGGGGCGCCGGACGCCGGGCCGTACGTCTCGTCGTAGCCGGATGCCGTGAGAGTGCGGGTCAGCCCCGGGAAGACCCGGTCGGGCCGTCCACCTCGCACCGGTGAGACGCCCGGGGCGGCGGTGGGGTCGCTGGCCGTCTCGACCCAGTAGCCGGTGAGTCGCCCGCTGCCCTTCGGCGCGTAGATGGCCAGGCCGTTGGGCACGGCCCGCTCGCTGCCGTCGGAGGGGCCGTTCTCCAGCTGCACGGCGGGCGCGCCCGGCTCCCGGGCCAGCAGCGTGGACGATCCGCCACCGTCCAGGTTGAGCGCGTGGTGGGCGCCCAACTCGGCCATCATCCGGCCCATCTCGGTCTGCGTCACGCCTCGGCTGTCGACCTGACGGCCGTCCACCGTCAGCATGATCATTTTTCGACCGTCGGCGCTGAACCCGACGGCGGTGCGGGGTGCGAGGGTCGGGTCGGCGATGGCCTGCACGACGCCGTCGCGAACGAGGACGTTGCCGCCCCCGACCGCCGCGTGCAGGGTGCTGCCGTCGGACGGCTTCGGCCGCCAGGCGACCGCCACCGGGTCACCGGGGCGCAGACCGGCAAGCGCGTCCGCGCCGAGGTCGCGGCCGAGCAGCACGGTGCTGCCCGCGACGATCGGGCCGCTACCGGCCACGCTTTCCACCGCGGCCACCCGACCGCCGGTGACGGTGACCTCGACCACCCGGGCCGCGCCCTCCACGGCACGCTGCCGGGAGTACGTCCCCCACAGCTCGGTGAAGGCGCCGATGCCGTCGGCCTGCACCATGTTGTTGAACTGGGTCAGCGGGACGGGCCCGGTGGGCAGGGCGGCGCTGCCGTCGAAGTTCACCTCGATCACCCGCCCGACCCCGTTGGTGGTGACCGCCACCGCGTTGCGATGACCGCTGACCCCCGACTGGATCAGCTCGCCGTCACGGACGCCGACGCCCTGGGCGGCACCGGAGTTGTTGATGTCGAAGAAGTCGCCGTTGACCGCGGCGACAGCGCGCGACTGGTCCACCGCCTTTCGCAGCGGCTCGGCCCGGCTGACCGCACCGGAGTTGACGTAGTCGACCGTGGAGCCGCCGGCCAGGTCGGTGGTGAGCGCGTCGGCGCGCAGCCAGCCCTCGGCGTCGTACCGGTCGAAGGACGTCAGTTGCACGCCCGGCGCGACCGGCCGGGTGGCCTTCGTGGTCTCCAGCCCGCCGGCCGGCTCCAGACCACCAGCGTCGGTGGTCGGGGCGGTCGCGACCGTCGGCGCGGCGGACAGGCTGACCGAGCCGGCCGGGCGGGAGGACGCGGGCGGCGCGTCCTCGGCGATGGTGGGTGATGCCACGGACGGTGAAGCCGGTGTGGGCGGGTCGATGGTGGGCGCGGCGGTGGCCGGCGGCGACAGGGCCAGGGCGAGCAGCGGCGTCAGCAGCAGGACGCCGGTGCGGCGGGCGGATCGTCTGCGGGTACGCATGGACGACAGTCAACCCGGCAATGAATAGAAGTTTCAATACCTGTCGACTGAACCGAAGGAAAATTCCATCACCTGACGGCGCGGGCGTCATCTCCCGCCGGCTGCGGATGTCGGGCCCGGGAACATGACGAAGGGGCACGGCCGCGATGGCCGTGCCCCTTCGTCGTCACCCGGGGACGGTTACTCCCCCGGCGTCGACTTCGCGATCTGCATCAGGAACTCGATGTTCGTGCGGGACTGCTTGAGCCGGTCCAGCAGGAGATCCATCGCGGCCTGCGAGTCCAGCGAGTGCAGCACCTTCCGGAGCTTGTGGATGATGGCCAGCTCTTCCGGTGCGAGCAGGACCTCTTCCTTACGCGTACCGGACGGGTTGATGTCGATGGCCGGGAAGGTCCGCTTGTCGGCGATCTTCCGGTCCAGCTTCAACTCGGCGTTGCCGGTGCCCTTGAACTCCTCGAAGATGACCGTGTCCGCCATGGACCCGGTCTCCACCAGCGCCGTGGCGATGATGGTCAGCGACCCGCCGTTCTCGATGTTGCGGGCCGCGCCGAGGAAGCGCTTCGGCGGGTACAGCGCCGTGGAGTCGATACCACCCGACATGATCCGGCCGCTGGCCGGCGCCGCCAGGTTGTACGACCGACCGAGCCGGGTCACCGAGTCGAGCAGCACGACGACGTCGTGCCCAAGCTCGACGAGGCGCTTGGCCCGCTCGATGGCCAGCTCCGCCACTGTGGTGTGGTCCTGCGGCGGACGGTCGAACGTGGCCGCGATGACCTCGCCCTTGATCGACCGCTGCATGTCGGTGACCTCTTCGGGCCGCTCGTCCACCAGCACCACCATCAGGTGGCACTCCGGGTTGTTGCGGGTGATCGCGTTCGCGATCGCCTGCAGCACCATCGTCTTACCCGCCTTGGGCGGAGACTGGATGAGTGCCCGCTGGCCCTTGCCGATCGGCATGACCAGGTCGATGACCCGGGTGGTGAGGATGTGCGGCTCGGTCTCCAGCCGCAGGCGCTCCTGCGGGTAGAGCGGGGTGAGCTTGTAGAACTCCGGACGACGCCGGGCCTCCTCGGGCTCCATCCCGTTGATCGTGTCCAGCCGCATCAGCGGGTTGTACTTGTCGCGCCGCTGGTCGCCGCTGTTGCCGCCCTCTCGGGCCGCCCGCACCGCACCGGTGATCGCGTCACCGCGGCGCAGGCCGTACTTCTTGATCTGGGACATCGAGACGTACACGTCGTTCGGGCCGGCCAGGTAACCGGTCGTCCGCACGAAGGCGTAGTTGTCGAGCACGTCGATGATGCCGGCCACCGGGACGAGTACGTCATCCTCGTTGACCTGCGGCTCACGCCCGCCGGTGTCGGTACCGGTCTCGGTACGCTCGCCGCGCCCACGGCGACGGTCCCGGAAACGGCTGCGCCGGCCGCGCCGGCCGCCACCCTCGTCGTCGTCGTCGCTGTCCCGCTCGGCACGCTGACCACGGTCGTTGCGGTCGTTGCGGTCACCGCGGTCGGGTCGGTCGTTACGCTCGGCCCGCTCGCCCCGGTCGGAACGCTCGCCCCGGTCGTTGCGCTCGCCCCGGTCGTTGCGCTCGCCACGGTCGCCCCGATCGGCACGGTCGCCCCGGTCGTTGCGCTCGCCACGCTCGGCACGCTCACCCCGGTCGGCACGCTCACCCCGGTCGGCACGCTCACCCCGGTCGGCACGCTCGGTCCGCTCGGCCCGCTCGGTCCGCTCGCCCCGGTCGGCACGCTCGGCGCGCTCCGGACGCTCGGCCCGGTCGCGGCGGTTCTCGCCACGCTCGGCCCGCTCGCCGGCTTCCGCCTCGTCGCTACGCGGCTCGGTCGTCCGTGCCTCGGTCGCCCGCGCCTCGGTCGTCCGCGCCTCAGCGGGGCGAGCCTCGGTGGTACGGGCCTCCGCCGTTGCGGTCCGGCTCCGCCGGGTGCGGCTACGGCCCTCGGTCTCGGCGGCCGGCTCGGCCGGCGCCTGCTCGGCACCGCGTCCTTCGGCTGCCGGCCGGTCGGCGGTCTCCCGCACCTCGGCGCGCACTCCCTCACGGGTCGGGGCGGCCGCGGCCGCGACCTCGGCCCGTGGTCGAGGGGTCCCGGCGGCGTTGCCGCCCTGCCGCTCGGAAATCGCGGCGATCAGCTCGCCCTTGCGCATGCGAGCCGTGCCGGAGATGCCGAGCGACGCAGCCAGGCTCTGCAGCTCTGGCAGCAGCATCGCCGACAGACCGGTGCCGCTACGCCGACGACGGGCGGGAGCGGCTGCGGTGGCATCGCCAGCGACGTTGGAAACATCCGACGTCACGTCGGTGGTGTCGCTCAATGGATTCCTTCCCTCGATAGGCCGGGACTGCCCGGAGTCGGAGCTCAGGTGGCCGGGCGGCCTCGGTGCACCCGCCTCGCAAGGACGCGTCGCGGGAGTCTGTGACACAGCAGCCGGTCGGTATCCCGACTCACCAACGTCGGTGAGCAGGTCTCGCCGTCTGCGGCGACCTGTGGAAACTGCGGTGCGGCGTGGGCCTTTGGCAGGGGTAGACGGGCTGACCGCCGAGAGCTTCGGGGGTGCGCCGCCCCGCAGGAGATCGCGTGCTTCGCGGCTGTGCTAGGTCTAGAGCGTAATCAACTCTTCCGACCTGCGGCAACAGGGTCCCGCTCGGCGTGTCCAAGTCTACCCCGTGCGACCCGCGCGCCGCTGACGTCTATCGGTAACTGCCAGATCTCCCAGTCTGTTCCCACTGGGAAGCCCGCCGGAGGCTGACTGAGCGCCAGCACAGTCGGCCCCGCCCCACTGACCACAGCTGCCACATCGGCCGCACGCAACGCGCTGACCAGGGCAGACGTGTCTGGCATCCCGGCTGCGCGGTAATCCTGATGGAGTCGGTCGACGGTCGCCGGCAGCAGCAGGGTCGGGTCCGTGGTGAGCGCGTGCACCAGCAGCGCTGCCCGCCCGGCGGTCAACGCGGCGTCACCGTGCGGCACGGTTGCCGGCAGGGCCGCCCGCGCGGTCGCGGTCAAACCGCGTTCCGTCGGAACGAAAACAGTGGGCCGCACCGCTGCGGCGACCGGCAGCGAAACCGCCCGTGCGCCGCTCGGCTCGGACCAGGCCACAGTGAAACCGCCGAGCAGGCACGGTGCCACATTGTCGGGGTGGCCCTCGATCTCGGCTGCCAGTCGCAGCGCGCCGGCGTCGTCGAGGCGCTGCTCCCCATCGACGACCAGGGCACGGGCCAGCAACACCCCGGCGACGATCGCGGCGGACGAGGAGCCCAGCCCACGTGCCTGCGGGATCCGGTTGACGCACTCCACGCTGAGCCCCGCGGGGTGGGCCCCGAGCACGTCGAACGCGGCGCGCATGGCCCGCACCACCAGGTGCCGGTCGTCGTCGGGTAGCTCACCGGCGCCCTGCCCGCTCACTGTCACCCGGACACCGCCCGAGGCGACCTCGGCGGCCACGTCGTCGTAGAGCCCGAGGGCGAGACCCAGCGCGTCGAAGCCCGGGCCCAGGTTGGCGCTGGTCGCCGGGACGCGGACCCGGACCGGCTCGGCGGTGAAGTTCGTCGGCACGCGCCCATGCTAGGGCTCGGGACCGACGAACCGGTCCCGCACCCGCTGCCTGGGACCGTCGAGTTCAGCCGGCCGGGTCCGGGACCGGCTCGACGGCCGGATCGGTGAGCGACAGCCGGCGGGTGGCGATCCGCCAGCCGACCGCGTACACGAGGGTGATCAGACCGCAGCCAGCGAGCACCACCCGTTCGTCGACCGAGTCCACCACCAGGGCCACCGCCAGTTGACTCACCGAGATCGCCAGCGTCGCCAGCATCATGTCGGTGGCGAAGACGCGGCCCCGCAACCGGTCCGGGACTTCACCCTGAAGGGCGAAGTTCGACATCACCCAGTTGCTGCCACCCGCGAAGTGCGCCACGAAGACCAGCAGCAGCACCAGCGGAAACCATCGCACCACCGAGGTGCCCAGGTAGGACAGGCCGTAGAGCGACATGGACAGCGCGAGCCCGGGCAGCAGCCAGGCCCGGTTGGTCAACACCCGGCGCATCAGGATCGGCCCCACCAACGCTCCCGCGCCACGTACGGCGAAGAGCAGGCCGGCGCCGAGCGGGCCGACACCGTACACGCCGGCCAGCAGCGGAAACACTGTCAGCACGCCGTTGCCCAGGCCCACCGCGGACTTGACGGTGACCAGCGCGAGCACCCGGGGGCGGTGACCGATGTAGCCGAGCGCCTCGCGGACCGCCGACCAGGTTCGCTGGGCCGGTTGGTCGGCGTCCCGGGGCGCCTGCAACGGCCGACGGATCCGGGTGGCGAGGGCCGCGGCCGCCGCCAGGCCCACCGCCGCAACCCAGAAGCAGACGTACGGGCCGGCAGCGGTGCTGAGCACGCCACCGAGCGACGCACCGACCACGGTCATGGTGCCCCAGGCCGAGCCGGCGACGGCGTTGCCAGCGGCGAGTTCGTGGGGCTCCAGCACGTTGGGCAGCGCGGCCTGGGCGGCCGGCGAGTAGAACGCCTTGGCGACCGCCACCACTCCGATGGCGACCAGCGCCAGCCACGCGGTTCCGGCGTTCCGCACGCCGAGCAGCAGCAACACGCCCGCCAGCGCGGCCACGTTCGCCGCGATCATGATCTTTCGGCGGTCGAAGCGGTCGGCGATGGTGCCGGTGTACGGCAGCAGCAACGCCACGATGCCGGTGTCCACGGCCAACACCAGCGCGCCCCAGACGCCGCTGCCGGTCAGGTGCGGCAGCAGCACCAGCAGCGGCACCATGACGAACCAGTCGGCGCCGAAGACCACAAGCTCGGCGAGGAAGAGGTTGCGGAAGCTCCGATTGCCGGTCAGAACCGAGAGGGTGGACGCCACGGAGCGCGACCCTACCTGGTCGGTGTCATACCCACACCCGCTCCCAGCAGCGCCGAAACCGTGACGAAGGTGTAACCACGCGACCGTAGCCCGTTGATCATGTCGGTCAGACCCCGCAGTGCGACCAGCCGCCGGTGCGCCCCCACATCGTGGCCGAGCACGATCGTTCCCGGTCGAACCTCGGCCACGATCCGTTGGGCGTGACCGGCCGGATCGTCGGGGAACTGGCGCTCCACCATCTGCAACGACCAGAGCACCAGCCGATAGTCCAGCCGGGCCGCCGCGTGCAGCACCGCCCCGCCCAGGTGGCCGTACGGCGGGCGGAGGAGCGCCGGCGGCACCCCGGTCAGGTCGGCGATCGCGTCGTGGCTGCGGCGCAGGTCGTCGTACGCCTCGGCGGCGTCCAGTTCGGCCAGGTCCCGGTGTTCCCAGCTGTGGTTGCCCACCTCGTGCCCGGCGAGCCGGTCGCGGACGACGTCGGCGTGTCGACGGACCTGCGCCCCGACCATGAAGAAGGTGGCCGGCACCCGGTGCTGGGCCAGTGTGTCGAGCACCATGGGAGTCCACTGTGGTGCCGGCCCGTCGTCGAAGGTGAGGGCCACCAGGCGCTGGTTGGTCCGCCCGGACCAGACGACGTCCACCGCGCCGGAGCCGACATCCTGTTGGCCGTTGCCGAGGGTGGCGCTGGCGGGGCCGCCGGCGATCGGCATCCGGCGATGGGTGATCCACCACGCCTCGGACGTCCCCGCGCCGATGGCCACACCGCCCACCACCAGCAGGCCACGGCGCAGCAGGTCGCGTCGGCCCCACCCGCGCGCGCCCTCGGCCAGCTGCCCGCCCCGCTTCACCCGCACCCCCCACCCGTCTACGAGGAGTATGCAAGAAGTTACACAAAGTGTGGGGTGGTCGAGTCGGAGTGTTTTCGGTCGAATGAACCGCGAACGCCCCCGGCGACAGTCCGCCGGGGGCGTTCCGAACCGCTCTGCGACCTACTCGGTCGGCTCCGCCGGAGGCAGCGGGGAGGTACGGCTACGCGGCAACCGCAGCACCTCGAACTGGTCCGTACCCTCCACCAGCGCGGCCGACGGCGCGGGTCGCGCGGCCGGCTGCACACCCTCGGTCGCGACCGGGGCGGGTGCGCCGCTCGGCACCGCGACCTGGTTCGGCGCTGGCGCCTCGTCGGCCTCCGTCGTCGTGGTCACCGCCGACCCGCCGGAACGCCGTCGTGCGCGCCGAGCCCGCAGCGACTCCTTGGTGTGCTCCACCATCGTGTAGAGCGTCGGCACGAGGATCAGCGTGAGCAGCGTCGAGCTGAGCAGACCACCGATCACCACGACCGCCAGCGGCTGAGAGATGAAGCCGCCCTCACCGGTCAACCCGAACGCCATCGGCAGCAGCGCGAAGATCGTCGCTACCGCCGTCATCAGGATCGGGCGCAGCCGGCGACGGCCACCCTCGACCACCGCTTCCCGGACCCCCATGCCCTGCGCCCGGTACTGGTTGATCAGGTCGAGCAACACGATCGCGTTGGTCACCACGATGCCGACCAGCATCAGCACACCGATCAGCGCCGGCACACCGAGCGCCGTCCCGGTGATCAACAGCAGACCGATGGCACCGGTCGACGCGAACGGGATGGAGATCAGCAGGATCAGCGCCTGAGTGAGGCTACGGAACGTGGCCACCATGATCAGGAAGACGATGGCGATCGCGGCCAGCACCGCCAGGCCCAGGTCCGCGAAGGCGTCCGCCTGATCCGCGCTGACACCACCGATGGTGAAGCTCGCACCCGGCACGTTGAGGCCGTCCAGCCGCTTCTGCAACTCGGTGCTGGTCGCGCCCAGGTTCGAGCCGGTCGCCGCGCCGGTCACCGACACGCTGCGCTCACCGTCGATGCGGGTGACCTGCTGCGGGCCCTCGCCCTGGGTGACCTGCGCGATGTCGCCCAGCTTGACCGGACCAACCGGCAGCGCCCGCAGCTCCTCCACCGTCATCGGCGGCTGCGTGCCCAACCGCAGCACCACGTTCTGCTGCTGGCCGTCGAGCGCGACCTGACCCAGCGGCGCTCCCCGGAACGCCTGCGACACGAGCTGCCCCACGGCGGCCTCGGTGAGGCCGACCCGACCGGCGGCGACCCGGTCCACCACCACGTCGACCCGCGGCACCCGCGCGGCCAGGCTGGTGGAGACGTCCTCGACGTCCGGCAGGCCGGCCATCGCGGCTCGCGCCTCCTCGGCGGCCCGGGTCAGCGCCTCCGGGTCGCTGGCCTGGACGATCACCTCCAGCTGGCTGGTCGACGCCTCCTGCCCGCCACCGAAGCTGATCTCACCCACACCGGCGCCGAGCTTGTCGAACTCCTTGCGCAGCACCTCACGCATCTGCTTCGCGTCGGTGTCACCGTCGAGCGCCAGCGACCAGCTGGCGACGTTGTTGCCGCCGCCGCCCGCCCACGGGTTGTCCCCACCGCCGGCGGTCACCTGGTACGTCTCGACGCCGTCGGTGTTCGACAGCACCGACTCGACCTGCTTGGCCGCCGCGTCGGTGGCCGCCAGGCCACTGCCGGCCGGCAGCTCCTGGCTCATGTTGAGGGTGTCCTGGCCGGAGTCGTCCAGGAAGTTGGTCTCCAACTTCTGCGCCAGACCGAAGGTGCCGAAGAGAACCAGCAGGCCGAGCCCGACGGTGATCCAACGGGTCGACCGCTTGCCGGTGGCGAACCCGATCACGGGCAGGTACGCCCGCTGCAACGGGCTGCGCAGCTCCTTCTCCTCCGCCGCGTGCCGTACCGCCTCGTCGTCAGCGGTGCCGCCGCGCGGCTTGAGGAACCAGTACGCGAGGACCGGGATCACTGTCAGCGACACCAGCAGCGAGGCGAGCAGGGCCACCGTCACGGTGATCGCGAACGGCGCGAAGAGCTGGCCCACGAACCCGCCGACCAGCGCGATCGGCGCGAACACCGCCACCGTGGTGAGGGTCGACGCGGTCACCGCACCGGCGACCTCCCGGACGCCGGTGATGATGGCGTGCCGTTTCTCCTCGCCGTACTCAAGGTGTCGTTTGATGTTCTCCAACACCACGATCGAGTCGTCGACCACCCGACCGACCGCGATGGTCAACGCGCCGAGGGTGAGCAGGTTGAGCGAGTAGTCACCGATCCACAGGGCGATCAACGCCACCAGCACGGAGAGCGGGATGGAGACCGCGGTGACCACCGTCGAGCGCACCGACAGCAGGAAGACCAGGATGACGATGACCGCCATCACCAGGCCCAGCAGGCCCTCCGTGGTCAGCGACTCGATCGACTTCTCGACGAACGGCGCCTGGTCGAAGACCACTGTCAGCTCCGCGCCGGAGGCGTCCTTCAGGTCGTCGAGCCGGTCCCGGATCTCGTGCGAGATCTCCACGGCGTTGCCGTCCGGTGCCGCGGTGACCGCGATACCGAGGCTGTCCTTGCCGTTGGTCCGGGTGATCGCCGTGGCCGGGGCGAGCTGCTGCTCGACCGTCGCCACGTCACCGAGGCGAACGGGTGCCGCAGCCGGGACGACCACGATGCCGCGCAGCTCCTCCAGGGTGGCGATCGGCGTGCCGACCTGCACCGGGAGGGCCAACGCTCCGTCGGTCACCGCGCCGGCCGGAACCGCCACGCCGTTGGTCTTCAGCGCCGCGCCGATCGCCGTCGGCTGGATCTTCGCGGCGGCCAACTTCGCCGGGTCCGGGGTGACCACCACGACGTCGTCGCGGGTGCCGGTCACCTCGACGGTGCGTACCCCCTCGATGCCCTCCAGCTCCGGCACCACAGTCGCGCGCAGCTTCTCGGCCAGCGCCCGCTCGTCCGCGGTGCCGGTTGCGGCCAGCACCACCGCCGGCAGGTCGTCGGTGCTACCCGCGATGACCTGCGGGTCGACGCCCTCCGGCAGTTGGGAGTCGATCCGGCTCAACGCGGTCTGCATCTTGTTGACGACGTCGTCGAGGTCGGTGCCGAACTCGTACGTCACCTGGACGGTGGCCGCCCCCTCGCGGGAGGTGGAGGTGACCTGGTCCAGCCCCGGGATGCCCTGGAGGGCGTTCTCGATCGGCTCGGTCACCTGCGACTCGACGATCTCGGGGCCGGCACCGGGGAAGGGAGCCACGATGAACGCGGCCGGGAACTCGAGCGACGGCAGCAGTTGCTGCTTCAGCGACGGCACGGCGAACACTCCGAACACCGTGGTCACCACCGCGATGAGGGCAATCAGCCCTCGGTTGGCGAGGCTGAATCTGGCGAGCAGCGACATCGGCCTGGCTCACTCCTGAACGAGAATGCGGGCGGGGATACCCGAAAGTGTGCCGGACTCGCATACCTCGGCCCCCGCCGCCCCCGGGCCGTCGCGCCGTTCAGCTGCCCGCCGTCGAACAGACGCCCGGACGGCGGCGCGCTCAGGCCAGGTCGAGGGCGCGCGCCGCGGCCAGCGGGTCGTTGGCGATGGTCACCGGTGCCGGCGCGGTGGAAATCGCCCACTCCGGGTCCTTCAGCCCGTGGCCGGTCACCGTGCAGACCACTGTGGAGCCGGGCGGCACCGCGCCCGCCGCGGCCTGCTGCAACAGGCCGGCCACGCTGGCCGCGCTGCCCAGCTCGACGAAGACCCCCACCTCACGGGCGAGCAGACGGTACGCGGAGAGGATCTCCCGGTCGGTCACCGACGCGATCAGGCCACCGGAGGCGTCTCGGGCATCCAGTGCCTTGGTCCAGCTCGCCGGGTTGCCGATCCGGATCGCGGTGGCGATGGTGGACGGCTCCGGCACCACCTGGCCGGTCACGATCGGGGCCGCGCCGGCCGCCTGGAAGCCGTACATCTTCGGGGTGCGGGTGGTGGCACCGGCGGCCCGATCCTCCGCGTATCCCATCCAGTACGCGGAGATGTTGCCGGCGTTGCCGACCGGCAGGCAGTGGATGTCGGGCGCGTCGCCGAGCGCCTCGACGATCTCGAAGGCCGCGGTCTTCTGGCCGTGCAGCCGGTCGATGTTGACCGAGTTGACCAACGCGACCGGGTAGTCCTGGGCGAGCTTGGCGGCCGTCGCGAGGCAGTCGTCGAAGTTGCCGCTCACCTGGAGCAGCTTCGCGCCGTGCACCAGCGCCTGGGCCAACTTGCCCAACGCGATCTTGCCCTGCGGCACCAGCACGGCGCAGGTCAACCCGGCCCGGGCCGCGTACGCCGCGGCGGAGGCGCTGGTGTTACCGGTGGAGGCGCAGATGATGGCCTTGTTGCCGGCCTCGACCGCCTTGGACACCGCGAGGGTCATCCCCCGGTCTTTGAAGGAGCCGGTCGGGTTGGCGCCCTCCACCTTGAGGTGCACGTCGCAACCGAGCCGGGCGGACAGCACCGGCGCCGGCAACAGCGGGGTGTTGCCCTCGTGCAGCGTGACGACCGGCGTGGCCGCGGTGACCGGCAGCCGATCCCGGTACGCCTCGATCAGACCCCGCCACATGTCGCTCTCCTCGCCTCTACCGCCGTGCCCGCCCGATTGTCAGGGCCACCTTGGACCAGCCTGCTGGAGTGGTCAATGGCACACCCCCGCCTACCCACCTGGCGGGACGCGCGCGCCGCCCCGTCGATGATGCAACGACTCAGGCACCGCCCTCGACCCGCAGCACACTGGTGACCGACCGGACGATGTCCAGACCGCGCAGCTCGCCGACGGTCGCGGCGAGCGCGGCGTCCGGTGCCACATGGGTGACGATGACCAGCTCGGCGTCGCCGTCGCGGCCCGCCGGCCCACCCGCCGAGCCCTGCCGCACCGTCGCGATCGACACGTCGTGCCGGGCGAACACGCTCGCCACCGACGCCAGCACACCCGGGCGGTCGGCCACGTCGAGGCTCACGTGGTAGCGGGTCAGCGCCTCACCCATCGGCCGGACCGCGAGGTCCGCGTACGCGCTCTCGCTGGCCGCGCGCACCCCGGCGAGCCGGTTGCGGGACACCGCGACCACGTCACCGAGCACCGCGCTGGCGGTGGGCGCGCCACCGGCGCCCCGACCGTAGAACATCAACTGCCCGGCCGCGTCGGCCTCCACGAAGACCGCGTTGAACGCGTCCCCGACGCTGGCCAGCGGGTGGCTGCGCGGGATCATCGCCGGGTGCACCCGGACGCTGACCGTCTCCTGGCCGGTGGAGTCGACACCCCGGGCCGCGATGCAGAGCAGTTTGATCGTGCAGCCCATCGCCTGGGCGCTGGCCATGTCCGCGGCGGTCACCTCGGTGATGCCCTCGCGGTGCACGTCGGCGGCGCCGACCCGGGTGTGGAACGCCAGCGAGGCGAGGATCGCCGCCTTCGCCGCCGCGTCGAAGCCCTCCACGTCGGCGGTCGGATCGGCCTCCGCATACCCCAGGGCGGTGGCCTCTTCAAGGGCCTCGGCGAAGCCTGCGCCGGTCGCGTCCATCGCGGAGAGGATGAAGTTGGTGGTGCCGTTGACGATGCCGGTGACCCGGTTGATCCGATCGCCGTGCAGCGACTCCCGTAGCGGGCGCAGCAGCGGGATGGCCCCGGCCACGGACGCCTCGTAGTAGAGGTCGCCGCCGCCCTCGGCCGCCGCCTCGTGCAGGGCCACGCCGTCCTCGGCCAGCAGCGCCTTGTTGGCGGTGACCACGCTCTTGCTGGCGCGCAACGCCTCGACCAGCCAACTCCGGGCCGGTTCGATGCCACCGACCACCTCGATGACCACGTCCACGTCGTCGCGCTTGATCAGGCCGAGCGCGTCGGTGGTGAACAGGTCCTCGTCGACCGGCAGGTCACCCCGGTCGCGGCCGAGCCGACGGACGGCGATGCCGGCGATCTCCAGCGGGGCGCCGATCCGCGCGGTGAGGTCGGCCGACTGCTCGTGCAGCAGCCGGACCACCTCCTGGCCGACAGTGCCACAGCCGAGCAGCGCCAAGCGCACAGGTGACGTCATCCAACATCCAATGCGAGCAGGTCCTCTTCGGTTTCCCGCCGGACGATCAGGCGCGCCTGGCCGTCGCGCACCGCGACCACCGGTGGCCGGGGCACATGGTTGTAGTTGCTGGCCATGCTTCGGCAGTACGCACCGGTGCCGGGCACTGCGACAAGATCTCCGGGCTGCACGTCGGCGGGCAGGAATTCATCCTTCACCACGATGTCCCCGGACTCACAGTGCTTTCCCACCACGCGGGCGAGCAACGGCTGCGCTGTCGAGGCCCGCGAGGCCAGGGTCGCCGAGTAGGACGCGTCGTAGAGGGCGGTGCGGATGTTGTCGCTCATCCCGCCGTCGACGCTGACGTACGTCCGGAGGCCGTCGAGGTCCTTGACCGTGCCGACCTCGTAGAGGGTGAACACGGACGGGCCGACGATGGCCCGGCCCGGCTCGATCGACAGGTGCGGCACGGCCAGATTTTCCGCCGCGCACTCCGAATCGACGATCTTGCGAAGCCGCTTGGCCAGATCCTGCGGGGTCGCCGGGTCGTCCTGGGTGGTGTACGCGATACCGAAGCCGCCCCCCAGGTCCAGCTCGGGCAGCTCCACCCCGCGCGCGTCGCGGATCTGCGCCTGCAGGGCGAGCACCCGACGGGCCGAGACCTCGAAGCCGCTGGCGTCGAAGATCTGCGACCCGATGTGCGAGTGCAGGCCGCGCAGCTCCAGCACGCCCTCGTCGAGGATCTTGAACGCGGCGGTCGCTGCGGCACCGCCCGCGAGGGAGAAGCCGAACTTCTGGTCCTCGTGGGCGGTGGCGATGAACTCGTGGGTGTGCGCCTCGACGCCCACGGTGACCCGGACCAGCACCCGGGGCCGGACCCCGCGCTCGCGGGCCAGCGTGGTGAGCCGGTCGATCTCGGTGAACGAGTCGACGATGATCCGGCCCACCCCGGCGTCCAGCGCCCGGCCCAGCTCGGCGACCGACTTGTTGTTGCCGTGGAAGCCGATCCGCTCCGGCGGCATCCCGGCCGACAGGGCGGTGGCCAGCTCGCCGCCGGTGCAGACGTCGAGGAACAGCCCCTCCTCGGCGATCATCCGGACCACCGCCCGGCACAGGAACGCCTTGCCCGCGTAGAAGATGTCCTCGGTCGGGAAGGCCGCCCGGAAGTCGCGGCAGCGCGAGCGCAGGTCGGCCTCGTCGAGGACGTACACCGGGGTGCCGAACTCGGCCGCGATGTCGCGGACGCTGAGGCCCGCGACGGCGACCGCGCCGTCCGCGCCGCGCGTCACGCTGCGTGGCCACAGCGCCGGCACGAGGGCGTTGACGTCGGCCGGTGTACGCAGCCAGGCCGGCCCCTGGTTGCTGATGTCCGCGTGCAGCGCACCAGCCTCATGAGCCCTCATGTCACATCCTCTCGGGTGCGGAGACGCCGAGCAGGTGCAGGCCGTTGGCGATCACCGTGCGGGTGGCGTTGTTGAGCCAGAGCCGTGCGCGGTGCAGGTCGGTGATCTCCTCGTCGCCCAGCGGCAGCACCCGGCAGTTGTCGTAGAACCGGTGGTAGGAGGCGGCGACGCTCTCCTCCAGGTAGCGGGCCACCCGGTGCGGTTCCCGCAGCTCGGCGGCCGTCGCCACCACCGCGGGGAACTGGGCGAGCGCCTTGAGCAGCTCGTTCTCCTTCTCGTGGGCGAGCAGCTCGGGGCGGAACGCGTCGGCGTCGCCCGGAACCAGCCCCACCTCGGCGGCGTTGCGGGCCACGCCCGCCGTCCGGGCTGCCACGTACTGCACGTAGTAGACCGGGTTGTCGCGGGTCGCCCGGGTCCACAGCTCGATGTCGATGTCGATAGGGGAGTCGCTGGAGTAGCGGGCCAACGCGTATCGGGAGGCGTCCACGCCGATCGCGTCGACCAGGTCCTCCAGGGTGATCACGGTGCCGGCCCGCTTGCTCATCCGCATCGGGGCGCCGTCGCGCAGCAGGTTGACCAGCTGCCCGATGAGGATCTCCAGGTTGCGCTCCGGGTCGTCGCCGAAGCAGGCGGACATCGCCTTCATCCGGCCGATGTAGCCGTGGTGGTCGGCGCCCAGCATGATCACGACCCGCTCGAAGCCGCGCTCGCGCTTGTCCAGGTAGTAGGCGCAGTCCGCGGCGAAGTACGTCCACTCGCCGTTGGACTTGCGCAGCACCCGGTCCTTGTCGTCGCCGAAGTCGGTGGTGCGCAGCCAGGTGGCGCCCTCGGACTCGTAGAGGTGCCCCTGCTCGCGCAGCCGGTTCAGCGCCAGGTCGAGCTCACCCCGGTCGTGCAGGTCCTTCTCGTTGAAGTAGGTGTCGAACTCCACCCCGAAGTCGCGCAGCGAGGAGCGGATCTCGTCGAACATCAGCGCGACGCCCTCGACCCGGAAGACCTCCTGGGCGGCATCGTCGTCGAGCGAGGACACCTCCGGCCGGCGGGCCCGCACCTCGGCGGCGATCTCGGCGATGTACGCCCCGCCGTAGCCGTCCTCCGGCGCCGGCTCGCCCTTGGCGGCGGCGAGCAGCGACCGGGCGAACCTGTCGATCTGCGAACCGGCGTCGTTGAAGTAGTACTCCGTGCCGACGTCGGCGCCGGTGGCCCGCAGCAGTCGGCTCAGCGCGTCACCGACGGCCGCCCAGCGAACCCCGCCGATGTGCACCGGCCCGGTCGGGTTGGCCGAGACGAACTCCAGGTTGATCTTTTCGCCGGCGAGCCGGTCGCTGCGGCCGTACTCCGCGCCGGCCTCGACGATCACCCGGGCGAGCTGACCGGCGGCCGCCGCGTCGAGCCGGATGTTCAGAAACCCCGGCCCGGCGATCTCGACCGATTTGACACCTTCCGCCCGGCTCAGTTCGTCCGCCAGGGCACCCGCCAGATCCCGGGGCGGAACGCCGACCTTCTTGCTCAACTGCAGCGCGAGCGTCGAGGCGTAGTCGCCGTGCTCGGGGTTGCGCGGTCGCTCCACCACAGTGCTCGCCGGCAGCGCGGCGCGGTCGAGCCCACGCTGCTCGAAGACGGCGTGGGCGGCGGCAAGGACGACCGAGGCTAGTTCTGCAGGAGTCACCCAACCATGTTATCGGGGGTAGACTCGGGCACTCGGCGGCTCCCCTGCGCGTCATCCGGCCCGCCACTCCCCTGACCGACCGACTTGACGAGGCACGATGAGCATCAGCACCCCGGGTGGCCCTGAGCGCCGCCCGACCGTGGTCAGCACCGGCAAGAAGCCGGCCGCGGGCCGGCCGGCGTCCGGCGCGAAGGCCACTTCCGGCAAGCCCGCGGGCTCCCCCCGGGCCGGTGGCAAGGGCCCGCGCAAGCCGGTCACACCGGTCAAGGTGAGCCAGGGCCGCGCGTGGGGCCCCATCGCGCTCTTCGTCGCGGTGGGCGTGCTCGCGGCCGGCATCATCGGCTACGGCGCCTGGGCGTCGTTCCAGGGCTCCAAGCCCTGGGACAAGCGGGCCGACGCCATCGAGGGCATCGTCAACATCCGCAAGACCGACAAGACGAGCCTCGACTACGAGTCGCACAAGTCGGGCCCGCTGACCTACAAGTACTCGCCGCCGGTGGGCGGGGTGCACAACGCCGCCTGGCAGAACTGCATGGGCGACGTCTACGACGCCCCGATCGCCAGCGAGCACGCGGTGCACAGCCTGGAGCACGGCGCGGTGTGGGTCACCTACCGCCCGGACCTGCCCAAGGACCAGGTCGACAAGCTCGCCGGCAAGGTGCGCGGCGTCGAGAAGATGCTGATGAGCCCGTACGAGGGCCTGGACAAGCCGATCTCGCTGCAGGCCTGGGGCTACCAGCTCAAGCTCGACAACGCCGACGACTCGCGGATCGACGAGTTCATCAAGGACCTGCGGGTGAACGCCTCGGTCGAGGGCCCGACGGCGCTCTGCAACACCGGCATCACCGCCACCGGCACCACGCCGCGTGAGCTCCAGCAGCAGCCCACCCAGTAAGGACGGCAATGACCGCTCCGGCGACCACCGACAGCGAGTACGACGAGATCCCGGCCGCCCCGGACGAGGGCGGCCGGGCCCCGGCGTCGCGCTACGGCGTCCTGGCGCTCGCGATCATGCTGGTGGTGGGGCTCCTCCTCGGCTACGCGGGCGGTCTGCTCACCCCACGGATCACCCGACCCGGTGATGCCTCGGTCGAGGCGGGCTTCGCCCGGGACATGACGACCCACCACGCACAGGCGGTGGAGATGAGCCTGATCGCGTACCGGTCGGCGACCCTCCCCGAGGTGCGGCAGATCGCCGTGGACATCGCCACCGGGCAGCAGGGCGAGATCGGCGCGATGCAGACCTGGCTGCGCGAGTGGGGCCTCAGCCCGACCGGGTCGAACCCGCCGATGTCGTGGATGTCCGACGGGGCCACCGTCAAGGACGGTCTGATGCCGGGCATGGCCACGCCGCAGCAGATGACCGCCCTGCGCAACGCTCAGGGCATCGAGGTCGACAGGCAGTTCCTGACCCTGATGTACGACCACCACCTGGGCGGCATCCACATGATCGACGCGGCGCTCGACGAGACCGACAACGCCGAGGTCGTACGGGTGGCCCAGACCATGAAGAACACCCAGCAGAGCGAGCTGAACAATCTCCGGCAGCTCCAGGCGCAGGCCAAGGGCTGACCGACCGGACGGGCGCAACCGGCCCGCGTCCCCGCCGATCCGTGGCGGTGACGCGGGCCGCACCATGTCTCCCGACCCCGCACGGCCTTGATCGACTCGGGTTGCAGGAAACCGCGCCGTCCACGCGATCGCCACGCCCCGAGTTTCAGGAACCCGAGTCGATCAAGGAGGCCAAACCCGCCACGTATGACCTGAACACCCCTCTCGTCCCTTCTGGGCGTTTTGCGTGGCACAGGCGATTACGTTGCTTAGAGAGTTTTCTCCCCACATATCGTGACCAGTTGCGATTCGGGCTCGTTGCCCAAGACGTGGGGGTTGCACTCAGAGACGCACGGCGTTCGGTCACCAGTTGGTGCCGACGCCACACCATCGGTGGTGACGGGGCGGTGGCAGCCGTCCGTCGCGGACAGCGGCAGGGCGAGCCGGGAATGCTCAGCCGCGAACAGGAACTCGAGTTGATCGACATGCTGCGGGGCGTCCATCCCGACGAGTTCGGCCTGGACGAGGAGTTGTGGACGCGGCAGAGCCTGACCACGCTCATCCAGCGGCGCTTCGAGCTGCCGCTGGACACCGGCGCGGTCGGGGCGTACCTGCGGGCCTGGGGGTTGGGTCCGCGGGAACCGCGGGAGCGGGCCTGCGGGCTCTGCGTCAGCGCGGTGGAGCGCTGGGTCCGCAGCGAGTACCCGGGGATCACCCGGGCCGCCCAGGAGCACCTCGCGGAGGTCTACTGGATCGGCCGGGTCCGACTGCGCGGCACGATGCCGGCCGCCGACGTGATCTCCGCCGTCTCGTCCCGCGGTCGGGTGCGCTTCATGATCACTACTCCGACGGTGGACCCGCCGCTCCCCCGCGACTTCGTGCTGCGGCTCAGTGGCGAGGAGCAGCGCACCGTCCACCTGATCGTCGACGGCTCCTGGCCACGCAACGAGTGGCCGCGTCGGCTCCCTCGGCGAATCGTCCTGCACCCGCTGCCCAGCTGCGGGCGGGCGGTAGCCGCCTGAGCACCGGGTGAGCCGATCGGACACGATCGGCTCACCCGATACCGATTCGGCGTACGCAGGGGAGGTTTGCTAGTCTTCTCCAGTCGCTGAGCCCCCGTAGCTCAGGGGATAGAGCACCGCCCTCCGGAGGCGGGGGCGCAGGTTCGAATCCTGCCGGGGGCACCAGGAAAAGTTTCACACGACACTGCCGGGCGCAGGGGGGATACAGCCTCCACGCGCCCGGTTTTGCGTTACCACTCGCCGAAGCCCGCAACAGGCACCCGGGTGGACGTGCGCCCCGCGCGGCGGTCCAGCAGCCACTCCCTGACCAGGGGAAGCACCGCATCAGCCGGCTCAGGCCTCCGGCCCGCCGCTCCGCCCGGCCGCCCCGACGAGGGCACGCGAACCCGCAAGATCCATGATGTCGTCATGCTGTTTCTCGGGCTGCTCCTCGCCGCGCTGGGCGGAGCCGCCACCGCGGCGATCCTCACCGTACGTGGGCTCGGCGCGGTGCTCAGGAAAGGCGAACGCTCCCGGCCGGGTTGGTTGCGGGCGGCGGCGCTTCTCGCCGGTGCGGGCGCCGTCGCCGTGTACGCGTGGGGTCTGCTCCACCTCGGCTACGCGGTGATGCGGGCGGAGGACGGCGGAGCCGGCTCCTTCCCGATCGAACCCTGCAGGGAGGGCGGATCGCAGCTGGCGAGCCAGGTCGACGGGTACGGAGTCAGCTACGTACCGCTCCGCTTCGAGTGCCACCTCAGCGGCGGCGGCACGTACGTCACCTCATCCGTGCCCGGGTACGTCAACCAGGTCACACCCGTCCTCGGGCTGATCACCGCCAGCTGCGGAGTCCTCGCCGCCGCGACGACACGACGCGCACGGCCGCCGGGCGTCTAGTCTCGGACGGGCCGCGTCGGCGTAGCGGCGGGCGAGTCCCGCGAAGGCGGCCTTGAGCTCGACCGGACCGATCACCTCGATGTCCGCGCCGAACCTGCCGAGCGCGGCTGCGAGGCCGACCCAGGACCAGGAGCCCTGTGCGAGCCTGCAGCGGTCGGGGTCGAGTTCTTCGACAAGCCCGTCGCGGGTGTACGCGGCGACGACGGCGGCGGGAAGGTTGATGATGACCTCGCCTACGCAGGGCCACGCTGAGCTTTCGGTGGAACCTCGGAAGCGGCCCGTGACGTACGTGGCCACGTCTCCCCTGGGTAGTTGTCGTGGGGTGAAGCGTGGTCCGGTCGGGGTACGCGGGCTGACCCGGTCACAGCGGAAGGTTCGCCAGTCGTCCCGGTCGAGGTCCCAGGCGACGAGATACCAGCGCCCATTCCAGGTGACGAGGTGGTGGGGCTCCACGCGGCGGGGCGGCGCGTCGGTGGCGGCGCTCGTCGAGGCGTAGTCGAAGCGCAGAACCTCGTGGGCGTGGACGGCCGCGCCGATGGCTGTCAGCACGGTGCGGTCGACCGGGGAGTCCGGCCCGGTGGTGGGTTTTCCGACGGCGGTGACCTGGAGAGCGTCGATGCGGTGCCGCAGTCGGCTGGGCATGACCTGCCGCATGGTGTTCAGCGCTCGCGCCGCGCCCTCCTGGATGTCCGCCCCGGAGAGGGCTGCCACCTGGAGTGCGACGGCGATTGCCACGGCTTGATCGTCGTCGAACAGCAGCGGTGGCAGTTCGGCACCGGCGTCGAGCCGGTACCCGCCGGCCGGCCCCTTGAACGCGCTGATCGGGTAGCCGAGCTCGCGCAGCCGGTCGACGTCGCGGCGCACCGTTCGCGGGCTCACGTCCAGCCTCTCGGCCAGGAGGCCACCCGGCCAGTCACGTCGGGCCTGGAGGAGCGAGAGCAGCGACAGCAGTCTCGCGGAGGTCGTGGCCATGCATCCGAGTCTGCCCCAGGTAGCGGCCACAACCTGACCGCTACCCCTGCCATCGTCGGCGTTGCACCCGGGGCACCAGCCACGGGTCACGTCACACGAGGAGCAGCAATGAGCATCAACACCGTCGCGCACATCAACCTTCGGGGCAACGCTCGGGCCGCCCTCGACTTCTACCGGTCCGTCTTCGGCGGGGACCTCGCCGCGGTGACCTACGCCGACGCCCACAACGTGCAGAGCCCGGATGAGGCCGACCAGGTCATGTGGGGTCAGGTCACGTCCGCCGAGGGCTTCCAGATCATGGCGTACGACGTGCCGTCGGCGCGGCCGTGGAGCCAGGGCGAGAGCCCGTTCTTCGTCTCGGTCCGGGGCAGCGACGCCGACGAGATCACCGGCTACTGGAAGAAGCTCAGCGAGGGCTCGACCGTCCTGGTCGACCTCGCGCCGGCCGGCTGGGGTCCCCTCTACGGCATGCTCACCGACCCGTTCGGCGTCACCTGGGTGCTCGACGTCGCCGTCGAGTACAAGCCCGCCTGACCAGAAGGAGCAGCCCACCGCCGATCGCGAGGGATCGGCGGTGGGCTGCGGTGCCGCTCAGTGCGCCTCGGCCGGCACCAGTCTCAGGTGCGGCTCGGGTGCCGCACCCGCATCCGGGCCGCCGGAGTCCGAGCGGCGCTCGCGGCGTTTGAGCCACTGGTCGATCACCAGGTTCAGGACCAGCCCGACAGCGCCCCAGATGGCGATGACCAGCAGGTTCTGTCCCACGCCGACGCCGTCGAAGTACCGAAGCGATCGGGCGATGTCGACCGCCGCGGGCAGCGGCAGCACGTCCTGGAGGGGGCGGAACACCTCGGGGACCAGGTACACCGACATGCCACCGCCGGAGGCGGGTACGCCGGCCATCATGAGCACCACCATCATCGGGATGATGCCCGCCAGGCCGACGGTGCGGGTGAGCACTCCGGTGGCCAGGGAGACAGAGAAGATGGTCAGGGTGCCGTAGGCGATCGTCTCCAGGGCGTTGCCGCTGATCGCGCCGATGAGGACGTCGAAGAGGAACCACAGCCAGACGGACATGCCGATCGCCCAGCCGCCCAGCAGCGGCAGGAACTGGCGCAGGCGGCGCACGTGCGGGGCACCGCCGCGCAGGACCGCCAGGAACAGGAAGCCGGCCATGATCCAGGACATGCCGACGTACATGCTGTTGCTGCCGCCGGTGTCGGTCTCGCTCAGGGGTTGCACGTCAGTGACCGTGAGCGGGAGGCCCTGGGCGGCGGTGATCGGCTGGAAGATCGCGCGGATCGCGGACTGCTGGCTGGCGTTGGCTGCGGACGCCGAGTACAGCGTCGCCGGAGTGTCCGGTGCCGACGGCAGGACGAAGGCGGCGACCACGTCACGGGAGCGGATCTGCTCGGTGGCCTCATCCACGGTTTCGGCGACGGTGACGTCGAGAATGCCGTCGAGCTGTGCGTTGAGGCCGGCAGCGGTCTGCTGAGCCTGCCCCGGGGCGGCGGCGACCACGACTACCGGGATGTCGTGTGGTTGCGGTTTGTGCATGGAGAACCCCATGGCACCCACGACGACCACGAGGATGGCCAGCGGGAAGCCGGCCGCGGCCACGTACCGGAATCGCTTGGAGCGCGGCGGCCCGCCGGCCAGAGCGGGGGCCTTCGAGTCGGGGTCGGTGATCGGCGGGACGCCGGGGATCATGTTCCCGCTCGCGCTGCGCTCCTTGAGGAGGCAGAGCGCGAGGGCGGCCACGATCCACACAGCCAGGACGATCAGGTGGGTGCCCAGGCCGTTGCCGTCGAAGTACAGGACCGAGCGCAGCGCCTCACCGGCCGCCGGGAGCGGCAGCACGCCATGCAGGAACTGGAAGAACCCGGGCATGTTGTGCACGGACAGGGCCAGGTTTGACGCGGGCATGCCGAACACGACCCAGAGCAGCATGCCGGGCAGCACCGCGAGGGGCCCGATCAGCTTGGAGAGCAGCAGCTGGGCCAGGCCGACGGCCGCGGTGGCGAGCATGCCGACGCCGAGGAAGGTGAGGTAGTGGCCGTCGACGGCACCCACGACGGGCCCGAGGATGAGCCAGATGATCGAGCTGGTGAGCGCGGACCAGCCGGCCAGCACGGGCAGGAACCGTCGCAGCCGCAGCAGGTGCGGGACGCCCATCACCATGATGCTCAAGGGCACGTAACCGGCCAGCATCATGCCCATCGCCGCGAACAGGACCGCGATGCCGGCCGAGTCACCCGCGGGTAGCGGTGCGACGTCCTCGGTGGTGGACTGCAAGCTGTTCTGGAAGACCACGGGCGCGAGCAACTGCTGAACGGTGGCGTTCTGCGAGGCTCCGGCCGCCGAGGCGGTGAGGATTGTCGCGTTGGCGCTGCCGTCGGTGGGCAGGACGAGCGCGCCGGCGGCTTCCTGGTCGTGCAGCAGGTCGACGGCGTCGTCGCGGGTGGTCACCAGCGTGGCCTCGGTGCTCTCACCCGCGTTGAGCCCGTCGACCACTGCCTGCGCCGTGGCGCCGCTGCCGACGACCGCGACCGGCATGTCCCGGGGGTGCGGTGAGTGCATGGTCGACATGTAGGTCGCGAACATCATCGTGACCATGAGAAACGGCATCACGAACAGGGCGACCATTCGGATGATCTGTTCCTTGCGGTCCGCGCCGGGCGGGCGGCCGTCCACCACGTCGGCAGCCTCGATCACGGCTTCGGTATCCATGCACGCTCCAGCTCATGTTTGTACGCCAATTGACTTACAAACTGTAGGCGGCGGATGCCAGGACCGGGAATCCGGCTAGGTTGACCTGAGTCACATCCGGGCGAGGACACACGAGGGGGCCGGTCATGAGGCGGTCCGAGGCGGCACGCACCGCGCTGCTGGACGCGGCGGAGCGGCTGTTCGCCGAGTCGGGAGTCGCCGAGGTCTCCGACCGCAGGGTGGCCGAGGCGGCCGGCAACACCAACCACTCGGCGGTGCGCTACTACTTCGGCGGGCGCGAGGGCCTGCTGAAGGCGCTCCTGGCCCGCCACGTGCGCGACGTGTCGGAACAACGCGAGGGAATGCCCCCAGCCGAGGACTCCGTCCTCGGCGACATACGCGGTCTCGTGGCACCGAGCATGCGGGTCCTCGACCAGCTACCGCGCCCGAGCTGGCGGGCCCGGTTTCTCGACCACGTGCTGCACAACCCCGCCACCCAGCCGATCATGCGGGAAGCGCAGGACACCACGCCACAGGCACTGGAGCTGCGCGAGTCACTGGCCGCGCGGCTACGGCACCTCGACCCGGAGGTGGTCGCCGGCCGGGCGCGCCTGATCACTCGCATCGTCAGCACCGCGACGGCCGAGGTCGAGGCACGCGCCGAGCGCGACGGCGAAGACCCGCGATGGCCCGAGGTCGGTGACTTCCTCGTCGACGCCATCACCGGAATGCTCAGCGCCCCCATCAGCAGGCCACGCCGAGCGGAGCGCTGATCTCACCTGTCGACGTACGCCGCCAGGTGCTCGCCGGTGAGGGTGGAGCGGGCGGCGACGAGGTCCGTGGGTGTGCCCTCGAAGACGATCCGGCCACCGTCGTGGCCGGCACCGGGGCCGATATCGATGATCCAGTCGGCGTGCGCCATGACCGCCTGGTGGTGCTCGATGACGATCACCGACTTGCCGGCGTCGACCAGGCGGTCGAGCAGGCCGAGCAGTTGCTCGACGTCGGCCAGGTGCAGGCCGGTGGTCGGCTCGTCGAGGACGTAGACGCCGCCCTTCTCGGCCATGTGGGTGGCCAGCTTGAGCCGTTGCCGCTCGCCGCCGGAGAGAGTCGTGAGCGGCTGCCCCAGGCTCAGGTAGCCGAGCCCGACGTCGGCGAGCCGCTCGAGGATGGCGTGCGCAGCCGGCGTACGCGCCTCGCCGGCGCCGAAGAACTTCTCGGCCTCCGTCACCGACATCGCGAGCACCTCGCTGATGTCCCGGCCGCCGAAGCGGTATTCCAGCACCGACGCCTGGAACCGCTTGCCCTCGCAGTCCTCGCAGGGTGCGGCGACGCCCGCCATCATCCCCAGGTCGGTGTAGATGACGCCGGCGCCGTTGCAGCTCGGGCAGGCGCCCTCGGAGTTGGCGCTGAACAGCGCCGGCTTCACCCCGTTGGCCTTCGCGAACGCCTTGCGGATCGGGTCGAGCAACCCGGTGTAGGTGGCCGGGTTGCTGCGCCGTGAGCCGCGAATCGCGCCCTGGTCGATCGAGACCACGCCCGCGCCGGCCGGGATCGAGGAGTGCACCAGCGAACTCTTGCCGGAGCCGGCGACGCCGGTCACGACGACGAGCACCCCGAGGGGTACGTCGACGTCCACGTCCTGGAGGTTGTTGGCGGTGGCGCCGCGGATCTCCAGCTTGCCGGTGGGCGTCCGTACCGTCTCCTTGAGGGCCGCCCGGTCGTCGAGGTGGCGGCCGGTGATGGTGCCGCTGGCCCGCAGACCTTCCACTGTGCCCTCGTAGCAGACGGCCCCGCCCTCCGTGCCTGCGCCGGGCCCGAGGTCGACGACGTGGTCGGCGATGGCGATGGCCTCCGGCTTGTGCTCCACGACCAGCACGGTGTTGCCCTTGTCGCGCAACTGGAGCAGCAGCTCGTTCATCCGTTGGATGTCGTGCGGGTGCAGCCCGATCGTCGGCTCGTCGAAGACGTACGTGACGTCGGTGAGCGAGGAGCCGAGGTGGCGGATCATCTTGGTGCGCTGCGCCTCTCCGCCGGAGAGGGTGCCCGACGGTCGATCGAGGGACAGGTAGCCCAGCCCGATCTCCTCGAACGAGTCGAGGAGATGTTGCAGGCCGGCCAGCAGCGGGGCCACCGACGGCTCGTCGATCCCGCGGACCCAGGCGGCCAGGTCGCTGATCTGCATCGCACACGCGTCGGCGATGTTCCTGCCCTTGATCTTCGACGACCGGGCCTCCTTGCTGAGCCGGGTGCCGGCACACTCGGGGCAGGTCGTGAACGTCACCGCGCGCTCCACGAAGGCGCGGATGTGCGGCTGCAGGGCGTCGATGTCCTTGGCGAGGAAGGACTTCTGGATCGACGGGATGAGGCCCGCGTACGTCAGGTTGATGCCATCAATTTTGATCTTGGTCGGCTCCCGGTGGAGCAGGTCGTGCAGCTCCCGCTTGGTGAACTTGGCGATCGGCTTGTCCGGGTCGAAGTAGCCGCAGCCCCGGAAGATCCGGCCGTACCAGCCCTCCATGCTGTAACCCGGGATGGTGATCGCACCCTCGTTGAGCGAGAGGTTGTCGTCGTAGAGCGCCGACAGGTCGATGTCGGTCACCGCACCCATGCCCTCGCACCGTGGGCACATGCCGCCGAGACGGTTGAAGGTCGCCTTCTCGGTCTTCGTCTTGCCGGCGCCGCGATCGACGGTGATCGCCCCGGTCGCCTTCACCGAGGGAACATTGAAGGAGTACGCGTTGGGCGAGCCGATGTGCGGCTGCCCGAGCCGGCTGAACAGGATGCGCAGCATCGCGTTGGCGTCGGTGGCGGTGCCGACGGTGGAGCGGGAGTTGGCGCCCAACCGCTCCTGGTCCACCATGATCGCCGTGGTCAGGCCATCCAGCAGGTCGACCTCGGGCCGCGCCAACGTCGGCATGAAGCCCTGCACGAAGGCGCTGTAGGTCTCGTTGATCATCCGCTGCGACTCGGCCGCGATGGTGCCGAACACCAGCGAGCTCTTGCCGGAACCGGAGACACCGGTGAACACCGTCAGCCGCCGCTTCGGGATCTCGACGCTGACGTCCTTGAGGTTGTTCACCCGCGCGCCCTGCACCCGGATCAGGTCGTGGCTGTCGGCGACGTGCGGCGCGGACCGCTGAATGGCCGTGCTCATCGTGTCTCCATCTGTCGGGCGCGCAGGAATCAGCGCACTTCCTGGATGCGGACCATATTGCCCGCCGGGTCCCGGAAGGCACAGTCGCGCACGCCGTACGGCTGATCGGTCGGCTCCTGGACGACCTCGGCGTCGCTGGCCTCCAACTTGGCGAAGGTGGCGTCGAGGTCGGTGGTGGCCAGGTTGACGCCGAAGTAGCTGCCCTTGGCCATCAGCTCAAGGATGGTCTGCCGCTCGTCGTCGGTGATGCCGGGGTTGGCGGCCGGCGGGTGCAGGACGATGGCGGTGCTGGGTTGGCCGACCGGCCCGACCGTGATCCACCGCATCCCCTCGTACCCGACGTCGAGGCGGACCTCGAAGCCGAGGATGTCGCGGTAGAAGGCCAGCGAGGCCTCCGGGTCGGTGTGCGGCAGGAAACTCGAATGAATGGTGATGTTCATGCTGGTCACGCTAGTTGCGGCTCGGCGACCCGCGCTTCTCGATTCCTGACCGGTCTGGTCACCTGCTTCGCCACGCACGAGGGCATGCCGGCCGTCGCCTGCGCCGCCTGCCGCCGGTAGACGCTGGGCGGAACGCCCACCAGCTCCGTGAAGCGGGTGCTGAAGGTGCCCAACGACGAGCAACCGACAGCGAAACAGACGTCGGTGACGCTCAGGTCGCCACGGCGCAACAGGGCCATCGCCCGCTCGATCCGCCGGGTCATGAGGTAGCTGTAGGGAGATTCGCCATAGGCGAGCCGGAACTCACGGCTGAGGTGCCCGGCCGACATGTGCGCGCCACGGGCGAGTGCCTCGACGTCCAACGGAGACGCGTACTCCCGGTCGATCCGGTCACGGACCCGGCGCAGCCGCGCCAGGTCGGCCAGTCGCTGGGTCGCGTCGGATTTGCTGCTCACCTGCGAAATCGTGCCACAACCCACCGACAATCCGCCGCTCGCCGGGCGGGGGCCGGCGGGCCGGTCAGCCGGCCTCGCGGCGGGCGCGGGCCCGGCGCTTCCCCTCGTGCATGGCCTGCACCCGGGCGACCGGGATGGTCCGGCCCTCGGCGACCAGGTCCGCGGGGAGCGGTTGTGGAGCCGGCATCAGCGCGGCCCACGGGTCGCCGTCGGCGAGCAGCGCGGGCGCGGTCCGGATGGTGAAGTCGGCGGGGGTCACCTCGGTCAGGTCCGCCCAGTCGACCGGGAACGAGACCGGCATCCCGGGGCGCAACCGGGGGCTGTACGCCGCTGCCACCGTCGCCCCGCCCGCCCGGGTGGCGTCCACGAAGACCCGGCCGCCCCGGTCCTCCTTGATGTACGCGGTGGTGGCCAGCGCCGGGTCGAGCCGCTCGGCGCGGACGGCGAGCGCCCGGGTGGCGGCGGCCAGCTCCTCGGCCGTTGGTTCGTCGGTCACCGGAACGAAGACGTGCACGCCCTTGGCGCCGCTGGTCTTGACCGCACCGGCCAGGCCGGCGTCGGCGAGCGCCTGACGGACCAGCAGGGCGGCGTCGACCGCCGCGCGGAACCCGTCGCCGTCCGGCGGGTCCAGGTCGAGGATCAGGTGGGTCGGGCGATGCAGATCCGCCACGGTGGCCAGCGTCGGGTGGTACTCCACCGCCCGCTGGTTGGCGAACCAGAGCAGGGTGCGGCGGTCGTCGCAGAGGGCGTACGAGATCTCCCGGTGCGACGCCTCCGCCCAGACCGGCGCCCGGCGGACCCAGTCCGGGGTGTAGCGGGGCAGGTTCTTCTGCATGAACGGCGGCTGGCCGGGGCGGACCCTGATCACCGACAGCGGCCGGCCCCGCAACTGCGGGAGGATCCGGTCCCGGACCGCGTCGAGGTAGTCGACCAGGTCACGCTTCGTCGCGTCGTCCCGGTCGGACAGCGGCTGGTCCAGGTTGGTCAGGGCCACGCCGTCCCGGGTCTCGTCAGCCTTGCTCACCCGACCACCCTCCCGGCCGCACCGCCGTCGGTCAACTGGACGCGGCGCTTCGCTACGGATCGATTCCGGCACCCACCCCGGCCGGCTCCGACGGGTCGGCCGCCGACGACGGCCGGGCCGGGCGTCGGGGCAGTGTGGTCAGCGCCACCAGCCACGCGGCGACCACGAGACCCACGGCCACGGCGAACGCCGTCCGGTAGCCGCCGGCGAGCGCGGCGGTCTCGGCCCAGCCGGCGGCCCGCAGCCCGTCGGTGCGGGTGGCGGCAACTGTGGCCAGCGCGGCCAGGCCGACCGCTCCGCCTACCTGTTGGGTGGTGTTGACCAGGCCGGAGGCGAGCCCGGCGTCGGTGTCGGTCGCGCCGGCCATGGCCACCGTGGTGACCGCCGGCAGGGTCAGGCCGCCGGCCACGCCGAAGATCAACATCGCGGGGAGTACGTCAGCGACGTAGGCACCGTCGGCGGGCAGCCGGGCGAGCAGGAGAAAGCCGACGCTCGCCATACCGAGCCCGACCAGCAGGACCGTCCGGGCACCGAAGCGGGCGATCAGCCGACCGGCCAGGCCGAGCGAGACCACGGCGATCACGACCGGGGTGGGCAGGAAGGCCCAGCCGGTCGCGGCGGCATCCAACCCCAGCACCAGTTGCAGCTCCACGGCGAGCAGGAACTGGAACCCGAAGTACGCGCAGACCATGAGGAACTGCACGGCGTTCGCCGCCACCAGGCCCGGGACGCGCAGCACCCGGGACGGCACGAGCGGGGCCGCCGCCACCCGTTGGCGCAGCGCGAACCCGCCGAGCAGCAGCACCGCGAGGGCCACCGCGCCGAGCGTCCGGGGGCTGGTCCAGCCGTGCTCGCCCGTTCCGACGATGCCCAACACGGCGGCCATCAGGCCGGCGGTGGCGAGCAGCGCGCCGGGCAGGTCCAGGCCGGCGCGCAGGCCGATCCCTCGTTCGGCCGGCAGCCGGCGGAGGGACGCGATGAGGATGACCGCCCCGATCGGCACGTTGACCAGGAAGATGGTCCGCCATCCGGCGGCCTCGGTGAGCACCCCTCCGGCGACCGTGCCGACCGACGCACCGGCCGCGCCGGTGAAGCTGAAGACGGAGATGGCGCGGGCCCGCTCGGCCGCTTCGGGGTAGAGCCGGACGATCATGCCGAGGCTGACCGCCATGGCCAGAGCGCCGCCGATGCCCTGCCCGAACCGCGCGCCCACCAGCAGGGCCGGCCCGGTGGCGACCGCGCAGGCCAGCGAGGCGACTGTGAACGTCGCGACGCCGGCCAGGAAGACCCTGCGCCGGCCCAGCAGATCTCCGAGCCGGCCGGCGAGCAGCAGCAGCCCGCCGAACGCGACCAGGTAGGCGTTCACCACCCAGGCCAGGTCGGTGGCGCTGAAGCCCAGGTCGCGTTGGATGGCGGGCAGCGCCACCGCGACGACGGTGCCATCCAGGATGATCATCAGGCTGCCGGCGCAGAGCACCAGCAGCGCCGGCCAGCGGGATGGGACGACACGTTCCACGGAACCCCTCCTTGGTGCACGGTTTGTTACCGAGGTCATCGTCTGTGACCATTAACCACGGCGGAAGGAGGCACTTTGATGTCCCAGAGGAACAGCGATGTGTCCGCGCTGGTCTCGGCCGAGCTGACCTGCTCGGCCGAGCTGACCTGCTCGGCCGAGAACGTGCCGTTCACCCCGGGCCAGGCTCGCGCGTGCACCGTCCGCGAGGTGCTCGACCGGGTCGGCGGCAAGTGGAGCATCGGCATCCTGGTGGCCGCCTCGCACGGACCGGTGCGCTTCACCGAACTGGAGCGGCACATCGAGGGGATCAGCCGCCGGATGCTCACGCTGACGCTGCGCAACCTGGAGCGGGACGGCCTGCTGCACCGCACCGTCTACCCGACCGTCCCGCCCAAGGTCGAATACACGGCCACCCCGATGGCGCTGGAGCTCTACGAGTCGCTGGTCGCGCTGACCAGTTGGGCCGAGCGGCATCGGCGGGCCATCGCCGAAGCCCGGACCAGGTACGACGCCGAGCACGCCTGACGAAACCCGCCAGGGGTGTGGTGAACGCCACCGCTTCCATCTGACCGATCGGTCAGGGTCTGACCGATCGGTCAGGCATGCTGGTCTGCGGGAGGTGGACCGGGCATGGGCAGAGCGGTACCCGACACGCACGGCGAGATCCTCGCCGCGGCGGCGCGGCAGTTCACGGTGACCGGCTACCGGGGCACCTCCCTGCAGGACATCGCCCGGGAGGTCGGCTGCTCCAAGGCCACCGTGCTCTACCACTTCGCCAACAAGGAAGCCCTGCTCGCCGAACTGATGGCACCCGCGATCGAGGTGCTTCGCAGCCTCGACGACCAGCTCAACGGCCTGACCGGGGCTGCCGCCCAGGAGGTCGCCGCACGCGGCTTCGTCGACCTCGCGGTGCGGTTCCGACAGGAGATCGCCGTACTGCGCGGCGAGTTCCCGGAACTGCTGTGCCAGCCCGCCTTCGCGCACATCCAGGAAATCTCCGACCGGCTGCGGGACGCCCTCGCCGGGCACTCCGACCGGCCAGGCGCCCGGATCGCCGCGCTGGTGCTGCTCGCCGGCATCTCCGAGGCGTGCGCCGAGTTCGCCGACATCCCCGACGACGAACTGCGCCTCGCCCTGCTCACTCTCGCCCGGCGGGCCGTCGAACCCGTCGACGTACCAGTGCCCCATTCACCCACGACCGAGGACAAGGACTCCTGATGGCCACCCTGCTCTACCGGCTCGGCCGGGGCGCGTTGCGCCGGCGACGGCTCGTCGTCGCGCTCTGGCTAGTCGTACTCGTCGTCGCCGGCCTCGCCGCGGCGACCCTGCGCGGCCCGACGGCGAGCAACTTCACAATGCCCGGCACCGAGAGCCAGCGCGCGCTCGACCTGCTGGCCGACCAGTTCCCCACGGCCAGCGGCGCCACCGGCACCATCGCGGTCAAGGCGCCCGCCGACGGCCAACTGGCCACTCCCGAGGGCCAGGCCGTGGTGCAGGAGCTGGTCCAGGAGGCCTCGACGCTGCCCGGCGTGGTCGGCGCGGTCAACCCGTTCCAGGTCGGCGCGGTCTCGCCCAACGGCCGGTACGCGCTGGTCCAGGTTCAGTTCGCCACCGGCGGCGACGAGGTGACCGACGAGCAGCGCACCGCGTACGAGGAGGTCGGTGCCGCCGTTGAGGCGAAGGGTTGGCAGGTCGCCCCGGGTGGCGAGGTGCTGGGTGGTGAGCCGGAGATCGGCTCCACCGAGGCGCTCGGCGTACTGGTCGCCGCGATCGTCCTGATCATCACGTTCGGTTCACTGGTCGCCGCCGGAATGACCATGCTCAACGCGCTGATCGGCGTGGGTGTCGGCATGGCCGGTCTGTTCGCGCTGAGCGGCGTCATCGAGTTGACCAGCACCGCGCCGATCCTGGCGCTGATGCTCGGCCTCGCCGTCGGCATCGACTACTCGTTGTTCATCACCTCCCGGCACCGACAGAACCTGCTCGAGGGCCTGTCCCCGGAGGAGGCGGTCGGCCGTGCGGTGGGCACCGCCGGTTCCGCGGTGGTCTTCGCGGGCGCCACGGTGGTCATCGCCCTCGCCGGCCTGGCCGTGGTGAACATCCCGTTCCTCACCGTGATGGGTCTCGCCGCCGCCGCCACTGTCACCATCGCTGTACTCGTGGCGATCACCCTCCAGCCCGCACTGCTCGGCTTCGCCGGCCACCGGGTGCTCCCGCGCAAGCTGCGCGCCACTGTCGAATCGGCCGCGCCGGGCGAGCCGGTGGGCCAAGAGACGCTGCCGGTCGAGGACCGCTCCGGGTTCGGCTTCCGCTGGGCACGCTTCGTCACCCGCTTCCGGGTGCCGGTCATCCTGGTCGCGCTGCTCGGCCTGGGGCTGCTCGCGCTGCCCACGCCGGACATGCGACTGGCCCTGCCGGACGCCAGTACGGCGACGGAGGGCTCCCCGGCCCGGGTGGCGAGCGACCTGACCACCGAGGGCTTCGGTCCGGGCTTCACCGGCCGGCTCGCGGTGGTCGTGGCGGGCGACGACGCGCAGGCGACCGCAGCCGCGGTGCCGCAGGTGACCGCGATGATCCAGCGCACCGAGAACGTCCTCGCGGTGGCACCGCCGCAGCTGAGCCCGGACGGCCGGACCGCCCTGCTCGGTGTGGTACCGAAGACCGGCCCGACCGACGAGGCCACCGAGACCCTGGTGCACGACGTCCGCGACGCGGTCGGCGGGGTGCAGGGCGCCGAGGTGCTGCTCACCGGCGCCACCGCCATCGGTATCGACGTCTCGGAGAAGCTCTCCGACGCACTGCCGATCTACCTGCTGCTGGTCGTCGGGCTCTCGGTGCTCCTGCTGATGCTGGTTTTCCGCTCGCTGCTGGTGCCGCTCAAGGCGGCGCTGGGCTTCCTGCTCACCGTGGCCGCCACGTTCGGCATCACGGTGGCGATCTTCCAGCAGGGCCACCTCGCCGACCTGGTCGGCCTGGACACCCCGGCCCCGCTGGTCAGCTTCCTGCCCATCCTGCTGATCGGCATCCTGTTCGGGCTGGCCATGGACTACGAGGTGTTCCTGGTCTCCCGGATGCGGGAGGACTTCGTGCACGGCGACACCGCGCGTGAGGCCACGATCAGCGGCATGGGCCACGGTGCCCGGGTGGTCACCGCTGCCGCGCTGATCATGATGTCGGTCTTCGGCGGCTTCGTGTTCCTCGAAGACCCGATCATCAAGTCGATGGGCTTCGCGCTCGCCATCGGCGTGGCCATCGACGCGTTCGTGGTACGGATGACCATCGTCCCGGCGGTCATGTCCCTGCTCGGCGACCGCGCCTGGTGGCTCCCCCGCTGGCTCAACCGGGCCCTGCCCAACGTGGACATCGAAGGCGAAGGCCTGCGCACCCACCTGGAAGACCGCACCCCCACGCACGTCTGACCGCACCACCCCGGTCGATCATGGAGTTGTGGTGCCCGTCGTGCCCCGATCAGGGGCCTTCGTCCAGCACCACAACTCCATGATCGACGCCAGCGGGCGCGGGTCAGACTCCTGCTGGGTACGTTTCCATCTCGCCAGGGGCCGCTGGCACCGGTAGCGGGTGCAGGGCCGTGGTGTCGTCGCACCAGATGAAGGCGTCGTACCGGTCGCCGAGCCGGGTGGGCACGTAGTTGCCCCAGGACTCGAACGACGGGTCGTAGACGACCCCGATCGCCCGGTGGTCAACGGTTTCGGTGACCCAGCCCGGCTGATCGTCGCCGCCGAAGATCAGCACCGCCCGCTCCGGCATCAGCTCGTGCAACCGCCGCTCGACCGAGCCCTCCCGAGCCGGGGGCACCACCATCGCCTCGGGCGGCGAACCCCAGCGGGGTGCGGCGATCACTGTGCCCCGGTAGCTGCCGAAGCCGACCAGGGCCACCGCGTCCTCGCCGTGCCGCTCCCGGGCCAACTGACCAATGTTGACCATCCCGTCGGCGGCCATGTCGGTGGCCCGCGCATCTCCGACGTGCGTGTTGTGCGCCCAGACGACGCCCCGGGCGTCCGGGCCGTACCGGTCCAACAGCCGGTCCAGGGTGTCCTGCATGTGGGTGTCGCGGATGTTCCACGAGTCCGGCCCGCCGGCCACCATCGCCCGGTAGTAGCGCTCGGCGCCGGCCACCACCTCCGCGTTCTGCCAGGCCGAGAAGCGGTCCGGGCCGTCGGAGAGGGCGTGTTCACGGGTCCGGGCGAGCAGGCGGACGACCTCCTCCTCGCACCGGGCGGAGACGAAGCGGCTGGCCGCGCCGTACTCCTCGACCCTCTTGCCGTACGGCTCGAAACACCGGTAGGCGTCCTGCGCCGCCTCCAGCGACTTCGGGTCCTCCTCCCCCAGGTAGTCGAAGATCGCCTGCATCGACTCCCAGAGGCTGTACACGTCGAGGCCGTGGAACCCGGCCCGTTGCTCCTCCGGCAGCTCCAGGTTCCAGGCCCGCAGCCAGCTGGCGAACCGGGCCACCTCGGCATTGGCCCACATCCAGGTCGGCCATCGCTCAAACTGGTCGAGTGCGAGCTGCGGTTCGAGCGCGCCACCCGGCGCGGCCGTCACCGACCGGTGCACCCGATCGCAGTCGGGCCAGTCACCCTCCACCGCGACGAAGGAGAAACCACACTCCGCGATCAACCGGCGGGTGAGCTGCTCGCGCAACCGGTAGTAGTCGTAACTGCCGTGGGTGGACTCGCCGATCATCACCACCCGGGCGTTGCGAACGCGCTCCAGCAACGGGTCGAAATCGCTCGGCGCGCCGAGCCGCTGAACCAGCATGCCAGCGGCTACCCGACCGCCGCTGCGGCAAACCGTGCGCGCGTCGCGGGCCGACACGCCGGCCGCCGGGCCGTCGTGGGCTCCGACCAAGCCGGTGTACGACCACCGCGAGCGGGTAGCCGGCCGACATGACCGTCACCGGGGTTCAGTTGCAGGAGTATTTGGCCGGGCTCGACTACCCGGTCTCCCGGGAGGACCTGATCCGCTGGGGTCAGGAGAACGGGGCCAGCACGGCAATGTTGCAGATGCTCCAGGCCCTAACACCCGAGCAGTTCAACAATCCGGACGAGCTGAACGCCGCCCTAACCACCCCCACCTAAACCCAGCCCCGCCCCGCCCCGCCCCGCCCCGCCCCGGTGATCATGAGGTTATTGCCATCCACCACGGCGTGTCGCGCCGCTAACTTCATGATCACCGGGGCGACGGGCAGGTGCGTGGGGTGGGGTGGGGTTTGTTAGGGGAGGGGGATGGTGCGGGATTCGGTTCGGGCGGTTTCGGCGGCGGCGAGGATGGCGACGACCTCGCGGCCGAAGCGGACGTCACAGCGGTGGTCCCGGGTACCCGCCCGCACCTGCTCGACGAGTTGGTCGATGGCGACGCCGAACGCCGTGGCGGCGTCGTTCTCGCCGAACGGGACGTTCTCGATGCCGTTCTCGCCGTAGAACACGAACTCCCGGGCCATCGACTCGGTCGGGGCGTCCAGGGAGAGCGAGGCGCTGCTCGTGGCACCGCCCTCGTGGGTGAGCAGCAGATGCACCATCCCGTTCGGTCCGTCCATCGCCGCCACCTGCGTCACCCGGCCCAGCACCGGCAGGAGGATCGAGAGCGCGTGCGGGGCGATGTCCCAGAGCGCACCGTGCTCCCGACGCCACAACGAGCCGCCGTACGGGCTGCCGTCCTGGAAGATCGAGGCGAACGCGGTGGTCCGGCCGTGCTGCCAGCCCCCGGCGGCGGCGGTGGCGGCGAGGAACGCTGTCACGTTGGGCTGGAACCGCTGGGTGAAGAAGACGACCGAGGCGACCCCGGACTCCTCGGCGGCGGCCACGACCCGGTCGGCGTCATCCACGCTGAGCGCCAGCGGCTTGTCCAGCAGCAGGTGCCGACCGGCGCGGGCCGCCCGGACCGCGATGTCGGCCTGGATGTCCGGCGGCAGGGCGACGGCGATCGCCTCGCACTGCTCGATCAGCGCGTCGACGTCGGCGTAGGCGGGCACCCCGTACCGCTCGGCCAGCGCGGAGGCCCGCTCCGGGTTGCGACCCCACACACCGACCAGCTCCGCGTCGGGATGGGCGTGCAGCGCCTTCCCGTGCGTCTCGATCGCCCAGTGACCGGTGCCGAACAAGCCGAACCGCAGCACGTGTACCTCCGCTGTTTCCCCGCACCGCGACAACGCCACGGACGTGATCCACGCTAGTCGCCCGGGCGGCCGGAACGGCGGCGGGTTCGACCAATCGAAGCAGCTCACCTTGCATTTCCGGGTCGGTGGTCGAGCTACCCGCCCGGCTGTCGGTGAACAGCGGTCCGCTGGCACCGCCCGCCGCTGTCGGCAGCGTCAGGTCCGATCACCGCCAGACACACCAGGTACGGCGGGGCAGTCTCGACGGCATGCGGAGCTCGGATTCAGCGATCACCAGCGGTGTCGTGGCTTTTGAACACTGGTACGACTTCACCGAGGGCGGCCCGGTGCACCGCGCGCTGCTGCCGTTCCCGTCGACAGCGCCCGCCCCGTTCGAGGTCGCGCGCTGGTCGGTGGCCCCGAACACCGCCAACGACCTGGATGTCCACCGCTCCCGTGAGGTGTGGATCATCGTGTCCGGGACCGGAACCCTGACGTTCGCCGACCAGGCGCGTGTCCTGCGGGCCGGCGACGTCGCGGCGTTCGACAGCAGGGTGCCGCATCAGATCCGGAACGACGGACCGGACCCGCTCCTCGCCGTCTCCGTCTACTGGCTGCAAGCAGGCGACTGACGCCCAGTGGGCACCGGGGGCCGCGGACCCCTCGACGGGCGCGCGTCACACGCGGAGAGGCAGGGCACCCCTTTACTACGACGGTTAGTAGGCTGTGCCGGTGACCGAGGCAACGACCGGGTGGTGCCGGTGACCAGCGTGGGCGCCGATTCGCCGGTGGACGGGATCGTCGCGGCAGTGCCGATCGTGCTGTCGCTGCTCGTGGCGGTGTGGGCGCTGGTGGCTGCGCTACGCCACCGGCCGCCGGACCGGGTGCAGTTCGTCGGTCTGGCCGTACTCGAAGTGGCGTTGCTGGTGTTGAGCGTGCTGGCGCTCGTCGCGGTCGGCGGCGGGGATCGGCCTGGCGAGCCCGGCGCCTTCTTCGGCTACCTGGTCACGCTGGTATGTCTGCCGCCACTGGCCTGGGTGCTGGCCCGGATGGAACCGACCCGCTGGGGCTCGGCGATCGTGTGCGCGGTCTGCCTGGTGGCCCCGGTGGTGGTGGTCCGGTTGCAGCAGACCTGGGAGGTGCTCGGTGGTTGAGACAGGATCGGCTCGGCAGCGCACGAACTCCGGCCCGGGGCGGCTGCTGATCGCCGTCTACCTGCTCTTCGCTATCGCGGCGACGAGTCGGGCAGGTTTGCAGATCGCCACCAAGTTCGACGAGGCGCCGGTGGCGTACCTGCTCTCCGGGGTGGCCGCGCTCATCTACATCGTTGCGGCGGTGGGGTTGGCCCGAGCCGGGCACACCGGTCGTCGGGTCGCGCTGGCGTGCTGCTCGGTGGAGCTGGTCGGGGTGGTCGCGGTCGGCATCCTGAGCCTGGTCGACAAGGATCTCTTCCCGGACGAGACGGTCTGGTCGCAGTTCGGCAGCGGGTACGGCTACATCCCGCTGGTGCTGCCGGTGCTCGGCCTGATCTGGCTCTGGCGCACCCGCCGCGCACCCGCCTGACCCGGCGACGAGGGCGCCGGCTTGTCTGCCGGAGCGCCCTCGTCGGGAGTACGGGTCAGTCCCGTGGGCCGCCCGCGACGTAGATGACCTGGCCGGACACGAAGCCGGCGCCCTCGCTCGCCAGGAACGAGATGGTGTGCGCGACGTCCTCCGGGCGGCCAGGGCGGCGGACCGGGATCTCGGCGGCGGCGTGCTTCTGGAAGTCGTCGAAGTCGACCTTCATCCGGGCGGCGGTGGCCGCTGTCATGTCGGTGACGATGAAGCCGGGTGCGACGGCGTTCACCGTCACCCCGAACGGACCCAGCTCGATGGCGAGCGTCTTGGTGAAGCCCTGCAGACCGGCCTTGGCGGCGGCGTAGTTCGCCTGGCCCCGGTTGCCCAGCGCTGAGGTGCTGGAGAGGTTGACGATCCGCCCCCACTTCCGGTCCACCATGTGCTTCTGGGCGGCCTGGCTGAACAGGAACGCGCCGCGCAGGTGCACCCCCATCACCGTGTCCCAGTCGGCACTGGTCATCTTGAACAGCAGGTTGTCGCGGAGCACACCGGCGTTGTTGACCAACACCGTGGGCGCGCCCAGCTCGGCGGCGACGCGGCTCACCGCCGCCTCGACCTGGTCGCGGTCGGACACGTCGGCGCCCACCCCGAGCGCCCGGCCGCCGGCCCCGGCGATGGCGTCCACCGTCTCCTTGGTGGCCGCCTCCTCGATGTCGACCACGGCGACGGCCATTCCGTCGGCGGCCAGCCGTCGGGCGGTGGCCGCGCCGATGCCGCGTGCGGCTCCGGTGACGATGGCGACGCGGGACTCCTCCGACATGATTACCTCCCGGTAACTTGGGGTCGATCGGAGGAGCTTAACCTCAACAGGCCGACCCTCGGCATAGGCGAATCCACCGGTATCCGTGGCCGGAGACCTTGACCGCGCCGAGCTTGCCCAACTCTCCGTAACCACGGTCGGCGAGCACGTCGATGGGCAGGTCGGCCTCCGGCTCGAGGCTGCTGAGGTCCACCTCGACGTCGTCGGTGCCGAGGTTGTGCACGAAGACCATCGTTCCGGTCGGCCCGTCGGCCCGGTGCGCGAGCACTCCGGCCGGCATCGCCACGTCGATGTGGGTCGTCGAGCCGGACCCGATCTCCGGGGCCTCCCGCAGCGTACGGATCATCCGCTCGAACCAGGCGAGCAGCGACTTGGCGTCGCCGCGCTGGGCCGTGACGTTGACGCTCTGATAGCCGAACTCACCCTTGTCGATCACCGGACGGACCAGCTTCTCCGGGTCCGCAGTGGAGAAGCCCGCATTCGGCTGGTACGACCACTGCATCGGCGTACGGATCGCCTCTCGACCGGGCAGCGACAGGTCCTCGCCCATCCCGATCTCCTCGCCGTAGCGCAGCACCGGCGTGCCGCGCATCGAGAACTGGAGGGCGTACGCCAGTTCGAGGTGCCGCCGGTCGTTGCCGAGCATCGGGGCGAGCCTGCGACGGATGCCCCGGTCGTAGATGCGCATGTTCTCGTCCGGGCCGAACTTCGCGTACACCTGGTTGCGTTGTTCGGTGGTCAGCCGGGACAGGTCGATCTCGTCGTGGTTACGCAGGAAGGTGGCCCACTGCCCGCCGACCGGCAGCTTCGGGGTGTCGCGCAGCGCCTCGATCAGCGACTCCGGGTCCTCGCGGGCGAGGGCGAGCATGAGTCGCCCGTTGAGCATGAAGTCGAAGAGCATGTGGATCCGGTTGCCGGAACCGCTGGCGTCGCCGAAGAACGTCGGCAGTTGGTCCGGCTCGACGTTCGCCTCGGCCAGCAGGACGGCGTCGCCGCGGCGCCACTGGACGTGTTGGCGCATCTCGGTGAGGAACTCGAAGTCCTTCGGGGAGTTCGGGTTGCCCGGCTCGGTCAGCTCGATGATGAACGGCACCGCGTCCATCCGGAAGCCGGAGACGCCGAGCTGGAGCCAGAACGACATGATCTTCTTGACTTCGGCCCGGACCTCCGGGTTGGCGAAGTTGAGATCCGGCTGGAACTTGTAGAACCGGTGGTAGAACCACGCCTTGGCGGTGCGGTCGTAGCTCCAGGTCTCCTTCTGCTCGCCGGGGAAGACCATGCCCTGGTGCCGGTCGGCCGGCTCGGTGTCGGACCAGAGGAACCAGTCCCGGTACGGCGAGTCCGGCGAGGAGCGGGCGGACTGGAACCACGGGTGCTCGTCGGAGGTGTGGTTGACCACCAGGTCGATGATCACGCGGATGCCCCGGTTCTGCGCCTGGTGCAGCAGCTCGGCGAAGTCGCCCAGGGTGCCGAAGCGCGGGTCCACGTTGTAGAAGTCGGTGACGTCGTAGCCGTCGTCGCGGTTGGGTGACGGGTGGATCGGGTGCAGCCACAGACAGGTCACGCCGAGGCGGGCCAGGTAGTCCAGCCTCCCGATCAGGCCACGGATGTCACCGACCCCGTCGCCGTCGGAGTCGGCGTACGTGTCGATGTCGAGGCAGTAGACGACGGCTTCGGAATACCAACGGTCACCCATGCCGAAGAAATCTCTCCAGTTGATCATTGCGGCAAACCAGCCGGGCTGACCGTCGACCGCCGTGGGTTACCGTGCCCGTCATGGAGAACGACCTCGTGCCGCCGAGCGAGTTGTTGGACTGGTCCCGGGGCAGCTGGCTGCACCCGCCGGTACGCGTCGAGGAGGGCCCGGTCGGCGAACTGGTCGTCGAGCCGGCCGCGGAGAGCGACTTCTGGCGGCGGACCAGTTACGGCTTCGTGCACGACGACGGCCCGGCCCTGCTGGCGCCGCTGCCGGTCGGCACCGCGATGGAGGTGAGCTTCCGGCTCGACTTCTCGGCGCAGTTCGACCAGGCCGGCGCGTTCGTCCGCGTCGACGAGCGGACCTGGACCAAGGCCGGCGTCGAGGTGAGCGACGGCGAGGCGCAGCTCGGCGCTGTGGTGACCCGGGAGTTCTCCGACTGGTCGGTGGCGCCCGTGCCGGAGTGGGCGGGCCGGGAGGTGACGGTCCGGGTCAGCCGGGCGGGTGACGCGGTGACCGTTCGCGCCCGGGTCGACGACGAACCGTGGAGACTGGTCCGGCTCGCTCCGTTGGACCCGACGGCGGAGGCCCTGGCCGGCCCGTTCTGCTGCGCGCCGTCGCGCGCCGGTCTGACAGTGGTGTTCACCGGTTGGCGGCAGGGTCCGGCGGACACCGCGCTGCACCCGGAGGTGTGAATCGGGCCCGGGTGGGTATGACCCTCCGATCCCCGACAGCCGACCGGAAGGACGACGATGGCGTACGCCCAGACTGGCGATCCGTCCGAATTCACTGGGTTGACCGGTTGGGTGGCCTCGGTGATCGAGGTGATGGGCCCGGTCGGGGTGGCGCTGCTGGTGGCGCTGGAGAGCATCGTTCCGCCGATTCCCAGTGAGATCGTGCTGGCGCTCGCCGGTTTCCTCGCGCACGAGGGCAAGTTCAACGTCTTCGTCGTGGTGCTGGCCGCGACAGTCGGTTCGCTTGTCGGCGCGTTGGTGCTCTACTGGCTCGGCGCGGCGCTCGGCGAGGAACGACTCAAGCGCTGGTTGGACCACATTCCCCTGGTGGACAGCGACGACCTGGAACGGGCCGACAAGTGGTTCGAGCGGCACGGCCGGTGGGCGGTGCTGATCGGCCGGGTGGTGCCGGTGGTCCGCAGCCTGGTCTCCGTGCCGGCCGGGGCCAACCGGATGCCGATGGGTGAGTTCATCCTGCTCACCACGATCGGCAGCGGCGTGTGGAACGGTCTCATCGTGGGGGCCGGTTACGCGCTGGGGAGCCGCTGGCAGGACGTGGCACGTTACAGCGACTGGTTCAACTACGCGATCGTCGCGGTCTTCGTCGTGATGGTGGTCAGTTGGGTGATCCGTAAGGTCCGCAAGCGTCGGGAGCGCGACGACCGGCGGTCGGTGACCGCCGGTCGCTGATCCGCTGTGCCGCTGGCGTTTCGGAAGGCCAGCGGGGTGGTCAGGGCAGGCTGTCCAGGTGCGGTCCCACAGTGTTGGCGAAGCCGTTTCCGTTGCTGACGTCCCAGTTCACCGACCAGGTCATCGCGCCCCGGATGCCCGGGTAGGTGCGCGGCGGGCGGAAGCTGCCGCAGTTGGTGCCCCGGGCCAGGCAGTCCAGGGCGGCGTTGACCACGCTGGGCGCGACGATGCCGCCGCCGGCCGCCCCAGCTCCGGCGGGCAGACCGAGGCCGACCTGGTCGGGGCGGAGCCCGGCCTCCAACTGGATGCAGGCCAACGCGACGATGAAGTTGACGGTGCCCTGGCCGTACGCGGCGTTCTGGTCGCAGCCGAGCATCGCGCCGGAGTTGTAGTACTGGGTGTTGACGACGGTGAGGATGTCCTTGATGTCGAGCGCCAGCTTGAAGTAGCCGCCGGCCGGGTTCTGCATGTCGATGGTCTGCGGCGCCATCGCGATGATCAGGCCCGATCCGATCTTGGCCCGCAGGGCGCGCAGCGCCTGTGCCATGTACGTCGGGTTGAGTCCGTTCTCCAGGTCGATGTCGATCCCGTCGAAGCCGTACCTGGCGATCAGCGCGGCGGCCGTGTCGGCGAACACGGTGGCCGAGGCGGCATTGTTCACCGTGACCCGGCCGGTCTCGCCGCCCACGGAGAGGATCACCCGCTTGCCCCGGCTGTGCAGGGTGCGGACGTCAGCGGTGAAGTCCGCGTCGGTGTAGCCGCCGAGCGAGGCGGCCAGTCCCGGGTCGACGCCGAAGGTGAGCGCGCCGGGCGTCGAGGTGGCCTCGGCGAAGGCGACCGCCACCAGGTCGTACTCGGTGGGGACGTCGCGCAGCCGCAGCTCGACGGCGGGGTTGTCGAAGTTGTGCCAGTACCCGGTGAGCAGGTGCTTGGGCAACCCACCGGCGGGTGGGTCGGTCGGCGGTGGGGTGGTCGGCGGGGGCGTCGTCGGCGGAGGCGTGGTCGTGGGTGGGGGCGTGGTGGGTGGGGTGCCGCCGCCGCAGGACACGCCGTTGAGCTGGCAGCCATTCGGCGAACCGGAGCCACTGGCCAGGAAGCCGAAGGAGACCGACGCGCCCGGGGCGACGGTGCCGTTCCAGGACCTGTTGGTGAAGGTGTGCCGCTGGCCGGTGGAGCTGAGCAACGCGTCCCAGTAGCTGCCGAGGGTGGTGCCGGACGGCAGGTCGAAGGTCAGGTTCCAGCCGTTGATGGTCGAGCTGCCGCCGTTGGTGATCGTGTACTTCCCCTCCCAGCCGGAGCCCCAGTCGGCGGTCTTGACGAAGCTGGCGGTGGCGCCGGCGGCGTACGCGGGCAGCGCCACCCAGGCCGCGCCGAGGGTGGCCGCGAGGGCGGCGACGAGGGACAGGACAAGGGATCTGGAGCGTTTCATGCGACCCTCCGGGCCCGGACGGGCATTTATGGACGTCAACGTTGCCGCTAATTATTAAGACAGTTAACTGTTTCTGTCCAGAGCACCCGTCGGAGAGGCCTGCGGGCGGCGGAGCACCGCCTGCTCAACTGCCGACCACACGCTCGTGGTGACCAGGTAGATCACCGCGGCGAGCGGCAGCACCAGCGCCACCAGCACCGTCGTGAACGGCAGCAGGGGCAGCAGCCGGCCGAGCGTGGCCGCCCCCGGCCCCTCGGTCGGCGTACCGGCCACCGTGCCCACCGCCGCCGACGCCCGCCGGGCCCGCCGCGACGACCACCAGGCCACCGCCAGCAACACCACCAGCAGTACGCCGAACAGCGGTCCGGCAGCACCGGCCAGCCCGTCGCTGAGATGGTGACCCAGCGGCACGCCGGCCAACCGCTCGTCCAGCAGCCCGGTGCCGCCCTCGCTGGTGGTGAACAAGCGGTACAGCACCAGCAGGAACGGCGCCTGGATGAGCAGCGGCAGGCAGCCGGCGACCGGGTTCGCGCCGGCCTCGCGGTACAACGTGAAAACTTCGCGCTGAAGCGTCGCCGGGTCGTCCGCGTACCGCTGCTGAAGCTCACGCACCTGCGGGGCGAGCGCCGCACGGCGCCGCTCACCGCGGACCTGCGCGATGGTCAGCGGCGAGATCAGCAGGCGGACGGCGATGGTGAGGAGCACGATGGCGGCGGCTGTCGCTCCGCCGCCGGCCAGTGGTTCGAGCAGCTCGGTGAGCCAGCTCAGCGCGCTGCCGGCAGCGGCGACAGCGTCGTGCAGTGGTGCGAAGGCAAGCATGGGAAACCCCTCGGTCCGATTCCGGTGAGGCCCTCCCCCGGGCGGCGTCCGCCCAGCAGGGGGCCGGTGACGGCGGGATCGGCCGCGCGGCGGCGAGGCGCTACGCGGCCGAGGGGTGCCCCGGAGCACGGGGACGAGGTCGACCTGCCGCATCCGGGTCGATCTGGCGGGGCATTCGGCGACTGCGGGAGCGGGCCCGCAGGCCGGCCGACCGCGGCCCGGCACCGGGCGCGCCCGCCCGGTCGCGCACCCGGGCCGCGAGCACCACCGCGAGCAGCACCAGGGCGGTCAGCGCGGCGCCCGCCAGCAGGTCGGCAGGGCGGCCCGCGAGCAGGGTGAGCTGGGCGAACGCGGACATCCACGCGACCCCGACACAGCCCAACAGCACCGGCACGGGCTCAGCATAGGACCCGCTGTCTCGTCACCCGGCCGAATCCGGCGGCCCGCCTTCGAGGACGACGTACCGCCGCCACGTTTCCCGGCATCGCCACGTTGGGTAACCAAGCGAAGGACCGACGCGGACGGACCGCGAACGGTAGAAACGGACGGGTGATGTCGATGACCGGTCAGGTGGCGGACGCGCTCAGCGACAGGGCTGCGGCCACCGGGTTGCTCACCGTGGGTGTCGAGGAGGAGTTCCTGCTCGTCGACCCGCACACCGGGGCTGCGGTTCCGGCCGTGGACCTCGTCATGGAGCAGGTGCCGGCCGAACTTCGCGGGCAGGTGGAGCGGGAGTTCCAGACCAGTCAGATCGAGATCGGCAGCCCGCCCGGCCTGGAGCTCTCGTCGATCCGGCACTCCCTCGGCGTACTGCGTAAGGCGCTCTCCGACGCCGCCGAGCGGGCCGGCGTACGCCTGCTCGCCATCGGTACCGGCCCGGTCGACGGCCCGGTGCCACCGGTGGTCGACAAGCCACGCTTCGACCGCATGATCGAGCGGTTCCGGCTGCTCGTCCCCGGCCCCGGCAACAACGGCATGCACGTCCACGTCGGGGTGCCCGACCCGGACACCGGCGTGCAGGTGCTCAACCACGTACGGCCGTGGCTGCCGATGCTGCACGCGGTGACCACCAACTCGCCGTTCTCCCGGGGCGAGGACACCGGCTACGCCAGTTGGCGCTCGGTCGAATGGGAGCGCTGGCCGTCGGTGGCGCCGACCCCGTTCCTGGAGTCGCACGAGCACTACCAGCGGCTGATCCGCCAGTTGATCTCCAGCGGGGTGATGCTCGACGAGGGGATGCTCTACTGGTACGCCCGCCTGTCGGCGAAGTACCCGACAGTCGAGCTGCGGATCGGCGACGTCTGCCCGTCGGTGGACGACGCGGTCCTTGTCGCCGCGCTGGTCCGGGCGCTTGTCGCCACCGCCATGGCGGATGTCGAGGCCGGCCGACCGGCGTTGCAGACCGACCACCACCTGCTGGTCGGGGCGCACTGGCGGGCCGCCCATGACGGCCTGGAGGGCGAAGCCGTCGACGTCACGAACGGTGAGCTGCGCCCGGCCTGGGAGCTGTTGGACCGGTTCGTGGAGCGGATGCGGCCGGCGCTGGAGCAGCACGGCGACTGGGCCGAGGTGAACGACCTTCTGGGCGGCTTGCGCCGGCACGGCAGCGGCGCGGCGCGGCAGCGTGCGGTGTTCGAACGCACCGGCCGACTCACCGACGTGGTGCAGGACGTCGCACGGCAGACCCGCGGCTGATCACCGCGTGACAAGATGAGCCCGTGGCGCAACGGCTGATCGTCATCGGCGGGGACGCCGCCGGAATGTCGGCGGCGTCCCAGGCCCGCCGCCGCCGTGACCGTGGCGACCTGGAGATCGTGGTCTTCGAGCGGGGCAACTTCACCTCCTACTCGGCGTGCGGCATCCCGTACTGGATCAGTGGCCTGGTGCCCGGCCCCGAGGCGTTGATCGCCCGCGACCCGGAGACGTTCCGCACCGAGTACGCGATGGACGTCCGGATGCGCCACGAGGTCACGGCCATCGACCTGGAACGCCGCGAGGTCGTGGCCCGGGACCTGACGGGCGGCGGCGAGGTCCGCGAACGCTTCGACGACCTGATGTACGCCACCGGCGCGGTGCCGGTCAAGCCGTCGTGGGCGGTCACCGACGCGGACGGCGTGTTCGGCATGCAGACCCTCGACGACGGCGCTGCGCTACGACACTGGCTGGACGCCGACCCGCAGCCGCGCCGGGCCGTGGTGGTCGGCGGCGGGTACATCGGCGTCGAGATCGCCGAGGCCCTGATCCAACGCGGGCTCTCGGTGACCCTGGTGGAGGCGGGCGAGCAGCCCATGGCGACCGTCGACGCCGACATGGCCGAGCTGGTCACCGAAGCCATGCGCGGCCTCGGCGTCACCATCCGCACCAGCCTGCCGGTGACTGGCCTGGAACAGCGGGACGGCCGGGTCTCCGCGGTGGTCACCGCCGAGGGGCCGATCCCGACCGACGTCGTGGTCCTGGGCCTCGGCGTACGCCCCAACACGGCGCTCGCCAAGGCCGCCGGGCTGCCCCTCGGACCGACCGGCGCGATCCGGGTGGACCGCCGGATGCGGGTGCCCGAGCACCCCGGCGTCTGGGCGGCCGGTGACTGTGTGGAGACCCTGCACCGGGTCAGCGGGTTGCCGGTGCACGTGCCGCTCGGCACGCACGCCAACAAGCAGGGCCGGGTCGCCGGGATCAACATCGGCGGCGGGTACGCCACCTTCACCGGCGTGATCGGCACGGCTGTCACCAAGGTCTGCGACCTGGAGGTGGGCCGGACCGGCCTGCGCGAACGGGAGGCCACCGCCGCCGGCTTCGAGTTCGTCTCGGTGATCGCCGAGTCGACCAACCGGGCCGGCTACTACCCGGGCGCCCGGCCGATGACGGTCAAGCTGATCGCCGAGCGCCCCAGCGGTCGGTTGCTCGGCGCGCAGATCGTCGGCTGGTCCGAGGCGGCCAAACGGATCGACACACTGGCCGTGGCGCTGTGGAACGGCATGACGGTGGACGATATGACGCAGCTGGACCTGGGCTACGCTCCGCCGTACGCGCCGGTCTGGGATCCGGTGCTCATCGCCGCCCGAAAAGCGGTCGACGCGCTCGCCGCCCTCGACCGTTGACCCGCGCCCGCCGTGGAGGACCACCCCGTGACCCAGACCCCGACCCGACCGACAGTGCGTCGGCGTCCCACGATGGTGGACGTGGCCCGGCGGGCCGACGTCAGCCTGAAGACGGTCTCCCGGGTCGTGAACGACGAGCCGGTGGGGCAGGAACTGGTCGGCCGAGTGCTGGCCGCCATCGCCGAGCTGGGCTTCCGACGCAACGACATCGCCCGTAACCTGCGCTCCCGGCAGCTCAACGCCACCGTCGGGCTGCTGATCGAGGAGATCGCCAACCCGTTCTACGCGACCATCGCCAGCGTCGCCGCCGAGATCGCCGCCGCGCACGGCACCATGCTGATCACCGCGTCGTCGGAGGAGGACCCGGAGCGGGAACGCGCCCTGCTCCAGGACTTCACCCAACGCCGCGTCGACGGTCTGCTGGTGGTGCCGGCGGGCCTGGACCACTCGTTCCTGCGTCGCGAGGTCGAGCTGGGCATGCCTGTGGTGTTCCTGGACCGGCCGCCGCAGGGGCTGCACGCCGACGCCGTGCTGTTGGACAACCGGGGTGGCAGCCACGCCGGGGTGAGCGCGCTGCTCGACGAGGGGCACCGACGGGTGGGGCTGCTGCTCGGCGCGCCGAGCGTGCCCACCATGCGGGAGCGGCTGGCCGGGGCGCGGTCGGCGCTGGACGCTGCCGGCGTCGAACCGGACGAGTCGCTGATCCGCGAGCGGCTCGTCGCGCCAGAGGAGGCCGGCCGAGCGGTCGCCGCGCTGCTCGACCTCCCGGAACCACCCACCGCGTTCTTCTGCGCCAACAACCGGCTCACCGTCGGCGCGCTCCAGGAGTTGCACCGGCGGGGCAGTGACGCCGCGCTTGTCGGTTTCGACGACTTCGAGCTGGCCCACCTGATGCCCCGACCGCTGACCGTCGTCGCCTACGACACGAGAGAGCTGGCCAAGGTGGCCACCGAACGCCTCTTCCAGAGAATCGCCGGAGACGACACCCCACCCGACACGACGGTCCTCCCCACCAGGCTCCTAAAACGCGGCCTAACCTGACCCGCGCGCCCGCCTGACCCCCGCGATCTTGCACTTACTGTTGGCGACCTGCGCAGCAATGCGCCTTTCGCCGGGACAGAATGTGCAAGATCGCGGGGGCGGGAGTGGGGGTCAGGGCGCGGGGACGGGGGTCAGGGCGCGGGGGTCAGGAGGGCTTCGACCTCTGCTTTGGTCGGGGGGTTGGCGCCTCGGCGGGCGCAGGTCAGGGCGGCCACCGTGGCGGCCTGTCGGAGCACCGCACCCCACTGCTGCGGACTGACCGCGGCGAGCCGGTCGGCCGGGCGGTCGCCGAGCGCGTCGAGGTCGGCCAGCGCGGCCAGCAGGCCACCGGTGAACGAGTCGCCGGCGCCGACGGTGTCCACCACTGTGGTGCGGACCGCCGGCTCCTCGTGCAGCGAGCCGTCGGGCGCGAGCAGCACGGCGCCTTCCCCGCCCCGGGTCACCACGGCGCAGGACACACCGGCGGTACGCCATTCGGTCATCACGTCAGCCACCGAACGGTCCGGGTAGAGCCAGGCGAGGTCCTCGTCGCTGGCCTTGACCAGGTGCGCGATGCGAACCTGCCGGCGTACCCGCTCCTGCTCCGCCGCCCGGTCGGTGACGATGCTCGGGCGCAGGTTGAGGTCGATGGAGACGGTGAGCCCGTCCCGCTGGTGTTCCCGGGCGAGCAGGCCCTCCAGCGCCTCCGCGCCGGGTGCCAACGCGAGCGCGAGGGACCCGCTGTGCAGCGCGATCGCCGGTGACCCCGCCAGCTCGGGCAACTCCTGCGGCGTCCACTGCCAGTCGGCCGCACCGGCCAGCCGGAACTCGTAGCTGGCCTGCCCGGCGGCGTTCAGAGTGGCGACCGCCACCGACGTGGGCTCCGCGGCGCGTACCGCCCACTCCAGGTCCACCCGGTTGGCGCTCAGATGCTCGACGAGTTGCCGACCGTAGTCGTCGTCGGCGAGTCGGGCCAGCAGTCGTACCGGCTGGTCGAGCCGGGCCAGGGTGACGGCGACGTTCGCCGGCGAACCACCCGGGACGGCACGCTGCCCCTCGGCAGTCACGACCAGGTCGATCAGCGCCTCACCCGCGACGACGATCACGCGGTCACCTCCCCCGGTGCGAGCGGGCCGGGGCCGCCGAGCCCGTCGGCCGCGCGGGACAGCAGTACCGCCTGGTAGGCGTGGTAGACGTCCGGCCGGCCGTGCCAGACCGTGTCGGCGGGCAGGTTCTGCGCGTCCAACTCGTGCCGCCATCCGGTCTGGTCGATGAGAGTACGGCGGGCGTACGCCCAGAAGACCCGGTACCAGTCGAGGTAGACCGCGTCCCCGGTACGGCGATGAAGCGTGATCGCCGCGCCGATGGCCTCGGCGAGAACCCAGTGCATCCGGGAGCGCACCACCGGCTGGTCGTCCCAGTCGATGGTGTAGACGAAGCCGTCCGCGCCGTCGACCGCCCAGCCGCGACGCACGGCGGCGGCGAACAGGGCCTGGGCGTCGGCGAGCAGCCCGCGGGGTGGCTGCGGCAGCACCGCCTCCAACTCCAGCAGCAGTCGGGCCCACTCCAGCCAGTGCCCGATCGTGGAGCCGTACGGCCGGAACGGGTCGGCGGGCTGGTCCCGGTTGTAGTCGGGCAGCGGCGTCCAGTCGGTGGTGAAGTGCTCGGGCAGCCGCCAGTCGTGTCGGGCCGCCTCACCGTGCACGAGGTGGGTGGCGATCCGCAGGGCCCGGTCAGCCCAACTCGCGTCACTGGTGGCGGCGGTAGCGGCGAGGAACGCCTCGACCATGTGCATGCTGCTGTTGGCGCCCCGGTAGTCCTCGGTGACCGTCCAGTCCCGGTTCCACGATTCGCGGACAGCGCCGGCGTCGTCGTCCCAGAACCGGTCCCGCACGACGGCCAGCACGTCGGCGAGCAGCCGGTCCGCGCCGGGGCGTCCGGCGCGCACGGCGCTGGAGGCGGCGAGCAGCACGAACGCGTGGTCGTAGCCGGCCTTGCGGTCGTTGACGGGTACTCCCTGCTGGTCCACCGCGCCGAACCAGCCGCCGTACCGGTCGTCACGCAGCAGCGTGCTGAGCGCGGTGATCCCGTGGTCGACCAGGGCGGCGGCGTCCGGGTCGCCGTTGCGGTGGGCGAGGGCGGCCACGTGGGTCATCCGGCAGGTGATCCAGGTGTGGATGGGTTCTCCGCGATCCGGGGTGCGGTCGTCGGTGAGCCACCAGAAGCCGCCCTCGGGCCGGACCGAGCGGCGAGCGGTGTCGAGCAGCGTCCGGGTCTGGTCGACGAGGAACTCGTCCAGCTCGGGAAGGTCTGGTGACCCCGGCGGAGCAGGGGTCGTTGCGGCGTCGGATCGGGGCACGTCGGTCATCTCAGCTGGTCACCGTGGGGTAGGAAAGGGACATACGGCCAGGATCGGCGAACGGACCGGGTCCGCGCCGCAAAACTGCCAACGGTACGCCGCGAATCGACTGGCAGGGGTCGGCGCGCAGCTAGAGGGTTTTCCTCCTAATTGACCGTTGACATCGTTGTCACCGCTCAACCCTGCTCCGGCGGCCGGCCGACTGTCAATTCCGGCTGCGTCACACCGACCCGGAGCGGCTCCGCTCAGTAGTAGTCGTCGATCGGCCGGCGCGCCTCGTCGAACAGCGCCGGCCCCTCGTAGCGGACCGGGGGCAGCGGCGGGGTGGCCGGCTTGACCTCCTCGAACTGCTCGGTGGACAGCGCGTACACCACCCGCCCGAGGCCGGACCGGTCGATCGCCGTCGCGCACATCGCGCAGGGCTGACAACTGGTGAACATGGTGGTGCCGGCGGCCACCTCGGGAGTGAGTTCCCGAGCCGCCCAGCGGGCCAGCTTCAACTCCGGATGGGCGCTGATGTCCGCGTCGGAGACCACCGTGTTGTGGTCCTCGATCAGGACGACGCCGGCCGCGTCGACAAGCAACGAGCCGAACGGCCGTTCGCCGGAAGCCCCCGCCCGCCTGGCGATTTCGACGGCATGGCGGAGAAACTTCTCGTCGTCGGGGGTCATCGGTCCTCCTGGGTTCTGTGATGTGCGGCCACTGCCGCAAGGGTCCGCCAGGCGCGTTCGGGCTGGCGGATCTCGGTCAGGTCACCGTTGAACGGGTCCAGCACCACCGTCTCCGCGCCAAGCACACGAAGCTGGTCCAGGTCGGCGGCGATCTGGTCGATGGTGCCGACACCGGCGAGCCGGTCCGGGTCGGTGATCGGTTCCCGGGTCTCCTGGATCGCGATCCGCGGCACCAACGCGGGCACCGGGCGACCCAGCTCGCCGGCGATGTGCGTCAGTCGTCCGACCGCGTCGGCCAGCCGTCCCGGCGTGACCCGCAGCGGGTGCCAGGCGTCACCGAGCAGTACCGCGCGGCGCATGCCGGCCTCGCTGTTGCCACCGACCCAGATCGGGATCGCTGCCGTGTCGTAGTCGTCGGTGTCCTGCCAGGCCGCGCGCATCGTGTGCAGGTACTCGTCGGTCAGCGCACCGCGCTGCCGGAACGGCACGCCGAGCGCCTCGAACTCCTGCCGGGCCCAGCCGACGCCGACACCGAGGACGAGCCGGCCGCCGCTGAGCCGGTTGAGGTTCGCCGCCATCCGGGCGGTGAGCAGCGGGTGCCGGTACGGGACGATGAGCACCGTGGTGCCCAGCCGAACCCGGCTGGTCACCCCGGCCAGCCAGGACAGCGTGGTGAACGGCTCGTAGAACGGCGCCGGATACTGCTCGGCCACGTCCGGGGTCACCGCGATGTGATCGGAGACCATCAACAGGTCGAAGCCGAGACCCTCCACCGTCTGCGCCCACCGACGCAGCACGTCGGGGTCGGTGCCCGGAGCGAAGTTCGGTACGTTCACACCAATCTGCACCCGTCCACGCTAGCCACTGTGGACCGGTGTGTGAACGCCGCGGCCCGGCTGAGTCACCTGGCAGCCGCCGCGGATCGCCGCACGACTCAGGAGCGCCGGATGGATCTGCCCGAGGGACTCGACTGGGTACGAGGATCACCGGCCGGTCGCGCCTGGCTGGCCGCACTCCCGACGTGGCTGAACGAGTGCGCCGAGCGCTGGTCGCTGCGGGTCGGGCCACCCTTCCGGCAGGCGTACGCGTCACTGGCGCTCCCCGCCCACCTGCCCGATGGCACCGCTGTGGTGCTGAAGCTCCAGTATCCCGACGAGGAGAGCCGGCACGAGGCCGACGCGTTGGCGCTCTGGGACGGCGTCGCGGCGGTCCGTCTGCTCGCCCACGACCCCGGGCGGCGTGCCCTGCTGCTCGAACGCTGCCAGCCCGGCACTCCCCTGCACGACCTTGCGCCGGACCGAGCGCTGGACGTGGTGGTTGGACTGCTCCCCCGGCTCTGGCGACCGGCCGACACGCCGTTCACCCCGCTCGCACGCGAGGCCGCTGGCTGGATCGACCGGATGCCCCGGGCCTGGGAACGGGCCGCCCGACCGTACGAGCGACGGCTGCTGGACGCGGCGCTCGACCTGCTCACCGGCCTGGCGTCGAGCCAGGGCGAGCAGGTGCTGGTCAACCAGGACCTGCACGCCGGCAACATCCTCGCCGCCAACGCGCTCGGCGGCGACGGGCTCGGCAGCGACGGGCTCGCCGGCGACGGGCTCGCCGGCGATCGAGGGCCGTGGCTGGCGATCGACCCGAAGCCGCTGACCGGGGAACGGGAGTTCTCGGTCGTGCCGATGGTGCGCGGCCCGGAGTTGGGCCACTCACCGGCGGCCGTCCGGCATCGACTGGACCGGCTCAGCACCGACCTGGGACTGGACCGGGACCGGGTCCGAGCCTGGACGATCGGACACACCCTGTCCTGGAGCGTCGCCGACGAAACGGTCTTCCCCGAGAAGGTCGAGGTGGTCCGCTGGCTGCTCGACACCGACTGAGTTCCAGCAGCGCGCGGGCCTCCCACACCCGCCCCAACTCCGCGATCTTGCACTTTCTGTCCCGACACAGCGCGCATATCCACCCATGCCGACAACACAAACCGCAAGATCGGCGGGCGCGGGGCGCGGGGTGCGGGGCGTGGGGTACGGGGGTGCCTGGGGTGGGTCAGGTGGTTTGGCAGGTGTGGCACCAGTACAGGTTGCGGCCGGCCAGTTCGCCGCGACTGACCTCGGTGCCGCAGACGTGGCAGGGTGCTCCCGGGCGGCGGTAGACGTACACCTCGCCGCCGTGCCGGTCCACGCGCGCCGGCCGGCCCATGGCCTCTGGCAGGTGCGCGTCGCGGACCGTGTCGATCCGACCGTGCTCGACAGCGAGCCGCATCAGGCCGACCAGGTCGGCCCAGAGCGCGTCCCAGCCGGTCCTGGTCAACTGTCGGCCCGGCATCGTGGGCGGCAGCCCCGCCCGGAACAGTGCCTCGGTCACGAAGATCAGACCGGTGCCGGCCACCACCGACTGGTCCAGCAGCAGCGCGGCGAGAGGGGTGGGGCTGCGGGCGATCCGGGCGTACGCCCGCTCCGGGTCGGCGTCGGCGCGCAACGGATCCGGCCCGAGACGGTCCCGCAGCGCGGCCACCTCGGGTGGGGTGAGCAGCTCACAGGCCGTTGGCCCGCGCAGGTCGAGCCAGTGCCGGTCGCTGTCCAGCCGAAGCCGCACCTGCCCGACCGGCTCCGGCGGCTCCCCCGGCCCGTCGGTGAACTTGCCATACAACCCGAGGTGTACGTGCAACGTCAGCTCGCCGGCGTAGTGGTGCAGCAGGTGTTTTCCGTACGCTTCGGTGCCCTCCAGCACTGTCCCGGAGAGCCGGGCGGCACCCTCGGCGAAGCGGCCCTGCGGGCTGGCGGCGAGCAGCTTGTCCCCGGCGAACAGCTCGGCGTGCCGGGCTGCCAGGCGATGGATCGAGTGTCCCTCTGGCACAGGTGCCAAGGATAGCCAGCCCCGCCCGACCGGCCCGCGCGCTGATCGGCACCGGGCCCACCGCCGCGCTGATCGGCATCGGGCCCGCCGCCGCCTCGATCGACCCGGTCCCCGTCGCGTTGATCGACTCGGGTTTCAGGAGATCGGGGTGTCCGCGGAGACGGGAGACCGCGACTTCCAGGAAACCGAGTCGATCAAGGCCAAGCCGGGGCTGGTCCGGGCCAGGCGGCGAGGCCGGCCGAGGCCGGTGTTGCCGGTCGTACCCAGGATTGGTGTCAGGAAACGCCCAGGTGGGTATTTGAGGGCCGACACCGCGTGGGTGCCACCCTTTCCGTCGGCCACCACGCATTCATCAGGAGGTGTGTAGTGGTCAGGATTCCTTCGCTGTCCCGCCGGTCCGAGCCGGCACCGACGCGGGACGAGAACCTCGACGGCCGCGTGGACGGCCGCGACACCCCGGTCACCGAGACCGCCCAGTCCGACGACAGCGTCGGCCGCCCGGTGGTCACCGACCGGGACGCCGACCAGACGACGTACCGCAGCGCCGGCACGACCGACGGCCAGACCAGTGAGGCCGAGCGGCGGGCCAACGAGCGGGCGGCGGTGGCCCGAGCCGCCACCGGACGACCGGCGGAGGTCGACTCCCGGGGCACCGCCCGCCCGGTCGCGCCCGAGCCCTCGAACGGCACGACCCGCCCGGTCGCACCCGAGCCCGTGAACGGCACGACCCGCCCGGTCACGCCGGAGCCCCGCACCGGCACCACCAGCAAGGTGGAGACCGAGGCCCGGCCCGCCGTCGCCCCGACCACTGAGCGGACCGCCGAGCGGGACGCCGACCTCGACAGCACCACCCGTCGGCCCGACACCACCGACCGGACCACCACGGACCGCACTGTCGACCCGACCCCGGGCGCGGCCACGCCTGAGCCGCCGGTGGCGCGTGGCCCGAAGCCGCGGGCCAGTCTGCTCGCCACCCTCGGCCTGATCGTCTCGGTCGTCGGTGCGACGTTCGTGCTGACCGGAACCTTGGCCGGGTACGGCATCGGGCTGGGCGCGTTCGGCGCGGTACTGTCGGTGCTCGGCCTGATGGCAACCCGCCGCCGGCATGTCGCCGGCAAGACCGACGCGCTCTTCGGCGTGCTGATCGGTCTGGCCGCGGTCGTGATCGGGGTGCTCGCGATGACCGGCCAGTTCGACTGGCCGACCACCGACGGCGACTGGGTGCAGCGCTTCCGGGAGTGGCTTGACTCACAGTTTGTCGATCGTTTCTAGCGGGCACTGTTCCGCTCGCCGGTGATGCACCGGCGAACAGCCGGCGGTTCGCCGGCAACCCGATCAGTCCGGTGGTTCACCGGCCGGGGAGACACCCTTTCAGGGGCGGCGGTTCGCCGCCCCTGAAGTGTTTCCAGGGTCGGACGGCTCCGGTCCAGGTCACCGCGACGAACTAGTGCGTTCCGGCGATCCCCCGCTTCGCGGCCCCGCCTGCTGGCTCTCCGCTCCCGGCTTGGCCCCGACTCCGGGCCACGTGGCCACCGGCACGAGACTCGGCACCTCCACGCTCCAACGCAACGAATCGCCTCAGAGGTCTCGCCACACGCAACGGATCTACGCCCTGCGCAACTCCTGGTGGTGGATCCTGCCGCTCACGCCGCATACCGTTGAGCAACGGCGCCAGCCCGTGGGCCACGGTGGCCGGGCGCGCCCGACCCCTGGGAGCAGGACAATGACGATGGACGCCACCAGCCAGCGCCTGTTGATGTGCCGGCCGACGTACTTCGCCGTCGACTACGCGATCAACCCCTGGATGGACCCGAACGCGCCGGTCGACGCCGCGCTGGCCGTCCGGCAGTGGGAGCAGCTGCGCCAGACGTACCTTGACCTGGGCCACACCGTCGAGGAGATCACTCCGGTGCCCGGCCTGCCCGACATGGTCTTCGCCGCCAACGGCGGCACCGTGATCGACGGCAAGGCGATGGCCGTGCAGTTCCGGGACCCGCAGCGCGCCGACGAGGCGCCGGCGTTCCGGGCCTGGTTCGAGGCCGCCGGCTTCGAGATGTACGACCCGAAGCACGTCAACGAGGGCGAGGGTGACGTCCTGCTGGCCGGTGACCACCTGCTGGCCGGCACCGGCTTCCGTACGGCGCACGCCGCACACGCCCAGTTGCAGGAGGTCTTCGGCTACCCGGTGATCACCATGCAACTGGTCGACCCACGCTTCTACCACCTGGACACCGCGTTGACAGTGCTCGACGAGCGGACCGTGGCGTACCTGCCGGAGGCGTTCTCCCCGGGCAGCCAGGCCGTGCTGCGCCGGCTCTTCCCCGACGCGGTGCACGCCACCATGGCGGACGCCGAGGTGCTGGGGCTGAACGCGGTCAGCGACGGGCGGCACGTTGTGCTGCCCGCGCAGGCCACCGACCTGGCCGCCAAGCTGCGCGACCGGGGCTACGAGACCATCGGGGTCGACCTGTCCGAGCTACGTAAGGCCGGCGGCGGACCGAAGTGCTGCACGCTGCGACTCCGTCAGGGAAAGGCAAGCAAGTGATCGTGGATGACAAGCTGCGTACGCCGGGAGCGGTCCGGGACGCCGAGCGCTGGACCGCGCACAACTACCACCCCCTGCCGGTGGTGATCTCGTCCGCCGAGGGCGCCTGGCTCACCGACGTCGACGGCCGCCGCTACCTGGACTGCCTGGCCGGCTACTCCGCGCTGAACTTCGGTCACCGGCACCCGCAGTTGATCGCCGCCGCGCACGCCCAACTGGACCGGCTGACGCTGACCAGTCGCGCGTTCATCCACGACCAGTTCGCCGACTTCTGCCGGGAGCTGGCCGAGCTGTGCGGCAAGGACCTCGTGCTGCCGATGAACACCGGCGCCGAGGCGGTGGAGACCGGGATCAAGGTGGCCCGCAAGTGGGGCTACCAGGTCAAGGGCGTGCCCACCGGTCAGGCCAACATCGTGGTCGCCGAGGGCAACTTCCACGGCCGGACCACCACCATCGTGAGCTTCTCCACCGACGAGGACGCCCGCGCCGACTTCGGGCCGTACACCCCGGGGTTCACTGTCGTGCCGTACGGCGACCTGGAGGCGCTGACCGCCGCGATCGACGAGAACACAGTGGCCGTGCTGCTGGAGCCGATCCAGGGTGAGCAGGGTGTGGTGGTGCCACCGGAGGGCTACCTCCCGGGCGTGCGCCAGGTCTGCACCGACCGCAACGTGCTGTTCATCGCCGACGAGATCCAGTCGGGTCTGGGGCGTACCGGCGCGACCTTCGCCTGTGACCACGAGGGCGTCGTGCCGGACATGTACCTGCTCGGCAAGGCGCTCGGCGGCGGCATCGTGCCGGTCTCCGCGGTGGCCGCGAACGCCGACGTGCTCGGGGTGCTCAAGCCCGGCCAGCACGGCTCCACGTTCGGCGGCAACCCGCTCGCCTGCGCGGTGGCGATCGAGGTGGTCCGGCTGCTGGCCACCGGCGAGTTCCAGCGCCGCTCGGCCGAGCTGGGTGAGCGGCTGCGGGCCGGCCTGGAAGGGTTGGTCGGCAAGGGTCTGGTCGGGGTACGCGTCCGCGGCCTGTGGGCCGGGCTGGACATCGACCCGGCGCTGATGAGCGGTCGGGAGGCGTGTGAGCGGCTCGCCGAGCGCGGAGTCCTCGCCAAGGACACCCACGGCTCCACCATCCGGCTCGCCCCACCCCTGGTCATCACCGAGGAGGAGATCGACCTGGCGGTGACCCAGCTGGCCGAGGTGTTGGCCGGCTGACCAGGGAACGTGCTGAAGGGCGGGCGTCGGAATTCCGACGCCCGCCCTTCGCGTCAGGGGCGGGGCAGGCGCATCGCCATCGTGGGTGCCTCGGCCATCACCGAGGTGGGAGTGAACGGGGCACCGGTGGGCAGCTCCTCGGCCCGACCGATCTGCACCCCCGGGTACAGCTCGATCATGTCGTTCTCGCCCAGCACCCGGGACTGCTGCGGCGCCAGCGGGATCCGGTCCGACTCGGTCATCGAACCGCCCGGCCGGATGCCCGAGCCGTTGGTGCTGACGTCGGTCACGATGACCTCGCCGACCCGCAGCTCGAAGCGGACGTGACCACGGCTGATCCAACGACGGGCCTCGTCGTTGAGCCACTGCCCGAGCATGATCCCGCCGTCCTGCTCGGGAGCCCGACCGGCCACGATCGGCTGTTCTTCGCTGAGCACGAACCGCCGTCGGACCAGGCCGCCGACGCGCACCGCGAGCACCTCGGTACGCGGACGCGGGCCGCCGTCACCGAGCCGTACGCCGTGTCGGGGGCAGGTCGGCACGCCGTTGCGCAGCGCGGGCGGCGGCTGCGCGGCGGGGCTGCGGTCGGCACCCCCGGCCAGGTCGGCGAACGCGCCACCCCCACCACCGCCGCCGAACAGCGCGCAGCCCGACTCCGGGCAGCGCCACTGGCGGGCCAGCAGCTTGACGCCGGTCGGCGACCGTTTGCCGGCCACCGGCGAGTGGCCACCACCGACGTGCGCGATGAACACCGGCCCGCCGGCGCCCGGCACCGGCGCGACCACCCGACCGGGCTGCTCGACCAGCCACGGGAAACGCCCGCGCAGCCCGTCGAAGCGGACCCGGCTGAGCACCGGCAACCCGAGCAGGTCGGCGACCTCCAACATCCGGTCACCCGGGTTGTCCAGCACCTCGACGAGCCCGTCGTCGGCCCAGCGGCGGACGACCATCCGCTCGTTGGAGGTGAGGTCGGCGTCGGAGAGCAACGCCCGGTGCACCACCGCGTAGACTTGGACGCTGTCCTCCTCCAGCTCGCGGGAGAGCGCGTCGATGACCATGCCGAGGCGTAGCAGGCTGGCCGGCCGACCACCGTCGATGTCCTGGTAGCGGATCACCTCGGCCAGGTCGATCACGGCTCGGGCCAGTGACGGGTCCGTGCAGACCCGGCCCTCGATGGCATCCAGAACCTTGCTGATCTCGAATCTCATGCCGCACTCCGGACGATGTCGTCAATGCGCCGGGCCAGCCCGATGTCCCGGTGGGTGACCCCACCGGCCGAGTGCGTGACACAGCGGAAGGTCAGGGTCCGCCATCGGATGTCGATGTCGGGATGGTGGTCGAGCTCCTCGGCCACCGTCGCCACCCGGTCCACCACCGCGATGGCCGCCGGGAAACTGCCGAGCTGGACGGTACGGCCGATGCCGGTCGAGTCACCCGACCAGTCGGGCAACCGGCTCAGCTCTTCTCGCACCGCGTCCGCGGTGAGCAGGTCTGCCATGACCAGACCCTACCGGTGGTGCCTCCGGAGAGCCGGACGCGCCTCCGGTCCGTATCAATCCCTGACCGTACCGTCCTCAGATCTTACTTCATCAATCGGTTCGCCTGATCCTTGAGTCGTTCCGCATGGTCGTCCCAATCCGGGCCGAATGAGAGAAGATCCGCCGCCGCCTCTCGCAGAAGATCTAAGTCGTCCGGACGCTGGAGACAGGCAAGGCGGTACGCCAAATTGGTATTGTCGATCACGCCTCGGATTCCGCCTGGGAACTCAACTTCAATTCCCCATGGCCTAATCGCTTTTACGGTCACGTCGAACTCTTGATTAAGAAGGATTTCCATGCCTGTCAGCCGCCTCCCGTCAACCGCCTAATGATTCTGCTGAAGGCATGGAACCGGTTGGTTCGTTCAGCAGCCTCGCACAGCATGGAGGTGACTAGCGGAAAGACGTCCTTCCTATTAGTACGTCAGCCTTCTCCATGACATTAACAACAGGGCGCTCGCCGCGCCATCTGCCGTGGAGGTCATCGCGATATTCCACAAGTGCCTGCCAGTCATGTCGAGCGGGCTCTGTCAAAAATCGCCCCCGAGCCGGGGTGGACGGCGCGGTCATCGCCGTCCACCCCGGATCACCGTAGCCAACATCATGTCGAGGTTAGTCATTCATCTTCAAAGGATCGGACTCGAATTGGCATCACGCCTGGGAAGGCGCCTCTACCGAAGCCGGGCCACTCCGTCCCATGCGGACGGCTGCACCAACTCGCTGACGCCGGCACAGCCATCAACAATGGTTCGCCAAGCCTACCGATAGTCAGCTAATTCGTCCCTCACTACCGCCACGGACCACGTCACGAAATCCACCGGAACTCGATTTCCCAACAGGTCGATCGATAATTCGCCGGCCGGCGACTGGTGGTAATGCATAACCTCTCCCCCAGTCTGGGGCGTCAAATCCCACACCTCAGCCATCCAGCCATCAGATTCCCTGTCGCTGAGCACAGTGATCTCAATGAGAGCATCACCGTATTGGTGAACAGTCATGACCTAGCTCTCCCTGAAGGAGTGGAGTACCCAGTTACCGACACCACCGGGTTGCCGGAACTGCGCCCCCTTGTCTGGCAGGAGAAATTCCATCACGTTGTCGCCAGCCCTGTTCGCGTAGCTTTGAGTGGCCGTCTTTGGATGCGTGAGAATATCCTCTAAAGTGTCTTGTCCGACGCCGTTCCAGCCGGTCGGATTTTTCTTTCCGCCAGGAACGGCCCACTGGCCATTATTTGTTGCACGATTGCCGTGCTTCTGCTGCTCGAATCCGGCACGAGTGAAGCCATTCTTGTCGGGCGCCTTGCCTGCTGCCGCAAGGTCGTCAAGTGATGTTCCACAGTTGTGAACGAGTACCGGCGTCTCGCCTGCGACGACATAATACGTGTGGATGTCTTCGACGGTGAGGTTGTAGACCGTCGTGTACTCCGTCCACCGGCGCGTGCTCACCACGGACAGCTCACGGCCATCCGAGCTGACCACCTGATCACCGTTGAGCAACTGCCCGGCCTCGATCCACCGCTGCTCGTCCTCCACCCAGAACGGGTGACCAGCGGTCGCGGTGATGTCGGCGGCCTCGCCGTCCAAGGCGACGGCGATGTCCACCAGGTCCCGCTCGCCCTCACCGCGGATCAGCCTGGTGACCGGCTTGGCCTCGGTCTCGCCCGTCTCAGGGGAGGTGGCCAGCACCAGGTCGCCGAGGAGGACTTCCTCGATGGGCTTGGTACTGCCGTTGGCCATCAGCACCGCGGTGCCCGGCACGAAGCTGTTGGACAGGCAGTTCGCGCCCGTCCGCGAACCGAGCTTCCCGGCGTCACCGGCCCCGGTACGGACGCCACCCTTGGCACCCGCAGCCGCGCCTCCCTTGGCAGCGCCTCCCCCGCCGCCGCCGGCGGCGATGCTGAACGCGTCGAACAGCAGGTGACCAGCCGCTCGGCCCGGGTGACCTGACTTGACGTCGTTGGTCAGGCCGTCGGACCAGTCCTTGACGGCCTGACCCGGGTTGCTCAGCGTCTTCTTCAGCGTGTCGCCGCGCGCGTTGCCGCGAGCCTTGGCCGCCTCGCTGGTGTCCTTGTCGACCAGGGGGTTGCCGCCGACCGCGGTGTCGTAGACAGTCTGCGCAAAACCCTCCGCAACTCCCTTGGCGTCGGAGCCGATTGCCGAGGCGGCATCCTTCACGAAGTCACCGACCTCGCCCGCGGCGTCCGACAGCCAGTTGTGGCCGTCCAGTTCGACATTGCTGATCGGGTTGCCACCGGCGAACGCGTACCGGTTGCCGGTGTACGGGTCGACCGCGAGCCCCAGATCGTCAAGCGCCCCGTTGTACGAGTCCCGGGAGAGGAACTGGTTGATGCCCGGGTCGTAGTCACGGAAGCCCATGTCGTAATCGCCGGTCGACTGGTCGAACCGCTTGGACTGGAACCGGTACGCGTTGTAGGGCGCCTTGTCCGGGTTCTCCGGGTTACCGGCGTCGGGCTTGTCCACGCCGGTGAACTGGCCGGCGTCGTTCTTGCCGTAGGCGGTGTAGCCGTAGGTGGCCCGACCGTCGCCCTTGTCGTCGGTGATCTGCCCGACGTCGGACGACCCGTCGTAACCGACGTACGAGTCCTCCTGAGTGCTGTCCGTGTTGCTCTTCACCTGCGACAACAGGTCACCGCCAGGACCGCGCTGGTAGGACTTGACGACCTTGGTGCCCTCCAACTCGGCGGAGATGTCGCCCGTCAGCCCGAGATACGCGTACGTGGTGGTCTTGCCGCCGTAGGTTCGGGTCGCCTGCCGGTCCAACGGGTCGTAGGTGTAGGTGGTCGTCTTGTTGCCCGGGTTCTTGACGTTGGTTACGACGTGGTCGAAGCCGTCGTAGGTGTAGCTCTCCACAGTGGTCCCGAGCGAGGTCACCGTCTTGAGCCGGCCGTACGGGTCGTAGGCGTATGTGGCTGCCACAGTGTCGGCGGTGGCCTTCGTCAGGCGATTCTTGTCGTACTCGAAGTCGGTGGTGACACCGCTGACGGTCTGCTTGACGACGTTGCTGTTGGCGTCGTGCACGTAGCTCTCTGTACCCGCTCCGCCGCCGGTCTTGGTGACCGTACGGACCCGGTCCTGCGGGTCGTAGGCGAAGGTGCTGGTGGTGTCGACGTACGCGGTGCGGTTGTCCGCGTTCTGCTTGTGCGAGACATCCTTGGACTTCTGCCCGTTGGCCGCGTACTCGTACGTGTGTTGGTTGACCACCGCGCCCCCGGACTTCTTCTCGACCTGGCTCTGCACCGAGCCGTTGAGGAAGTAGTCGGTGGTGACGACATTGCCGTTGCCCTTGGTCTCGGTCGCCGTCTGCCCGCGCTTGGTGTAGGTGTAGCGCGTGTACTTCGGCTTCGGGTCCGTCGGCGACGTCGAGTTCTTGATCTCGGAGGCGAGATCCCGCTCGGCCTCGTAGGTGTACTCGGAGATCTGCGTGTCGTGGGTGCGCTTCTTGAGCAGATCGTTGGGCTCATACGTGAAGGTGGTGGTGTTCTTGACCGCCGTGCTCTTCTTCTCCTCCACGCTGGCGACGCGGTTGATCTGGTCGTACGACACGGCATACGTGTCGATCGCCGCCCCGGTGCTCGTGTCCAGCATCTTGGCGAGATTGCTGTTGACGTCGTACTCGTAGGCGAAGTTCTTGCTGGGCGTGCTGGAGCCGGCGCCGTTGTCGGACTGCGTCTTCTTCTTGCCGTCGGGGAAGTAGGTCCAGTTCATCTGACGCGGCGTGCCGCTGGCGCCGGCGACCGACCGAGAGGTCTGCGCACCGTTGTCGTCGTAGCCGTACGTGGTGGTGATGTTCCAGCCGACATCCTTCGAGCTGCGAATCCAGCCGTTGTCGAAGAACGTCTGCGTGGTGTCGTTGCGGGCCGACTGCCCGTTCGACGGCGGCGCGGAAATTCGCTCGAGGTTTCCGGTTGCGTCGTAGTGGTACGTCGTGACCGGCGGCGTGACAAACTGAGAGTCGTCCCGGTCGTACGGTTGCTGGACCTCACGGACCCGGTTCAGCTTGTCGTAGAGCGTGACGGTCGCGAAGTCGTCCGGATCGTCAGTGGTCTCGACCCCGCGCGGGCTTATCTGCCGGCTGAGGTTGCCGACCTCGTCGTACTCGTACTTTGTGGTGCGGTAGGTGATCGTGCCACTGACCGACTGGTACGGCACCTTCTCCTCGATCAGCGCCGAGCGTTCGTCGTAACTCATCTGCGCCCGGTTGCCGTCCTGGTCGATCGAGACGGTCGGGTTGCCGTCCCGGTCGTACTCGACGCCCGTGGAGTTGCCCTTCGGGTCGATCGTCGTCTTGATCCGGCGGTTCAGGTCGTAGGTGAACTGCGCGGTCCAGTCGTTGGGATCGGACGTCGCGTTCTTTCGCTGGTCGGTCTGCTGCCTGACGTTGCCGGCCAGGTCGTAGTCGATGGTGACCCGCCCGGTCAGCGCGTCGGTGACCTCCTTGGGCCGGTTCAGCTCGTCGTAGACGTACACGGTGGCGTAGTCCAGCGTGTCGGCCGGAGTCAGCATGCCCTTCGGCTCGGTGACCTTGATGACGTTGCCCACCTGGTCGTACTCGTACTTGGTGGTCGACGCCTCGGAGGTGGAGGTGTCCTTCGGTGTGGTGACCGTGCTCGGCCGGTCCAGCGCGTCGTAGACCGCGGTGGTCACCGCGCCGGTCGGTGACGTCTGGTCGGTGACATTGTCGTTCTTGTCGTAGACCGGTGCCGGGGTGGTGATGTAGACGCCGTTTGCGGCGTCCTTCGGAACCTTCTGCGTCAACGGACGACCGAGGCTGTCGTACGTGTAGGTCGCAGTGTGCTGTTTCGGGTCGGTGACGGTGAGCACGCTGCCGATCGACGAGTAGGTGTACTTCGTGACCTCGGTCAACGGGTTGGTGATCGTCCGTGGATAACCGACCGGGTCGTAGTCCGCGTAACCGGTACTGTGCCTGTTGGCGTCCGTCGCAGTGGTCATCCGCCCGAACGGGTCGTACGCGTAGCTCGAGGTGTAGTCACCTTCTGTGCTCGTCGCCGTGCCCTTGGGGTCGGTCACTGAGGTGAGGTTGCCGACGCTGTCATAGCCGAAGTTCCAGTGCCGACCCTCCGGCGAGTACTTGTCGGTCAGCTCGGCGGTGTGCCCGGCTAACCCGTACCTGTAGTCCATCCGCAGGCCAGGGGTGTTGTTCCGGTTGGCCTCGGGATCCTTGATCTCCAGCGGGTAGCCGGTCACCTGGTCGAACCGCCAGGTGGTGATCGCCCCATTCGCCTCCTCCATTCGGGAGACGTTGTTGTCGGCGTCCCAGCCCAGGAGGGTGGCCTGGTTCTTGGCGTTGGTGATGCGCGTGGCCCGGCCGAAACCGTCGATCATGCTCTCGGTGGCCCGGCCCTTGGGATCGGTCACCGTGGTGATCACCCCGTTACTGGCACCGCCGTCCGGGTCCTGGTAGTCCACCAGGGTGTTCTTGAGCAACCGGTCGGTGAGCATGCTCACCTTGCCCTGCAGGAACTGATCACCGGCCTCGTTGTAGGCGACCTTCGTCACGGCCGTACGCGGGTCGGTCACCCTGGTCAGGCGGGCGTTCTGCGGCCCCTGTGACTCGTCGTAGACGAAGCCGAAGGGCTTGGCGTCGGCGGTGCCGGACCCGTCGGTGACCTCCCGGAGCAGTCCACCGTCGCTGTAGACGAAGGACATCACCCGCCCGCTCACGTCGGTGATCGACTTGAGCTGGTTGATGATCCGCCGGTTCTGCAGGTTCGTCAGGCTCTGCTTCGTGCCGTTGACGAATGCGGTGTAGCTGTCTCCCGCGGCGTAGTAGTCCAGCGACAACGTCCGCCGGTTGTCCGGATCGGTCAGGTAGCGCAGCACCGCGGTGTCGCGGTAGTCGACCTGCATCCGCTCGTAGGTGAACAGGAGCTGGTTGCCGTTGCGGTCCCGCACGGCACTCTGGTAGCCCTGCTCGTCGAAGATGAACTGGCTGCGGTCCGGGCGCGTCATCGTCCACGCCTGGCTGGTGTCGCCGCTGCCGGTGCGTTGCAGGTACAGGTGCACCCCGGCGGGCTGCACGTAGCGCCAGTCAGCGGTATTCGCGCTGTTGTGCTTGTCCAGGTTGAACAAGTGGGTGGTGCCGTCACCGTCGGTCATCGCGACCTGCTGCGGCCACGTGCTGTCCCCGCCCCGGAACTGCAACGGGGAACCGAGCCGGACCGCACTCGATGTGGACAACGACCAGCCCAAACCCATCGACGAGGTGGACGTGTCCTGGCTGTTGTAGGTCAGCCGGACGAACGTCGACACACCCCGGCTCGGATTGGCCAGCGGGTTGTAGCCGAAGACGGCGTTACCCGAGAACTGGTTGACCATCAGCGACGAGCCGGAGCCTGCGCTGCCGCCCGCGTACTGGTAAAACTTTTCCAGCCCGAGCTGGTCGGAGGTCGGGTCCTCGACGGCCACCGCCTGGTCGAGGGGTTCGATCTGGGTGCCTGCCGACAACCACTGCCCGGAGGTCTTGTTACGTAGTTCCCACTTCAGGACGTAGTCCTCGCGGCGATCGCCGTCACCACCGCCGGCGGGGGCCTTCACTGTGGCGTTGATGGTGACCACACCGCCGGGCGCCTGCGCCGACGGCAGGGGCGTCTCGATCGGGTTGCCCGCGTTGGGGGCAGGGGTGCCGTCCGGACGCGTCCAGTGGTACGACAGGACCCAGTCGGCCGGCGACCACACCGACGACGTGGTGTTGGTGACGGTGACCGGCACGAGGTACTGGTCGCCCGGGACCATCCGGCCCGGCGTGTTCGGCGCGTGGTAGGTGCTGGCGCTGTTTGGCACGGTGTAGATGACCCGCAGCCGGGGCCGCAGCGACGGCTCGGCCGCCTCGGCGGAGAGGAAGAGCGACCGCTGTTCCGCGCCAGCCTCGTCGGCCAGCCGGATCTGCACGCCCTTGTTGTTGCTCGCGCTGTCCACCCACCGCTGCACCAGCGGCCCGGCCTCCCAGTTGACCCAGCCCGGGTCACCGTTGACCGAGCCGACACTGGACTGCACGGTCGACTCCACATCGCCGCCCTGCGTGGTCCAGGCGACTCCGGTCTGGGCGCTCTTCCACGTCGACGTGGTCTCGCTGAAGTCACGGGTCAGCCCGCGCAGTTGGAACTGCTGCTGGCCGACGCCCGTCCCTTCGGCGTACCAGCCCCACAGGCCGACCTGCGCGTTGATGACCTTCGCCTGAGCGGGCAGCCCGGTGACGGTGGGGAACTTCAGCACTACCCGGCTGGTGCCGTAGATCGAGCCCTTGTTGCCGACCTGAAGCTCGCCGCCGGCATCCAGCTTGTCCCAGTTGTTGTCCGGCTTGAGGCTGGTCAGGGTGTTGTCGTCCGCCCCGGTGAAGAACCTGATCACCTGACCGGCCTTGGGCAGCCGCACCATCTGGGTCTGCGCCGGGATGACAGTGCCGTCCCGCAGCCGGGCGGCAACCATGTAGAAGTAGGCGTCGCCGAACTGGCTCGCCGAGTTCGCCGGGGTGGGCGTGGCGTGGGTGTCCGAGTATGTCGTCCGGCCCGGCCTGACCGGGGCCACCAGGGTGGCCGCGTTCGGCATGAAGTTCTGCGTCTTACTGGAGTGGACCTGGTACTCGACCAGGTCGTCGTCGGGTGACGACGACGGGTCGGCGTAGGTGGACCAGGACAGGTCCGCGCCGGTGGCCCGCACTGTGGTGACCGGGTTCAGCGCGACTCCGGGCTTGCCCCAGGTGAGCAGCAACTTCGGGCCGTGGTCGTCCTCGCCACCGTAGGAGAAGTCGCCGGACTCGTACCGTGGGCCGCCGTTCTTGTTCGACTCGTCCTTGCCCTTGACCATGAAGCCGTAGTTGGTCGCGGGGTTGTCCAGCCAGCCCTGCACCGTCGAGCGGACGCTGTAGCTGTGCCAGGCGTTGGTCTGGTGCAGCGGCTTGGTCACCTCGGCCCGCTTGACCAGCCGGACCGCGTCGGCCACGACCTTCTTGTTGGCCACGTCGCCGAGCACGACCTTGTGCGTGGTGCCCGCCTTGAACCCGTACGTGCCGATCGACACCCAGTTCTGATTGCCGGAGCCGGTGGTCTGGTTGACCGTCTTGACCACCGAGCCACCGTCGTAGAACACGGTGTAGGGCGCGTTGGTGGCGCGGTCGGAACCCGGCACATAGTGCACGAGAACCTCGTACTGACCGTCCTCGGTCAGCCGCGGCACCCAGGTGAACGTCTGACCGGTGGACGCGTCGGCGTTGTACCGGTAGGCGCCGTTGTTCGCCTGACTGCGGTCGGTGGCGGTGGCGCCGACCCACTCACCACTGGCGGACACCTTGGTGCCGTCCGCCTCGTCCACCTGCTCGCGGTTCTCCCCGACCTCGGCGAACTTGGTGTTCATGGTGCCCCACGTCGCGGTGGTCTCGTTCCACGCCGCGGTCACCCGACGCGCCTCGAACGCCATCGAGGCGTCGTCGGCACCACCGTGGGTCTGGTCGAAGTACATCTGCAACTGCGCGGAGTCCAGCACGGTGTTGGCCGGCACGTTGGACAGGTCGAACTTGGTCAGGGAGCGGAACGTGCCCCCCGTCGAGGCGCCGGCGGAGAGCTTCCAGGTGCTGTCGAAGTTCTCCGAGGGGCCGCCGGACGCGATCATCACGTCCTGGGCCTGGCTCAACGTCGGTTGAACCTTGATCGTCGGATCGATCACCACCGGGTACCTGCGGGCCGGGTCGCGCAGCCAGGCGTCGTCGGCGGCGACCGTCACCACAGTGCGGCCGTCCTGCTGACTGACCCGTTGGCTGACCTGGTAGCTCATCGCCTTGCCGACCACCGAGGCCTGGTCGTCGGCGCTGTCGTACATGTACGGCCGAGGCATCGTGAACAGCGCCGGACCCTGCCGGTCCGTGGCGAAGAACGACACCGAGCCGTCGGCCTGCGGCACTGCGCGGACGGAGTCCGTGTCCAGCGTGAAGGTGTACGTGGCCGGCCCGCTCGGCGGGGCGGCCAGCACGATCTGCTCCTTCACCGCCGACGGCGTCACCTCGTAGACGAGGTCAGCGCCGGCGACGGCACCCGGGTAGGTGACCCGGTTGCCGCTCGCCGTCGGGCGCAGGGCACGCAGGCCGCCGGCGAGCCCGAGGGTCAGCCCGTGGTCGCCTGTCGAGTACGACAGCACCCGGTCACTGCGGTCGCCGAACCTGCTGGCGAACGCGTTCTGGGTGGCGGCGTACGGATAGCCCGAGGTGCGGCCGGCCGACACCGTCGGTTTGATGTCCTGCCAGCGGCCCTTGCTGTCGCGGTAGTGGACCGGCTCACGACTGGCCTCCGCCTGCATCCGCCCGTCGGCCAGCAGGAAGACCTTGGTGCTCGCGGTGCGGCGGTCGGTGAGTTCGCGGACCCGGCGCACCGGCGGCATGGGTTTCGCGGAGGTCGCCTGGGCCACCGAGGGCAGCACGCTCGACGGACCCGGCGGGGTGGGAGGCACGTCTCGGCCCTGCGGCGTCGGCGGGCGCAGTACGGTGCCGGGCCGGGGCGCCGGCTCGGCCTCACCTGGGGGTTTTCCGTACGCCGGAGTGCCGGAAATCACCAGCACGACACCGGCCAGTGCCGCAATTAGGCGGCGTCCATTACCAATTCTGCTCATCAATTGCCCTTCACGCGATGCGTACGACGAGGACACGAGGACCACGGCACATGACGCGCCGGTCGAACTGCCACGAAGAAGGGAATCGGCGCACGCTGAAAGAGCGCCGGACACCGCGACGAGGCTCAAAAATGAGTCGGATCAGCGCCCCCCGTGGGTGCCGCAGTGAAGCTAGCAACTTTTGATTGATTGCAGCAACTATTTACCTAGGGCAATTTCTGCCCCAAGGCCACGAACAATGGCCCAATATGGACATTAAGATTTGTCAGATCGGCGTCGAGTGACGCTCGCGCCGAACCGCGGTCCAGGTACACGACGGTGGGGCGGGCATCGTCAGATGCCCGCCCCACCGCTCGATCCTCATGTCAGCCGCGCAGCGGCCGGTCTGGTCAGCCGCGCAGCGGCGAGCCCACCTCGTGCAGGTGACCGAGTGCCTGCCGGTACGACTCGACGAGCCCGGTCTCGGCGTACGGGATGCCCTGCTCGACGCAGTACGCCCTGACGATCGGCTGGGCCCGGCGCAGGTTGGCGCGGGGCATGTTCGGGAAGAGGTGGTGCTCGATCTGGTAGTTCAGCCCACCCAACGCGGTGTCCACGAACCGGCTGCCCCGCACGTTGCGGGAGGTCAGCACCTGCTTACGCAGGAAGTCCAACTCGTCCTCGGCGGTCGGCATCGGCATGCCCTTGTGGTTCGGCGCGAACGCGCACCCCATGTAGAGACCCCACAGGGCCTGGTGCACGACGGCGAAGAGCAGCGCCTTGACCGGGGACATGACCGCCAGCAGCAGCGCGACATAGCCGACGGTGTGCGCGAGGAGCAGCGCCGCCTCGGCCGCCCGGTACCGCATCGGCACGGTGTACCCGCCGTTCGGCTCCCGGCCGACGATGGCCCGGATGCTCGCCACGTGCAGGTTCAGGCCCTCCAGCAGGAGCATCGGGAAGAAGAGGTACGCCTGCCGCTTGGCCATCCAGCGACCGATCCCACGGGTCTCCAGCGCCTGCTCGTGCGTCCACACCAGGGCGCCCGCGCCGACGTCCGGGTCCTCGTCCTCGTGGTTCGGGTTGGCGTGGTGCCGGTTGTGCTTGTCGACCCACCAGCCGTAGCTGAGCCCGACCGCCGCGTTGCCGGCGAACAGGCCCACCAGCTCGCTGGGGCGACGCCGACGGAACATCTGGCGGTGCCCGGCGTCGTGGCCGAGGAACGCGACCTGCGTGGTGGCCACCGCCATCAGGGCCGCGAGGGGAAGCTGCCACCAGGAGTCGCCGAGCAGGAACACGGCCACCCAGCCGGCCACGAAGGCACCGAGGGTGAGCACGATGCGGGTGACGTACCAGCCGGGGCGCCGCTCCAGCAGGCCCGCCTGGCTGATCCGTCGGGACAACTGTGCGTAGTCACTGCCTCGCCGTCGTACCGGCGGTTCCGCCACCGCTCCGAGCGCCATCGCTGCTCCCGTTCCTCTTGCGCCCGCGCCAGGGTGGTTCGGGCTTACTGTCAAGTCTCCCGATCGCGGTAGCGCTGAGTAACCCCGACAGCCCCCGAATGGGGGGTAGGGCAGGCCCTACCCCTACGGGTCCGGCTCAGCTCAGTCGGCCCACCGCGGCGCGCAGTCGAGCCAGGTCACGTCGACGCCGCTCGTAGGTGGCGGCGAGCCCGACCAGCGCCAGCCCGCCGATCCCCAGGTAGATCCACCGGGGCAGCAGATCCCACCCGCGGGCCAGCTCGTGCAGCGCCAGCAGCGTCAGCACCCCGCCGCCGAGCAGCACCGGCGCCTGCCACCGGCGGGTCGCGCCGGCCAGCACCGCGCCGGTCGCCGCCGCGCCGAGCAGCAGTCGCCGCCACGGCTGGGGGTCCGCCCCGGCCAGCACCGACACGAGGCTGGGCAGCAACGCCGCGACCAACCCCGGGCCGAGGGCCGGCCAGCTGATCAGCCCCGGCCGGGTGCGCAGCGCCAGCAGACCCGCTCCGACGGCGAGCGCCGCGGCCGGCAGTGTGTACGCCTCCAGCACTGTCACCCCACCGGCGGCCAGCAGCACCCAGGCCCCGAGCAACTCGCTGCCGGCGGCGATCCCGGCGAACGCCCACCGCCGGCCGGCCGGTTCCCCCCGGCGCAGCAGCCGCAGCGCGACGGCGGCACCCCAGAGCACGCAGATGGTGGCGAGGTGCCGCGCCGCCTCGACGGCGAGCACCGCCGCCACCAACGCGACGGCCTGCGCGGCGGCGTCCAGCACCCGTCCCAGCCGGACCCGCGCCGGGGTGACCGCCGCGGCGGCCAGCGCCAACGCGGCCACCCCCAGCAGTGGATACGAGGCAGCCCGCAGGGGCAGCCCACCGGCGAGGGGCGCGGTCGCCGCCAACGCGGACGCCGCGCCCACGGCGGCGAGACAGCCGGCGACCCGTACCTCGAACCGGCGCGCGTCGGCGGCGACCGCGACCGCCGCCACCAGCAGCGCCCCCTCGGCGGCAAGCGTCCCGGCCCGGGTGGCCAGCAGGCCGAGCACACCGGAGGCCACCAGCACCACGCCCACTGGCACGGCGACCGGTGTGAGCGCCGGGCGGGCGGCGGCCAGCGCGGTGAACAGCAGCACCGCCAGGCCGGCGAGCAGAACGGCCGCCGGCAGCACCGGCCACGGCGCGCCGATCGCGATGAGCAGGACCGGCAGCGCCGCCGCGACGAACGGCAGCGCGGCCGGCACCGGCAGGCCGACCCGCCGACCGGCCAGCGCACCGGCCACCGCCAGCACGACCAGCGCGAACCCGACCGGGAGCACCGTCGGGTCGGCGACGACGGTGGGCGCCCCCGACCACACCCGGTTCCAGCCGCCGTAGGGCGACCCGAGCGCGGTCAGCACTGTCGGCAGGGCCGCCAGGACGGCGACCACCGCCAGCGTTCCGCCGGCCGCCAGCAACAACGCCGACCGGGCCGAGCCGCGCCCGTCAACCGCCGGCCGCTCCCCGAGGGCCGCCTGGCCGGAGGCGCTCGCCGACGGCAGCCAGCCGGCGACGAACGCGACACCCAACGCGGCCAGCGCCGCGTACGGCGCGAGCGGTTCGTCACCCGCCGCGACCAGCGGCGCGAGGCCGGGCACGGTCACCGCGGCGACGGCGCCGGTCACCGCGTACCCGATCAGCTCCACCCGGTGGCGACGGACCGCAAGCGCCGCGACCAGCGACAACCCGGCGGCGGCCAGGGCGAGCCGGGCCTGCCACCAGGGCGGCCCGCCCACGGCGAACGTCGCCACCGCCGCGATCGGTGGCAGCGCGAGCTGCCCGACCAGCAGACCCGCGCCGGCCACCTCCCGGTACGCGCCGGGCCCCTGTCGGACGGCCAGCGCCAGCCCGACCACGGCGAGCACGCCGAGCGCCACCAGGGCACCGGCCGGGGCGGCCAGGGCGACCAGCAGCCCGTGCCCGAGCAGGACGGCACCGCCGAGCGCCCGCGAGCGCAGGGCGACCGGCGCGGTGGTCGGACGGGCCAGTACGGCGAACAACAACGCGACCCCGCCGACCAGGTCGATGGCCACCACCTGAGGCCAGGAGGCCGTCCAGCCGGCGGGTACGGCGAACAGCACCGCCACCGCGCCGGTCGTGGCGAACACCGCCCGCGTGCTGGCCGGGAGCAGCAGCGCCGTGGCACCGATCGTCAGTGCCACCGCCGGTGCCAGCTGCCAACCCCAGCTCAGGTCCGGCCCCGTCCCGGCCCCGCCCCAGGCCGGCAACGACCGGCCGACGGCGGCGACCGCCAGCCCGACGGTGATCAACACGGTGACCTGCGCCGTGCCGGCCGCGACGAACAGCGCGCCGGCCCGCGGGCCGGTCCGCCAACCGCCGCCACCGTCCACCGCCCCCGGCAGGAACCGCACGGCGGCGGCCATCCCCAGCGCCACAGTCGCCGCCGCGAGCAGCAGCACTGACGGCCGCAGCTCCGCCACCGGACGCAGCAGGGCGGCGGCGAGCACCGGCACCAGCAGCCCTGCCGCCACCGCCCGCAGCGCCCGCCCCCCGACGAGCCAGGCCGCGCCGAACCCGGTCAGCGCGACCAGCAACAGCGGCACCCCGGCCAGCAGTGGCGAGCCCCCCGCCCGCCCACCGACCAGCGGCACCACCGCGCACGCCGAAGCGCCCACCAACGCGGCGACGTGACCGGCGCCGGCCAACACCCGGCCGACGAGCTGCGCCGCCCCTCCCCGGCCACGCAGCGCGGCCAGCACGGCCAGGTTCAGCGACGCCACCCCGAGCAGGACCAACGCCCACCCCGCCGCACCCAGCCCGGCCTCGGCGGCGAGCAGCGGCAACGCCGGCTGGGCGGCCACCAGGGCGGCGAACCAGGGCCCCGTCAACCCGCTCCACCGGCCGTACGCCACGGCGACCGCCGCGCTGGCCCCCCCGACCAGCGCGGCGTACCGGCTGCCCGGCCAGCCGGTCACGCCGGCCAGGTCCACCGACCAGGCCGCGTAACCGTCCAGCACCACCAGCAGCAACCCCACCGCGGCGAACGTCTCCGCCGTGCCGCGCAGCCCTCGGCGGACCGCCAGCAGCGGTACGCCCAGCGCGAGCGCGGTGAACGCCGCCAGAATCAACGCCCGGCCGGTGACCCCCACCGCCGCCCAGGCGACCGCGGTGAACACCACCGCCGCGGTGCCCAGCAGGAGTCCACCGAGGACGAAGAGCAGACCCTGGACCGTCCGGGTCGAGGTTTCCGCCGCACCCGGCCGCGAACCCGTCGCGACGCCGGGGCCGGGGCCGATGAACGGCGCCGGTCCGGCGGCAGGCACCGGGCGCGCCACGACCGAGGCCGCCAGCCCGGCGCGGACGACCGCGGCCAGTTCGGCTCGTCGCCCGGACACTGTCGACAGCCGTCCGGCCAGCTCGGTGTACGTGCGACGAGCCCGCTCCACCTGCGGCTCAAGCTCGGCGACCTCCCGGCTCAGCCGAACCACCTCGGCGGCGATCGGGTCGGGTGCGCGCCGGCAGCCGGAGCATCCGGCGCTCAGATCGGCCGGTGCGCCGCAGGCGGGGCAGGGGTAACGGGTGTCGTCCACCGGGTCATCATCGACAACGGACCGGGGCGGGACCCAGAGTGCGCGTACTCAGGATCGGGTGTGCTCGTACACCCAGGTGGCGTAGTCGGGGTTCCCGCTCTCCACCCTGGACACCAGGATCTCCGGCACCTCGTACGGGTGGCTGACCCGGATCTGGTCCAGCAACGCGGTGAGCCGATCCGGTGCGGTCTTGAACTGCACCGACCACTCGGTGCTCGTCTCCATTCCGGACCGCCACCAGTAGGTGCTGTCCACCTGACCACCCACCTGGGCGCAGGCGGCGAGCCTGCCGGCGACGGCCGCAGCCGCCAGCACGTCGGCGACCGAACGCGCGTCCACCACCGTTGTCACCACGCAGATCTCGTCCACGCCCGCACCCTACGCGGACATTTACCGATTAGCGGCGATCCAGGCATCAATCTGCGCCCACCAGTCGAAGAGCCAGTCGATGCGTTGCTGCCGTCCGGTCGGTACGTCCTCCGGCGGCACGGACCAGAACCGCATGACGATCCGCTTGTCCATCGGCAGTTCCCGCCACACGTCGGCGACGGTGAGCATCCGGTCCAGACCGGTGTGGGCGACGAAGATGACCCCGGCGTCGGGTGCGGCGTCCAGCGCGGCGAGCATCCCACCGGGCTGCGGGGCGAGCACGTGGCGCATCCGCTCGGCGCGCAGGGCCATCCGTTCCAGGCCGAGGGAGCGCAACCGGGCGATGGCGCGCAGCCGTCGCCGGGGGGTGAAGTTGCCGCCCTCGGGGAAGATCACGAACGCGTCGTTGTCGTCCAGGCCGGTGGCGAGGTGCCCGACCTGGCGTACCGTCTCCTCGCCGCGCTCCGGAGTCGGCGCGATGAACCGGTTGGGCAGCCGGTTGAGCAGCACGTCGATCGCCGGATCCCACTGGAGGCTGTCCTTGAGGACGATCCGAGGCTCCCGGTGGAACCAGTTGACCAGCCCGTGGATCAGGATGAACGAGTCGCCCGGCCCGGCGTGCCGACAGAGCACCAGCTCGGGCCGGCCGGGCAGCGCAGTGTCCGGGTCGGTGCCCACCACGTCGATGCTCAACCGCAGTGTCCAACGCGCCTGCCAGAACAGCACCCGCAGGAACCAGCCGGCCAACACGTAGTGCGCGCGCTGGAAGGCCGGCGACCGGGTCCGCCAGCCGAAACCGGAGACGACCCAGAGCACGAAGAGCGCGAGCAGCGCGGCTGCGTCCCAGACCAGGTAGAAGCAGCCGATCCAGAGCAGTCGCAGTGGACGCAACCGGCCCGGGACCAGCGGCGACGCGGCTGCGGCCAGCAGCGCCCAGATCGGCAACGTGGTGACCACGAGGAAGGCGAGCAGGACGACGGCGGGCGCGAACAGCAACCGACGCAGCCACCGTGGAGGTAACGGCATCAACGCTCCTGGTGGGCGGCGAGGTAGCGCCGGGAGGCCGTGTAGGCGCGACTGATCCGCCGTCCCACCGCCGCCATGTCCCGGTACGCCCACGGCGTGTCGTCGCGGGGGTTGAGCCCGCCGGTCGGCAGGACGTGCACCTCCACCCCCTCCGGCAGAGCCGCCAACTCCCGGAAGAAGCGGTGCCGGCGGGATATCTCGAATGCGACCTGCGCGATCTCCCACGGCCGACGGGGTGGAGTCAGCTCCCGTTCGATCCGACCGACCTGGAGGACGTAGATCCGGCGGGCGCCGACGGCCACCGCCTCGCCGATGGGGATGGAGTTGACAATCCCGCCGTCCACGTAGTGCGCGCCGTCGATCTCCATCGGCGGAAGCAGGCCCGGCACCGAGGCCGACGCCATCACCGCCGGCACCACCGGACCACTGTCGAACCAGTGCTCGGCGGCCCGCTCGATGTGGGCGGCGCAGCACCGGAACGGCACCCGCAGATCGGCGAAGGTGGTGTCCACCCCCAGCTCGGTCTCCAACAGGCGGCGCAGCGGCCGGGGCGAGTGCAGGTGGGTGCGGGCGGCGAAACGGCGCAGCTGCCGGGCGACCGAGTCGCCGTACACCTCGCTCGCCTCGGGTGAGGCCCAGAGCCGGACCAGCCGGTCGGTCACCGCCTCGGACGGGTCCGCGGCGACCAGCGCGCCGTTGACCGCGCCGATCGAGGTGCCGAGGACCATGTCGGGTTGGATGCCGGCCCGGAACAGGGCACGCAACATGCCGACCTCGACCGCGCCGAGCACTCCCCCGCCGCCGAGCACGAACGCCACCGGTCCCCCCGCCATGTCGTCCATCCTGGCACGGGCCCGCCGCCGACCGGTGGGCCGCCGTCGGCCGGCGGTCGGCGCACGGCAGGCACCGTCCGTCGACGGCCGGCGGCGACGGCGTTGACAGGCAGGACACATTCGCGCAACCTGATACCGCTCCCACCCCTGAGGCAGGTGCGATCCGTGAAGGCAGCGCTGCATCCGGGCCGATTGCTGGCTCGCAGATACCGACTTCTGGACCAGATCGGCGCCGGTGGCATGTCGGTCATCTGGCGTGCCCGGGACGAGGTACTGGACCGGGTGGTCGCGCTCAAGGTGCTCGCCCCGTCACTCGCCGCGGACGCGCGGTTCCGGGGAATGGTGCGCGAGGAGGCACGGGCCGCCGCCCAGTTGGTGCACCCGCACCTGACCTCCGTGCACGACTACGGCGAGACGGTCGACCCGGACGGCTCGATCACCTCGTTCGTGGTGATGGAGCTGCTCAGCGGCGAGGAGTTGAAGCTTCGGCTCACCGAGGGGCCGCTGCCGTGGACCGAGGCGGTCCAGGTGGGGGCGCAGGTGGCGGACGCCCTGGCGGCCGCGCACCGGCTCGGCATCGTGCACCGGGACATCACCCCGGCCAACGTGATGATGACCGGGACGGGCGTCAAGGTGCTCGACTTCGGCATCGCCACCCGGATCGGCGCGCCCGACGAGGACGAGGACGGCGAGACCTTCGGCACCCCGGCGTACGTCGCCCCGGAACGTCTCGACGGCGCGCCGGCCCAGCCGTCCACCGACGTGTACTCGCTCGGCGTGCTGCTGCACGAGGCGCTCACCGGCCGGGTCCCGTATCCGGCGGACACCTGGGAACAGCTCAGCGCCGCGCTGGCCAGTGGTCCGCCGCCGACGCTGGCCGATCTACCGGACCTGCCCGCGCCGGTGGTCGAGATCTGCCTGCGCAGCCTCGCCCGGAATCCGGCCGACCGACCCACCGCCCGGCAGGTCGCCACCGCGCTCCGCGACCATACGCTGCCCGCCGAGCCCCCGACGGCGACCATCCGGGTGCCCACCCAGCCCCTGCCACCGCAGTCGCCCACCGTCGCGACGGCCAGCGTCCCGGCGGCGGCGCGACTGGATGGAGCCGCCTCGGACGGCGGAGCCTCCTCCAACGCGGGCGAGCCGCCGACCGGGTCGAGCTGGTCGCGGCGGCGACTGGTGGTGCTGCTGGCGGTGCTGGCCGTCGGGGTGACAGTGGCCGGGGTGGCGCTGTTGCCCGAACAGCAGCCGACCCGCCGGGCACAGCCCTCCGCCGGGCCGGTGACGACCCCGTCGACCGACCCGCCGACCCCCCAGCCGTCCACGCCGATCACGTCCACCCCGCCGACCCCGACGCCCTCGACGAAGCCGCCCACCTCGAACCCGGGCACCCTCACCGAGGTCGCGAGCCGGGTCGACGGGTTGATCGGCACCGGGCTGAGCGCCGGCGAGATCCGCGACGACGTGGCCCTCGACCTGCGCAACGAGCTGCGCAACCTGACCGTCGCGGTCAGCTCCGGCCGCGAAGAGCTGGCACCGCCGGTGGCCCGGCTGCGCGCCAAGGTCGCCGTCCGTCTCGGCGAGGGCGGCATCAGCCCGGCGTACGCCTCCCGGCTCGACGCCGCCATCGCCGAGCTGGGGGCGACCGGGGCCTGACCCGGCGACACCGGTGGGTCAGCGCACCGGCACCCGGGCCGGCTCACGGACGTCGTGCCGGCCGAGGGCGAAGCGCCGATAGACCTCGGCGTAGCCGCTCGCCATCCGCTCGGCCGAGAAGTTCCGGGCCACGTGCGCCACGCACTCCTCCGGGTCGAGTCGCTCCGCCGCGAGCAACGCCGCGGGTAGCTCCTCCGACCGCTCGACGACGAGCCCGGTCAGCCCCGGCCGCACCAGCTCCGGCACCGCACCCCGGTTGAGCGCCACCACCGGCGTGCCGGTGGCCATCGCCTCCAGCATCACCATGCCGAACGGCTCGTCCCACTGGATCGGCATGATCAGGCACCGCGCGTCGACGAGCATCCGCAGCGTCGTCGCGCGGTCCGCGTTGAGCACCACTGTCACGTCGTCGTCGACCATCGGCGCGACGACCTGCTCGTAGTAGCGGCGCTCGGCCGGCTCGTTGCACTTGCCGGCCAACAGCAGCGGCAGTCCGGCCGCCCGGCACGCCCGAATGGCGGTGTCCGGGCCCTTGTCCGGACTGAACCGGGCCAACCACAGCACCGGCCCCGCGCCGGGCGTGTGCTTGCGCGGGAAACCGCGGATGTCGAGCGCGTTGTGCACGGTGCCGGCCCAGGGCAGGTTCGGGTTCAGCCGGCGCTGGGCGTGCGAGATGGCCACCAGTGCCACGCCCGCGTCGATGTCGCTCAGCACGTCGCCGTACTCCCCCACGGGGTTGCCGTGCACTGTCGCGACCGTCGGCACGGCCCGACGGCCGGCGACCAGCGGACCGATAGTGGTGTGGTCGTGGATCACGTCGAAGTCGGCCGGGCTGATCAGCCGATTCACCCGGGCCAGGTGTGCCAGCTCGGGCAGTGACTCGCCGAGCCGCTCGTACTGGACCTCGGCCACTGTGGAGACGAAGCCGTCGGCCGCTGTGCCGTGGTCATCTCCGGCGCCGAACAGGGTCACCGAGTGCCCCTGCCCGCAGAGCGCGTCGACCAGGGCGGCGACGACCTGTTCAAGGCCGCCGTAGCCGGGCGGCGGAACTGACAACCACGGCGGAACCACCATCGCGATGCGCAACGACCGCTCCTCGGGGCGTCCCGCAGGCGGGTGGTTCACGGCCACGAGTCCTCCCCGTTGCTCCCCGGTACGGCGGCGCCGCTGGTCGGCGGCGGTTTCCCGGTGGCGTCCGAGGTAAACCGGACATGGCGGACGACGATCACCCGCCCACCAGGAGCTGGTCGTGGACCACCCGCACCCCGGGCGCGGACCACGCCACCCGTTCGACCTGGTCGCGTTCCCACCAGGAACGGACCACCCCGGCGAGGACCAGCGTGTCGCCGTCCACCTCGACGGTCACCCGCTCGCCGCCGAGCGTGCGCAGCAGCGCCCGCTGGACGTCCCGCCGCAGCCGCTCGGCGTCCGGTGGCGCCGAGGGTCGTACCTCGATCAGGTTGGTGATTCCCCGCACGCCGTCGAGCCGGCGCACCTCACCCTCGGCGGCCCGCCGCTGCCACCCGAACTCGACCTCGCCGCGCAGCATCAGCCAGCCGTTGGCCACTGTCACGTCCAGCCGTTCGGCGGGCACGAAGCTGTCCCACTCCAGGGCGCGGGTGGCGGCGTCGGCGATCTCGGCGTCGGTACGCCCCGGGGTGCCGGGCAGCCGCACCTCCATCTCGTCGGCCACCGCCCGTACGCCGCGAACCCGCTGTGCGCACCGGGTCGCCGCCCAGCCGCGAGCGGCACCGTCCACGAACCCGGTCAGGGTGACCACGCCCTGGTCGACTGTCACCCCGATCTCGTTCGGTTGCAGTTGGGGGTCCCAGGCCAGCTCGGCCAGGACGTCGCGTTGGATCCGCTGGTCCTCGCGGACACCCACCACCTCGGTCATGGCACTCCACCCCCGGTTCCGGTCGTCGCCCTGCGAACCTGCCGGGCGGACGGGTGACGGCGGTTCACCCGATCCGGGTGAACCGCTGTCCGGGCGTAAAGAAGCGGCGGGTGACGGAGCCGACCCCCTCGGCCCCGTCACCCGCCGCCGGAGGGAGGAAGCAGGTTCAGTAACTGGTCAGGACGTCTCGGCGAGCGTCACGGTCGCCGACTTCTCGACACCGTTGCGCTTGAACTGCACCTCGACCCGGTCGCCGACCTTGCCGGCCTGCACCGCGCCGACCAGGTCGTCCGAGTCGTTGACGGGCTTGTCGCCGAACCGGGTGACGACGTCGCCGCGCTGGAGGCCGGCCTTCTCCGCCGGGCTGCCCGGGGTGACCGACGCGACAAGGGCGCCGCCGCCCTCGGCCGGGTTGACGCCGACTCCGAGCGACGGGTGGCTGACCTTCTCGCCACGCTGGAGCTTGCCCGCGACGTCCTTGGCCTTGTTGCTGGGGATGGCGAACCCGACACCGATGTTGCCGGTGCTCTGCCCGGAGGTCGCGATGGCGGTGTTGACGCCGATCACCTCGCCCCGGGTGTTGACCAGCGCGCCGCCGGAGTTGCCGGGGTTGATCGGGGCGTCCGTCTGGAGCAGGCCGGAGATCGAGGAGACCGCCTGGCCCTGCTGCTGGGTCGGGTCCTGCGGCTGACCCTCACCGGCCCGGATGGTGCGGTCCCGGGCGCTGAGGATGCCGGAGGTCACCGAGCCCTGCAGACCGAGCGGGCTGCCCAGGGCGAGCACCTGGTCGCCGACCTGCATGGCGTCGCTGTCGCCGAACTTGGCCGGCTTGAGGTCGCTCACCCCGTTGGCCTTCACCACGGCCAGGTCGGTCTTCGGGTCGGTGCCGATGATCTTCGCGTCGGCGGTCGTGCCGTCGGCGAAGACCACCCGCACGGCGTCGCCGGCGGCGGACGCGACCACGTGGTTGTTGGTCAGCACGTACCCGTCGGCGCTGAGCACCACCCCGGAGCCCTCACCGCTGCCGGTGGTGATCGAGACGACGCTGTCCTGCACCGACGCGGCGATCTTCGGCAGGTCCGCGCCATTGATCACGGGAGCCGCGGAGTAGGTGCGGGTGATGCCGCCGCCGTCGCCGTCGAGGGCGAGGGCGAGCGCACCACCGGCGACACCGGAACCGAGCATCAGGGCGAACACCGCGACGCCGGCACCGGCGAACTTGGCGATTCGACCCGGCCGGGGGCCGCTGCCGGGCGGCGCGACCTGCGGGCCCCACGGCGGGACCGGCTGGCCCGGGTGCTGTCCGGGGTGCTGGGCGTGCTGGGCGTGCTGCCCGGGGTGCTGCGGGTGCTGCCCGGGGTGCTGCTGGTGCTGGGCGTACGGCATGCCCGGCTGGCCCCCGCCGGCCCAGCCGGACTGCTGGCCCTGGTACCAGGGGGCACCGGGGTAGTGGCCGGCCGGCTGCGGGTAGCCGGGCTGGCCGGGCGCCGGGTGACCGGAGACCGGGTACGGCGGTGCGGACGGCGTGGCGGCCGGGCGCTCGTAGCCGGTCGACGGCTCGTACCCGGTCGGCTGGCCGGCGGGCACGGCGTACCCGGCCGGGGTGGCGGCGGTGGTCTCCGCGTCACCGGTGGTGGAGGCGACCGTCGGGTCGCCGCCGGTCGAGACGACCGGTACGGGAGTGGTCGGGGAGTCGGACTGCACACGCTCGTCGCGCGGCAGCTCGGCGGTGGGGTGCGACGGCTCGGCGTCGGTGGGGGCCGGCCGGCGCTGCGGGTCGGACTCGAACTCGGTCATGGGACTACCTTCTCCCTCCGCACTGCAATCAACCTGGAACCGTCCTGGAAGTTGGCTGAAAGTCACTCCCCCGCGCTGTCGGCCTGCGCCAGCAGCGGCAGCCGCACCCGGAAGGTGGCCCCGCCGCCGGGCGTCTCGGCCACCTCGACCAAACCGTGGTGGGCGGCGACCAGCGCCGCCACGATGGCCAGGCCAAGGCCGGTCCCGGTGTTGCCGTCGGCTCGTCGGGTACGGGCCGCGTCGGCCCGGTAGAACCGTTCAAAGACGCGTTCGGCCTGCTCGGCCGAGAGACCGGGGCCGGTGTCGACCACCTCCACGACGGCGAAGCCCCCGGGTTCGGCGCGCAGCCGTACCCGGACCTCAGCCTCCGGTGGGGTGTGCGTGAGCGCGTTGGTGACCAGGTTGCCGATCACCTGCCGCAGCCGCGCGTCGTCGGCGGAGACGACGAGCGGGCCCGATTCGGGAGCGATCTCCAACTCGATCCGCCGCTCCGGTGCCATCGCCCGCGCGGCCTGCACCGCGTCGGAGGCGAGCACCGGCAGCTCCACCGGGGTCAGCGAGAGCGGCCGTTCCATGTCCAACCGGGCGAGCAGCAGCAGGTCCTCCACCAGCAGACCCATCCGGGACGCCTCGTCCTCGATCCGGCGCAACAGGCCGGCGGTCTGTTCCGGCTCACGGGCCGCACCCTGCCGGTACAGCTCGGCGAAGCCGCGGATCGTGGTGAGCGGAGTCCGCAGCTCGTGCGAGGCGTCGGCGACGAACTGCCGCATCCGTTCTTCGGAGCGGATGGCCCGCGCCTCGGACGCCTGAGCTGCGGCGGCGGCATCCCGGGCGGCGCTCTCCGCCCATCGGGCCGAGGTCTCCGACGCGGCCCGGGCGGTGAACGCCGCCTCGATCTGGGTGAGCATCGCGTTCAGCGCGCGCGACAGCCGGCCCAGTTCCGAGGTTGGCTCGGCCTGACCCTCCTCCGGGTCGGGCACCCGGCGGGTCAGGTCACCGCCGGCGATCGCGGCGGCGGTCTGTTCGATCTCGACGAGGGGCTTGAGGCTGGTCCGGACGATCGCGGCGCCGACCGAGGCCAGCATGATCAGCACTGCGCCACCGACCAGGAGGTCTATCCAGACGAGCTGCTTCACCGCCCGGTCCACCTCGGTCAGCGGCTGACCCACGGCCAGCACCGAGCCGTCCGGTTGGGGGGCGTAGTACACCCGCCAGCGGGTGAGGCGATCGTGTGAGATGACGGTGCGCGGCTCGCCCTCCGCCGCCTCGAAGTCCTTGCGGGTGGCGGGAAACGTGGGCAGCTGGGCGGGGTAGAAGGTGCGCGTGTCGTACTGGGGGTCGTACACCTGCCGCTCGTCGGCCACGATCACGACGTAGTCGCTGGGCAGCATCGCGCCGACCTCACCGCTGCGCAGCTTCTGAAGAAACTGGCCGAGGCCCTGGGCGGTCGACCGGACCTGCCCGTCGACCTGGCCCTCCAGGTAGTTGCGGAGGAAGTACGCGGTCAACGAGCTGATCACCAGAAGCGCGACGGCGACCAGCGCGAGCACCGAGGCGACCAGCTTCACCCGCAGCGGAACGCTTCGCACCCGCCCCTTCGCCTGCTGGACAGCGTTCACGCCGCCGGCTTGCGCAGGACGTACCCGACCCCGCGAAGAGTGTGGATCAGCCGGGGTTGGGTGGTGTCGACCTTGCGCCGCAGGTACGAGATGTAGGACTCGACGATGTTGTCGTCGCCACGGAAGTCGTAGTTCCAGACGTGGTCGAGAATCTGCGCCTTGGACAGCACCCGGTTGGCGTTGAGCATCAGGTACCGCAGCAGCTTGAACTCGGTCGGCGAGAGCTGCACCCGCTGGCCGGCCCGGTGCACCTCGTGGGTCTCCTCGTCCAGCTCCAGGTCGGCGAAGGTGAGCCGGGACGGGGCCTGCTCGCCGGTGGTGGTGCGACGCAGCACGGCGCGGATCCGGGCGGTCAGCTCCTCCAGGCTGAACGGCTTCGTGACGTAGTCGTCGCCACCCAGGGTCAGCCCACGGATCTTGTCGTCGGTGGCGTCCCGGGCGGTCAGGAACACCACGGGGGTACGCGTGCCGCCCTCGCGGAGCATCCGGATGACCTCGAAACCGTCGAGGTCGGGGAGCATCACGTCGAGTACCACCAGGTCGGGCCGGTGGTCCTTGGCGGCGTTGAGCGCCGCGCTTCCACTTGTCGCGGTGGCCACGTCGAAGCCCGCGAACCGCAGGCTCGCGGAGAGCAGTTCGAGGATGTTGGGGTCGTCCTCGACGACAAGCAGTCGCGCCTCGGTCTGGGTAGCGGGCATGCGCCCATCATCGGTGACGTCACTGCGCCACCGCTGGACGCTTCCTGCAAAAAGGCTGTGAGTCACCGACCGTCCGGCGACGCCGATCAGCGCAGCAGGCGACGCAACCCGTCCAGGGCGCCGTCGAGCAGCCGGATCGCGGTGCGCAGCTGGGTGTCGCTGAACTGTCGGGCGCGCATCAGCCGGCCCACCTCGGCGGTGAACGCGGCCAGCCGCTGGTCAAGTTCGTCGAACAGCTCGGCCTGCGGCCCGGCGGTCGACGCCGGCCTGGGCGGCGGTGCGGGCGCCTCCCACCGGGCCCGCCGGGTCTGCCGGGTGGCCTCGCTCAACTCCCGCTTGAGGTCGCGGGCCGATCCGCGTACCTCGCTGCGGATCTCGCCGGCCAGGCTGGAGAGGTCCGCCACGGAGGCCGCGATGTCCGTTTCCAACGCTGTCAACTCACCGGCCCGCTGGCGCAGCTCCGCCCGGCCAGCGTCGGTGATGTCGTACGTCTTGCGGCCGCCGGCCGCCGTGTGGCTGACCAGACCCTCGACCTCCAGCCGTTGCAGGCGGGGGTAGATGGTGCCGGCGCTGGGCGCGTACAGACCGAGGAAGCGGTCCTCCAGCAGGCGGATCAGCTCGTAGCCGTGCTTCGGGCCGTCGTCGAGGAGCTTGAGCAGGTAGAGCCGGAGCCGCCCGTGGCTGAACACGGCGGTCACGGCAGCTCCTCTCCATCGTCGTCGACGGCTCGGGCGAGCAGGGCGATGCTCCCCGAGGTCGCGGAAGCCCAGAGCTTACCGTCGCCGGCGCCGAGCACCCCCTCGCTGCTGGGCAGCGGGAACGTCGAGCTGCGCAGCTGCGGAAAGCCGCTGGTGATCCGGCCGGAGGCGGTGTTCAACTGGACGGCGAGGTCGCTGTCCGCGCGGACCCGGACGGTGATGCTGCCCGAGATGGTGGTCAACCGGATCTCGCTGCCCCGGGGGTTGTCCAGATCGCAGGTGATGGCGCCGGAGACGGTCTGGGCCCGCACCCGGTCGGCGGCGCTGTCAGCGAGGATCACCTCCCCGGAGATCGTCTCCACCGTGAGATCACCGCGGACACCGAGCGCCTCCACCGGGCCCGAGGTGAGCTTCGCCGAGGTGCTGCCGCGCAACCCCATCAGGGTGATCTGGCCGGCGACGACGTGGGCGGTGGTCTGCCGACGCAGGCCGGAGGCGACCAGCGAGCCCGCGACCAGGCCCAGATCGGCGAGGACGTCGGCGGGCACGGCGATGGAGACGTCCACCCGGGGATAGCGGTGGATCATCCGGAACCAGCGCAGGACGTCGGGCCAGCCCCGACCACGCTCCTGGCGGACGCTGAGCCGACCGTCGGTGTGGTCGATCAGGACCGGCCGACGGCCGACCTGGGTCACGTCGATCCGGGTCGGCCCGTCGGTGGCGACCACGTTGAGCCGCCCACTGATCAGTCGAACGTCCAGCCGGACGACCGGAGCGTCCACTGTGAGCCGTTGCGGGCTCTCGACCGTCCAACCGGCCATGGCGTCCCCCTCTCGACGACGTGCGGAGGGCACGCCGAACAGAAGAAGACTGTAACGCGATACATCGCGACATCACAAGACTGTCGCGACTCTCGCGCCGCCGGGGCGGTAGTGCGGGCGTACCTCCCCTAGGCGGCCAGGTCCAGGTCGCTGCCCGTGGCGGGCGGTGGCACGGAAACGGCCGGGGTCGCCGTCGGGACCGGCCGCAGCCGGGGCCGCGCCACGGCACCCGCCGTGGGCACCAGGTGTACGGCCGACTCGGCGGCCCGGGCCAGCAACCGCCGGTCGGCGTCACGGGCCGGGTGCAGCGCGGCGGCGATCGTCACCGAGACCACCAGCTCCCGCGCCGCCACCACCCGTGCCACCGAGCGCAGCAGGGTGTCGGCGCCGAGGAAGGCGGCTGCCGTGGTGGTCGCCCCGGTGGCCGCACAGCGGTAGGTGAGCCGCAGCGGGACCACCGGGCTGCCCGTGTCGATGGCCGCCTGGAACGTCGCGGGCCGGAACCCACCGCCGGGGCGGCAGTCGGTGGCATCGTTCCCGGCACACCACGTCGTACCCTCCGGGAAGACCGCCACCGACCGCCCTGCGCGCAGCGCGTCGGCGACCCGGGCGACGGTCCTCGGCAGCGCCAACGGCCGGGCGCGGTCCACGAAGACCGTGCCCGCCGCCGCGGCCAGCAGACCAACCACCGGCCAGGAGCGGATCTCCCGTTTCGCCACCATCCGGGTGGGCGCGACCGCCAGCACTGCCAGGATGTCCAGCCAGGAGGCATGGTTCGCGACCAGCAGCGCGCGCCGCCGGGGCAACCGACCCCGGACCACGAGGCGGACGCCGAACGCGCGCACAGTGGTCCGCGCCCAGCCACTGACCAGCGCCTGCCGTTCCGAAGTGGGGAGCACCGGCAGCAGCGCCACCACCGGAATCCCGGCCAGCAGCATGCCGAGCACGGCGACCAGCCGGAGCACCCGGCGGGCCAGCGGCACCGTGGGCACCTCGCCGGCCGCTGGCAGGCAGTCGTCGTCGCAGCCCGAGGAGGGCCGCCACAGGTCGAGCGGCACGGCGCTCACCGCTGCTCACCGCCGAGGAAGTGCCGCAGGTAGCGCGGGTTCATCCGGTCCAGGGAGAAGAGGACGTAGAAGTCCGCGCACCCGAAGTCGCTGTCGTAGGACGGCTCGCCGCAGATCCACGCGCCGAGTCGGAGGTAGCCACGCAGCAGCGGCGGAACCGCCACCCGCCCGGCCGGGGCACCGGCGACCGGGCTGGCGGCAGCCGCCTCGGCGAACCAGGGCCGCAACGGGCGGACCCGCAGCGGCGGCGGCGACAGGTGCCGGGCCCGGGCCTGGGTCCACACCTCGGCCACCGTCCGCCCGCCGTCAGCCACCGGCACCGACGCGCAGCCGCCGAGCCAGTGGGAGCCGCGTAGGTGCAGGTACCGGATGATGCCGGCCCACATCAGGTTGATCACCGCGCCGGAGCGGTGGTCCGGGTGCACGCAGGACCGGCCCGCCTCGACCAGGTCGTCGCGGAGCGGGTCGAGCGGCCTCAGGTCGAACTCGTCCTCGGCGTAGCGCCGGCTGGTGCGCCCCGGCGGTAACAGCCGGTACGTGCCGACCACCTCGCCGGTGCTGTCCTCGCGGACGATCAGGTGGTCGCAGTACGCGTCGAAGGGGTCCACGTCCAACCCGGCCTCGCCGGGAAGGAGGGTGGCGCCGAGCTCGGTGGCGAACACCTCGTGGCGCAGGCGTTGCGCGGCCGCGACCTGGGTGGGGTCGTCGGCGATCAGCAGGGTGTATCCGCTGGTCTTCAGGGGTGCGCCAGCGGCATGCAGAACGGCCATGGGATCTGTGTAAGGGCCCGGGTTGCCATTCACGGGGACCACTGGTGTCGGCAGGATGAACGCCGGCCGGCAGATGGCTCTCACCGCGATCGTGCGAGGCTGCGGTACGGCCCGGCGACGACGCCGGCACGTTCCACCGGAGGCCGACAATGCGCATCGAAACCCGCTACAACGGGCCCGCCGGTTCCGGCAACGGCGGCTGGAGCGCGGGGATCTTCGCCGCCGAGGCGGGCGGCGGCGGGCCGGTCGAGGTGACGCTGCGCCGGCCACCACCGCTGGAGACCGAGCTGACCCTTGTCGACGGCGAGGTTCGGGACCCGGCCGGCGAGCTGGTGGCCGAGGTACGCCCGGCCGGGGTGATCGACGCCGTCGTACCCCCTGTCGACCTGGAGACGGCGGTCGCCGCCGCGGCCCGATACCCCGGCCTGGTCGAGCATCCGTTCCCCACCTGTTACGTCTGCGGGCCGCAGCGGGCCGACGGGCTGCGGATCTTCCCCGGCCGACTGCCGGACGGGCGGACCGCCGCCCCGTTCCGCGCGCCCGCACAGGTCAGCGCGGCAACGGTCTGGGCTGCGCTGGACTGTCCCGGTGGTTGGGCGGTGCTCGCGCCGGGCCGTCCGTACCTGCTGGGCCGGATCGCCGCCGTGGTCGCGGCGCTGCCCGGGCCGGGCGACGAGTGTGTGGTGACCGGGGCGTTGCTGCGCGTCGATGGGCGCAAGGCGCTCGTGCACACCAGCCTGTACGGCCCGGACGGGTCGTTGCTCGGCGCGGCGCGGGCAACCTGGATCGCCCGCTGAACCCGGGCGTAGTCCGCAGGGATGAGTCGCCTCCGCCCCGCGACGGAGGCAGACGTACCGACCGCGCCTGATTGACCTTGCAGCCACGGGCCGTCACGCTGTGCCACGGCGTACCTCTACGCCACACACGGGAGGAGAACGATGACTGACGGGCAGCGAAGCCCCACCAGCGACGGTCAGATCGTGGTGTCCGGTCTGACGAAGCAGTACAAGAACGTCCGGGCGGTGAACAACCTGTCCTTCACTGTGGCGCCGGGACGGGTGACCGGCTTCCTCGGCCCGAACGGCGCAGGCAAGACCACCACGCTGCGCATGCTGCTGAACCTGGTCACGCCGACCGCCGGCACGGCCACCATCAGCGGCCAGCGGTACACCGACCTCGCCACCCCGCTGCGGCAGGTCGGGGCGGTGCTGGAGGCTTCCAGCGCGCACAAGGGCCGCACCGGCATCAACCACCTGCGGGTCATCTGCGCCGCGGCCGGGCTGCCCAAGCAGCGGGCCGACGAGGCGTTGGCCCTGGTCGGGCTGACCCCGGCGGCGAAGCGCAAGTTCAAGGGTTACTCGCTGGGCATGAAGCAGCGGCTCGGCATCGCCGCCGCGATGCTCGGTGACCCCCGCGTGCTGATCCTCGACGAGCCGGCCAACGGGCTGGACCCGGAGGGCATCCGGTGGATGCGTGGGTTCCTCAAGAATCTCGCCCACGAGGGTCGTACGGTGCTGGTCTCCAGCCACCTGCTGTCGGAGATGCAGTTGCTCGCCGACGACGTGGTGATCATCGCGGCTGGGCAGTTGGTCCGGCAGGGTCCGGTCGACCAGGTGCTCGGGTCGATGGCCCAGGGCGCCCGCGTCCGGGTCCGCACCCCGCAGGCCGAGGTGTTGACCGCCGCCCTGAAGGCGCAGTCGGCGACCGTCGAGACCGACGAGCAGGGTGTGCTGCTGGTCGGCGGGGTGGACGCCCCGACGATCGGCCGATCCGCTCTCGCGGCCGGGGTCGAGCTGCACGAACTGACCACCGAACGGCCCGATCTGGAACGGGTCTTCCTGGAGCTGACGGCCGGAAAGGCGGGCATCCGATGAACCTGGTCCGATCCGAGCTACTCAAGATCCGTACCACCAGCACCTGGTGGTGGCTGGCTATCGGCGCGTTGCTCTCGATCGCCCTGGCGTTCGCGGTCAACGCGTGGTTGGCCGTCACGGCGCTCGGCGGTGACGCCGAGAACATCGGTGTCAGCCCCGAGCAGGCGACCGCGCCGGCGCAGGCGGCGAACCTCTACACGTCGGGCCAGTACCTCGGGCTGATGTTCGTGATGCTCATCGGCATCCTGATGGTCACCAACGAGTTCTTCCACCAGACCGCGACCACGACGTTCCTGACGACCCCCCGGCGAACGTCGGTCATCGTCAGCAAGCTCGTCGCCGCCAGCCTGCTCGGCTTCATGTTCTGGCTGGCCACCACGCTGATCGACCTGGCCGCCGGCGCGATCTTCCTGTCCGCGAACGACTACGGCACTCAGCTCGGTGAGTGGCCGGTGCAGCGGGCGCTGCTGTTCAACCTGCTGGCCTACGCCATCTGGACGATCCTCGGGGTGGGCATCGGCACGCTGATCACCAACCAGCTCGGAGCGGTGATCACGGCGGCGGTGCTCTACCTGATCGGCACCCAGGTGGTGGGTCTGCTCTTCCTGCTCCTGTCGAACCTCCTCGACAGCGAGGCGGTGCTCAAGTGGCAGGTGGTCTGGCCCGCTGTGGCATCCCAGGTCATGATCACGGAGGGCACCTCGGAGTTCACCCCGTCCTGGTGGGTCGGGGCCCTGGTGCTGATCGGCTACGCGCTGGTCAGCGGAGTCGTCGGAATCCTGCTCACCCGACGGCGCGACATCGCCTGACGGCGTCTGCGACCCCGGGGCGGCAACGAGCTGGCCGTTCCGGGGTCGGGCGGCCGCTCGGCGTCCGGCCCCTGCTGTTACCAGTTCGACACGGTGTGCGCAGGCGTTGCTGAACTTCTGGCATCTTCTGTGAAACCGGCCACGGGACCGAGGCGGAAATGCCTGCGGGATCGGTACGGCGTAGCCTGGGAGACGTCCAGTCCGTGCTCCTAATCGGGCGCGACGGACCCACCGCGTGCCACACAAACCCGCGTGAAAGAGGCGATTACCGGCCGTGTCGACCCAGCAGACTTCGCAGGAGAACCCACTGGCGGGTTTCGGCCCGAATGAGTGGATCGTCGAGGAGATGTACCAGCGTTACCTCGCCGACCCATCGAGCGTTGATTCGGCCTGGCACGACTTCTTCGCCGACTACCGACCGGCACCGGGAGCGGGCACCCCGCGCGGCGCCGAGTCGTCGGACAAGCCGGCCGCCGCCCCGGAGCCGGACGGTCAGCCGGAGGCAGCCGCCACCGTCACCCAGCCGAGCGCCCCGGCCAAGCCGGCGACCGCGAGCAAGTCGGCCGCCGCCCAGACGGCGCCGGCCAAGCCCGCCGCCCCGGCCACGCCGAAGGCCGCGCCGGAGAAGACGCCGGAGAAGACGCCGGAGAAGGCCGCTGCGGCCAAGCCGGCCGCCAAGGCCGCCGCGCCGACCGCCGACGGCCCGCAGACCACGCCGTTGCGGGGCGTCGCCGCGAAGATCGTCCAGAACATGGACGCCTCGCTGAGCGTGCCCACCGCGACCAGCGTTCGCGCGGTCCCGGCGAAGCTGCTGGTGGACAACCGCATCGTGATCAACAACCACCTCGCCCGTGGGCGGGGCGGCAAGGTCAGCTTCACCCACCTGGTCGGCTACGCGATGGTGCGCGCGCTGGTCCAGCACCCCGAGATGAACAACTCCTTCGCCGAGGCCAACGGCAAGCCGGCGGTGCTCCGCCCGGCACACGTCAACCTCGGCATCGCGATCGACCTCGCCAAGCCGGACGGCAGCCGCAACCTGGTGGTCCCCTCCATCAAGGGCTGCGAGCAGATGGACTTCCGGCAGTTCTGGCAGGCGTACGAGGACGTGGTCCGACGGGCGCGGCGCAACGAGCTGACCATGGAGGACTACTCCGGCACCACCATCTCGCTGACCAACCCGGGCGGCATCGGCACCGTGCACTCGATGCCGCGGCTCATGCAGGGGCAGAGCGCGATCATCGGCGTCGGCGCGATGGAGTACCCGGCCCCCTACCAGGGGATGTCCGAGGCCACCCTCGCCGAGCTGGCGGTCAGCAAGATCATCACGCTGACCAGCACGTACGACCACCGGATCATCCAGGGCGCGCAGTCCGGCGAGTTCCTCAAGGTGATGCACGAGCTGATCCTGGGCGAGCACGGCTTCTACGACCAGATCTTCACCGCGCTGCGCATCCCGTACGAGCCGGTGCGCTGGATGCGCGATGTCGCTGTCAACTCCGAGGGTCAGATCAACAAGACCGCCCGGGTGCACGAGCTGATCCACGCCTACCGGGTGCGCGGTCACCTGATGGCCGACACCGACCCGCTGGAATTCACGATCCGCAAGCACCCCGACCTGGACGTCCTCCAGCACGGGCTCACCTTGTGGGACCTGGACCGCGAGTTCCCGGTCAACGGCTTCGCCGGCCGGCAGCGGATGAAGCTGCGCGAGATCCTCGGCGTGCTGCGCGACTCGTACTGCCGCCGCGTCGGCATCGAGTACATGCACATCCAGGACCCGGAGGAGCGTCGCTGGGTCCAGGAACGGATCGAGCGCAAGTACGAGAAGCCGTCCGCCGACGAGCAGAAGCACGTGCTCAACCGGCTCAACGCCGCCGAGGCGTTCGAGACCTTCCTGCAGACGAAGTACGTCGGCCAGAAGCGCTTCTCGCTGGAGGGCGGCGAGTCGCTGATCCCGCTGCTCGGCGAGGTGCTGGAATCCTCCGCCGAGAACGGGCTGGACGAGGTCGTCATCGGCATGGCCCACCGGGGTCGTCTCAACGTGCTGGCCAACATCGTCGGCAAGCCGTACGAGAAGATCTTCTCGGAGTTCGAGGGTCACCTGGACCCGCGCTCGACGCAGGGCTCCGGCGACGTGAAGTACCACCTGGGTCAGAACGGCAAGTTCACCACCCCGGACGGCGAGCACGCGGTCAAGGTGTCGGTGGTGGCCAACCCGTCGCACCTGGAGGCCGTCGACCCGGTGCTGGAGGGCATCGTCCGGGCCAAGCAGGACCGGATCGACCTCAAGCTGGAGGGCTACACCGTGCTGCCGCTGGCGGTGCACGGTGACGCCGCCTTCGCCGGGCAGGGCGTGGTCGCCGAGACGCTCAACCTGTCCCAGCTGCGCGGCTACCGCACCGGCGGCACCGTGCACGTCGTGGTGAACAACCAGGTCGGCTTCACCACCGCGCCGGAATACAGCCGGTCCAGCCTCTACAGCACCGACGTGGCCCGGATGATCCAGGCGCCGATCTTCCACGTCAACGGCGACGACCCGGAGGCAGTGGTCCGGGTGGCCCGGCTGGCATTCGAATACCGGCAGACGTTCAACAAGGACGTCGTGATCGACATGGTCTGCTACCGCCGGCGCGGGCACAACGAGGGCGACGACCCGTCGATGTCCAACCCACAGATGTACAAGATCATTGATTCGAAGCGCTCGGTCCGCAAGCTCTACACCGAGGAGCTCATCGGTCGCGGTGACATCACCGTGGAGGACGCGGAGGAGCTGCTGCGCGACTACCAGGCGCAGCTGGAGAAGGTCTTCAAGGCCACCCGGGACGCCGCCTCGGCACCGCGCCAGCTCAACCGGCCGCGCCGCGAGGAGGAGCCGGAGCCGCAGGTCGACACCGCCACCGACGCGTCAGTGGTCAAGGCCATCGGCGAGGCGCACATCAACCTGCCGGAGGGCTTCACCCCGCACAAGCGGATCCAGCAGCTGCTGGACCGGCGGGCCAAGATGTCCGTCGAGGGCAACATCGACTGGGGCTTCGGCGAGATCATCGCGCTCGGGGCGCTGCTGCACGACGGGGTCACCGTCCGGCTCGCCGGGCAGGACTCCCGCCGCGGCACGTTCGTGCAGCGGCACGCCTCGGTGGTCGACTCCCGCACCGGCGACGACTACCTGCCGCTGAAGTCGCTCACCGGCGATGGCGACCGCTCCCGGTTCTTCGTGCACGACTCGCTGCTCAGCGAGTACGCGGCGATGGGCTTCGAGTACGGCTACTCGGTGGAGAACATCAACGCCCTCGTCGCCTGGGAGGCCCAGTTCGGCGACTTCGTCAACGGCGCCCAGTCGGTGATCGACGAGTTCATCTCGTCCGGTGAGGTGAAGTGGGGCCAGCGCTCCGCCATCACCCTGCTGCTGCCGCACGGCCACGAGGGTCAGGGCCCGGACCACACCTCCGGCCGGCCCGAGCGGTTCCTGCAGATGTGCGCCGAGGACAACATGCGGGTGTCCATCCCGACGACCCCGGCGAACTACTTCCACCTGCTGCGCCGCCAGGCCCTGTCGCCCAAGCGCAAGCCGCTGGTGGTGTTCACGCCGAAGTCGCTGCTGCGGCACAAGCTCTGCGTCTCGCCGGTGGAGGACTTCACCACCGGCACCTTCCAGCCGGTGCTGCGCGACACGGCCGCCCCGGCACCGGAGGCGGTGAAGCGGGTGCTGCTCTGCTCCGGCAAGGTCTACTACGACCTGTTCCAGGCCCGGCAGGAGCGCGGCGTCACCGACACCGCGATCCTCCGGCTGGAGCAGCTGTACCCGCTGCCGGTGGAGGAGATCCGGGCCGCCCTCGCGCAGTTCCCGAACGCCGAGGACTTCGCCTGGGTGCAGGAGGAGCCGGCCAACCAGGGTGGCTGGTCGTTCGTCGCGCTCAACCTGCTGGAGCACCTCACGGACGTTCGGCTGCGGCGGATCTCCCGCCCGGCCGCCGCCGCTCCGGCGGTCGGCTCGGCCAAGACCCACGAGGTCGAGCAGAACGCGCTGATCGAGGCGGCTCTCCCCCGCCCGTGACCTGACCTGAGCACGGAAGCCGGGGTAGGGCCGTTTCACCACGGTCCTGCCCCGGCTCTCGTAGGTCCCGCCAGCCGGTTGACCATTCACCCACCACCCGCCCGGCCCGTGCCGGGCCGAGCACGAGGACGTACCCATGTACTTCACCGACCGTGGCATTGAGGAGCTGGTCGAGCGCCGGGGCGAGGAGCAGGTGACCCTGGAGTGGCTCGGCGAGCGGCTGCGCGACTTCGTGGACCTCAACCCCGACTTCGAAACTCCCATCGAACGCCTGGCCACCTACCTCGCCCGCCTGGAAGACCCCGACGACGAAGACGCCTGACCCCGTTCCGCACCCGGTGATCAAGAAACTTCGGTCACGATGGGGGCCGGGGCTGACGCAAACTTCTTGATCAACGGGCAGGGGGTGGGAACGTGGCTCGGAGTGTTTACCTGACCAGCGTGGGGTCCGGCGGGGGCAAGTCGACGATTGCCCTCGGGTTGGCGGAGTTGCTGTCCCGCCAGGTCGGGCGGATCGGCGTGTTCCGGCCGTTGGTGGCCGACACCGGCCAGGACCCGATCCTCGCCCTGCTGAGCGAGCGCTACCGCGTCGAGGTGCCGCTGTCCGAACTGGCCGGGGCGAGCTACGCCGAGGCTTCGGCACTGGTCGCCGACGGCCGACGGGAGCAGCTCATCTCCGCCATCGTCGAGCGCTACCGGGCGGTGGAGCGGCAGTGCCCGGCGGTGGTCGTGGTGGGCAGTGACTTCGACGAGCCGGGCGACCCGGCCCACCCCCGGGAGCTGGCCTTCAACGCCCGGCTGGCCACCGAGTTCGGCAGCGTGGTGGTGCCGGTCGTGGACGGCTTCGGGCAGGAGCCGGCGGCTGTCGCGTCGGCGATGCGGGGGGCGTACCACGATCTGGCTGACCTCGGCGCGACGGTGCTCGCGGTGATCGCCAACCGGGTCACCGAGCCGATGACGCTGCCCGAGCTGCCGGTCCCCGCGTACGCCATCCCCGAGGTGCCGAGCGTGTCCGCGCCGACGGTGGCCGAGGTGGCGACGGCCCTCGGCGCCACCCTGCTGGCCGGGGACGACGCCGCGCTCGGTCGCGACGTGCTGGACTTCGTGGTCGGCGCGGCACACGTGCCGACCCTGCTGGGCCACCTCACCGAGGGCGCCCTGGTGATCACCCCCGGGGACCGGGCCGACCTGCTCGTCGCCGCGAGCGCCGCGCACGTGGCCGGACAGGTGTCGGTGGCCGGACTGGTGCTCACCCTCGGCGAGCAGCCCGACCCCAGGGTCATGCGGCTGGTGGAGGGGCTCAACACCGGGTTGGCGGTGCTCTCCGTGCGTCTCGACAGCTACGACACGGTGGCCGCGTCCAGTCGCATCGAGGGCCGGCCCAGCGCGACCAATCCCCGCAAGGTGGAGGCCGCGCTCGGCGCGTTCGAGCGCTGTGTGGACACCGACGACCTGGCCCGTCGGCTGCGGGTCAGCCGGTCGACGCGGGTCACCCCACTGATGTTCGAGAACGAGCTGATCGACCGTGCCCGCTCGAAGCCCCGGCACCTGGTGCTGCCGGAGGGCACCGACGAGCGGGTCCTGCGCGCGGCGGAGATCCTGCTACGGCGTGGAGTCGCCGAGCTGACGGTGCTCGGCCGGCCGGACGACATCGCCCGACGCACCCGGGAGCTGGGTATCGACCTCGGCGACGTGCGGGTCGTCGACCCGGGGGCCAGCGAGTGGCGCGACGACTTCGCCGCCGAGTACGCCCGGCTGCGCGCCCACCGCGGCGTCACCGCCGAGTTGGCGCACGACATCGTCGCGCAGCCGAACTACTTCGGCACGCTCATGGTGGCCACCGGCCGAGCCGACGGCATGGTCTCCGGCGCCACCCACACCACCGCCGCGACCATCCGGCCGGCGTTCGAGATCATCCGTACGCTGCCGGACGTCTCGGTGGCCTCCAGCGTCTTCTTCATGCTGCTCGCCGACCGGGTGCTGGTCTACGGGGACTGCGCGGTCAACCGCGACCCGGACGAGGCCCAGCTCGCCGACATCGCGATCTCGTCGGCCGACACCGCCGCCCGGTTCGGCATCGAACCCCGGGTGGCCATGCTGTCGTACTCGACCGGCAGCTCCGGCGCGGGCGCCGACGTGGAGAAGGTCGCCGCGGCCACCGCGCTGGTCCGGCAGCGCCGGCCCGACCTGCTGGTCGAGGGGCCCATCCAGTACGACGCCGCGATCGACCCGGCGGTGGCGGCCACGAAGCTGCCCGACAGCCCCGTCGCGGGGCACGCCACGGTCTTCATCTTCCCGGACCTGAACACCGGCAACAACACGTACAAGGCCGTGCAGCGCTCGGCCGGGGCGGTCGCCGTCGGCCCGGTCATGCAGGGCCTGCGGCGGCCGGTGAACGACCTGTCGCGGGGTGCCACGGTTCCGGACATCGTCAACACCGTGGCGATCACCGCCATCCAGGCGGCCACCGAGGAGGCGTCGTGAGTCGGGTGCTGGTGCTCAACTGCGGGTCGTCGTCGGTGAAGTGGCGCCGCTACGACGGGGACCAGGCAGTCGACCACGGCACCGTCGAACGGATCGGCGAGCCAGGTGGCGGCCCGGCGGACCACGCCGAGGCGGTACGGCAGATCCTGGACGGGCTGGACCTGACCGGGCTGACGGCGGTCGGACACCGGGTGGTGCACGGTGGCCGGATGTTCAGCGCGCCGGTGCTTGTCGACGACGCGGTGCTGGCCGCGATCAAGAATCTGGTGCCGCTCGCCCCGCTGCACAACCCGGCCAACCTGGCCGGCATCGAGGTGGCCCGCGCGGCGCTGCCGGACGTCGGGCAGGTCGCCGTCTTCGACACCGCGTTCCACCACACCCTGCCGGAGGCCGCCGCGACGTACGCGATCGACCGGGACACCGCCGAGCGGTACGACATCCGCCGGTACGGCTTCCACGGCACCTCACACGCGTACGTGTCCCGGCGCACCGCCGAGCTGCTGGGCCGCCCGTACGAGCAGGTCAACACGATCACCCTGCACCTGGGCAACGGGGCCAGCGCCTGCGCGGTGGCGAACGGCCGCAGCGTCGCCACCTCGATGGGCATGTCCCCGTTGCAGGGGCTGGTGATGGGCACCCGCAGCGGCGACGTGGACCCGACCGTGATCTTCCATCTGCGCCGGGAGGGCGGGCTGTCGGTGGACGACATCGACGACCTGCTCAACCACCGCAGCGGCCTGCTCGGGCTGACCGGCGTCAACGACATGCGCGAGGTGCTGGAACGCCGGGCCGCCGGTGACCGGGCGGCGGCGTTGGCCTTCGACGTGTACTGCCGGCGCATCACCGAGTACGTCGGGGCGTACTACGCGCTACTCGGCCGGGTCGACGCGATCACCTTCACCGCCGGGGTCGGCGAGCACGCCGCGCCGGTGCGGGCCGCCGCGCTGGCCGGCCTGGGCCGGCTCGGCATCACTGTGGACGACGCGCGCAACGACGGCGAGGGCGACCGGTTCATCTCGCCCGACGGCGCCGAGGTGAGCGTCTGCGTCATCCGCACCGACGAGGAGCGGGAAATCGCCAGGCAGACCCGGGACGTGGTCGGGGCGGCCTGACACCACTGAGGCGCGCACCCCCGGGGGGCCCGAGGGTGCGCGCGAGTCGGTGAAGCCCATTCAGTGCCGGGGCCAACCAGGCAGCTCGGCCAGCCGGTCGCCAGCCAGGCGGTTCGGTCAGCCGGTCGCCAGCCAGGCGACGAGTGCCACCAGCACCACGACGACCACTGCCGCGCCGATGATGAGCGGCAGGCGGGACGGAGCCTCCGTCGGCGTCGCAGTCTCCGGCGTCTGGTTGAAGGCGCGGAACGCCTCGGTGTTGCCGCTGGGGTCCGTGTAGTTCTCAGGCATGTCGGTGACCCTAGCGAAGCTGGTCACGCCGCACCGTCCCCGGCCCGCTGCGTCCCAGGGGTGGACCCGGCCGGCGGAGGGGACCCGACCGGGTGGCAGGTGCACCCGAGCCGGACGGCGGGGACGCTACGCCCGCCCAGGCACCTACCGTGGAACGATGGGGGCGGGCCGGCTGATGGCCGTACTGGTGACAGCGCTGCTGACCGGTTGTGCGCCGGCCACCGCCGTGGCTGGCGGGGCCACCGGGCCGGCGTCGGCGCGTCGGGCGCCCGAGGGGTCGTACGCCGTCGGCGTGCATACGCTCACCCTCGATCCGCGCTCGGCGCGCCCTCTGCCGGTGACGATCTGGTACCCGGCGTCGACCGGTCAGGTGGCGGCCGGACGGTTCCCGGTGGTGATCTACAGCCACGGGCTGGGCAGCCGACCCGAGCTGCACGCCGGCCTGACCACCCGCTGGGCGGCGGCCGGTTTCGTGGTGGCCGCACCCGCGTATCCGCACACCCGACAGGGTGCCGCCCACTTCACCCGGGCCGACGTACGCCACCAGCCGGCCGACGCCTGGCGACTGATCCGGTATCTGGGCGACCTCGACCGGAGCCCTGTCGATCCCCTCGCCGGGCACCTCGACCTGACCTCGGTCGCCGCCGCCGGGCACTCGGCGGGCGGCTTCACCACCTCCGGCATGTTCAGCGAGGGCCACCCGGCCCGGCTACGCGCCGGGATCGTGATCGCCGGCGGTGGGCTGCCGGGCAGCTTCGCCGGACCGGCCGCGCCGGTGCTCTTCGTGCACGGCACTGCCGACCCGGTGGTGCCGGTGACGGTCGGCCGGGCCGCGTACGCGCGCACCCCCGGGCCGGCCGCGTTCCTCAGCCTGCTCGGCGGGGACCACGGCACGTACCTCGCGCCGGGCCACCCGGGCTTCGCCCCGGTCCTCGCCACCACCACCGACTTCCTGCGCTGGACCCTCTACGGCGACCGGGCCGCCGCTGCCCGCCTCCCCGCCGACGCCCACTCCCCCACAGTGACCCGTTACGAGTCCCGCCCGGCCCACTGACCCGACCGACACCGGTACGGTCGTCCGGTGGACGAGCTTGCGCGCCGGCAGTTGGCGAGCATCGCCGAGGTCATCGAGGTGACCGGGGCGGAAGGCATCCCGGTGTGGCTGCGCGGCGGCTGGGCGATGGACTTCCAGCTCGGCGTGGTGACCCGCCCGCACCTCGACGTCGACTGGTACTGCTGGCGCGACGACGCCGACCGGCTGGCCGGCCTGCTGCTGGCCCGGGGCTGGCTTCCCGACCCGAGGATGCCCGTGGAGTCGCAGCTCGACCTGTTCGCCGCCGACGTGGAGGTCAGCTTCGCGTACCTGGGTCGCGACGCCGCCGGCCGACCGACTGTGGGTGCCGGGTCCTGGACCGGCACCCCGCTGCCGGCCGGCATGCTGGACGCCCCACCCGGCCGGGTCGGCCCGCTCTGCGCGCCGACCATCTCGGTGGCGGCCCAGATCGAGTTCAAGCAGATGTACCCGGTCTGGATGCCGGAACGTCCCCGCCGCCCGAAGGACGCCGAGGATCTGGCTCGGCTGCGCTCCGGTGCGGGTCGAGTAGGTCCTCGTACACCCCGACCTTGAAGGTGATCAGGTCCAGGCTCTGGGTGAGCCTGTCGATCTGGGTGGTGACGCGACTGTGGTGCTCGCGCATCAGCGCGAGCCGTTCCTCCTCGTTGCCGGCGCCTTCCCGGACGAGGTCGGTGTACCGCCGGAGCGCGGGCAGGGGCATCCCGGAGGCGCGGAGGATGATGCAGACGGTCAGCCAGTCCACGTCGTCCTGGCTGTAGCTGCGACGCCCGGCAGGGCCACGCCGCACCGGGCCGACGAAGAGGCCCTCCTGCTCGTAGAAGCGGAGGGTGTGCACGCTCAAGCCGGTGCGTTCGGCGACCTGCCCGATGCTCAGACCCGCGGTGATCTCGGCCATGCCGAGCAGGGTAACGAGGAGTTGACCTAGAGCTGACTCTAGCTCCTAGGGTGCGCGGTGATCGCTAGCACATCAGCCAAGGAGCATCGACATGCGTTATCGCACCCTCGGCGGCACCGGCATCCAGGTGAGCACCCACTGCCTCGGGACCATGATGTTCGGCGCCGTCGGCAACCCCGACCACGACGACTGCGCCCGCATCATCCACACCGCCCTCGACCAGGGCATCAACATCATCGACACCGCCGACATGTACGGCCGGGGCGAGTCCGAAGAGATCGTGGGCAAGGCGCTGCGGGGCCGCCGGGACGACGTCGTGCTCGCCACCAAGGTGCATTTTCCGATGGGCGAGGGACCCAACCAGGGCGGCAACTCGCGGCGGTGGATCCTCAAAGCGGTGGAGGGGAGCCTCCGGCGGTTGAACACCGACTGGATCGACCTCTACCAGATCCACCGTCCCGACCCCTCGACCGACATCGAGGAGACGCTCTCGGTGCTCAGCGACCTCGTCCGCGACGGGAAGATCCGCGCCTTCGGCTGCTCGACCTTCCCGGCCGAGGAGATCGTCGAGGCGCACCAGGTGTCCGAGCGTCGTGGCCTGGGACGCCTGCGCACCGAGCAGCCGCCGTACTCGATCCTGGCCCGCGGCGTCGAAGCGTCGACCCTCCCCGTCTGCCAGCGCTACGGCATGGGGGTGCTGGTCTGGAGCCCGCTCGCCTTCGGGTTCCTCAGCGGCAGGTACCGCAGGGACCAGCCCATCGACCTGTCGACCGGGCGGGCCGTGCTCCGGCCGGCGCAGTTCGACCCCACGATCGCCGAGAACGCCGCCAAGCTCGACATCGTGGAACAGCTCGTCGACCTCGCGGCGAGCATCGGCTGCACGCTCCCGCAGCTCGCCATCGCCTTCACGGTGGCCCATCCGGCCGTCAGCTCGGCGATCATCGGACCGCGGACCATGCCGCACCTGGAGGACCTGCTCAAGGGCGCCACGCTCACCCTGGACGACGCGACCCTCGACCGGATCGACGAGATCGTTCCGCCCGGAACGAACCGGTACGACCCCAACGCCGCCTTCCCTTCGCGCGCGCTGACCGACACCGCACGACGGCGACGTCCGCTCACCGAACGTGCTGCGGCCTGACTGAGCCTGATGCCGGGACGCAGCGGCCGGTGACCGGGTGGGCACAGCGCGACGAAGCCAGCCGGGCGGGTCCACCGGGCAGGGCACAATCAGATTCATGCCGCGTCGCGTCACCCCCACAATGCTGATCACCGCCCTGCTTCTGGCCGCTCTCGTCGGGTGCTCCACGGACGCCCCGGTTCGGCGGGCGCCGGCCGCGCCGGAGCCCACCGCCCCGGCGACGCCACAGGTCCCGGCCGGGCACGCGCCGGAAAATCCCTACCCCGTCGGCGTACGCGACCTGAAGCTGAACCGCGACGGCCGGGCGCTGCCGGTGCGGATCTGGTACCCGGCGCTCGGCGAGAACGGCCCCGTCACGCCGGGGTTGCTGGGGGCGCACGGCCGGTTCCCGGTGGTGATGTTCAGTCACGGCCTGGGTGGCCGGCCGGACGACTACGCCACGCTACTGACCCGCTGGGCGGCGGCGGGTTTCGTGGTGGCCGCGCCGACGTTCCCGCACACCTCGCGGGGCGCGGACAACAACGTCCTCGACGTGCTCAACCAACCCGCCGACGTGTCGTACGCGTTGGACCAGGTGCTCGCGCTGGACGGCAGGGCCGGCGACCAGTTGCAGGGCCGGCTGGACGCTGAGCGGGTGGCCGCGGCCGGGCACTCGGCGGGCGGCGTGACCACCATCGGCCTGTTCACCGCGAGCCGGGACAAGCGGCTGGACGCGGGTGTGGTGTTCGCGGGCACGGCGCTCGGCGTGGGCACCGCGTTCGCCGGTGCCGCCGCACCGCAACTGTTCGTGCACGGCGAGTTGGACGAGGTGGTCGAGTACGCGGCGGGCAGGGCCGCGTACGACAAGGTGCCCTGGCCGAAGGCGATGCTGAGCCTGCCGAAGGGCGACCATGGGCGGACGATGCTCAAGGACAAGGCCGCGCTGCGGGTGGTGTCGGACACGTCGATCGAGTTCCTGCGCTGGTCGCTCTATGGAGACGCGGATGCCAAGAAGCGCATCTCCACCGACGCCACGCGCGGCGACATCGCCACCTTCGACGACCATCTCTGAGGCCCGCCGGTCAGCCAACCGAAGATCCGCGCACCATCAGGGATGTTGCTGCCCCGGCACGCCGGGAGGCAGCAGTTTCCCCGATGATGCGCGGATCTTGACGCGCACGCCCGAGGACCGGGCGTCAGGCGGTGTGGTCGATGACGACCTTGCCGAAGGCGTCGCCGGAGTGCAGTCGGGCGAAGGCGTCCTCGACCCGGCTGAACGGGATGACGCTGTCCACCACCGGGCGCACCTCGTTGTCGGAGCAGAACGCCAGCAACTCGTACAGCTCGCCGGGCGTGCCCATCGAGGTGCCCAGGATCTCCAGCTGCATGGCGAAGACCCGGCGCAGGTTGACCGACGGTTCGTGCCCGGCTGTCGCGCCGGAGACCACGATCCGGGCCATCGGCGCGGCCGACTTCAGCGAATGGTCGAAGGTGGCCGCGCCGACCGTCTCGATCACCACGTCGACACGCTCCGGCAGCCGGGCACCCGGCTCGAAGGCGGTGGCGCCGAGGGCCGAGATCCGGTCCCGCTTCACGGCGTCGCGGCTGGTCGCGTACACCCGCTTGCCCATCGCGACGGCGAGTGCGACGGCCGCGGTGGCCACGCCGCCTCCCGCGCCCTGGACCAGCACGCTGTCGGCGTCCGCGACGCGTCCCTTGGTGGTCAGCATCCGCCACGCGGTCAGCCAGGCCGTGGGCAGGCACGCCGCGTCGGTCGCCGCCATGCCGTCGGGCAGCGGGATCAGATTCGACCGGGGTACGACCACCCGCTCGGCGAGCGTCCCGGCGAAGTGCTCGGAGAGGATGGAAACCCCGCGCGGGTCACCCGGCGTGACGACCACCGGGTACACGACCACCGGGCGTCCCTCCGGGTCCAGCCCGACCGCGTCGCAGCCGAGGATCATCGGCAGCTGGGCCTCGGTGAGACCGACCCCGCGCAGCGACCAGAGGTCGTGGTGGTTGAGCGAGGTGGCCCGCAACTGCACGGTCACCCAGTCGTCGGCCGGCGGGGTCGGCTCGGGCCGCTCGCCGACGGTGAGCGCGGCGAGCGGGTCGGCGTCGTCGAAACGGGAGGCAAAGGCAGCACGCATGATCGGCACGGTAACAAGCTGAGCGCTCGTTAAGAAGCCGTGCGCGTAGGCCAGCGGCGCATGCTGCGCCGGAGCGCCCCTGGCCCACGCGTGCGGTTTACCGGCGGGCGACGCCGTCGCGGCGGGCGGCTTCGGCGACCGCCTCGGCCACTGCCGGCGCGACGCGCGGGTCGAGCGGGGACGGAACGATCGCGTCGGCGGTCAGGGACTCCGCCACCACACCGGCGATGGCGTCCGCGGCGGCGACCTTCATGGCCTCGGTGATCCGGGTGGCACCGGCATCCAGCGCGCCGCGGAACACCCCGGGGAACGCCAGCACGTTGTTGATCTGGTTGGGGTAGTCGCTGCGCCCGGTGGCGACCACCGCGACGTGCCGGGCGGCCACCTCGGGGTGCACCTCGGGAGTCGGGTTCGCCAGCGCGAACACGACCCCGCCGGGTGCCATCTGAGCCACCGCGGCCTCGGGGATCTGCCCGCCGGAGACCCCGATCAGCACGTCCGCGCCGCGTAGCGCCTCGGTGATGTCGCCGTGGCGGCCGTCGGCGTTGGTGCTCGCCGCCAGTTCGGCCTTGGTGCCGGTCAGCTCGGTGCGGTGCCGGCCGATGATCCCCTTGGAGTCGCAGACCACCACCTGGTCGGGGTTGACGCCCCCGGCGATCAGCATCTTCGTCACGGCCACGCCGGCCGCGCCCGCGCCGCTCACCGCCACCCGCAGGTCACCGAGCTTGCGGTCGAGCAACATCGCGGCGTTGCGCAGCGCGGCCAGCACCACGATGGCGGTGCCGTGCTGGTCGTCGTGGAAGACCGGGATGTCCAGCGCCTCGTCGAGCCGACGCTCGATCTCGAAGCAGCGCGGCGCGCTGATGTCCTCCAGATTGATCCCACCGAACGAGGGCGCCAGTGCCCGCACCACCGCGACGATCTCGTCCACGTCCTGGGTGTCCAGGCACACCGGCACCGCGTCCACCCCGGCGAACTGCTTGAACAGCACCGCCTTGCCCTCCATCACCGGCAGCGCGGCCCGGGGGCCGATGTTGCCCAGCCCGAGCACCGCAGAGCCGTCGGTGACCACCGCGACCGTGTGCGACACCCAGGTGTAGTCGTCCACCAGGGCGGGGTCGGCGGCGATCGCCTCACACACCCGGGCCACCCCCGGGGTGTACGCCAGGGAGAGGTCCTCCCGGCTGGTGAGCGGCACGGTCGAGGTGACGGCCATCTTGCCGCCCCGGTGCAGCAGGAAGACGGGATCAGCGGGGTCCACGGTGGACGAAGACATGGTGGTGACTCCAGGATCTGTCGAGCAGATGTGAGGCGGCCTGCCCCGCCGCGAGGTGGGCGGCGAGCGGTGGCACGCGGTGCGGGGGGTCACCCGGGCACTTTCCGAGCATAGTGTCGGCACCACCCCCCGGATGTGAGCAGGGTCATAACTGCCGACGAGGCACCCGTCCGGGGCGCGGCCAGTAGCGGGCCACCACCCGTCCACGTACGTCGGCCACCCCGTACGCCCGGGAGTCATCGGTGATCAGGTCGTTGTCGCCGCGTAGCCACCAGCCGCCGTCCTGCGGCCGGACCGCACGCTTTACCACCAGCAGATCGGGCCGGGTCCGGAAGACCGCGACCACCACGTCGCCGGCTCGGATCGGGCGGCCACCGGGACGAACCAGCACCGCGTCACCGTGGCGCAGAGTCGGGGCCATGGACGGGCCGGTCACCAGGACGGCGGTCAGCGGCCTCCGCAACCGGGGCACCTCAGCCGGGTGATCGGCGGCCACTGGTTTCACCTCCACCCGGTTCGGGGAGCATTCCCAGGAGTAATGTCGCCTTTGATCATCGCAAACTTCCCATGGAGGATCCTGATGCGACTTCCGCGCATCCTTGCGCCCCGCGTCACCGCGAGCGCTCACTGCGACCTGCCGTGCGGTGTCTACGACCCGGCACAGGCCCGGATCGAGGCCGAGTCGGTCAAAATGATCTGCGAGAAGTACCAGTCGAACACCGATCCGGAGTTCCGCACCCGCGCCGTCATCATCAAGGAGCAGCGCGCCGAGCTGGTCAAGCACCACCTCTGGGTGCTGTGGACCGACTACTTCAAGCCGCCGCACTTCGAGAAGTACCCGAACCTGCACAGCCTGTTCAACGAGGCCACCAAGCTCGCCGGCGCCGGCGGCGTCAAGGGCAGCCTCGACCCGGCCACCGCCGACAAGCTGCTCGCGAAGATCGACGAGATCTCGAAGATCTTCTGGGAGACCAAGAAGGCGTGACCTCCCCGGTCATTCCGACGATCCGGCCGGTACGTCCCGAGGACGTGCCGGCCGTCGTCGCCATGGTGCACGAGTTGGCCGAGTACGAGCGTGCCCCGGAGCAGTGCCACCTCACCAACGAGCAGCTGACCTCGGCGCTCTTCGCGGCTGCTCAAGGTAGCGGCGCGCCGAGCCGCAGCGGTGGTACGACCGCTGCGGCGCTCTTCGGTCACGTCGCGGTCGACGAGCACGACGAGCCGGTCGGCTTCGCGCTGTGGTTCCTCAACTTCTCCACCTGGGCCGGCGTGCACGGCATCCACCTGGAGGACCTCTACGTCCGGCCGTCCGCCCGGGGCACCGGAGCGGGTCGACTGCTGCTCGCCGCGCTGGCCGACATCTGCGTACGGCGGGGCTACCAGCGGCTGGAGTGGCAGATGATCGACTGGAATCCGGCTGCCGGCTTCTACGCTTCGATCGGCGCCGAACAGATGAGCGAGTGGGTTGCCTACCGGCTCAGCGGCACCGCGCTCCGCGAGCTGGCCGAGCAAGCCACTACCGCCGGCACGCGTAATGGGCGACCGACCGGGTAGAGTCCCCGACCGGGGGGATGAGGCGTGACTCAACTGACTGGCCAGCCAGCGACCGACGACGACGTGGTGCACCTCACGGTGCCTGCCGACGGCGGTTACCTCGGCGTGCTCCGCACCGCCACCGCGGGTCTCGCGGCCCGGTTGCAGTTCGCGCTCGACGAGATCGAGGATCTGCGGATCGCTGTCGACGAGGCGTGCGCCATGCTGCTCGCCATCGCCACCCGCGACGCCGAGTTGGAGTGCCGCTTCGCGGTCACCGACGACGCGCTGACGGTCGAGGTGACGGTGCCGACGGTGCGCGGTGCCACCCTGCCCGCCGAGTCGTCCTTCGCCTGGAAAGTGCTCACCGCGCTGACCACCTCGGCGTCCGCCACCTCCGCTGGCGATCGGGCCACTATCGCGCTGCTCACCCGTCGCTCCGGCGGTTACTGACCGGTCCGACGCACCAGCGCGGTCACTCGAAGCCGAGGGCGCGGGTCGTCGGTGGGCAGATCAACAGCCAGGCCACGCCCAGGCCGAACACCATCAGCGGCACGCCCAGCCAGCCCAGGCCGGCCTGGATCATGAACCACCCGATCGGCAGCAGCATCAACTGAAGCACGATCGCGGGGGCTCGTGCACCCGCCTGACGCCGTAGCAGCGCCCGACCCAGGGCCCAGAGCGCGACGGCCGCCCCGACGGCGAACACGGTCACCAGCAGTGCCGCCAGCAGGTCGGTGCGGGTGGCGGTGAGGTCGGCCCAGACCAGCCAGACGGCGATCAGCCCGACGACGGAGGCCTCCGCCCACAGCAGCCGGACCGCCCAGCGGAGCGTGACGGGGATCGGGGCCGAGTCGATGGTCACGCGCGCCACGATACCCGGGCTGCCGGAAGGTACAGTGCCGCCCATGCGGGCCGTCCTGGTGGTCAATCCGAAGGCCACCACCACCAGCGAACGCAGCCGGGACGTGCTCGTCCGGGCGCTGCGCAGCGAAGTCGATCTCAGCGTGCGCTACACCCGTCGGCGTGGGCACGCCGTGGCGCTGGCCCGGGAGGCAGCCGCTGAGGGCGTCGACCTGGTCGTCACCCTGGGTGGCGACGGCACAGTGAACGAGGTGGTGAACGGCCTGATGACGGCCGAACCGCCGACTCGCGCCGACGACGCGCCGATGGCCGAGCGGCTGCCCGCGCTGGCGACCGTCCCCGGTGGCTCGACCAACGTGTTCGCCCGCGCGGTGGGTCTGCCCCGGGAGTGGCCGGAGGCGACCAGCATGATCCTGGAAGGGCTGCGGCTGGGCCGGAGCCGGACGGTGGGGCTGGGCCTCGCCGACGACCGCTACTTCACCTTCTGCGCCGGCTTCGGCCTGGACGCCGCGGTGATCCACCGGGTGGAGCAGGCCCGGCGGAAGGGTCGGGTCTCGACGCCGTCGCTCTATCTGCGTTCGATCATGAATCAGTACTTCTTCGCCTCGGACCGCCGGCACCCGGCGATCGTCCTGGAGCGTCCGGGCGAGCCGGCGGAGGCCGAGCTGGCCACCGTCATCATCCAGAACACGGCGCCGTGGACGTACCTGGGCGACCGGGAGGTCAACCCGAACCCGGCCGCGTCGTTCGATCTCGGGCTCGATGTGCTGGCGTTGCGTCAGCTCCGGGTGGCTAGCACAACACGGACAGTGACGCAGTTCCTGTCCCGGCAACCGGATCCACGCGGTCGGCAGGTGTTACGACTCCATGACACGCCGGAGTTCACGCTGGTCTCAGGCCGTCCGCAGGCGTTCCAGCTCGACGGGGACTATCTCGGCGAGCGGGAGAAAGTCAGATTCACCTCCGTTCCCGCCGCACTGAGAGTAATCTGCTAGGTCTCGGGTACTGCCCTTGGTCGACACGGTGGCCACAACCGATCGACCCGGTCGCCGCCACACCGAGGAGCAGGTGCCGGAAATGTCAGCAATGTCACGCGGACTGTACTATATTGATCCTCGACTGTGGCACGGCGGGTAACCAGGAAAGCACTGGAACCCGGACAAATGGGTTGTGGGCTTGCTCACCGCCCGGAGTTTTTCCGAGCGTCACCCTTGACATCGCGACTGTTCGTGAAAGTATTCACAAGCGAACTTGAGTTACCGGGACATTGCCTGGATATGCTCGTCAGGTTGAGCTGTTCCAGCAGGTCCCCGGCGCTGAACGCCTGCTCACGCACTGCCGAATGGACAGACGCTAACTGTCACCATCGGCACTGCGGATGCATATAGGAAAAGCACGACAAGCAATTGTTCGCCACCCATCCAGAATGAGGAGTGTTGCCGCCATGGACTGGCGTCACCATAGTGTCTGCCGCGACGAGGACCCCGAGCTGTTCTTCCCGATCGGGACGTCCGGTCCGGCTCTCCTGCAGGTCGAGCAGGCCAAGGCCGTCTGCAGGCGCTGCTCCGTGACCGACCAGTGCCTTCAGTGGGCACTCGAGTCTGGTCAGGACGCCGGCGTCTGGGGCGGAATGAGCGAGGAAGAGCGGCGCGCCGTCAAGCGGCGCGGCGGTCTCCGGGTGCTGCGCGCTCACTCCGCCTGATCCCCAACGACACAGCTGTACGCCCCGGTGGGTTCGCCCGCCGGGGCGTTCTGCCGTCCGGCACCGGATCACCCAGTGTCGGCACCGTGGATCCCACAGTGCCGGCCGGCACGGGTCAGCCCGTGGACGCCAGCGCGGGCCGGTCGTCGACCCGACGCAGCACCAACTCGACCAGCTCCGGCGCGTCGGTCAACGGCGCGGCGACCGCCACCGCACCCGCCGCCCCGGCCGCCTCGGTCACCGCGTCGTGGAACAGCCCCGGCGCCAGGAAGTACGCGGACACCGCGACGCGACGCGCGCCGGACGCCCGCAACCGGGACACCGCCACACCGGCCGCCGGTGGAGCCGCCGAGGCGTACGCCACCCGGCAGGGCACCCCGAACTCCACACCGAGCGCATCGGCGACCCGGCCCACCGACCGTCGCGCCCGCGCGTCCCGGGTGCCCGCCGCAGCCAGCACCAACGCGTCGAAACGGCCCTCACGCGTCTCGCCCAGCCGTCGACACAGCCCGGCCAGCAGCCCAGGATCGGGCGTGTCGTCCGCCGGCCCGAGCACATCGGTGACCCGTACCGACAGCGATGGCCCGGACCGCGCCGCCGCGGCGATCGCCGCCGGAATGTCCACCCGATGGTGGTACGCGGCGGTCAGCAGCAGCGGCACCAGCACCGCCCGGCGGTGACCGGCCACGGCCAGGTCGCGCAGCACCTCGGTCGGCCCCGGCTCGGTGTGGTCCAGCCAACTCGCCCACACCGGTGTGCCCGGCCGGGCCGCCGACACCGCCCGAGCCAGCGCCCGGGTGGCATCGGCCGCCCGTGGATCACGGCTGCCGTGCGCGACCAACACCACCGGATCCGCCCCGCCGGCCGCACCGAGGCCGGTCGGGGTCGTCGCCGGGGAGGTCAGACGTGCAGCCCGCACTCGGTCTTCTCGAACATGGCCCACCGGCCGGCCCGCGCGTCCTCGCCGGCCTTCGTACGGCGGGTGCACGGCCAGCAGCCGATCGACCCGTAACCCTGCTTGAACAGCTCGTTGACCGGCACGTTGTAACGGGCGATGTAGGAGTCCACATCCTTCTGCGACCAGGCCGCGATCGGGTTGACCTTGACCTTGCCCCGACGCGCGTCGAAGGTCACCACCGGTGTGTTGGCCCGGCTCGGCGACTCGTCCCGGCGCAGCCCGGCAGCCCAGGCGTCGTACCCGGTCAGCGCCCGTTCCAGCGGCTCCACCTTGCGCAACTGGCAGCAGTCGTCCGGTGACTTGTTGAACAGCCGGGGGCCGTACTGGCCGTCCTGCTGGCCGACTGTGAGCCGGGGCCGGATCGACCGGACGTTCACCGGCAGCGTCCGGGCGACCTCGTCGCGTACCCGCAGCGTCTCGGGGAAGTGCAGGCCGGTGTCGAGGAAGACCACGTCCACCCCGGGGGCCACCCGGGAGACCAGGTGCGCCAGCACGGCGTCGGCCATCGAGCTGGTCACGCAGAACCGCTCACCGAAGGTCTGCGCCGCCCAGCGGGCGATCTCCAGTGCCGGGGCGCCCTCCAGGTCCCGAGCGGCCTGCTCGGCCAGCGCCCGCAGCTCGTCCGGGTCGCGCCGGGCCGGGTCGGCCGACGTCGAGCCGCCCGGGCCCACCAGGCGCAGGTTCGCAGCCGAGACGAGACTCATGAGGTCACCGCCCGACTCAGCAGCCCGGTGAACTTCACCGAGAAGACCCGGGTGCAGGCGTGGCACTCCCAGGCGCCGTGACCCGCCTCGTGCGGCCGCAGGTCCTCCTCGCCGCAGTACGGGCAGTACAGGGGTGCCGCTCGGTTCTCGCTGCTCACCGCAGTTCCTCCTCGTCGACTCTGATCACCCAGTTGGCGAACGTCTCGCCCTCGCTCCGACCGGCCAGGTAGCGAAGGGCCAGCCGTTCCACGTACTCCGGAAGTTCGTCGGCGGTGGTCTTCAGGCCGCGAAGCTTGCGGCCGAAACCGGCGGTCTGCCCCTGGGCCATGCCCAGCCCGCCGCCCAGGTGCACCTGGAAGCCCTCGACCTGTCGGCCGTCCGGGCCGACCACCAGTTGACCCTTGAGCCCGATGTCGGCCACCTGGGTACGCGCGCACGCGTTCGGGCAGCCGTTGATGTGGATCGAGATGTCCGCGTCGAAGTCGCGCAGCCGCTGCTCCAGCCGGGCCACCAACTCCTCGCCGCGGGCCTTCGTCTCGACGATGGCGAGCTTGCAGTACTCGATGCCGGTGCACGCCATCGTGCCGCGCCGCCAGGCCGACGGCCGGGCCTCCAGACCGATCGCGCGCAGCCCGTCGATCAGCGACTCCGTCCGCTCCGACGGCACGTCGAGCACCAGCAGTTTCTGGTACGGGGTGAGCCGCACCCGGTCGCTGCCGTGTGCCTCGACCACGTCGGCCAGCTGGCTGAGCTGCGCGCCGGAGACCCGCCCGACCACCGGAGCGGCGCCCACGTAATGCCGCCCGTCGGCCTGCTCGTGCACGCCCACGTGGTCGACCGGCTTCGACGGCAGGACCGGTGCCGGGCCGTCGAGCAGCGTACGACCGAGGTAGTCCTTCTCCAGGACCTCACGGAAGCGCTCCACGCCCCAGTCGGCCACCAGGAACTTCAACCGGGCCCGGTTGCGCAGCCGGCGGTAGCCGTAGTCGCGGAAGATCCCGACCACCCCGGCCCACACGTCCGGCACCTCGGCCAGCGGCACCCAGACGCCGAGGCGCTTGGCGAGCATCGGGTTGGTGGAGAGGCCCCCGCCGACCCAGACGTCGAAACCGGGCCCGTGCTCCGGGTGGTCGACGCCGAGGAAGGCGATGTCGTTCGACTCGTACGGGGTGTCCACCAGCCAGGAGATCGACGTCTTGAACTTGCGGGGCAGGTTGGAGAACTGCTTGTCGCCGACGTACCGGGAGACGATCTCGTCGATCGCGGGGGTCGGGTCGAGCAGCTCGTCGCGGGCCACCCCGGCGACCGGGCTGCCCAGCACGATGCGCGGGCAGTCGCCGCACGCCTCGGTGGTCTGCAGACCGACCGACTCCAGCCGACGCCAGATCTCCGGCATGTCCTCGACCCGGATCCAGTGGTACTGGATGTTCTGCCGGTCGGTGATGTCGGCGGTGTCCCGCGCGAACTCCCGGGAGATGTCCGCGATCACCCGCAGCTGGGCGAGGCTGAGCTGCCCGCCGTCGATGCGGACCCGGAGCATGAAGAACTCGTCCTCCAGCTCGTGCGGCTCCAGCACGGCGGTACGCCCACCGTCGATGCCCGCCTTGCGCTGGGTGTAGAGGCCCCACCAGCGGAACCGGCCCCGCAGGTCCTGCGGGTCGATCGAGGCGAAGCCCCGGTGCGCGTAGATGGTCTCGATGCGGGCCCGGACGTTGAGCGGGTCGTCGTCCTTCTTGATCCGCTCGTTGGGGTTGAGCGGCTCGCGGTGGCCGAGCGCCCACTGACCCTCACCCCGTGGCCGGCGCGGCGCTCGGGCCGGACGAGCCGTCGGGTCCTCGGAACGGGCCGGGATGCTGCTGACCGCCATCGCGGCGTCCTCCGTTGTCTGCTGTGCCTCGGGATACGCGGGGCGCGGCGGCCGGCCCGGCGAAGCGGGCGGGACAACGGTGTCTTCAGACAGCCGGCGCGGAGCGCGCCCGAGACGGATTGGTCGGGCGTCGTCAGTAGGCCGGACAGATCGCGCTGCGCACGCGGCCGTAATCGACGTGGCGACGTGCCACGAAGCGGCGGACGACTGCGGCGGTCATGGGCCCATGCTGCCACACCCCATGGGGGCCGGCCAATGTCCGCGTGCTGGATCCCACATCACGGGCCGAGTTCTAGGGACAACCGTGGCAGGCTCGAACCGTGGGGCAATTGTCCGAGAGGTCGGCCGGGGCGGTGTGGAGGCACCTGCGCCGCCTGCCGGTCTGGCTCCCCCCGGCGCTGGTGACACTGGCGGTGACGGTGACCGGGCTGGGCTCCGCCCAGCTCTGGCGCGACGAGTTGGCGACCTGGAGCGCGGCCACCCGGTCGCCCGGCGACCTGGCCCGACTGGCCGGCACCATCGACGCAGCCACCGGACCGTACTACCTGCTGATGCACCTCTGGACGGGGGTCTTCGGCGACTCCACCATCGCCCTGCGCGTACCGGCGGTGTTGGCGATGACGGTGGCCGCCGGGCTGCTCGCCGTGCTCGGCGCGCGGCTCGTCGACCGGCGCGGCGGCCTCTTCGCCGGGCTGCTGTTCGCGGTGCTCCCCGGCACCTCCCGCTACGGGCAGGAGGCTCGGCCGTACGCGCTGGCCACGATGCTCGCCGTGCTCGCCACACTGCTGCTGGTGAGCGCGCTGCGCCGACCGAGCTGGGCCCGTTGGGCCGGTTACGCGGCCGCCGTCGCCGCTCTCGGGCTCATCCACCTGATCGCGCTCGCCCTGCTGGCCGCCCATGCGCTGGTCGTCCTCGTCGCCTGGTGGCGCGGCCCGACCCCGGCCGGCATCGCCACCCCGGCCCAACCCGACGCCACACGGGACCGGCGGGTGTGGCGGTGGCTGGTCGCCGTGCTGCCGGCCGCGCTACTGGCCGGCCCGCTGCTGGTGAAGGCCCGGACCCAGCAGTCCCGGCAGTTGAACTGGGTCCACCTGGCCCGGCTGGACGACCTGACCGCGCTGCCCGGCGGCGTGGCACAGAGCAGCGTGGTGGGTGGCCTGCTGCTCGGGGTCGCCGCGCTGGGCGCGGCCCGGCTCGGGCGGCGCGCCCTGCTGCCGGTCAGCGCGGTGCTGCTGCCCGTACTGCTGCTCTTCGCCGCCGGCACTGTCGTACCGCTGTGGGTGCCTCGGTATCTGGTCTTCGTGGTGCCCTTCGCGTGCCTGCTGGCGGGCGCGGCGCTGACCGCCGTGGCCGCTCCGGCGGCGCTCGTCGTGGTGGTGCTGGCCGGGCTGCTCGGCCTGCCCGATCAGGCCGCGCTGCGACGGACCCACGAGTGGCCGCGCAGCGCGCCGGTGGACTACGCGGGGGCGGCCCGGGTGATCGCCGACGGTCAACGCCCCGGTGACGCGGTGGTCTACTCACCCCGGCACAGCTGGCTCTTCCTCGATCTCGGCATCGAATACCACCTCAGCGACCCACCACACGACGTGCTGGTCACCGAGGACGAGGTCCGCCGCGGCGATCTGTGGGCCGCCGAGTGCCCCCAGCCGGCACCGTGCCTGGCCGGTACGACACGGGTGTGGCTCGTCGTCTCCGGCCGGCACGCCGAGCCGCTGGCCGCCGTGCCCGACGCCAAGGGCGACGCGCTCCGCAGGGACTTCACCGTCGCCCAGGTCTGGCAGCGCCCCGGCCTCACCGTCGCCCTGCTGACCAGCCGCCCCGACCGCTGACCCGACCCCCAGGTGCCGGCGGGGGTCTGCGGCGGGAGCGGACATCAGGATGGGCGTGATGCCTCTCAGTCATCACGATGACCCACCGTCATCAGGCGCGTCGAGGTGGGCGGGCCCGGTCGCCCGCCCCACCGGAGGCGGCAGAGCGGGTCAGGTCTGCGAGCGGCCGTCGTGGGTGGTGGTGCGGGCCAGCGGGATTACCAGCATGGCCTCGGTGCCACCGTTGGCGCCGGCGCGCAGTTCGATGGTGCCGCGCAGCTCCCCGGTGATCAGGGCTCGGACGATCTGGAGGCCGAGCCGGCTCCCGCGTTCGGCGTCGAAGTCCGGGGGTAGGCCGCGCCCGTTGTCGGTCACCGAGACGTGCAGCATCTTGCGGAACCGGTGCGCGGAGACCACCACCTCGGGCCGCAGCGACGGGTCCACCTCGGGAGCGGCGACCGGCACCATGCCGGAGGCGGAGGCCACCGGGGCCTCCTCCTCCGCCTCGTCGGCCGGCGGGAAGCCGTGCTCGACGGCGTTGAGCAGCAACTCGTTGAGGACCATCACCAGCGAGGTGGCGATCTCCGCCGGCAGCACCCCGAAGCTGCCCCGCCGACGCATGCCGACGCTCACCTCGGTCGCCGCGACCTCGGTTGCCGCGCTGGCCACCCGGTCGACGATGCCGTCGAACTCCACCGCCTCGTCGCTGGACATGGAGAGCGTCTCGTGCACCAGGGCGATCGACGCGACCCGGCGTACCGACTCCTCCAGCGCGACCCGCGCCTCCGGCATGGCCACCCGGCGGGCCTGCAACCGCAGCAGCGCGGCCACGGTCTGGAGGTTGTTCTTCACCCGGTGGTGAATCTCCCGGATGGTGGCGTCCTTGGTGATGAGTGCCCGGTCCCGACGGCGGACCTCGGTGATGTCCCGGACCAGCACCAACGCTCCGATCGGCACCCCGGCCGGCATCAGCGGCAGCGCGCGGGTGAGCATCGTGGCACCTCGTGCGTCGATCTCCCGGCGGGGTGGCGCCTCACCACGCAGCGCGGCCAGGATGCCGTTCGACGCCTCGGTGCCGTCCAGCGGGTCACCGGCCAACCGGCGGTGCAACGCGGCGAGGTCCTCCCCCACCAGGTGCGAGGCGTAGCCCAGTCGGCGGTACGCGGACTGCGCATTGGGGCTGGCGTAGGTGACCTTGCCGCCGGCGTCGAGCCGGACCAGGCCGTCGCCGACCCGGGGCGCCGAGGTGGTCTCGCCTGGATGCCGCGGCGGCGGGAAGGTGCCGTCCGCGATCATCTGCGCCAGGTCGTCGGCGGTGGTGAGGTAGTTGAGCTCCAACTGGCTGGGCGTACGCGCGGTGGAGAGGTTGGTGTCCCGCCCCACCACGGCGATCACCTCGCCGGCCTCCCCCTCGGCGGTGCGCAGCCGGACCGGGATCGCCTCGTGCCGGGCCGGCACGTCGCCGTACCAGACCGGGTCGCCCTCACGCCAGATCCGACCCTGGGAGTACGCCACCCCGAGGTGGGCTACCTCCGGCCCGCCGACGATCCGACCCACCTGGTCGTCCTGGTAGGCGGTAGGTGCGGTGGTCGGGCGCACCTGGGCGACGCAGAGGAACGTGCCCTCGGCGTCGACCGGCACCCAGAGCAGCAGGTCGGCGAAGGACAGATCGGAGAGCAGTTGCCAGTCGCCCGCGATCCGGTGCAGGTGGTCGATGTCGGCCGGACGGAGATGGGTGTGCTCCTCGGCGAGGTCGCGCAGCGTGGACACGGTGACCAGGGTGCCACGCCACGCCTCACATCGTCGCGGTGACCTTCTTCAACCCGCGCGGCGCGTCCGGGTCCTCGCCCCGGGTGAGCGCCAGGGCCAGCGCCAACCGCTGCATCGGCAGGATGTCCAGCAGCGGGGCGTACCGCTCGTCGACCTCGGGGACGGCCAGCCGGGTGGCGCCCGGCACGTCGGCGGAGCCGACCACCACGACGTCGGCGCGGCGTTCGCCGAGGCGGGGCAGCACCTCACCCATCGACCGGCCGCCGGGGCCGGAGCCGACCACGGCGAGCACCGGGACCTCCGGGTCGGTCATGGCGAGCGGGCCGTGCAGCAGGTCGGCGCCGGAGAAGGCGAGCGCCGGCAGGTACGAGGTCTCCATCAGCTTCAGCGCCGCCTCCCGGGCGGTGGGGTAGGCGTACCCCCGGCCGGTGGTGACCAGCTGACGGGCGAACCGGTAGCGCGGGGCGAGCTGGGCCGGGGTGCCGTCGGCAAGGGTGCGGGCGGCCAGCTCGGGCAGTGCGTCGAGCGCCTCCCGTTCGGCGTTCGGGAGCACGCCGTCGCCGGCCCGGATCCCCTCCACCAGCATCAGCAGGGCGAGCAGCTCCGCGGTGTACGTCTTGGTGGCGGCGACCGCCCGCTCGTGCCCGGCGGCGATGTCGACGCTCAGCTCGGCCACGTCGACCAGCGGCGAGTCGGGAGCGTTCGTCACCGCGAGGGTGAGCGCACCGGATGCTCGGGCGGCGCGCAGCACCTCGGCCAGGTCGGGCGAACCGCCGCTCTGGCTGACCCCGACGACCAGCGCGTCGGAGAGGTCGGGGCGGGCCCCGAAGAGGGTCACGACGCTGGGCGAGGCCAGCCCGGCGGGCAGGCCGAGCCGGATCTCGGTCAGGTAGGCCCCGTAGAGCGCCGCGTGGTCGGAGGTGCCCCGCGCGGTGAAGACCACGTGCCGTGGCCGACGTTCGGCGATGACCGCTGCCACCCGGGCGATCTCGGCGGCGTTGGCGGCGGAGAGCAGGCGCGCGTAGCCAGCCGGCTGCTCGTCGATGTCGGCGGCCATTCCAGCCCCTGCACGTGTCACGGAAACCCCTCCCCCTGCGCGGTTGCCGCGCGATTCTTGCTCAGTCTTGCACTTTTAAGCGTATCTCAGCAATCGAACGAGCAGGACTGCGCAGCTGATCACCAGTTGATCTCAATATCAACTAGGCTTTACCCGTTACGCCCGGTCTAACTGCCACGAGAGGACGACGTGCCCGAGGGAACGGACGATCCCGCGCTCTCCGCGACGGAGGAGCTGGCGCTGGCCCGGCTGGCACTCGACGAGGGCGACCTGCACCACGCCGCCGGCCACCTCGCCGGCGCGTTGGCACGGGCCCCCACCCTGCCGGAGGTGCACGAGACCCTCGCCCGGCTCGCCGTGTCGAGCGGCGGCGGCCTCGACCTCTTCCCGATCAACCACCACACCTTCGTCGGTGCTGTGGTCGCCCGCGCTCACCTCCTCGCCACCGCCGGGCGTCCCGCCGAAGGGCTGGAACTGCTGGCCGCGGCGACGTCGTACGCGCCCGGCACCGAGTGGGCCGGCGTGCCCTGGGTCACCGCACCCGAGCTGGTCGAACGACTGGAACCGGAGCACATCGCCCGCGTCCTCATGCAGGTCTGCGCCGCACTGCCCGACCCGGTGCCACGGATCGGCCGGGCTCCGCTGACCCCGTACCTCACGCTCGCCCGCAACGCGGCGACAGTGCACACCGAACACGGCCTGCTGCTGGGCGCGGCGTCCGCGCTGGCCCGGCGCCTCGGCGAGGTCGAGCTGGCGGTCCGCTGGGCCACCCGGGGAGTACGCGCACAGCCCTCGAAGATGGGCGAGGTGTGGCTCGGATACGCGTACCGCAGCTCGGGCCGGACCCGCGACGGCCTCGCGGCCCTCGGTCGGGCCGTCGAGCTGGACCCCGACGACCTGGCGATCTACGCGGACATCGCCGGCACCCTGGCCGAGATCGGCCGGCTGGACGAGGCGTTGGAGTGGACCGAGCGGGCGCTGGCGCGCGATCCGTCGTTCGACTGCGCGGTGCACACCGCTCACCGCCTGCGGCACCTGCGCGACGGCGACCTCGCCCACCTGGTCGCGCTCGCCGACTTCGTACGGGACCACCCGGACGACAGCCACGAGCACGGCGACCTGGCCCAGTGCTGCCGGGGTCGGCCCTGGCTCGGCCAACTCACGCCGGCCGGCGGGCCCCTGGTCGACGCGATGCGCCAGGCGGTGGCCGATGACGACAACGGTCTCGGCGGTGCCGTACGCCTGTCCGCCGCCGCCCCGCCGAGCGCGGTCGGGACGGCGATCTCCACAGCCCCCGGGCTGCGGATCGAGGTCGTCGGCGCGCCCGAGCCCGACCCGCGCGAGCCCCGGCGGGAGTCCGCTCAGCGGCTGTGGCACTACGCGGACACGGTGCCCACACCCGCGCTGGCGGCGCCCTCGGCGACGGCTGTCGAACGGATCGGGCAGATCGCCCACCCGGCGTGGGCACATCCGCCGGCGGCGTACGACGCCGCGGTGGGTCTGGCCGGCCTCGACGTGGACGACCTACTCGGTCTGTTGGTGCACCCGCCGGCGGCACCGGCGAACGCGGTGGGTCGGCTGCTGGCGGCCCACGACCCGTCGGTCTGGGTGCGTGGAGTCCAGGTGTGGGCCTGTCTGGGGCTGCTGCACCACCGCACCGACGAGCCGTGGGAGGGCTCGACCCGACGCCGGGTGCTGCTCGATCTGGTCTGGGGCGTCGAGGACTGGGTCACCGAGGCGGCCCTGTTCGCCCTGGTCACCGCCGCCTGGGTGGACCCTTCGGTGCGACCGGACGTGGCCCGGGTGGTGGCGGAGCGGCTGGCCGACGCGGCGGACGTGGCGCGCAGCCGACCGGTCCCGATCGCCGCCTCGCTGGCTCACCTGGCACTCGCCGCCCCGCAGTTGGATCCGGCGACGGCGGCACTGGCCACCAACCTGCTGAGAGCCAATGCCCCCCGGCTTCCCCGCCCTCGCAACTCCCTGCGCCGCCTCTGGCAACGCCTGCTCCGCCGCTGATTCCCCGCAACCCCGCGATCTTGCACTTACTGTCGCCGTTTTGTCGGAAACAGTGCTTATGCACGCGCACAAAGTGCAAGATCGCGGGGTTTGGGGGTTACGCGACCGGAGCCTTGCCGAGGGCGACCTCGGCGTCCTCCTCCGGAGTGGCCTGCGGCGGCGCCTCGTTCGCGGTGCGCAGCGGGATCTCCTTGATGAACCAGGCGAGCACCGGGATCGCGACGGTGAACAGCACCGCCCAGAGGAAGACGTGCGAGATCGAGTCGGCGAGACCGCCGAGCACCGCCTCGCGCGCCTGGGCGGGCAGTTCCCTCAGCTTCGCCAGGTCCATCCCGCCTCCCCCGCCTCCGCCATCGAAGGCCGCGCCGGCGGCGGAGTCGGCGAGCCGGTTGGCGAAGATCGCGCCGAACAGCGAGATGCCGAACGAGCCGCCGATCGACCGGAAGAACGTCGCCGCGCCACTGGCCGCGCCGAGGTCTTTCTGCTCCACGCTGTTCTGCGCGATCAGCATCGACGTCTGCATCAGGAAGCCCATACCGGCGCCGAGCACGACCATGTACAGCGAGGACACCAGCTTGCTGGTGTTGACGTCGAGCATCGACAGCAGCCCCATGCCCGTGGTCATCACCACGCCACCGATGATCGGGTACGCCCGGTACCGTCCGGTCTTCGTGATTGCCCGGCCGACGACAAGCGAGACGACAAGCATGCCGAACATCAGCGGCAGCAGCAGCAGGCCACTGTTCGTCGCCGACGCCCCCTGCACCGTCTGCTGGTAGAGCGGCAGGAAGTTCATCGCGCCGAACATCGCGAAGCCGAGCAGGAAACCGATCAGCGAGATCAGCGCGAAGTTGCGGTTGGCGAAGAGCTTCAGCGACAGGATCGGCTCCGTCACCCGGCGCTCGACCAGGCCGAACGCCACCAACGCGACGACGGCCAGCACGGCCAGGCCGAGGATCTGCGGCGACGTCCAGTCGTACTCGTTGCCACCCCAGGTGGTGATCAGCACGATCCCGGTGATGCCGACCGAGAGCAGCCCGGCGCCGAGCCAGTCGATCCGGTGCTCGGTGCGGTACTTCGGCAGGTGCATGGTGCTGATCAGCACGAGCAGCGCGACACCGCCCAGCGGCAGGTTCACGTAGAACGCCCAGCGCCAGGAGAGGTGGTCGGTGATGAATCCACCGGCCAGCGGGCCGGCGACCATGGCGATGGCCATGATGCCGGCGATCATGCCCTGGTAGCGCCCGCGCTCGCGGGGCGGGACCAGGTCACCGATGATCGCCATCACGCCGACCATGAGGCCGCCGGCGCCGAGGCCCTGCACGGCCCGGAAGGCGATGAGCTGGACCATGCCGTCCTCTGGACCGCCGAACATCCCGGAGCCGGCCATGCCACAGAGGGCGGAGCCGACCAGGAAGACGACGACCGAGGTCAGGAAGACCGACTTGCGGCCGTAGAGGTCACCGAGCTTGCCCCAGATCGGGGTGGAGACGGTGGTGCCCAGGACGTACGCGGTAACCACCCAGGTGAAGTGGTTGAGCCCGCCGAACTCGCCGACGATCCGCGGTAACGCGGTGCTGACGATCATGTTGTCGAGCATCGCGAGCATCATCGCGATCATCAGCCCGAACAGCACGACCCGGATGTTGTTGGGTCGCGTGCCGGCCTGGGTTGCCTGAGTCATAGGTAAGCTCCCCCCGAGGATTGCCGTACTTACTTGCCGCCCGGCTAGTCACCTTACTAGCCGCACGGTAAGTTGGGTACGAGGAACGGTCAAGCCATTTGGGGGGCGTGGGTGAGCGAGAGCACAGGCGGCGGAACGCGGGAACGGATCAAGGCCGTCGCGCTCGAACTCTTCACCGAGCAGGGGTACGAGAAGACCTCGCTCCGGGAGATCGCCGAGCGCCTCAACGTCACCAAGGCCGCGCTCTACTACCACTTCAAGAGCAAGGACGACATCGTCGCCAGCTTCGTCGAGGACCGGCTGGAGCGGATGGACGCGCTGACCGCCTGGGCCGCCACCCAGCCCGCGACCCTGGCCACCCGGCGCGAACTGATCTCCCGCTACGCCGATACGATGTTCGACGGCACTCAGCCGTCGGTGATGCGCTTCTTCGAGCAGAACCAGACCGCGCTCAAGAGCCTCTCATCCGGCCAGAAGATGCGCGGCCGGATGATGGAGCTGGCCGAAGCGCTCTGCCGGGGCGACGATTCCCCCGCCGCCCAGTTACGCGCCGCGCTGTCTCTGTTCGCGGTGCACACCAGCTGGTTCGCGGTCCGCGCGCCGCACATCAGCGACGACGAACGCCGCAAGCTCGCCCTGGAGGTGGCCGACGAACTGCTGGCCGCCATCGGCACGCAGCCTGACGCCTGACCATCTCGTGATCGATGTGGCCGGTCCGGCCTGTCGGTGGTCCGCCGGCCGGCCGACCTGAGCCCGCCGGTCGCCGGCTCAGCCGCGTGTCAGCTCCAGCCGGAGGCCGAGCAGGTCCACACCCGGCAAGGGTGACCAGTCCTTCTCCGGCGAACGGACGAAACCGCGCCGCGAGTAGAGCCGGTGCGCCGAATCGGCCATCCCCGCCCGGACGCAGATCGCCACCGCCGTGCAACCCAACTCGGTCGCCCGGTCGACACACGCCTCGACCAGTGCGGCACCCACACCCCGCCCCTGAGCGCCCGGGTCGACGGCGAGCATCCGGAACTCGGCCTCGCCCGGCCCAGCCAGCTCGGCGAACGGGCTGCCCGGCAGCACGAACGTGACCGAGCCGAGCACCGCCCCGGTCACCTCGTCGACAGCGACCAGCACCTCGCCGCTGGCCGCCCGGGTCGACACGTCGGCCAGCACCTCGCCGTATCCGTGTTCGCCCTTGAGCTGGCCGTCCGCCTCGTACGCGGCAACTGTCAGCCGGGCCACCGCGGGGAAGTCGACCGACTCGGCCGAACGGACCCGCAGCCCGGTCAAGCGATCACGGCGATCAGGTCACCGTCCTGCACGACGTCGCCCTCGTTGACGACGAGCTGCTGGAGCACACCATCGGACTCGGCGACGACCGGGATCTCCATCTTCATCGACTCGAGGATCACCAGGGTGTCGCCCTCGGTCACCGTGTCACCCGCCGTGGCGACGACCTTCCAGACGTTGGCCACCATCTCGGCGCGGATCTCCTCGGCCATGTCCAGGCCCTCCCTCTTCGCGACGTGCCTGCCGATGTATCCAATCATGCGTCGACCGGCGGTGGGCGGGCAGCGGCGCAGCCGGGATGACAGGCCCGCCCTGGGGAAGGCGGCGGGTGTCGACCGCACTACCATCAGCGGGTCGGACCCGACGCCGGACCGCCGGTGGCCGCATCCGCGCCGAGGTCGTGCGCAGGACGGATCCGACCCATCACGAGGAGGTCAGTATGGCGAAGAAGTCCAGGAAGAAGAAGGCTCGTAAGAAGAGCGCCGCGAACCACGGCAAGCGTCCCAACTCCTGAACGGGTCGGCGGGCCGACTGCCCGTCGTCGCTCAGCCGGCCGAGGCCGGGTACACCGGTGGCCCGGGTCGACATCGACCCGGGCCACCGGTCTTGCCAGCTGGTGCCGACGCTCGGTCGGCCTTCTCAGACGATCAGTCGGCCAGCTCACGGGAGTCGCTGGTCTCGAAGACCACCAGCTCGGTGAGCTTGACCCGCAGCCGCTCACGCAGCTGATCCGGAGCGGTCTCGTTGCCACAGCAACGCGCCACCAGCGCCCGCACCTCCTGCTCCAGCCCGTACTCGCGCAGGCAGGGCCCGCACTCGTCCAGGTGGTGCCGGATCAGCGAGCGACGCTCGTCGGCGCACTCCAGATCCAGGTAGAGATACACCTCCGCGAGCACTTCGCGGCAGTCCGTCTCGTGCGGCTCCCCACAGCTCACGTCACACCTCCCGGCCGGCAGCGGCGGTCGAGCCCTTCGCCGAGCGGGCCGCACTGAAGCCCCGCTCGCCCGCGTAACGCTCGAGCAGCTTGCGCAGATTACGACGGCCCCGGTGCAGACGCGACATCACGGTGCCGATCGGCGTGCCCATGATGTCCGCGACCTCCTTGTAGGAGAAGCCTTCGACATCGGTGAGATAGACGGCCAGGCGGAACTCCTCCGGCAACTGCTGGAGGGCCTCCTTGACGTCACTGTCCGGCAGCCGGTCCAGTGCCTCGGTCTCGGCCGAGCGCAGCCCGCTGGAGGTGTGCGACTCGGCCTCGGCGAGCTGCCAGTCGGTGATCTCCTCGGTGGGCGCCTGGATCGGCTGGCGCTGCCGCTTGCGGTAGGAGTTGATGTAGGTGTTGGTCAGGATCCGGTAGAGCCAGGCCTTGAGGTTCGTGCCCTGCTCGAACTGGTGGAAGGCGGCGTACGCCTTCAGGTACGTCTCCTGGACCAGGTCCTCGGCATCCGCCGGGTTGCGTGTCATCCGCAGCCCAGCAGCGTAGAGCTGATCGACGAATGGCATCGCGTCCCGCTCGAATCGGGCCCTGCGCTCGTCCGTCTTCTCGGTGGTCAACCGCACATCCCCTCGCGTCGGATGCTTTCCCGCCGAGGATACGCGCACGGACCTGCCCGCAGATTCACTTCCGGCCGGTGTGCCCGTGCTCACCGCACCCACCCCGCCCGGTCCCGCTGTCGCGGGCCATTCCGGGCCGTCCAGCAGCCGCTTCAGCTGCCGGGCGTCCCGCTCGTCCCGTTCCAGGCTTCGTGTCTCGGTTGGCACCGGTCACCCCCCTCGCAGAAAAGTCGTCCGGGGGTAGTAACGCGAGATGACCACTGGGGCATTCCGGCCGCCCCTCCCCGTTCCTGGTCCCGGCCCCGACGGCGGCCGGCGCTGGGACCAGGAAGGGCCTGGGAGGACTGGTGTCACCGGCCCTGCTCGGGCCGGCGGCACCAACGGATGCAACGACCCGTGCCCGCGCCGGAAACGGTCGACCCGGCGAGCCGGGCACGACGGGTCAGCTGTCCGCCCAGCCCTGGGCGGACAGCCAGTCGCGCACGACGGCGGCGGTGCCGGCCGGATCGCGGCGCAGGTCGTGCGTCTCACCGGGACGACTCACCACCTGCACGGCCGGTCCCGGCTCCGGCGTCCCGAACGGATCCCGGTCGCCGTTGACGACCAACGTCGGCAGGCCGGTGCCCAGCTCGTCGGCGCGCGAGCGTTCCGGCCGGCCGGGCGGGTGCAGTGGAAAGGCCAGTGCGACCACGCCCACCGCGCCCACCGCACGGGCCGTCCGACAGGCCACCCGTGCGCCGCTGGAACGCCCACCGACCACCACCGTCGGCACGTCGGCGTGCCGGGCGCGCAGCTCGGCGAGCACCGCAGTCCAGGCCTCGTCGAGGTGACCTGCCGGTGCCGGCGCACGTCGACCGGCGACCCGGTACGGCTGCGTCACCCGGACCACGGCCAGGCCGGCCGCCACCGACGCGTCCCGGACCGCGAGCAGGTCGGGTGCGTCGACGCTGCCGCCCGCGCCGTGCCCGAGGACGAGCAGGGCGGTGGCCGGGCGGACCGGCAGGTCGGTGTCGATCCACGCCGGGCCGCGCGGGGTGTCGATCTCGTTGCTGGCTGGCACCGGCCTATTCTGCGCCGCCGGACGGGTGTCGGGTGCGAACCGGGCCGCCGATCAGCTCAGCGGGACCAGGGCGAGCAGGCGATCGCGCACCGGCGGGCCGGCGTCGTCGATGGCGTCCGGATCGGGTTCGACCTCGCCGCGCCAGGCGACCAGCATCGCCCGTCGTTCCCGCGGCGTGGTGCCGCCCCACACGCCGTGGCAGTCACCGACGTCGAGGGCCCACGCCAGGCAGGACCCCTGCACATCACAACTGCGACACAGCGCGACGGCGGCGTCCGCCGGCTCGTTCGGTGCCGGAAAGAATGTCTCCGGATCGACGCTCTGGCAGGTTCCTCTGGTGCGCCACGCGTCGTCCTGTCGCCGTTCTCGCACGGCCCGCAGCAGTCGCGGATCTCGCCGCGCCGCTGCCACCTCGTGCGGGCGCGGCATACGTGCCCGTGTCATCCGCCCACCTCCCCCGTGGGACCGGCAAAAGCTGTGGACGTCGTCCGCCCCGTGCGGACCGACAGCCACTACCGGCGCTGTGTTCTATCGCACTTCGCAACCTCGGGACAAGGGTCTGCCGGGAACATGACTGAACAGCCAGGAGACGAATCGCGCGAACCCTGGCAAATCGGCGGCCGACTATGCGCCGCAGCGTCAGAACAGGGTCAGCTCCTGCAGTGACACCGTCGGCGCCACCGCCACCCGCGCGGTCAACTGTGGCCCGTCGTTACGAACGTCCCCTACCGCCGCACCCACCGGCCGGATCTCCAACCCCGCCAACTGCTCCGCCGACGCCGCAGTGAGCAGCCGCCCCGGCTCGTCGGTCGGCGCGAGCCACGACGACCACCGCTCAGGTGGCAGCAGCACCGGCATCCGGTCGTGCACCTCGGCCAGGTCGCCGAGCGCCGTGGTGGTCAGCACGCTGAAGGTGAGCCGGGTCTCGGCGTCGGACTCCCAGACCGACCAGATGCCGGCCAGCGCGAGCACCGAGCCGTCCCGGGGGGTCATGAAGTACGCCTGTCGCCCGCCGTCGGGCAGCCGGACCCACTCGTACCAGCCGTCGGCCGGGACCAGGCAACGGCGACGGGAGAAGGAGCCGGCGTACGCCCGGCTGGTGGCCACCGTCTCCGCCCGCGCGTTGATCATCCGGGCGGCTCCCGACGCGGACCGGGACCAGTGCGGCAGCAGACCCCAGCGGCCGACGCAGAGGCTGCGGTGCCCCTCCGGGCTGACCCGGACCAGCGGCACCGGGTCGGTCGGCGCGACGTTGTGGTCCGCCCGGACCAGGCCGTCGGAGTCGTCGGAGGACTCGAACAGCGCGCTCAGCTCGCCGGAGCTCCGGGTCGTCGCGTACCTGCCGCACATGGGGCACACGCTAACGCGTCGGAGGCCCTGTCGGCTGTCCCGCCAACCGGGAGTACGAACGCCGGGTACCGCCGCCCGCCCGCCGACACGGCAGAATGTAACGGTGGGCAACCTGACCGCGACCCGGCCGCCGCAGCCGTGGACCGCACCGACCGCATCCGACCCGGTGGCGGCGACGCTGCGCCTGCCCGGTTCCAAATCGATGACCGCCCGGGCCCTGGTGCTCAGCGCGCTGGCCGCCGGCCCGTCGACGCTGGCCCGGCCACTGCGCGCCCGTGACACCGAGTTGATGGCCGCCGGCCTGCGGGCGATGGGCGCGCACGTCTCGATCAGCGACGACGAGCGCTGGCTGGTCCGACCCCACCCGCTGGCCGGCCCCGCCCACGTCGACGTCGGGCTGGCTGGCACCGTGATGCGGTTCGTTCCACCGGTGGCGGGCCTTGCCGACGGGCAGGTCACCTTCGACGGTGACCCGTACGTGCGCACCCGCCCACTCGGCCCGCTGGTCGACGCGCTGCGCTCGCTGGGCGTCCGGATCGACGTCACCGGCACCGGCAGCCTGCCGCTGACAGTGCTCGGCACCGGCCGGGTCACCGGCGGCGAGGTCGTGATCGACGCGTCCGCATCCAGCCAACTCGTCTCCGGGCTGTTGCTGGCCGCCCCGCGCTTCGACCGGGGCGTCGTGGTCCGCCACGTCGGGCGGCCGGTGCCCTCCGCGCCGCATCTTCGGATGACGGTGCAGATGCTGCGGGCCGCCGGCGCGGCGGTCGACGACAGCACCCCCGACGTCTGGGCCGTCGAGCCCGGCCCACTCACCGGGCGTGGCTGGGACATCGAACCGGACCTCTCCGGCGCCGTGCCGTTCTTCGCCGCCGCACTGGTCACCGGCGGTGAGGTCACCTTGCAGGGCTGGCCGCACAGCAGCGCGCAGCCGGTCGAGAAACTCCGCTCGCTGCTGCAGCGGATGGGCGGCGAGGTCACGCTCTCCACCAACGGGCTGACCGTCCGTGGCACCGGCGTGGTGCACGGTCTGACCGCCGACCTCTCCGACGTCGGCGAGCTGACCCTCGTGCTGACCGCGCTGGCCATGCTGGCCGACTCGCCGTCGGTCTTCACCGGCGTCGGGCACATCCGCGGCCACGAGACCGACCGGCTCGCCGCGCTCGCGCGCGAGTTCGGCGGGCTCGGCGCGGACATCACCGAAACACCTGACGGGTTGGAGATCCGGCCCCGACCGCTGCGCGGCGGCGTCTTCCGCACCTACCACGACCACCGGATGGCGCACGCCGCCGCGGTGGCCGGGCTCGCCGTTCCGGGCATCGATGTGGACGACGTGGGGTGTACCTCCAAGACCATGCCCGAGTTCCCGGCACTATGGTCAGCGATGGTGACCGGCAAGAGCTGACGCGAGAAGAGGACAGGTCCTGGCGACCAAACGGCGGGAGTACGACGAGGACGACGTGCGGGTCCGGCCCGGAAAGTCGTCGCGCCCACGTACGCGCACCCGCCCGCAGCACGCCGACGCGGTCGACGGGTTCGTCATCGCCGTCGACAGAGGGCGCTACACCTGTGTGCTCTCCGGGGCCGAACGCGGCGTGGTCGGTGCCGAGCTGCCCACTGTCACCGCGATGCGGGCCCGCGAGTTGGGCCGCAAGTCGGTGGTGGTCGGTGACCGGGTCAGCCTGGTCGGCGACACGTCCGGCGCGGAGGGCGCGCTCGCCCGCATCGTCCGGATCGCCGAACGTCGCTCGGTGCTGCGCCGCACCGCCGACGACGACGAGACCACCGCCGAGGGTCGGCTGGAACGGGTCGTGGTGGCCAACGCGGACCAGTTGGTGATCGTGAGCGCGTTGGCCGACCCACCGCCGCGCACCGGGTTCATCGACCGCTGCCTGGTGGCCGCGTACGACGCGGACGTCGAGCCGCTGCTCTGCCTCACGAAGGCCGACCTGGCCGGGCCGGAGGAGGTGCTCGGCTACTACACCGAGCTTGAGCTGCCGTACGTGCTCAACCGCCCCGACTCCGACCTCGACGCGCTCCGCGCGCTGCTCAGCGGCAAGGTGTCGGTGCTGGTCGGGCACTCCGGCGTGGGCAAGTCGACGCTGGTCAACCGCCTCGTTCCGGACGCGCTGCGGGCGGTCGGCGTGGTCAGCGCGATCGGCCGGGGCCGGCACACCTCGACCAGCGCGGTGGCGCTGCGGTTGCCACCGGTGCCCGGGATCGACACCGACCCGGGTTGGATCATCGACACCCCCGGGATCCGCAGCTTCGGGTTGGCGCACGTCTCGGCCGACAGCCTGCTGCACGGCTTTCCGGACCTTGTCGAGGGCACCGTCGACTGTCCACCGAACTGTCCCCACACGGCCGACGAGGCCGAGTGTGGGCTGGACGCCTGGGTGGCCGCCGGTAAGGCCGACCCGCGCCGGCTGGCCTCGTACCGTCGGTTGCTCGCCTCCCGGGCCGGCGAGGGCGACTCGCGCGGCGACAGCGACCAGCGCGGCCCCGGCGAGGATGACCGGCGCGGCCCCGACGAGTGACGCGACGGGCGTGGGCTAGGTTGCCGGCATGACCGGGTACGCCGACGACCTCGCCCTCGCCCACCTGCTCGCCGACCGGGCCGACGCCATCGCCACGGCCCGGTTTCGCGCGCTCGACCTGCGCGTCGAGGCGAAGCCCGACCTGACCCCGGTCTCCGACGCGGACACCGCGGTGGAGCGGGAGATCCGCGCCCTGCTGGCCGAGCATCGACCGGCCGACGGGCTGCTCGGTGAGGAGTTCGGCGCGCAGCCGTCCGCCGACCCGAACGGCCGCCGGTGGATCATCGACCCGATCGACGGCACCAAGAACTTCGTCCGTGGCGTGCCGATCTGGGCCACCCTGATCGCGCTCTACGACGGCGATCGGCCGGCGGTCGGCGTGGTGTCCGCACCAGCGCTCGGACGACGTTGGTGGGCCAGCGCGGGCGCGGGCGCGTACGCCGGGCCGAGCCCCGCGACCGGTGAGCGGATCGGCGTGTCCGCGGTGCGCGGGGTGGCGGATGCCAGCTTCTGCTACTCGTCGCTGAACGGGTGGGAGGAGGCCGGGCGGCTCGACGCGGTGCTCGACCTGATGCGGGACAGCTGGCGCAACCGGGCGTACGGCGACTTCTACGGCTACATGCTGTTGGCCGAGGGGGCACTGGACGTGATGGTCGAGCCGGAGTTGTCGGTGTGGGACGTGGCGGCGCTGGTGCCGATCGTCACGGAGGCGGGTGGCACGGTCACGGATCTGGCCGGACAACCGGCTCCCGCCGGTGCTCCGGGCACCGACAGCAGCGTGGTCGCCACCAACGGTGTGCTGCACGCCGACATCCTCGTGCGCCTCAACCGACCAGCCGAGCGCTGACCCCCGGCAACCTCTATCCTCGCCAGGTGGTCTCCTCCGGTTGGTGCTTCCTCGCGGCGATGATCGTCGCGTACGGCTTCGCCAATCTGCTCCAGTCGGTGGCGGCGGCCCGCACCACCGTCCACCACACCTTCGATCCGGGCCTGCTTCTGCGCCTCGCCGGGCACCGGACGTACCTGGTCGGTCTCGGCTGTCAGATCGCCGGTTTCGTGCTCGCCTTCCTGGCCCGGCGGGACCTGCCGCTGTTCCTCGTGCAGGCCAGCGTGGCCGCCGGGCTCGGGGTGACCGCCATCCTCGGGGTGCTGGTGTTGAAGTGGCGGCTGCCGGCGGCGGAGGTGGTGCTGCTGGCGCTGCTCTTCGCGGGGATCACCGCGCTGGTGTTGTCCGCCCGGCCGGCGCCGTCGAAGCAGCTCGGCACCGCCGGCTCGATCGCCCTGCTGGTGGCGCTGGGCGTGATAGCGGTGCTCGGTTTCTTCGCCGTCCGACTGCACGGGGCGCCGGGTTCGGTGGCCCTCGGCTCACTCGCCGGGCTGGCGTTCAGCTCGGCCGCTGTCGCCGCCCGGCCACTGGCATCCGCGCCGTCCGCCGAGGCGTTCCTCGCCGACCCGCTGTTCTACCTGCTGATCGCCCACTCGATAGTGGGTCAACTGCTGCTCGGTCTGGCCATGCAGCGCGGCTCGACGACCGCCGCGGTCGCCGCGATGGACGCCGCCGGCGCGGTGCCGGCCGCGATCGTCGGCCTGCTGCTGCTCAACGACAAGATCTGGCCGGGGCGGGAGTGGCTGGCCGCGGTCGGCTTCCTGGTGACCCTGGCCGCGGTTATCGGCCTGACCCGGTACGCCGAACCGCAGCAGCACCGTTCGGTGACACGCCGTCGGGACCCCGCCATGGTCGGTGCCGGCCAGCCGGGCTGACCGTCCGGCACCGCACCACGGTTGAGGTCCCGCAGCACCGCCGACTCACGCCTCGACCGGCTTGCGGCGGCTCACCACCCGTTCGTAGAGGCGCTCCAGCGCACCGGCGGTCCGCTCCCAGGTGTAGCTGCTGCGCACCCGGTCCACAGCGGCGTGCCCGTACGCGAACCGACCGGCGTTGTCGCCGAGCAGCCGGCGCAGCGACACTCCGAGTGCCCGCACGTCACCGGGGGGCACCAGGCGGCCGGTGACCTCGTCGACGACGGCGTCCGCCAGGCCGCCCATCGCGTAGCCGATCACCGGCACACCGCAGGCCATCGCCTCCAGCGAGACCCGTCCGGCCGAGGAGTAGTGCGGCGTGCAGGCGACCACGTCCGCCGACCGGTACCAGGTGGCCATCTGGTCGTGCGGCACCGCCCCGACGAGCCGTACCTGGTCGACGACGCCGAGCTGTTCGGCCAACTCGCGCAGCCGTCGCGCCTCGGCGTGGTTGACCAACTGGTCGGCCGGTGGCCCGCCGGCGATCACCAGCTCGGCGTCGCCGACCAGCCGCATCGCCCGGATCAGGTCCTCCTGGCCGTGCCCGGCGGCCAGCGAGCCCACCGAGAGGATCCGGGACCGCTGTTCGCGCGGTGCCGCCTCGCCGTCGGGATGGAACAGGTCGATGTCGACGCCGGCCGGCACCAACGCGACCGAGCTGCGTTGCAGACCCATCCGGGTCAGCTCGTCGACCTCGTCGTTGGACTGGGCCACGGCGATGTCGACGGCCCGGGTCAACGCGCGCTCCAGCGTGATCCGCTGGCCCGGCCCGTCGTAGTGACCACCCAGGTGACGCAGCTGCTCGATGCCGAGCGAGTGGAACGTCTGCACCACCGGAATGTCGGTCTCCCGGACGGCGTGCGCGGCGGCCAGGCCACCGACCCAGTAGTGCCCGTGCACCACCTCGGGCCGCCAGGACCCCGACCACTCGTCGGCCAGCCAGCGGCCGACCTCCGTCACGTACGGGATCAGCTCGGCGGTGGGCAGTGGGGTGGGCGGGCCGGCGGGCACCTGGTGCACCTGGTAGCCGTCGACGTTCATCGTCGCCGGCAGCGTCGGGTCGTCCCGGCGCACGTAGAGCCGGACGTCATGGCCTCGTTCGGCCAGCTCGGCGGCGACCCTCGCGGTGTGCTGTCGGGTGCCTACCGGCGGGCCGTCGGCGTGGCGGTAGGAACTGGCGTGCGCGCAGACGAGGCCGACGCGCATGGGTCACCTCCCTGCGATCTTTCCTCGGCGGTGGTCCTCCCGGTCAGAGCGTCCCATTAACCCCGCGACGCTGAGCCGAAACCTGGCAGATCAGGAAGAGTCCCCGCGAGTGCCACCGACACTTGCGCCACGGCAAGCACATGCGACACGCGACAGCACTTCGACGATGATCGACAAGCCGTCGTCGGTGTGACCAGGCCCGGCCGGGGGTACCGCTCAGAAATGCCGCTGACCCGCAGTCTCGCCGATTCGACAGTGGTGATCACCGGTGCGTCCAGCGGGATCGGCACGGCGACCGCGTACGCGCTGGCCCGCCGTGGTGCCGCCGTCGTGCTGGCCGCCCGCAGCGAGCCGGCCCTGCTACAGGTCGCGCAGCGCTGCCGGGAGTTGGGCGGCCGGGCGCTGGTCGTACCGACCGACGTCACCGAGTTGGAGTCGGTGCGGCGGCTGGCCGACCAGGCGGCGGCCGAGTTCGGCCGGATCGACGCCTGGGTGAACAACGCCGCGGTGAGCGCGGTGGGGCTGTTCGACGAGATCCCGGTCGCCGAGTTCCGCCGGGTGCTGGAGGTCAACCTGCTCGGGACGGTGCACGGCATCAAGGCGGCCCTGCCCTACCTGGGTGCCGCCGGTGGCGGTGTGCTGGTCAACAACGCCTCGGTGCTGGCCGAGGTGGCAATGCCGTACCAGTCGGCGTACAACGCCACCAAGCACGGCATCCGTGGGCTGGCCGACACCGTCCGACAGGAGCTGCGGGTCACCGGTCGCGGTCACATCTCCGTCTGCACCGTGCTGCCGGCCACGATCGACACCCCGTTCTTCCGGCACACCGGCAACCACAGCGGTCGGGAGCTGGTGCCACCCCCTCCGATCTATCCGCCGGAGGTGGTGGCCGAGACCATCGTCCGGCTGCTGCGCCGGCCTCGACGCGAGGCGTACGCCGGCGGTGCCGCGCGGCTGATCGGCCTGCAGTGGCGGCTGGCGCCCGCGCTGGTCGAGCGCACGCTCGGCTGGTACGCCCACCGGACCCAGTTCGGCCCGGGCGCCCGGGTGGACAGCAGCGGCAACGTGTTCCACAGCGATGCTCAGGCGCGCCAGGACGGTGGCTGGCACGGTCGGCGGCGACAGTTGGCGCGGATGACCGCCGCCTTCGGTCTGGCCGCCGCCGGCACCGCTGTCGGCACCCTGGCGGCCATCAACCGCCGCTCCCGGTCGGACCGCTGATGGCCGATGTCGAGCGCCCGAATGCGCTGACCGTCACCGGCGCGCACAATGGGGCGATCATGTCGAGCTGTCTCGTGGAAATCGACGAGTCGTCAGCGGTGGTCCGACTGACCGGCGTGCTCGATGCCGCCGGTGCCGAGGCGGTACGCGGCGCGCTGCTCGCCCGTCTGCTGGCCCGGCCCGGCCCGGTGGTGGCCGACGTGACCGGCCTGCGGGTCGTCGACCCGGCCGGGCGCGACGTCTTCGCCGACGTACGCCGGGAGGTCGCCGACTGGCCCGCCGCGGACCTGCTGCTGTGTGACCCGGCGGTGGACGGGCCCGCCCAGCCGGACGCCGCGCTCGCCGGGGTACCGGCCTGGCCGACGCTCGACGGGGCGCTGGCCGCTGTGGCGGCGACACCAATGGCGGCGGTCCTCACCGCCGAGCTGGCTCCGGCGGTGGGCGCCGCCAGGCAGGCGCGCGAGCTGGTCACCACCGGTTGCGAGCGCTGGGGCATGCCGACGCTCGCCGACCCGGCGTGCATCGCGATCACCGAGATGGTCAACAACGTGGTGGCGCACGCCCGGACCCCGATGACGGTTCGGCTGGCGCCCCGGGAGACCACCCTGCACCTGGCGGTTCGCGACCACTCCCCGCGTCAGCCGACGTTCGCCGGGATGTCCCCACCAGACCGGGCCGGCGGTCGAGGACTGCTGCTGATCGACACGGTGACCCGCCGCTGGGGCAGCACTGCCGTACCGGACGGCAAGGTCGTCTGGTGTGTGCTGCACCCCGACGACGAGGCCGCCTGACGGGGCTTTCGCCATCGGCGCCCGATTCGGCGCCGTACCGTCGACTGCCGCCCGGTTACGGCGGCAGGGCAGCGGGTAGTGATCAGACATGCGCGACAACGAGTACCCGACCCCCGTGTCCGACACCGAGGCGCAAGGGCTGCCCGACACCGCCGATGACGACTCGACCGCCAACGACGACGTCCTCACCGGGCGCGAGGCGGACGGCCCGGACCCGGCCCAACTGCCCGGCGACCGGACGCCGGTGGCGGTGGACCGGTTCGGCACGACCGCCGAGGAGCAGCTCGACGGTGAGTCGTTGGACTACAAGCTCGACCGCGAGGTCTACGAGCGCCCGGCGGACGACCCGCTGGCCGGCACCATCGACCCGAAGATCGCCTTCGAGGCGGACAACCTGGAAGCCGCTGCGGAGGCTCAGCTGGACGCCGACGTGATGGATCCCGGGCCGACCTCGGACCCGAACTCACCGGTCTCCCTCTACGACCACGGTCAGCTCGGCACCGTTGCCGACGCCACAGTGGGCCGGCTGGTGGAACCCGACGAGGGGGCGCACACCGACCAGGAGACCGACTCGGTGGCGTACGACGCCGGATCGGCCGGGGGCGGAGCCACCGCCGAGGAGCTGGCCATCCACGAGACGGAGCCGCCGCGCTCGGTCTGACGTCCGCTCAGTCGTCCAGACCGCGTTCGATGGCGTACCGGGTCAGCTCGACCCGGTTGTGCAGTTGCAGCTTGCCCAGGGTGTTCTGCACGTGGTTCTGCACGGTGCGGTGCGACAGGCCGAGCCGCTGGGCGATCTGCTTGTACGACATCCCCTTCGCCACCAGCCGCAGCACCTCCGTCTCCCGTTCGGTGAGCTGGGGCGTCGCGGGTTCGGCAGCGCCGGCCGGGCCGGTCCCCCGCCCCGGCCCGGCGGCCAGCCGGCGGTACTCGCCGAGCACCAGCCCGGCCAGGCCGGGCGTGAAGACCGCGTCGCCGGCCGCGGTGCGGTGCACCGCCTCCAGGAACTCGGCGGGCGCTGTCGACTTCACCAGATAACCGGTGGCCCCGGCCTTCACCGCGTCCAGCACGCTCTGCTGTTCGCCGCTGGCGCTGAGCATCAGCACCCGTACGGCCGGCAGCGCCGCGCGCAACCCCAGGATCACCTCGACGCCGGAGATGTCGGGTAGTTGCAGGTCGAGGACGACGACGTCGGGCCGGGCCGCGGCGGCCACCCGGATGGCCTGTCGTCCCTCGCCGCTGGTCGCCACCACCAGGAAACCGGCCTCGGTCAGGTCGCGGGCCACGCCCTCCCGCCACATCGGATGGTCGTCCACCACCATCACCCGGACCGGGTCCGCCGCCGTCACCTCGGCACGCTCAGCTCGATCTCGGTGCCCGCCTCGGGGGCGGACACGATCCGCACGGTGCCGCCCACGTCGACCACCCGTCCCCGGATCGACTGGGTCACGCCGAGCCGGCCCTGGGCGGCCGCCTCGTCCAGCCGGCCGTCCGGAATGCCCGGCCCCTCGTCGCGGATCGACACGGTCACCGTCGTCCCCTCGTCCTCGATCAGCACCCAGGCCCGCCCGCCGGCGTGCCGCCCCACGTTGTCCAGGGCCGCGCCGGTCGCGGCGGCCAACTCCGCGGCCACCCGTCGAGGCAGCGGCACCGGGGTGGCCGGGGCGGAGAGCGCCACCGCCGCCGAGGCGTACCGGCCGAGCAGGGTCCGCAGGTCCACCGCCTCGCCGCCGTCCGGGAGGCTCGCGGCGGCCGGGCCGGCCCCGGCGATCAGCGCCCGCAAAGCAACCTCCTGCTCACCGGCCAGCCGGGCCAGCTCGCCGGCCTCCCCGGGCAGGTCGGCGCCGCGCCGCTGCACCAGCGCCAGCACCTGGAGCACCGAGTCGTGAATGTCCCGGGCCAGCCGCTCCCGCTCCCGGGTGGCGGCCTCCAGCTCCACCGCACGCTGCAACCGCTCCTCGGCGCTCACCGCGAGCCGGGCCACATGCCCGACCACCACCCCGGCGAGCAGCATCAGGATCACCCCGGTGAACGAGGACTGACCGATCCGCTCCCGGGTGGCCAGGTCCGCGCCGGCGACCAGCAGCGCGGCGACAGTGCCCCGCCGCCGGCCACCGGAGACGGCCCAGGCCAGCACCGGGCCGGCCATCCAGGCCACCCCCAGGGTGGGTACGCCGTGGGCGAGCGCCGTCCGGCCGACCACCCACGGGGTGGCCAGCACGATGGCCATCACCACCCCCAGGTCGGCCAGCAGCAGCGGCCAGCGCCGCCAGGCCGGCCGGGCGTACCCGACCGCTGTCGCGCCCGTCCAGGCGATCATCAAAAGGATCAGGGCACCGACGGCGTACGGGTGGGCGTACCGGTCGGCGTCGCGCACCGCGAGCACGCAGACGTACGCCAGGGAGGCCAGTCTGAATACGGTGAGCGCACGCCACAGCGGCACCTCGAACCCACCCGGCGGCGACGGCATGGCGGTCAGGATGCCACAACCGGTCCGGCACACGGCGAGCAGCGAGTGCGGTTCAGGAAACCCTGACGTACGGTGGAAAAGCCGCGAATTACTCCGAGATGTGCCGCCGGGACGGGCCCATGACAAACGCAGATCCGCACGCACCGCGTACGGTTGTGCCCATCGAACCTGCCCTCCTGATCGCCGAAGCCTTTGACCAGGCCCAGGTGACCGAGATTCGACACTCGGTCACCTCCTGCGCGCATGCCTCCGGCCTCAGCGGCCAACGGCTGGACGACTTCGTGCTCGCGATCAACGAATTGATCACCAACGCGGTGCGGCACGGCGGCGGGCACGGCTGGCTGCGACTCTGGCACGAGTCGGGTGCGCTGATCTGCGAGGTCGCCGATCACGGGCACGGGATCAGCCCACAACGGCTGGGCGACCGCAGTCGGCCCGCCCCGGACACCGCCGGCGGCTGGGGCCTCTGGCTGGCCCGCGAGCTGACCGACGCGATGGAGGTGGTCACCGGCACCGCCGGCACCACCGTCCGCATAACCACCGGCCTAACCAACCACAACCACACCCCGCACTAACCCACCGCCGCCCCACCCCCGGCCTCACCCCGCCCCGCCCCGCTCCCGGCCCGCCCCGCCCCGCCCCGCTCCCGTCGATCATGGAGTTGTGGTGGGTGACAAAGTCCTCGAATGACGCCAAACCAGGCACCATAACTCCATGATCCACAGGGTCGAGCCGCGATCTTGCACTTACTGTCCCGACATCGGTGGCAATTCACGCTTTTCGACAACCGAAACTGCAAGATCGGCGGAGGCAGGTACGGCGCGGGGCGGGGCAGGGCGCAAGGCCCGCCGGGCTGGGCGCGGGTTGGGGTCAGGCGAAGAGGGCGGAGACGGATTCTCCGTTGTGGATTCGGCGCGTCGCCTCGGCCAGGGCGGGGGCCACCGACAGGACCTGCAGCTTGGGAACCCGCTTGGCGGCCGGGATGGGCACCGTGTTGGTGCAGACGATCTCCAGGACGCCGTCCTGGTCGCTGAGCCGCTGCAACGCGTCACCGGAGAAGAGGCCGTGCGTGCAGGCGAGCCGGATCGACCGGACCTTCAGGCCGCGCAGATGCTCCATCAGCTCGACCACCGTGCTGCCCTTGGCGATCTCGTCGTCCAGCACGATGACGTCCCGGTCGGTCACGTCGCCGATCACCGCGCTGATCTTGACCAGGTCGTCGCTGAACCGCTGCTTCGCCCCGGCCGCGACCGGAGTGCCGAGCAGCCGGGCGAAGGCTGCGGCCTCCTTGGCGTTGCCCAGGTCGGGCGAGACCACCACGGTGTTGCTGAGGTCGTAGCGCCGGAAGTGGGTGGCCAGTTCCCGCAGCGCGTGCAGGTGATCCACCGGAACGCTGAAGAAGCCGTGCACCTGCGGCGAGTGCAGGGTCATCGCGAGCACCCGGTCCGCCCCGGCCGAGGTGAGCAGGTCAGCGACGAGCCGCGCGCCGATCGAGATCCGTGGGGCGTCCTTCTTGTCCGAGCGGGCGTACGCGTAGTGCGGCAGCACCACGGTGATCCGACCGGCGGAGGCGCCCCGAGCGGCGTCGATCATCAGTAGCAGCTCGACCAGGTGCTCCTGCACCGGCGGCACCAACGGCTGGATCAGGAAGACGTCCCGCTCCCGACAGTTGGCCTGCAACTGGACTTCCAGACAGTCGTTCGCGAACCGGGAGACCCGCACCGGGTGCAGCGGCACCCCCAGGTGGGCGCAGATCTCGGCAGCCAGGTCGGGATGGGCGGTTCCACTGAAAACTGCGATGTCGCGCACGTTCGCACATCGTAGGGGAAGCGGACGGCCGCCGACGGCGGCGGGCCGGAACCCGCCGTGACGCCTGTCGCGCCGCGCCGCCGTCCGGGTACGGTGCTGCGGTGACCCCCCAGTACGTCGCCGCCATCGACCAGGGCACCACTTCCTCGCGGTGCATCGTCTTCGACCGGGCCGGGGACATCGTCGCCGTGGCCCAGCGCGAGCACCGGCAGATCTTCCCCCGACCGGGGTGGGTGGAGCACGACGCCGAGGAGATCTGGGACAACGTCGAGCAGGTGGTCGCCGAGGCGCTGCGGGCCGCCGGCACCGACGCGTCCGGGCTGGCCGCTGTCGGCATCACCAACCAGCGGGAGACCACTGTCGTCTGGGACCGGGCCACCGGCCGCCCGGTGGCCAACGCCATCGTCTGGCAGGACACCCGGACGGGGCCGCTGTTGCGCGAGCTCGCCTCGGCGTACGGCGAGGAGCGGTTCCGGGCCCGCACGGGCCTGCCGCTGGCCACCTACTTCGCCGGGCCGAAGCTGCGCTGGCTGCTCGACGAGGTCGAGGGCCTGCGCGAGCGCGCCGACCGCGGCGAGGTGCTCTTCGGCACCATGGACAGCTGGCTGATCTGGAAGCTGACCGGCGAGCACGTCACCGACGTGACAAACGCCAGCCGGACCATGCTGATGGACCTCACGACCCTCGACTGGGCGCCGGATCTGCTGGACGCGATGGGTGTTCCGGCGGCGATGCTGCCGGAGATCCGCTGCTCCGCAGAGGTGTACGGCACGGCGAGCGGGGTGCTCGCCGGGGTGCCGGTGGCCAGTGCGCTCGGCGACCAGCAGGCCGCTCTGTTCGGGCAGACCTGTTTCCAGCCGGGTGAGGCGAAATGCACCTACGGCACCGGCAGCTTCCTGCTGCTCAACACCGGCGCCACCCCGGTCCCGTCGACGCACGGTCTGCTCACCACCGTCGCCTACCGGATCAAGGGCCAACCACCGGCGTACGCCCTCGAAGGCGCCATCGCGGTCACCGGCTCACTGGTGCAGTGGCTGCGGGACAACCTCGGGCTGATCTCCACGGCCGCCGAGGTGGAGGAGTTGGCCAGCACCGTGGACGACAACGGCGGCTGTTACGTGGTGCCGGCGTTCTCGGGGCTGTTCGCCCCGCACTGGCGCAGTGACGCCCGGGGGGTCATCGCGGGCCTGACCGGTTACATCACCAAGGGACATCTGGCGCGTGCGGCGCTGGAGGCGTCTGCGTGGCAGACCCGCGAGGTGGTCGACGCGATGAACGCCGACTCCGATGTGGCGCTGCGTCGTCTCCGGGTGGACGGTGGGATGACCGCGAACGGTCTGCTCATGCAGTTCCTCGCCGATGTGCTCGACGTGCCGGTGGTCCGTTCCCGGATCACCGAGACCACCTGCCTGGGCGCCGCGTACGCGGCGGGTCTGGCGGTCGGCTTCTGGCCGGACCTGGCAACTCTGCGGGCGCAGTGGCGTTCCGACGCGCAGTGGGAGCCGGCCATGGCCCCGGAGCTACGCGAGCAGGAGCTGCGCCAGTGGCGCAAGGCAGTGCAGCGCACCCTCGACTGGGTGGAGTGAGCCGGTCACTCCCAGCGGTTGCCGGTGAGCTTCTCGTAGACGTCGATGTATCGGGCCCGGGTCGCCTCGACCACCTCGGCCGGCATGTCCGGGGCGGGGGCCTGCTTGTTCCAGCCGCTGCCGGTGGCCCAGTCCCGTACGTACTGCTTGTCGTAGGAGAACTGCACCCGGCCCGGCTGGTACGACTCGGCCGGCCAGAACCGCGACGAGTCGGAGGTGAGCAGTTCGTCGGCGAGGACCAGGGTGCCGTCCGGCGCCCAACCCAGCTCGATCTTGGTGTCGGCGACCAGGATGCCCCGGTCGGCGGCCAGCTCGGCGCCGCGCCGGTAGATGTCGATGGTGATCTGCCGGAGCCGCTCCGCGGTGGCCTGACCCACCTTGTCCACCACGTCGTCGTACGTGATGGGCTCGTCGTGCTCGCCGGCCGGGGCCTTGCTCGACGGCGTGAAGATCGGCTCGGGCAGGATCGACGCCTCGCCGAGCCCTCGCGGCAGCTCCACGCCGGAGACCGCGCCGGTCTTCTCGTACTCCCGCAGGCCGCCGCCAGTCAGGTATCCGCGGGCGACGCATTCGACCGGGAGCATGTCCAGCCGCTGGCAGCGGATGGCCCGCCCGGCGAACTCGGCGGGCACGTCGGTGGCCGAGATGACGTGGTTCGGCACGAGGTCGGCGAGCTGCTCGAACCACCAGAGCGAGAGCGCGGTGAGCAGACGACCCTTGTCCGGGATCGGCGTCGGCAGCGCCACGTCGTAGATCGAGATGCGATCCGAGGCCACCAGGATCAGGTCGTCGCCGTCGGCGTAGACGTCCCGGACCTTGCCCGAGTGCAGAAGTTCCACGCGCCCTAGTACACCACGCGAGACCGCGGGCCCTGATCCGACCACCCTGCCGAGGGTGACCGGACGGACGTTGACACCTTCGTGTGCTGCCTGCGTGAATGGTCCGACCGCCACCCCCGTAGGTCCAGGAGAGCCCCGTGCCCGTTGTTCGCCCTTCGCTCGACCGCCTCGGCGCGGACCCGGGTCGGCGCCGACTGCTCAGCGCGCTGCTCGGCGCACCTCTGCTCGCGTCCGGCGGACTGGCGGGGTGCAGTGACGACGCCGCCACCTCGACCCAGGACGGGCCCGTCGAGCTGTCGGTCTTCTGGTGGGGTGGCACCAAACGGGCCGAGCTCACCGAGAAGGCGCTGCGGCTCTACTCGGATCGCAACCCCCGGGTCACCTTCCGGGTCACCTGGCAGGGCGCCGACGGCTACTACGACCGGCTGGCCACCCAGGCGGGCGGCGGGAACGTACCGGACCTGATCCAGATCGACGACGCCATGCTGACCGAGTACACCCAGCGTCAGGTCATTCTCGACCTCACCGATCACCACCTGGATCTTCGGGGCCTGCCGGAGGGTCTGATCCGCTACGGCACGGTGGAGGGGCGGACGATGGCGGTGGCCGCCGGGCAGACCCACGCCGTGGTGGTGTTCAACCGGGACCTGCTGCGGGAGCTGGAGATGCCGGAGCCCCGCGCCGGGATGACCTGGCCCGACTACATCTCCTGGGCCACGCAGGTCACCGAGGCCAGCGACCGCCGGGTGGCCGGCACCATGGACGGTTCGGGCGACTACCGGGCACTCTGGCTCTGGTTGCGGTCGCAGGGCGGCGAGTTCTACCGGGGCAACCAGCTCGGCTTCGGCGCGGACGAGCTGATCGCGTGGTTCGAGTTGTGGCAGCGGGCCCGTCGGAGCCGAGCCACGCCAAGCGCGGCCCTGGTCGAGCAGGCCGACAGCGGCGAGCCGGCCCGGCAACTGGTGGTGAGCGGCGCGACGGCGGCGTCCTTCGCCTGGTCGCACCAGCTACCGGAGCTTCAGCGACTCACCGAGTCCGAGTTGGGCATCGTCGGCTTCCCCGGCCCGCCGGGAGCTCAGTGGGCACGAGCGTCGATGTACTGGGCGGGGTTCCGGGGCACCCGCCACCCGGACACGGTCGCCGACGTGATCAACTTTCTGACCACCAATGGTGAGGTCGGCGCCGTTCTCGGCCACGAACGTGGGCTGAACGCCAGTGCCCAGGTCCGCCGCTACGCCGAGGGCAGCATCACCGACCCGGCCCAGCGACGTGCCGCCGAGTTCGGTGCCAGCATCGCCGACCTGCTCGGGCCGGCGCCGGCGCCGCCACCCCAGGGGCACGCCAAGGTGCGCACCCTGCTGGTCGCCGCCGCCGAGCGGATCCGCGTCAAGCGTGACGGCACCCGCGAGGCCACCGCGCGTTTCCTGTCCCAGGCCATCGCGGCCCTGGCGGCGGTGAGCACCAGCGGCCAGACCGGAACCGGCCGCTGGTGACCCTCCGGCGTCGCAGGCGCGGTCAGCGCGGCGAGCGCGGTCAGCGCGGCGGGCCACCCCGGCGGTTGCGCATCAGACGCAACACCAGGAACACGACGATCGCGACCACCACCAGGCAGCAGAGCAGCGGGAGCACCCCGAAGCCACTGCGGCCTCGCCGCCGGGCGGCCTCCACCACGAGTTCGCCGGTGCCCGTGGACGCCCAGGCTGCGACCGGCACGAAGACCGCCAGTACGACCGCACCGAAGACCGCGCTCAGGCGGCCCCACCACTTACCGAATGAAGACATGTGCCCATCCTTGCCGAAGGGCGCAACCTCGGCACGTCGGTCCACGCCGAATCACGGGTCCGGATGGCGCGGAAGCTCCCCGGCCGGTGCGCAACGCACTCGCAACGTCCCGGCAAAGATGATGATCTTTACATGAATCTATCGAGGTGATCGGATTCGCCTCATGCTCACCTCTTTAGGCAGTGCGCGGATCTCTCGCACCCGAAGATCTGCGGCGGCAGCGGTCGGCGTCACAGTCGTCGCCGCTCTCCTCACCCCCACGGCCGCGCACGGCGCCCCACCACCCCCACCGCCGCCGACGAGAGCCGCTCCGAGCGGCGACGCGGACCGCACCCCCGTCACGGTCACTCTGATCACCGGCGACCGGGTGACGGTGACCCCGGGCGTCCACGGCGCAACCGAATCGGTGGACGTGAAGCGCGCCCCGGGCGCCACCGGCTCCGTACGCATCTCCACTGAGGGCCGAGACACCTACGTGTACCCGGACGAGGCGTTGCCGTACCTCGCCACCGGTCGACTCGACAAGCAGCTGTTCGACGTCACCCAGCTCATCGCCCAGGGCTACGACGACGCGCGGACCGCCGACCTTCCCCTGATCGTCACCCGCACCACGGGTGCGGCGAAGCTCAGGACCGGCACCACGCTGCCGGGCGCGCAGACCACGCTGGAGCTGCCCTCCGTCCGTGGTGAGGCGATCCGCACACGCCGATCGCAGGCGGCGGACTTCTGGTCGGCCCTCACCAGTGGACAGTCGCCGACCGGCCGCAGCGCTGCCACCCCGGCGCCCTCCTTCGCGGCCGGCGTCGACAAGGTGTGGCTCGACGGCAAGGCGAAGGCCACCCTGGCCGACACCACCGCCCAGATCGGCGCGCCCGCGGCGTGGGCCGCGGGTGGCACCGGCAGCGGCGTCCGGGTCGCCGTCCTGGACAGCGGAGTGGACACCACCCACCCGGATCTCGCCGACCAGGTGGTGGCCTCCCGAAGCTTCATCGCCGGCCAGGACGTGATCGACCGGAACGGGCACGGCACCCACACCGCGTCCACCGTCGCCGGGACGGGCGCCGCCTCCGGCGGCAAGGAACGGGGCGTGGCCCCCGACGCCGACCTGGTGATCGGCAAGGTCCTCGACGAGTACGGCAGCGGGTCCATCTCGGGGATCATCGCGGGCATGGAGTGGGCGGCGCGGGCCGAGCACGCCAAGGTGATCAACATGAGCCTCGGCGTGAGCGCCTGGCACACCCAGGACGACCCGCTGAGCCAGGCCGTCAACCAGCTGACCGCCGAGACGGGTGCGCTCTTCGTCGTGGCCGCCGGCAACAGCGGGCCAGACCCGTACACCCTCGGCGCGCCGGGCACCGCGGACGCCGCGCTGACCATCGGCGCGGTGGACACCTCCGACCACCTGGCGGGCTTTTCCAGCGTCGGGCCCCGGTTGAACGACGAGGCCCTGAAGCCCGACATGACCGCACCGGGGGTGGACGTGCTGGCGGCACGCTCGCAGCACATCCCCTGGGGCGAGGGCTACTACTACACCGACAGTGGCACCTCGATGGCAGCGCCGCACGTCGCCGGGGCGGCCGCCCTGCTGGTGCAGAAGCACCCGACCTGGAGCGCGCGGCAGCTCAAGGACGCGCTGATGGGCACCAGCGTCCGCACGCCCGACTACGACGCCTACCAGGCCGGTAGCGGTCGGTTGAACGTCGCCGCCGCCTACCACCAGGACCAGGTCGTCGCGTCCGGGTCGGTGGACGCCGGACTCGTCGGTTGGGGCAGCGCGCCACAGCCGATCAAGCGGACGATCACCTACACCAACACGACGGACAGCCCGATCGCGTTGGAGCTCTCCGTCGATCACGGCACCGCCCCCGCACAGACGTTCACGGCAACCGCCGACCGCGTCACGGTGCCCGCTCGGGCCAGCGCGACGGTCGACGTCGTGGTGGCCCCGGCCGGCCTCTCCCCCGGCAGGTACTCCGCCCAGGTCACCGCCCGCTTCGCCGCCGGCGAGGTGCACACGGCCGTCGGGGTCGCCGTCGAGTCCAAGAAGTACGACCTCACCATCCACCTGAAGGACCGCGCCGGCCGGCCCATGAGCGGCGAGGTCGAGGTCGTCAACGCCGAGACCGGCTCCGCCTTCATGTGGGTGCCGGACGGAAAGCTCACCGCCCGCCTGACGCCCGGCTCCTACACCGTCGTCGCGGCGGCGGACGTGGAGGGTCTGCACGGGCCCCGCTCCCTCGGGCTCGCGATGCTGACCGCTCCCGAGGTCGACCTGAGCACCGACCGGGTCGTGGAACTCGACGCCGCGCGGGCCCGCCAGGTGAAGGTGGCGACACCCCAGCCGACCGCCGTCGTCAACAGTCGGATCGACGTCTACCGCTCCTTCGCCGAGAGCGAGCCGACACCCACCGACTGGAACGCCCTGCGCGAGACGTTCTGGCCGGGTGCCGCCTACGACAGCCTGTGGGCCCTGCCGACCGGGAACAAGGTGCGCAGGGGCAGCTTCGTCTTCACCACCCGGATCCGCGCCGAGCAGACGCCGCTGGCCATCAGCTACCCCGGCCGGCAGCTCAGCGACCCGCTCGCCCAGCCCGGTTCCCCGCCCCTGCCCGACGGCACCTCGCGCCTGGACGCCGTCTTCGCGGGTGCCGGCGGCACCGCCGACTACGCCGGCCTGGCCGCCCGCGGCAAGGCCGTGGTCGTCCGCGGCAACGAAGCGGTGACCCCCACGGATCAGGCAGCGGCGGCGCACACCGCCGGCGCGGCGATGCTCGTCGTTGTCAACGACCGCGCGGGTCGCAAAAGCGAGTGGTACGGCAACACCGACGCCGTGACGACCGGACCGATCCCGGTGGCCTCGGTGACAATGGACGAGGGCGAGGCGTTGATCCAGAAGATCAGCGCTGCCGGCCGCAAGCCGCTACGCCTGGTCGTGGTCGCCCACCCCCGGGCGAAGTACCTGTACGACCTTGTGGACTACCACAGTGGCGGGGTGCCGAAGGACCCGTCCGCCAAGACCGACCCGCGCAACCTCGCCCGGATCGATCTCACCTTCTCCCCGCCCCCGGGGAAGCAGTCCAGCGAGACCCGGATGGACTTCCCGCCGTACGAGTACGCGGCGGCACGGCCGTTCCCGTTCGAGCCGGTCGCGCCGGGGCCGCGCACCGACTGGGTCTCCGCGGGTGGCGGCATCAAGTGGATGCAGTACGCCGACGTCGCCGACTGGGCGCGGTCCAACACGGAGGCCATCGCCTACCGGCCGGGCAGCGTCCAGAAGGACCGCTGGTTCGGGCCCATCACCCGGCCACGGATGCTCAGCACCGAGATCCCGTTCCGTGGTGAGACCGCCATGAGCGCCTACATCCAGGGCTTCGGCGACGCGGGCGCCGCCCACAGCGGCGGGGCCAGCATGTCGCAGATCGCCACGTTCTATCAGGGCGACAAGCAGCTGACCCAGTTCAACGGCTGGCCGGAGATCGGCGCGGGTGACCTGTCGCCGGAGAAGCTGCCGTACCGACTGGTCGTCGACACCTTGGGCAAACCCGAGTTCAGCCCGTACTCGACCGCCACGCACACCGAGTGGAGCTTCATCTCCGGCGGCACCACCGAGGTGCAGGCCATCCCGTTGGTCCAGCTGGACTACGGAACGGACGTGGACTTCGCGGGTCGGACGAAGCGCCGAACCAACTTCTCGATCACGCCAGTGGTGGTGGGCAGCACCGCGGCTCGGGATGCCGTGTCGTCACTTGAGTTGGAGATCTCCTACGACGACGGAGTGACCTGGCAGCGGCAGGACCTGCGGGAGAAGAAGGGAACCTGGCAGGCGTCGTTGAACGCGCCGCCCCGGGCCGACTTCGTGTCTATCCGGGTCACCGCCAAGCAGCGCAACGGTGGCGGCGTCACCCAGAGCGTCACCCGGGCCTTCGGCCTGCGGTAGAACCCGCCGGGGGCCGGTGCCGACGAGGTACCGGCCCCTGCGGGCCCCTCGCTTCTGACAGCGGCACCATACAGGTCCGGCCCCCACACTGTGGGGGCCGGACCTGTATCACTTTCAGTGGTAGCGGGGACAGGATTTGAACCTGCGACCTCTGGGTTATGAGCCCAGCGAGCTACCGAGCTGCTCCACCCCGCGTCGACTGGTTAAGACTAACTCACCCGTTCCGGGCGATGATCAGCGGGGTCGCCATCCGCTGTGGCCGGCACCCCGGAATGTCGAAAGCCCGTCTCCGGTGAACCGGAGACGGGCTTCGAACTGGTGTTTCTCTCGTAGCGGGGACAGGATTTGAACCTGCGACCTCTGGGTTATGAGCCCAGCGAGCTACCGAGCTGCTCCACCCCGCGTCGGTTCGCTAACCGTAGCGCACCAACCCGGGACACCGCAAAGCGACTCCGATACCGCCGGCACGGACAGCTCTGACCTGGGCGTTGTCAGTCGAGCCAGTTCTCGATCGCCGCGACCGCCCGTCGACTGTCAGCATCGACCTGGGACCGAACGGCGACCGTGTGCTCCCAACCCTGCTCCCAGAGCACCGTCACCACGTCGCCGACCCGGACCGCCCGGACCAGCCGAACCTCCTCCGTACCCGGCTCACCCATCCCGTCCGGCATCGGAGCCCGCATCTCGAACAGCACCGACCCGTCCCCGTACGCCCCTGAGGCCAGCAGCCGCTGACGCCACGTCCTGTTGTCGTCGGGCAGCTTCTGGTCGGGGCAGCCGCGCACCGCCTGCCGCAGCTCCCGCAACGCGTCGTCGGCGCGACCTGCCCGGTAGATGGTGATGGTGTGCCGGTAACTACCGTCCGGCACGTGCCCCGTCGGCGTCTCCGGCATCTTGTAGGCCAGGTAGCGACCACGGCGTTGGACCATGGCCGAGTCGCTGGGCAGGCGCGCACCGCACAGCGTCGGCAGTGCCGGACCCTCCCCCGAGGATTCCAGTCCGGTCCGATTCGGGGCCGCCAGCAGGAAGAAGGCGCGGTCCGGGATCGAGGTGGGCGGCCGAGGTGCCGCCGGTCCGGTGGTGACCGGCTGCGACGGCGTACCACTCGGGGTGGTCCGCGACGGTAGCGGTGCCGAGGGAGTCGGCGAGGGTGACGGCAGGGAGGTCGCCGTCGCCCCGGTCGGCGACGGGCCAGGGATGTCGGCGGGCGGCGGTGCGGAACCGTCCGCCGGGTACGCCAGTCGGCCACCGACGACAACCACGCCCACGAGCAGCGCCACCGCGAGCGTCGAACCGGCTACCCGTGCTCGGGCTCGCCGGTCGGCGAACCGCCGAAGGGACTCGGGGCGGGTCAGCTCGTGCCCGTCCGCGACGGTGCCGAGCGACCGGTACAGGTCAGAGAGTTCAACTGACATCGTTCGCCTCCAACTCCACGACTCTGAGGTCGGGCAGCAGCGCGGCCAGCCGGGACCGGCCCCGGGACAGCCAGGACTTCACGGTGCCGACCGGCACGTCGGTCTCCCGGGCGATCTCCTCGACGGACATGTCGAAGAGGTAGTGCAGGGCCAGTGCCTGCCGGTGCGTGGCGGGCAACTGCCGGAGCGCTCGGACCAGGAGCACCCCGTCCTCGCTGGGTGGAGGTGCGACCGCCGGCGGTCCGGTACGGCTCAACACCACCCGCCAACGGTGCAGGCGCCGCCAGCGGTCGGTCGCCAGCCGGGCCACCACGAGCCGCAGCCACGCCTCCGGCGCCGGATGCGACGACAGTCGCCCCCACTGCCGCCAGGCCCGGGTGTACGCCTCCTGCACCAGGTCCTGCGCCTCACCGTGGTCGCCAGCGACCGCGTAGCCGTACCGCAGCGTCCGGCGGGCGGTGCTGCGGTAGAAGTCATCGAAGCTCTGCGCGTCCCGCACGACTGTTCCCCCTCGTCCCCACCCCGTTGCAGTGAGGACGGCGGACCGGCACCGCAGGTTGCGGTCCCGGGCGGTGCTGTCGGTGACGTGACAGATACGCACAGATCAGGCCAACGGCCGAGCCCCCGCCCCTCGGACCTGATGCGGTCCGAGGGACGGGGGCTCGGGGAGGAACTGCGTGCGGTGGCGGGTCAGCCTCCAGCACTCGGGCTGGCACCCGGCGCACCAGCGGCCTGCTGCGCCTGCTGGAACGCGGTGAGCGCCTCGTCGAGGGCCTTCAGCGCACGCCCGTACCGCTCGAAGTCGCCCGACGTCTGCGCGGCCCGGACCTCGGTGATCGCGGTCTGCACCCGGTCCGCGGCGGCAGCCAGATCACCGGTCGGCGGTGGGGTGCCGGCGCTCGGAGTCGGCGACGGCGCCGCCGTCCCCGAAGGCGTCGGAGTCGGGGTCGTCGGGTTGCCCCCGGTCGTCGGCGGCGGCGACGTGCCCTGCCCGGCCTTCTTACCCTGCTCGACCAACTGCTTGATGCCGTCGTTGATGTTGTCGGCGAGCGCCACGAAGGAGCCGCCGTCACCGTACGAGAGCAGCACCTTCTGCAACAGCGGGTACGCGTCCTGCTGGTTGCTCTTCACGTAGACCGGCTCGACGTAGAGCATCCCGTCGGCGAAGGGCAACGAGAGCAGGTTGCCGTACTGCACCTGCGCCTGGTTGCTGGAGAGCAGGTTGAGCTGCTGACGGATGTTCGCGTTGTTGGTCATCTGCTGGTGCACCTGCACCGGGCCGGAGATTCGGGTCTGATCCGGCAACTCCAGCACCTCCAGCCGGGGCTGCCCGTCGACGTACGACCCGGAGATCAGCGCGGCGAGGTTCTGCCGGCCGTTCGGGGTGACCGCCGAGGTGAGCTGGAACCGGGGGCTCTCCTGCCCGGGGAACTGGGTGAACAGGTAGTACGGGGGCTGCTTCTGACCGCTGTCCGGGGCGTCCGGCACGTTGGGCACCTGCCAGAAGTCCTGTGCGGAGTAGAAGTCACCCGGGTTCGTCACGTGGAACTTGGTGAGCAGGTTGCGCTGCACCTTGAACATGTCCGCCGGGTAGCGCAGGTGCTCGCTCAGCTCGACCGGGATCTCCGCCTTCGGCAGCACCAGGTCGCCGCCGAACGCCTTGTTCCACGCCTTGAGCACCGGGTCGGTGTCGTCGTACTCGTAGAGCTTCACGGTGCCGTCGTACGCGTCGACGGTGGCCTTGACCGAGTTGCGCATGTAGTTGACGTCTTCGCGGGCCAGCTGGAAGGTGCCCCGGTTGGTCAACTCGTCGGTGGTCTCGGTCTGCAGGTTGACCCGCTCCGCGTACGGGTAGGAGGCCGCCGTGGTGTAGCCGTCCACGATCCACTGCACCCGACCGTCGACCACTGCCGGGTACGGGTCGCCGTCCAGGGTGAGGAACGGCGCGACCTTCTCCACCCGGTCGCGCGGGTTGCGCACGTACAGCAGCTTGGAGTCCTTGTTCACCGCCTCGGAGAGCAGGAAGTTCGACTCCTGCTCCTTGATGGCGTACAGCAGTCGCCGGGTGAAGGAGCCGATCTCCACACCGCCCTCACCGGTGTAGGTGTAGGACTCGCCGCCGCCCTCACCGACCGGCCTGTCGAACTCGGCCTTCTTGTTCGGGTCGGACTGCCCGACGATGGCGTAGTCGTCGGCCGCCATCCGCTCGCCGTAGTAGATGCGCGGCTGCTTGGCCGGAATCTGCTCGGTCTGCGAGGAGCACGCTTCCTGGGTCTTCTCGCCGAGGAACCCGGAGACGAAGAACGGCTGCCCACCGCAGACCACCTGGTTGGCCGGGGCGGCCACCAGCCCGTACCCGTGGGTGTACACGGTGTGCCGGTTGATCCAGGTGTTCTGCTGGTCGGTCAGCTCGCCGTAGTTGATCTCCCGGACGCCGACCACGTAGTCGGAGACCTTCCCGTTCACCCCGTACCTGTCGATGTCCAGCTTCGGGCCGAAGTCGTAGAAGCCACGCACCTGCTGGAGCTGGGTGTACGTCTCGCTGACCAACTGCGGGTCGAGCAGCCGCACGTTCGACACCACCGAGGTGTCGGTGGCCAGGTTCCCCGGTGGGGTGAGGTTGTTCGCCGCGTACGGGGTCGTCTCGGTGGCCCCCAACCCGAACGCCGCGCGCGTCGCGTCGATGCTGCGCTGGATGTACGGCGCTTCCTTGTCCTTGGCGCTCGGCTTGACCTCGAAGGTCTGCACCGCCCAGGGGTAGATGCCGCCGATGGCCACCGCGGACACGCCGAGCAGCGCCAGCGAGATCCCCGGCCAGACCAGGTTCCGCATCCAGGCGTTGGAGAACACGAGGATCGCGATGGCCACCACGATCGAGATGTAGGCGAGGATCTCCTTCGCCGGCAGCAACGCGTTGACGTCGGCGTAGCCGGCGCCGTACAACTTGGCGCCCTCGTTGTACTCCAGCAGCATGGCCCGCCGGTCCAACACGTACGCGATCGCCTTCAACAGCACGAAGACCGCGACCAGCGTGCTCAGGTGCGCGCGGGCCGCGTTGCTCATCCGGTCGCCGACGCCCTGCAGGCGGACCCCGCCGAAGAGGTAGTGCACCGCCAGCGCGCCGATCACGGCCAGCACCACAGCGGTGAAGGCGACCCCGAGCAGGTAGCGCCAGAACGGCAGTTGGAAGACGTAGAAGCCGATGTCGACCCCGAACTCCGGGTCCTTGATGCCGAAGTCACCGCCGTTGCGGAACAGCAGCCACTGGTTCCACCGGTTCTGCGCGGAGAGACCGGCGAAGAGCCCGACCACCCCGGCGGTCAGCGAGATCCAGGTGCCGAGACGCGGGCTGAGCAGCATCCGGTAGCGCTCGAGGGTCGCCTGCTCGACCGAGTGCGGACGCAGTCGCGGGCGCAACCGGTAGGCCAGCCACAGGTTGCCACCGACGATCACCGCCATGCCGAGGCCGATGGCGAGGAAGAGCACCAGCCGGGTGAGCAGGACGCCGGTGAAGACCTCGGTGTAGCGGACCTCGTCGAACCAGAGCCAGTCGGTCCACGCCTGGACACCCCAGCCGAGCAGGGTGAAGAGCACGAACACCCCGACCAGGACAGCGATGGTGACGCGCCCGCGCCGGCTCATCCTCGGGAGGGGGCTGCTGCTACGCATGACCACTGTTGGCTCCGCACGCTCGATATGATCGGCTCCGACCAGGCACCCAGAGTACGGGGTGTTCCTGAGCGTGTCGGGGCACGGTCACACCGGTCAGCAACGCGTCGGCTGACCACCCGCGCGCAACGTGTCCAGAGCGGTCATCGCCTCGTCCAACGAGCCCACCCGCAACAGCGGCAGATCGGGCTGCGGATTGCGGACCGCCTCCGCGCAGTTGTCCGCCGGCACCAGGAAGACCTTCGCCCCGGCGCGCTTGGCACCGACCAGCTTCTGGGCGATCCCACCGATCGGCCCGACGGCGCCCTCGTCGTCGATGGTGCCGGTGCCGGCGATGATCTTACCGCCGGTGAGATCGGCCGGGGTCAACTTGTCCACGATCCCCAGGGCGAACATCAGACCGGCGCTCGGCCCACCGATGTCCCCCAGGTCGATGCCGAGCGTGAACGGGTGCGGCTGCTGCTGATCGATCTCGACACCGATCCGCGGTCGGCCGTCCTGCTCCTGGCTGGTCACCGTCGCGGTGGCCGGCGTGCCGTCACGGGTGTAGCCGATGGTCAACGCCGTGCCCGCCGGCTTGGCCCGGACCAGCTCGGTGACCTTCGCCGCCACCGGCACCGGCTCGCCGTCGACCGAGGTGATCAGATCGCCGACCTTCAGCGCACCGGCCGCCGGGCCGTCTCCGACCACCGTCTTGATCACCACCTGCACCGGGAAGCCCAGCTCCCGCAGCGCTGCGGTCTCCGCGCTGGTCTGCGACGCCTTGAAGTCCTCGGCGTTGCGCTGCTCGACCTGCTCCGTCGACTCCCCCGGCGGGTAGACCAGCTCACGCGGCACCACCGCCTCGTCGTCAGAGAACCAGCCCGCGATGGCCCCCCGCAACCGCACGGAGGGTTGCACCCCCACCGTGGTGAGCCGCAACTGGCCGGCCGAGGTCGAGGTCTCCCGACCGGTGACCTGGATGACCTCCTTGCCGTCGGTCGTACCGAGGGTGTTGACGGTCGGCCCCGGGCCCAGCACCACGTACGGAATCGGCACCCGGAGCACCCCGATGCTCAGCAGGGCGGTGAACAGGGCACCGAGCAGGACCGTCAGGCCACGACGTCTCATGCCGCAGAGCGTACCGACCGGTTGCGGCCCGCCCGCCGGATGCGCCACGCGACTTCGCCCTCAGCGCAACGCCAGCGGCGGCTACCTGGGGCGCGGTCCGCGTACCGTAGATGTCGTGCCTGATATTCCGTTCGGTTTCGCGCTCCCGGGTGGGCAACCACCAGACCCCAACGATCCCGCGCAGATGCAGCAGTTCATGTCGCAGTTGCAGCACCTGCTCTCCGCGCCGGGCAGCGGGCCGGTCAACTGGGACCTGGCCCGGCAGGTAGCAGCCAGTCAGCTCGCGGCCGCCGGTGACCCGGCGGTGTCGATGTACGAGCGCAACGCGGTCGAGGAGGCGCTACGCCTCGCCGACCTGTGGTTGGAGCCCGCCTCGGCGTGGCCCAGCGGCATCCAGAACCCCGTTGCGTGGAACCGCAACGAGTGGATCTTCAAGACGCTGGACGTGTGGCGCAAGCTGTGCGACCCCGTCGCCAGCCGGATGGTCGGCGCGATGGGCGACCTGGTGCCACCGGAGGCGCGCGCCCAGCTCGGCCCGATGCAGTCGATGGTGGCCTCCCTCGGTGGCGCGCTCTTCGGCGGTCAGCTGGGCCAGGCTCTCGGCTCGCTCGCCGCGGAGGTGCTCTCCGCCGGCGACATCGGGCTGCCGCTCGGCCCGGCCGGCACGGCCGCGCTGATCCCGGCCAACATCCGGGCGTACGGCGAGGGCCTGGAGCTGCCCGAGGACGAGGTCCGCCTCTACGTGGCGCTGCGCGAGGCCGCCCACCAGCGGCTGTTCCAGCACGTCCCGTGGCTGCGTGGGCATGTGCTCAGCGCTGTCGAGATGTACGCCTCGGGCATCCGGGTCAACCGGGAGGCGATCGAGGAGGCGATGGGCCGGGTCGACCCGACCGACCCCGAGTCGATGCAGGCGATCGCCCTGGAGGGCATCTTCACCCCGGAGGACACGCCGGCGCAGAAGGCCTCACTGGCCCGCCTGGAGACCGCACTCGCCCTGGTCGAGGGCTGGGTGTGCCACGTCGTCGACAGCGCCGCCAGCGACCGGCTGCCGAACGTCGTCCGGCTGGGCGAGGCGTTCCGCCGTCGCCGGGCCGCCGGCGGTCCCGCCGAGCAGACCTTCGCCGCGCTGGTCGGTCTGGAACTGCGGCCCCGCCGACTGCGGGAGGCCGCGGCGCTCTGGGCCGCGCTCACCGAGCACCGTGGCATCGAGGGCCGCGACGCCGTCTGGGGCCACCCGGACCTGCTCCCGTCGGACGACGACTTCGCCGATCCGGTCGCCTTCGCGATGAACGACATGGATCTCAGCGAGCTGGACAGCTTCGACTTCACCGCCCCCGGCGGGGTGGAGGAGAAGGCCCCCGGCCAGTCGGATCAGTCGGGGCGGCCCGGTCCGTCCGACGAGACCGACGGCGAGGGCGACGCCAGGTCCTGACCCCGCTCATTTGACGGCCTGCGCCGTGGGTGCCCCGCAGATCCACAGCGGGCACCCGCGGCGTGTTCGGCGGTGCCGACGGTTCAGGTGGCCCGGCCCGGCCCGGAGAGGTTCAGGTGGATCGGCCCGGCCCGGAGAGGATCAGGTGGGTCGGCCCGCCCCGGACAGCAGGGCGCGGGTCGCTTCCCAACCCTCGAAGGCCGGGTCGAGCGTGGCCAGGTCAGCCGGGCCGCGCAGTCGTCGCCAGCCGGTGGTGACCGCCACGTCACCCGGGCGCGGGGCGTTGGCGCGCGCCTCAGCCGGCGTCGCCGTGTCCAACTCCAGCGTCGGCAGCCAGTCGGGCGCGGGCAGTCGTACCGCGACCCCGAGCAGACCCGGGCCACCGCCCTCGACCGGAGCCACCGCGACCGGCCTGCTGGTGAGTGGGCGAAGCAGCTTGCCGACGGTCAGGGCGGGCAGGTCGGGCACGTCACTGACCAGCACGGCCGCCTGGTCGTACCCCTCCAGCGCGGCGAAGACGGCGTTCGGCGTCGGCTCGGCCACCTCGTACACCGCCGTTCCGGGCCACACCAACGCATCGGCCAGGGCCCGGTCGGCCGGGGTCACCGCGACCGCGACCTCCACCTCGTTGAGCGTGGCGAACAGGTCGATGACGTCTTCTGCCAGCGCCGCTCGCCACTGCGCCAGGTCGACGCCGGGCGGCGACCAGTGCACCGGCCCGAGCAACGCCACCACCACCCGTCGCGCCATCCCCCGACCCTAGCGCCCCACCCCACACAGCCGCCCAACCCGCCCGACCCAGCCAGCTGACCGGGACCCACGGCATGATCGACTCGGCTTCACTGGAATCGCGGTGTCCCGGAGCTCCCGACAGCGCGGTATTCAGGAACGCGAGTGGATCTTCGGGGCGACAGTGTGCGGTCAGGTGGGGAGCGGCGCGCAGGAGGAGGCTGCGGCGACCCCTTCGAGGTAGCCGCGGGCACGTTCCGACTTCGGGTAGCGACCGACAAGCGCCCAGAACCGGGCGTTGTGGCTGGGCACGATGAGGTGCGCCAACTCGTGCAGCAACACGTAGTCGATCACCCAGTCGGGCATCTCCTGGACGCGGTGGGAGATGCGGATGCTGCGGTCCGCCGGCGTGCAGGAGCCCCACCGGCCGTTCTGGTTGGTGACCCATCTGACGCTGGCCGGCACCGCCTTCGAGGCGTACCCGGCGAGGTAGAGGTCGATGAGCCGGTTGGCGCGGGCCAGCAACTCGTCGTCGGACCGGGCAAGGCGGCCCTCCCGGGCGGCGAGCCGGGCGAGCATCCGGTCGACCCACTCGCTCTCCTCGGCACGGGAGAACTGGTCGGGGATGAGGACGACCACTCGCTCACCGTCACGGTACGCGGACACCGTGCGTCGTCGACGCTGACTGCGTCGCACCTCGACGACCGGCTTGCGCGTCCCCGCCATCACTGGGCCGCGCAGCCTCGACTACGTGTCACGAAGGAAAGCTAATGCCCACTGACCAGGGGACCGCAAGGGTCAACCGCACGACACGCGCCCAGAAAATGGTGATTGGTCGCCAGGCGTCCCGAAAATTTCTTGACCGCAGCGCCATCACGCCATCTCGTCACCCTTGGTGAACGTCGACGGCGTCGGTCCGCGGCACATCTCCTACCGTAGGTGATCACCGCCTCGGATGCGCTGTGGAGGTACTCGCACGGGTGGCTGTCAGGGTTTGGTCGGCGTGTCCCCGCCAAACTGACTTATCCGACCTATTTCGCCATGCACACTCTCGACGTCGACTTCCTCACAGTGTCGATGCACAGCTGACATGGAACTGCCCAGACCTGGGTAGGGTCCGCGGACCAGCGGTCACGAAGGTGGCCGCGGAGTGAGACCCAGCGCCGGCGCCCCGTGTGGCCCGCCGCCGGGCACCCCGCCGGGACGGTTTTGACCGGCGGACGAGACGAGGAGGGCACCGTGGCCGACCAGGCCCAGACGACCTACAACGGTTACTGCGTGAAGTGCAAGGAGAAGCGGGACTTCGAGGGGCACGTCGAGGTCTCGAAGACCGGAATGAACATGGCCAAGGGCAAGTGTCCGGTATGCGGTACAACAGTGAACCGCATCCTGGGCAAGGCCAAGGTCTGACCCGAACGGGTGAACGGGGGTGGGGTGGCCGGGTGGCCACCCCACCCCCGTCGCCAGATCGGGAGTGGTGACACCGCTGCGGCACCCCTGTCGGGTGGCCGACAACAGGCGGGAAGGGCTGTGGAAAACTCGTGAAATCCTGTGGATAGCGCTGGATAGCGGCCTGACCGCCTGTGGACAACGATCGACCGAACGCGAAGATGCGGTCACGATTCGTGACCATGAGCCGCACCGTACTGCCCCGCCCCACCCTGCTGCCCGGCCTCAACCGGCTCTGGCGGGACCGACACACCCTCCAACTCGGCGTCGGCCCCGGGCCAGCCGCCCTACTGGAGTTGGCCAATCCCCGCGCCGCCCACCTGCTCGACCTGCTCGACGGCACTCGCAGCGAGCGGACCGTGCTGATCCAGGCGGCTTCCGCCCAGGTCAGCGCCGACGACGCGCGTACCCTGCTCGACACCCTGCGGGCCGCCGGCCTGTTGGTGGCCGCGCACAGCCTGCTCCCCCGCGACCTGACCGGCCCGGTCCGCGCCCGGCTCGCGGCGGAGGCCGGCGCGCTGGCACTGGCCGCCGCCCGACTGCCCGGCACCCCCGCGCAGGTCCTGCGTAGGCGGCGGGCGGCCCGCGTCCTGCTCACCGGTGCCGGGGCGCTCGGCGGGCCGCTGACCGTGGCACTGGCCCAGTCCGGCGTGGGACAGGTGATTCCCCAGCTCACCGGCTCGGTACGCCCCGTCGATCTGATCGGCACGGGCATCCCCGCCGCTGAACTGGGTCGGCCACTCGGACCGGCGGTGCGGGCCGCGGTCAACCGCGTCGCACCCGGCACCGGCACCCGTCCGAGCCGCACCGGGCGGATCGACCTGGTGATCCAGCTCGGCACGGACCGGCCCCCGGCGCTGCTGGCCGCCGGTCTCGCCCAGCGCCGGCAGCCGCACCTGCTGGTCACACTGCGCGAGGGCGTACCGGTGATCGGGCCGTTGGTCCGCCCACCCGCCGGGCCCTGCCTGCACTGCGTCGAGCTGCACCGGGCCGACCGCGACCCGGACTGGCCCCGGCTCGCCGCGCAACTCGCCGCCGCCGACCCGGTGGCCGCCGCGACGACCGGCACGCTGCTCGTCGCCTGCGGGTACGCCCTGGCCGAGGCGCTGACGCAGCTGGACGGCGGCCACCCGGAGACGCTGGGCAGCGCCATGGAGATCACCGCTGCCGGCCGTTTCCGTCGTCGGGGCTGGCCGCCACACCCGGCGTGTGCGTGCTCGCGAGGGCGAGTGTCCGCACCAGCCCCGCCGCAGAGCAGCAGCGGGGCCCTCCGGTCGGTAACAATGACCGGGTGACCGACATCCCGCGCCGCGCCGTGTCCCGCACCGCCAAGCTCGCCGCCCTGCCGCTCGGCTTCGCCGGCCGGACCGTTCTCGGGATGGGCAAGCGCGTCACCGGGCTGGCCTCCGACGTGATCTCCGCGGAGATTCAGCAGCGCACCGCCGAGCAGCTGTTCAGCGTGCTGGGCCAGCTCAAGGGCGGGGCGATGAAGTTCGGCCAGGCGCTGTCGGTCTTCGAGGCCGCGTTGCCGGAGGAGATCGCCGCGCCCTACCGGCAGGCGCTGACGAAGCTGCAGGAGGCGGCGCCACCGCTGCCGGCCGCCAGCGTGCACAAGGTGCTGGCCGAGCAGCTCGGCCCCGACTGGCGGGACCTGTTCGTCGAGTTCAACGACGTCCCGGCCGCCGCCGCGAGCATCGGTCAGGTGCACCGGGCGCGGTGGCGCGAGCCGGGCTTCGACGAGTCGGACGAACCGAACAGCCGCGACGTGGCGGTCAAGATCCAGTATCCGGGGGCAGGCGACGCCCTGCTCGCCGACCTCAAGCAGCTCTCCCGACTGGGCGGAATGTTCCGGGCCATCCAGCCCGGCCTGGACGTCAAGCCGCTCCTGGCCGAGCTTCGCGAACGGATCACCGAGGAGTTGGACTACGAGCTGGAGGCCGAGTCGCAGCGCACCTTCGCCGCCGCGTACGCCGACGACCCGGAGATCTACATCCCGGAGGTGATCAATGCCTCGCCCCGAGTGCTGGTCACCGAATGGATGACCGGCACCCCGCTGGCCGACATCATCCGTGAGGGCACCGAGGAGGATCGGGACGAGGCGGGTCGGTTGATGGCCACCCTGCACCTCTCCGCGCCGCAACGGGCCGGGCTGCTGCACGCCGACCCGCACCCGGGAAACTTCCGGCTGCTGCCCGACGGTCGACTCGGGGTGATCGACTTCGGTGCGGTGGCCCGGATGCCGGAGGGCACCCCGGAGCCGATCGGTCGTATCGCCGCGACGGCGCTGCGCGGCGATGCCGACGAGGTCGTGGCGGGGCTGCGGTCGGAGGGGTTCATCGGCTCAGCCGAGGAGATCGACGCCGAGGGGGTGCTCGACTTCATCCGCCCCATGCTGGAGCCCATAGCGGCGGACGGCTTCCGGTTCACCCGGGCCTGGCTACGGGCCGAGGCGGGTCGACTGGCCAGCCCTCGCTCCCCCACGTACCAGCTGAGCAGGCAGCTCAACCTGCCGCCGTCGTACCTGCTGATCCACCGGGTGACGCTCGGGTCGATCGGGGTGCTCTGCCAGTTGGAGGCGAAGGCGCCCTACCGAAGCATCCTGGAGCGCTGGCTGCCCGGTTTCGCCCCGGTCGCCTGACCGTCGAGGCCCGGGGCGGCTGATCACGTCGAGGCCCGGGCGGCTGATCACATGGGGAAGGGCGGGTGCCAGTCGGCACCCGCCCTTCTGCGTGGCGTGGTACTAGAGAACGCCCAGGTCGCGGGCCGCCTTGTTGCGGCTGGTCATGGCGACGGTACGGGCGGATCGGGTTGCCTCAGTGCTCGTGGTGGTACGACCGGCCTGAGGCCGACGCATTCGAGCCCGGGTCAACGCTTCGTGGAGTAGTTGCATTTCGAAGGCTCCACTCGGAACGTTCAACATCGTTTTCTCACTCACTGCCGGTGTGCCACCGGCGTAGTTGGAACGGGTCGGGAACATGTCAGGCTGCCAGCCGGACCGCGCCGCGCACCTCGGACAGCCCACTGGCCGCCAGGCGCGCCTCGGCCTCGACCCGAAGCTCGGCGTCACGGGCGACGTCCTCCTTACGCGGACGGCCACGAGGCCGCTTACGCGGGACAACCGCGCCACGCTCAAAGATCTCGCCGCCCCAGACGCCCCACGGCTCCGCTCGCTCAACGGCTCCGGCCAGGCATTCGACACGCAGCGGGCAGTCCCCGCAGAGTGACTTGGCCAGCTCGAGCTCGGTGGGCGAGTCGGAGAACCACAGGTCGGGGTCGAACTTCCGGCAGGGCAGGTTCGCCTCCATCTCGACGCTCATGTCGAGGGGGGCCAACGCCAGACTCATCTCCCGGTCACCTCTCTCTCACTTCGATCTCGTGGATCGCATTCCGACGTACTTACGGCGGGCAAAAAACTGAGGCCGCGGATCCCGGTAAGCGGGTTCCGCGGCCTCGAGGTGAGCCGGAGTCTGATGGTCAGACCGGTTTACCTCGAGGTGGAACGCCGCGGACATCCATGCGCTTCTTGGCGACCTGGATGCCATTGCCCGTGAAGCCACTGGTCCCCTCGACTCCAGCGGGCGCGACGGTCAGGGTCAGCTCGGCCTGAACCTGGTGCACCTGTGGAACCGACGGTCGTGCAGCCGCAAGGGCCACCCGGACAGCCGACAGCGGAGCGCAGACAGACGGCATCGCCGCCAGACGCTCATAGGTGAAGATCTTCACGGGTGCCACCTCCCTCACGTTCCTCGAATCGACTGGACCGACCTCGTGAGCAGCCGGAATGGCGCCGCTCGCGTGGTGTGTCCTGAGGCTATTCCTCGCGCCGGGGCGAGGGCAAACGAATTTACGACGAGATTTCGAAAGTTTTCTCCGGGCAGACATCGTCCACCCCGGCGCCGGCTACGAGAGCCAGCACAGACTCCCCGTAGAGGCCCAGCTTGCGAGGACCGATACCGGCGATGGCGATCAGCTCCTCCGAGCGGCCCGGTCGCCGCTCGGCCAGGGCGACAAGCGTCGCGTCGGTGAAGACCACGTAGGCCGGGACCTTCTGCGCACCAGCCACCCGCTGTCGCCACTCGCGCAGCCGTTCGTGCAGCTCATCGTCTATGTCGGACGGGCAGGTGGGGCAGCGGCCGAGCTTGCGGTCCGGGCCGGCGAGCAGTGTCGCGCCGCAGATCCGGCAGGAGACGATCTGGGTTCGCCGTCGCTCGGGACCGCGGGCCGGACCGGTGCCGCCGGTGGCTCGTTCCGTGCCGCCGGAGCGGTCCAGTTGGGGCAGGAACCGCGACGGCCGCCGGGCCCGTCCGCCCGGCGAGCGCGCCGCGGCGTACGACAGCCAGAGCCATTCCCGGGCGCGGGTGATCCCGACGTAGAGCAGCCGGCGCTCCTCCTCGACCTGTTCGACGGTCTTGGCGTAGGTGGTGGGCAGGGTGCCCTCGGCGAGGCCGACCAGGAAGACGGCGTCCCACTCCAACCCCTTGGCCGAGTGCAGGGACGCCAGCGTCACGCCGTCCACCGTCGGCACGTGCTGCTGGGCGGCCCGGCGCGCCAACTCCTCGGTGAAGTCGGTGAGGGTGACCGGGGGCTCCACCGAGGCGGCCTCGCCGATCGGCACTACCTCGGGGGTGGCCGCGTACTCCTCGGCGAGCTGGACCAGCGCGGACAGCGCCTCCCATCGCTCGCGGGCGGCGCCGCCGGCCGGGGGTGCGTCCGGGGCCCAGCCGACGGCGGTGAGCGCCTCGACGACGGCGGCCGGCAGCGGTGTCTCCCCCGGGATCGAGCGGGTGGACGCCCGCAGCGCCACCATCGCCTGGCGCACCTCGGTCCGTTCGAAGAACCGCTCGGCGCCCTGCACGACGTACGGCACCTCGGCCTCGGTCAGCGCCTTCTCGTACGCCTCGGACTGCGCGTTGACGCGGAACAGCACGGCGATCTCCTTCGCCGGTGTGCCCGCGTCGATCAGCGACCGGCAGCGCGCGGCCACCGCGTTCGCCTCGGCCGGCTCGTCGGTGAAGATCCGCAGGTCCGGCTCGGGGCCGGGTGGACGTTGCCCGCTCAACTCCAGCCGCAGGCGCGCCTCGGTGCCCCGGGCCTGGGAGATCACCGCGTTGGCCAGCCCGACCACCTGCGGGGTGGAGCGGTAGTCACGGACCAGCCGGACCACCGTGGCGTTGCGGTGCCGGCGGGGAAAGTCGACCAGGTACGCCGAGGTCGCCCCCGTGAACGAGTAGATCGTCTGGCTGGCGTCGCCGACAACGGTCAGGTCGTTGCGGCCGGCCAACCAGGCGTCCAGCAACCGCTGCTGGAGTGGGTTGACGTCCTGGTACTCGTCGACCACGAAGTGCCGGTACTGGCTGCGGATCTGCTCGCCGACGTCCGGGTGCTCCTCGATGCCCCACACCGCGGCCCGCAGCATGTCCTCGAAGTCGATCACGCCGTTCGACCGTTTGAGCTGCTCGTACGCGGTGAACACGTCGGCGACCTTCGTCGGCTCGTGCGGTGTGTCGCGCAGGGCCCGGGCAGCGGCCACCACGTATTCGGTCGGCTCGACCAGCGACGACTTCGCCCACTCGATCTCGCCGGCCAGGTCGCGGGCGGCGGCCCGGTCGGTACGCAGGCCGACCCGCGCGGCGGCGAGGGTGACCAGTCGTACCTTGCTGTCCAGCAGTTCGGGCATGGCACGGCCGGCCAGCAGCCGGGGGGCGAAGTACCGCACCTGGCGCAGCGCGGCCGCGTGGAATGTCCGCGCCTGGACACCCTGCGCCCCCAGCAGGGTGAGACGGTGTCGCATCTCGGCGGCGGCCCGGGCGGTGAAGGTGACAGCGAGCACGTGGCGGGGGGAGATCTCCCCGGAGAGAGCCCGGTGGGCGATTCGGGAGGTGACCGCCCGGGTCTTGCCGGTGCCGGCGCCGGCCAGGATGCAGACCGGGCCCGCAGGTGCGGTCACGGCGGCGCGTTGCTCCGGGTCCAGCCCGGCGAGCACCTGTTCCGACGCTGAGTGAACCACCACAACCAGGAATCATCTCAGCTCCTCCCAGCGTTGCAGCGAACAGCCTCGGCTTGATCCCCAAGTCGCGGCCGGAGGAGTTGGAGGATCCGACCATGCTGACGATGTATTCCACCCCCTGGTGCGGCTATTGCCACCGGCTGAAGTCGCAGCTCGACCGGGAGGGCATCGGGTACGAGGTGGTCGACATCGAGCAGGACCCGAAGGCCGCGGACTTCGTGATGAGCGTCAACGGCGGTAACCAGACGGTGCCGACGCTGCGTTTCGCCGACGGCAGCGCCCTGACGAATCCCTCGATCACCCAGGTGAAGCAGCACCTGGAGACGCTCAACGCCTGATCCGCCGGTTCAATCTCGGTGCGCGGCCGCCCCACCCGGGGCGGCCGCTCGTCGTGTTCGGGAACGGGTCACGGTGGCCGCTGTCGGTGGGTGCCGGGAGCCCTGGTCGGTCGGCGTCCTCGGCCGGACGACGGGGTGCCGGGAGCCCTGGTCGGTCGGCGTCCTCGGCCGGACGACGGGGTGCCGGGAGCGTCGGGCGGGTGGGCGGCGTCGGCGGGCGGGCCCCGGCCGGGGCGCTCAGGTGCCGGCCCCGCCACAGGTAGCTGCCGGCGGCCAGGGTGGCCATCCCGACCAGCGCGAACAGCAGCCGGTAGTCCAGGAACCCGACCAGCAGGGCCCCCGCCCCGATGGAGACCGCCTGCGGCCCGCGGACCACCGCCTGGGTGGCGGCGGCGACCCGGCCGACCAGCGAAGGCGGCGTGCGGCGCTGGATCAGCGTGTGCAGACCCACCATCGTCAGCGGAAGCGAGACCCCGGCCAGCAGCACCGCCGCGAACCCGAGCCACAGATCGGGGAACGCGAGCGCGAGCGCGGCCGGAGAGAAGAAGGCGACCCCGGCGGCCAGTGTGCCGACCTCTCCGAGCCGGCGGACCAGCGTCGGTGAGCAGAGTCCACCGAGCAACCCACCGATGCCCTGCACTGTGAACAGCACCCCCACGAACGCGGCATCCCGGTTCAGCCCCTGGTCGACGTAGGCGAAGATGAGCGACTCGCTGAAGCCCATCACCAGTGACCCGAGCCCGTAGCCGAGCAGGGCCCGCCGCAGGGCCGGCTCGCCGGCCAGGTGCCGCAGACCGGCGACCAGTTCGGCCGGCCACCGCAGCCGGACGGCCGGTGGCCGCTGCTGCGGGGTGGGCAGCGCGGTGACCACCGCCGCCGCGATCAGAAATCCGACCATGCCGATCCCGGCCAGCGCCCATCCGCCGAGCGCCGCGTAGAGCGCCGCGCCCACCAGCGGGCCGGCAAGTCGAATCCCCTGACGTACGGTCTGCAGAACGCCGTTCGCCTCCGCCAGCAGCTCGATCGGCACCATCTCGCGAATGAGTCCACTGAGGGCCGCGCCGAGCGTGATGGACGAGAGCCCGTACAGGGCCGCCACCAGATAGACGACCCAGACGTCGCCCGCGTCGCGGACGGTGAACAACGGAGCGAGCAGGGCTGCGGTGAACACGTTCGCGGCCACGAAGAACGGTCGGCGCGGGTAACGGTCGACAACCCAGCCGACCAGCGGCGCCATCGTCATCGGAGCGATGACCGCGAAGATCGTGGCACCGGCCAACCCGTTCGAGCCAGTCAGATCCTTGACCCAGATGGCGAGTGCGAGCAGCAGGATCGACTCGGCGGTCATGCTGGCCAGCAGACCGCCGAAGAGCAGGCGGAAGTCGGGTCGGCGCAGGATCGTGCGCATGGGTCCCTCCGGCGGGATGGCGTGCCCGGGTGGGCGAGGTCGACGGGCCGCGACCGCGGGTCCGTCGTCATCCGGCATTCCCGTGGTGCGATTTTCGCAAGACACGCCCTCGCCGGAACCTCCGACACCGGTCGCGCCGTCCATACTGACCGTGGGGGGCGAATTTCATACAGTTACCGTCGCGTCTGCGGCGGTCGACGGGAAAGAGGACACTGTGCCTCCTGCCGCACCCAGCCCGATCCTGCGTCGTCGCCGGTTGGGCATCGAACTGCGCCGCCTACGTGAGGCCGCGGGCCTCACCGGCGATCAGGTCATCGAGCGTATCGGTTGGGCCTCCGCCTCCAAACTGTCCCGCCTTGAGAACGGCCGTAGCCGACCGGACCCGCAGGACGTCGGCGACCTGCTCGACCTCTACGGCGCCGACCAGGCACTGCACGACGAGCTGCTGGGCATCACCAACGAGGCCGGCGACATGCGCGGCTGGTTGAAGAACTTCCCGGTGATGACGCAGCAACAGCGCGGTTGGGCCGAGTTGGAGGCGGGCTGCGCGGAGATCTCCGAGTACAACCCGGTGCTGGTGCCGGGCCTGTTGCAGACCCCCGGGTACGCCCAGCTCCGGATCGTGTCGGCCCGGCAGGTGAACGCGGGCGCGGGCGAGCCGGAGCCCGGCGACGAGCCGGAGACCGAGGTGCAGGCGCGGCTGGCCCGCCAGTCGCTGCTGACCCGCGAGCCGCACGCTCCCCGCTACACGGCCGTGTTGGAGGAGGCGGCTCTCGGCCGCCGGGCCGGGCCGCCGGAGGTGCTGCACGAACAGCTGCTCCAGCTCTGCGAGTTGGCGCTGCTGCCGAACGTGGCCCTGCACGTGCTACCCCGGGACACCCAGATCGGCGATTGGTACCTTCCGCCGACCGCCTTCTCGGTCTATCGGTTCGCCGATCCCCTCGATCCGGAGACATTGGCCATCGAAGGTGGCTTCACCGACGTCATGTCGACCGAGGCAATCACGCTAAATCGCTATAAAGTGGTGTTCGAGTGGCTATGCAAGGCGGCACTTAACGCCTCGGACACCCTCTCCTGGCTGATCGAGGCGACGGGACGGCTGACCGAGGCGACGCCCCCATCCACAGTGGCGTTCGGTCCGGCAACGGCGCCGACCCAACGCCGCCGGGAATCGGGGCGACTGACGGACCGGTGATCCACGGGGGACCTGCCGTCGGGACGTGCGGCACCACTCGTCCCATCGGATCGCTGCACATCAGGAGCAGAACCATGAACGAAATCCGCAACACGCCGTCCGTCTCCGCCCACTCGTTGGCGGACGCCCCGTGGCGTACCAGCACACGCAGTCAGACCTCCAACTGCGTGGAGGTCGCCCCACTGGCCGCCGGCCCGTCGGCGGTCGCCCTGCGCGACAGCAAGGACCGGGGCGGCCCGGTGCTGCTGTTCAACCGCGCGGGATGGCTCGGCTTCATCACCGGGGCGAAGAAGGGCCAGTTCGATCTGAACTGATCCGGTGACTGGTACGGGGCCGTCGGCGCACTGCCGGCGGCCCCGTCGCGTCGTACCCGCAGGCTCGGTCGCTCCGCGACCCGCGACCCTGCTGAGCAGGCATCCGCCGATCGGACGAGGCTCGAAACCGATAGGCGCGTTTCAGTTGCTGCGACGAACACGGGGCGTAACATGGCCTCGAGTACGTGGAACTTCCACACTGGCTCATCCGTCGCGGTTCATCCGGAGACCCTCATGCGGTTCCTGATCGTTCGCACCGACATCCGCGCCGTCGCTGACGGGGACATCGCCGCCGCCTGGGCGGACGGCCACCGACTTCGCGACGAGACGACCACGCCCGAGCCGCGCCGGCAGACCGTCCACGCCGAGAACCGGGACGCCGCGCTGCAACTGGCCCGCGCCCTGGCCACCGTCGGCGCGGTCCGCGCCGGCAAGCAACGGGTCAAGGTCCTCCCGCTGATCGAGGCGCGGCCCGCCTTCCGACGCAGACCGGGCCGCACCGGCACCTGATTCCACAGGTCGTCCGTCGTGGTCGGACCGGCTCCCCCGCCGCGTTTGATCGCACCCGCTGACCACGACGGCCCGTGTTCCCGGCCCGTGACCGCCGCGGCAACGGCGGCCACGGGTCGGGACCGTGCTCAGCTGTCGGCGTCCGTCCAGCCGTCCAGCCAGCGGTGGATGAGAAACAGCGCGATCGACGACGGAGGCGGCAGGATCAGCCGGGCCCCGTCGCCCACGTCCACCGTCTGCCCGGCCAACGCCGCCCCGATCTCCCGGCGGGAGAACCACCGGGCGTACGCGATCTCGGACGGGTCGACCCGCACCGGCTCGGCCGGATCGGCGGTGGCCAGGAAGCCCAGCATCAGCGAACCGGGGAACGGCCAGGCCTGGCTGCCCACGTACCCGATGCGCTCGACGCCGATGCCCACCTCCTCGCGGACCTCGCGCAGCACAGCCGCCTCCGCCGACTCCCCCGGCTCGACGTAGCCGGCCAGGCAGGAGTAGCGGCGACCACCCGGGGTGCCCTGCCAGCCGGCGTTGTTGCCGAGTAGGCAGTGGCCGTCCGGGCCGTCCACGCCGTCGTGAACGAGCACGATCATCGCCGGGTCGGTACGCGGCCAGATCCGCCCACCGTTGCGGTCCACCCGGGACCAACCGGCCTCGTCCATCGCGGTCGGCGCGCCGGTGCTCGTCGAGTAACCGTGTCGGGTGTGCCAGTTGACCAGCGCCAACGCGGTGGTGAAGATGCCGGCCTCCCGGTCGGCGAGCAGGTGACCCACCTCCCGGAGGTGGACAGCCCGGGTTCCCGGGATCGCCGGAAGAGGCGCGTCGACAGCGAAGACCGGCACTCCGTCCGGCTCGACACCCAGGAACATCGCCACCGACTCCGACCCGGCGGGCACGTCGGCCGCCCCGAACAGCACCAACGTCGGAGGCGACGTCTCGGTACGGGCCAGCGTCCGACCCTCGTCGGTCGAGTCGAGCAGCAGCACCCGGGCGCGCAACCACGCCTCGGTCAACCACTGCGGGTCACCACGCCGGTGCGCGGCCCGATCCAGCGTGGACCGCGCCAACGGCGGCGCCGCCTCCCCGCTCACGTCAGCGCCCCGCTGCTGAGCCCCATGGCCTGCTCGCTCACGCCTGCTGCTCGGTCTGCACAGTGGTCAGCGCGGCCAGCCCCGGGGTGACCCGCTCCGCGTCGCCGAGCACCACGATCGCCGCCCGGGCCGGGGCCAGGTAGCGGGCCGCCGCCTGCGCGACGTCGTCGATGCTCGCCTTCGCCAACCTCGCCGCGTACTCGGCGAGGAAGTCCAGGCGCAGACCGTTGCCGGCGTACGCGCTGGTCAACGCCGCCAACCCGGCCTGGGTGGACATGCCGAGCTGGAGGGTGCCCAGGGCGTACTGCCGGGCCTGCTCCAACTCCTCGGGCTTCGGCGGCAGCGACGCCAACCGACCCAGCTCGTACGTCGTCTCCAGCAGCGCCGGGCCGGTGACCTCGGTGGCCACGTCGGCGGCGGCGACCAGCACCGACCCGGCGACGGAGTGCTCGATCACCGAGTGCGGGCCGTACGTGTAGCCCTTGTCCTCGCGGATGTTCTCCACCCACCGGGAGGAGAAGTAGCCGCCGAAGATCAGGTTGGCCAGTTGCAGTGGGGCATGGTCCAGGTCGGTGCGAGACACCGCCGGCAGCGCGATCCGCAGCGAGGACTGCACCGAGCCCGGCCGGTCGACCAGCACCAGCGGCCCCGGCTCCAGTGGCGGGGTCGCCGGCAGTTCGGCCACCCGCCCGGCACCCGACCAGCCACCGAGCGCCCGCTCGGCCGCGTCCAGTGCCTTCTCCGGCTGGACGTCACCGACCAGCACCAACTGCGCGCCGGTCGGGTGGACCCGCTCCGAGTGCAGGGTGCGCAGCGCCGCCGGTCGGACGGCACGGATCTGGCCGGGCTCCGGCGTCTGCGTCGCGTACGGGTGCCGGCCGTAGATCCGCTTGAGCAGCGCCTCCCGGGCCAGGTGCGAAGGCTGGCTCTGTGCCACCTGGATCCGGTCGACGAGTCGGTCCCGTTCGGTGGCCACCTCGTCACCGGGGTAGCTGGCGCCGGTCAGCACCTCGGCCAGCAGCTCCAGCATCCGGTCCAGACCGGTGACCAGGCCGGCGCCGGAGAGCATCAGCCGGTCCGGGTCGACGCCCGCGGAGAGCCCGCCGCCCACCTTCTGCAACTCGGCGGCGATCTGCACGCTGGACATCGACCCGGTGCCGGAGAGCATGGTCTGCGAGAGCATCGCGCCGCGGGCCAGGTGGACCCGGCCGAACGGCACCCAGAGCCGCAGTTCGACAAGGGGTACGGCGGGCCGGCGTACGGCGATCACGGTGAGCCCGTTGCGCAGTGTGCGCTCGGCCTGCTTGGGCACCTTGAGCTTGCGGTTCGGCCCGAGCGGCGGCAGCGTACGCGGGTGGGCGGGAGCGGTGGTGACACTCATCGGGCGCCTCCGGCGATGACCTCGATGGCGGCCCGGCGCTCCGGGCGCAGGGTGGCCGCGGCGGCCCGGACCTGCTCCTCGGTGACCTCGCCGACCAGCCGGGGCAGTTCGTTGAGCAGACCCGGTTCGCCGCGTTGCTGCTCCAGCACTGCCATGCGTAGCGCCCGACCGAGCACAGCGTCGGTGTCCCGCAGCAGGTGGGTCGCCATCCGGGCCTGGGTGCGGGCCAGCTCGCCGTCGGTCAGCCCGTCGGTGGCCAGCCGGTCCAGTTCCTCGTCGATGGTGCGCAGCACCTTGTCCACGTCGCCACCGGGCGGCAGGTGCGCCTGCAACAGCAGCGCGGTGGGGTCGCGGACGTCGAACGGGTCGCCCATGAAACCGAGGTATCCGCCGAGGCTGGTCACCGTACGGTCCCGCTGCACCAGTCGTTCGACAAGCCGCGACGCGTCGCCGTCGGTGAGCACCTCGGCCAGCACCACGTACGGCAGGTAGCCGGCGAAGTCGGAGACCGGGTCGGGCACGCGCCAGGCGCCGGCCACCGCCGGCAGCGGCGCCAGGGCGTCGGTGTACGAGGTGCGCCGCTCGGTGGTCAGGTCGGGCTCGGTGAAGTCGGGCCGTTGCGGTGCCGGCCGGGCCGGCACGTCGCCGAAGTGCCGGGTGACCAGCTCGGTCGCCTCGGCCACGTCGATGTCCCCGCTGACGGCCAGTACGGCGTTGCCGCTGGCGTAGTAGCGGCGGAAGAAGTCCGCGGCGTCGGCGACGGTCGCCGACTCCAGGTCGTCGAAGGAGCCGTAGCCGTCGTGGGCGTTGGGGAAGGTGTCGAACATGACCGGAGGCAGGGTCAGCCACGGGAAGCCGCCGTACGGCCGGTTGAGCACGTTGACCCGGATCTCCTCCTTGACCACGTCGACCTGGTTACGCAGGTTCTCCTCGGTCAGCCGGGGGCCCCGCATCCGGTCCGCCTCCAGGAACAGCGCGCGTTCCAGCGCGTTGCTCGGCAGCGTCTCGAAGTAGTCGGTGTAGTCCAGGTGGGTGGAGCCGTTGAAGGTGCCGCCCGCCCCCTGCACGTGCCGGAAGTGGGCCAGCTTCTCCAGGTTCTCCGAGCCCTGGAACATCAGGTGCTCGAAGAGGTGGGCGAAGCCGGTACGCCCCTCCGGCTCCGAGCGGATGCCCACGTCGTAGACCACCGCCACCCCGATCACCGGGGCACTGCGATCGGGGGTGAGCACCACCCGCAGGCCGTTGTCGAGGGTGAACCGCTCGACCGGATACTTCGTCGCTGGAATTCTGGATCTCCGCGCCGCCACGGAGTCGACCCTAGCGCGTCGACACCTCCGCCACCCGCGACCTTCCCGGAGCCGCCGCGACCGGGGCTGTCACCAGGGGCAGCACCTCGGCGCCGACCCGCTCGGCCTCCTCGCGGTGCGGCCAGCCGGAGAGGATGAACTCGTCGACGCCGAGCGCGGCGTACTCGTCGATTCGGGCCGCGACCTCGGCGTAGCTGCCGACCAGCGCGGTGCCGGCGCCCTCGCGGACCAGGCCGACGCCGGCCCAGAGGTTCGGTGCGACGGTGAGGCCGTCGGTGCGGCCGGCGTTCAGCGCGGCCATCCGGGTCTGACCCACCGAGTCCATCCGACGGAACCGGGCCTGGGCGGCGGCGATCCGCTCCGGGCTCATCCCGGCCAGCAGCCGGTCGGCCTCGGCCCACGCCTCGGCGCTGGTGGGGCGGGCGATGACGTGCAGCCGCAGGCCCGTGCGCAGGGTGCGGCAGTGCTCGGCGGCGAGCGCCCGGACCCGGGCGACCCGGGCCGCGATGGACGTCGGTGGTTCACCCCACATCAGGTACACGTCGGCCTGCCGGGCGGCCACCGTCTCGGCGGCCGGGGACGCGCCGCCGAAGTAGACCGGCGGCGGCGCGGCGAGTGGGGTGGCCAGGCCACCGCCGTCGACCCGGTAGTGCTTTCCGGCGTAGTCGAACGGCCCGCCGGCCCAGGCACGGCGAAGCACCTCGACGAACTCGCCGGTGCGCGCGTAGCGATCGTCGTGCCCGAGGAAGTCGCCGTACGCCCGCTGCTCGGCCGGGTCGCCCCCGGTCACGATGTTGAGCGAGAGCCGGCCGCCCGAGACGGCCTGGAACGCCTCGGCCTGCTGGGCGATCAGGGTGGGCAGCGCGAAACCGGCCCGGACCGCGACCAGCATGCCGAGCCGTTCGGTGTGCTGGGCGACCGCGGCGCAGACGATCCACGGGTCGGGGCAGCCGGCACCCACCGGGGTGAGAACGGCGGTGAACCCGTTCGTCTCGGCGGCCCGGCCAACCTCGGCCAGGTAGGCCACCGTCGCGGCCCGGTCGTGCCTCGCGGCGCCCGCGGTGACGGTGGCGGCACCGACCTGGTCGCCGTCGCCAGAGGTGGGCAGGAACCAGTGGAAGGTCATCGCGAAGTCGCCTCTCTGCCGGTGACCGATCGCCGATTACCCTAGCAAGCTGGTAGGAAATACCGACATAATTGAGATGCTCCATCCCGCCATGTGGATGGGCCTTGACGCTGACCGCAGCCTGGCCCACTCTTCCTACCAACTAAGTAGGAATACTGCGGATTGGATGGACGATGAGACGGCTCCCCCTGCGCCGGTTGGTCACCCTGGCCACCCTCGCCGTGGTCGGCGCGGCGACCCTGGGCGGCACCGCCGCGTGCGGCGACGACAGCGAGGGCGCGGGCGGCAGCTCCGGCCCGGTCACGCTGCGCCTCGGCTACTTCCCCAACATCACCCACGCGCCGGCCGTCGTCGGCGTGGAGAAGGGCATCTTCACGGAGAAGCTCGGCACCAACGTCAAGCTGGACCCGAAGACCTTCAACGCCGGCCCGGCCGCCATCGAGGCGGTCTTCTCCGGTGCGCTGGACGCCACCTACATCGGTCCGAACCCGACGGTGAACGCCTTCTCCAAGTCCAAAGGCGAGGCCGTCCGGGTCATCTCCGGCGCGGCCTCCGGCGGCGTGGCGCTGGTGGTCAAGCCCAGCATCACCGGCGCGCAGGACCTGAAGGGCAAGAAGATCGCCACCCCACAGCTGGGCAACACCCAGGACGTGGCGATCCGGTACTGGCTCAAGCAGCAGGGCCTCACCACCACCAAGGAGGGCGGCGGCGACGTCAAGATCGTGCCGCAGGAGAACTCCCAGACCGTCGAGACGTTCAACAGCGGCGCGATCGACGGCGCCTGGGTGCCCGAGCCGTTCGTCTCCCGCCTGGTCAACGCCGGCGGCAAGGTGCTCGTCGACGAGCGCGACCTGTGGCCGGACAAGAAGTTCGTCATCACCAACCTGCTGGTGAGCACCAAGTTCCTCAAGGCACACCCGGACGTGGTGCAGAGGCTGGTGGACGGTCAGGTGGCCGCCAACGAGTTCGTCAACACCAAGCCGGACGAGGCGCAGCAGGCCATCTCCGACGCGATCGGCAAGATCACCGGAAAGCCGCTCGATTTGAAGCTCATCAAGCAGGCGTGGCCGACGTTGGAGTTCACCAACGACCCGATCTCGTCCTCCCTGAAGGCCGGGCTCGACCACGCCGTCGACGTCGGCCTGACCGAACCGGTGGACCTCAAGGGCCTGTACGACCTGAAATACCTCAACAACGCGCTCAAGGCGCAGGGCAAGCCCGAGGTCGTCCAGCCATGACGTCGACCACGACGACGCCGCAGAGCGCGACCACAGCGGTCGCGCTCTCCGGCGTGACAAAGGTGTACGGGCGCGGGGCGAACGCCGTCCTGGCCCTGGACGGAGTGTCGCTGGACGTCGCACCCGGCGAGTTCGTCTGCCTGGTCGGCGCGTCCGGCTGCGGCAAGAGCACCCTGCTCAACCTGGTGGCCGGGCTGGACCGGGTCAGCGGCGGGCAGATCACCCTGGGCGGCGACGTCAACCCGGGCCTGATGTTCCAGGAGCCGGCGCTCTTCCCGTGGCTGACCGTCGACGCCAATGTGGAGGTGCCCCTCAAGCTTCGCCGACTGCCCCGGGCCCAGCGTCGCGAGCGGGTGGCCGAGCTGCTGCGCACCGTCCACCTGGCCGACTTCGGCCGTAAGCGCCCGCACGAGCTCTCCGGCGGGATGCGGCAGCGTGTCGCGCTCGCCCGCACGCTGGCCCTGGACACTCCGGTGCTGCTGATGGACGAACCGTTCGGCGCGCTGGACGCGATGACCCGGGACATCCTGCACGACGAGTTGGAACGGATCTGGTCCGAGCGCAAGCTCTCGGTGCTCTTCGTGACGCACAACGTCCGCGAGGCGGCCCGGCTGGCCGACCGGATCATCCTGCTCTCCAGCCGACCCGGCCGGATCATCTACTCCACCGAGGTGAACATCCCGCGCCCTCGCCGGATCGACTCCCCCGAGGTCGCCGCCATCGCCGCCGAGGTCACCGAGCGGCTCCGTACGGAGGTGGGCCGCCATGGCCAGTGACACCCTCACCAGTTCGGCGCGTACCGACGCGGAGATCACCGGCCTCGACGCGCTGGAAATCGCCGGTCGGGACAAGGAGGTCTCCCGGGGCGCCCGGATCTGGGCGGCCACCTGGCCCAAGCTCGCCGCACTGGCCATCGCCATCGCAATCTGGCAGGCCGTGGTCTGGACCGGGTGGAAGGACCCGTGGGCCCTGCCGGGCCCAGGGCCGGTCTTCGCCGACCTCGCCGACTACTTCCTGAGTCAAGCGCTCTGGGACGGGCTGGCCACCACGGCACGGCGTGCGGTGATCGGCTTTGCCGCCGCAGTGGCCGTCGGGCTGCTGCTCGGCCTCGGCGTCTCTCGGTCGAAGGTGCTCCGGGCCGCCATCGGGTCCATGATCACGGCACTACAGACGATGCCGTCGATTGCCTGGTTCCCCCTGGCGATCCTGCTGTTCGAACTCAGCGAACAGGCGATCTTCTTCGTGGTGGTGCTCGGTGCCGCGCCGTCCATCGCCAACGGTGTCATCCATGGCGTGGACTACGTCCCGCCGCTGCTGCAGCGCGCCGGCCGCAACCTGGGTGCCCGAGGTCTGAACCTGTACCGGTACGTCATCGCGCCGGCCGCGTTGCCCGCGATCGTCGCCGGCCTCAAGCAGGGCTGGGCCTTCGCATGGCGGAGTCTGATGGCCGGTGAATTGCTCGTGGTCATCGCCGCGCGAACGTCGATCGGCGCTCAGCTCACCTACGCGAGGGATTTCTCGGACGCGGAACGGCTGATGGCCATCATGATCGTCATCCTGGTCGTCGGACTCCTCGTAGACACCGCGTTCGGCGCTGCGGACAAGGCGATCCGGCGCCGCTGGGGCGTACTGGACCAGGCTGGTCAGTGACGTGTTCGTCTCCGCGCGCAGCGACTACGCGCTCCGGGCGATGCTCGCCGTCGCCGCCGCCGGTGGTGGCGGCGACGGTGACCGGGTCGGCGAGTTGGCGAAGGCGGCCAGCCTGGCCGAGGTACAGGACATCCCGCTCAGCTTCCTGCAGGGCATCCTGCTCGACCTGCGCCGGGCCGGTCTGCTGCACAGCCATCGCGGCGCCGACGGCGGGTACGCGCTGACCCGCCCGGCCGACGAGATCACCGTCGGAGACGTACTGCGTGCGGTCGGCGGGTCGCTCACCACGGTGCGCGGTCTGCCGGCCGAGCGGGCCGGCTATCACGGAGTGGCCGCCGGGCTCACCGACGTCTGGCTGGCGGTGCACGGGGCGATCGCCACTGTGGTCGACAGCGCCACCCTGGCCGACCTGCTCACCCACGCCCCCGTCAGCCCCATCCCCACACCCCCCGCCTGACCCGCCCCACCCCACCCCGCCCACTTCCGTCTCGCGATCTTGCACTTTCTGTCGCCGCGTATGAGACGTAACGGCCCATACCGGCAACAGAAACTGCAAGATCGGCGCGGTGGTTGGTGTGGGGTGGGGGGTGTGGGGTGTGGGGGCGATGTGGTCGGGTCGGTGCCCCGCCGACCCGACCACATCTCGTACCGATCCTGACCGGGCCTGCCCCTCCGCCGGCACCGGTAGGCCGGTCGCTGCTCAGCCCACGTGTGCGGTCGCCGGGCTGAGGCCCGGGTCGCCAGGACTGCGCAGCTCCACCAGACCGGCGGGAGCGTTACCCGCCGGGGTGGCATGCCAGGGCGCGAAGGCCGCAACCATGGCGAGCAACAACCCGGCGAGCGCGACCGCGACCACCAGGATCAGTTCACGCAGCGCACCCGAGCCGGCTTCGCCCGCCATGGTCACCCCTCCCGAGCCGGGCCCCCGCCCGACTTCCCCCCGTCGGTCAGCCTCGACCACGACCGACCGGGGCGCAGTCGGCCAGCCGACCCGGACGAGGCTGATTACCGACTCAGCAGAGGGGGCCACCCGGCGCGGCCGGCTGACCGGTCGGGCCGGGCCGACAGCCGACCGGCCGGGGTCACCGCGCAGACAAAACCGACCCGCCTCGCCGAAGCGGGACGGGTCGGTCGACGCGCAGAAGATCAGACGGTACGGGGGCGACGCGGCCGACGGGACCGGCCCGACGCGCGGTGCGCCGGACGGGCGCCACCATCGGTGGCCGAGCCGCCGGAGGTACGGGTCCGAGAGGCGGGTGCCGGCGGAGCGACGATGGTCACCGGCACACCGGACGGCTCGCGCGCACCGGTCACCCGGGCCAGCGCTCCGTCACCCGCGCGCACCTGGACCGACTCGGGCCGGATACCGGCGGTGGCCATCAGCCGGGACACGTCCCGGCGCTGCTCCGGCAGGACCAGGGTGACCACGGAACCCGACTCGCCGGCCCGGGCGGTACGGCCGCCGCGGTGCAGGTAGTCCTTCGCCTCGGTCGGCGGGTCCACGTTGACCACCATGTCCAGGCCGTCCACGTGGATGCCACGGGCTGCCACGTCGGTGGCGACCAGGGCGGTCACCTGACCGTTGCGGAACTGCTCCAGGATCCGGGTGCGCTGCGGCTGGGACTTGCCGCCGTGCAGCGCCGCCGCGCGTACGCCCTTGGAGAGCAGCTGGCGGGCCAGCCGGTCGGCGCGGTGCTTGGTGCCCATGAACAGGATGGTGCGGCCCTCACGGGCGGCGATCCGGGTCAACGCGTCGGGCTTGTCCGCAGCGTCGACGTGCAGCACGTGGTGGGTCATCGCGGTGACCGTCGCGGTGCCCGGGTCGACCGAGTGGGTGACCGGGTTGCTCAGGAAGCGGCGGACCAGCCGGTCCACACCGCCGTCCAGGGTCGCGGAGAAGAGCATCCGCTGCCCCTGCGGCGCGACCTGCTCCAGCAGCTTGGTGACCTGCGGCAGGAAACCCATGTCGGCCATCTGGTCGGCCTCGTCGAGCACGGTGATCTCGACCTGGTCGAGCCGGGCGTCGCCACGGTTGATCAGGTCGTGCAGCCGACCGGGGGTGGCGACGACAACCTCGGCGCCGGCGCGCAGGGCGTCCGCCTGCCGCTGCAACGACAGGCCGCCGACCACTGTGGCGCAGCGCAGCCCGACGGCGCGGGCGTACGGGGCCAGGGCGGTGGTGACCTGCTGAGCCAACTCGCGGGTCGGCACCAGCACCAGGGCCAGCGGGCGGCCCGGCCGCGCCTTACGGCCGACGGTGCGGGACAGCAGAGGAAGCCCGAAGGCGAGGGTCTTGCCGGAGCCGGTGCGACCCCGGCCCAGCACGTCCCGGCCGGCGAGCGAGTCGGGCAGCGTCGCCGTCTGGATCGGGAACGGCTCGGTGATGCCCTGCGCGGTCAGCGCGGTGAGCAGCGCCGGCGCCAGACCGGTATGAGCGAAAGAGGGAATAACTGTGGTCATGCGGAAGCCTTCCTCGACGCGGCACGTGTCGAGGGAGGGCACCGAAATCGGCGCTGTCAACCAGCGGAACAAGGCCGCCAGGACTCACAAGCACGAACCGAAAGGGAGTACAGGCCGGCCCGCCGCCGGGCCGCCGCCTGCGTAGGCAGGCGGCGGCGGGGCGGGCCGGTCCCGTCACCGTCACACCCGGAGGGCGCGACAGGTAATGCTGACCGATCCGAAGATCAGAGCGGGCGGATGTTCTCCGCCTGCGGGCCCTTCTGGCCCTGGGTCACCTCGAACTCGACCCGCTGGTTCTCGTCCAGGCTCCGGTAGCCGGAGGACTGGATCGCCGAGAAGTGGGCGAAGACGTCGGCGCCGCCGCCGTCGGGGGTGATGAAGCCGAAGCCCTTGTCAGCGTTGAACCACTTCACGGTGCCAATAGCCATGTGTTTCGTCTCCTTGACGGAACGTCGGACACGCACGTGTTGCGTGCCCGAAGAGGAGCGCTCCGCGCGGGGATGCGCGAATCGCCTGTCGCTTCTGGTCGCCCCGCCCGGAGAACTCCGGACACAACAAAGAGCGCCTGGGGCCACAATCCCGCCAGGCGCACACAGAGTCTCTGGTAACCAAAACTGCAACCCGGTCAACCTACCACGGTTTTCCCCGCAGTGGTCAATGTTGGGCAGAATCCTCGGGCAACTGGGCGATCATGGCCGTGAGGCCGGTCACATCCAGCAGATCGGCGGGCCGGACAGTGACCCCGTGGCGGACGTAGTGGAACGCCGCGCCCACCCGGTCGACCGGCACGCCGGCCAACTCCGCCCAGGCCAGCCGGTACACCGCCAGCTGCACGGCGGCCACGTCGGCTGCCGGCCCGGTGGGCTGCGCGCCGGTTTTCCAGTCGACCACGTCGAACCGGCCACCCGGCCGGGCGAAGACCGCGTCCATCCGGCCCCGCACCACCACTGAAGCGATCACCGTGGCGAAGGGCACCTCCACCTCCACCGGTGACCGGTCGGCCCACTCGCTGGCCAGGAACCGCTCCTGAAGCTCGACCAGCGCCTCGTCGGGTGCGGCGTCGGCGTCGGCAGCGCCGGGCAGCTCGTCCAGGTCCAACAGGCGGTCGGCGCCGAAGCGCTGCTCCAACCAGGCGTGGAAGGCGGTGCCTCGACGGGCGTACGGGTTGGGTTCGGACGGCACCGGGCGACGCAGCGTACGCGCCAGCGCCGCCGGATCACGCCGCAGCGCTACCAACTGGGTGACGCTCAGCGCCCCGGGCAGCGCCACCTCGACCGCACCGGAGAGCCGGGTCAGCTCGGCGCGCTCCGCCAACAGCAGGTCCGCCTCGCGCCGCCAGCGCGCCACCTCCGGATCCACCTCCGGCTCGACCTGCTCGACCGGCTCGCCTGACTCGACAGTCGAGCCGATCGGCGTGACCGGCCCGGGGAGCGCCGGCCCGACCGGCCCGGGGAGCACCGGCGTGACCGGCCCGGCGAGCACCGGCCCGGCCGGCCCGGGGAGCGCCGGTCCGACCGGCCCGGGGAGCGCCGCCGCCGGACCGTCGGCCATCAGGCGACGCACCAGCCCGGCCGCCTCGGCCAACACCGGCCGGCGACCGCCCAGCGGGTCGGCCGGCCACTCCGCGCGGAGCACCACCTCGGCCGTGGGGTTCGTCGCGTCCGGGGTCGGCTCGGGCGCCCACGCGTCGATCAGGTGCCCCGGCCCGCCGTCGAGGCAGGCGTCGTACACCTCACGGAGGAAGACCGACGGACCTCGCGGCCGCTTCGTGCCCTCTCCCCACCAGTAACCGGAGCAGAGCAGCAGCCGGCGCGGCCGGGTGACCGCCACGTACGTCAGCCGGCGTTCCTCCCGCTCGTCGTGGGCCCGCCACGCGTCGGTGAAGTCGGTCACCGCCCGCGCCGCGGCCCGCTGGTCCCCCGCCTCGTCGAGCGCCAACTCGGGCAGCCCGTCGGCGTCGCCGCGCAGCGGGAACGGCAGCACGCCCAGCCCACCCAGCCAGTGGTCGGAGTTGCGGACCGGCCCCGGCCACAGCCCACGACTGAGCCCAGCCACCGCCACCACGTCCCACTCCAGGCCCTTGGCGGCGTGCGCGGTGACCACCTGCACCGCGCCCTCCACCACCTCGACCTCGCCCGGCGCCAGACCGCGCTCCTCGTCCTCGGCGGCGGCCAGGTAGGACAGGAACCCGGACAGGGTCGCGCCGGGCGTCTCCCCGCTGAACCGGGCCGCCACGTCGCCGAGCGCGTCCAGATGCCCCCGGGCCAGGCCCGCGTCGCCGGCACCGTCCCGGCCGGCCCGCACCGCGACCTCCACGTCCAGGCCGATGGTCCGCTCGATGTCCGCGATGAGGTCCGGCAGTGCCTGGTCCAGCCGGTAGCGCAGCAGCGCCAACTCCCGGCCGTACGCGCGCAGCCGCGCGAAACCCTCGGCCGAGTACGCCTGCGCCGGCCCGAGGTCGGCCAACGCCTCCACCAGGGTCGCCTCGTCCAACAGGTCGGGGCTGATCTCCGAGGCCTCGTCGGCGGCCACCTGTCGCCGGGCGTTCGCGATGGCCCGGGCTCGCCTGTGCAACGCCACCAGGTCACGCGGCCCGATCCGCCAACGGGCGCCGGTGAGCAACCGCAGCAGCGCGGCGCCATCGGTCGGGTCGGCCAGGACCCGCAGCGTGCAGACCACGTCACGTACCTCGGGGGTGTCCAGCAGGCCGCCCAGCCCGACCACCTCGACAGGTAGGCCCCGCTCACGCAGCGCCGACTCGATCGCCGGGATCTGGCTGCGCACCCGGACCAGCACGGCCGTCGTCGGACGGCGCTCCACCGGGATGTGTTCCGGGGCCGCGCCCGGCATCCCGGCCGCGCCACGCCAGGCGGCGAGCACGCTGTCGGCGATCCAGGCGGCCTCGTCGGCGTACGTGGGCAGCATCGCGCAGTGCACGGTGCCGCCAGCCGCGCCACCCGGGCTGCGGTGCGGGATCGGGTCCCGGACGGTCAGCGCGGAGCGCAGCTCCGGCACCCGGGCACCCGCCGCACGCAGCGGGGTGGAAAGCGCGTTCGCCACCCGGAGGATCTCCGGCCGGTTGCGCCAACTCGTGGTGAGCCCCAGCGCCGGGGCCGGCTCACCGTTGGCGCGGGCGAACTCGGTGGGGAACCGGTCCAGGGTGCCCGCGCTGGCCCCCCGCCAGCCGTAGATCGACTGGCACGGGTCGCCCACCGCGGTCACCGGGTGCCCGCCACCGAACAGCGCGTTGAGCAACACCACCTGTGCGTGGCTGGTGTCCTGGTACTCGTCGAGCAGCACCACCCGGAAGCGGTCCCGCTCGATCACGCCGACCCCCGGGTGGTCCCGGGCCACCCGGGCCGCCCGGGCGAGCTGGTCGGCGAAGTCCATCGCCTCGAAGTCCTCCTTGCGCCGGGCGTACGCCCGCACCAGCGGCAACAGGCGCAACCGGGTCTGCTGGAGGGTGAGCGCCTTACGCACGTCGGCGTACACCCGGCCCGGCCGGGACTGCACCTCGGCGAAGAACCGGCCGGTCCAGGCAGCCAGGTCGTCCGGCGCGACCAGATGCTCGTCCAGCTCCCCGGCCAGCGCCAGCACCGCGTCGGTGATGGTGCTCGGCATCCGGTCCACCTCGGACATGTCGCCGTCGTAGTTGCGCACCAGCAGGTCGACCAACTGCCAGCGGGACGCCTCGGTGAGCAGCCGGGTGGACGGCTCGTAGCCGGCCCGCAGCCCGTGCTCGGTGACGATCCGCCCCGCGTACGAGTGGTAGGTGGAGACGGTGGGTTCACCCGCGAGCGGGTCGTCCAGCGGGTCCCGCCCCTGCCTGCCGAGTCGGCGGATCAGCTGGTCGAGCCGGGTTCGTACCCGATGGGCCAGCTCGCCGGCCGCCTTGCGGGTGAAGGTCAGCCCGAGGATCTGCTCCGGCCGCACGTACGAGTTGGCCACCAGCCAGACCACCCGGGCGGCCATCGTCTCGGTCTTGCCCGACCCGGCGCCCGCGACCACCAGCAGCGGTTCCACCGGGGCGGCGATGATCGCGGCCTGTTCCCGGGTGGGCGCCGGCAACCGCAGCAGCTTGGCCAGCTCCACCGGTGTGTACCGAGGGCCGGAGTCCGCGAGTCGGGGCGTCGGCGCGGGACCCGCGCCAAACAGGGTGGGCTGACTCACCGTGCCGTCTCAGTTCCCAACACCGGCGCACTCCTCGCCCTCACGGTGCCATCTCAGTTCGTGACTGCGGGGCTCGCAAGCTCACTCCTCGCCCTCACGGGTGCCGTCGCAGGTCGCGACTGGGCTCGCACGCTCACTCCTCGCCCTCGCCTGTGCGTCGGACGGTGGGCGGCTCGACGACCTGGCGACCCTGCCCGGAGACCGGGCAGCTGGTGCGCACCGGGCAGACCCGGCACTTCGAGTTGGCCACCGCGGCGAACGTGGCGGCTGCCATCGTATCGGCGGTCCGCCGGACCAGCGCGGTCGCCCAACCGGCCGCCGGCCCCTCGCTGGCGGCCGGCTGATTCTGCTCCCTGGCGTCCTTGGCGGAGGTCCCGAGCTGCACCAGCGCGGCGCCCCCGGACTCGTCACCGAACTCGGCGAACGCCCCTGCCTCCACCGCCGCCTGGTAGGCGCCGAGCTGCGGGTGCTCGGCAAGGTCGGTGCCGGTGACAGCTGTCGACTTGCCGGTCTTCAGGTCGATCACCACGAGCCGCCCGGCCTCGTCGACCTCCAGCCGGTCGACCCGACCGGTCAGGTCGACGGGCCGATTCGGGTCGTCCAGGCGGACGGCGAACTCGTGCTCGATGGCGAGCAGCCGGCGCGGATTGGTGGCCAGCCAGCGCAGCAGCTTGTCGACCATCGCCTCGGCGCGTTCCCGCTCCGGCCCGGCCATCCACCGGGCCGCCAGCTCGATCGCGTCGAACCGGGCGGCCACGTAGTCGAGCAGCGCGCCACGGTCGGCGCTGGCGTCCTCGGCGAGCATCGCGGCGGCGTGCACCAGGTTGCCCACCCCCTGCGCGGTGCTGGTAGGGCCGCTACCGCCGTGCCGTTCCAGCAGCCAGCGCAGGCTGCACCGCAGCGCACTCTCCATGGCCGACGGGGTGACCCGCACCGGGTCGCCGTCGTCGACGAGCGGCCGGTCGTCGGAGAGAACCCGCAACCCCCACCAGTCGTCGGGGTGCGCGCCGGGCACCCCGGCGGCGGCGAGCCGGGCCAGCTCGGCCGCCGCGGCGCGCCGCCGGGCCGCCGGGGCGGCCGGGTCGGTGATGGCGGTACGGAGTTCCGCGACCAACGCCGGCAGGGTGAGCGCCCGAGGTGGACGGGTCACCGGCAGCGCCCCGGGGCGGGCCGGCTCCTCGTCGCCGGTCTCGCCCGCCGCAGCGCCCCCGTTGCCGCCGGACGACGGCTCGGTGCGGGGACCGGGCGGGGTCGGTGGGGCCGGCGGCGGCGCGCTCGGCGGGGTCGGTGGCGGCGCGCTCGGCGGGGTCGGTGGCGGGATGCTCGGGCCCAGTTCGTGCAGGAACCGGCTGGGTTGCTCCTCGTGGTCGTCGCCGCCGACGGCGGCCGACGCCACGGCGCTGACCAGCAGCCGGTGGCGGGCCCGACTGATGGCGACGTGGAAGAGCCGACGCTCCTCGTCCAGCAACGCCGAGGTCTGACCCACCACGTTCGCCGCGGTCGCCCCGTCGACCGACCGGCCGGCCAGCACGTCGACCAGTCGCTCGGAGCCGAGCAGGCTGCCGCGCAACCGCAGGTCCGGCCAGATGCCCTCCTGCACACCGGCCACCGCGACCAGGTCCCATTCCAGGCCCTTCGCGGCGTGCGCGGTGAGCAGGCGTACCGCCGCTCCCCGGTCGGCGGTCGGCGCGATGGTGTCGGCCGGCAGGTCCTGGGCGAGCACGTGGTCGAGGAAGACCTCGGTACGGGCACCGGGCAGCCGGTCGGTGAACCGGGCCGCGGCGTCGAAGAGGACCAGCACGGCGTCCAGGTCGCGGTCGGCAGCCTCGGCTCGCCGACGCCGGGCCAGGTCGCCCTCACCGGCCTCCGGACGCCCCTGGTTGATCGCGCCGGCCCACCGCTCGGCGAGGCCACTGGCGTGCCAGACGGCCCAGAGCACGTCCTCGGCGGTCGCGCCCGGCCGGGCAGCGGCCTCGCGTGCGATGGCCAGCAGCCCGGCCACCGCCTGCGCCGGCTCCGCCCAGTGCCGCTCGATGCCGGCCAACTCCTCCGGATCCTGTAGTGCCTCGACGATCAGCTCCCCGGAGGGACGTCGGTCACCGCCGGCCAACGCGAGCGCGCGAAGGCCCTGCCGCAGCCGCCGTTCGGCCAGCGGGTCGGCCCCGCCGAGCGGCGAGTGCAGCAGCGCGACCGCCGCCTCCTCGTCGAGTCGTTGCGGCTCCAGCGCGCAGCGCAGCAGGAGCAGCAGCGGTGCGACCGCCGGTTGCAGGTGCAGGGGCAGATCCTCACCGTGCACCACTGTGGGTACGCCGGCAGCGTGCAGCGCCCGTCGAAGGGTGGGCAGCTGCAACGCGGTGGACCGCACCAGCACGGCCATCCGTGACCACGGCACGCCGTCGAGCAGGTGTGCCGAGCGCAGCGCGTGGGCCAGCCAGGCGGCCTCGCTGGTCGCCGAGCGGAAGGTGTGCACCTCGACCACGCCGGGCGGCGCGTCCGGCAGGGGGTGCAGCCGGCGGTGCGCGGCCGGGCCCCGCAGCCGGCGACCCAGCCGGGCGATCGCCGTGAGCAGACCCGACCCGGCCCGGTACGACGTGGTCAGCAGCACCTGCGCGGCCGGCGCACCGGATGCCGTCCGGAACCGGTGCGGGAACGTCGCCACCCCGGCCGGATCGGCGCCCCGGAACGCGTACGTGGAGGAATCCGGGTCGGCGAACGCGACGAGCGACTTGCCACCGCCGGCGATGACCGAGAGCAGCTCCAGTTGGGCGGGGTCGGTGTCGGCCAGCTCGTCGAGGTAGACGTACGCGAGCCGACGACGCTCGGCGGCCAGCAACTCCTCGTCGTCGCGCAGCAGCCCGGTGGCCGCCCGGACCAGCTCCGCCGGGTCGTACGCGATGGAGCCCCGGTTGCTGACGTCGCGCAACGCGAGCACGGCGACGTACTCCCGCAGGAAGCGAGCGGCGGCCGGCCAGTCGGCGCGGCCGAGCTTCTCACCCAGCCGGGCCAGTTCGATCGGGCCCACGCCGCGTTCGGCGGCGCGCATGAGCAGGTCGCGCAGTTGGCCGGCGAACGCCCGGGTGCGCAGGGCGGGGCGCAGGTCGGTGGGCCAGCCGACCGGGTCGTCCTCGGGCTCCTCGCCCACCACGTCCAGCAGCTCACGGATGATCAGATCCTGTTCGGGGCCGGTGAGCAGCCGCGGCGACGGTTCGCCCCGCTCGGCGGCGGCGCGGCGGAGCAGCCCGAAGGCGTACGCCGGGAAGGTGCGCACCAACGGCTCGCGCAGCACCCGGTGGCCGTCCTGGGCGATCCGGGCCTCGATGCGTTGTCGCAGTGCGGTGGCGCCTCGGCGGCCGAAAGTCAGCACCAGGATCCGTTCGGGGTCGGCCCCCTCGGCCACCCGGGCGGCGACCGCCTCGACCAGCGTGCTGGTCTTGCCGGTGCCCGGGCCGCCGAGCACGAGCATCGGCCCGTCGGTGTGTCCGACCACCTCGGCCTGCACGGGATCGGCCCGCCAGACGCCGCCGACGGCCAGCTCGGCCCCGGCCACGCGATCGGGCCCACCCGACGTGCCGACACCGCCCACGGACGTGCCGCTGGCGAGCACGGAAACGCTGTCAGGCGTCGCCCCGTCCCCCCGCGCCGACCCTCCGGGCCGCCGCACCAACCGGTACGCCTGCATCAGCTCATCCCATCAGACCCATACGACAACCAACCCCACCCCTGCCCCTACCCCCACACCCCGCCCCCGCGCACCCCACCCCATCTACCCCTGTCGATCATGAGGTTAGCGGCGCGACACGCCGACGGAGACGCCACTAACTTCATGATCACCGGGGCGGGCCGAGGTCCGGGCGGGCCGGGCGGGCGGGTGGGGGTCAGGTCAGGTGGGATTCCAGGACGTCGAGGGCCTCGGTGACGGTGGTGGTGACCGTCAGGAGGTCGCGGCCGGCGGGCTTGAGGAAGGTCTGGTCGGCCAGCGCGTCGAGCCAGTCCAGCAGGGGGCGGTAGAACCCGTCGGTGTCGATCAGCACCATCGGCTTGGTGTGCTGGGCGAGGGTGGCGGTGGTCCAGACCTCGAACAACTCGTCCAGGGTGCCCAGCCCGCCGGGCAGGGTGAGGAAGGCGTCCGACTTGTCGATCATCAGGGTCTTGCGGCTGGCCATCGAGTCGGTCACCAGCAGCTCGTCCGAGGCCAGGTCGGCGACCTCCAGGTCGACCAGCGACTGCGGGATCACGCCGACGGTGCGCCCGCCGGCGGATCGCGCGCCGTCCGCCAGCGCGCCCATCATGCCGACGCAGCCACCACCGCTGACCAGCGTGTGCCCGCGCCGGGCCAGCTCCGCGCCGGTCTCGGCGGCCAGGTCCAACCAGCGCTGATCGAGGGTACGAGAGGAGGCGCAGAAGACGCAGATCGCCGCCATCAGTCGTGGTCCCGAGCCTGTTCGGCTGCCGCCTGCTGGTCTGCGCCGGTGCGGGCGACGGCCTCCTCGCGGACCGCCTCCTGCTCGGCGGAGAGAGCGGCCTCCGACGCGACGATGTACCGGACCGCCTCGTTGACGTCGTCGGTGAGGCAGATCAGATCCAGGTCCACCGGCCCGATCTTGCCGGTGGCGGCCATCGTGTCGCGCAGCCAGTCCAGCAGGCCCTGCCAGTAGGCGACGCCCATGAGCACCACCGGGAACCGGGTGACCTTGCCGGTCTGCACCAGGGTGAGCGCCTCGAACAACTCGTCCATGGTGCCGAACCCGCCGGGCAGTACGACGAACGCCTGGGCGTACTTGACGAACATCGTCTTGCGGGCGAAGAAGTAGCGGAAGTCGATGGCCAGGTCGACCCAGTCGTTGATGCCCTGCTCGAACGGAAGCTCGATGCCGAGCCCCACGGAGAGCCCGTTGGCCTCGCTGGCGCCCCGGTTCGCGGCCTCCATCACGCCAGGCCCACCTCCGGTGATCACCGCGTAGCCGGCTCGGGCCAGCGCACCGCCCAACTCCTCGGCCAACTGGCACTCGGCGCTGTCCGGCGCGCTACGCGCCGAGCCGAAGACGCTGACCGCCGACGGCACGTCGGCAAGGGTGTCGAAACCCTCGACGAACTCGGCGAGGATGCGCAGCGCACGCCAGGCGTCCTTGGTCTTCCAGTCGCCCCGCCCCCGTGAATCAAGCAGTCGCTGGTCGGCGGTGCTGCTCGGGATCGCCCCTCTGCGCAGGGTGACCGCACCGCGATGCCGCTCCTGTCCGGGACCGCGACCGGCCTCCCGCCCGTTGCTCTGGCTCATGGGGCAACCGTAGTGGAGCAGCACCGCCCGGGTGCGCGGGGCGGGGACGCCGAGAAATTGTTCGGGATCACGGGCAACTATTCGGCGCTCCCGTACGTCTTACTATTCACATACCGGGTATGCCCCGGCGCGCGCCTTCGGGGGAGGAGACAGCGTGATCAGTAACAGCGAGATGATCCGGATTCGTCGCCAGATGCAGCGACGGATCCGAGACGTGGTGGCCGAACGCCGCCGCACCCGCCAGCAGAACCCGATCCCCACCTCCCCCACCCCGTCCGGAGCCGATCAAGAGGTTTGCGTCGCCGACAACGGGCCAGGCTGACGCAAAACCTCTTGATCACCGGGCGCTCCGGCGGGGGTCAGGCTGGGGCTAGCCAGCGGTGCAGGGTTGCCGCGCCGTCGCGGATCTTGCTGATCTCGACGTGCTCGTCGGGGTGGTGGGCGAGGTTCGGATCGCCCGGGCCGAAGTTCAGCGCGGGAATGCCCATCGCCGCGAACCGGGCCACGTCGGTCCAGCCCAGCTTGCCGATCGGCGCGGCGCCGACCGCCGCCAGGAACTCCTTCGCGGGGGCCGCGTCGAGCCCGGGGGCGGCACCGGCAGCAGTGTCGGTGACTGTCAGCTCGAAGCCGGCGAACACCTCACGCAGGTGCGCCTCCGCCTCGGCCGGGGTGCGGTCCGGGGCGAACCGGTAGTTGACCTCGACCTCACACAGGTCGGGGACCACGTTGCCGGCCACCCCACCGTTGATCCGCACCGCGTTCATGCCCTCGCGGTAGTCGCAGCCGTCGATGGTGACCCGGCGCGCCTGGTACGTCTGGAGGCGTCGCAGCACCTCGCCGGCGGCGTGGATGGCGTTGACCCCGTGCCAGGAGCGCGCCGAGTGGGCGCGTACGCCGGTCGTGGTGACCACCGAGCGCATGGTGCCCTGGCAGCCCGCCTCGACGATGCCGTACGTCGGCTCCAGCAGCACGGCGAAGTCCGCCTGCAACCACTCCGGGAACGCCTGGGCGACGAGGTTGAGCCCGTTGTACTTGGACTCGATCTCCTCGGCCTCGTAGAAGAAGTACGTCACGTCGTAGCGCGGCTCGGGCAGCGTCACCGCCAGGTGCAGCGCGTACGCGGTGCCGGACTTCATGTCGGAGGTGCCGCAGCCGTACATCAGGTCGCCGCGCATCGTCGACGGGAAGTTGTTGTTCAACGGCACCGTGTCGAGGTGCCCGGCCAGCACGACACGCTGCGACCGACCGAGGTCGGTACGGGCCATCACCGTGTTGCCGTGCCGGTGGGTGGTCAGGTGCGGTACGGCCCGCAGCACCTCTTCGACACAGTCGGCGATCGCCTTCTCGTTGAGGGACACGGACTCTATGTCGACCAGAGCGCGGGTCAGCTGCACCGGATCGGCGAGGACCTCGGGGGTCAGCGGGTTCTCCATGGTTCGCACGGTACCTTCAGGTCTGTCAGCGCGAGGAGCGAGCCGAGGTCAGCCCGGCCGTGACCGAGAGGTGTAACAGTGACGTCCGCAGATTCCGCCTGGGGCATCGGCCTGGCTACGGTCACCGCAGACGAGCAGGTGCTCGACACCTGGTACCCGACCGGCAAACTGGGTCTGGGCGAACTGCCGCTGGTAGCCGGCGAGGACAAGGCGGACGTGCTCGACCTGCCGCCGGCCGCGCTCGGTGACCGGCCCCTGCCTGGTCTGCGTACCGTGCAGGTCGTGACCGTGATCGGCTCGTTGGACGACCCGATCAAGGACGCCTCCGACGCGTACCTCCGGTTGCACCTGCTCTCGCACCGCCTGGTGCGACCCAACCAGCTCAACCTGGACGGCATCTTCGGCAAGCTGGCCAACGTGGCCTGGACGTCCGCCGGGCCGTGCCCCCCGGAGCGGGTGGACGAGCTGCGGGTGATCGAGCGGGCTGCCGGCCGGCACCTGGCGGTGTACGGGGTCGACAAGTTCCCGCGGATGACCGACTACGTGGTGCCCTCCGGTGTGCGGATCGCCGACGCCGACCGGGTCCGTCTCGGCGCGCACCTGGCCGCCGGCACCACTGTGATGCACGAGGGCTTCGTGAACTTCAACGCCGGCACCGTCGGCACCTCGATGGTCGAGGGGCGGATCGTGCAGGGCGTGCTGGTCGGCGACGGCTCCGACATCGGTGGCGGGGCCTCCATCATGGGCACCCTCTCCGGCGGCGGCACCGACAAGATCAGCATCGGTGAGCGCAGCCTGGTCGGCGCGAACGCCGGCGTCGGGATCTCACTCGGCGACGACTGCGTGGTCGAGGCCGGCTGCTACATCACCGCCGCGTCGAAGATCACGCTCCCTGACGGCCGGGTGGTCAAGGCCCGGGAGCTGTCCGGCGTCGACGGTCTGCTGTTCTGGCGCAACTCGGTCACCGGTGGGCTGGAGGCCCGGCCGCGCACCGGGCGGGGCATCGAGCTGAACGCCGCCCTGCACGCCAACGACTGACGGCCCCGTCCGGGTCCGCGGCGCTCGGCCGCGGACCCGGACGGGGTACGCCTCAGCGCAGCCGGTACGCCTGGATGATCCGTTGGGTCACCGTGTTGCCGGCGGTGTCCCGGGCGGTGGCCCGCAGCGACACGTGGCCGGCGCCGGCCGGATGCCGCAACAGGGCCGACCAGCCGTCGGTCGAGGTGCGGACCAGCTTCGCCCTGCTCCAGGTCTTCCCGCCGTCGTAGGAGACGTCGACAATGAGCTTCTCCACCCGGTTGGCCGCTGCGCCGGGCTGCCGCTGTACCCGTACCGGCACGACGAAGCCCTGACCGGCCGGAGCACTGTTGTCGACCCGCAGCGGCGGCGCGAAGCGCACCGCCGACAGGGGTAGTCGGGCCGGCGTCTCACCGGCGACGTGCCTCGACCGGAAGGTCCAGCTGGACTCCACCTCGGTGCTCAGGTCGGTGAAGCTCCGCTTCGCCGACGTGACGAGCCGGTAGTCCGCAGCACCCGGTGGCACTGTGAACTCCCCGTAGCCGGCGTACTCGCTCTCCCCGACCAGCTTGCCGTTGCGCCAGAGCTTGGTGTGCTCGCTGTCGGTCAGCGAGGCGCCGGGGTGCCCGGCCGCGTCGCTGTACATCGGCACGTCGGCCAGGATGGTGTCGCCGACCCGGGAGACGCTCTGGTGCGGCCAGCGCGGTTTCGGGAAGGACGGTGAGTACGGCGCCTGGTTCCAGATCTCCTGGACCGTCCGGCCGGCCCGGTAGGCGGTGGGGACGGAAAAGAGCGCCGCGTTCGGGTTCAACCAGCCTTCCTCGTCCACCGTTCCGAAGTAGATTTCGGATTCCCACTTCACGTTCCTGGTGTTGTAGTGCTCGACCCGCTGGCCGGGCACGACGGTGGGCAGGACCACAGCGGAATAGCCGACGTTGTACTCCAGCTCGGGGAACACGAGCCGCTCGGCCACCGTGCCCGGCTGGCCACCGCGGAACTGGTGCACGACGGTGGCCAGGTCCCGCCGGGTGTAGTCGCGGACGAACCCGGTGGGCATCCGGCCAGGGATCGCCTCGGCCAACGCGTACAGGTACGGGCTGTTGTCCGCTTCCGGCGTGGTCCAGTTGCTGCTGACGGTGGCGACGAACGTGTCGGCGGAGACCGGCTTGCCGATCTGGCCGCTGGTCAGGCCGGTGAACGTCTCCGCCCAGAGCCCGACCCCGTACCCACTGCCGTCGTCGGCGGTGAAGTTGCCGCTGAGGTCGATCAGTTGCGGGACGGCGGTGCGGTCCGGAACGGTCGTCCGCACGGGCCTGGCCCGACGGGCGTCCACGACGATCCGGGTGTCCCGCTCGACGGTCACCTCGGGCTGCATCAACAGGGACATCCCGCGCTGCTCGTCCTCCGGACCGGGCTCGAAGACGAGGCCACTCAGGCCGTAGTGCCCCTTGGGCACCCGCACGGTGGCCACCCCGTCGGAACTGACGACGTCCCAGAAGCCGAAGGTGTCCAATCCGACCAGTGACGTCCAGTGGTCCGCGGTGCGCGCGCCGGCGCGGTTCAGGTGCTCCACGGTGAGCGTGTAGCTCTCCACCTCCCGGTTCACGGCCAGCGGGGTGACAGCTACCGCGTCACCGGACCGGGCCACGATCCGCCCGGTCCAGTAACCGTCGGCGTCGCCGACCCGGGTGTCAGTGGTGACGGTCGTGGCCGCGGTGCCACCTGCCGGCACTGTGAGTTGGTCGGCGCCCAACTGGAAGAGGCCGACCGGCAGCGCCCGACCGCCGGGGCCGGCGCCCTCGATGCTCAGGTCCACGGTGACCGGGGCCGGACCGTCGTTGCGCCAGGTCACCGTGCGGGTGATCGGAACGTCGTCAGTGTGCGGCCAGAGCGTGCGCCCGAACGAGACGCTCACCGGGTCGGAGGTGAGCTGCTGGGTGATGGCGTGTGCGACGTCGACCCGCCCGGCACCCTGCTGGTAGGCGGTCTGGTCCGGGTGCGGCTTGGCGGCTGCCATCAGGGTGGCCTTGAGCCGGTCAGCGCGCCATCCGGGGTGCTGCTGGGCCAGCAGCGCGGCCGACCCGGCCACGTGCGGGGTGGCCATCGAGGTGCCGGAGAGCGTGACGTAGCGGTCCCCCACCGGATCACCGATGACGCCGTTGGCGGACCGGGCGGCGACGATGTCGACGCCGGGCGCGGTGATGTCCGGCTTCAGCGCGTCGTCGCCGACTCGCGGGCCCCGGCTGGAAAAGTCGGCCAGTTCGTCGTCGCGGTCCACCGCGCCCACTGCGAGCCCGGCGTCGGCGCTGGCCGGGGAGCCGACCGAACCGTCCGAACCGTCGTTGCCGGCGGCGAGGACGAACAGCGTGCCGGTCTGCGCGGTCAGGGTCTGCACCGCCTCCTCCAGCGGGTCGACCTCCGGGGTGTCCCAGCCGCCGAGGCTCATGTTGATCACTGCGGCCTTCTTCTCGACCGCGGCCCACTGCATGCCGGCGAGGATCGCCGAGTCGGGGCAGCCGTTGTCCTCGCAGACCTTGCCGTCCAGCAGCGTCGCGTCCGGTGCCACGCCCCGGTACTTGCCGTCGGAGGCCGCGCCGGAGCCCGCGATCGTCGAGGCCACGTGGGTGCCGTGGCCGACAGTGTCGCGAGCGTCGGTGGCCTCCGTGAAGTTGCGCGCCTCGGCCACCTTGCCGGCCAGGTCCGGGTGGGTCGCGTCGACGCCGGTGTCCAGCACCGCGACGGACACTCCGGCGCCGGTGAACCCGGCCGCCCAGGCGGCGGGCGCGCCGATCTGCGGCACGCTGTGGTCGAGGCTCACCTGTCGACGCCCGTCCAGCCAGATCCGCTCGACGCCCCCCGCCGCGTCGAGCCGGGCCCCGGCGGGACCGGTGGCGAGAGTCGCCCACACCGCGCCGAGGGAGGACTTGTCGCTGTTCAGGGCGGCACCGCGGATCACCGGCAGGTCGCGGGTCAGCCGCGTGCCGGGCAGGGCGGCCGGGGCACGCCGGGCGGTCCCCGTCGAGCCGTACGACACCAGCAGCGGCAGGGTGCTGCGCCTGGTGTCGTCGTAGCCCGCCTCGACCAGCCCGGTGATGTCGAAGAGTCGCCGGTCCACCCGGCCCGAGCGCAGCAACGGCAGCGCGTCCGTCGGCGTCACGGTGAGGCGTCCGCGCTCGCGCTGGACCAGGAACTGCACGTCCTCGCGGCCGGCGCCGCGCCGGACCGAGGCACCGGACGCGGTGACTGTGACCCGGTCACCGGTGATCAGCGTGACGGTGGTCGAGCGGTTGGCGATGGGTCCACCCGGAGTGGACTGTTTGTCGGTGCCGCCCGGTGGGGCGGGCGCGGCGGCCGTGGCTGAGGCGGGAGCCGGCGCGGAGAGCGCCAGCGCGAACACGAGGCCGAGAGCGGCCAATCTTCTTCCCTGGTGCAACGGATCCTCCTGGTCAAGCGTCTTGATGGATGGAGTCACATTGACAACCCAGAATTGCATACCGAGTATGCAAAAAGAAGGCCAGAAAGTGACGGACCCGCCACGAGCCGACGAACCGGCCGGCATGATCGGGCGGTGACCTCCATGAAGGACAGGATGCTCGCCGGCGAGCCATACATCGCCGACGATCCCGAAATCATCGCCGATCTGGACCGGGCCGCCCGGCTGATGGAGCGCTTCAACACCACTCCCGCGGCCGATCCGCAGGCCCGGATCGCGGCACTGCGTGAACTCCTCGGCGAACTCGGCGAGGACACCTGGATCCGCCCACCGTTCTACTGCGACTACGGCTGGCAGATCCGGATCGGCCCCCGCAGCTTCGTCAACTACAACGCGGTCTTCCTCGACGTCGCTCCGATCACCCTCGGCGCGGACGTCCAGGTCGGCCCCAACGTGCAGCTGCTCACCCCGACGCATCCGGTCGAGCCCGGCCCGCGACGGGACAAGTGGGAGGCGGCCAAGCCGATCACCATCGGCGACAACGTGTGGCTCGGCGGTGGCGCGATAGTCCTGGCCGGCGTGACGATCGGCGCGGACACCGTCGTCGGCGCGGGCGCGGTGGTCACCAGGGACCTGCCCGCCAACGTGGTGGCCGTCGGCAACCCGGCCCGGCCGGTCCGCGAACTCAGCTAGACGGTCGGTGGATCTGCCAGGCGGACGACCAGGTCAGCCCGGTCGGCGGTGGGGGTGATCAAGGCGGCGTTCGACTCGTCGCTGCCCAGCGCCCACGCCCGCGCCTGCTCCGGAGACCGACCGAACGCCTCGTGCCGGGCGGTCAGCTGGCGGTGCCGCACCTCGGCGTCCAGGTCGAGAAACCATGCCTCGTGCAGCAGTGGTCGGATCTCCTGCCAGGGGAAGTCCGGCAACAGCAGATAGTTGCCCTCGGTCACCACCAGCCGGACCGACGGCAGCACCTCGATCGCGCCGGCCACCGGCTCCTCCAGCTCCCGGCGGAACTCCGGCGCGTAGACCGACGTCGGCTCCAACCGGCGGAGCCGGCGCAGCAACGAGACGTACCCGTTGGCGTCGAAGGTGTCCACAGCGCCCTTGCGGTCGGCGCGGCCCAGGCGAACCAGTTGCGTCTGCGCCAGGTGGAAACCGTCCATCGGCACCAGGCAGGCTGCCGGCCCGATCTCGGCGACGATCCGTTCCGCCAGGGTGGACTTCCCGGCGCCCGGCGCGCCGGCGATGCCGAGCAGCTGTCGCGGGCCGGCCTCGACGAGCGTCAACGCCCGCGCCACCAACTCGTCGGCGGACAGCACCCGGGCCGGCGGCATCAGCCCAGAACCGGGTCGCTGATGGTGAACCGCGCCTGCACCGCCGCCTGCACGGTCTGCGGCTGCGGGTCCAGCTCAAGCTCCGGCGGGCCACCACCCGCACCACCGCCGCCGGCGAACGCCGCGCGGGCGAACATCGGCCGATCGACGGGCCCCGCGTCGGCCAGCTCGATCAGCGACGTGACCTGGGCACCGAGCGCCTCCGCGTACTCCCGGGCCCGCAACAGCGCGTCGCTGATCGCGGCGTGCCGAGCCGCACGGTGGGCGGGGCTGTCCGGACGAAGCTCCCACCACGGGCCGGCCACCTCGACCTGGTCCTGGTCGGCCAGCCGCAGCATCAGCTCACCAAGGGCGGTGAAGTCGGTGACGGTGACGGTCGTGGTGACACTGCCGTGCCAGGCGACCACCCGCTCGCCCGAGCGCCGCGTCTCCGGCCGCACCCGCAGGTCGCCCGTCTCCCGCCGCGCCACCATCGGCCCGAAGCCGTCCAACAGCACCCGAACGGCGGCGGCCCGCTCCGCCAACCGGGTGAGCGTCGCCTCCCGGTCCCGGTCACGCGCCGTCGCGGTGACCGCGAACCGGGCCAGCTCGGGCGGCACCTCCCGGTACGCCTCGCCGCGCACCTGCACCACCGGACCGTCCGTCGCCATGCCCCTCAGCCTAGTCAGCGACGGGGCGCCGCGCCGCGTAGGAGACGGTGTCCGCGTCGACGTGCAGGCCGGCCAGGTAGCCGCCGGCCACCCCCAGCTCGCGCAACCAGGACACCTCTGCGGCGTGGTCACCACCGGCCGGGAACTGTCTGTCGTCCACGTCGAACCGCCTGTCGCGCAGCGCCACCCGGGAGGCCCGCGCCTCGTCGTAGCGTGCGGTCAGCGCCGGGGCGTCATCGGCGCGCAGCGCGGTGGTCAGGTCGTCCAGGAACGCGGTGACCTCGGCCAGCTCACGCAGCACCCGGTCCCGGTTGCCGAGCAGCATGTTGGCGGTCCGATCGGCCGGGGTTCCGGCGACCCGGGTGCCGTCGGAGAAGCTGCCGGCGGCGAGCGCGAGGATCGCGTCGCGCAGCGGCGCGCGTTGCACGGCGCCGGCCAGCGCGCCGGCGAGCAGGTGCGGCACGTGTGACGCGAGCGCGGCGGCCGAGTCGTGCTCCGTGGCGGACATCGGCACCACCCGGGCCTCGAAGACCTCCACCAGCAGCTCGGCCAGCCAACGGAACGCGGTGGTGGCCGGGCCGGGCGCCGGACAGAGCACCCAGGCCGCGCCGGTGAGCAGGTCCGGGCGCGCGGCCGTCAAGCCCGCCCGGTCGGTGCCCGCCATCGGGTGGCCGGGCACGAACCGGTGCGTCAGCCCGTGCGCGGCGGCGAACACCGCCACCTGCTCCTTGGTGCTACCGACGTCGGTGAGCACACAACGCTCACCGGTCATCGCCGCCACCTCGACCAGCGTCGCCGGCAGGGTGGGCAACGGTCCGCACAGGAAGACCACGTCCCGGTCGGTCACCGCCTCGACCAGGCGGTCCGGCGCGGGTACGCCCACCCGACGGGTCTCCCGCCGGGTGGCCTCGTCCGGGTCCCACCCGACCACGTCGATGCCGGCGGCGACCATCCGGAGCAGCACCGAGCCACCGATCAGGCCGGTGCCGACGACCGCCGCCCGTACCCGCGCACCCGGCCTGTCCACCATGCTCGACCGCCCGGCGCCGCGATCAGGCGAGGCGCGCCGCGACGCCGGCGATGTGCTCGTCGGACTCGGTCAGCGCGACCCGGACATGCTGCCCGGCCGTCGGGCCGTAGAAGACGCCGGCGGCGACCAGAATGCCGCGTCGGGCCAGCCAGTCGACCGTCTGCCAGCAATCCTCACCCCTGGTCAGCCAGAGGTAGAGGCCCGCCTCGGAGTGCTCGACGGTGAACCCGGCACCGGTGAACGCCGCGGCGAGCACCTCCCGCCGGGCCCGGTAACGCTCCCGCTGCTCCTCGGCGTGTCGCTCGTCCTCCAGCGCGGCGACCATGGCCGCCTGAACCGGCGCGGGCACGATCATGCCAGCGTGCTTGCGGACCTTGAGCAGCTCGGCGACGAGCGTCGGGTCGCCAGCCACGAACCCGGCCCGGTAGCCGGCGAGGTTGGACCGCTTGGAGAGCGAGTGCACGGCCAGCACCCCGGCGTAGCTGCCCCCGCTGACCTGCGGAGACAACACCGAGACCGGGTCGGCCGACCAGCCCAGGGGCAGGTAGCACTCGTCGCTCGCGACCACCGCGCCACGTTCGCGGGCCCAGTCGACCACCTTGCGCAGGTGCGCCGCGGGCAGCACCCGGCCGGTCGGGTTGCCGGGCGAGTTGACCCAGACCAGGCGAACCCGCGAGGTCGGCCCGACCGCCGTGAGCGAGTCGGCACGAACGACTGTGGCACCGGCAAGCCGGGCGCCATCCTCGTAGGTGGGGTACGCGACCGACGGCACCACCACCACGTCACCCGGGCCGATGCCGAGCAGCGTGGGCAGCCAGGCCACCAGCTCCTTCGAGCCGATGGTCGGCAGCACACCGAGACCGTCGACGCCGGCGCCACAGGCCCGGGACACCCACGCCGCGATGGCGGCCCGCAACGCCGGGGTGCCGGCGGTCAGCGGGTAACCGGGAGCGTCGGACGCGTCAGCCAACGCCCGCCGGATCACCTCGGGCACCGGGTCGACCGGCGTACCCATGGAGAGGTTGATCAGGCCCTCCGGATGCGCCGCGGCCAACGTGGCCGCGGCGTCCAGGGTGTCCCAGGTGAACTCGGGCAGCCGCGACGAGACCGGCGCGGGCCGGTTCAGTGGCCCTCGCCGCGCGGCGGCTGCGCGGCGACGAAGGTGGCGTCCTTCTCCACCTTGCCGACCTTCGAGGCGCCACCGGGCGAGCCCAGGTCCTCGAAGAACTCGTAGTTCGCGCCGGTGTAGTCCTTCCACTGCTCCGGGACGTCGTCCTCGTAGAAGATCGCCTCTACGGGGCAGACGGGCTCACAGGCACCACAGTCGACGCACTCGTCGGGGTGGATGTAGAGCATCCGATTGCCCTCGTAAATGCAGTCGACCGGGCACTCCTCGATGCATGCCTTGTCGAGCACATCTACGCACGGCTCGGCGATGATGTAGGTCACCGGTCTTCTCCTCCGCAAGACTCGCCGCGATCTCCCGCGACGGTAAGAGCCTAGTATCTCGCCGGGGAGGGGGTCGATCGTGCTCCGACAGCAGGATGTGGGACACCGAATCGTGGTCCGCCGGATTGTGGGGATTCGCGAGGGCCGCCCGCTATTTTCCGATGCCCTCGGCGAGCTGGTAGAGCTGAGCGAGACTCATCTCACGCTGGCCACCGCGCAGGGGTCGCTTCGGGTCCCGGTGGCGCAGGTCCACCGCGCCAAGCGCGTCCCGCCGACCCGTCGGCCGACCGCCGCGGCGGTCGTGGCGCTGGAGCGGGCCGCCGACGAGGCCTGGCCCGCACCGATCCGGGGCCGACTGGGTGACTGGCTGCTCCGGTCGGCCGAGGGCTGGACCGGGCGCGCCAACTCGGCGCTGCCGATCGGCGACCCGGACCGACCACTGGCCGCCGCGGTCGACGCGGTGGAACGCTGGTACGCCGAGCGACGGCAACCCGCCTTGATCAACACGCCGCTGCCCCTCTCCGCTCCGGTCGGCGCCGAACTGGACGACCGCGGCTGGGGCACCCGCCCGCCGACGCTGGTGCAGACCGCGCCGCTGCCCCTGCCGGCGTCGACGCCCGCCAGCGGCCAGGCCGACGGGTGGGGCAGTGCGGTCGTCGAGCTGGCCACCGCGCCCAGCGACGAATGGCTGGCCATCGCCGCCGGCCGCAAGGGCGGCCTGCCGGACGCCGCCCGACACGTCCTCACCGCCGTGGGCCAGGTCCGCTTCGCCCACGTGTACGCCGACAACGCCCTGGTGGCCGTCGGACGCGGCACCGTGACCGGCCAGGGGCGCTGGTTGGGCCTCAGCCTGATCGAGGTGGTGCCGGCGGCCCGCCGTCAGGGGTTGGCCCGCCGCGTGGTCCACGAGCTGGCCAGCTGGGGCGTGTCAGGTGGCGCGACGCACGCGTTCCTCCAGGTCGAGCAGCGCAACGCAGCGGCGGTCGCGCTCTACCAGCGGCTCGGCTTCGTCACCCACCACACCTACCTGACCCGGGTCGCCCCGAACTGACCTCGACCGCCGCCGGGCGCGGCGGCGGCCCGGCGCGGCGGCGGCCCGGCGCGGCGGCGGCCCGGCGCGGCGGCGGCCCGGCGCGGCGGCGGCCCGGCGCGGCGGCGGCCCGGCACTTGATCCACTCGGCTTTCAGGAAGTCGCGGCATCCGGACGCCCGGGACCCCCCGACTTCAAGGAAGCCGAGTCGATCAAGACGTCGGGACGGCCGAGCTGGGCGGTGGTCAGCGGCGGACGACCCGGCGGGGCTTCGCGGCCTTGACCTCCGCGTACCGCTTGAGCTGCTGAGAGCGGTAGTCCCGGCCGAGCGCGGTGAGCACCAGATAGCCGATCAGCAACCCGGCGCCGCTGGCGAGCAGGTAGAGCCAGATCTGGGCGAAGAACGTCGCCGCGCCGCCGGCGAACGGGTCGTGACCGACCAGCAGGGGCCCGACCAGCACAGTCAGCAGCATCGCCACCGGCACCACGAGGGCCATGTCGGCGGCCCAGCCCGCCAGCGGCCGGCGACGACCCCAACGGAAGGCGACCACGGCGAGGATCAGGCCGATCACCGTGAACATCGCCAGCGACACCCGGTCGGCGGCGGTGTCGTCACCGTCGAAGCCGAGCCGGATGATCAATCGGGCCACCACGTTGACCGCGAACAGCGCTGCAACGAGCACCCCGAGGTCACGCCACCGCTTGTCCATCGCCGGACCCTCCTGCCGTACGCCCCGTCGCGGGGTTCGCATCCCTGGCAGGAATATCTACCACTCTTACCTGGGAGCCGTCATCACCCGGCAGCGGCCGGACCCCAGCCCGGCGTCAGCCGCCCAGCATGGTCGGCTGTGGGGCGAGGATCTGCCGGAAGCCCATCACCGCGAAGGTCATCGCGCCGGCCACGATCATGGCCAGCCCGACCCAGTTGTCGCCGGCCAGCAACAGGTCGCCCTCGTTGGTTCGGATGGCGGCGACCGCCATCAGCGCGAACCACGGCACCGCCGGCAGCGCCACCGCCCAGCGACGGCCGACCGCCTCGTACGCGAACCAGCTCAGCAGGATGTTGGCGCCGATGGCGAGGAGCACCGACACGCCGACCAGTTGCCCGCCGACGCGGAGCGTGGCGAGCAGCAGCTCCAGTACGCCGGTCAGCACACCAGCGATGACCACGACGATCCCACCGACCAGCCGGACGCCCAGGTCCAGCAGGCGCGGCGGTGGCCCCGCCGGGGGCGGGGCTTCCTGGTCCTCCACAACCGTCATCGGTGCGGCCGGCAGGGTCACCGGGAACCCGCCGCCGCGACCGGGGACCGGTCCGGGGCGGTCTCCGCGGGCAGGCCGGCGAAGAGGTCGTCCTCCCAGCCGTACGGCCCGGCACCCGGGCCCTTCTCCCCCAGCGCGAGCGTGAAGAACTCCACGCCCATGAACTCGCCACCGAAGTTGCCGGCGATCGAGTAGAGCCACGAGTTGGCCGGGATCTGGGTGGCGTGCGCCCGCATCGCGGCCTCCTTGGCCGTGTGCTGGTCGGTGCCGTCGATCCGGGCACCGATCTGGGCGTCCGGGGTGCCGAAGGGCAGGTCGGCGATGTCCTCGATGCCGCCGAACGGGTTGTCGGACGACTCGGCGAAATGCGTCATGCCGGCCTCCAGCACGCTGAGCGGCAGGGCCGTCCAGTAGACCTTGAGCGGGGCGCAGCCCTCCTCGGCGGCCAGCTCGACGGCGCGCATGGCCACCCGGTGCGCCTGGATGTGGTCGGGGTGGCCGTAGAACCCGTTCGGGTCGTACGTGACGAGCACCTGCGGGCGTACCTCTCGCAGGATCTCCACGAGGTGCCCGGCGGCCTCGTCGAGGTCGGCCTGCCAGAACGCCCGGGGGTGCTCGTTCGTCGCGAGCCCCATCATCCCGGAGTCACGGTAGCGGCCGGCGCCGCCGAGGAAACGGTGGTCGCTGACGCCGAGCGCGGCGCACGCGGCGGCCAGCTCGGCCACCCGGTACCCGCCGAGCTGGTCGGCCTCGGCGGCGGCGAGCTGTGCCAGCGCTGGCACGTGGATCTCGCCCTCCTCGCCGAGCGTGCAGGTCACCAGCGTGACGTGCGCGCCCTCGGCGGCGTAGTGGGCCATCGTCGAGCCGGTGCCGATCGACTCGTCGTCGGGGTGCGCGTGGACCAGCAGCAGGCGGCGGTCGGGCAGCATCGTCACGACGGTCACTCTAACTGGCGGTTCGGCCCAGCCAACGCTGACGCGTCCGCCCAGGTCGGCCACATCACCCCCGCTCCGGCTCTACGATTTGGCGTGTGGACTTTCCGGAGCTGGCCGCCCGCACCCGCCGGTTCAGCCACGGCGCGCCACGCGCTGTCTCGGTGGCTGAGGACGGCTCCCGGGTGATCTTCCTGCGCTCCGCCGGCCCCGAGGATCCGGCGGACGCGCTCTGGCTGTTGGACGTGAGCACCGGCGAGGAGCGGCTGGTCGCCGATCCGGCGACCCTGCTGGGCGAGGGCGGGGACGTCCGCTCCCTCTCCCCCGGCGAACGCGCGCTCCGCGAGCGGCTGCGGCTCAGCGCCGCCGGCATCGGCTCGTACGCGTTGGACGCGGCTGGCCGGGTTGCGGTGTTCGCGCTGGCCGGGCGGTTGTTCCGGGCCGATCTGGTGCACGGCGACGTGGTGGAGGTGGTGACCACCGGCCCGGTGCTGGACCCACGTCCGGACCCGAGCGGGCAGCGGCTGGCGTACGTGACGGACGCCGCCGAAGGGGTGCGTCGGGGTGAACTGCGGGTGATCGACCCCGACGGCACCGACACCCTGCTGGCCGGCGAGGACGCCGGGGTGAGCTGGGGGTTGGCCGAGCACATCGCGGCCGAGGAGTTCGGCCGGTTCCGGGGGTACTGGTGGGCGCCGGACAGCCGTTCGGTGCTGGCCGCGCGGGTCGACGAGTCCCGCCTGGAGCGGTGGCACCTGCACGACCCGGCCGAGCCGGCGAGCCCGCCGACCGCCGTCGCGTACCCCCGGGCCGGTGGGCCGAACGCGGAGGTCAGCCTGCACCTGCTGGACCTGGACGACGGCTGGGTCGACGTGCACTGGGACCGGGAGACCTACCCGTACCTGACCGGGGTGAGCTGGGGTGAGGGCACTCCGTTGATCACCGTGCTGCGCCGTTCGCAGCAGCATGGGCTGGTGCTGGCGGTCGACCCGCGCACAGGTGAGACGCAGGTGCACGCCGAGCTGGCCGATCCGCGCTGGGTTGAACCGATCGCCGGGACCCCCGCGCACCTGCCGGACGGCCGCGTACTGGTCGGCGGGGAACTTGCCCACGACGGGTACGACGCCCGGTGCCTGTTCGCGGACGGCACCCTGCTCACCCCGCCGTCGCTGTACGTACGACGGGTGGTGGGTCGGCTGCCGGCCGCCACCGGCCCGGCCGACCTGCTGGTGGAGGCGAGCGACGGCGAGCCGAGCGAGCGGCACCTGTTCCGGGTCCGCACCACCATCGGCGGTGGGGTGGACGCGCGTCGGCTCACCACCGACTCCGGCTGGTACACCGCCGCTGTGGGCGGGGACGTGCTGGCCGTCGGGGTCGCGTCGCTGGATCACGCCGGGGTGCGCTGGACGGTGCGTCGCGGCGATCAGGAGATCGCCGAGTTGCGCTCGTTCGCCGCCGCCCCGCCGTATTCTCCGCTGCCGCTGCTCGAACGGGTGACCGACCGGCGGCTGCCGGCGGCGGTGCTCTACCCGGACAACCACGTGACGGGCCGGCGGCTGCCGGTGCTGTTGGACATCTACGGCGGCCCGGGGCACCAGGAGGTCGTGGCGGCGCGGGCCGCGTGGTTGGAGCGGCAGTGGTGGGCCGACGCCGGGTTCGCGGTGGTCACCATCGACAACCGGGGTACGCCGGGCGTGGCCCCGTCGTTCGAGAAGGCGATCCACCGGCGGGTCGCCGACGTTGTCCTGACCGACCAGATCGACGCGCTGACCGCGCTCGCCGGCAAGCACCCGGACCTGGACCTGGGACGGGTGGGGGTGCGCGGTTGGTCGTTCGGCGGGTGGCTGGCCGGCTTGGCGGTGCTGCGTCACCCGGAGCTGTTCCGGTGCGGGATCGCGGGTGCCCCGGTGACCGACTGGGCGCTGTACGACACCGCGTACACCGAGCGTTATCTGGGGTTGCCGGAAGACGGCCAGGACATCTACGCGCACCATTCGCTGGTCGAGTTGGCCGCCGAACCGGTCACCAGCCCGGATCACGCCCGCCCGTTGCTGCTGGTGCACGGCATGGCCGACGACAACGTGGTGGCCGCGCACACCCTCCGGCTCTCGGCCGCCCTGCTGAGCACCGGCCGACCGCACGCCGTGCTGCCGCTGACCGGGGCTACGCACATGGCCGCGAACGGCACCGCCGAGCGGCTACTCCCCCTGGAGCTCGACTTCCTCCGCACCCACCTGCTGTGAGCAGCATTCGACACCTGGGCGCGGCACATCGAGCCTCCTGAGCGACCACGCCGTCGGGCAGCGCGTGGAACGGCTCGACGGTCCACGCCGGCCCGTTCAGCTACCACCGATGGTCTTCAGGGCGGGATCTCGGTTCGCCCAGCCGCCCGAATTCGGCCTGGGCTGCACGATGAGCAGTGCCATCAGCACCTGGGCGGCTGCCACGGGCAGAGCTTCCGGCGGACCGTAGGCGCTGATTACAAAGAGGGGGAACGGCGCGGCGAAGAGCAGGATCGCGGCCAACCTGAACCAGTACCAGCGGACGTCCGACAACAGACGCAGCACTCCCAGGCAGCGGCTGGCCCGAGGCGGCGTGCGCGGTGGCGTGGTGCTGGTCCCCTGATCCGCAGCTCAGCAGCTCGGGCCGAGGATCGGTCAGCCGAGGCGGTGGGCTCGGCGTTGGAGGTACCGCTGTTCGACCTGGTTCTGGGTCAGCACGGCTGCTTCGCGGTACCGGGCCGCCGCGCCAGCCGTGTCACCGGTCATCTCGAGCAGATGTGCGCGGATCGCGCGTTCGCGTTGCCGGGTCAGCGGTTCCTCGTCCAGGTGGTGGACCCGGTTGAGGTCGTCGAGCAGGGCCAGCCCTCGGGCCGACCCGTACGCGTGCGCGACCGCGACCACCCGGCTCAGCCGCACCGGCGCGGTCGGGCTGAGGTGTTCCAGTCCCAGGTAGAGCGCCGCGATCTGGGGCCAGTCCGTCTGGTCCGGTGACGTGGCAGCGGCGTGCACGGCCGCGATCGCCGCCTGTAGCTGGTACGTGCCGACCTCGCGCCGCCGCCAGACGCCGTTGATCAGGTCGGTGCCCTCGCGGATCAGCTCGGGATCCCATCGGGTCCGGTCCTGCCCGTCCAGTGGCACCAGTTCGTCGCCGTCGGCACGGGCAGCGCGCCGCGACTCGGTCAGCAGCATCAAGGCGAGTAGCCCGGTCACCTCGGGGTCGTCGGGCAGGGCGTCGTGGAGCATGCGGGTCAGCCGGGTCGCCTCGCGGGTCAGGTCCACGCGGGTGAGTTCGTCTCCGGTGGAGGCGGTGTAGCCCTCGTTGAAGATCAGGTAGAGGACCTGCATGACGGCGTTCAGCCGGCTGTCGCGGTCGGCGTCGGTCGGCGGGGTGAACCGGGCGCCGGCGCGGGCCAGTTGCTGTTTGGCGCGGCTGATCCGGGCGCCCATGGTGTTCTCGGTAGTCCCGTAGGCGTGTGCGATCTCGGTGGTCGTCAGGCCGCCGACCGCGCGCAGGGTGAGCGCCACCTGGGAGGTCAGGCTCAGCGCGGGGTGGCAGCAGAGCAGCAGGAGCGTGAGGCTCTCGTCGGTGTCCACCGCAGGGCGCGCCCTGCGGGCCGGATCCTGCATCGCCAGCTCGCTCATGCCGGCGTGCCGCTCGCGGCGGCGTCGAGCCTGGTCGGCGCGGAGCAGGTCGATCATCCGCCGGTACCCGATGCGGATCAGCCAGCTGCGCGGGTTCTCCGGCACGCCGTCGGCCGGCCACGTCCTGCTCGCCACCAGCAGCGCCTCCTGGACCGCGTCCTCGGCGATGTCGAAGTGGCCGAAGCGCCGCACCAGCGCGCCGAGGACCTGCGGCGCCTCGGTGCGCAGCAGGTGCTCGACGTCCGGCGTCACGCCGATGCTGCCGTTCGGTGACGGTGGGTCCGGGCAGTCATGCCGCGAAGTCCGCCCCCATGATCGGCCGGATCTCCATCGGCTCGCCCAGCACCTCGACCATCCGGGAGACGATCTCCACGGCGCGCTCCTGACTGCCCACGTCGATCACCGCGAAGCTGGCCAGGACCTCCTTGAGTTCGACGAACGGGCCGTCGGTGGCCACCACACCGGTCGGGGCCCTGCGGACCGTGGTGCTGACCACCGGGTGACCGAGCCCTTCGCTGCTGACGAATTCGCCGGTCTCGATCAGCTCCTGTTCGAACCGCTGGTACGCGGCGAACGCGGCCAGCGCTTCCTCGGACGCGGTGTCGGCGGTCGCGGCGTCCCAGGCGGCGGCCGGCGTGTAGCTGAGCAGCAGATACTTCATGGTCATCCTCGTGCTCGTGGGGCTCGGGCCACGCTACGCCGATTGGTTCGAACGGCGCAGGGAGAGGGCGACGACCGTCGTCCAGGTGAAGGCGACCAGGCCGTTCACGGCGATCTGGATGCTCATGTGGCTCGGTGACATCGGCATCAGCAGGATGAGCGCGGCAAGGCCGTTCAGCACCGCCGGCAGGACGGCCCGACGGCGGATGTGACGGATCGTCAGCACGATGGCGGCGCCGGCCAGCGCGGTGAAGGCGATGGCGGCCGCCGCCGAGTGCGCGACGCTGTGCCAGGACATCTCGTCGACCGGCCCGTCTGGAGTCCCCACTGGGAAGCCGTACTCCGGATCCATTGTGAACGCCCCGGCCGCGACGAGCCCGGCACCGAAGATCCCGACGAGGATTGGCAGCGCACGTCGGCCGGTGCCGTGGGTGAGCGTGCGTCGGGCGCCGACGGCGAGGGCGATCCCGCCCAGGCCGGCGAGCACGAAGGTGGTGATCTGGATCCAGCCGAGACGTCCGGTGGCCAGCTGGCTGATCGGGTGCCGGGTGATGTCGTAGCCCTCGCGGGTGAGCATCTGCGTCACGGCCGAGGCGAAGAAGAGCGGTCCGGCGAGGCTGCCGGCGAGGAGCAGGCGCTCGGACGAGCGGCGGCGGGTGGGGGCGGTGGCGGCGAGGGTGGCCATGAGATTCCTCCGTGGTGGCTGCTTGCCGCTACCTCGCTGCCGCACCTCGGACCTTGACACCCAACAGGAGTGACCTGAGCCACATGGCGTCGATGCCGGGTCTCTCGCTCGCGCTTCGGCTGGCCCGGACGGCAGTGGCCGTTCTGCTCACCGCACGGCCGACACGTCGACTCACGATCACATTGGCGCGAGGAACCGGGTGGTGGCTTCGATGAGCAGGCTGCGGGTGCCGGGTTCGGAGCCGCTGTGTCCGGCGTCCTCCACGATGTGGAACGTCGCCTCAGGCCAGGCCCGATGTAGGTCCCAGGCTTGGTTCGGTGGCGTCTTGATGTCGTATCGGCCGTTCACGATCACCGTCGGGATGTGACGAATGCGGTCGACGCCCGCCAGGAGGCCTTCCCGCGGGAGGAAGCCGCCGTTACTGATGTAGTGGTGTGTGATGCGGGCGAACGCCAGCAGGCTGGCGTCGTCGATGCCGGGCGGCGCCATCGGCAGCAGTGTGTTGGCCGAGAGTTCCCAGTTCATCCAGGCGCGGGCCGCCGGGCCGTGGACCGCGGGGTCCGGGTCGGCGATGCGGCGGCCGTAAGCGCCGACAAGGTCGTCCTGTTCCGCGACGGGGATCGCGCCACGAAATGCCGCCCATTCGGCGGGAAAAAGGTGCGCCGCCCCCGCCGGGGTGAACGCCCATGCCTCGTCGGACCTGCGAACCAACCACACGCCGCGGAGCACGAGTTCGGTGACCCGCTCGGGATGGGCCTGCGCGTAGGCCAGGGCGAGGGTGCTGCCCCAACTGCCTCCGAAGACGAGCCAACGCTCGATCCTCAGGTGCTCGCGTAGCTGCTCGATGTCCGCCACCAGATGCGGGGTGGTGTTGTGTTCCAGTGACGTCTCCGGGTCGCCCGCGAAGGGCCGGCTGCGACCGCAGTTTCGCTGGTCGAACAGCATGACGCGGTAGCCGGACGGGTCGAAGTACTGCCGATTGCCGGGGAGCAGACCACCGCCGGGGCCGCCGTGCAGGAACACCGCGGGTTTGCCGCCGGGGTTCCCACACAGTTCCCAGTAGAGCTCGTTGCCGTGGCCGACGCTGAGCATCCCGGAGTCGTACGGTTCGATGGGCGGGTACCAGTCCATGACAGCAGGGTCCCCTCCCGACGACGTTGTCGGAAGGGGACCCTGCTGGTCTGCGGTGTGACTTACGGCTTGACGTACGCGTTCACGAACGACGGGTAGCCGAAGACGCTGGAGATGAAGATCCCGCCGGCCTTGGATCCGTGCACGTTGTAGGCCACGTCGACGTAGAACGGCACCACCGGTGCGTGCTCCTTCATGATCCGCTCGTCGAGCTTGGCCCACTCCGGTCCCTGGTCGGCCGGGGGCATGGCCAGGATGCGGTCCATTTCAGCGTTGATCGTCGGGTCGTTGAAGTAGGACTGGTTGCTGTTGCCCTCGGCCTTGATGGTCCGGCCGTCGTAGAGCACCGGCAGGATTGACGCCCCGCTGGGCCAGTCCGCCGCCCAGTTACCGATGTAGAGGTCCCAGGGGTTGTTCTTCTTCTTGATCTCGTCGAGCTTCGCGTCGTCCGAGATGTTCCGGACGGTGATCTTGAAGCCGGCGCGCTCCAGGTTCGCCTTGAGCTGGGCGCCCTGCTGCTGCTCGGTCGAGTTGTCGGCGACACCGAGAACCAGCTCCGGCGTCTTGCCGCCGAGCAGCTCCTTGACCTTGTCGACGTTGCCGTTGGCGCCCGCCGGGTAGACGTCGTACGCCTTGTAGCCGATGGTGGCCGGCGGCATCAGCGTGGTCAGCGGCGCGGCGACGGTCTGACCGCCGAGCGCCTTGATCATGCCTTCGCGATCGATGGCGTAGTTGAGCGCCTGACGCACCTTCAGGTCGGTGACCCGCTGGTTGTTGATGACGAGCTGGTTTGCGCTCGGAGTCGGCGAGAGGAGCGTCCGGGACTTCAGCGACGCGTCCCCGGCCACCTTGGCGACCAGCGAGGCGGGCACCGTGTTGAAGGCGAGCGCGCTCTGGTCGGCGCCGTTGTCGGCGATCACCCGGTTGTTGGCGGCGTCCGCGGTGGGGCCGAAGGTCCAGACGAACTGGTCCGGATACTGGTGCCGGACCGGGTCGGTCTTCGGGTCCCAGTTGGGGTTGCGGTCCAGGGTGATCTGCACGCCGACCTGGTTCTTGGCGACCTTGTACGGGCCGGACGAGAACGGCTGCTTGTCCAGGTCGACGCCGGTGTCCTTGTCGGCGGGCAGCGGCGCGGTGGTCGGCAGCGAGACAGCGAACGGCAGGTCACAGCGGGGCTTGGCGAACTCGAAGCGCAGCGTCTTGGCATCCGGCGTGCTCAGGCCGGGGGGCAGCGACGTCTTGTTCTTCTTGAAGTCCCACTTGGTGTCGAACTGCGGGGTGTCGGCCAGCCACTCCTGGATGTAGGTCGGGCCGCCGGACAGGTCCGGGTCGAAGGAGCGAGCAATGCCGTACGCGATCTCCTTGGAGGTGATCGGCCGGCCGTCCTCGAACTTCACCCCGTCCTTGACGGTGAATTCCCAGACCTTGCAGTCGTTGTTGACGTTCTTGCCCGGCGTCTCGGCCAGGTCGCCCACCAGGACCAGGCCGCCCTTGCCGTCGTCCTTCCAGGTGGTCAGGTAGCGGGCGAAGAGGGGGTTGGCCATCAGACCGGCGAACGAATACGTCCGCTGCGGGTCCAGGTGGGAGATCGGGGACTCCCGGATGATGGTGAAGGTGCCGCCCTTCGCGGCGCCGCTCACCTCGGCCGCCGGCCCCTGCGAGTCCTTGGGGTCGGTCGCGATGACCCCGGTCTGCTTCCGCTCGCTGTCCACCGTGGTGCCCTCGCCCGTGTTCTTCGAGCACGCACCCAATGCCACAACCAGAGCGATCGCGCCGCCTGCGGCAGCCACCACGCGTGGTCTCATGAAGTACCCCCTTCACCCATGTGCCGTGCGGTTTCGTCGGGGCGAGAACCGCCGACGTCCCGAGGATCGTAAGGAAGAAAACCTACGAGTTGTGTAACAGTTGTCGATAAATTTCGCCACCGGCCGCGCCCCGTCCACCGACAGCTCAGCGCAGCCGCACCCGAGGGTCGATGGCCGCGTAGAGCAGGTCCACCAGTACGTTCGCCAACACCACGAAGACCGCGGCGATCAGCACGGTGGCCATGATGGTGGGCAGATCACCCGAGCGCACCGCGTCCACCGCCGTGCGCCCCAACCCCTGGATGCCGAACGTCGTCTCGGTGATCACCGTCCCGCCCAGCGCCCCGCCCACGTCCAGCCCGGCGATGGTCACCACCGGAGTGATCGCCGCGCGCAGCGCGTGTCGCCCGTACACGGTGGGTTTGGCCAGGCCCTTGGCCCGCGCGGTCCGGACGAAGTCCTCCGACAGCGTCTCCAACATCTGCGCGCGGGACAGCCGTGCATAGATCGCCGAGAAGAGGAAGGCCAGCGCCACCCAGGCCAGCACCAGCCCGCTGGCCCATTTCGCCGGGTTGTCGAATATCGAGGTGTAGCTGGGCACCGGCAACAGCCGCAGGTTGTAGACGAACACCAGCAGCAGCACCGCGCCCACGAAGTAGAGCTGCAGCGAGGCGCCGGTCAGCGAGAAGCCGATGGCCAGCCGGTCCAGCCAGGTGCCCCGACGCAGCGCGGACACCATGCCGAGCCCCACGCCGAGCAGCAACCAGAGGATGGCCGCCGGGATCACGATGCTCAGCGTCACCGGCAGCACCCGGGCGATGGTGTCCGAGACGGCCTCGTTGGTGACGTACGACCAGCCCAGGCAGGGTGCGTCGCACCGGCCACCCTGGGCGCTGCCCAGGTCCCGACCGGTCACGATGCCCTTCATGTAGCCGGCGTACTGGCTGATCAGCGGGTCGTTCAGGCCCAGGTCGTCGCGGACCCGCTCCAGACGCTCCGGGTTGCAGTTCTTCGAGCAGATGCTGCTGACCGGGTCGCGCGGCAGGGCGAAGAACATCAGGAAGGTCAACACACTCACCGCGAAGAGGGTCAGCGTGGCGGAGAAGAGTCGCTTGAGCAGAAATCGCGCCATGATTTTGACCCCTACCGGGACGACTTCGGGTCGAGCGCGTCCCGCAACGCGTCGCCGAAGAGGTTGAAGGCGAACACCAGCGCGAAGATCGTGATGCCCGGGAAGAACACGTACGCCGGGTCGGTCTGAAGGAAGTCCAGACTGCGGTAGATCATTCGGCCGAAGCTCGGCGTCTCGTCGCTGAGGCCGACGCCGATGAACGACAGCGCCGCCTCGCTGGTGATGAACTGCGGCACCGCCAGGGAGAAGGACACCAGGATCGGCGCCCAGATGTTCGGCAGCAACTGCCGGAAGAGCATGTGCCCCAACCCGGCCCCGCTGGCCCGGGCCGCCTCCACGAACTCCCGCTCGCGCAGCGCTATCACCTGCCCGCGAACCAGCCGGGCCGTGCTGGTCCAGCCGAAGATGGCGAAGACGGCGATCAGCACGCCCACCCCGAAGGCGGACGACACCTGCCCCCGCTCACCGTAGAAGCGCAGCGTGATGGTGGGCGTGAGCGCCAGCGCGATGATCAGGAAGGGCATGGCCAGGGTCAGGTCGGTGATCCAGTTGATCACCGCGTCGAGCCAGCCGCCGAGGTAGCCGGCGAGCGCCCCCAGCACGATCCCGATCGTCGCGGTGATCAGGGCCGCCGCGAACGCGATGAACAGCGAGGTCCGCAGCCCGTAGATCAGCCGGATGAAGATGTCCCGGCCCAGCCCCGGCTCCAGACCGAACCAGTGCTCGCCACTGACCCCGCCGGCGTACCCCAGCGGCATGCCGAAGCCGTCCAGCATGTTCTGGAACTGCTCCCGCGGGCCGATCCCGTAGACCATCTCGATCAGCGGAGCGGCCAACCCCAACAACAGGAAGAAGACCAGGAGTACGCCGCTGATCACCGCCGTCCGGTCGCGGCGCAGCCGCAGCCAGGCGAGCTGACCGGGCGAACGGCCCACGACGCCCTTGGTCGCGGCTCCGCCCTCGTCGCCACCGGACTCGATCTCGGCCAGCGCCACACCCTCCACCGGGGACAGGCTCACGACGACACCTCCTCGACGTTCGCGTCTGCCCGTGCGGGGCCCGCTTCCCCTTCGGGGCCCGTGCTGGCCGCTTCCCCTTCGGGGCCCGTGCTGGCCGCTTCCCCTTCGGGGAAGTGACACGCGGTGGCCTGGTTGCCGCCGTCACGCGGGATCAGCGCGGGCTCCTCGGTGGCGCAGATGTCCTGCGCCTTCCAGCACCGGGTGCGGAACCGACAACCCGACGGCGGGTCCAGCGGGGTGGGCACGTCACCGGTCAGCCGGATCCGCCCCGCCGGGCCGAGCTGGGTGACGTCCGGGATCGCCGAGAGCAACGCCCGGGTGTACGGGTGCTGTGGGCGCTCGTAGATGTCCGCCCGGTCGCCGATCTCGACGATCCGACCCAGGTACATGACCGCGACCCGCTGGCAGAAGTGCCGGACCACGGCCAGGTCGTGCGCGATGAACACGAAGGCCAGGCCAAGATCGCGTTGCAGGTCGCGCAGCAGGTTGACGACCTGCGCCTGGATCGAGACGTCCAGCGCGCTCACCGGCTCGTCAGCGACGATCAGCTTCGGCCGCAGGGCCAGCGCGCGGGCGATGCCGATGCGCTGGCGTTGACCACCGGAGAACTCGTGCGGGTACCGGTTGTAGTGCTCCGGGTTCAGCCCGACCAGCTCCAGCAACTCCTGGACACGGGCCTTGATGCCACCCGGCGGCTTGATTCCGTTGACCTGTAGCGGCATCGCCACGATCCGGCCCACCGTGTGCCGAGGGTTCAGCGACGCGTACGGGTCCTGGAAGATGATCTGGAGTTCCTGGCGCAGCGGGCGCAACTCCCGGCGGCCGGCGTGCGTGATGTCCCGCCCGTCGAACTCGATGCTGCCGCTCGTCGGTTCCAGCAGCCGCACCAGCATCCGACCGGTGGTGGTCTTGCCGCAGCCCGACTCCCCCACCAGGCCGAGCGTCTCGCCCGGGCGCACGTCGAAGTCGAGCCCGTCGACCGCCCGCACCAGACCGGTGGCGCGCAGCCCCTGGCGTACCGGGAAGTGCTTGCTCAGGCCGCGTACCCGCAGCAGCGGTTCATCGGTCATCTCCACAGTCCTCTGTTCGGGACTGCGGTACTCCGCTGCGCTACGTTCCTCGCCCTCACACAGCCACCCCCACTCGTGCGATGTCCTCGGCGTAGAACGCGGCGCGCTCCTCCGCGCTCAGGTGACAGGCGACCAGGTGGCCATCGGCCCCGGCTGGGCGCAGCTCGGGCACCTCGGTGCGGGAGCGGCTGCCGGCGCGGTCCGCGTACCGGCAGCGTGGGTGGAACGCGCAGCCCGACGGCAGGTTGATCAGGCTGGGCGGGTTGCCGGGGATGGGCACCAGGTCCGCGTCCGCGTCGCCGTGCAGCGACGGCACGCTGGAGAGCAACCCCCAGGTGTACGGATGCTGCGGCGCACGGAGCACCTGCTCGACACTGCCCCGCTCGACGGCCCGCCCGCCGTACATGACCAGCACATCGTCGGCGACCTGGCCGACCACACCGAGGTCGTGGGTGATCAGGATGATCGCGGAGTGGAACTCGGCCTGGAGGTCGGCGAGCAGGTCCAGGATCTGCGCCTGCACTGTGACGTCCAACGCGGTGGTCGGCTCGTCGGCGATCAGCAGCGCCGGGTCGTTGACCAGGGACATCGCGATCATCGCCCGCTGGCGCATGCCGCCGGAGAACTCGTGGGCGTACTGGTCGAAGCGACGCGCCGGCTGCGGGATGCCGACCCGGTCCAGCATGTCGACAGCACGCTGGCGGGCCTCGCGCCGGTTGGCCTTCGGGTGGTGCACCCCGTACGCCTCGGCGATCTGCCGGCCCACCGTGTAGTAAGGGTGCAGCGCCGACAGTGGATCCTGGAAGATCATCGCCATGTCCCGGCCGCGCAGCCGGCGTACCTCCTCGTCGGCGAGGCCGACCACCTGCCGGCCACCCACGGAGATCTCCCCGGTGATGGTGGTCCGTTTCGGGTCGTGCAGGCCGAGGATCGCCAGCGAGGTGACGCTCTTGCCGGAGCCGGACTCACCCACGATGCCGAGGGTGCGGCCCCGCTCGACGGCGAACGACACCCCGTCGACCGCGCGCACCACGCCGTCCTCGGTGTCGAACCGGACCCGAAGATCACGCACCCGCAGGTAGGCGTCCTGGTCGGAGCGCTGCGCCGGCACGGCGGGACGGTCGTCCGGGTCCCCGGACGGCGAGGGTTCCGAGCTGTCCACGGCCACCTCCCTCAGTGACGAAGAGAACTTACAGCAAAGTCCCGAGGGTGAAAATAAGCTACGAAGTCGGCACGTGTCAGCGGGCCCGAGCGTAACGAGTCGGCATCGGCCCCGCACCCCCGTCACCTCGCCATCCACGCCCATTCATGGCCATGGACGCACGTGAAGTGCGACGATTGGCCGAGCAGCCAGCAGAGGATGCCCGTGGCACGAGGCGGAGGTGACGATGACCGCGGCGGTGTTCAACCACGAAGGCCCGTGGACCGAAGAGGAGTACCTCGCCCTCGGCGAGACGCAGCAACGCGTCGAACTCTTCGACGGGAGCCTTCACGTGATCCCAGCCCCCACCCCCCGGCACCAAAACATCTCGGGCGAACTACGCGCGATTCTGCGAGGCCCGGTTCGCGAAGCCGGCCTGCACGTTCTGGAAGCGGTGAACGTCCGGCTCAGGCCGGGTCGGATTCCGATCCCCGATCTCGTCATCACCAGCCCGATCGACTTCGACGAGCTCAACGTCGAGGCGAGTGACGTGCGGCTGGTGTGCGAAATCATCTCGCCGAGCAACGCGTCCACCGACAAAGTCCTCAAGATGCACTACTACGCCGCCGCCGGCATCGAGTGGTATCTCCTGGTCGAGCAGGACAGCGGCACTGTGCATCTGTACCGGCGGCGGGGCGGTCACTACACCGAGCAGTCCGTGACCAGACCGGGAGAGGTGTTGGAGCTGACTGAGCCGGTGAAGGCCACCATCCGGCCGGAGGAACTGCTCCCCTGACGGGTGTCGGTCCGCTGGCCTAGGGTCGGTCCATGACCGAGTTCGACGCGGCCGCCGCCGCCGTCCAGGCCGCCCTCGACGCGGGCGCCCGGTACGCCGACGCCCGGGTGATGCACCGCCGCTACGAGTCGATGACCGCGCGCAACGGTGACGTGGAGGAACTGACCCAGGACGAGAGCATCGGGCTCGGGGTCAGAGCGCTGGTCGGGGCGAGTTGGGGCTTTCACGCCGTACCCGATCTGTCGGACGCCGCCGCCCGCGACGCCGGCCGGCGCGCGACGCGGACCGCCATGGCGAGCGCGCGGGTGCCGGGCCCTTCGGTCGACCTGGTGCCGGTCCAGGCTGTCACCGCGAGCTGGGCCTCCGGCTGCCAGATCGACCCGCTCGGGGTGCCGCTGTCCGACAAGGGCGATCTGCTGGTCGACGCGACCCGCACGATGGCCGAGCACGGCGCGGACCTGGCCGAGGGCCTGTACCAGATCTGGGACACCGCGAAGTGGTTCGTCTCCAGCGAGGGCCACCGGATCGACCAGCGCATCCGCGAGTGCGGCGGCGGCATCTCGGCCACCTCGATCGGCGACGGCGAGACGCAGCGCCGCTCCTGGCCGAGCTACCGCGGGCAGTACGGCACCACCGGGTGGGAGCTGGTCGAGTCGCTGGACCTGGCCGCGCACGCCGCGCAGATCGCCGAGGAGTCCCGGGCGCTGCTCACCGCGCCGGCCTGCCCGGCCGGCGAGACAGACCTGATCCTCGGCGGCGAGCAGTTGGCCCTGCAGATCCACGAGTCGGTCGGTCACGCCATCGAACTGGACCGGATCCTGGGCTGGGAGGCGGCCTTCGCCGGCACGTCCTGGCTGGACCTGGCCCAGCTCGGCTCGCTGCGTTACGGCTCGGAGCTGATGAACATCACCATCGACCCGACGATCCCGGGTGCGCTGGGCAGCTTCGGTTTCGACGACGAGGGCTCCCCGGCGGTCAAGCGGGACGCGGTCCGGGACGGCCGCTGGGTGGGCGTGCTCGCCGGCCGGGACTCCGCAGCCATGGCCAGCCTCGACTACGGCGGCAGCGTACGGGCCGACGGGTGGGCCCGGCTGCCGATGGTGCGGATGACCAACGTCGGCCTGGAACCCGGCCCGCACACGCTGGAGGAGATCATCGCGGCCACCGACGACGGCGTGTTGATGGACCTCAACCGGTCCTGGTCGATCGACGACAAGCGGCTCAACTTCCAGTTCGGGTGCGAGGTCGGCTGGGAGATCAAGAAGGGGCGGCGGGGGCGGATGCTGCGCAACCCCACGTACACCGGGATCGGCCCCCTGTTCTGGCGCTCGATGGACATGCTCTCCAGCGAGACGGTCTCTTGGGGCACGCCCAACTGCGGTAAGGGCCAGCCCGGCCAGATCGGGCACACCGGCCACCCGGCCGCGCCGGCCCGGTTCCGCAACGTCCGCGTGGGGGTGTCAGCGTGAGCGCGAGGAGTGAGCCGGGTTTGCGAGCCCCGCAGTCGCGAACGAAAGGTGGCTCAGCGTGAGCGCGAGGAGCGAGGTCGAGCTGGCGGGGCAGGTGGTGGAGCTGGTTCGGCGTCTTGGCGGTCCGGCCGCGCAGGCCGAGGCGGTGGTGACGCGGGCGGACCTGGCGCTGACCCGGTTCGCCAACTCGGGCATCCACCAGAACGTCTCCGAGTCCACCGTCGGGGTCCGGCTCCGGGTGCACGTCGACGGTCGGACGGCTGCCGGTGGCGGGAGCGTGGTCACCGCCGACGGGTTGTCCGGTCTGGTGGAGCGCACCCTGGCCGCGGCGCGGCTCTGCCCGCCCGACCCGGGCTGGCCAGGGCTTACCCTGCCCATGCCCACGCCGGACGCCCCGCCCGTCGACGAGGCCACCGCGCACGCTGAGCCGGATCAGCGGGCCGATCGGGTGCGGGCGTTCGTGGCCGCCGCCGGTGGCCTCAGCACCGCCGGTTACTGCCGCACCGCGCACCGCTCGTCGGCGTTCGCCAACTCGGCCGGGCACTCGGCGTACGGCCGCTCGGTGGAGGCGGCGATGGACGGCATCGCCCGCCTCGATGGCGCCGACGGGGTGGCCCGGCGCAGCGCCGACCGGCTGTCCGACCTCGACGGCGCCGAGTTGGGCGCGCAGGCGGCCGCGAAGGTGCAGGCGGCGGCCGACCCGGTCGAGCTGCCGCCGGGGCACTACGAGGTGGTGTTCGAGCCGGCCGCGGTGGCGGACCTCCTGCAGAACCTGTCGTTCTTCGGCTTCAACGGCAAGCGGTACGCCGAGCGGCAGTCGTTCGCCGAGCCGGGCGCGGCCCAGTTCGACAGGGCGGTGACAGTGGTGGACGACCCGCTGGGCGGGTCCGGGTTGCCGTTCGACGCGGAGGGCACCGGCCGACGGGCGCTGACGCTCGTCGAGGCGGGCACCACCCGTGCGGTGGCGCACGATCGCCGGACCGCTGCCGAGGCGGGCGCGGAGTCCACCGGGCACGCGGTCGCTGGGGGTGCAACCTGGGGCCCGATGCCCCGCAACCTGCGGCTGACCGGCGCGGTGGCGGGTCCGGCCAGTGCAGTGGGCCGGAGCACCACCGGCGCGGCGGCCGGGGCGGTCGGCGACGCGGACACCGCCGCGTTGGTGGCCGGTGTACGCCGAGGGCTGCTGGTCACCGATCTCTGGTACACCCGGGTGCTCGACCCGAAGAGCCTCGTCGTCACCGGCTTGACCCGCAACGGCGTCTGGCTGATCGAGGACGGCACTGTCGTCCGGGCGGTCCGTGACCTGCGGTTCACCGAGTCGTACCCGCGGGCGCTCGGGCCGGGGGCGGTGCTCGGGCTCGGCGCGCGGGCGGTGCGCCAACCGGACCGGGTGGACGGTGCCTGGTGGGCGGCGCCGTCGCTGCGGCTGGCGTCGTGGCACTTCACCGGAGGTGCCTCCGGCTGAGCGTGGCGACGAGGCGCGGCAAATCTGCGTACCCGGGGGCTTTTCCGCAGGCCAGACACACGGGACACTCCCTTGCGCGGACGGCTCGCGGAGATCGGCGTAACGTGTGTCACTTAGCTGCGTCGGTCGATCCGGCGTGGTCGTTGGTGTGCGCATGACGTGGCAGCGGGTGCGGGTTCGCCGGTCCGCGTGCCGACCGGAGAGAGACCAGCCCGCCCGTACGGGCCCGTCGAGGAGACGACTCGAATGACTTCAACGGCAACGAGGCCGAAGGGGGCGCGGGCGCGCGCCGCCATCGCGGCGAAGACGTTGCGTACCGACCGATGGTGGTTCGCCCCGCTGATCACCGTGATCGGGCTCAGCGCCTGGGTCGCGTACGCGACGGTCCGGGTCTTCATGCACAAGTGGTACTGGGTGGACCAGTTCCACTACCTGACCCCGTTCTACTCCCCGTGCGTGACCGACCGGTGTGTCGAGGAAGCCTCGCACTTCGGCCGGTTCCTGCCCGGCTGGTGGATCATCCCGGACGCCGCGCTGACCCTGCCGTTCCTGCTGCTGTTCCGGCTCACCTGCTACTACTACCGCAAGGCGTACTACCGGTCGTTCTGGCTGTCGCCGCCGGCCTGCGCGGTCCCGGACGGGCACAAGGAGTACGGCGGTGAGACCCGTTTCCCGCTGCTCGGGCAGAACCTGCACCGCTACTTCTTCTACGCCGCCGCGATCATCTCGCTGATCAACACCTGGGACGCGATTCTCGCCTTCCACTCGCCGAAGGGCTTCGGCTTCGGGCTGGGCAACATCATCCTGCTGCTCAACGTGGTGATGCTCTGGGCGTACACGATCTCCTGCCACTCCTGCCGGCACATCATCGGCGGCCGGCTCAAGCACTTCTCCAAGCACCCGGTGCGGTACAAGGCCTGGACCTTCGTCTCGGCGTTGAACGTCCGGCACATGCAGCTCGCCTGGATCACCCTCGGCACCCTGGCGCTGGCCGACTTCTACATCATGGCGCTCGCTGCCGGCTGGTTCTCCGACCTGCGGTTCATCAACTAAAGGGCCCCTGACATGACCACAACCACTCGCATCGAACGACACCACTACGACGTCGTCGTCATCGGGGCCGGCGGCGCCGGTCTGCGCGCGGCGATCGAGGCCCGGCTGGCCGGCAAGAAGACCGCGATCATCTCCAAGTCGCTGTTCGGCAAGGCGCACACGGTGATGGCCGAGGGCGGCGCCGCCGCCGCGATGGGCAATGTGAACAGCCGGGACAACTGGCAGGTGCACTTCCGCGACACCATGCGCGGCGGCAAGTTCCTCAACAACTTCCGGATGGCCGAGCTGCACGCGAAGGAGTCGCCGCAGCGGATCTGGGAGCTGGAGACGTACGGTGCGCTCTTCGACCGCACCAAGGACGGCAAGATCTCGCAGCGCAACTTCGGTGGCCACGAGTACCCGCGCCTGGCGCACGTTGGTGACCGGACCGGGCTGGAGCTGATCCGCACCCTCCAGCAGAAGATCGTCTCGCTTCAGCAGGAGGACCAGCGGGAGTTCGGCTCGTACGACGCCCGGATCAGGGTGTTCTCCGAGACGACCATCACCGAGCTGCTGCTCGACGGTGACCGGGTGGCCGGCGCGTTCGGCTACTACCGCGAGTCGGGCGAGTTCATCCTCTTCGAGGCGCCGGCGGTCGTGCTGGCCACCGGCGGCGTCGGGCGCTCCTACAAGGTCACCTCGAACTCCTGGGAATACACCGGGGACGGGCACGCGCTGGCGCTGCGCGCCGGGGCGACGCTGATCAACATGGAGTTCCTCCAGTTCCACCCGACCGGCATGGTCTGGCCGCCCTCGGTGAAGGGCATCCTGGTCACCGAGTCGGTGCGCGGTGACGGCGGCGTCCTGAAGAACTCCGACGGCAAGCGGTTCATGTTCGACTACGTCCCCGACGTCTTCCGCAAGCAGTACGCGGAGACCGAGGAGGAGGCGGACCGCTGGTACACCGACCCGGACAACAACAGGCGCCCGCCGGAGCTGCTGCCGCGCGACGAGGTGGCCCGGGCCATCAACAGCGAGGTCAAGGCCGGCCGGGGTTCCCCCGCCGGTGGCGTCTTCCTGGACATCGCGAGCCGACGTTCGGCCGACGAGATCCGCCGCCGGCTGCCGTCGATGTACCACCAGTTCAAGGAGCTGGCCGACGTCGACATCACGGCCGAGCCGATGGAGGTCGGCCCGACCTGCCACTACGTGATGGGCGGCGTTGAGGTCGACCCGGATTCGGGTGCGGCCTTCGGCCACGTACGCGGGCTGTTCGCCGCCGGTGAGGTCTCCGGTGGCATGCACGGCTCCAACCGCCTCGGTGGTAACTCACTGTCCGACCTGTTGGTCTTCGGCAAGCGGGCGGGCGGGCACGCGGCCAGCTACGCCGACGGGCTGACCGCCCGACCGAAGGTGGCCGTGAACGAGGTCGAGGCGGCCGTGGAGACCGCCCTCGCGCCGCTGCAACGGGACACCGGCGAGAACCCGTACACCCTTCAGCAGGACCTCCAGGCGGTGATGGGGGATCTGGTGGGCATCATCCGCCGGGAGGGTGAGCTGGCCGACGCGCTGGTCCGGCTCGCCGAGCTGCGTGAGCGGGTGGCCAAGGTGAGCGCGGCCGGCGGCCGACGCTACAACCCGGGCTGGCACCTGGCCCTGGACCTGCGCAACATGCTGGTGGTCTCGGAGTGCACCGCGAAGGCGGCGCTGGAGCGGCAGGAGTCGCGCGGCGGGCACACCCGGGAGGACTACCCGACGATGGAGCCGAAGTGGCGGCAGGTCAACCTGGTCTGCGCGCTGGACGGCGACACCGTGCAGCTGACCCGCAAGCCGCTGCCGAAGATGCGGTCGGAGCTGATCGGCCTCTTCGACCGGGCCGAGCTGGCCAAGTACCTCACCGACGAGGAGCTCGCCGACTTCGACGCCCTCGTTGACGACGCTGGAGAGGCGGACAACCGATGAGCGCGAAGCGTCAGTTCCGGATCTGGCGGGGCGACGAGAGCGGCGGCGACCTCCAGGACTACATGGTGGAGGTGAACGAGGGCGAGGTCGTCCTCGACGTCATCCACCGTCTGCAGGCCACCGATGCGCCCGACCTGGCCTGCCGGTGGAACTGCAAGGCCGGCAAGTGCGGCTCCTGCTCGATGGAGATCAACGGCAAGCCGCGGCTGGGTTGCATGACGCGGATGTCGACCTTCGGCGACGACGAGACCGTCACGGTCACCCCGCTGCGCACCTTCCCCGTCATCCGGGACCTGGTCACCGACGTCTCGTTCAACTACGAGAAGGCACGGGAGACCCCGGCGTTCGCCCCTCCGACAGACGTGGCTCCGGGCGACTACCGGATGCAGCAGGTCGACGTGGAGCGCTCGCAGGAGTTCCGTAAGTGCATCGAGTGCTTCCTGTGCCAGACGGTCTGCCACGTGATCCGCGATCACGAGGAGAACAAGCAGGCGTTCTCCGGCCCGCGGTACTTCATCCGGGCGGCCGAGCTGGACATGCACCCGTTGGACGCCCGGACCGACCGCAAGGAGTACGCGCAGGCCGAACAGGGCCTCGGCTTCTGCAACATCACCAAGTGCTGCACCGAGGTCTGCCCCGAGCACATCAAGATCACTGACAACGGGATCATCCCCATGAAGGAACGGGTCGTCGACCGCAGGTACGATCCCCTTGTGTGGCTTGGTAGCAAGATCTTCCGTCGGGGCGAGACGCCCCAGACCAGCGTGACCACCGCCCGTCCGGGCTCGGCGACGCCGGGCTCCGCCCGGGGTGGGGTGCACTCGCACGCGGGTGGCTCCCACGACTCGCAGGCTGAGGCGCAGGCGCAGAGCGGCGTCAACTGGCACCGGGAGGTGCCCCACCCGACCGCTCCGGCGGTCGACGACCGGGGCAAGCTGCCGCTGACCGAGCTCACCTTCGACCGGGCCGCCGCGCCGTCTCCGTTCGGCGACGACGTGACCTTCCCGCTGCCTCCGGAGCACCTCAACTTCGCTCACCCGGAGCAGGACAACAAGCACTGACCACCTGAACAACAACGGGGGCCGTGGCAGCTGCCACGGCCCCCGTCCCACTTCCCAACCCCCAACCCCCGTCCCACTTCCCCAACCCCCAACCCCCGGCCCCCGGCCCCCGGCCCCCGGCCCCCGTTGATCATGAAGTTATTGCCCTCCTGCGCGGCGTGTCATGGCAATAACTTCATGATCAACGAGGGTTGCGCAGGAGGAGGGGGCGGAGGGCGGCCACGATGGGGGCGTCGGCGGGGAGCCAGGTGACCGAGTCCAGTTCGTCGGCCGTGAGCCAGCGGAGCGCCTCGTGCTCCAGCGCCTGTGGCTGGTCGCCGCCGAGCAGGCGGGCCGCGTACACCTTGAGCACCGAGCGGCCGTGCGCCATCCGTACGTTGCGACCGACCCGGTCGCCGATCTCGACGCGTACGGCCAGTTCCTCGGCGCACTCCCGGATCAACGCGTCGGTTTCGGCCTCCCCCGGCTCGACCTTTCCGCCCGGAAACTCCCACATGCCCGCCACCTCGGGTGGGGCGGAACGCGCACAGGCGAGCACCCGCCCATCCCGGATGATCGCCGCACCGACGATCACCTTCAGGTCCCGTCGTTCGGCCTGCCCGCCATCATTCGCCCGTTCGGTCCGCACGGGCGTCCAGGGTGCCAGATCAATCGGCGGTTTGGGTACCGTAGCCGTCCGCTAGGCCAGCAAGACACGGAAGTGTGGGCGTGGACACCCCCTCCGAGCAGCGGGAGACTAGGGGGCACCGACAAGACACGGGATGGCGACGATTTGGCCACAAGCCGGCAACGGCGCTTGGGGGGTGCGGTGATGCGCGTGCTGTTCAACAGCAGGGCCAAGCACGACTACCTTTCCGACGCGTTGACCTTGCTATCTGGTTGGACGCGCGAGGGCGAGCAGATCCGACGGACGCTCGTGATCGACGATACCCAACACGCCGCACTAACTGAACGGGTCAAGGTCGTCGCGGATGCGCTGCATCTGCGGCCCGAGATCAGCCGCCGGGCCGACAGCACCCAGATCCGGGTCGGGCACGGCAGCGGCGAGCCGCTGACCGAGGGCGAGGTGCTGTTGGCCGCCCGCATCGAGGACGCCTACCGGGCGGTCACCGAGGCCTGACGACCGTCTCCGCATCCGACCCGGCGTCCTGCGGGTACCAGCGCAGCTCCACCGAGTTGCCGTCCGGGTCCCGCACGTAGATCGAGGTCGCCGAACCGCGCGCGCCGAACCGGCTGACCGGCCCGGTCAGCACTGTGAAGACCTTCGACTCGATCACCTGCGTCCAGTTCAGTGGAGCCACCACGAGGCAGAAGTGGTCGACGTTCGCGCCCTGCGGCTCACCGCGGACGAGGTCGATGATGCTGTCGGGGCTGATCCGCACCGACGGGAACGGGACGGTGCCCGCACGCCACTCGTCGACCCGTACCGGTGCCAGCCCGAGCCCGTCGCAGTAGAAGCTCAGGGACCGTTCCACGTCGGCGACGGTCAGCACCAGGTGGTCGAAACCGGTTACCCGCACCGCGCTCACGCCGGCCGGGTAGTCGTCAATGCTCATGTCGGAGCCTTTCGTTCGGTCTTCGCTGCCGCGTTCACGATCCCCGGACGAGGAGCGCCGACCAAGACCTGATGCCGCTACGATCGTTGCCCACAGGTCAACGATGGGATTGGTGTGCTGGAGCGGTACGAGGTCGAGACGTTCCTGACCCTCGCGGACGAACTGCACTTCGGCCGGACCGCCGAGCGGTTGACCGTTAGCACCGGCCGGGTCAGCCACATCGTGAAGAAGCTGGAGCGCCAGATCGGCGCACCGCTGTTCGCCCGCACCAGTCGGGTCGTCCGGCTCACCCCGATCGGCCGACAGTTGGCCGACGAGCTGGCCCCGCTGGTGGCAGCCATGGACGAGGCCGTCCGCCGCGCGGCCGACGCCGCCCGGGGCGTGACCGGGACGCTGCGGGTGGCGTTCCTCGGCGAGTGGACCGCGCCGGTACTGCTCCGGGCGGTGGCCCTGTTCGGTGAACGGCACCCCGACTGTCGGGTGGAAGTGCACGAGGCGCAGTTGTCCACCACCCGGTCCGGGCTGCTCGACGGCTCGACGGACGTGTTGATCGCCTCGTACCCGTTCGACGGCATGGCCACCGGCCCGGCGCTGCTCTGCGAGGACCGGGTGCTCGCGGTGGCGGCGGGTCACCCGCTCAGCCGGGAACGGTCGGTGTCGTTGGAGGTGCTCGCCGACCACCCCGTGGTGCAGTACCCGACAGTGACCTCGGTGGAGTTCAAGCGGGACCGCACCCCGGAGCGCACCCCGTCCGGACGGGCGGTGCCGAGGGGGCCCGCCGGGAACACGTTCTCCGAGATGCTGTCCCTGGTCGCGCTGGGCCGGGGAGTCCTGCCGGTGGGCGAGCACACGAGGCGCTACTACCCGCGCCCCGACGTGGCGTATGTGCCCATCCACGACGCGCCGCCGATCGAACGAGGGCCGGTCTGGCTGCCCAGCAACACCACCACCCGGGTACGCGAGTTCGTCCGCGCCGCGACCGACGCGAACCCCCGATGAGGCACGCCGAGTTCCGCCACCACCGGCTGGTCCAGGTGTACGACGCCGAGTGCCGGTGGGGGCCGGACGACGACTTCTTCCGGACGGTGGTCGACGAGACCCCGGCCGCCCGGGTGCTCGACCTCGGCTGCGGCACCGGCCGGCTGACCGTTGCCCTCGCCACCGCCGGCCACACCGTCACCGGGGTGGACCCGGCCGGCGCGTCCCTGGCCGCCGCTCGCGCCAGGCCGGGTGGCGATCGGGTGACCTGGATCGAGGGCACCTCGGCGCTACTGCCGGAGCGGGCGTTCGACGTGGCGGTGCTGACCAGCCACGTCGCGCAGTTCTTCGTGGACGATGCGGAGTGGGCGCGTACCCTCGCCGACCTGGCCCGGGCGCTCGTGCCCGGCGGCCGGCTGATGTTCGACGCCCGCGACCCGGCGGACCGTCGCTGGGAGCGGTGGAACCCGGTGGATTCGCAGCGGGTGGTCACGCTGCCCGACGGCGAGGTCCGCGCGTGGACCAAGGTCACCGGGGTACGCGACGGAGTGGTCGACTTCACCCACCACTACCACTTCGACGACGGGGAAGAACTGCTCAGCTCGGCGACCCTGCGCTTCCGCACCGAGGCCGAGTTGCGTACCTCGTTGACCAGGGCGGGCTTCATCGTGGACCGGGTTCACGGGGGCTGGCACGGCGAGCCCGTCGGGCTCGGTGACGGCGAGTTCGTGGTCGTCGCCCGGGTGGGCGCGTTGGCGTCGGTTTCCTAACCTGGGGCACATGGCGAACATCGCGTACGACCGCAAAGAGCAGGTCCAGCAGATCGAGAGTGGCCTCCTCGAAGGCGAGCAGATCATCGCCGTCTACGACGCCGTCGGCACCGGTACCGGGTTCATCGGGCTGACCGACCGGCGCGTGATCATCCAGGACCGCTCGTTCGTCGGCAAGCGGTTCGCGATCACGAGCATCCCGTACTCGAAGATCACCAGCGTGAGCGTGGTCAGCAACAAGTCGTGGGGTGGCTCGTTCTTTTCCACCGGCGCCATCGCCATCCACGTCGGTACGCACACCTACGAGGTGGAGTTCCGTGGCGCGCAGAAGAGCCACCACGTGCACAACGTGATCCTGCACCACATCTCCTGACCACACGTCGCGTCGTGGGCCCGGCTGGCGTAATTGCCTTGCCGGGCCCACGACGTGTCTGGTGTCCTCGGTCGACAGTCACGCGAAGGGAGCAGCCGCCATGCCCAACACGACGAAGTCCCCCGAACCAATCGTCATCCGACCCGACGAATCGAGACTTCGTGAGCAGGACTGTTCCCCTGGCGCTGAGCCCCACTGACTTCAACCCCGGAGGCCGCTGATGTCGGTCTTCGACGATCCCGGCCTCTTCGGCCGACTCTGGGCCGCCGACTACGACGGCCCCGGCAACCCCGACCCGGCCCCCGCCGTTGACTTCCTGGCCGACCTGGCCGACGGGGGTCCGGTTCTCGAACTGGCGATCGGCACCGGCCGGGTCGCGCTGCCGCTGGCCGAACGCGGCCTCGCCGTGCAGGGCGTCGAGGCGTCCGAGGAGATGCTCGCGCAGCTGCGGGCGAAGCCTGGCGGCGACCAGATCCCGGTGGTCGTCGCCGACATGGCGGACGTGCCGGTGGCCGGTGAGTTCCGGCTCGCGTACCTGGTCTTCAACACCCTGTTCAACCTGGTGGACGCCGAGCGGCAGGCGGACTGCTTCCGCAACGTCGCCCGGGTGCTGTCGCCCGGCGGAGCGTTCGTCATCGAGACGTTCGTGCCCGACCCGCGCAGCTTCGACTCGGACGAGCAGGTGCAGGTGCGCGAGGTCACCGAGGACTCCGCGACGATTCGACTGCACCGGTACGACCGGCCGGCGCAGCGGTTCATCCGGCAGACGATCACGTTCGACGCGGACGGTGTGCACCTGAAGCCGTTCGCCATGCGGTACGCCTGGCCGCACCAGATCGACGAGATGGCGCAGCAGGCAGGGCTCCGGCTCACCGAGCGGTACGCCGACTGGCACCGGCGACCGTTCCAGGCCGACAGCCCGTCGCACATCTCGGTCTACCGCAAGGAGTAGCGGTTTGATCGGCTCGGGTTCCGGAAAGTCGAGCAGTCATCGCCCCGACGTCACGGAACCCGAGCCGATCTCCCGCCGACCGAGAGTGAGATGCCGCCATGAGCAGACGAGCCATCCAGGTGGTCCTGGCCCTGTCGGTCGTCCTCATGGTCACCGGCATCATCCTCAAGGTGACCGGGGACGGCGGGGCCGACACGGCCGGCACTGTGGCGGTGTCGCTCGCCTCGGTGGGTTCGATCGTGGCGAACATCGGCTCGTCCTTCCGCGCTGCCCGCCGAAACGACGGCCCACAACGGTGATTCGGCTTTTCACCCTCGGCTGATTCTGCTGCCAGCAGCCAGGTATTGATCCCCAGGTCCCTCGCCGGGTGAGCTGACTGCATGCCGGACGCCTCCCGATTCCCGCGCTCCTCTCCGTACTGGCCGGTGGTCAGTCACCCTCAACTCCGACGCGTCCTACCCGGGCTGGCCGTCTCCGCGTTGGGCGACGGCCTGGCGGTGGTCGCGGTGACCTGGCTCGCCATCCAACTCGCCCCGCACGAACAGCGGGGCACCTCGATCGCGCTGGCCATGGCGGCGTACACGCTGCCCAGCGCGGCCGGGACTGTCATCTTCGGTCGGCTGCTGCGCGGACGCAGCGGCGCACAACTCGCCGGGTGGGACGCGATTTTGCGGGCCAGCGCGCTCGGGGCGATTCCCCTCGCGCACCTCGCCGGCGTGCTCTCCATCGGGCTGTACGTGGTTCTGCTGGCCGCGTCCGCGCTGCTGCACTCGTGGGGTTGCGCCGGCCGATTCACCCTGATCGCCGAACTGCTGCCGCAGCGACACCATTTGCCGGCCAATGCCGTGCTCAGCACCATCGGAGGGTTCGCCACAATCGTCGGCCCGCCTCTGGCGGGCATCCTGATCGGCTGGGTGGGGCCGGTCTGGGTCATCGCCATCGACGCCGCAACCTTCGCCGCGCTGGCCCTCACGTACCGTCTCGCCCTTCCCGCCAACGACGGACCCGCACGGTCCGAGAGCGGCGCTTCGCGAACGGCCGGCTTCGCGGTCATCCGCCAGAACCCGGCCCTGCTGGGCCTGCTGGTGTTGAGCCTCGGGTTCTTCTTCCTCTTCGGACCGGTGTACGTGGCGATGCCTATCCACATCACCGACGACCTGCACGCCTCCGCGACGCTGCTCGGCGCCTACTACACCGCGTTCGGCGTCGGCGGTCTCGCCGGGGGTCTGGTCGCCGGTTACCTCCGCCGCTGGCCACTGCGAGCCACCACCATCGGCATCGTCGTCGCGTTCGGCGTTGCCATGCTGCCGCTCGGCCTGGGCGTACCGGTCGGCGTGTCGTTGCCGGCGTTCGCCCTGGCGGGCTTCATCTGGGCGCCGTACATGACCACGTCGATGGCGCTGTTCCAGCGAAGCACGTCGACCGCCCGACTGCCCGCGGTGCTCGCCGCGAACGGTGCCATCCTCGTACTGGCGGTGCCCCTGGGCACCATGCTGGGCGGGCCGTTGGTGAGCGCGATCGGCGCACGCCCGACGCTGCTGCTCTGCGCGGTGGCGATAGCCGCCCTCGGCCTGACCGCCGGGGGGATCGCGATCTCGCGGCGAAGCGTGCGATCCCCCGGCGGCCCAACCGGCACCGAGGTCAGTGCCCGTCGCTGATCTGGACGTCGTCCGGCGCCGGCCGGCCGCGCCCCGTCTCGACCAGCTCCTTGAGACTCATCAGGAAGGTCGCCCACTTGGTACTGCACTCGCGCATAAGTTCGGTCGGCTCGCGCCAAGCCGAGTGCGTGAAGTCGACGATCGTGTAGCGACCCCGCTGGTCGAGCCGCCAACCGATCTCGGTGCCGATCCACTCCTCGGGGCCACCGACGACCCGCCACCGCACCCGACCAGCCGGGTCCAGCTCAAGAATCCCCAGGTCGAACCCGCCCTCGTCACCGAAGTGGACGGCCAACTGCCCGCCGACCTCGCTCTTGCCGGTCGTGTCGACCGACCACCATCCGGCGACGCCCTCGGGGGTTGCCACCGCCCGGTAGACGTCGGCAAGCGGAGCGACGACGCCGACCTGGTGCAGAATGTCGACCATTTTCAGCCTCCCTGGTTGGTGGTGCGGTGGCGTTCGATCGTCTCGGCGATGCGCTTGATCCGGCGGAGGCGGGCGTCCCAGGTGGAGCCGACCGCCGACAACTGGGCGACCGCGCGGGCGAGCTGCGCCTCGTCCACCTGGTAGTGGCGCTCACGACCGGCCGGTTCGGCGTGGATCAGCCCAACCCGGTCGAGGACCGCAAGGTGCTTCGAGACGGCCTGGCGGGTGACGGGTAACCGCCTGCTCAACGAGGTGGCAGTGCCCGGCCCATCGGCCAGAAGAAGATCGATCATCGTACGCCGGATCGGGTCGCCGATCGCCGACCACAACTCGTCGTCGACCACCGCGCTCACGGTGTCGCGACCAGCCGGGCGACGTACGCGCCCAGGCGGGGCATGTAGTGGTCCCAACCGTTCTCGTGGTCGCGGTACTGCTCCTCCAGGACGGCGACCTCCCAACCCAACTCGCGGAAGCCGGTCTCGGTCATCCGGATCAGCGTCCCGGTGCCGCTGGGCACCAGGTCGAAGGTGACGAACAGCGCCTGCCCGCTCCGGTCCGGCTCGCTGAAGCACCACCGGAAGGAGAACCGCTTCGGCGGGTCGACCTCGACGACGGCGAACGCGACGGTCTTCGTCTCGCCGGTGTCGGCGTCGCGCCAGATCAGCTCGCCGGGCGCACCGGCGACGGACTCGAACCGCGCGTCGTCGGGCCACCACTCCCGCATGTGCTCGGGTTGGCTGACCACCTCGAAGGCGACCTCGGGGGACGCGTTGACGTGGATGTCTCGTTCGATCGTTCCCTGTTCCATGTCCACAACCTCTCGCAACCTTTGGTTGCACTTAACCTACGACAGCTCGCGTCCATCGCGCAACCTTTCGTTGCACGTCGCGGTTTCGTCGTACCCCTGGTGCACGATCGGCGCATGTCTGAGCCATCGCCACACCGACACCACACCATCGACTACGTCGAGCTCACGGTGACCGACCTCGCCGTGGCCAAGCGCTTCTACGCCGACGCGTTCGGTTGGCAGTTCAATGACTACGGGCCGGAGTACGCCGGCATCCGGAGCCCACACGGCGACGCCACGCCCGAGGTCGGCGGTCTCCGTCTGGACGCGGAGGTTCGGGCGGGCGGCCCACTCGTGCTGCTCTACTCCACCGACCTGGACCGGTCCGTGCAGGCCGTCAAGGAGGCCGGCGGCCAGGTGGTGAACGGGCCGTACGAGTTCCCCGGTGGCCGGCGGTTCCACTTCACCGACCCCAGCGGCAACGAGCTGGGTGCCTGGGCCGAGCAGTAGGTTTCTTCGATCGTCCGCTTGGCGGGTGATCGTCATCCCTGACCTACCGGAGGTCCTCGCCAGTCAGGACGGGACAGCCGAACATGTCAGTGAGGACGGTCCGCTGGTGGTCGGTCAGCGGGTTCGCGAACACCGCGACGCCGACCCCGTGCTGCCGGCAGGCCTCGGCGATTTCGCGGGCCCTACCGGGGCTGAGCAACGTCCGCCGCGAGAACGGGTCAGCCATCTTGCCAACGCCGCCGGAAGAGACTCCACGCCGCTGCACGTGCCGGCTCACGACCCGGCCACCGTGGGCTTCCACAAGGCTGGCCAGCAGATCGAGTGTGCTCTCGAACTTCTTGTCCTTCGCCGAAAACAGGCCCACCAGCGCCACATCGGCACCTGTCAGCACAGCTTCCAATGCCCCGCCCCGATGTCGGTACGCCGGCCGTCAGCGTCGCCGGGCGCGCAGCACGCCGGTCAGCATCGGCAGCGTGAACTCGCCGTGCGCGGTTTCGGCTCGACTCCCGAGAAAGGACCGGATCCGGCCGAGATTGGCCTCTCGCTCCTCGTCCGGCATGACCAGCATCCCGCCCCGCGTCGCGAGCGTCGCGACGAGCGAGTCGGCGGTACGCCGCTGACCGTGCGGCAACTCGACCTGCTCCGCCGATTCGAACCGAGCGACCAGGCCGGGGCTCGGAACGAGCATGCCCGCCGTCGCGGCGCGCCAACTGCTCAACGTGTCACGCGGGCCGATCGCCGCACTCCCGCTGACCCGTTCGAGCCCGGCAACCCAGTCGACCCGGTCGTCCATGATGTTCCACAGACCGGCCAGAACACCGCCGGGCGCGAGGACCCGGGCGATCTCCGGCCCCGCGACGGTCATGTCGAACCAGTGCAGGGCGTTGCCGGCGAGCACGGCATCGACGGACCCGTCCGGCAACGGGATGGCCTCGGCGCTGCCCGGCAGGGCACTGACGGTCGGCACCGCACGGCGCAGCTCGGCGAGCATCGCCGGGTCGGGCTCGACAGCCACGACCTCCGCGCCCACCGCCGCCAGCGTCGCGGACAGCTTGCCGGTGCCGGCCCCCAGGTCGAGCACGCGTAGGCCGGGGGCGGGCTCCAGCGCCCACCGCACCGCGGCCTGCGCGTAATCCGGGCGGTGTTCGGCGTACGCGGTCGCCGCCGCGCCGAAGGACGACCGGAGCATCTGTTCCGTCACCCGGTCACCGTACCGCCGCTCGTCGACATCGACTGTCACCATGGCCACCGTGCAGATCCTGCGAAGCTGGTGGCGCGTCCGCTACCCCGTCTACGCGATCGGCCTCGTGGTCGGGATGGTCATGTTGTGGCTGCCCTTCAAGACCTTTCAGGACACCGACGCCTGGGAGAGCCGACTGCGGATCCATGGTGTGCCAGCCCAGGCAGTCGTCGATGAGCTAGTGCACAAGCGGCGGAAGACGATGCACCTGAGCTACGAATTCGCCGGTGCCCAGCGTCAGGCCGAGGTTGGCTGTTGGGAGGTCTGCCTGGCGGCCGGCAGCACGGTGCGGATCTGGGTCAACCCCGACGACCCGGATGACTTCGTAACCGACTTCGGCATCCTCAGCGGGCATCGGGGCCGGCTGCAAGGGGTGGTCGGAGCGGCAGGCCTGGTTCTGTCCGGGTGGATGGTGCTGGCCGTGATCGCCCACCTCTATCAGCAACGACGCGGCAACCGGCGACAGGAGTGGCAGCGGCAGCAACGAGACCAGCGCCGACGACAGTTCGCGAAGGCCAGGGCCGGAAGGAAACGCAAGCCGAGCAGGCGACAAAGTCCGGTCAAGTGATCGACATCGACGGTCGGCAATTGTCGTCGAACCGACGACCTCTTGACCCCTAGGCCATTGAGGGCGACGGCCCGCCCGTCAAGAGGGGCGCTGTTCACTTCCATCTGAAGTGCGCAGGTCCGCGCACTGCCCCGCACAGCGTGTAGTCCACGAGTGCTCCCGCTCTGACCATCGCTCTTGCTTCCGATCCGGGCCGCCATCCGTCTGCATCGGCGCCCCAACCCACGGCCGTTCCTGGCCCTTCAAGTGAAATGGAGCGTCGTGCCACAGCCGTGCAGAAGGCATGGCCCGCGCCCTGCCTGGTCGCTTACCCGAGTCGCCCTTGCTGATCAACTTGTGCTGCAATGCATAGTTGAAGCATGGAGGCCTTTGAAGCGCTGACGTTCGGCAAGAGCAGTCCACCCGCACAAAAGATCGTCCGCAGACGGCGCACACTTTTCCTTCTGCCGATTGTCGTGACCGCCTTTGTTAGCATTCTGCTTTTTTGGGAGATAGTGCGCCAAAACCTCCCAGCCGGCATGACCAGCCACTGGCCCTGGAAGTTAAGGGTGCTCGATCTTCAATCTGCCGCCACCATCGTAACGGTTTTCTTTTTGTACTTGGTTACTCGGGCACAATACGCTCAGACTGTTCGCCCGGCAATCGGGTGGGGGATTAATCTCGCGGAATCCGAGGAAGCGGCCTTCCCCTTCAGCCATGAAGACAACGTCCTAAGGTTATCGATCTTCAATGCGGCTGCAAATCTCGCGATCGTGCGATCCGTCGAATATCGAATAGCCTTTAGCGGAAGCGAAAATCCATCATGGATTGGCTACGATAAGCTACGAAGCTCTTTATCGACCGTGGGCCTATTAAGCCATATTGACTACTTCCTTTACTTCGTCGGCGAGGGCTACCCCCTTGGAACAGGAACCGCAGAACGACCCTCGACTGGCGGCACAATTAAAGTAGACGCACTTCTCAAGTTCCGAGTCTTTGACTTGAAGATCCAAGTCATCGACGCCGTAGGCGACGTCCACGAGCGCATATTGCCCTGCCGCGATGTGTTTGACCCTGGCATCCTTGACCTGATATCAGCACGACAAAAGATGCGACTGCCACCTCACCGATCAGCTATACGCCGGCTCATAGATCGCTTCTTTTGGGCGCAAAACACGAACGTCTAACATTGGTCCCACCTATACAGGTATCCAATCCCCGGTCGCACCGCTGTTCAAGGCCCTCGGTGATCCGATCCGGTCGGCCGCCGCCCAGGTTGGTGGCCGAGGCCCTGTCCCCACCGCGCGGCCGTCCAGCCGCGAAGCTGGGGAGGTCAGCGGTCAGGCCCAGGAGCGTGTCCTGGATCGAGCGGCGCTGGTCCTCAATGCCGTGCCGGAAGCCCTTCATCACGCGCTACGATCCGACGCCGGTGCTCGTTGACTCAGCGGCGCTGTCTCACCAAGCGGCGCGTCCTGGGCGGCTCCAGGTAGGGCGACTGAGCCGCCGGAAGTTGATCCCGCCCGACCAGCCGAACGATGGGTAACGACGTCCGACTGACGCTGCCTGCAACGAACGCGATCAGCGGGGAAGTGCGCGGCGCGCGGCTCTACGGCGTTGGATCTGCCACCACCTGACCGATTGGGGATCTTCGACGGCGACCCGCAACAAGGGCAACGCCGCGTTCCGGATGTCGGTCGTCGCGCGGCGGAGGCGGCCGAGGTACTCAAAAGCCTCTGTCACAGCCTCGGAATCAGACTTACGCCTCTTGTCGATAACGGGACCCATCATCTGATCCGACATGGTGAGCCATAGATCGTGGAAGACGTGCACCGACCGCTGAAGGTGCGGGTCACCGACTAGTCCCAGGAGGTGCTTCAGTTCCCTAGTGACCGCGTACCGGAGTTCACCGGACCGCTTGGCAATCTCGCTGTTGCTCAGCTCCATCATGTCGTGGTCGGCGGCCTTCCACATCACCACGATCACGATGTCCATGTGGGAGGCCCACTCATCGGCGTTGATCAGGAACTCAACGATGTGGCTCCGGAGCTCGGCCCGGCGCTTGTCGGCGCGCTCCATAGCCGCCGTCCGGCGTTGATGGTGCTGTGTCACCACCACGCCCCCGAGCGCACCGGCGATGGTGCCAACGGCCGTGATGATCTGCGGAACGTAGTCAGCCAACTTCAGACCCGCTTGATGGTTGCCTGATCTACCCACCGGGCGAGGAGGCTGAATGCCGCCAACTGCTCAAGGGCAAGTTGCTCCTCACCGCCGTCTGCAGGAGGCGGAGTGTGCATACCGGGGTTCCGGATCGCCGCGTACAACCCTTCAGCGAACGCCCTGGCTCCTCGGTGGAGACTCTTGTACGTGTCGCTGCCGTCATCCGGCTTCAGCCTGAGCCGAGGCGCATCGGGTTTCGGCTCGTCTAACGAGAACGCCTCGTTGAACAGCTTGGTCTCCGAGACATCCACCCGCCCGATCTTGGCCTGGGTTTCGGAGTTGATGCGAATGGCAGCCTGCATGACGGCCTGGTGATAGTGGCCGTTGTTCCAGAAAGACCGACCGCTTTCCCACGCCCAGGGGTGCAGATTCCCCGCCCCCATGTCCGGAGCGTTGTCCCCGAGCTTCTCGGCAAGCTCCGCCGAACGCTTCAACGCGGCCTTACCCCGGGATGCCTGGTCGCGCAGCCACCGATACTCAACGTCCTTGGCCGGACGGTCCCTGCTCCAACCGGGAAGAGCCCGATCAAGGATCTGCTCGACAACGTGCGCCCGCTCTGACGCTTCTGTCTGAGGGCCACGCATGAACACGCCCAGGACGTTCGGATGCCTTGACGGGACCCGTTCCGTCACATGTAGGAACTTGTCGATCTCCGCAATCGCCCAAGCGGTGTCTAGCTTTGCCACGCTGCCTTGCTCCTACTTCTTAGCCTCAGACGTTGAAGCGGAACTCCACCACGTCGCCGTCCTGCATGACGTACTCCTTGCCCTCGATGCGGACCTTGCCCGCCGCCTTGGCCGACGCCATCGAACCGTGCTCGACCAGGTCCTGGTAGGAGACCACCTCGGCCTTGATGAAGCCGCGCTGGAAGTCGCTGTGGATCACACCCGCGGCCTCCGGCGCGGTGGCGCCGACCGGGACGGTCCAGGCGCGCGCTTCCTTGGGGCCGGCCGTGAGGTACGTCTGGAGGCCGAGGGTGCGGAAGCCGACCCGGACGAGCTGGTTGAGGCCGGGCTCGTTCTGCCCGATCGACTCCAGCAGCTCGCGGGCCTCGTCCTCGGGCAGGTCCACCAGCTCAGATTCGATCTTGGCGTCCATGAAGATGGCCTCGGCGGGGGCGACCAGGGCGCGCAGCTCGTCGAGGAACGTCTCGTTGGCCAGCTCGGCCTCGTCGACGTTGAAGACGTACAGGAAGGGCTTGGTGGTGAGCAGGTGCAGCTCGCGCAGGTGCTCCAGCTCGATCTTGGCGGCAGCGGCCCCGGAGTAGAGCGTGGTGCCACCGTCGAGCACCTCGATCGCGGCCTTCGCGGCGGCGACAGCGGCGGCCCGGTCCTTGCGGAGCTTGGCCTCCTTCTCCAACCGGGGCAGCGCCTTGTCCAGGGTCTGCAGGTCGGCGAGGATCAGCTCGGTGTTGATCGTCTCGATGTCGTCGGCCGGGGAGACCTTGCCGTCGACGTGCACCACGTTCGGGTCGGAGAAGGCCCGGACGACCTGGCAGATCGCCGAGGCGTCCCGGATGTTGGCCAGGAAGGCGTTGCCCCGGCCCTGCCCCTTCGACGCGCCGCGGACCAGGCCGGCGATGTCGACGAACGACACCGGCGCCGGCAGCACCTTCTGCGAGGAGAAGATCTCGGCCAGCTTGCCCAGCCGCTCGTCGGGCAGCCCGACCACGCCGACGTTGGGCTCGATGGTGGCGAACGGGTAGTTCGCCGCCAGCACGTCGTTCTTGGTCAACGCGTTGAACAGCGTGCTCTTGCCGACGTTGGGCAGGCCGACGATGCCGATGGTGAGACTCACGACGGGCCAGCTTACGCCGGTCCCGGCCGGGCCGGTCCACGCGGCTCCGATTCGTCGCCGCGCCGCTGGTCGATCGTCGCTCCCACCACGCCCCGTCAGGCGTTGCTAGTCTCCCGGTTCGACGTTCCGCTGCTGGAGGTGGGATGACCTCGACGTTGCCCGAGCTGTACATCGCCGTCGATGTGGAGGCGGACGGGCCGATCCCCGGGCCGTACAGCATGATCTCGCTGGGCATGGCCGTGGCCGGCCGCCCGGACCTCACCTTCTACACCGAGCTGCGTCCCATCTCCGACGAGTTCGTCCCGGCGGCGTTGGCCGTCTCCGGCCTGGACCGGGACCGGCTGCTGCGGGAGGCACCCACCGCGCAGGAGGCGATGTCCGCCGCGGCGGCCTGGGTCGACGGGCTGCGCCGGGTCGGCCGTCCGGTCTTCCTCGCCGCCCCGGCCGTCTGGGACGGCATGTTCGTGCACTGGTACTTCGTCCGCTTCGTCGGGCACAGCCCGTTCGGTGCGACCGGCTCCGGTGTTGATCTCCGCAGCTACTGGATGGGGTTGACCGGCAGCGACTGGGCCCGGACCCGCCAGGACACGATCAAGCACGAGTTGGGCCTGCACGACATGCCGCACACGCACCACGCCGGGGAGGACGCCGCCGAGCTGGCCCAGGTCTTCGACGCGGTGCTGCGCAGCCGACAGCCGGTCGAGGAGGCGTGAGGCTCAGCCGAGCCGGCGGGGGGCGATGACCGCCTCCCGGACGCTGCCGTCCGCGCCGCGGCTGACCTCGTACGCCGAGACGCCCTCGCGGTCCGCGATTGCCTCGACCAGCTGGGTGCCGCGGTAGACCAGGCCGACGCCGTCGTCGGTGCAGTGGCTGGTGGGGAGCGTGCCGTCACCGACCAGCTCGTGCATCAACGGGCGGCGCTGGCCCTCGCTGTCGTAGTGCACCCCGTTGCCGTACGGCAGCCAGGCCAGGCCCTCGGTGAAGCCGCGCAGTCGGGGGCCGAAGCTGTCGGTGGCACCGCCGACATGCCAGCAGATCGAGCCGGCGGAGACGCCGGCCAGCACCACGCCGGCCTGCCAGCACTCGTGCAGGATCTCGTCGAGCCCGTGCACCCGCCACACCGCGACCAGGTTGGCCACGCTGCCGCCGCCGACCCAGATCACGTCCTGGGCGAGCAGGTGGGCGCGGACGTCCTCGACGTTCGGCATCGGGAACAGGGCGAGGTGTGACAGCCGGAACCGGGCGTCGGCGAACGCGCCGTAGACGGCGGTCAGCGAGGTGGGCTGGTCGCCGACGGCCTGCCCGAGGTAGCAGACCCGCGGCTGCGGACCGGCTTCGGCCAACTCGGCCGCCAGCTCGAAGACCGGGCTGGGGCGCAGGTCGTACGGCCCGCGGTCGCCCCGGAAGAAGCCCATGCTGGTGGCGATGATGGTCGGTTCGCTGGCGGGCATCGGAGCGTCCTTCCGTCGAGGGCGGTGCGGCGTCCATCCTGCCGTAGCCGGTCTCCGGTGCGCTCGGTGTGGGGCCGACCGCCAGCCGCGGGTGGCGGTCGGACCCCGCCTGATCAACTAGACTGGTCGGGCCGCCGCTGGCGGGGCACCTCGACCTCGGGCCAGTGACCCAGGGCCCGACGGTCGGCCAGGGGCAGTTGCCCGGCGGCGGCGCGGGGCAGTGTGAACCGGTCGGCGGCGGCCGGACCGGCCGAGACCGACTCGCGCAGCATCCAACGCACCTCGTCGGCCGTCCAGCCCAGCCCAGGCCGCGCGGCGATCTCGCGGATCAACCGCCGGCCAACGCTCGTGTCGTCGTCGTAGAAGCGCATGCACCAGTGGTGCGTCCACATCCCGAGGGCCCGCAGGCCCGCGTCGTCGAGTGAGCCGGCCAACCGGCCGCAGGCCGTGTCGGGGAAGCTCTGCTCGCGGTCGCCCGCCCGGTCCCGTTCGATGGCGCCCACGGCGGCCGGCGCGACGGCCCGCATCCGGCGGTAGAAGGACTGCGCCACCGCGCGGGGCAGCGGCGGAAACGCACCCGGTGTCGACGCCGCCGCCCAACCCGCCACGCTCGTCATCCGCCGCACCCCTTCTTCAGTTGGTGGCCGGACGCTACCCGGCACGACCGACACTTTCGGGCCGAAAAACCCCACCGATCGTGGATAGCGACGATGACCTGGGGCGTCTGTATCTGTGACAACGAAACGGGGGTGGTGGGTGGACGAGGACGAGCGCGCGCGGCTGGCCGAGTTCGTCGGCAGCCGGACTCCGGCGCTGATGCGGGTCGCGTACCTGCTGACCGGGGACCGCAACGCCGCCGAGGACCTGTTCCAGTCGGCGTTGGCGCGGACCATCCCGAAGTGGGGAACCATTCGGCACGCCGACCCCGAGGGCTACCTGCGCGTGGTGATGTACCGCGAGCAGATCAGCTGGTGGCGGCGACTTCGCCGGTGGCGGGAGACACCGCTCAACCCGGCGGACGAACCGGTCGGCGGCGACCCGAGCGGCGGCTCCGACGTGCGGTTGGCGATGCGGGCCGCGCTGCGCCACCTGCCACCGACGCAGCGGGCGGTGGTGGTCCTGCGCTACTACGAGGACCTCCCCGAAGCCCGGGTGGCCGAGTTGCTGGGCTGCTCGGTGGGGACCGTGCGCAGCCGTACCCATCGAGCGGTGAAGCGACTGCGCGACCTGCTGCCGGACGTCGACATGCTGGAGGTACGGCGATGACCGAACCCTTCGAGCACCTCATCCGCTCCACCCTCACCGACCTGGCCGAGGAGGCACCGATCGTGCATGACCAGTTGAGCCGAGCGGAACGGCGGGTGCGCAACAGACGTCGCGCCACGGTGGCAGTGGGGGCGGTGAGCACCCTGGCGGCGATCCTGATCGCCACTCCGCTCGCCCTCGCGGCGACCGGCTCGGACGGGCCTCCCCCGGCCGTGCCCAGTCCGGCCGGTCCGGCGGCCGTGCCCAGCCCACCCGTACCAACCCCGTCCGCGCCCGCCGCGGTGCCGACTGTCGAGCCGAGCCCCGGTGGCGCGGACGCGAATCCCTCTGGCCCGCCCGGCGTACCGGAACGGCCGACGGTCTCGCCGACCCCGTCGACTCCGCCGGGCGTGCCAGGCAAGCCGGGGGCACCGGGTGTGCCGGCCGGACCGACCGCCTCACCAAGCCCGTCGAATCCGCCGGGCCCGCCCGGCGTGCCGGGCCGACCGACGGTGTCGCCGACCCCGTTGCGCTGACCAGGACCGGTCCGGTCGGTGGTTTCCTCGCGCCGGCCGGACCGGCCGTCCCAGCGTCATCGCCGATCACGGTGGCGCCGGGCACGCCACTGGCCTCCCGAGCCGGGGGCGGGGAACCGGTCCGAGATTCCGGTCACCCTCTCGCGCCACTCCCCGGTCCCGGCGAGCGTCACGCCCCGCGGTGACCAGCGGACACCGGTCCACCGAATTTGTCGAGGCCGGCATGCCCGCTCATCCTTGGGCCATGACCGATCCCGGACGCCCGACGCGCCAGCTGCGGGGGCGACGATGAGCACCGCCATGGCCCGGGTGCCCGACTCCCTCCGGGGGCAGATCGTCACGCCCGGCGACCGTCGGTACGCGCAACTGCGCTCGACGTACACCAGGTCGGCGTCACCGGCCGCGGTCCTGCTGCCGAAGACGACCGCGCAGGTGGTCGACGCGCTGCGCTACGCGCGGGAGCAGCGGCTGCCCATCGCGGTCCGCAGCGGCGGGCACGGCCTCTCCGGAGCCTCGTCCAACAACGGTGGGGTCGTCATCGACCTGTCCATGCTCAACAGGGTTCAGGTGATCGACGAGCGGGCCGGGCTGGTCCGGGTCGAGGCCGGTGCCCGCTGGGCGAACGTGGCGAAGGCGCTGGCCCCGTACGGCCTGGTGATCAGCTCCGGTGACTACGGCGGCGTCGGCGTCGGCGGCCTGGCCACCGGCGGTGGTGTCGGCTGGCTGGTCCGCGTCCACGGTCTCACCATCGACCGGGTCCGCGCCGTCGAGGTGGTGCTGGCGGACGGGACGCTGGTACGCGCGGACGCCGACCACGAGCCGGAGCTGTTCTGGCTGGTCCGCGGCGCCGGGGCCGGCGCGGGCATCGTGGTGGCCTTCGAGATCGAGGCGGTCGAGCAGCGCAACGTCGGCGTCGCGCAGCTGGTCGTCGAGGCGCATCCGGACGGCCGCACCGTCCGGGAGTGGACGAGCTACCTCGCCCAGGCGCCACGGGAGTTGTCGGCGGCCGCCGTGGTGTTCGCCGAGGGTCGATCGGTCCTCATGTCCATCACCGCGGTGGTCGCCGCCGAGAGCCTGCGCCGGGCCCGACCGGCGGTGGAGCCGCTGCTCGCCATCGGGAAGGTGCTCGAACACCGGACCGACCTGCTGCCCTACCCGACGCTGGTACCGACCGCGCACCTCAACCCCAACGTCGGGCAGCAGCGTGGCACGACCACGAACGGTCTGTTCACCTCGCTGGACGACGCCGGGGCGCGGGCCGTGACGCGGGCGGTGACCGGGCCGGGGCGGGCGGTGATCCAGCTCCGCTCGTTGGGCGGCGCTGTCAACGACGTCGCCTCCGACGCGACCGCGTACCCGCATCGCCACCAGGACACGCTGATCGTGGCCTCGGTGTTTCCGCCGCAGGCCGACGCCGCGTTGAACGCCGCCTGGCGGGCCGCCGGGGCCCGCGCCGACGGCGCGTACGTCAACTTCGAGAGCCGGCCGGACCCGGCCGCGTTCGCCCGGATCTACCCGGGCGAGACCGGGGCCCGGGTTCGGCGGCTGTGGAAACGGTACGACCCGGACGGTGTGTTCCGATCGGCCCTGCTGACCGGCCAGCCACACCGCGCCACCAAGCCGAGCCGAGCCGCACAGCCGAGCCAGTCGAGCCGATCCGGCCAGGCGAGCCCATCCGGCCAGGCGGGCCGATCGGGCCAGCCACACCGGCGGCGTCGACGCCCCCGTTGACCGGTCTTCCGTGCACCGGCACACCCAGGTCCGATTCCCGCCAGCCGATGACCGGCCGAGCGGGGCATCATCGGTGACATGGAGATGGACTTCGAGCGGTGCTACCGGGCCGTCGACAGCCGTGACCAGCGGTTCGACGGCTGGTTCTACACCGGTGTGACGTCCACCGGGATCTACTGCCGGCCGTCCTGCCCGGCGATCACGCCCAAGCGGCAGAACGTCCGGTTCTTCCCGTCCGCCGCCGCCGCGCAGGGCGCCGGGCTGCGCGCCTGCCGCCGCTGCCGGCCGGACGCCGCGCCCGGCTCACCGCTCTGGGACGTCCGCGCGGACGTGGTCGGTCGGGCGATGCGGCTGATCGCCGACGGGGTTGTCGACCGGGACGGCGTACCGGGGTTGGCCTCCCGGCTGGGTTACACCGAGCGGCACCTGCACCGGATGCTGCGCGCCGAGATGGGTGCCGGGCCGCTCGCGCTGGCCCGGGCCCAACGCGCCCAGACCGCCCGGATCCTGATCGAGACGACCGACCTGGCGATGGCCGAGATCGCGTTCGCCGCCGGCTTCGGCAGCGTGCGGCAGTTCAACGACACGCTTCGCGAGGTGTACGCGAGCGCCCCGTCGGACCTGCGCACCGCCCGTGGCCGCCAACAGGCGCCGGCCGGGGCGGGGACCATCTCGCTCCGGCTGGCGTACCGCCCGCCGCTGCACGCCCGGGCGCTGCTGGACTTCCTCGCGGTACGCGCGTTGCCCGGCGTGGAGGCGGTCCGCGACGGGACGTACCACCGGGGTCTGCGGTTGCCGCACGGCACCGGCCAGGTGGCGCTGACCCCGACGGACGGGCACGTGGCGGCGACGTTGCGGCTGGCCGACCTGCGCGACCTGGCGCCGGCGGTGGCCCGCTGCCGCCGGTTGCTCGACCTGGACGCGGACCCGGCGGCCATCGACGCCACGCTGGCCGCCGACCCGGCGCTCGCCCCGGCGATCACCGCCGAACCCGGCATCCGCGTCCCCCGTGCCGTCGACGGCTTCGAGCAGGCCGTCCGCGCCATCATCGGCCAGCAGGTCTCGGTGACCTCGGCAAGAACAACCCTCACCCGCCTCCTCACCGCCCACGCTCTCGTTGATCATGAGGTTGACGCGGTCGAAGAAGATCGAATCCCAGGTCAACCTCATGATCAACGCGATGAGCTGCGGGGGTTCTTGAGCGCGGAGGACCTGTTGGCCCTGCCGGACCCGGCGTTCGGGATGCCGGTGGGGCGGCGGGAGGCGCTGCGGGGGTTGGCTCGGGCCGTGGTGGACGGATCCGTCGACCTCGCCGCGGGGGTGGATCGGGAGGAGGCCGTTCGGCGGCTGCTCGCGCTGCCCGGCATCGGCCCGTGGACCGCCAACTACCTGGCCATGCGCGCCTTCGGCGACCCGGACGTCCTCCTCAGCTCCGACCTCGCGGTCCGGCGCGGCGCCGCGGCGCTCGGCCTGCCCGACACCCCACAAACCCTCGACAGGTACGCCGAGCGTTGGCGTCCCTGGCGGTCCTACGCCACGATCAGACTCTGGAGAGCGGCATGAACATCGACAGCACCGTCCTGAGCACACCGGCCGGCCCACTGAGCATCCTCGCCGGCCCCGACGGTGACGTACGGGCGGCCGGCTTCACCCCGGACCCGGCGGCGCTGCTGCCCCTGGTCCATCCGGCCCTGCGGGCACCGCTACGGGAGCGGGCCGACCTCGGCCCGGTCAGTGCGGCGGTCCACTCCTACCTGGACGGTGACCTCGCCGCCATCGACACGGTGCCGGTGCGTCAACGCACCGGTGGCGAGTTCATGGCGCACGCCTGGCAGGTGCTGCGCGAGGTCCCGCCGGGCACCCCGGTCACCTACACCGGGTACGCCGCGCTGGCCGGTCGACCACCGGCGGTCCGAGCCGCGGCGGCTGCCTGCGCCCGGAACGCGGCAGCCCTCTTCGTGCCCTGCCACCGGGTTCTTCGCACCGACGGCACGCTCGGTGGCTACCGCTGGGGGCTGGACGTGAAGAAGTGGCTTCTCGGTCATGAGCGACGCTTGACAACAAGCTGACAGGAGCACCGACACTCATTGACGCTACCGTCTGGTAGTGCCTGTGGAGAGTGACGGCGACCCGGCCGCCCGGGCCGCCACGGGCACCCACCCCGTGCACAACCTCTGGCGGCTTCGCCCCTACCTGCGCCCGTACGCCGCCGAGTTCGCCTGGCTGCTCGTCGCGGGCCTCGCCGGCACCGCGGCCGGGATCGCCGTACCGCTGGTCGTGCAGCGGGTCGTGGACGGGCCGGTGGCCCGACACGAACCGGCCGGGCTGCTCCAGCTCGGGGGCCTGGCGCTGCTGCTCGGCGTGGTCGAGGCGGTGCTCATCTTCATCCGCCGGTGGGTCCAGTCGTCCTCGGCGGTGGGCATGGAGGCGGCGCTGCGCGCCGACGTCTACGCCCACCTGCAACGGCTGCCGACCAGCTTCCACGACCGCTGGCAGTCCGGCCAGTTGCTCTCCCGGATCACCAGCGACCTGTCGGTGATCCGCCGGTTCCTCTCCTTCGGCGTCTTCTTCCTGGTGCTCAACCTGACCACGTACGTGGTCGTGGTGGTGCTGCTGATCAACCTGCACGCGGCGCTCGGGGTGCTGGTCGCGGCCAGCGCGGTGCCGCTGCTGCTGATCAGTCGCCGGTTCGGCCGGCACTACCACGCCGCGTCCCGCCGGATGCAGGATCAGCAGGGCGACGTGGCGACGCTGGTCGAGGAGACCGCGCAGGGCCTGCGCACCATGAAGGCGTACGGGCGGGGGCCCGAGCTGGCCGCTCGCTTCGCCGGTGCGGCCCGGCGGCTGCACAACACGGGCGTCGACAAGGGGCGGCTGCTGGCGAACACCTCGGCGCTGCTCGACCTGGTGCCCAACGTGAGCCTGGGCGTGGTGCTGGCGGCCGGGGCGGCCGCCGCCGCGCAGGGCGCGCTCACCATCGGCGAGCTGGTCGCGTTCGTCAGCCTCCAACTGATGCTCATCTGGCCGGTGCAGTCACTGGGTTGGATCATCGCCAACGGTCAGGAGGCGGCCACCGCCGCCGACCGCATCCAGGAGGTGCTGGACACCCCACCGGAGATAGTGGATTCCGCCGGCGCTGTCGCGCTGCCGCGCAGCGCGGTGCACGGTCGGTTGCGCTTCGAGCGGGTCGCGTTCAGCTATCCGGGTGCCACCAGCGGGGTGCTCCGCGAGATCGACCTGACCATCGAGCCGGGCGAGACGCTGGCACTGGTCGGCGCCACCGGCTCCGGCAAGAGCACGCTGCTCTCCCTGGTGCCTCGGCTGCACGACGTGACCACCGGCCGGATCACCCTGGACGGGCACGACCTGCGCGAGCTGCGGCTGGCCTCGCTGCGTCGGCTGGTCGGGGTGGCGTTCGAGGAGCCGACGCTCTTCTCCATGTCGGTGCGGGAGAACCTCACACTGGGTCGCCCGGACGCCGACGACGACGAGATCCGTGCGGCCCTCGCGCTGGCCCAGGCCGACTTCGCGTACGACCTGCCCTGGGGGTTGGCGACCCGGGTGGGCGAGCAGGGGTTGTCCCTCTCCGGCGGGCAACGGCAACGGCTCGCGTTGGCACGGGCCGTGCTCGGACGACCGGCGGTGCTGGTGCTGGACGATCCGCTCTCCGCTCTCGACGTGCACACCGAGGCCCTGGTCGAAGCGGCACTACGGCGGGTCCTGCGCGACAGCACCGCGCTGCTGGTGGTGCACCGGCCGTCGACGATCGCGCTGGCCGACCGGGTCGCCCTGCTGGAGGACGGACGGATCACGGCGACCGGCCGGCACTCCGACCTGCTGGCCACCGTCCCGGCGTACCGGGCGCTGCTCGCCGCCGAGCCGCCCGCCGGGCAGCCACCTCCGGCCGGGGCCAGCGGCCCGAGTTCGTCGCCTTCGGACGGGTGGGGGCTGGTGCGCTCGTGAGGGTGCCGGAGCAGGCCGACCCGCCTCCCGAGGAGGAGCCCGAGCTCAACCGCTGGCGCGGCACCGCCACCGACCCGGAGGCCGACCGCAGTCGAGCTGAGGACACCAGCCCCGAGGCGGTCGCCCGGCTACGCCGGCTCAGCCGAACCCTGCTGGGCGACCTGCTCCGCCCGCATCGGCGGCGTCTCGCCGCGGCGGTCGCCCTGCTGCTGGCCCAGAACGCCGCCGCGATGGCCGGCCCGTACCTGGTCATGATCGGCATCGACCGGGCCATCCCGCCGTTGCGCGCCGACGACGCCGGCCCGCTGGTCACCGTCGCCGGGGCGTTCGCGGTGGCCGCAGTGACCGAGTACGCGGCCCGCCGCGGTTTCCTCACCCTCTCCGCCCGGATCGGCCAGGCCGTCCTGCTCGACCTGCGGCAGCGGGTGTTCGGGCACTTCCTGCGGCTGTCGGTGGGCTTCCACGAGCGGTACACGTCCGGCCGGATGGTCTCCCGGCTCACCAGTGACCTGGACTCCATCGCCGAGCTGGTCGACGGTGGGATCGACAGCCTGGTGCTGGCCGGGCTCTCCATCCTGTCGGTGGCCGCCATCCTGCTCTGGCTGGACCTGCCGCTGGCGGCCGTGACGCTGCTCGCCTTCCCTTTCCTGTTCTGGCTCTCCCGCTGGTTCGCCCAGTCGTCGGCCAGCGCGTACCGACGGACCCGGGACGCGGTCGCGCTGGTCATCGTGCACTTCGTCGAGTCGATGCGGGGCATCCGGGCGGTGCAGGCGTTCCGCCGGGAGCCTCGCAACCAACAGATTTTCGTGGCGCTCGGCGACGACTACCGGCGGAGCAGCCTGCACGCGTTCCGGCTGATCGCCACGTACTCGCCCGCGATCAAGCTGATCGGCAACGTCACAGTGGCGGCGGTGCTCTGCTACGGCGGTTGGCGGGTGCTCGGCGGGCAGACCGAGATCGGTGTGCTCGCCGCGTTCCTGCTCTACCTACGCCGCTTCTTCGAGCCGATGCAGGAGCTGAGCCAGTTCTACAACTCGTTGCAGTCGGCGACGGCCGCACTCGAGAAGCTGGCCGGGGTGCTCGACGAACGACCGGCCGTCGCCGAACCGGTCCGGCCGACACCGCTGCCGACCGGTCCCGGCCGCGGCGAGTTGATCTTCTGCTCGGTCGGCTTCGGCTACCGGGCCGACACCCCGATTCTCTGCCGGCTGGAGCTGACAGTGCCGGCCGGGCAGACCGTGGCGCTGATCGGCCCCACCGGGGCGGGCAAGTCGACGATCGCCAAGCTGGTCGCCCGGTTCCACGACCCCGACACCGGCACGGTCCGGCTGGACGGGGTCGACCTGCGTGACGTACGCGACGCCGACCTGCGCCGCGCGGTGGTGCTGGTGACGCAGGAGAACCACCTGTTCAGCGGGACCGTCGCGGAGAACATCAGGTTCGGTCGCCCGGGGGCCGACGACGCCGCCGTCCAGGCCGCCGCGCGGGCGATCGGCGCGCACGACTTCATCGCCGCACTACCCGAGGGGTACGCCACTCAGGTGCACCGGCGCGGCGGCCGGCTCTCCGCCGGCCAGCGGCAGCTGGTCGCGTTCGCCCGAGCGTTCCTGGCCGACCCGACAGTGCTGATCCTGGACGAGGCGACGTCGTCGCTGGACGTGCCGACGGAACGTCTGGTGCAGCGGGCACTCGGCACCATCCTGCGCGACCGCACCGCACTGGTGATCGCACACCGGTTGTCCACCGTGGAGACCGCTGACCGGGTACTCGTCCTCGACGGCGGAAGGGTCGTCGAGGACGGCCCGCCGGCCGTGCTCGCCGAGGCCGACGGCCGGTACGCCGCCCTGCACCGCCAGTGGCGTGACTCGCTGATCTGACCGGGCCGCCCCACCGCGGCCACGACCGCCGGCCGGTGTGTTCGGTCGCAACTCCGTCGCCCCGCAGCCGGTAGGTGCCTACGATCGCAGGATGACCGATACGGCGAGGACGGCCCGCGCCGGCGTTCCCGAGCGTCCGACCCTGGACGGGCTCGAGGAGAGCTGGGCACGCCGCTGGCAGGAGGAAGGCACGTACGCGTTCGACCGCTCGAAGCAGCGGAGCGACGTGTTCTCGATCGACACCCCACCGCCGACCGTATCGGGCGAGTTGCACATGGGGCACGTCTTCTCGTACACGCACACCGACACCACCGCGCGGTACCAGCGGATGCGCGGCAAGGCCGTCTTCTACCCGATGGGCTGGGACGACAACGGCCTGCCCACCGAGCGTCGGGCGCAGAACGTGTACGGGGTGCGCTGTGATCCGGCGCTGCCGTACGACCCGGTGTGGCGGCCACCGGCGGCTCCGGTCGACGACGCGGCCCGCCGCGACCCCACCCCGATCTCCCGGCGCAACTTCATCGAGCTGTGCGAACGGTTGACGGTCACCGACGAGCAGGCCTTCGAGGCGCTGTGGCGACGGCTCGGGCTGTCGGTGGACTGGTCGCTGACGTACACGACCATCGGCCGGATCGCCCGGACCACCAGCCAACGGGCGTTCGTCCGCAACCTGCGCCGCGGCGAGGCGTACCAGTCGGAGGCGCCGACCCTGTGGGATGTCGGCTTCGCCACCGCTGTCGCCCAGGCGGAGTTGGAGGACCGGGAGCGCCCCGGCGCCTACCACCGGCTGCGGTTCACCGCGGCCGACGGGCGGGAGGTGCTCATCGACACCACCCGGCCGGAGCTGCTACCGGCCTGCGTGGCGCTGGTCTGCCACCCCGACGACGAGCGGTACGCCGACCTGGTGGGCACCACCGTGCGCAGTCCGCTGTTCGACGTCGACGTGCCGGTGTACGCCCATCCCCTCGCCGAACCCGGCAAGGGCACCGGTGTCGCGATGGTCTGCACGTTCGGTGACCTGACCGACGTGACCTGGTGGCGTGAGCTGGGGCTGGACACCCGGGTGGTGATCGGCCGGGACGGTCGGTTGCTCCCCGAGCCGCCGCACGGGGTGTCGGCCCAGCCGTTCGCGGCGCTGGCCGGGCAGACCGTCAACGCCGCCCGCCGGGAGATCGTCGGGATGCTGGCCGACGCCGGTGACCTGATCGGCGAGCCGCGTCCGATCACTCACCCGGTCAAGTTCTACGAACGCGGCGACCGACCACTGGAGATCGTGTCGACTCGACAGTGGTATCTGCGCAACGGCGGCCGGGACGAGGCGCTGCGAGCCACGCTGCTGGGCAGGGGCGAGCAGCTGCACTGGGTGCCGGCGCACATGAAACACCGCTACGACAACTGGGTGGGCGGCCTCAACGGGGACTGGCTGGTCAGCCGTCAACGCTTCTTCGGCGTGCCGGTGCCGGTGTGGTACCGGCTCGACGACACTGGCGAGCCGGACTGGTCCCACCCTCTCACGCCGGACGAGTCGGCGCTGCCGGTCGATCCATTCAGCGATCCGGCACCCGGTTACGACGAGTCGCAACGCGGCCGACCGGGCGGCTTCATCGGCGACCCGGACGTCCTGGACACCTGGGCCACGTCCTCGGTGACCCCGCAGATCATCGGTGGCTGGGAGACCGACCCGGACCTGTTCGCCCGGGTCTTCCCGATGGACCTCCGCCCGCAGGGGCAGGAGATCATCCGGACCTGGCTCTTCGACACAGTGGTCCGCTCACACTTCGAGCACGGGGTGCTGCCCTGGCGGGACACCGTGCTCTCGGGCTGGATCCTCGACCCGGACCACAAGAAGATGGCCAAGTCCAAGGGCAACGTGGTCACCCCGCTGGCGCTGCTGGAGCAGCACGGCTCCGACGCGGTGCGCTACTGGGCGGCCAGCGGCAAGCCCGGCATGGACCTGGCCTTCGACCCGGCGCAGATCAAGGTCGGCCGGCGACTGGCCACCAAACTGCTCAACGCGTCCAAGTTCGCGCTCGGGCTGGGCGCCGCCGACGCGTTGCGCGCCCCGACGACCGCACCACTGGACCGGGCCATGCTCGCCGAACTGGCCACCGTCGTCACCGCCGCCGGCACCGCCTTCGACTCGTACGACCACACGGCGGCCCTGCAGGTCACCGAGGCGTTCTTCTGGCGGTTCTGCGACGACTACATCGAGCTGGTCAAGGAGCGGGCCTACGGCACCGGCCCGGCGGCGGACTCCGCACGGGCGGCGCTGGCCTCGGCGCTGTCGGTGCAGCTGCGGTTGTTCGCCCCGGTGCTGCCGTACGTGACCGAGGAGGTCTGGTCGTGGTGGCGGTACGGCTCGGTGCACCAGGCGCCGTGGCCCACCACCTACGAGGTGGCCCGGACGATCGAGGGCTCGGGTGACCCGGCGCTGCTGCGGCTCGCCGGTGACGCGTTGAGCCAGGTGCGACGGGCCAAATCCGAGCGGAAGCTGTCGATGAAGGCGGAGGTGCCGTTGGCGGAGGCGCTCGGCCCGGCGGCGCTGCTGGAGCAGCTCACGCTGGTCGCCGACGACCTACGGGCGGCGGGCCGGATCGGCAAACTCGACCTGCTCCCGGACCGTACCCCGGAGTTGGTCATCGCCTGCGCCTTCTGACCCGCCGGTCCGCCGCTGCCCGCTCGGGCGGCGGCGGACCGGCGCGTCACCAGCCGCGCAGGAAGCGCAGCCCGAGCAGGAACGCGATCACGGCGGGCCCCACCAGCAGGGTGATCGCCTGGAGGCGGTACGGCATCCGGTGCCGGGTCAGCTCCCCCGCGTTGCCCAGCACGATGGCCCCGGCCAACATCAGGAAAGCGCCCCACCAACCGGTCTTCGGGTGGATCAGATCCACCCGGATCAGCTGCAGGGTCAGGCCGAGCAGCGCGCCGGTCAGCGCGAGCAGGGCCACCGCCCGGTGCAGGCCGCGGGCGAGCGGGTGGGCCGCCCGCCACCAGTAGGTGCCGGCCACCGCCAAGCAGGGCAGCACCACCAGGAGCGGCCAGCCTCGCCCCATCACGCCGAACATCAGCAACGCGCCGACCGCGAAGACGATCGTGCCGACGCAGGCGAGCATGTACCCGGCGAAGGCCCGGCCGCCGCCGCGAACCAGCAACGGCCCACCGCTGGCCGCGATCAACGCGGCCGGGATCAGAATGAAGACCGCCCACCAGTGGAACTGGCCGCTGCCCTGAGCCGCCGTGGCGACCGTGGCACAGGCCAGCCCGGCGACGGCCAGGCTGGTCAGCCACGGCCGGCTGCTCCGGGAGTATGGCTCAGCCAACGACGTCCGCTCCGCTTCGACGCTCACGCCCACCAGCCTGGCCGGAGGAGGCCTGACCGGTCCATCCGGCCAGCCCTACCGCCGCGCGGGGGCTGGCCGGAACAGCGGCTCGCACCGTTGTCAGCTCGTCTCACCGGCCACGCTGAACGAGCGCAGGCGGTCGATGGCGAGCACCGTGAAGCCGACGCTGACCAGCGCGGTCATCACCGACGCCACCGGCACCGACACGCTGGTCTCCAGCAGCCCGGTGGGAGCGATCCGGTCGGCGAGGGCGATCACGTACTGCTGGATGGAGAGCACCTTGGTGCCGCTGACGAAGTTGCCCAGCAGCCCCTCCCAGATCAGCACGTAGACCAGCCCGAGCAGCACCGGCCGCCTGGTGACCAGGCTGAGCGCGAGGAACAACGCCGAGTACGCCAGCGCGCCGAGCGCAGCCGAGACCGCCAGCGCCAGTCCGAGGCGTACCGAATCGGCGAGCACACCCGCGACGTAGAGCGGCACCGCCACTGTGACCGCGGTGACCCCGGCGGCCACCGCGAGCTTCGGCAGCACGATCTGCCAGCGCGGCAGCGGCTTGGTCAGGATGTGCACCACGGTGCCGTCGTCGATCTCGGCGCCCAGCACGCCGGTGCCGATGATCAGCGCGACCACCGGCAGCACCACGGCCAGCCCGAGACCGACCAGCACCGGCGGCCCCCACTGGCCCGGGTCCACCCCCAGCGACCGGCAGAGCACGGCCAGCCCGAGCAGCACCAACGGCAGCGGTAGCAGCAGCAGGAACCGACGGCGGCCGAACAACCCGCGCGCGGTGATCCAGGTAACTGTCGACATGTCAGGCCTCCACCAGGTAGGAGAAGACGCTCTCCAGGGACTCGTCGGACGGCACCAGCTGGCGTACCCGGATGCCCTTGTTCAGCGCGATCCGGGGCAGCGCCCGGGTGAACGCGCCGTAGTCACCGGCCCGCACGGTCAAGCCGGTCGGGTCCAACTCGACCCCACTCACCGACGCCTCGGCGATCAGCGCGACGGCCAGCGCCCGGTCGTCGGTGGAGCGCACCGCGAAGACGTGCGGGCGGTTGGTCATCAACCGGCGGATGGTCCGGAAGTCGCCGGAGGCGGCCAACCGGCCGGCCACCATCACCTGCACCGTCCCGGAGACCTGTTCGACCTCCTCCAGGATGTGCGAGCTGAACAGGATCGTCCGGCCAGCGTCACCCAGGGTGTGCAGCAGCTGCATCATGTGCAGCCGCTGGCGCGGGTCCATGCCGTTGAACGGCTCGTCGAGCAGCAGCACCTGCGGGTCGTGCACCAGCGCCGCGGCCACCCGGGCGCGCTGGCGCATGCCCTTGGAGTACGTGCCGATCCGGCGGTCCTGCGCCGACTCCAGCTCCACCAGATCGATCGCCCGTCGGGCCGCGGCCGCCGGATCGGGCAGCCGGTGCAGCTTCGCGCTGGCCAGCACGAACTCGTAGGCGGTGAGGAAACCCTGCACCGCCTCCCGCTCGCTGACCAGCCCCAGCCGCCGGTAGACGTCGGGGTTGCGCCAGGTCGGCTCGTCGTCGAGGGTGACGGTGCCGCGCGACGGGGAGAGGAACCCGGCCATCATGTGCAGCAGCGTGGTCTTGCCGGCGCCGTTCGGACCGAGCAGCCCGGTCACGCCCGGGCCGAGGGACATGCTGATGTCGTTGACAGCGACCACGTTGCCGTACCACCGGGACACCCCGGTCAGGCTCAGCGTGCTCATCAGGAGGCGACCTTCCGGTAGCGGGCCAGCAGGAGGGCGGTCGCGCCGGCGACCAGCAGCACCGCGGCCAGGGCGTAGACCGGGCCGAACCCGCCGATCATCATCTCGCCCGGATCGCCCTCGACCAGCAGGTCACCCAGGGACCAGATGCCCACCCCCTGGACCAGGGTCGAGGGTGAGGCGAGCCCGGCCAGCTCGTTGGCGGCACGCGACGGCAGGATGCTCAGCACGCCCACGATCGGGGTGGTCATCAGGAAGACCGCGACCACACCGCCGGCGGCGAAGGCGCGCTTACCGGTCAGCGACGCGACCAGCAGGCCGACCGAGGCGAAGACCACCGCCCACAGCCCGGCGTAGAGCAGCCCGGGGAGCAGGTCGAGCAGCTCGTTCCACACCCCGCGCATGCCCTGCTTGGTGGTGAAAGCGGCACCCAGGAACATCAACAGCTGCGGCCCGCCGAGCAGCAGCCAGAGGGCGGTTACCAGCGCCAGCAACTTGGCCAACGCGTAGTCGGTGCGCGGCAGCGGCCGGGAGAAGTACAGCGGCAGCACGCCGCTGCGCAGATCCCGGGAGACCAGCTCCGGAGCTACTACCGCGACGAAGAAGATGACCAGCCAGCTCATCGCGTCGGCGAACTGGGCGTACGTGGCCACCGGCTCGCCGATCTGGCTGCGTACCGCGGCCAGGGCCACCGCGACCAGGGTGACGATGCCGACCACCAGCCACGGGAAGATCTTGGCCTTGGCGCTGCGGCCGAGACCGAACGCGGTGCGCAGACCGTGCCCGTAGAGCGCGCCGAAGACCTGCCGGCGGCCGAGCCTCGGGCCCTCGTAGCGTTGGTAACCGATGTCGTGGATGACGCCGGTCGGCGTGGAGCGCACGGCGGCGGTGGACGGCTCAGGCATGAGTGAGCTCCCTCGTGGCGAAGAGTTCGGCCACCCGGTGCCGGCGTTGGTCCAGTCGGTGCAGTGGCAGGTCCAGTTCGGCGACCGCACCGAGGATCAGGTCGTAGGTGCCGTCGTCGGCGAGCGGCACGAGGAGCAGTCGCCCGTCCCGGGCGACCGGCAGTTTCAGCTCGGCGAGTCGGGCGGCGAGCTCCTCGGTGCCCTCGCTGACCTCCACGGCGAGCACGTCGGTGGCCGTGGTCATCGCGGAGATGTTGTCAGCGCGCAGCAACCGGCCGCCGTCGATGGCGATCAGCGTGTCGCAGATCCGCTCCACCTCCCCGAGCAGGTGCGAACAGACCAGCACGGAGATGCCGAACTCGGTGCCGATCCGGTGCACCAGGGCCAGCATGGCGTCGCGGCCGGCAGGGTCCAGGCCGTTGGTCGGTTCGTCCAGCAACAGCAGGTCGGGGTCGTGCACCAGCGCCTGGGCCAGCTTGACGCGCTGCTTCATGCCGGTCGAGTAGCCACCGACCGGGCGGTAGCGCTCCTCGTAGAGCCCCACGTGCCGCAGCGCCTCCGAGGCCCGCTCGCGAGCCGCGGTGCGGGGAAGGCCGCTCATCCGACCGAGGTGGGTGACCAGCTCGGCGGCGGACAGGTCCGGTGGGAGGCAGTCGTGTTCCGGCATGTAGCCGACGCGACTGCGGACAGCCGCCGGATCTGTGGTCGGGTCGATGCCGAGCACCGAGACCTGACCGCTGGTTGGTGCGATCAGGCCGAGCAGAATCTTGATCAACGTGGATTTGCCGGCGCCGTTCGCGCCCACCAGGCCGATGATCCCGGGCTCGACGGCGACGGTGAGGTCGGCCAACGCGGTGACCCGACCTCCGTACGTCTTGGTGAGCGACTGGGTCGCGATCAGTGTCACGGGCCCAGCGTAGGGAGTCGATGCCCAGCTGGGACACCGGCACGCCCCCGGCACTCCCCTGATCCTTTTCCCGCCGGACCCCTAAGGTCCCGCCGCGGCTCCCGCGACGTTTGCGCCGGTCCCGCGTTCGACCCGACCCCGCCTTGGGAAAGACCCGTCCAGGGTGACACCATTCACCTCCCGTTCACCAGGCATCGACCCGCCCGGTGATCGACCGACGACGCGGGAGGAATCCTGATGGCCGAGGTGGGCGTCCCCAAGGTGAGCGTCGTGGTGCCGGCGTACAACAGCGGCCGACACATCGAGAAGCTCGCTGCCTCGCTGCTGCGCCAGTCACTGCCCGCCGACGAGTTCGAAGCCGTCTTCGTCGACGACGGCTCGACCGACGACACCGCGGAGCGGCTGGACCAGCTGGCCGCCGAGCACCCACACATCAGGGTGCTGCACATCGAGAACTCCGGCTGGCCGTCGCGTCCGCGCAACCTCGGCATCGAACACGCCCGCGGCGAGTACGTCTTCTTCGCCGACGACGACGACTGGTTCGCCGACGAGGCACTGGAGCGGCTCTACGCCTGCGCGAAGGCCAACGACGCCGACATCGTGGTGGGGAAGATGGCCGGGTACGGACGCCCGGTGCCGCGGGAGCTGTTCCGCAAGAACCGCTTCGACGCCACCCTGGCGAACGCGCCCCTGATCGACAGCCTGACCTGTCACAAGCTGTTCCGGCGCGCCTTCCTCAACGAGCACGATCTGCGGTTTCCGGAGGGCGGGAAGCGTCGGCTGGAGGACCACGCGATGGTCGTGCGGGCCTACTTCCTGAGCCGGCACACCTCGGTGCTGTCCGACTACGTCTGCTACCACCACGTCCACCGGACCGACGCGCGCAACGTCACCGCGGGCCGGCTGGAGCCGTCGAGCTACTACCGGGCCGTGCGGGAGGCGCTGGACATCGTCGACGCGCACACCGAGCCCGGTCCGCTGCGGGACCGGTTGCACCGGCGCTGGCTGCGCAACGAGATGATCAGCCGACTGCGCGGCAAGCGGCTGCTGGAGGCCGACGAAGCCTGGCTGGAGCAGGTCGCGCTGGAGACCCAGAAGATCATCCAGGACCGCTTCGCCCCTGGCGTCGCCGCCGGATTGCCACCGCTGCTCCGGGCCGTGGCATACCTCGCGGAGCGGGGCCGCGTCGCGGACCTGCGCAAGCTGGCCCGCTGGGAGGCGGGCATCGCCGCGCACGGCACGATCGACGAACTCCAGCGCGCGGACCACGCCGTCACGGTGACCCTCGCCGCTGAGCTGCGCTCGGAGAACCAGCCGGTCGGCTTCCGCACCGACGATGGCCGCGACGTGCTGGTGCTCCCGATGGACGAGATCGCCCCCGAGGTGCTCGACGCCACCGCGCAGGTGCGCAAGGCCCGCCTGGACCTGGTGGCCCGCCACCGGGAGACCGGCGCCGAGATCTTCCTTCCGAACACCTTCGAGACCGAGCGGATCACCGGTACGACCGGAGTGGACACCGTCCACCTGGTGCACCGGGCCACCGCCACGATCGACTTCGCCGCCCTCAACGGAGGTCGGACCAGAGGCAGCTGGCAGCTCAAGGCCCGGATCACGAACGTGGGCTGGACCGAGGACGCGCGACTGCCGCTGGTGTTCATCTGCCGGGCCGACGGCTCGCGACCCCGGATCCGCGACCAGCGGAAGGTGTGGAACCGGCTGCGGTCGGCGGTGGGCCGGCGGATCAAGCGCTGATCCGCCCGCGTGGGTCTTGGAGTGGCGCCCTCGACCGATGGGCGGTCGGCTGCGAAACTGTGTGCCGGTCAGCGAGTGGGGGGTGTGGATGAGCAACGGCTGGGTGCTGCCCGACGAGGTGCTGCGTGACGCACCGGCGTACACGCCGCGTCCCGGTGAGCTCGCGGATCTGGAGCTGCTGCTGACCGGCGCGTACGCCCCGCTGACCGGCTTCATGACCCGCGCCGACCTGGTCTCGGTCAGCCGACGCGCCCGGCTGGCGGACGGCACACCGTGGCAGGTCGCTGTCGTACTCCAGGTGCCGGCCGCTCTGGCGCAGAGCTTCGACCCGCGCGACCCGGCCCGCCGGGCGCTCGTGCTGACCGACGGGGAGGGCGCCCCGGCGGCCGCCTTGGACGTGGCCGACGTCTGGCCGGTCCGCGACGGCGTGTCGGGAGTGGGCGGCCAGGTTCGACGGCTGGGCGACGGCGGGCACGGTCCGTTCCAGCGACTGCGGCGCAACCCGGAGGAGGTCCGTGCGCTGCTGCCCCCGGGCCGGGTGCTCGGTGTGATCGCCGATCGGCCGCTGCATCGTCCACAGCTCGCCCAGATCGCTCACGCCGCCCGCACCCTGGCCGCTCATCTGCTCGTGATGATCCCGGTCGGCGAGGGCGGCGCAGACGGGCTCCCACCGGAGGCGCTGGTCCGTTCGATCTTCGCCGCACGGGACCGGATGCCGCCCGCCACCCTGATCGCGGTGCCGCTGTCGCACCGACGCGAGGAGATCAGCGACGCGTTGCTGCGCGCCCGGGTCTCGGCCGCGTACGGGGTCACCCACCTGCTCTCCACCGGGGAGATGCTCTCCGGCGCCGGGCTGCGGGTGCTGGTGCCGCGCGAACTCGCCTACGACAATCGCGACGGGCAGTGGCGTTGGCGGGAGGACATCCCGCCGCGCAACCGCCGGCTCGCGCTGACCCAGCCGGAGATCGACGACCTGCTCGACCGGGGCTTCCCGCTACCGGAGTGGCACACGCCGCCCGCCGTGGCACGGGAGTTGGCCCGGGCCCGGCCGCCGCGTCGGCAGCGAGGGCTGGTGGTCTTCCTGACCGGTCTCTCCGGCTCCGGCAAGTCGACGATCGCCCGAGGGCTGGCGGACGCGTTACGGGAGAGCGGCGACCGCACGGTGACCCTGCTCGACGGGGACGTGGTGCGTCGGGAACTCTCCGCCGGGCTGGGCTTCAGCAAGACCGACCGGGATCTCAACGTCCGGCGGATCGGCTGGGTGGCCGCCGAGATCGCCCGGCACCATGGGGTGGGCATCTGCTGTCCGATCGCCCCGTACGCGGCGGCACGGGCCACCGCTCGGGAGATGGCTCTCGCCGCCGGATCGGGTTTCGTGCTGGTGCACGTGGCGACTCCGCTGGAGGTGTGCGAGCGGCGGGACCGCAAGGGCCTCTACGCGCGGGCGCGAGCTGGCCTGCTCACCGGGATGACGGGCATCGACGACCCGTACGAGGAGCCGACCGACGCCGATCTGGTGCTCGACACCACCGACCTGAGCGTGGCGGACGCGGTGCAGGCCGTGCTGCACCATCTGACCGAGACCGGCTGGGTGGAGCTGAAGATCGCCACAGCCTGAGGCACCGCCGTACCCGTTTCTTTCACCGCTGAGCGGCACGCGCTAGTGTTCATCTTTGTTGGAACACGTTTGACCGCGTGAGGGTACGGGGACGCTCGGGGAGGCACGGCTGATGCTCGCTCAGCAGCGGCAGGCGGCCATCCTGGAGCGGGTCCGCACGACCGGCGGCGTCCGGGTCAGCGAGTTGGCAGGCGAGTTCGGCGTCTCCGACATGACCATCCGGCGTGACCTCGACGCGCTGCACGAGCGCGGCCTGCTGGCCAAGGTGCACGGCGGCGCCACCACGACCGGGCCAAGCTCGACCGACGAGCCGGGCTTCCGCGCCAAGTCGGTCCGCCAACTGCCGGAGAAGGCCGCCATCGCCGACCGGGCGGCCCAACTGGTCCGGCCGGGAGCGGCGGTCGCGCTCTCCGCCGGCACCACCACCGCCGAACTCGCCCGCCGACTGCTGGACGTGCCCGAGCTGACAGTGGTGACCAACTCGCTGCCGGTGGCCGAGATCATGCACGCCGGTGGCCGCCCGGACCAGACGGTGGTGCTCACCGGCGGCGTACGCACACCGTCGGACGCGCTGGTTGGTCCGCTCGCGGTCGGGGCCGTCCGCTCACTGCACCTGGATCTGCTCTTCCTGGGCGTCCACGGCATCACCGAGCGGGCCGGCTTCACCACACCGAACCTGATGGAGGCGGAGACCGATCGGGCGCTCGTGGCGGCGGCGGACCAGCTGGTGGTGCTCGCCGACCACACCAAGTGGGGCACCGTCGGCATCTCCTCGATCGTCGGGCTGACGGCGGCCCACGTACTGGTCAGCGACGACCGGTTGCCTCCACCCGCACGACGGGTACTCGGCGAACAGGTGGGCGAACTGATCATGGTCAAGGCGACAGGGGCGGGCCGCGTGACGCGCACGCCGACAACTGAGGGGACGGCGCCGTGAAGCGCACCGCGATCGACCTGGCCGACGGCCGGGAGCTGATCTACTTCGACGAGCGCGACGACGCGGTCCGCGACCAGCCGGACCGCCGGGACCTGCCGCCGCCTCCCCCCGCGTCGCAGCTGCGCTACGACCCGTTGACCGACGAGTGGGTGGCGGTCGCCGTGCACCGGCAGACCCGCACCTTCCTCCCACCGGCGAACGAGTGCCCTCTCGACCCGTCGGTGGGCGACCGGCTGACCGAGATCCCCGCACCCGACTACGACGTGGTGGTCTTCGAGAACCGGTTCCCGTCGCTGAGCGGTCGGGTGGCCGAGGAGCCCGGCGAGATCACGCCGTTCACACCGGTCCGGCCGGGCCTCGGCCGGTGCGAGGTGGTCTGCTTCACGTCGGACCACAACGCTTCCTTCGCCAGCCTGCCCCCGCGCCGGGTCCGCACCGTGCTGGACGCCCTCGCCGACCGCACCGAGGCACTCGGCGCACTGCCCGGCGTCGAGCAGATCTTCTGCTTCGAGAACCGGGGCGTTGAAATCGGTGTCACGCTGCACCATCCGCACGGCCAGATCTACGCGTACCCCTTCGTGACGCCGCGCACCCGCGCGCTGCTGGCCGCGGCACGCCGGCACGCCGAGCGCACCGGCGGGGGCAACCTGTACGCGGACGTGCTGGCCGCCGAGCGCGCCACCGGTGACCGGGTCGTCATCGAGAACGAACACTGGACGGCGTTCGTCCCGGCGGCCGCCCGCTGGCCGTTCGAGGTGCACGTCGCGCCGCACCGCGTGGTGCCGGACATCCCGGCGCTCAGCGACAGCGAGCGGGAAGCCTTCGGGCCGCTCTACCTGGATCTCCTGCGCCGCTTCGACGGCCTGTTCGACATGCCGATGCCGTACATCTCGGCCTGGCACCAGGCTCCCGTACGGGTCGACCGCCAGCTGGGCCACCTGCACCTGCAGCTGTTCAGCATCCGGCGGGCCAAGGACAAGCTGAAATACCTGGCGGGCTCCGAATCCGGGATGGGCGTCTTCATCAACGACATCGCTCCGGAACGCGCCGCCGACCTGCTGCGCGCCGCCTGAGCGCGGCGCGGCTCGGCACGGCGCTGCGCTGTGCGGCATTGGCTTGGCGGGAAACAGGGCGCGGGGGGCCCGGGACAGGGCCCCCCGCAGGGAAGGGACGGCTGGCTGTGCACGGCACAGCCGGGAAGGCTGGCTGATCGGCGCACGGGTGCCGCGGGTCGACCGTGGTCAACCTTCCTGGACGCGACTGGCATCTCGTCCATCCTGGTCAACGAGGCGCGCCGGGGGCAGTGACGCCGACCGGCGCGGCAACGCTGGACACGCCGAAGCCCGCCGGCTGAGACGCCGGCGGGCTCCGATGACGCGGTACGCCTGGATCAGGCAGCGATCTTGCGGGCCAGGTTCTCGTCGAGCGCATTCATGAACTCGTCGGTGGTCAGCCACGGGGCGTCCCGCGAGATGAGCAGCGAGAGGTCCTTGGTCATCTGGCCGCCTTCGACGGTGTCGACGATGACCTGCTCCAGGGTGTTGGCGAACTCGGTGACCGCCGGGGTGCCGTCCAGCTTGCCCCGGTGGGCCAGGCCCCGGGTCCAGGCGTAGATCGACGCGATCGGGTTGGTCGACGTCTTCTCACCCTTCTGGTACTGCCGGTAGTGCCGGGTGACAGTGCCGTGGGCGGCCTCGGCCTCGACGGTCCGACCGTCCGGGGAGAGCAGGACGGAGGTCATCAGACCCAGCGAGCCGAAGCCCTGCGCGACGGTGTCGGACTGCACGTCACCGTCGTAGTTCTTGCAGGCCCAGACGTAGCCGCCCTCCCACTTGAGCGCGGCGGCGACCATGTCGTCGATCAGCCGGTGCTCGTAGGTGATGCCGGCGGCGGCGAACTCGTCCTTGAACTCGGCCTCGAACACCTCGGCGAAGAGGTCCTTGAACCGACCGTCGTACGCCTTGAGAATGGTGTTCTTGGTGGACAGGTAGACCGGGTAGTTGCGGTCCAGTCCGTACCGGAACGACGCCCGGGCGAAGTCCCGGATCGACTCGTCGTAGTTGTACATGCCCATGGCGATGCCGCCGCCGGGGAAGTTGGCGACCTCCATCTCCATCGGCGCGCCGCCGTCGGCCGGGGTGTAGGTGATGGTCACCGTGCCCGGGCCGGGGACGACGAAGTCGGTGGCCTTGTACTGGTCACCGTGGGCGTGCCGGCCGATGATGATCGGCTTGGTCCAGCCGGGGACCAGCCGCGGCACGTTGGACATGATGATCGGCTCACGGAAGACGACGCCGCCGAGGATGTTGCGGATGGTGCCGTTGGGCGACCGCCACATCTTCTTCAGGCCGAACTCCTCGACCCGGGCCTCGTCCGGGGTGATGGTCGCGCACTTGACGCCGACGCCGTGCTCCTTGATGGCGTTGGCGGCGTCGATCGTGACCTGGTCGTCGGTCTCGTCGCGGTGCTGGATCGACAGGTCGTAGTAGTGCAGGTCGACGTCGAGGTAGGGCAGGATCAGCTGCTCCCGGATCTGCTTCCAGATGATCCGGGTCATCTCGTCGCCGTCGAGTTCTACGACCGGGTTGTTTACCTTGATCTTCGCCATCGGCCGGCGCTCCTCTCGGGGGACACGTGCTCAAGCAGTACGAGCGTACTGCAATTGGGCGGACAGCCCCCAGCCGGCCTCGACCGGCCGGCGAAACCGGGCTGCGCGGAACAGGAATGCCCTGGAATCATCGTCCGATGCCACTGAGCCGCACCCTCGGGTCTATCACGGTCACCGCACTCACCGACGGTGAGGGTGCCTTCTTCCAGCCCCGCGCGGAGGCGTTTCCGCAGGCCACAGCGGCGCACTGGGCGGAGGCTGACCGGCGCGACCCCGGCTCGGTGACCGCCGACGGGCAATGGTGGCTGCCGTTCCGCAGCTTCGCGATCCGCGCCGGAGACGGGCCGGTCACGCTTGTCGACGCCGGGATCGGCCCAGCCGACGCACCCGCCGCGAGCTGGGCGCCAGTGCCGGGGCGGATGCCCGCCGAGTTGGCTGCGGCAGGCATCGACCCCGCCGATGTCGACACCGTCGTCCTGACCCACCTGCACAGCGACCACATCGGCTGGGCGGTCACCGGCACGCCGGGGCGGCCGTACTTCCCGAACGCGAGCTACCTGGTCCAGCGCGCCGAAGTCGACGCGGCAGAGACGCTCAACCCCTGGCTGCCGGCCGGCCTCATCGCGCCCCTGCGCACCGCCGGCCAGCTCCGCGTGGTCGACGGCGAGACCGCCCTCACCCCAGCGGTACGTCTGCTGCCCACCCCCGGCCACACGCCCGGTCACCAGTCGGTGCTCCTGACCTCTGCCGACGAACGGATGCTGTTCACCGGGGACCTGCTGGTGCACATGGTGCAACTCGTCGACCCCGAGCTGGCGTACGCCCACGAGGAAGACCTGGAACTCGCCCGCACCTCCCGGCTGGCCGCCCTGCGCACCCACTCCCCCACCGTCCTGGCCACCCCTCACCTCGGAACCCCCTTCACCAGCCCTTCGTGATCACCCGCCGCGCCCCCACCTCCCATTGATCATGAAGTTGTTGCCTCGACACGCTGACCCGGAGGGCAACAACTCCATGATCGACGGGGTGCCGCGAGGGGATCACCCATCGGAGCGGTCGAGCAAGCCCCTCGATCCTGGATAAGGGGGTAACGCGAGCCCGGGGTACCACTACAACCAGGATCGAGCACGATCTCGATCGAAGATCCGCGCGACATCACTGAAGGCGCTCCCTCCGAAGCCCTCAAGGCAGCAACATCCCCGAAGCAGCGCCCACCGCGCCCGCCGGCCCCACCAACCGACGCGCCGCCCCTCCCTCGCCACCCACCCCATTTCGTGATCAAGAGGTTCGCGTCACCAGGGGCGCGGTTCCTGACGTAAACCTCTTGATCAACCGGGGGCCGGGGCCGGGGCGGGGCCGGGGCGGGGCCGGGGCGGGGCCGGCGCCGGGGTGGGGTGGGTGGGATGGGTGGGGTGGGGTGGACTGGTTCGGTGGGGTGGACGGCGAAGGGCGCGCCGGCAAAGCCGGCGCGCCCTTCGCTGATGCTGTGGTTCGGGGGAACTACATGCTGGAGATGTCGCCCTGCTTGGCGCGGACGGCTTCGGCAGCCTCCAGGAGGCTGGCGCGCTCGTCGGCGTCCAGGTCGGTCTCGACGACCCGCTTGACGCCCTCGGCGCCGATCTCGGCCTCGACACCCAGGTAGACACCGGAGATGCCGTACTCGCCGTCGACCCAGGCGCAGACCGGCATGACCTCGCCGGAGTCCTCCGCGACAGCCTTCGCCATCCGCGCTGCGGCGGCGGACGGGGCGTAGTAGGCCGAACCGGTCTTGAGCAGCGCGACCACCTCGGCGCCACCGTTGCGGGTCTTGACGACCAGCTCCTCGATCTGCTCGGCCGGCATGGCGTCGCGCAGCGGCTTGCCGTTGACGGTGCTCTTCGACGGCACCGGGACCATGGTGTCACCGTGCGAGCCCAGGGTCAGGGTGCGTACCGAGGCCACCGGCACGTTCAGCGCCTCGGCGACGAAGTTGCTGAACCGGGCGGTGTCGAGCATGCCGGCCTGGCCGAGCACCCGGTTCTTCGGGAACTGGGTGGCGAGCTGGGCCAGCGCGGTCATCTCGTCCAGCGGGTTGGAGACCACGATGACGACGGCGTTCGGGGCGTACTTGGCGACGTTCTCGGCGACCTGGCGGACGATCTTGGCGTTGGTCTCCAGCAGGTCCATCCGGCTCATGCCGGGCTTGCGCGGCAGACCAGCGGTGATCACGACGACGTCGGAGCCCTCGATGCTCTCGTAGCCCTCACCGTTGGGGCCGGTGGTCACGCCGACCACCTTGGTCTCGAAGCCCTCGATGGCCCGGGACTGGTTGAGGTCGAGCGCGAGGCCCGCGGGCTTGCCCTCCACGATGTCGGTGATCACTACGGTGTCGAAGACGTCGTACTCGGCCAGGCGCTGTGCGGTGGTGGAGCCGTAGAAGCCAGCCCCGACGACAGTGACCTTCTTACCCATGGTCGTCCCACTCCCTGATACCAGTCGGTTTTCCGGACCGTATCAGTCATCCTGGCACCGAACAGGGCAGGGGCGGCGGCCGTCGCCGGGATGGGTCGAACGTCACCGGCGTCGCCGGCGTCCGGTTCAGCCGCGCTCGGCGCGCTCGACGACGTTGGTGAGCAGCATGGCCCGGGTCATCGGGCCCACGCCGCCGGGCATGGGGACCAGCGCGCCGGCCGTCTCGGCCACCTCCGGGTCCACGTCGCCGGTGTAGCGGCCCTTGCCGTCCGCTCCGATGACGCGGGTGATGCCGACGTCCACCACCACCGCGCCCGGGTTGATCATGTCGGCGGTGAGCAGACCCGGTACGCCGGCCGCGACGATGACGATGTCGGCGGCCCGGGTGTGCGAGGCGAGGTCGAGGGTGCCGGTGTGGCAGAGGGTGACAGTGGCGTTCTCGCTGCGCCTGGTGAGCAGCAGGCCGAGCGGTCGGCCAACCGTGTTGCCGCGACCGACCACCGCGACGGTGGCTCCGCGCAGCGCCACGTCGTGCCGGCGGAGCAGCTCGACGATGCCGCGCGGCGTGCACGGCAGCGGACCGTCGTAGCCGAGCACGAGCCGACCCAGGTTGACCGGGTGCAGGCCGTCGGCGTCCTTGTCCGGGTCGATCAACTCCAGCACCCGCTGGGTGTCGAGGTGGGCCGGCAGCGGCAGCTGGACGATGTAGCCGTGGCACGCCGGGTCGGCGTTCAGCTCGGCCAGTACGTCGTCGACCTGCTGTTGGGTGGCGTCGGCCGGCAGTTCGCGGCGGATCGAGGCGATGCCCACCTCGGCGCAGTCGCGGTGCTTGCCGTTGACGTACGCCTGACTGCCCGGATCCGCCCCGACCAGGACCGTGCCGAGCCCGGGGGTGATGCCGCGTTCCGCCAGTGCCTTCACCCGGATGCGCAGCTCGTCCTTGATCTCCGCTGCGGTTGCCTTGCCGTCCAGAAGCGTCGCCGTCACGACCAGATCGTCTCACGGCCACCGCCCGCGGATCAGACGACCTCGCTCCGGGCCGTCCGCCGCCCACTGCGGTGGGGCGGCCATCGGACGGGCCGGGTCGCGTCGGAGTGACTGCCACTGGAGTAACCCTGCGTGAGGTGTTGCTAGTCACTTTCAGTGACAATCTGTGGATTCGATCACTGTCGAACCAGACAGGGCGGGCCTGATCCACGGAGATGGGACGGCCGCCCCAGGCGGCGTCGACCTGACCGGGAGGGTTCGAACGCAACGTCAAACGTCGGGATTTCAGCAGGCCAACGTCAGTGAGTCCGATTTGGGGTAGCAGATTCACTCGCCTTCGACAACTGAATCAACCCCGGACCGTTACCCACCCGCAACCGCGTCGTTGTCGAAGGCCCGTCACCGACCTACCGTTACCGCTTGTTGCGCAGCGTAAACCCAGCGTCGGGCCTGACTGCGCAGCGTGAGGAGATGAGGAGGCTCAATGCGAGTTCGTAGACTCGCCGCCTGGACCGCCCTCCCGCTCGCGGTGACGCTGGGCCTCGCGGCCTGCGGCAGCGGCGGAGACGGTGGATCCGGTGGCAGCGACAGTTCGGTGGTCAGCATCCAGATCGCCGAGCCGAAGCACCTGGTTCCCACAAACACCACCGAGACGTCCGGGTCGCAGGTGATCGCCGGCCTGTTCAGCCCGCTCGTCGACTACGACGCCCAGAACAAGCCGTACGAGGTCGCCGCTCAGTCGATCACCTCGTCCGACAACAAGGTCTGGACGATCAAGATCAAGGACGGCTTCACCTTCCACAACGGTGAGAAGGTCACGTCCCAGAACTACATCGACGCCTGGAACTACGGCGCGTACGCCCCGAACGGTCAGGACACCAACCCCTTCTTCGAGAAGATCGCTGGTTACGCCGACCTGCAGGGCAAGGCGCCGAAGGCCAAGGAGATGTCCGGCCTGAAGAAGGTCGACGACCTCACCTTCACCGCGACGCTCTCCGAGCCGTACATCGACTTCAAGACGACGCTCGGCTACAACGCGTTCTTCCCGATGCCGGACGCCGCGTTCTCGGCTCCGGGCGTGCTCAAGGACTCCTACGAGCAGGCGCCGATCGGGCAGGGCCCCTTCAAGATGAAGGGCACCTGGCAGCACGACAGCAAGATCGACGTCGAGCGCTACGACGCGTACCCGGGCGAGAAGCCCAAGGTCAAGAACATCGAGTTCCGGATCTACCAGCAGCTCACCGCGGCCTACGCGGACGTCCTGGCGGACAACCTGGACGTGCTGCCCACGATCCCGACCGAGAGCCTGAGCACCGCGCCGAGCGACCTGGGTGACCGGTACAAGACCAGCCCGATGTCGTCGTTCCAGTTCCTCGCGTTCCCGACGTTCGACAAGGACTACAGCAAGCCGGACGTGCGCAAGGCCATCTCGATGGCGATCGACCGTGACGAGATCACCAAGTCGGTCTTCAAGGGTTCGCAGACGTCGGCGCGCTCCTTCGTCTCGCCGGTCCTGCCGGGCTACCGGGAGGACACCGCGGGCGAGGCCGCCCAGTTCAACCCGACCGAGGCCAAGAAGCTCTACCAGGCCGCCGGCGGTCCGTCGAAGATCGTCATCTCGTACAACGGCGACGGCGGGCACAAGGACTGGGTCGACGCCACGGTCAACCAGCTCAAGACCAACCTGGGCGTGGACGCGGTCGGCTCGGTCGAGCCGAAGTTCGCCGACCTGCTGACCAAGGTCGAGAAGAAGACGCCGGTGGGTGCGTTCCGGATGGGTTGGGTCATGGACTACCCGACCATGGAGGACTACCTCGGCCCGCTGTACAGCACGAACGGCTCGTCGAACTACTACGGCTACAGCAACCCGGAGTTCGACAAGCTGGTCAAGGAGGGTTCCGCCGCCAAGACGCAGGACGAGGCGATCGCCAAGTACCAGCAGGCGGAGGACATCCTGGCCAAGGACATGCCGGTGATCCCGCTCCGCTTCGGCGAGAACGTGTTCGGCCACTCGTCCAAGGTCAAGAACGTGGAGATGGACCTGTTCCAGCGGGTCAACCTCGTCAAGATCGAAGCAGCCAGCTGAGCTGACCATGGTGCGGGCCACCCGGGCGACGAAGCCCGGGTGGCCCCGACCGCGCCACCGGGGCCGGGCCGCAGCAGCGGACCCGGCGTCGGTGGCGCCGGCTCCACCGGGCCGGACGGCACGTCTCGGATATTTCGGGTACGACCAGAGATGCCGTCCTGCGACCCTTTCGCACATTTCCGGAGAGACTGCTAAGCATGTTCCGCTACATCCTGCGGCGCCTACTGCAGATGGTCCTGGCGTTCTTCGGGACCACCCTGATCGTCTACGCGCTGACATTCGCCGGGCAGGGCGACCCGATCCAGGCGCTCGCCGGCGAACGGCCGGTGACGCCAGCGCAGCGGGCCTACCTCACCGAGAAGTACAACCTGGATCAGACGGGCGTCGGCGGCTTCTTCTACCGCTACTTCGACTACGTGAAGGACCTGCTCCAGGGCAACCTGGGCGAGTCGCTCACCGGCCGGAGTATCGGTGACATCCTCCAGCAGGCCTGGCCGGTCACCGTGCGGCTCGCGCTCATCGCGCTCGCCGTGGCGATCATCTTCGGTGTCACCGCCGGGGTCCTCGCCGGCATCCGCCGGGCCAGCATCTTCGACAACTCGACGCTGGTGCTGACCCTGCTGGTGCTGGGCATCCCGACGATCGTGCTGGCACCGCTGGCGCAGTACTTCCTCGGCGTCAAGTGGCAGCTCTTCCCACCCACCGCCGGCTCCGACCCGACGTTCTACGCGCTCCTGCTGCCGGGCATCGTGCTCGGCTCGCTGTCGCTGGCCACCGCCCTACGACTCACCCGGGCCTCGGTGGCGGAGAACCTGCGCGCGGACTACGTCCGGACCGCCCGGTCCAAGGGCCTGGTCAAGCGGCGCATCGTCATCGTTCACGTGCTGCGCAACTCGCTGATCCCGGTGGTCACCTTCCTCGGTGTGGAACTGGGCAACCTGATGAGCGGCGCGATCATCACCGAGGGCGTCTTCAACATCCCCGGCGTGGGCTTCAACCTCTTCCGCGGCATCCGCACCGAGGACGGCCCCCTGGTGGTGGGCATCGTCAGCGTGCTCGTCGTGGTCTACCTGGTCTCGAACCTGGTGGTGGACGTCCTGTACGCCGTACTCGACCCGAGGATCCGCTATGAGTGACTTTGAGACTGTGGCGGCCACCGAGAACCAGGCCGCGCGACGTGGCCCCTCGGGAGAGCCGGGCACGCCCAACCAGGTCGGCGCCGCGAACAAGCCCCGCAGCCTGGCCGGAGACGCCTGGCGCGACCTGCGCCGCAACCCGATCTTCTGGATCTCGCTGGCGTTGGTCGTCATCTTCACCCTGATGGCGCTGCTGCCCGGGGTCTTCACGGCCAACAACCCGAACGACTGCCTGCTCTCCCGGCAGCACGCCGGGCCGTCCGGCGGGGCCATCTTCGGGTACGACTTCCAGGGCTGCGACACGTACTCCCGGGCGGTCTACGGCACCCGGGCATCGCTGCTGGTCGGCGCGCTCGCCGCGCTCGGCACCGGCATCATCGCGCTGGTGGTCGGCATGCTGGCCGGTTACTTCGGCCGCTGGGTCGACGCGGTGCTATCCCGGGTGATCGACGTGGTGCTCGGCATTCCGCTGCTGCTGGCCGCGATCGTGCTGCTCAAGCGGGTGTCCAGCGACAACCAGTGGGCTCGGATCGGCGCTGTCGTCTTCGTGTTGGCCCTCCTCGGCTGGACCACCGCCGCCCGCGTGGTCCGGTCCTCGGTGATCACCGCGAAGGAGCAGGACTACGTCGCGGCGGCCCGGATGCTCGGCGCCGGCAACAGCCGGATCATGTGGCGGCACATTCTGCCGAACTCGCTGGCCCCGGCGATCGTCGTGCTGACCATCGCGCTCGGCTCGTTCATCGCGGCCGAGGCGACGCTCTCCTTCCTCGGCATCGGCCTGAAGGCGCCCACCATCTCGTGGGGGCAGGACATCGACACCGGCCGGATCCACATGCGGGAGGCGGCCACGCCGTTGATCGTCCCGTCTGCCTTCCTGGCACTGACCGTGCTGGCGTTCATCATGCTCGGCGACGCGATCCGTGACGCCTTCGACCCGAAGCTGCGGTGAGAACATCATGACCGTCAATCCCACTCCCGCCTCCGCCACTCCCGAGGGCGGTCACCTGCTGGAGTTGCGGGACCTGCACGTCGAGTTCCGCACCAACGAGGGTGTCGCCCGGGTGATCAACGGGGTGTCGTACCACCTGGACGCCGGCGAGACCCTTGCCGTGCTCGGCGAATCCGGCTCGGGGAAGTCGGTCACCGCCCAGGCGATCATGGGCATCCTGGACACCCCGCCCGCGTTCGTCCGTTCCGGCCAGATCCTCTACCAGGGTGAGGATCTGCTCACCCGCTCCGAGGAGCAGCGCCGGCAGGTACGCGGCAAGGAGATCGCGATGATCTTCCAGGACGCGCTCTCCGCCCTCAACCCGGTCTTCCCCGTCGGCTGGCAGATCGGTGAGACTCTGCGCCAGCGCGCCGGCATGTCCCGAGCCGACGCTCGACGTCGTGCCGTCGAGCTGATGGATCTGGTCAAGATCCCGGGTGCCGCCAAGCGGATCGGCGACTACCCGCACCAGTTCTCCGGCGGTATGCGGCAGCGCGTCATGATCGCCATGGCGTTGGCGCTGGACCCGAAGGTGCTGATCGCCGACGAGCCCACCACGGCCCTCGACGTGACAGTGCAGGCCCAGATCATGGACCTGCTGGCCGACCTGCGCCGGGAACTCAACATGGCGATGATCCTGATCACCCACGACCTGGGTGTGGTCGCCGGTGTCGCGGACCGGATCGCTGTCATGTACGCCGGCCGGATCGTCGAACACGCCGACGTCCGCTCGCTCTACAAGGCACCCGCCCACCCGTACACGAAGGGTTTGTTGGAGTCGATCCCGCGCCTGGACGTTCGCGGCCAGGAACTGTCGACGATCAAGGGGTTGCCGCCGAACCTGATGCGCATCCCGTCCGGCTGCCCGTTCCACCCCCGGTGCCCGTACGTCCAGCAGGTCTGCGTGGACGAGGTGCCGCACGACCTGGTCCTCGGCGACGGCCGGACCAGCGCTTGCCACTTCGCGCAGGAGGTCCGTGATGACAGCGTCGCCCGCTAACCCCACGAAGGTCCGCGGCGAGACCATTCTCGCCGTCGACAACCTGGTGAAGCACTTCCCGATCACCCAGGGCGTGCTGTTCCAGCGGCAGATCGGGGCGGTGAAGGCCGTCGACGGGGTGAGCTTCGAGCTGCGTCGGGGCGAGACGCTCGGCGTCGTCGGCGAGTCCGGCTGCGGCAAGTCCACCCTCGCCCGGCTGCTGATGCGCTTGGAGACGCCCACCTCCGGGCGCGCCACCCTGGAGGGCAAGGACCTGTTCAAGGCTTCCGGGGGTGAGCTGCGCCGGCTGCGCCGCAACATGCAGATGGTGATGCAGGACCCGTACACCTCGCTGAACCCGCGGATGACCGTCGGCGACATCATCGGCGAGCCGTTCGAGATCCACCCGGATGCCGCGCCGAAGGGCAGCAAGGCCAAGCGGGTTCAAGAGCTTTTGGACCTGGTCGGGCTCAACCCGGAGCACATCAACAGGTACCCGCACCAGTTCTCCGGCGGTCAGCGTCAGCGCATCGGCATCGCCCGCGCCCTCGCGCTGAAGCCCGAGGTGATCGTCTGCGACGAGCCGGTGTCGGCGCTCGACGTCTCCATCCAGGCCCAGGTGATCAACCTGCTCAAGCAGTTGCAGGGCGAGCTGGGGCTCTCGTACATCTTCATCGCGCACGACCTGTCGGTGGTGCGGCACATCGCCGACCGCGTCGCGGTGATGTACCTCGGCCGGATCGTCGAGATCGGCACCGAGGACGAGATCTACGAGCGGGCCACCCACCCGTACACCCAGGCTCTGCTCTCCGCGGTGCCGGTGCCGGACCCGGAGGCCCGCGACCAGCGCAACATGATCCGGCTGGTCGGCGACGTGCCCAGCCCGGCCGACCCGCCCAGCGGGTGCCACTTCCGGACCCGCTGCTGGAAGGCCCAGGACATCTGCGCCACCCAGGACCCGGCGACGGTGCCGAGGGCGGCGGACCCCCACCCGTCCGCCTGCCACTTCGCCGAACTCCGCCCCACCACCACAGCCTGACCCCAACCCGACCTCAACCGTTGATCATGAATTTATTGCCCTGCACGTCGGCGTGTCAGGGCAATAACTTCATGATCGACGGGGTCGAAGCCCTCGGGGTCGAAGCCCTCGGGGTCAGTGGAAGAAGTGGCGGGTTCCGGTCAGGTACATCGTTACGTTTGCCTTCTTGGCCGCTTCGATGACTTCCTCGTCGCGGATGGAGCCGCCGGGCTGCACGATGGCGCGGACGCCGGCGTCGATGAGGATCTGCGGGCCGTCGGCGAATGGGAAGAACGCGTCCGAGGCGGCGACCGAGCCGCGGGCCCGGTCGGCGCCGGCGCGGGTGACAGCGAGCTGCGCCGAGTCGACCCGGTTGACCTGACCCATGCCGACACCGACGGTGGCGCCGTCCTTGGCGAGCAGGATCGCGTTGCTCTTCACCGCGCGGACCGCCCGCCAGGCGAACGCGAGGTCCCGCAGCAGCTCCTCGTCGGCGGCCTCGCCGGTCGCCAACCGCCAACTCGCCGGGTCGTCGCCGGGGGCGTCCACCCGGTCGGCGACCTGGGCCAGCACGCCGCCGGTCACCGGCCGCAACTCCACCAGCGCAGGCGTCCAGGCCGGTGCCCGCAGCAGCCGGATGTTCTTCTTGCCCTGCAACACCTCGACCGCGCCCTCGTCGAAGCCGGGGGCGACCACCACCTCGGTGAAGATCTCGGCGACCTGCCGGGCCAGCTCGACCGAGACCGGCCGGTTGACCGCGATGACACCGCCGAACGCCGACACCGGGTCGCAGGCGTGCGCCCTGCGGTGCGCCTCGGCGACGTCCGCGCCGATCGCGATGCCGCACGGGTTCGCGTGCTTGATGATCGCCACCGCCGGCTGGTCGGCGAAGTCGTTCGCGGCCCGCCAGGCGGCGTCGGCGTCGACGTAGTTGTTGTACGACATCTCCTTGCCGTGCAGCTGCTCGGCCTGGGCCAGCCCGGCCGGGGCGTCCGGGTCGGTGTAGAGCGCGGCCGGCTGGTGCGGGTTCTCGCCGTAGCGCAGCGCTGTCGACTTGCGCAGCGCCAGCCCCGCGAACTGCGGCCACGAGTCGTCGGCGGGTGCCAGCTCCTGCGCGAACCACCGGGCCACCGCCACGTCGTATTCGGCGATGTCGGCGAACGCCCGGGCGGCCAGCGCGCGGCGCTGGGCCACTGTGAAGCCACCCTCGGCGAGCGCGCCGAGCAGCGCCGGGTAAGCGGCCGGGTCGGTGAGCACGGCGACCGAGGCGTGGTTCTTGGCGGCGGCGCGCACCATGGCCGGGCCGCCGATGTCGATCTGCTCCACGCACTCCTCGACGTCGGCGCCGGAGGCGACGGTCGCCTGGAACGGGTACAGGTTGGAGACCAGCAGGTCGAACGCCGCCACGCCCAGCTCGTCGAGCTGCGCCACGTGGGTGTCCTTCCGCAGGTCCGCGAGGAGACCCGCGTGCACCTTCGGGTGCAGGGTCTTCACCCGGCCGTCGAGCACCTCGGGGAACCCGGTCACCGTCTCCACCGGCGTCACCGGCACCCCGGCGGCGGCGATGGTGCCCGCCGTGCTGCCGGTGGACACGATCTCCACACCGGCGGCGTGCAGGGCCTGAGCCAGCTCGGCCAGCCCGGTCTTGTCGTAGACGCTGACCAGCGCCCGCCTGATCGGGCGGCGCCCGTCCTGAGTGGGACTCACGGAACCGTGACCTTCCTTCCGGTGATGGTCCAGCCTTCGCGGACCAGCCGACCGACCTGCTCGACGAGCTGGCGTCGCTCGGCTTCCTTGATGCGCTCGGTGAGCGTGTCGACGTCGTCGTCGTCCAGCACCGGCACCGCGACCTGCGCGACGATCGGCCCGGTGTCCATGCCGGCGTCGACGAAGAAGAGGGTGGCTCCGGTGAGCTTCACGCCGTAGGCGAGAGCGTCACGCGGGCCGTGGATGCCGGGAAACGCCGGCAGCAGCGTGTTGTGGGTGTTCAGGTAGCGGTCGCCGAAGGCGGCGAGGAAGTGCGGGCCGACCAACTTGAGGAAACCGGCGGAGATGACCAGGTCGGGTTGGTGCTTCGCGACGTGCGCGGTGAGCGCGCGGTCCCAGCCCTCCCGGGTGTCGTGGTCGCGGACCCGCTCGACGAAGGTGGGCACCCCCGCCGCGTCGGCCCGGTCCAGGCCCGCGATGCCGTCGCGGTCCGCGCCGACCGCGACGACCTGTGCGCCGTACGCGGGGTCGGCGGCGGCATCCAGCAGCGACTGAAGGTTGCTCCCGGAGCCGGAGATGAGGACGACGATGCGGGCGACAGGCGCGGGCTCGGTCACCGGGCCACCCTATCGGGCAGGTCAGGGACACCCTTCGACTGGGCGGCACGCCGATCTTCGACAGTGCGGACGTGCGTCGACCCGGTACGCTGCCGCTCGCTCGGGCCGAACGCCGCACCGGCCCACACACCGCCCCTGATCCGGCACGCGAAGCGGTCGACTAGGAGCTTTTTGCCTGCTTTGGGAGACATGTCGTCCTGTTGCTGTACTGGGCTTTGGGAGGACTGACCGCGATCATGGATGGAAATAAGAGCACCAACTGACGGAACCAGTCCAAGGAGCTTCTCGAATGCAGCCCGGTAACCCCGGTCAGGACCCGTACGGCCAGCAGCCCAACCAGGACCCGACCGCTCCCCAGCCGCCGGCCGCCCCGTACGGCCAGCAGCCCACCTCCGGCCAGCCGTACGGCCAGCAGCCGAACGACCCGTACGCCGCGCCGCAGGCCCCGTACGGTCAGCAGCCCACCTCGGGCCAGCCGTACGGTCAGCAGCCGAACGACCCGTACGCGCAGCAGCAGCCCCCGTACGGCGCCGGCCCGACCTACCCGAACGCCGGGTACCCGCAGGCGCAGGGGCAGAACAACACCCTCGGCCTGGTGTCGATGATCCTCGGTATCGCGTCGATCCCGCTGGTCTGCTGCCTGTACCTGGGCATCCCGGTCGGCATCGCTGGCATCGTGACCGGCTACCTCGCCAAGCAGAAGGTGGCCCAGGGTCAGGCCAACAACGCCGGCCAGGCCAAGGCCGGCCTGATCTGCGGCGCGGTCGGCGTCGGGCTGGGCATCCTGCTGCTCATCCTGAGCGTGGTGGCGCAGGTCAACCTGCCCACCCAGCCCTGACGGGTTCGGATTCGACGGGGCGCTCCGGTTTCACTCGGAGCGCCCCGCGCTCGTCTACTGCGCGGGCCCGCGGGTCAGCGCCCGGGTGGCGGCAGCGCCGACCAGCGCGCCGACCGCTATGACACCGGCCGCCACCGCCCCGACCTGCCAGCTCACCGGGCCGACCTGGGACAGCCGGCCGGCGCCCAGCGGCCCACCGGAGACCGCCGCTGCCGCACCGAGCACCACACCGGCCACCGGCCCGGCCAGCACCGCCGGCGTCAGCAACACGGCCCAGCGCTGCGCAGCCCGCTCCGGCCCGGCGAGTCGAGCCACCCGCCGGGCGAGCAGCCAACCGGCGACCATCCCGGCCAGCACCGGCACCGCGAGCAGCAGGGCGCCGAAGCCGTCCACCGGGCCACGCGGCAGGCCAGCGAGCAGCGGCACGGCCGGCAGCGCGCCGACCGACACCTCGCTGGTGCGGACCGCTGTGTCAGTTCCGACCGCGAACCCCGGCCCGAGCAGGTAACTGGTCGACCAGACCGCCGCGTTGGGCGCGTACGCGACGCTGACCAGGGTGATGCCGGCCTGCCCGGCGACTCCGGTCCGGTACGCCCCGATCATGTCGGCCGCATCGCCGCCACCGGTGGCCACCGCCAGGCCGGCTGCTCCCGCGCCCGCGCCGAGCAGCAGCAGCCCGGCCACCAGGCCGGTGCGAACGCCGTCGCGCACCGGGCTCGGGAGCCGGGAGACGAGCAGCCGGGTCACGGCGGTGATCCGGACCGCGCCGACCAGCGCGGCGAGTGTGCCGACCGCCGCGAACGTGGCGCCCGCCCGGATCAGCGACACACTCGGCCCGCCGGTGCCGACCAGCACCGCCGCGAGCGCGCCGAGCAGCGCGTACGCAATGCCGACCGCGACCGCGGCGAGCAGTGCCCGGCGCGGTGAGCGGGTGTCGCGGGCACCGATCGCACGGCTGACGTGCACGCCGGCGCGGCTCAGCCGCCAGAGCGCGAGCACTGTCAGCGCCAGCGGGGCGAGCCCGAGCGGCCCGGTTTCGGTGTGCAACGGCACGCCGTGCCCGAGCAGCCAGCCGGCCAGCGCGGTGCGCAGCGTGCCGGTCACTGTGGTGCCATCCGCGCCGAGCTGCACCAGGCCGAGCACGATGGCGACCGGCAGGTACGAGGTGACGGCGGCCCAGCAGGCGGCCACCCCGGCGGCAACGGGCAGCGGCGCCCGCCCGCGCGGCGACCCACCAGCGCGAGGCGCGGGCACCCGCCGGGCCGGTGCGGCACGGTCGACCGGCCGGTCGTCGGCGCTCACACCGCCGGGACGGCTGGGATGGTCAGGGGTGACGGGGGACATCCGCTCTACTCTGGCACGTCGCGCGGGCGGTGGCAGTCCGTTAACCCCTCCTAAGGTCGGCGAGTTCACCGAACCGACGTCCTGCCCACCCGGGCCGGTCTAGCCTCGGCCCTGAGGGGGCGCGAGTCGCCGCCACCCGGGACGGGCCCGCCGGTCGCGGTCCGGGCCGGCACGTCGCCCATGACCGCTCGGAGGAAGCTGTGACGACGCCATACCCGCCTCCCCCACCACCACCGGCCCAGGGACGCGACCGCACCACCCTCTGGGGCGTGCTGGGCATCGTGCTGGGGCTGATCTGCTGCGGCATCTTCGGCATCGTCTTCGGCTACCTGTCCATCCGCGACGCCCGGCGGTACGGGCAGTCGCCGCTGCTCGGTTACCTCGCCATCGCGTTCGGCGTGATCAACATCATCGGCGGGGCGATCCTGCGCTCGACCGGCAACTACCCGTTCTGGAACAACGACTGACGCGTACGGCAGAGGGGGTCGACCGTGACCGGTCGACCCCCTCTGCGCTGCCTGACCGGCTCAGTTGCCGGACATGATCTCCCGCATCAGCTTGGCGGTCTCGGTCGGCGTCTTGCCGACCTTGACGCCGACGGCCTCCAGCGCGGCCTGCTTCGCCTCGGCGGTGCCGGCGGAGCCGGAGATGATCGCCCCGGCGTGACCCATGGTCTTGCCGGGCGGAGCGGTGAAGCCGGCGATGTAGCCGACCACCGGCTTGGTGACGTTGGCCTTGATGAACTCGGCGGCCCGCTCCTCGGCGTCGCCACCGATCTCACCGATCATGACGATGGCGTCGGTCTCCGGGTCGGCCTCGAACGCCGCGAGGGCGTCGATGTGGGTGGTCCCGATGATCGGGTCACCGCCGATGCCGACGCAGGTGGAGAAACCGATGTCGCGCAGCTCGTACATCATCTGGTAGGTCAGCGTGCCGCTCTTGCTGACCAGACCGATCCGGCCGGAGCCGGTGATGTCGGCCGGGATGATGCCGGCGTTGGACGCGCCCGGCGAGGCGATGCCCGGGCAGTTCGGCCCGATGATCCGGGTCCGCTCGCCCTGCGAGACGTTGTACGCCCAGAACGACGCGGTGTCGTGCACCGGGACGCCCTCGGTGATCACCACGGCCAGGTCGATCGCGGCGTCGATCGCCTCGACCACGGCGGCCTTGGTGAACTGCGGCGGCACGAAGATGACAGTGACGTCGGCCCCGGTCTGCGCCATCGCGTCCGCGACGGACGCGAAGACCGGCAGCTCGGTGCCGTCGAAGTCGACAGTCTGGCCCGCCTTGCGCGGGTTGACGCCACCGACGACGTTGGTACCGGCGGCCAGCATCCGCCGGGTGTGCTTGGAACCCTCGGAACCGGTCATCCCCTGGACGATGACCTTCGAGTCCTTGGTCAGCCAGATAGCCATGATCAGACCCCCGCAGCTGCCAGCTCGGCGGCCCGCTCGGCCGCGCCGTCCATGGTGTCCACCCGCTGCACGAGCGGGTTGTTCGCGCTGTCCAGGATCGCCCGGCCAGCCTCGGCGTTGTTGCCGTCGAGACGGACGACGAGCGGCTTGGTGACCTGCTCGCCGCGCTGCTCCAGCAGGGCCAGCGCCTGGATGATGCCGTTGGCGACCTCGTCGCAGGCGGTGATGCCGCCGAAGACGTTGACGAAGACGCTCTTCACGGCCGGGTCGGAGAGCACGATCTCCAGCCCGTTCGCCATCACCGCGGCGCTCGCGCCGCCGCCGATGTCGAGGAAGTTGGCGGGCTTGACGTTGCCGTGCCGCTCACCGGCGTACGCGACCACGTCGAGGGTCGACATGACCAGACCCGCGCCGTTGCCGATGATGCCGACCTCGCCGTCGAGCTTGACGTAGTTGAGGTCCTTGGCCTTGGCGGCCTGCTCCAGCGGGTCCACAGCGGCCTGGTCGACGAGCGCCTCGTGGTCCGGGTGCCGGAACGCCGCGTTCTCGTCCAGGCTGATCTTGGCGTCGAGCAGCAGCATCCGGCCGTCGCCGTTCTTGGCGAGCGGGTTGACCTCGACCAGGGTGGCGTCCTCGGCGACGAACGCCTGCCACAGGCCGACGGCGATCTCGACCACCTGGTCGGCGACCTCGGCCGGGAAGCCGGCGGCGGTCACGATCTCGCGGGCCTTGGCCTCGTCCACGCCCTTGACGGCGTCGATCGGGGCCTTCACGACCTTGTCGGGGGTCTCGGCGGCGACCTGCTCGATGTCCATGCCGCCGGCGACGCTGGCGATGCAGAGGAAGGTGCGGTTCGCCCGGTCGAGCAGGTACGAGAAGTAGTACTCCTCGGCCACGTCCGCGGTCACCGTGATCATGACCTTGTGGACGGTGTGACCCTTGATGTCCATGCCGAGGATGTCGGTGGCCCGAGCCACCGCCTCATCCGGGCCCTCGGCCAGCTTGACGCCGCCGGCCTTACCTCGGCCGCCGACCTTTACCTGCGCCTTGACGACCACACGGCCGCCAAGGCGTTCGGCGATCGCGCGGGCCTCTTCCGGGGTAGTGGCGACGCCGCCGGCCAGCACGGGCAAGCCGTGCCGCTCGAACAGGTCCCGCCCCTGGTACTCGTACAGGTCCACGATTGCGCGTCCCGTCCCGTCTCCGCGGCGCGCCGTCGCGCCGCCACCAGCGTTCAGAAAACAGCTTGACGCCTGTCATCAGTTGAAACAGGCCATTGGCCGCAGCCTAGCGAGGTCGGCACCACCGGCAACCGAGCGGGTGCACGGTGTGCGGTAATGCACAACCGAACATCAGGTGTGGCCGGTTTCCTGCCACAACTCCGGCGGCATCCACCGTCCGGGCGATGTTGTCCGGCTTGCGTAACCCTGCCGTGTGGGCGTCGTTGAGTCAGATGTCGGAGCGCTGAACAGCGCAAAGACGGGATACGGCCGATGCCCTGTCGGTCGAGGGGTGGCGGCGGGGCATCGTGCATAGAGGGGCCGGACGTGTGAGGGGTGCGTCCGGCCCCTCCCCCGTGCCCAAAATCGGTGGGGCAGCAGTTCGGCGTTCCTCAGGAAACCGGCTGGGCCACGTTCTCGCGGACCCACTCGACAATCGCCTGGGTGGTAGCGCCCGGTGTGAAGATCTTCGCGACGCCCAGCTTCTCCAACTCGGGGATGTCGCCGTTCGGAATGATGCCGCCACCGAACACGACGATGTCGCGTGCGTCCCGCTCACCGAGCAGTTCCAGCACCCGCCGGAAGAGCGTCATGTGCGCGCCGGAGAGCACGGACAGGCCGACCGCGTCGGCGTCCTCCTGGATGGCGGTCTCCACGATCTGCTCGGGAGTCTGGTGCAGGCCGGTGTAGACGACCTCCATCCCGGCGTCCCGCAGGGCGCGCGCGACGACCTTCGCGCCCCGATCGTGGCCGTCCAGGCCGGGCTTCGCGACGACGACCCGAATCCGAGAGCTCATCAGCGCACACCTTTCACCGGCTTGACCGCCTTCACCTTAACGAACGGTAACCCGGCGGGCCCGGCCCGGGAAATCCGGGCTCCGTCACCGGCCGTTACCCGACGCATCCACCGCGCAACCCGGAGGTGGCCGACCCGGCTTCGCCAGAGCCACGCCGCTGGCAGGGCCGGGACACCATCCCGGCACCGTCCGGAGTCAAGCCGGACGACTCCGCCGGAACGGTCACGCTCGGCGACGAACGGGCAGCGACAGGGGCACCGTTCAGCGGCGCGATGCATGACAATCATGGACGCAAACGGACAGATCGACACGCCAATTTTTCGGTCTAGCTTGTGACTCGCCTGGCGGTTGGCTAACGTGTCCACGGTTGTCATCAGGTCCATGGACGGGTGACGACGCGGTCAGCGGACGTCTCACTGGAGTCTCAGGGGACACCCACCGGCCGCTTCGGAACCCCGACAACGGAGGGTGTGCGTGCGCCAGCGCCTGTCGTCTGAGCCCGATCGATATCGCGGTCGCCGCCGCGTACCCACCCCACCCCGCAGCCGTTACGCCGCTGTCGTCACCACCGCGTTCGTCGGTGCCGGCATCGTGGCCCTCGGCGCGAGCGCCCTGCCGGACGCGAAGGACGTCAGCCCGACGGTCCTCGACGAGCTCAAGCAGGCGTCGGTCACCAGCCAGGACGCAGCGGCCCGTGCGGACAACGCCGACCGCGCCTCCCGGGACAGCCGCAGCAAGGACAGCGCCGAGCAAGAGGTCTGGCTGCTGCCGCTGCAGGGCTACGACTTCAACTCCCCGTACGGCGTCCGCTGGGGCAAGATGCACACCGGCGTGGACCTGGTCGCCCCCGAGGGCACGCCCTACGTGGCGATCCACGACGGGCTGGTCACCAAGGCCGGCTGGTTCGGTGGGTACGGCAACGCCGTGATCGTCCAGCACGCCGACGGCAGTGAGGCCATCTACGGCCACTCCTCCGCGGTCAGCGTCAAGGAAGGCCAGCAGGTCAAGGCGGGCGACCAGCTCGGCCTCGTGGGCCAGACCGGCCACGCGTACGGCACGCACCTGCACCTGGAGATCCATGTCAAGGGGCAGCCGGAAGACCCGGTGCCGTTCCTCCAGGAGCGCGGAGTGGACATCAAGCTGCAAGTCGAGGCAATCTACAGCGAGGTAGCCGCCTCCTGACGGCGCGTAACGACCGTTGACCGCCCGGATCTGTCGATCCGGGCGGTTTTTCGTCACCCGGTCCTGGCGGATGTATCCCGGGTCACAGTGCCGGATGTGACCGACGGCACCTGCCAACATGATCACTTTTCCGGATGTAGCGCCGCACAGCGGGTCATATCCGGGCAGCCGACCATCCGCTCTCCGCACGAGGGTTCGGTCCCCCCGCCTGCCCCACCTCGGCCCGACACCAGTATTTCGAGGTCAAGTGCCCCTCGACTCTGAAGGTCCGCCGTGCAGGAAGACAGCCCCGTCCAGAACGAGAACACCCCCGACACCGACCAGACCGCGCCGTCGCAGCGCACCGGCCGACGCAACCGCCTCATCGTGCTCGCGGCCGCCGCCCTGGTAGCCCTCGGCCTCGGAGGTGTCGCCGTCGCCACCAGCGGCACCGACCGCCCGGCACCCGCCGCCGTCTCCCTCGACGCCCAGGCCCGGGCCGAGGCCGCGAGCCGGGCCGACCGCTCGGTCCGTGAATCCAGCACTCCGGTCGCCCCCTCGCTCAGCCCGACGCCCAGCCCGTCGGCGGTCAGCGCCAGCCCGACCCCCACGAAGACGGCCGCCGCGAAGGCCAAGCCGAAGCCGAAGCCGAAGAAGACCACCAGGCCCACACCCGCCTGGGTCGACCCGATGCCGGGCGCAGCCGTCACGTCCTGCTACGGGCAGCGCTGGGGCACCCTGCACGCCGGTATCGACCTGGCGCTGCCCTCCGGTACGCCGATCCACGCAGCGGCCGCCGGCACCGTGACCCAGGCCGGCGACGCCTCCGACGGGTACGGCAACTCCGTCTTCATCGACCACGGCAACGGCTACCTGACCCACTACGCCCACCAGAGCCGCATCGCGGTCACCGTCGGCCAGGCGGTCAAGGCCGGCCAGGTCATCGGCTACGAGGGCGCCACCGGCGACGCCACAGGCCCGCACCTGCACTTCGAAGTGCACCAGGGCATGTGGAACCAGATCGACCCGGCCCCGTTCATGCGGTCCCGTGGCGTCGACCTGGGCTGCTGAGGCGACGTCCCTGCGCGGGACAAAAGGAAAGAGTGGCCTCAGCGGTACGTGAGGCCACTCTTTCCGTGATCTGGCACGATCCTGGTAGCGACGGGTCAGAGCTTGTCGACCGGGGCGTGCCGGAGCACCAGCCACATGGTCTGGTCGCCGAAGTCGATCTGCGCACGGGCGCCCGGGCCGTGCCCCTCGACGGCGAGCACCCGCCCCAACCCGTACCGCTGATGGTTGACCCGGTCGCCCGCGGACACCTTCGGCCCCTGCGGCAGCTCACTGGCGGTGGTCAGCCGGCTGGCGTCCACGCCGAGCCGCTGCGCCAACTGGGCCGCCTTCGGCGTACCCCCGGTGAAGTTGCCACGCGCGCCGGGCGCGCGGTCCGCGCGGCCACCGACGCCGCCGCCCCCGCCAGCCCACGAGGTGTACGACCCCTCGGTGCGCTCCCAGTGCACCAGCTCGGTCGGCAGCTCCTCCAGGAAGCGCGACGGCGGGTTGTAGGACGGCTGCCCCCAGGCCGAGCGGGTCACCGCCCGGGACAGGTAGAGCCGCTGTCGGGCACGGGTGATGCCGACGTACGCCAGTCGGCGCTCCTCCTCCAACTCGCGGGTGTCGCCCAGCGAACGCAGGTGCGGGAAGACGCCGTCCTCCAGCCCGGTCAGGAAGACCACCGGGAATTCCAACCCCTTGGCGGTGTGCAGCGTCATCAGGGTGACCACGCCCTGGTGGTCGGGGTCGTCGGAGGGGATCTGGTCAGCGTCGGCGACCAGCGCCACCTGCTCCAGGAAGCCGGCCAGGGTGGCCCGCTCCCCCTCCTCGCCCAGCGCCTCGATCCGCTCGGTGTACTCGCGGGCGACGCTGACCAGCTCCTGGAGGTTGTCCACCCGGCCGGCGTCCTGCGGGTCCAGGCTCTCCTCCAGCTCGGTGAGGTAGCCGGAACGGGTCAGCAGCGCCTCCAGCACCTCCTCCGGGGTGCCGGTCTCGGCCAGCTCGCGGGCGTCGTCGAGCAGCGCCACGAAGTCCGCGATGCCGTTGGCCGCCCGGCTGGAGATGCCCGGCGCCTCCCGGGCCCGGCGCAGCGCCGCGCCGAAGGAGATCCGGTCGCGGCTGGAGAGCGCCTCGACACACGCCTCCGCGCGGTCGCCGATGCCCCGGCGCGGGGTGTTGAGCACTCGCCGCAGGCTCACCGTGTCGTCGTCGTTGACCACCGAACGCAGGTACGCGAGGGCGTCGCGGACCTCCTTGCGCTCGTAGAAGCGCACCCCGCCGACCACCTTGTAGGGCAGGCCGACCCGGATGAACACCTCCTCGAAGACGCGGGACTGCGCGTTGGTGCGGTAGAAGACGGCGACGTCGCCGGGGCGGGTCTCGTCGGCGTCGACCAGCCGGTCGATCTCCCGGGCCACCCAGTCGGCCTCGGCGTGCTCGGTGTCGGCGACGTAGCCGACGATCTGCTCGCCGGCGCCGGCCTCGCTCCACAGTCGCTTGGGTTTGCGGGAGGTGTTGCGGTCGATCACGGCGTTGGCCGCGTTGAGGATGGTCTGGGTGGAGCGGTAGTTCTGCTCCAGCAGGATCGTCCGCGCGTCGGTGAAGTCCCGTTCGAACTCCAGGATGTTGCGGATCGTCGCACCCCGGAACGCGTAGATCGACTGGTCGGCGTCGCCGACCACGCACAGCTCGGCGGGCTCCAGCCCGTCGGTGCCGGAGACCAGCTCCTTGATCAGGACGTACTGGGCGTGGTTGGTGTCCTGGTACTCGTCCACCAGCACGTGCCGGAACCGCCGGCGGTAGCTCTCCGCGACGTGCGGGTGGGACTGGAGCAGGTGCACCGTGGTCATGATCAGGTCGTCGAAGTCCAGTGCGTGTGCCTCACGCAGCCGACGCTGGTAGAGCGTGTACGCCTCGGCCAGCGCCCGCTCGTTGGGGCCGGTGGCCCGCGCCGCGAACTGCTCCGGGTCGACCAGCTCGTTCTTGAGGTTGGAGACCTGGGCGGCCAGACCACGCGCCGGGTAGCGCTTCGGGTCGAGATCCAGCTCGCGGGTGACCAGCTGCATCAACCGGCGGGAGTCGTCCGCGTCGTAGATCGAGAACGTCGACTTGAGGCCGGCGTGCTCGTGCTCGGCACGCAGGATCCGCACGCAGGCCGAGTGGAACGTCGACACCCACATCAGGCGGGCCCGGGGGCCCACCAGCGCGGCGACGCGCTCCTTCATCTCACCGGCGGCCTTGTTGGTGAAGGTGATCGCGATGATCTCACCGGGGTGCACGTCCCGAGCGGCGAGCAGATAGGCGATCCGGTGCGCGAGCACCCGGGTCTTGCCGGACCCGGCGCCGGCCACGATCAGCAGCGGCGAGCCGGCATGGCTGACGGCGTCGCGCTGCGGCCCGTTCAGCCCGGCGAGCAGCTGCTGCGGATCGAGACGCGCGGTGGCCGCCCCGGGTCGGTGCGGGCGGGCCGGCGCGGACTCCGGCGCAGGCGGGGACGCGGGGATGTCGAAGAGAGGATGCATCGCCCGACAAGTCTATGCCTCCGGCCCGACACCTCCCGAGGAAGCACACCCGGCCAGGGCGACGCACGGTGGTGCCGACCATGGCGGTGGATGGCGTCGGGCAGATGGTCAGCAGGCCGTGAGCCGTGGTCGGTGCGTGTGGGTTGCGGGCGCTTGGGACCCGTTCGTCAAGGACCGAAGATTTGATTTCAGGCAGGCGCTTTCAATTTCCCCGCGCATCAGTGGTGTGGGCGGTTGTCAAGACATTGACCGACGGAACTGAGGTACGTATGATTTCGCCATCTCGACACGTTCCAACCACACGGGGAGACAAATGAAGAGAATGATGGGCCGCGCCGCAGGAGCTTCCGTGCTTGGCATTGCCTTTGTGCTCGCCGCAGTGCCAGGCGTGGCGCAGGCCGCGACAACCAAGTGTGCCTATGACGGCTACGACCGGGCGTGCGCCACCAACAACGACAACAACTCCTCCACGATCGAGGTCTGCGACAACGAGGACGATGGCCGCACGGTGATCGGCCTGTTCCGGCGGACGGACGGCCAGGACGTCAGCGTTACCGACTGGAATTATGGCGGTGGCTGCCGAAGCTTCCCCGACTCAAAGATCGCGAGCTTTGTCCTGAAGGAAAACGGCGGGTCCTACGGCGCAAGAGTCTATATGTAGCGAGCACGCACACAAGGTTCGACAATTACTCCCTCAGCCCGACCTGATCGTCGAGCTGAGGGAGTAACACGTGCGAGCGATCAGGTGGCTATTACTCACCTGATCACACAATTCGACTCGCGGTGAATGCTAAATGCTGTCTCTGTGACGTCTCGCCATGCGTCGCCGTCGACACTGACGCATGGCACCCCTGGCGCTTTGGTGACTGAGCCGGCCCGGCTTCGACGCCCTGGTCGCGTACCTGCGCCCCGGTGCCCCTCGGCCCCGCCGACCGCATCCCCGCTCGGCCGAGGCGCAGAGAGCCGGCTCTTGACGCATCCGGTCCAGGAGGGGCGCTTGTCACCGGCGGATCCTTGCGCCGCGGCTGACGACACGGGCATACTCGATGGCGTGATCGCTGCGCGCTTCTACTTTTACTATGGCACCGGGAGTCCGGCTGCCGTAGGTCGCGCCTGATCGTTCAGACCTGCTAAAGCCCCGGCTCCTGGAGTCCGGGGCTTTTTCCGTCCCAGGTTCCGGGCACCGGGCACCACAGTGCGAGAGGTACCCGATGATGACAGACGTGATGGAGCAGAGCGGCAGCCCGATCCGACCGGGGCAGCCCGTCGCGCAGGAGGCCGAGCCGGCGGTGGCCACACCACCGGCAGGTGCGGACGCCGAGCCGGCCGAGCAGCAGACCGGCACCGAGGAGCCGTCCGCCTCGGCGCGGATCGTGCAGATCAGGGAACGCATCGACGAAATCGACAACGCGTTGATCACGCTGTGGCAGGAGCGGGCCGCGTTGTCCCAGGAGGTCGGCGTGACCCGGATGGCGTCCGGCGGCACCCGCCTGGTGCTCTCCCGGGAACGGGAGATCCTGGAGCGGTTCCGCGTCGCGCTCGGTGCCGACGGCACCCAGTTGGCTCTGCTGCTGCTCCGCGCGGGCCGCGGCCCTCTGTGAGCCTCCTCAGCCCGGGCCGAACCGGGCCAGGGCTACCTGGGCCGCCCGTCCTGGGCAACAAGCGGTTCGCTGACGCCGCTGTCCGGCGCCGCGTGACCGGTCCGGTCATCACCTGAACAGACGAAACCGCCTGCCGTCGTCGTGGAGACGGCGGCAGGCGGTTTCGGTGACTCACACCTCGTGGGTGGCGACGATCTCGCGCTTCTCCGCGAAGTGGCAGGCGCTCGGGTGGTCCGAGCCCCGGCGGATCTCCAGCAGCGGGACCTGCTCGGCGCAGACGTCCTGCGCCTTCCAGCAGCGGGTCCGGAACCGGCAGCCCGAGGGCGGGCTGATCGGCGACGGCACGTCACCCGTGAGCCGGATGATCGTCTTGTTGTGCCGCTGGGTCGGGTCCGGCACCGGCACCGCGGAGAGCAGCGCCTGGGTGTACGGGTGGGTCGGTCGCTCGTAGATCTCGTCCTCGGTGCCGATCTCGACGATCTTGCCGAGGTACATCACCGCGACCCGGTCCGACAGGTGGCGGACCACCGACAGGTCGTGCGCGATGAAGACGTACGAGAGGCCGAACTCGCCCTGCAACTGCTCCAGCAGGTTCATGACCTGGGCCTGGATGGAGACGTCCAGCGCCGACACCGGCTCGTCGCAGACGATGATCTCGGGCCGCAGCGCGAGCGCGCGGGCGATGCCGATGCGCTGACGCTGACCGCCGGAGAACTGGTGCGGGTACCGGTTGATGTGCTCCGGGTTGAGCCCGACCAGGTCGAGCAGCTCGCGGACCTTGGCCCGGCGGCTACCCTTCGGCGCCACCTCCGGGTGGATCTCGAACGGCTCACCGAGCAGGTCACCGACGGTCATCCGCGGGTTCAGCGAGGTGTACGGGTCCTGCATGACCAGCTGGATCTGCCGGCGCAGACGCCGCAGCGCCCCACCGGACAGCTTGGAGATGTCCTGGCCCTTGTAGACCACGTTGCCCGCGGTCGGCTTCTCCAGGTTCATCAGCACCCGGGCGAGCGTCGACTTGCCGCAGCCCGACTCGCCGACCACACCGAGCGTCTCTCCGGCTCGCAGACCGAACGAGACCCCGTCGACCGCCTTGACCTGACCGACGGTCTTCTTGAACACCACACCCTGCGTGACGGGGTAGTGCTTGACCAGGTCATTGACCTCGAGGATGTTCTCAGACACGGTTCACCAGCTCCTCGGCGAAGTGGCAGGCGCTGGCCCGGGCGGGGCCGACCTGCAGCAGCGGCGGGACCTTCTCCCGGCACACCGGCTGAGCCATCGGGCACCGCGGGTTGAACGGGCAGCCCGGCGGGATGTTCATCAGGTTCGGCGGGAGGCCCTTGATCGTCCGGAGCTGCTGCCCCTTCTCGTCGAGGCGCGGGATCGAGTCGATCAGACCCAGCGTGTACGGGTGCGCCGGCTTGGCGTACAGCTCGTACACGTCGGCTTCCTCGACGATCCGGCCCGCGTACATGACCGCGATCCGGTCCGCGACGTCGGCGACCACACCGAGGTCGTGGGTGATCAGGATCATGCCCATCTGCCGCTCGCGCTGGAGCTCGGCCAGCAGGTCCATGATCTGGGCCTGCACTGTCACGTCGAGGGCGGTGGTCGGCTCGTCCGCGATCAGCACCTCGGGATCGAGCGCCAGCGACATCGCGATCATCGCGCGCTGCCGCATACCGCCGGAGAACTGGTGCGGGTAGTTGTTGAACCGACCCTTGGCGTTCGGGATCTTGACCTGGTCGAGCATGTCGATCGCGCGCTTCTTGGCCTCCGCGCGGCCCATGCCACGCCGGACCCGGAACTGCTCGGCGATCTGGAACCCGACGGTGAAGACGGGATTCAGCGCAGAGAGTGCGTCCTGGAAGATCATCGCGATGCCCTCGCCGCGAATGCGGCGCCGCTCCTCGTCGGACATGCGGAGCATGTCCTTGCCGTGGAAGCGGACCTGCCCACCGGTGACGAAGCCGGGAGGCGTGTCGAGGATGCCCATGATGGTCTGCGCGGTGACGCTCTTACCGGAGCCGGACTCGCCGAGCACGGCGAGGGTCTCCCCCGCGTCGACGTGGTACGTGACCCCGTTGATGACCTTTGCGACGCCGTCCCGGGTACGGAACTCCACCCGCAGGTCGTCGACCTCGAGCAGCCGGCCGGAGGGACGCCCGGACCCGCCGGGACCCGGCGCTGACTGCTCGGACACGAGAATGTCGGACACTGGATCTCCCCTAGCGGAGTTTCGGATCGAGGGCCTCGCGGACCGACTCACCGAGCATCACGAAGCTCAGCACTGCGGTGACGAGGAACGCGGCGGGGAAGAACACCAGCCCTGGCGCGACCCGGACAAAATTCTGCCCATCACTGATCATGATGCCCCAGGACACCACCGGCGACTTCAGACCGACGCCCAGGAACGACAGGGTGGCCTCGGCGCCGATGAACGAGCCGACCATGATCGTGCCGTAGACCAGCAGCGGGGCCAGGCAGTTCGGCAGCAGGTGCTTGAGGATGATCCGACCGGTGCCGGCACCCAGCGCGCGGGCCGCCACGATGTAGTCGGCCTCCTTGGTGGCGAGCACCGAGGAACGCATCAGCCGCATCACGACCGGCCAGCTCAGCACGATCAGTGACGCGGTCACCAGGCCCATGATCTGGGCCTTGCTGTTACCGGCGCCCGACCCGTTGAAGGTGGTCAGGATGACGATCGCACCGAGCACGAACGGCAGACCGAAGAAGACGTCGGCGATCCGGCTGAGCAGCGCGTCCACCCAGCCACCGCGGTAACCGGAGATGATGCCCATGGTTCCGCCGATGAGCAGGGTGCCCAGCACGGAGAGCACGGCGACCACGATGGAGGCCCGTGCGCCGTAGATGACCCGGGCGTAGACGTCGCGGCCCTGCACGTCGTAGCCGAACCAACCATTGGCGGACGGCTTGTCGAGGCTGCGCGACAGCGAGCCGTTGACCGCGTCGCCCGGGGCGAACAGCGCCGGGAAGGCCGCCATCAACAGGAAGATCACGATCAGCGTGGCCGAGATCCAGAACAGCGGCTTGCGCCGCAGATCCCGCCAGGCGTCGCCGAGCAGGCCGCGCGGCTTCTCGTTGCTCTGCGGCTGGCCCGCGGTGGCGGGTGCGGCGGAGTCGGTGGGGTGTGCGCCAGGGGTGCTGACGATCGATGCGGTACTCGGGTCACTCATAACGGATCCTCGGGTCCAGGGCGGCGTAGAGCAGGTCAACCAGCAGGTTCATCACGAGATAGACCAGCACCAGGACGACCACGATGCCTACCACCGTGGCGCTTTCCTTGGTGATGATCGCCCGGAAGACCTGGCGGCCGATTCCGTTGATGCCGAAGATTCCCTCGGTGACGATCGCGCCACCCATCAGGGCACCGAGGTCGGTGCCGAGCAGGGTCACCACCGGGATGAGCGAGTTGCGCAGCAGGTGCACGCCGACCACCCGGCGCATCGGCAGGCCCTTGGCGATGGCGGTGCGCACGTAGTCGGCGCGACGGTTCTCCGCGATGCTCGTTCTTGCCACCCGGGCGATGTACGCCACTGACGCGCTGCCCAGCACGAAGCCCGGCACGATCAACTCGGACCACCGCATCTCGGAGGAGACGGTCGGCTTGATGATGCCCCACTGCACACCCAGCAGCCACTGCAACACGAAGCCGACCACGAAGACCGGCAGCGCGATCAGGAAGAGGGTGGAGACCAGGACCAGGTTGTCCAGGAAGCCGTTACGCCGCAGACCGCTGAGGACACCGGCGCCAAGGCCGATGATCGCCTCGATGGCGAGCGCCACGACGGCCAGCTTCAGGGTGTTCGGGTACGAAGTCAGGATGATGTCGCTGATCTCGCGCTGCGAGAAGGTCTGACCGAAGTCGCCCTGGAGCAGGTTCTTCATGTAGTTCGCGTACTGCACGAAGACGTTCTGGTCGAGGTGGTACTTCTCGGTCATGAAGGCGATGTACTGGTCCGGGCAGCGACGCTCGCCGCACTTACCGGCGAACGGATCGCCCGGAACGGCCCAGACGAGCCAGTAGATCAGGAACGTCGTACCGATGAAGACCGGCACGAGTTGGAGCAGCCGTCTCAACAGATAACGGCCCATGGGGTGGTCCTCCAGACAGGGGGCGCGTCGGACGGCCGACACGGTGGTGACAACGTGCGAGTGGAGTGTTGTAACACCCAATCGCGGAACGGCCCCGGGTCGGGCTCACCGGATGTGGCGAGCCCGACCCGGGGTCAGACCGTTCGGATCAGAGCTCGACCGAGGTGATGTCGATCTCGCCGACGTTGTTCAGCTCGAGCTTCTTGATCTTCTCCGAGTGGCCGGACTGCTGACCGTAGAAGTAGACCGGGATGCTCGGAACGTCCTGGTCGACCTTCTCGACCGCCTTGGCGAACGCCTCGTGCGAGGCCTCCAGGCTCGGAGCGCCGCTGGCCTGCTTGGCAAGGGCGTCGACCTCGGGGTTGCTGTAGAGGCCGTCGTTCGAGGAGCCGTTGGTGATGAACAGCGGGTTCACCCAGTTCTCGACGTCCGGGTAGTCCTGCTGCCACGCGGCACGGTACGGGCCGCTCATCTTGTGGGCGTTGATGTTCTGACGGAACACCGCGAAGGTCGGCACGCCCTCGGCCCGAGCGTTGATGTTGAGGTTGGTCTTGACCTGCTGCGCGACGGCGTCCATCCAGTCCTTGTGGGCGGAGTCCGCGTTGTAGTAGAAGACCATCTCACCGGTGAAGCCACCGGCCTCGGCGAGCAGCGTCTTGGCCGTCTCCGGGTCGAACTTGCAGGCGGTGCAGTTACCCGGCTTGGCGCCCGGGGTCAGCGGGTTCGCCCAGCTGTCGGCCGGCTTGCGGGTGCCGAAGAAGATCTTGTCGGAGATCTCCTGCCGGTTGACGGCGAGGGACACCGCACGACGCAGCTTCGGGTTCGCGAAGCGCTTGTCGTAGATCGGGAACGCGATGAACGCGGTCGACGGCGTGACGGTCGAGCGGCCCCGCTCACCGAGGTCGGTCTTCCACTTGTCACCGGCGAGCGCCGAGGTGGGGACAACCTCCATGAAGTCGAGGTTGTTGGCCAGCAGATCGGCGTAGGCCGCGTTGTCGTCCTGGTACAGCTTGACGTCGACGTCCTTGACCTTCATCTTGTCGCGAAGGTTGTAGTCGTCGAAGCGCGTCAGCTTGATGAGGGAGTTGTCCTCCCAGGACACGAACTTCACCGGGCCGTTGCCGATCGGCTTCGTCTTGCCGAACTCTTCCGGCTTCATGGTGAAGAACACGTCCGGCAGCGGCATGAAGGCGCTGTAGCCGAGCTTGGTCGGGAAGACCGCGGTCGGCGCCGCCAGGGTGACCTCGAAGGTCTGGTCGTCGATGACCTTCAGGCCGGACAGCTTGTCGGCCGTCGGGGTCGGGGCCTTCTTCGGGCCGTCCGCGCCATCCGGGTCCGTGGTGTAGGTCTGCTCGAAGCCCGCGATGTCCGCGAAGAAGGTGCCGTTCTGCGCGCCGTTCGGCGAGTAGGCGGCCCAGTTCCAGGCGTCGACGAAGTTCTTCGCCTTGACCTCGGTACCGTCGTGGAACTTGGTACCGGCCTTGATCTTGATCGTGAAGACCTTGGAGTCCGTGGTGTTGATGGACTCCGCCAGCGCGTTCCGCGGGGCCCCACCGTCGTTCGGGTACTCGACCAGGCCGGTCCACATCCAGTCGATGATCTTGCCGCCGCCGGTCTCCGTGGTGTTCGACGGGACCAGCGGGTTCTCCGGCTGGACGCCGTGAACAACGATCGAGCCATCCGCGCTGGCGGCAGTGTCGTCGCTGCCGCCGCTCGAGCAACCGCTCGCGACAAGCGCGGCAGCCGCGCTGAGCGCGATGGCGCTCGTCGCCCGCTTCGAGACTCTCATTCCGAGGGGCCTCCTCTTTCTAACCAGGTTCCGTCGTGGGTTTCACGCACGTTTTGGGGGTGACACCGCCCGACCACCCCGGGGCGCGGGTCGCCGGGACCACAGGGAAGTTGGGGACACCCCTGATGTTCCGATCCGCCGGGCTCCCCCACCAACGAGGCGTGACACGACGCAATCGACACAGCCACGGGCCGCCGAGATCGGCGAATTCGTGGTCGTGGGGCGTACGGAGTGCCACACACCGATGGTGAGGTGCTGCCACTGTGACACCCACTGGCCTCTTCCGTGAAGGTGCCGTTATCAAGCCGTTAGTTGCCCGCCACGTTGCCGATACTTGAAAAATGATCATAAAACGGTCGAGGCAGGCGGCACTGAGCAGGAAATACGTTGCGCCCGCCCGGCAACCCGGCCTCAGCCGGTGCGCGCGCCGCGAAGCCACCCAGCCCGATGGGACGTGCGTCACCACTCATGTTTCGACCCGTCCGGATGAGGGCCCCTACGGCTACCCGGACACCATCACCGGCTGGGCGTACGAGGGCGCTCCGGCGGTTTCTCTGATCCTCGCCGGTGTCGACGCGCCGTCACACGAGCCGGCGGTCCGCCGCCCAGCGGGAGAGCTCGTAGCGATTGGACATCTGAAGCTTGCGCAACACGTTCGACACGTGCGTCTCCACGGTCTTGATGGAGATGAACAGCTCCTTGGCGATCTCCTTGTACGCGTACCCCCGGGCCAGCAGCCGCAGCACCTCCCGCTCACGGTTGGTGAGCTGGTCCAGCTCCGGGTCGGCCACCGGCGCGTCCGGGCGGGCCGCGAAGGCGTCCAACACGAACCCGGCCAGCCGTGGGCTGAACACCGCGTCCCCGTCGGCCACGCGCCGGATCGCGGCAGCCAGCTCGTCCGGGGAGATGGTCTTGGTGACGTACCCGCGGGCACCGGCACGGATCAGCCCGATCACGTCCTCCGCCGCGTCGGAGACGCTCAACGCGAGGAACTTGACCTGCGGGTGCGTACGCCGCATCGCCTCCAGCACCGCGCGACCGCCGCCGTCGGGCATGTGCACGTCGAGCAGCACCACGTCCGGGCCGACGGCGGCGATCCGGGTGACGGCCTCGGCCACAGTGCTCGCCTCGCCCACCACCTCGACGTGAGCGCCCAACTCCGCGCGCACCCCGGCACGGAACATGGCGTGGTCGTCCACCAGGAACACCCGCAGCCGCTCGGGGCGGGCATCCGCCGGGTCGAGGTGCTCGGTCGACTGCTCGGCCATGGTCATCTGTTCCTCTCCGCTGCGGACGAGTCCCGGGAGATCGGCAGGATCAACCGGACCTCGGTCCCCTCCCCCGGGCCGGACCGGATCTCGGCCCGTCCGCCGTGCCGCTTCATTCGCCCGATGATCGAGCCGCTGACGCCGTGCCGGTGGTCCTCCACCGTATCGGGGTCGAAGCCCTTGCCACGGTCCCGGACGAAGACGCTTACCTGATCCGGCTCCACCTCCGCGTAGAGCGACACGGTCTGCACACCGGCGTGCCGGGCGGCGTTCACCAACGCCTCCCGCGCAGCCGCGACCAGCGCCCCGACCTTCTCGTCGGTCTCCCGGTCCCCCACCACCACCGTCTCCACGCTGATCGCGAAGGTGTCCTCCACCTCCGCCGCGGCCTGCTCCAGGGCGGCGGCGAAGCGCTCGCTCGGCGAAGCGGTCGGCTTGTAAAGCCAGTTGCGCAGCGAACGCTCCTGCCCTCGGGCCAGCCGCTGCACCGTTTTGACGTCGCCTGCGTTGCGCTGGATCAGGGCCAACGTGTGCAGCACCTGGTCGTGCACCATCGCGGCCAACTCGGCCCGCTCCTGCTCGCGGATGCGCCCCTCGCGCTCCGAGCGGAGCTGGCTGTACGTCCGCCAGAGCACCGGCGCGGCGACCACGCCAACGCCCGCCAACCCGACCAACGCGAAGATGACGCCATTGATCACCGCGTCGAAGTTCTGTGCCGGAGAGTAGACGGCCGCGACGCCGATGATGCCGACCGCGACCAGCACTCCCCCGCCGATGAACCGCAGCACGAAGGCCCGCCGGTCGCTCTCCTCGACGACCGCGCCGAGCCAGGGCACCGGCATCGCGTCGCCCCACTGCCGCCGCCGCTCGGGCGCGGACTGGTGCCAGATGACCCCGGCGCCGACCGCGATGATGGCCACCAACCAACCGGCGGTGCCCGCCGCGCCGACCGAGTCGAAGACCATCACCTGGATCAACAGGACACCGAGCCCGATCCCCACGAACGGCAGGAGTTGGGCGACGTCCCGCCGGGGCGGCACCGCGGTGTCACCGGGACGCAGCGGCACCACCGCCCAGAAGGCCGCGTAGAGCAGCAGGCCGAGCCCGCTCAGCCCGAGCAGGACCATGAACGCGACGCGCACCCGCAGCACCGAGATGCCGAGATGGTCGGCGATACCGGCGGCGACGCCGGCGGCCATCCGGTGCTCCGGGGCGCGATACAGGCGCGGGGGCGAGGTCACGGTGCTGATCGGAGGCTCCCTGGTCACGGTGGCGGACAGGTCGAGGTCGGTGACTCGATCGTCACACGCTGCGGCGTCCGCGACCACGGGGACGCCCCCGACATTCCGGCCGCCGGATCTCAGGGTGGGGTCAGGGTCGGGTCCTGAGGTCGTTCGGGTGGACCGGGCAGCAGGATCGAAGCATGACCGAGGAAGCTGCCCCGCCACCCCGACCGGGGTCGGCACAGCCGGGCGGTTCAGCACCGCCCCCGCCCACCACCACGCCCGCCGAATGGACCGAGCCCATCACGTTCGGTCCGCACGCTGGCACCGACGCGACCGCCGGCCCCGTGCCCGGCGAGCCGGCCGACGGCTACGCGCCGCCCACGGCGGGCCACGGCCCAGGCCCGGGGTTCGCGGCGGGCACCGGCTACGGCCCGGGCGGCACGCCGCCAGGGCCGGGTGGTCCCGGCCCGTCCGCACCGCCACCGCCGTTGGGCGGCACCGGATTCACCTCACGGTACGGGCTGGTCCGCCCGCGCGAGGGGCGGTACCTGGCCGGCGTCTGCGCGGCGATCGGGCGCGCCACCAACACCGACCCGGTGCTCTGGCGGGTGCTGCTCGCGGTGCTCGGGTTCTTCGGGGGCATCGGCATCCTGGTGTACGTCGCCGCCTGGCTGATCATCCCGAACGAGGGCGACACCGCGTCCCCCGTCGAGTCCATGCTCGGTCGTGGTCGCTCCAGCATGTCCCCGGTGACAGTGATCGTCCTGGGCATCCTTGTCGCGGCCAGCTTCGCGTACATCGTCACCGACGCCTTCCGCGCGGTGCTGCTCGGCGCGGCCATCCTGGTCGCCGGCGCGCTCCTGCTCAACCGGGACGGCCGCAACCCACGGCCCGGCACCCCCGGTGCTCCGCCGCCCGCCGCACCGTCCGGCAACCCGGCCGGTCCGGTCGTCCCACCGGTGACCTGGCCCGCACCGTCGTATGGCCCGGCGCCGTCGACCGGCCCGGCGGCGACGCCGCCGATGTTCAGCACCGGTCCGGGGTACGCCACCGCGACGACGGGGGCGGCAGCCACAGCCACCGCTCCGCCGTACGACGCGCCGCCGCCGACCAGCGCGACACAGCCGGTGTCCGGGGTCGGCCCGACGTCCGGGCAACCGGCCGGCACGACGGCTGCCCAGCCCGGCTGGCCGAGTACCGCCATGCCCAGCGCCGGCTGGCCGTCGGCGCCGGTGAGCAGCACACCCGCTGCCCCGTCCGGCTATCCGACCGCCCCGCCGCCCTCCGGTTACCGCCCTCCGTTCGCGCCGCACGGCCCGTACGCTTCGCCGACCCCGCCCGCGCCTCGTCCGCCCAAGCCACCAAAGCCGCCGAAGCGCCCCAAGGAGCGATCGCCGCTCGGTGCGGTGACCTTCTCGCTGATCTTCCTGGTACTCGGTCTGGTCGCCCTGCTCGACCTGCTGGACGTCTTCGCCGTCAGCGCCTCGGCGTACTTCGCGGCCGCGCTGGCCACGATCGCGCTGGGCCTGCTGGTCGGCACGTGGTTCGGACGGGCGCGCTGGCTCATCGCACTCGGTCTGGTGACCGCGGCGGCGCTGGGCACGGCGACCGTCGCCGAGTCCTACGACCGGATCCGGGGGGTCGACGGCGCGGTGACCTGGGCGCCCACCGACTACCGCGACCTGGCGGACCGGTACGAGAACAGCTTCGGTGACGCCGTGCTCGACCTACGCGGGATCAACTTCGCGAAACGGGAGAGCCAGGTGACGGTGGCCGTCAACTTCGGCCAGGCGACGGTGGTCGTGCCGCCGAACGTGGACGTCACCACGGTGGCCGACGTCAACGCGGGCGATGCCACCATCTTCGGCAACCGCTCCGGCGGGCTGGACGGCCGCCTGCGGGAATCCACCGACGTCGGCGCGGACGGGCCCGGCGGCGGGACCCTGCGCCTCTACATCCATGTCAATGCCGGCAACCTGGAGGTGACCCGGTGAAGGCTCACCGCACGGATCTGGTGTCGTTCGCCTTCGGGCTCGTGTTCCTGGCGCTGTCGGCGTGGTGGCTGCTCGCCCAACTGCTCGGGCTCGCACTGCCGCCGGTCGGCTGGTTCCTGGCCGGCGCACTCATCCTGATCGGGGTCTTCGGTCTGGTCGGCGCGCTGCGCTCGAGTCGACCGAACCAGCCGGAACCGGTTGCCGAGGCCGGCGCCGCCGAGGCGGTCGCGCCCGTCTCCGGCACGTCCGTCTCAGGCGGACCCGTCTCCGGCGCACCCGTCTCCGGTGCCGCCACGTCGACGTCCGGCGCGGCCCTGCCGGTCTGGGAAGCCGAACGGTCCACCTGGGACGCTCCCTCCTCCGACCCGACGCTCATCTCGGACCCGACGCTCATCTCGAACCCGACGTTGGAGACGCCGACGACCGAGGTGCGGGCGCAGGACGTGCCGAGCGCCGACGTGATCCACCCGGCCTGGCTGGCACATCCGCCGTCGGAGCCGTCGACCGAACCCATCCCCGGCCGACCCGACAACGGAGACGACGAGCCGACCGTCGGGAACCTCGCCCGCCCGGCCTCGTCCGAGGGGGACGAGCCGACCCGGTCCGACCAACCGGTCGGGGGCACCGGCGACCAGCCGGGTGACGAGCACGAGGGTCCGCGCAGGCAAGCCTGACCTCGGACGGCCGTCCGCGTCGGTCCACCGCATCCCCACGGCGGTGCGGCCGGCGCGGACGGACGCATATGCTGGCTGGTGGAGATCTCGCCTCCGCCGGCCGGCCCGTCCCGCCCATGGCGGTCCCGCCGCGATTCCCGTCTCTACCCCCGTCAGGAGCCCGCCCGACATGACCCAGTCCCCCGCCGTGCGTACCACCGGCCGGTCCGGTCCGGTCCGCATCGGCGAGCGAGCCGCCCGTACCCTCGTCGCCGAGCTGGCCCGGATCAACGACCCCAAGGCCGCCCTGCTGGTCGGGGTGACCCCGGACTCCGCGGTGCTGGCCGCAGCGGTCGATGCGCTGCTTCCCGGTGACCGGCTCACCGTGGTGCCCGCCGAGCCGTTCGGCGCTGCCGCGCTCAGCGAGCACGTCACAGCCCAGGGTCGCTGGGTGGCCGACCGGGTGAGCGTCGTCGACTCGCTGGCCGAGGCCGAGGCCGCCGAGGTCGTCATCGCCGCTGAGGCGTTCACCGGCACCGCCGAGGCCACCCGCAGCGGCGTCGAGGGGTTGGTCAAGTACCTGACCGACGGGGCGGTGCTGAGCGTGGCGACCGTCGCCACCCCCGGCCGGACCGAGGGTGCCGCCGCCGAGCTGGCCCGACAGGACGCCCTCTACGGCGTCGGCGCCGATCTGGTGCTGCGCAACTCGCCACCGGTGCGGGTGTACCGACTGCGGTTCACCCCGGCCAGCCCGGCCGCTGCCGACAGCCTGGCCCCCGCGTACCGGCCGTCGAGCGTGCCGGTGACCCGGGGCATGCACATCGACTCCAACGGCGTGGCGGCGGCGGGCATCGCGCTGGGCCTCGCGGCGCTGGCCCGGGTGGCGCGCCCGTCGTCCAAGCTGTGGCTGCTGCCGGCCCTGGCCGCCGGGCCGGTCGCCGCGTTCTTCCGGGACCCCGAACGGGACGTGCCGGAGGACCCGAGCGCCGTGGTCGCCAGCGCGGACGGGAAGGTCCTGTCGGTGCAGCGGCTGCACGACGAGCGCTTCGGCGACGGCGAGTGGCTACGGATCGCGGTCTTCCTGTCGGTGCTGGACGTGCACGTCAACCGCGCTCCGGTCGCCGGCAAGGTGGTGGACTACTTCGTGGCCGATGGCGGCTTCGTCAACGCGATGAAGCCGGACGCCGAGCACAACGTCGCCGCGTACACCGTGCTGGACACCGCTCGCGGCACCGTGGTGGTCGCGCAGCGGACCGGGCTGATCGCCCGCCGGATCGTGCAGCGCGCGCCGATCGGCGCGCTGCTGGCCAAGGGCGAGCGCTTCGGGCTGATCCGGTTCGGCTCCCGGACCGACGTCTACCTGCCCGCCGAGGCCGCCGACCCGCTGGTCGGGCCGGGCGACAAGGTGGTCGGCGGGTCCACGGTCATCGCCCGCTGGCGCTGACCCGCAGACGAAGAACGGGGCGCCGCTGACCGCGGCGCCCCGTTCTGTCTGTTCACATCAGGCGGTACGACGTTGCCGCAGCCAGAGAACCGGCCCGCTGACCAGGTAGCCCACCACGATCAGGGCGAACGTGAGCCGGATGTCGACCAGTGCGCCGATCACCGGGGCCAGCCAGAGCCACGGCGGCAGCTTCACCAGGCGGGCGAGCTTGGCGTACGGGAAGCTCGACACCATCGCGAAGGCCAGCAGCGCCACACCGGCGACCAGCACGGCACCGGGCACCGGCAGGCCGATCGCCACTGTCACGGCGAGGACCGCGGCCGCCATGGTGGTGGGCACCCCGCAGAAGAACCTGCCGTCCTTCGGCGAGACGTTGAAGCGGGCCAGTCGGATCGCGGCGCACGCCGCGACCAGGGCGCACGCCACCGCCGCCGCCGCCGTGGAGACGGAACCGGCGAGCGAGGCGTAGACCACTACCGGCGCGGCGAGACCGAACGAGCACATGTCGGCCAGGGAGTCCATCTGCGCGCCGAACGGGCTGGCCACCCCGAGCCGTCGGGCCAGGGCGCCGTCCAGACCGTCGAAGCCGACGCACGCGATCAGGCAGAGCGCCGCCATGCGCACCTCGCCCTGCATGGCCAGGAAGATGGCCAGCATGCCGAGCATCAGGCTGGCCAGCGTGCAGGCGTTGACCAGGCCGAACTTCATCCGGCGCGCGATGGTGCGCTCGCCGGGAAGCAGCGGGATCGTGTGGGCCTCGTCGGTCTGCGTCATCGGCGGCATCGCCGGGCTGACCGGCATGACCGCCTCGACGTCGCCTCGGTCCAGGCCCAGTGTCGGGTCCACACCCAGTGTCGGTCGGCTGAGCCGGTCCAGGCCGTAGCGACGGCGCTGCCGATCGGCGTACCGGTGCTCGGTCGGGGCCAGGTCGGTCGGGTGCAGGTCGCCGTCACGGCGGCCGACCCGGACCAACAGCACCTGGCGGGCGAACGTGCTGCTGCGGCGCAACCGGCCCGCCCAGCGACGCCCTGCGGGGCGCGGACTGTCAGTAGTACGACGCCGGCGCCATGGGGCTCTCGGCACGTTTCCTCCATCACCGGATCTGCTGACCGCCACGTGGCGGGTGTCCGGCTGTCTCGTGCCGGACCTTGCATGGTCCGGCAGCCGTTTTGCGGAGTACACCATCGCATAGGGGAACATGGCTTGGCGATAGCTGCCGGCGGTACTTGTATCTGACTTAAACCGCTCGAACCGCTCGCTTGTTCCCATCCCGGGCTTCATCGCCCTTTTCCTCCATCATTCCCGCCTTTGACTGTACCGGAGGGTCACCAACTCGGCTCGCCGAGCGGTGTGCTATCGACCACTCTGTCCGATTGCCACGGCAGCGATGTCGCTCAACGGCAGGTCAGTGGCCTCCTCGCGGCTGAACCACCCCGCCCGCGCCGTCGACCCCCCGGCGGACTCGGTGACCACCGCGTCGGTAGGTACGTCCACCAGCACCCGATAGATCACCCGTACGCCATGCCAGTCCAGAGGTCGACCCTCCGGGCCCAGCGCGGCGGGATTGTGCAGATTGTTGACGCCGAGAAGCTCCACCACCCGGCCCACCTGCCCGCCCTCCTCGACCAACTCCCGCAGCAGCCCGGTGGTCGGCTGCTCGCCGTGATCGGTGCCCCCGCCAGGCAGATGCCACAGACCGGCCCCCGGGTAGCCCTCCGCGATCTGGGTGAGCAGGATCCGCCCAGCGGGGTCGGTGACCAGCCCGTACGCCCCGAAGCGCAGCCGACGGTCGGGGTGCTGCGGCGGCAACAGGTCCCGCGACCGGTGCGCCGCCGGCGGCAGTGGGGTGACCGGCAGGCCGAGCGCCTCGGCGGTGAACGGGGTCAGCGGCAACTGCGCCGCCTCCGCCAGCGAAAGCCAGGAAGCCTGATCGACCAGACCAGCCCCGACGCCGCGCGACCCGCCCCCGGGCCGCGCACTCTCACGCTCCGCGCCGTGAGGCAGCGCGTCGTGGGGCGTGCTGAGGTCGAACAGCAGCCGGTCACTGTGCAGCGAAGCCATGTCCTCCGAAAAGGTGGCCACATCGGCAACCACCGCGAGTAGTCGCGTCACCGCAACCGTCAACCCGACCTGCTCGTCGACCTGGCGGATCACGGCGCGCTCCGGGTCCTCGGCATGCCTGACGGCACCGCCGGGCAACCGCCAGGCCCCGGGAAACTCGCCCTCCGCCCCGTCCCGAACGACCAGGACCCGGCCCGAGTCCCGCAAAAGCCCGTACGCTCCGACTCGCCGCGCGAATTGCACCTTCGCTCGCCCCCGCTTCGCACCCACAACTGTTGATCATCAAGTTACCGTCGTCCAACTCGCGTTCAGACGATAACTTCATGATCAATGCGAGGCAGGGCACGGGAAACCCGCAGAGCTCGGCGAACCGCGCGTTCAGGCCGAGGTAGCCGGCCCTTGACGACGACCGATCAGCCCCGTGAAGAACCCTAAGCCCGTTGTGCGACCCGGTTCGCGTCGCTCCATCAGCCCGCACTGTGGAGTCCATTCGCGTTGCCGGAGTCGAGACTGACGGTGATCCACTCGGGTTCACGGAAGGCGCGGTAATCCAGCGCCCGGGATACCGCGTTTTCAAGGAACCCGAGTGGATCACAGGCTGGGCATGGACCTACCGAAGCCGGACGACCCCTCGGGGTCAGGTGAGTTGGGCGGCCTGGACTGCTTCGGCGGTCACCTCGGTGAGGCGGTCGGTGGGGAGGGCGCCCAACTCCTCGCGGCCGAACCAGCGGGCCTCGCAGGTGGAGCCGCCCACGTCGGCCACGGTCAGCGGGTTGGGCTGGTCGACGACGACCCGGTAGAAGGCGCGTACGCCGTGCCAGTCGATCGGGTAACCCTCGGGGCCGAGTGAGGCGGCGTCGCGGTGACTCGCGACGCCGAGCAGCTCGACGAGGCGGCCGGCCTGGCCGGTTTCCTCGATCAGCTCCCGGATGAGTGCCGCGCCGGGCTGTTCGCCGTAGTCGGTGCCGCCTCCGGGTAGGTGCCAGCAGCCGGCGCCGGGGTAGCCGTCGGAGATGCGGGTGAGCAGCACTCGGCCGGCGGGGTCGGTGCAGACCGCGTACGCGGCGAAGCGCTGGGCCCGGTGCAGCCCGTCGGGGCCGGGCACGGCGTAGAAGGAGGGGAACTCGGGTGCCTCGTCGGGCACCACGTCGGCCGAGGAGGCGGGCAGCCCGAGGGCGCGTGCGGTGAACGAGCGCAGCGGCAGCTCGCGCGCCTCGTCGAGGGTGTACCACCGGGCCAGGTCGGTGGGGCGCTCGCCGACCCGGTCGGCGAGGGTGCCACCACGCACGGCAACCCGGTAGATCAGGCGGTCGGTGTGGATGGTGATGCCGCGGTCGGGAAGTGCCCGCATGTCGGCGAGCACGTCGGCCAGGCCGGAGACGGCGACGGAGAGACCGGTTTCGGCGGCGGTCTCGCGGACGACCGTGTGGTTCGGGTCCTCGCCGTGGTCGACCGCCCCTCCGGGCAGCGACCACGTGCCGGGGGTGCCGGAGCGCTCCGATGCGCGGACCAGCAGGACTCGGCCGCTTGAATCAGCACAAACTGCGTATGCCGCGATCCTGCGGAGCGGCTTGAGCAAGGTGGTCACGGGAGCAAATTCTCCCCGGGCCGGGTTACCGGAACGGAAAAGAGTCGGATTCCTGACTATCTGGCCCCGGTCAGGGATTGGTCAGGGTAAGGATCCGGGCGGTCACCGAGGGCGGGCCGGGCGCCAGCGCGGACTGTGGGGGTATGACATCGACCACCGCTCCCCACGCCCCGTACAAGCAGCTCCGGCGACCCACCACCGACCGCATGGTCGCCGGGGTGGCCAGCGGCGTCGGCCGCTACTTCGCCGTCGATCCCACACTGGTCCGGGTGATCTTCGCGGTCACCGGACTGCTCACCGGCGGGCTCGCGCTGTTCGCGTACCCGATCATGTGGTTCCTGATGCCGGAGGAGCCCAGCGGCGCGCCGGCCTGGCCGCACGCCGCGGGCGTCGCGCCGCAGAACGGCCCGCCGCCCACCGCCGGGCCCGCGCCCGGCGGACCACCGCAGGGGTACGCCTCGACGCCGCCCTACCCGCCGACGACGCCGTCCAGCCCGCCGCCGGCGGCCTGAGCGGCGCTCACTCCCACTCGATGGTGCCCGGCGGCTTGCTGGTGACGTCCAGGACCACCCGGTTGACCTCGGCTACCTCGTTGGTGATCCGGGTGGAGATCCGGGCCACGATGTCGTAGGGCAGCCGGGACCAGTCGGCGGTCATCGCGTCCTCGCTGGAGACCGGGCGCAGCACCACGGGGTGCCCGTAGCTGCGCCCGTCTCCCTGCACACCGACGCTGCGCACGTCGGCGAGCAGCACCACGGGGAACTGCCAGACACCCCGGTCGAGGCCGGCGGCGGTCAGCTCCTCGCGGGCGATCAGGTCGGCCTGGCGGAGCAGGTCGAGCCGCTCCTGGTCGACCGCGCCGATGATCCGGATGGCCAGACCGGGGCCGGGGAACGGGTGCCGCCAGACCATCGCCTCGGGCAGGCCCAACTGGAGGCCGAGCGTGCGGACCTCGTCCTTGAACAGGGTGCGCAGCGGCTCGACCAGCGCGAACTTCAGGTCTTCCGGGAGGCCGCCGACGTTGTGGTGGCTCTTGATGTTGGCGGTGCCGGTGCCGCCGCCGGACTCCACCACGTCGGGGTAGAGGGTGCCCTGGACGAGGAATTCGACGTCGCCGTGTGCGGCGATCTCGCGGGCCGCGGCCTCGAAGACCCGGATGAACTCCCGACCGATGATCTTGCGCTTCTGCTCCGGGTCGGTCACCCCGGCGAGCGCGCCGAGGAACCGGTCGGTGGCGTCGACCACCTTCAGCTTGATGCCGGTGGCACTGACGTAGTCCTTCTCGACCTGCTCGGCCTCGCCGGCGCGCAGCAGGCCGTGATCGACGAAGACGCAGGTGAGCTGGTCACCGACGGCCTTGTGCACGAGCGCCGCGGCGACCGCCGAGTCGACCCCGCCGGAGAGGCCGCAGATGACCTCCTTGTCGCCGATCTGGGCGCGGATCCGGGCGACCTGCTCGTCGATGATGTTCTCGGGAGTCCAGGTCGGCTCGATGCCGGCGATGTCGTAGAGGAAGCGGGTCAGCATCTCCTGGCCGTGCGCGGTGTGGCCGACCTCCGGGTGGAACTGCACGCCGGCCCGTCGACCGGCCAGGTCCTCGAAGGCGGCGACCGGGGCGCCCGCCGACTCGGCGGTCACTGTGAAGCCCTCGGGCGCCTCGGTGACGCAGTCGCCGTGGCTCATCCAGACCGGCAGGTCCGCCGGCAGGTCACGCAGCAGCACACCGGGGTCGAGGAGGCGGGGGCGCAGCGGGGTGCCACCGTACTCACGGTTGCCGGTCCTGGTGACGGTGCCGCCGAGCGCCTGGGCCATCGCCTGGAAGCCGTAGCAGATGCCGAAGACCGGCACGTCGGCGCTGAACACGCCCGCGTCGATCTGCGGCGCGTCCGGGGCGTAGACGCTGGACGGGCCGCCGGACAGGATGATCGCGGCGGGGTTCTTCGCCAGCATCTCGGCGATCGGCATCGAGTGCGGCACGATCTCGGAGTAGACCTTCGCCTCACGGACCCGGCGGGCGATGAGCTGGGCGTACTGGGCTCCGAAGTCCACCACGAGGACTGGGCGAGGCAGGCTCATGTGCACGAAGCCTACCGACAGTCACGGCCGCTGCCGGCACCGGCTCGCCGGCAATCCACTCTCCCGGCGATCTTGCACTTTCTGCCCCGACAAAGGCCACGAATGCCGCCCAACGGCGACCGAAAGTGCAAGATCGCGGAGGTGGCGGCGGGTCACTGTCGCAGCGCGCCCGGGGCGTGCGGCGGGACCGCCGGGTTTTGCGGGGATACGGGTGGAAGGCGGCGGTACGGGGAGCCGAGCGGCGGGCGGAAATCCTCGTCGCCCTTGTTGGGCCAGAAGGACATCGCCCGTTCCGCCTGTGCGGTGATCGTCAGGGACGGGTTCACGCCCAGGTTGGCCGAGACGGCCGCGCCGTCGACCACGTGCAGCCCGACGTGCCCGTACACCCGGTGCCAGGGGTCGATCACCCCGTCGGCCGGGGTGGCGCCGATGACCGCCCCGCCCAGGATGTGCGCGGTCATCGGGATGTCGAACGGTTCGGTGAGGGAGCCGCCCGGGGTGCCGCCGATCTCGTCGGCGAGCATTCGGGCGGCCGTGTTGCCAGCGGGGATCCAGGTGGGGCTGGGCGCGCCGTGGCCCGGGCCGGTGACCAACCTGCTGCCGAGTGGGCCACGCCGCCACCGGGTGGTCAGCGAGTTGTCCACGGACTGCATGACCAGGGCGATCACCGTCCGTTCCGACCAGCCGCGTACCGACAGCATCCGCGCCGCCAACCCGGGCTGCCGCACGATGCTGCCCAGCCAGCGGCGCACCCGGTGCGGGCCGCCGTCGACCAGCAGCGACTGGAGCAGCCCCATCGCGTTCGAGCCCCGCCCGTAGCGGACCGGCTCGACGTGTGTCTGCGGGTCCGGGTGGAACGAACTGGTGATGGCCACCCCCTCGGTGTAGTCCAACCGCTCGGACCGGGCCCGTCGACGGGGCACCGAGGCGCCGAGGATCGCCTCCGAGTTGGTCCGGGTCAGCTCACCGAGGCGGGGCGAGAGCCCGGGTAGCGCACCGTCGGCCCGCATCCCGTGCAGCAGTCGCTGGGTGCCGAGCGCCCCGGCGGCGAAGACCACCTGGTCCGCGTGAATGACCTGCCGACCCTTGCGCAGCCAGGCGCCGGTGCGTTCGGTGTGCACCTCGTACCCGCCGCCGTCGGCGGGCCGGACGGCGGTCACCGTGGTCAACTGACGGACTGTGACCCCGAGCTTTTCGGCGAGCCAGAGGTAGTTCTTGACGAGGGTGTTCTTCGCCCCGTGCCGGCAGCCGGTCATGCACGAACCGCAGTGCAGGCAGCCGGTGCGTTCCGGGCCGGCACCGCCGAAGTACGGGTCGGCGATCCGCTCGCCGGGCCGGCCGATGTGCACGCCCACCGGGGTGGCGTGGAAGGTGTGCCCCACCCCCATCCGCTCGGCCACCGCGCGCATGGCGCGGTCCGCGCCGGTGTGCACCGGGTACGTGGTGACGCCGAGCATTCGTTTGGCCTGGTCGTAGTGGTGGGCCAACTCGTCGCGCCAGTCGGTGATGTCCCGCCACTGCGGGTCGTCGTAGAAGGCCGGCAGCGGTTCGTAGAGGGTGTTCGCGTAGACGAGCGAACCGCCGCCCACCCCGGCGCCGGAGAGCACCAGCACCCCACCGCCGGATCGCCGACCGGCCGGGCGGAGCAGGGTGAGCCGTTGGATGCCGTAGCAGCCCAGCTTGGGTGCCCAGAGGAACCGGCGGACCCGCCAGGACGTCTGCGGGAACTCGTCGTCGGCGAAGCGGCGGCCGGCTTCCAGCACCGCGACCGAGTAACCCTTCTCGGCCAGCCGGAGCGCGGTGACGCTGCCACCGAAGCCGGACCCGATGACGACCACGTCGTACCGCATACAGGCATCATTACTCGCGAGTAGCGCTCGCGCCAGCGGCACTTTTCGCGCGATCATGCTCCGGCCGACCGACCCGGCGCCTCCCGGCCGCAACCCGGAGCACCCGTCGGAGCGTTGTTCACCAGACGGGTGGAAGGAATCCAGGATGGTTCTCGGGTCGATGGCGCCGCGCCGACGGTGGCTGCTGCTGGGGTTGGCGGCCCTCGCCGTCGTCGCGCTGATCGCGGCCGGCACCGTGGTGGTCACCCGGCTGACCGGCGACAGCAAGCCGGGCGGCGCTCCGCTGGCCGGCTCACCGACCCCGTCACCCGTCGGCACGCCGACGCCGAGCCCCAGCGGCCCACCGCCGGGCGCGGACATCACCGGCCCGCTCAACCTGCTGCTGGTGGGTGTGGACACCCGGGTCAGCGTGCCCGGTTGGGAGCCGCACTCCGACGCCGTGCTGGTGCTGCACGTACCCAAGGGGTTGGATCGGGCGTACCTCTTCTCGCTCCCCCGCGACCTGCTGGTGGACATCCCGGCGTTCCCGAAGGCCGGCTACAAGGGCGGCAAGACCAAACTCACGCACGCCATGAGCTTCGGCAGCCGGGTGCCGGGCAAACCCAAACAACCCAGCACGGCCCAGGGGTACGAGCTGCTGCGCAGCACTGTCAGCGGCTACACCGGGCTGCGCATCGACGCGGGGGCGGTGCTCACCTTCACCGGGTTCGACCGGCTGGTCAACGCCCTCGGTGGGGTGGACATCTACATCGACCAGCGGGTCGAGTCGCTGCACCGCCGACCGGACGGCAAGTACCGGGAGAGCGCGCCGGGCGGATACAAGGGGCCGCAGCAGGTCTACGAGAAGGGCGAGATGCACCTCAACGGCTGGCAGGCGCTGGACTACGCCCGGCAGCGCTACATCACCGGCGGTGACTACGCCCGGCAGCGCCACCAGCAGCAGCTGATCCGGGCGATGACCCGCAAGATCCTGGACGAGGGCCTGGCCAAGCAACCCGAGCGCGTCGACCAGGTGGTCTCCGCGCTGGGGGACACGCTCGTCTACGTGGGCGGACGCCGGATCGTCGACATCGCGTACGCCCTCAGTGGCCTGCCGGAGAACCGTTTCACGCTGGTGGGGCTACCCGGCTCCGGCGTCGGCAAGGGCAGCGCCTACCGGGGTGAACAGCTCACCACCGAGGGCCGGAAGTTCCTCACCGAACTCCGCGCCGGCCGTGCCGACGCCTACCTGGCCGCCCACCCCAAGCTTGTCGTGAAGAACTGACCGCGGCTCAGAGCCGCTTGGGCTGGGCGGGCTTCTTCGTGCCGTAGAGCCAGGCGTCGAAGAGCGCGTCGAGCTGCCTGCCGGAGACCCGCTCGGCCACTGCCACGAACTCGGCAGTGGTGGCGGTGCCGTCGCGCTTCTCCGCCGCCCAGGTCTTGATGATCTCGAAGAACGCCTTGTCGCCGACGGCCACCCGCAGGGCGTGCAGGGTCATGCCGCCGCGCTGGTACACCGACTCGCTGAACAGCTTCTCCACGCCCGGCTTGCCCGGCGGTGTCTGCCACACCCGCGCGGACATGCTGGCGTACCGGTTGTCGAACGCCTCCTTGGCGGTGTACGCCTCGGTGTGCTCGGCCCAGAGCCACTCCGCGTACGTCGCGAAGCCCTCGTTGAGCCAGATGTCCTCCCACCTGGCCAACGCGACGCTGTCGCCGAACCACTGGTGGGCCAGCTCGTGGGCGACGACCTCGGTGTTCTCGCCCTGCCGGAAGAAGCTCGCCGCGTACACCGGTCGGCTCTGCGTCTCCAGGGCGTAGGAGATCCGGCTGTCGGAGATCACCACACCGCCGTACGCGCCGAACGGGTACGGCCCGAACACACTCTCCAGGTAGTCGGCCACCGCGACGGTCTGCGCTATGGACGCGTCCGCGTTCCCCTTGGGCTCGGTGGTGGTGACCGCGTTGTAGACCGGGCGGCCCTTGTGCTCGCCGGTGGTGATCCGGAACTTGCCGATCACCAGCGTGCTCAGATAGCTGGCCATCGGCGACTTCTCCGACCACTTCCAGGTGGTCCAACCGCCCGTGCTGGTCTTCCCGCCGGGGACGCCGTTGCTGATCGCGGTGAGGCCGTCCGGAACGGTGACCTCGAAGTCGTAGGCCGCCTTGTCCGACGGGTGGTCGTTGACCGGGAACCAGGTGCTGGCCGACTCGGGCTGACCCAGCGCGATGGCACCGTCGGCGGTGTGCAGGAAGCCCCCGTCACCGAGCGCCTCGTTCTTCAGCGGCTTCGGCTTGCCCGCGTAGGTGACCTCGGCGACGAACCCGTTGCCGTTGACCAGCCCGGAAGCCGGCTTGATCACCAGCTCGTTCCGCTTGCGGCTGTGGGTCGCCGGTGCGCCGTCCACAGTGACCGCGCTGACGGTCAGGCCGGCCAGGTCGAGGTTGAACGACGACAGGTCGGTGGTCGCGGTGGCCCGCACCGTTGTCGTACCCGTCAACTGGTCCTTGGCCGGGTCGTAGCGCACCTTCACCGTGTACCGCCCGACGTCGTAGCCGCCGTTGCCGTAGGTCGGGAAGTAGGCGTCGCCGACCCCGTCGGCGCCTGCGGCGAACGTCCGCGCCGGAGTGGGGGACGCGCTCGGTGACGGGGCCGCCTCCGGGCCCGCCGAGTCGCATCCGGACAGTGCGAGCGCACCGGCCACCAGCAGGCCGGCAGCCACTCGCAGTCTGTGCCGCGTCCCGCGCATCCCACACCCTTTCCGCACGGTGGCCGGTCACGGCCTCCGCAGTCCCACGCGAACCGGCGCCTACCCGCCGTTCGCAGGCGGCAGCATATCGACCGGGCAGCGGGGCCGGATCACGGCAGTGTGGGAGCCGACCCACCGACCAACCAGGCGTCGAAGAGCGGACGCAGTTGCCGCCCGGCGACCCGCTCGGCCAGCGCGACGAGGTCCGCCGTGGTCGCGTTGCCCGCCGCCCGCTCGGTGGTCCAGGTACGCAGGATGCGGAAGAAGAGGTCGTCGCCGACGGTCCGGCGCAACGCGTGCACGGCGAGCGCCCCGCGCTTGTAGACGGCAGTGCCGAACATCTGCTCCCGGCCCGGCTCGACCGACGGCTGCGTCCAGTCGGTCGCCGCGTACTGGATTTCGAAGTTGCGCTGGGCGGTCCGGCCGCCGTCGTGCTCCTCCCACAACCACTCGGCGTAGCTGGCGAAACCCTCGTTGAGCCAGATGTCGCTCCACCTGGTGAGCGACACGCTGTCGCCGAACCACTGGTGCGCCAGTTCGTGCGCGACGACGCTCGGGTTCGGCCGGTCGTCCGCGAAGAAGCCAGGCCCGTAGACCGGCCGGGACTGGGTCTCCAGCGCGTACCCGATCCGGTCGTCGGCGATCACGATCCCCCCGTACGAGTCGAACGGGTACGGGCCGAAGCGGCTGGCCAGGAAGTCGACGATCGCGCCGGTGCGGGCCAGCGAGGTGGCCGCGCCGCCGGTCTCCGGCAGGCTCGCGGCCACCGCCGTGACCATCGGTCGACCCGCGTGCGTGCCGGTCACCACCCGGTAGTCGCCGATCACGAGCGTGCTCAGATAGCTGGCCATCGGGGCGCGCTCCGACCAGCGCCAGGTGGTCCAGCCGTCGGCGCTGCTCTTCGGCCCGGGTACGCCGTTGCTCAGCGCGGCCAGGCCGTCCGGGACGGTCACCGCCAGGTCGTAGGTGGCCTTGTCCGACGGGTGGTCGTTGACCGGGAACCAGGTGGCGGCCGAGTCGGGTTGGCCGAGCGCCACCGCGCCGTCGGCGGTGTGCAGGAAACCACCGCTGCCCAACGCCCCGTCGTCGACGGCAGTGGGGACGCCCGCGTACTCGACAGTGACTGTGAACTGCCGGCCGCGCGGCAGTCCGTCGCGGGGGGTCACCACCAACTCGCCGTCGCCGCGCCGGTGCTCGGCCGCCGCGTCACCCACGCTGACCGCGCGGACCTCCAGGCCGACCAGATCCAGGTTGAACCGGGACAGGTCCTGGGTGGCGGTGGCCGTGATGACGGCTCGACCGCTCAGCCGGTCGGTCGACGGGTCGTAGCGGACGTCGAGGCCGTAGTGCCCGACGTCGTAACCGCCGTTGCCGTGCCCCGGCACGTACGGGTCGCTGACGTCGGCGGCGCCTGGCCGGAATCCGTCGCGGTCGTCGCCGGTGCAACCGGTGACTGCCAGCAAGATCGCGCAGGTCAGCGCGGCGACGCGCAGTCTCCGTCCGGTCCGGACCATGCCCACCCCTCCTGCGGCGTTGCGGCCTCCTGCGTCTCTCGGCCTCCTGCGCGGTGCGGTCAGGACGAGCGTAGTCAGCATCGCGGGCCGCGCGGCCGGTATCGACGATCATCAGTAACTTTCGTCGGATCAAACAAAAGCTGCCGTCGATCGAACCTATCTTTCGACTTAGACCGACGTTAGTGTCTGTCTCCGACCACCGTCGCGAAAGGTGGAACCATGCCAGACCACACCGCCCCCGACGCCACCCCCACCGGCCGGCTCAGCCGCCGATCCCTGCTCGCCGCCTCCGCCGGCGCCGCCGCCGCGATCGGCGCGGCCGGCCTACCCGTCCTCGCCACCGGCACCCCCGCGCTCGCCAACCCCGGCAACGCGAGCAAGCTACGGGTGGAGCCGCTGATCCCGGCCCGCAACCGCGGCATCATCCTCTACAGCGTCCGCGACCGGATCACCGCCGCGCCCGACGACAGCGGGGTGCCGTACGGCTTCGAGCGCGTCCTCGCCCGACTCGCCGAGATCGGTTACAAGGAGATCGAGTTCGCCGGCTACACCCAGAGCACCGAGATCCTGGGCCGGCAGATCACCCCCGCCGAGATCCGCAAGATCCTCGACGACAACGGCCTGGTGGCCAACGGCACCCACGCCACGATCCAGCCGGCCACCTTCCAGCAACAGCTGGACATCGCCGAGGAACTCGGCATGAAGAACATCGGCACCGGCAGCGACCCGACCAGCAGCGCGTACAAGGCAGAGTGGGACGCCGCCGCGGACATCTGGAACGAGCTGGGCCGGCAGGCCAAGGCCCGGGGCATGCGGCTCTACACGCACAACCACGACGCCGCGTACAACTTCCTGATCGACCGGGGCCCACGCGACGAGCAGGGCCGGCAGACCCGGTCCTCCGGCATCCGCCGACTGGAGTACTTCTTCGAGATCACCGACCCGAGGTACGTCTTCTTCGAGCTGGACATCTACTGGGCCTACGTGGCCCGTTACAAGCACCAGAAGTACGTCAACCCGGCCGGCCAGGAGGTGACCGACCTGTTCGACCCGATCCTCACCGTGGCCGACCGGACCACCCGGTTCCCGCTCTTCCACGCCAAGGACGGCGACCGGGACACCAGCGTTCCCAACGGGTACCAGATGACCCCGCTGGGCGACGGCGACCTCAACTTCCAGCAGTTCTTCCAGACCATCGGCGAGCGCAACTTCCACCACGCCAACTGGGAGATGGACACCGCCCCCGGCGGCGCGGACAACAAGGGCCAGTCGCTCGACTTCGCGGCGACCAGCTACCGCAACATGTCCGACCTGACGATCTACGTGGAGAAGTAACTCCCGCTGAACGCGACGAAGGCCGGCCCCGCCTGGTGCGAGGCCGGCCTTTCGGCGCCGAACGGATCGGTCAGCGGTCGAGGACCAGACCGACCTTCTGGAACTCCTTCAGGTCGCGGTAACCGCACTTGGCCATCGCCCGACGCAGCCCACCGAACAGGTTGAGCTGGCCGTCGGCCTCGTCCGCCGGCCCGAAGAGCAACTGCTCCATCGACCCGAGCGGCTCACCGGAAGCCTCGAAGGCACCCCGGGGCAGCGACGGGTGACTCGCCGCCGAGTGCCACCAGGCACCACCGGCAGGGGCCTCGTCGCAGAGCGACAGCGGCTCACCGAGCATCACCGCGTCCGCGCCGCAGCCGAGCGCCTTGGCGATGTCGCCCGAGGTCTGGATGTCACCGTCGGCGATCAGGTGCACGTACCGGCCACCGGTCTCGTCCAGGTAGTCGCGGCGGGCCGCCGCGGCGTCGGCGATCGCGGTGGCCATCGGCACCCGAATGCCCAGCACCGACTCGGTGGTCGACCACTCGTCGCCCCCGATGCCCACGATCACGCCGGCCGCGCCGGTGCGCATCAGGTGCAGCGCCGTCTTGTAGTCGGTGCAACCACCGACGATCACCGGCAGGTCGAGGTCGGCGATGAACTCCTTGAGGTTCAGCGGCTCATCGGTGGTCGACACGTGCTCGGCCGAGACGATGGTGCCCTGGATGACGAGGATGTCCACCCCGGCGTCCAGGATCACCGGCGCCAGCGCGAGGGTGTGCTGCGGGGAGACCCGCACCGCCACGGTGCCGCCACCGGCGCGCAGCTCGCGGACCCGCTCGGCGATCAGGTCCGGGCGGATCGGCTCGGCGTACACCTCCTGGAGCCGCTTGGTGGCGCGGGCCTCCTCGTCGAGGCCGGCCAGCTCGTCCAGCACCTTGGTCGGGTTCTCGTAGCGGGTCCAGAGCCCCTCGACGTTGAGCACGCCGAGGCCGCCGAGCTGGCCGAGCCGCACCGCGGAGGCCGGGCTCATGGTGGCGTCGGAGGGGTGGCCGACGCACGGAATGCCGAACGGGTACGCGTCGAGCTGCCACGACGTCGAGACGTCGTCGACGTCCCGGGTACGACGGCTCGGCACGATGGCGATGTCGTCCAGGTGGTAGCCGCGCTGCGCGGTCTTGCCCAGCCCGATCTCGACCACGTCACGCATGGGGGACTCCAGGTGGTTGGGGGTGTTGGATCAGCGGGTGTGGTAGTTGGGCGCCTCGACGGTCATCTGGATGTCGTGCGGGTGGCTCTCCTTCAGACCAGCCGCGGTGATCCGGATGAGCTGGCCCCGGCGGTGCAGATCGGGGATGTTCTCCGCACCGGCGTACCCCATCGCCAGCCGCAGCCCGCCGACCAGCTGGTGGGCGACCCGGGACAGCGGCCCCCGGTAGGGCACCTGGCCCTCCACGCCCTCGGGAACCAGCTTGTCGTCGCTGAGCACGTCCTGCTGGAAGTAACGGTCCTTGCTGTACGACTTGGCCTGACCCCGGGACTGCATCGCGCCGAGCGACCCCATCCCGCGGTACGTCTTGAACTGCTTACCGTTGACGAAGATCAGCTCGCCGGGGCTCTCCTCGCAACCGGCCAGCAGGCTGCCGAGCATCACCGTGTCCGCGCCGGCCACCAGGGCCTTGGCGATGTCGCCGGAATACTGGATGCCGCCGTCGCCGATCACCGGCACACCGGCCGGGCGGGCGGCCCGGGCCGCCTCCATGATCGCGGTCACCTGCGGCACGCCGACCCCGGCGACGATGCGGGTGGTGCAGATCGCGCCCGGCCCCACGCCCACCTTGACGCCGTCGGCGCCGGCGTCGACAAGCGCCTTCGCACCCGCGTACGTGGCCACGTTGCCGCCCATGATGTCAACCGTCACGTCGGCCTTCAGCCGGCGGACCATGTCCAGCACGGCCCGCTGGTGACCGTGCGCGGTGTCCACGATCAGCACGTCGACGCCCGCGTCGACAAGTGCACGGGCCCGCTTGTACGCGTCCTCGCCCACACCGATGGCGGCGGCGACCCGCAGCCGGCCGGCGTCGTCCTTGCTGGCGTCCGGGTACTGCTCGCTCTTGGTGAAGTCCTTGACGGTGATCAGGCCACGCAGCCGGCCCGAGTCGTCGACGATCGGCAGCTTCTCGACCTTGTGCTGACGCAGCAGCGCCAGTGCCTCGTCCTTGCTCACCCCGACCCGCGCGGTGACCAGCGGGGTGTGGGTCATGATCTCGCGAACCGGAGTGTTCGGCTCGGAGACGAAACGCATGTCCCGGTTGGTGACGATGCCGACCAGCTGGCCGTCGCCGTCCACCACCGGAACACCGGAGATGCGGTAACGCCCGCACAGCTCGTCGACCTCGCGCAGCGTGTCGTCCGGGCTCGCGGTCACCGGGTTGGTGATCATGCCGGACTCCGAGCGCTTCACCAGGTCGACCTGGTGTGCCTGGTCCTCCAGCGAGAGGTTGCGGTGCAACACGCCGATGCCGCCCTGGCGGGCCATGGCGATCGCCATCCGGGCCTCGGTCACCGTGTCCATCGCGCTGGACAGCAGCGGAATGGACAACTCGATGTTGCGGGTGAGCTTCGTCCGGGTATTCACACGGCTGGGCACCACGTCCGACTCGCCCGGCTGAAGCAGCACGTCATCGAAGGTGAGGCCGAGCGGAACCACCCGGGCGGAGCCGGCCGGCAGCTCGGGCAGGTGGCCGCCCAGGTCGGCGTGCTCGCCGCCGGCCGGAAGATCGGTGCTGGGCGAATTTTCCACGATTGCTCCCCTGAGCTGCTCGGATGGGCTTCAGCGAGGTGGCGCGGGCGGGCACCGGAGCGCACCACGAAGCCGGCACGTCGCTTCATCGTACCCAGTGAGCTGGGCGACCCGTCCGTGGCAGGCCGGGCCGGCGCGGAGACCGGGGGGCGGACGTTCGCGCCGCGTTGGGTCTACGGTGAGGGGGTGCACGACGAGCCCATCGACCCGTTCAACGGCGACCCGGCCGATCCGACTGCGGGTCTGGATGACCCGGGCGATGACGCGACGCCGGATCCGCTGACCGACGTCGAGCGGCAGGATGTGCTGGAAGACCTCGCTGACCTGGAGATCTACCAGGCCCTGCTGGCCCCGATCGGGGTTCGCGGGCTCGTGATCGAATGCGAGGACTGTCGCGAACCGCACTACTTCGACTGGGACCTGCTCCGCGGCAACCTGCGGCACCTGCTCAACTCGGGTCGGCCCCGGGTGCACGAACCCGCCTACGACCCCGACCCGGACCACTACGTGACCTGGGACTACGCCCGGGGGTACGCGGACGGGGTGCACGACACCCTGTCCGAGGGCACCGAGGACGAGCCGGACACCCCGACCGCCACCAAGTAGCCCCGCCGGGCGGCTGCGCGGCGTACCCCTGCTGTCGCTTGGGCTGCCTCCCGCCGACCCGCCGGATGCTCCGCTGCCGCGTGGCGTGCCCCGACTGCGCGGCGTGCCGTGCGGCGTGCCCCGAACTGCATGGCGTGCCGTGCGGCGTGCTCGCTTTTGCGCGGCGTGCCGTGCGGCGTGCTCGCTTTTGCGCGGCGTGCCGTGCGGCGGCGTTGCCCGGGTGTCAGGCCACCAGACCGGCGCGGAAGCCCGCCGCCACCGCGTGCGCCCGGTCCCGGGCGCCAAGCTTGCGGAACAGCCGGCGGGCGTGCGTCTTGACGGTGTCCTCCGAGACGAACAGTTCCCGGCCGATCTCCGCGTTGCTCTTGCCCTCGGCCATGCCCAGCAGCACCTGAAGCTCACGCTCGGTGAGGCCGATCGACGCCCGACTGGGTCGGGCGTTCGGGGCGGGACGGCCCGGGTCGGTCTGCGCCGGCGACTCGCCGGTCCCCGCCTCCGCCTCGTCGTCGCCCCGCTGTACCGGCACCGACGCCACCCCGGCCGGCCCGTCGGCTGCTGTGGCCGTCCAGCCGGGCTCGCCGGAACCGCGCGGCGACGGCCCGGAGCGGCCGGAACCACCCACCGCCGCCGCGTCGCGGGCCGGATCGGTGATCCGCTGCCGGGAGGCTCGGCCAGGCGCGGTGAGCAGCAGGAGCGCCTTCGCCACCGCGCTGGTCAGATCATGATCGACATTCTGGATGAGCCCTCGGGCGCCGGCGCTGATGGTGGCCGCCGCGGCCTCGGACTCCTCGGTGCCGAGCAGCAGCACCGCCGCCTGCGGCGCACGCGCCAACACCCGGCGGACAAAGCCGGCGCTGTCCGGCCGGGTGAGGGCCGTGTCGGCCAGCACCACGTCGGCCGGTCGCTCGGCCAGCCGCAGCATCACCTCGGGATCAGAGACGGCGGTACGAACGATCGCGGACAACCCCAGCCGCGCGGCAGCAGAAGTAAGGTGCTGGGCCGCGAGTGGTGTCCGAACGCACACAAGAACGGTACGCACTGTGGTCTCCTCTCCGCCAACGAGCAGACCATGACGCGGTCGGCTGGGGAGGGGGTTCCCGGCAATCCTTCGAACTTTTCCGACAGATGGGGCAAAAGCCGCAATTTCTCGGACGTTTTCGATCACACACGTGTGAGTTGACGACAGCCCGGGTACCGGGAGATCCAGGCCGGGAACGGTGCGCCTGCGCGGCCCGCCGCCCGGATGCCGGCCATAAGGATTCTCGCGGAGCCGCGCGGGAGGAGGGGTGCTGATGTCGAACGTACGTAGACTGCCCGGACCCATCGTCGATCTCTGGGACTGGCAGCGACTCGGTGCCTGCCGAGGGCGCGACAGCGCCCAGTTCTTCCACCCCGACGGTGAGCGTGGTTCTTCCCGGCTGCGTCGCGAGTCCACTGCCAAGTCGGTCTGCCGCGCCTGCCCGGTACGCGCCGAGTGCGCCGCTCACGCCCTGTCGGTACGAGAGCCTTACGGCGTGTGGGGCGGCTTCAGCGAGTCGGAGCGCCTGCGACTGCTCGCCGTCGGCTGGGAGGACCTGGCAGACCGCCGGCACGCCCGGGTCGACGTCGCACGGCTGGAGGCCCGCCTGGGTCGCCCGCACAAGTCGACCGTCCCGGCCCAACGCAACGTCGCCTGACCAGGCACACGTCCCCGACATCCGCGAACCGCGCCTCCGTCCCGGAGGCGCGGTTCGCGCGTTTCAGGCGGTTTCCGCGGTTTCGCGTGGTCAGGGTCTCTCCCTGCCCCTGCGCCCTGCCATCGCGGCTGCGGCAGGGGTTCGGAGTGAGCGGCCGTGCTGATCAACACGGGTTCCTTGATGTCGGGGCATCCTGCCCAGCTGGACACCGCGTTTTCGACGATGCCGAGTGGATCAAGCGGAGTGCGCGGCCCGAAGGGCTAGCCGAGACGGCCAGCCTGGGAGGTTTGCCCGGTCCGGGGCATTCGGGCTTGACGCGGGCCGTGGGCTTCTGCGAGTTATGCGATCTCCGTCCCGTGACGGGGCACACTCGTGGGGCGGAATCATGGCCGGGCCGGGGTCGTTACATACCCTGACGATCGCAGTACCACCGACCAGCCGCCTGACCCTCAGGGGTGTGGGATGCAGGTCGCGCAGGTTGGAATGCCGACCTCCGCCCGGTCGTTACAGTCCCCACGAACGACCGAACGGGCACCGCCTCAATGAGGGTGCCGATGGATGGGCCGACCCCGGAATCACCCCGGCCCCCCGGTCGTTACACAGACCCGGCGCCACGAGCCCCCGCTCGGCAGGTCGCCGACCCTGACGCCCGACCAGGCGTCACCCCCCCAGACTTTTCCCCCTTTGTGAAGTGCAGCGCCGGACGAGGTGCTCACACCCTCACCGCCGTCCCCCCCTTTGACGGTGCGGGTGTCCTACCCCCGAAGGAGCTACCCCCATGAACACCATCATTCGTAAGAGCATGCTGTCCGTTGCTGGTCTCGCGTTCGCCGGTGGTGTGTTCGCCGGTCCGATCGCCGCCCACGCCAACCCGGTCGACGCCAAGCCCGTCGCCGTGGCCGTGCAGTCGTCGGCGCCGAAGCCGCAGGGCGACCAGTCCCGGATCACCCTCAACGACGAGCAGACCGCCAACGTGAAGGCGATCATCGCCGCCACGAAGAAGGCCGGCCTGCCCGAGCGGGCCGCGGTCATCTCGATCGCGACGAGCCTGCAGGAGTCCAAGCTGGAGAACCTCGGCCACCTCGGCGACAAGAATGACCACGACTCGCTGGGCCTGTTCCAGCAGCGCCCGACCAGCGGTTGGGGCACACCCGAGCAGATCACCAACCCCGAGTACTCCACCACCGCGTTCCTCAAGGGCCTCAAGCAGGTCGACGGGTGGCAGGACATGCCCCTGACCGACGCCGCGCAGACCGTGCAGGTCTCGGCCTACCCGGACGCCTACGCCCAGTGGGAGCAGCAGGCCACCGACCTGGTCGCCCAGCACTGGAACAGCTGACCCGCACCACCGCACGGCAACAGCACACCGACCGCTGGCCGGCACCCGCAACACCGGGGTGCCGGCCAGCGGCCTTCCTGCTGCCACCGATCGCCGACCGCCACCGTCAGCGGCCGCCGACCACCGCCCTGCGGCCGCTGACGCTGACCGCCGTTCCCAAACCACCGGCCCCCGGCGATGGGTGCAGCCGCTGGGAGCGCCGGCCGCAGGCGGCTGCCGCTGAAGAAGCCGCCGCAGGCGGCTGAGGAAGCCCGGTCGTGGGCCGGGGCCGGAGAGTGCCGAACTGGCCCCAACGGAGACAACTGACGTCGACCAACCGACTTGGCCCCGCAGATCTTGGACACTTTCCGTTCGGTGCTGACGGAAACTGTCCAAGATCTGCACGCGCTTCCGGATATGACCGGTCAGTCAGCGGGCCCGCCGGCCCATGGGCAGTCTCGGGAGCCGGCAGGCAGCCGCGGACACAGCCCACCAACCCGCAGGCCAGAACACGGACGCAGCCCGCCGACCGCACAGCACACGCCGCCAACACAGCCCGCCGATTCGGTGGCGCACCCGCGCGGGCGACGTCGTGCCAGGGGGTCAGCGGACGGTGACGGTGACCGTGTGCCAGCCGGTGGCACCATCCGGGACGACGTCCTGCGTACGTTCGGTCTGGGTTTCGCCTGTCGCGTCGGTCGCGCGGACCTGGAGTCGGTGCTCGCCAGGTGTGGCGTCCCAGCGCCAGGACCATTGCACCCAGGTGTCCACCGACACGGTGGGGGCCAGCGCGGCTTCCTGCCACGGGCCGTCGTCGACGCGTACCTCGACTCGGCGGATGCCCCGGTGCTGCGCCCAGGCCACCCCGGCGACGGTCACCGGGCCGGCGGTCAGCCGGTTACGTCCCCTGGGCGTGTCGATCCGGGACTGGGTCTTGATCGGCCCCTGGGGGGACCAGCCGCGCGGCACCCAGTACGCGTCGAAGTCGGCGAACCGGGTCAGCTCCAGTTCGGTCACCCATTTGCAGGCCGACACGTAGCCGTAGAGGCCCGGCACCACCACTCGGACCGGGAAGCCGTGCTCGACCGGCAGTGGCTCGCCGTTCATCCCGACGGCCAGCAGCGCGTCCCGTCCGTCGCGCAGCGCGGCGGTGGGGGTGCCGCAGGTCCAGCCGTCGACCGACCGGCCGACGACCTGGTCGGCGTCGTCGTCCGGCTCGACCTCGTCCAGCAGTTCCCGCAGGGGTACGCCGAGCCACAGGGCATTGCCGATCAGGTCCCCGCCCACCTCGTTGGAGACGCAGGCCAACGTGACGTACCGCTCGACCAGTGGTCGGGCCAGCAGATCCGCGTAGCTGTAGGTGCGTTCCCTGCCGACCCGTCCGTGGATCCGCAGCCGCCAGGTGTCCGGGTCGACCTGGGGCACCACCAGCGCGGTGTCGATCCGGTAGAACCCGAAGTTCGGGGTGACGTACGGCGCGAGCTGCGTCAGTGAGAGGTCCGCGCCCGCCGGTACGGCCGGCGCGGGGGCGACCGGCGCGGGCAGGCGGATCGCGTCGCGGGCTGCGGACACGCCGCGCCGCCCTGCCAGCCACCGCCCACCGAGGCCGGCCACCACGGCCGTGCCTAGCAGCACTCCGCTGCCGGTGAGGAACCGTCGCCGCGACTCCGGGTCCACTTCGGCAGGCCCGACCGCTTCGACCGCCGTCGTCGGCCCGGCGGGAGTCACCGGCACCGGCCCTGCCGGGGACACCGGAGCAGCGGGCGGCGTGGGTGGTGACCAGGACCAGGGGTCCAGCTCGAACGGTCCGCCGATGAACAGCCAGAGCACCAGGGCACCGAGACCGGCGCCGACCAGGGATGGCAGCGCGTCGGCGAGGTCAGCACCGGAGCGGGTCAACGCGGCTGCCACGCCGATGGCGCCGAACGCGGCGATGCCGGCCAGGCCGAACGCCAGTCGGCGGACCGCCAGTACGCCGAAGACGGCGGCGAAGCCTCCCAGCAACACGGCCGTGCCGACCAGCAGCGCGATCTTGTCGGCGGTGCCGAAGAGGTCGATGGCGAGTTGCTTCAGCGATTCGGGGACGGCGTCGACGACGACCCCGCCGACCGCGACCAGGGGCGCCGACCGGGGACCGGTCAACACCGCGACCGGTTCGGCGATCCCGATCGCGACGGCGGCGGCGGTGATTCCGGCCAACGCGGCGTACCGCCGTGACGTGGTGCTCATCGGCCCAGTGTGCGCGATCATCTCGCCCGGTCGCCAACAACGTCAGCGTTCGGTAATGACCTGGCAGCCCGCAGGCACGAGCCGGGGCGCACCGCCTGACGGCGGTGCGCCCCGGAACGGGTGTCGCTACCGGATCAGAAGCCCGGGCCGTGCTGGTGGCCGTGGCCGTGCCCGCCGGCGGCGGCCGGCTCGGCCTGCTCCGGCTTGTCCACCACGAGGCTCTCCGTGGTGAGCAGCAGACCGGCGATCGAGGCGGCGTTGGTGACCGCGTTGCGGGTCACCTTCACCGGGTCGATGATGCCGGCCTTGACCAGGTCGACGTACTCGCCCTTGGCGGCGTCGAGGCCGTTGCCCCACGTGAGGTCGGCGACCTTCTGCGTCACGACGTAGCCGTCGTGACCGGCGTTCTGGGCGATCCAGCGCAGCGGCTCGACGAGCGCCTTGCGCACGACCGAGACGCCAACCTTCTCGTCACCGGTGAAGCCCAGGTCGTCGTCGAGCACCGAGAGGATCTGCACCAGGGCGGCGCCGCCGCCGGGCACGGTGCCCTCCTCGACCGCAGCCTTGGTCGCCGCGATGGCGTCCTCGATGCGGTGCTTGCGCTCCTTCATCTCGACCTCGGTCGCCGCGCCGGCCTTGATGACGGCGATGCCACCGGAGAGCTTCGCCAGCCGCTCGGCCAGCTTCTCCCGGTCCCAGTCGGAGTCGGAGGCCTCGATCTCCTTGCGGATCTGGGAGACCCGGTCGGTGACGTCGGCCTTCTGGCCACCGCCGTCGACGATCGTGGTGTTCTCCTTGTCGACCACGACGCGCCGGGCGGTGCCGAGCACCTCCAGGCCGACCTGGTCGAGCTTGTAGCCCAGCTCCGGGGCGACCAGCTCGGCGCCCGTGGAGATCGCGATGTCCTGGAGCATTGCCTTGCGCCGGTCACCGAAGCCGGGGGCCTTGACCGCGCAGACCTTGAGGGTCTTACGCAGCGAGTTGACCACCAGGGTGGAGAGCGCCTGGCCGTCCACGTCCTCGGCGATGATCAGCAGGGGCTTGCTGTTCTGCAGGACCTTCTCCAGCAGCGGCAGCAGCTCCTCGATCGCCGAGATCTTCTGGGTGGTGACCAGGATGTACGCGTCCTCAAGGACGGATTCCTGACCCTCCAGGTCGGTGACGAAGTTCGGCGAGATGAAGCCCTTGTCGAACTGGAGACCTTCGGTCACGTCCAGTTCGGTGGTGAGCATCGAGCCTTCCTCGACGGTGATGACACCGTCGCGGCCGACGCGCTCCATCGCCTCGGCGATCAGATCGCCGATCGTGGAGTCCTGCGCGGAGATCGTCGCCACGTTCGCGATCGACTCCTTGCTGGTGACCTCGGCGGCCTTGCCGAGCAGCGCCTCGGAGACCTTCATGGCCGCCGCGTCGATGCCCCGCTTGAGACCGGCCGGGTTGGTCCCGGCGGTCACGTTGCGCAGACCCTCGCGAACCATCGCCTGGGCCAGCACGGTCGCGGTGGTGGTGCCGTCGCCGGCGACGTCGTTGGTCTTGGTCGCCACCTCCTTGACCAGCTGCGCGCCAAGGTTCTCGTACGGGTTGGTGAGCTCGATCTCCTTGGCGATGGTCACACCATCGTTGGTGATCGTCGGCGCACCGAATTTCTTGTCCAGGACGACGTTGCGCCCGCGCGGGCCGAGGGTGACCTTGACCGCGTCCGCGAGGGCGTTGACACCGTGCTCCAGCAGGTGCCGGGCGTCGTCCGAGAAGCTCAGGATCTTCGCCATTAATGTCCCTTCGAAGCGCCATTGCCCCGGCCCGGCGAGCCGGACCGGGGCAGTGGCACTGATCGGTTGCTTACTTCTCGATGACCGCGAGGACGTCGCGGGCGGAGAGCACCAGGTACTCCTCGCCGGCGTACTTGACCTCGGTGCCGCCGTACTTCGAGTAAAGGACGGTGTCGCCGACCTGCACGTCAACCGGAACCCGGTTGCCGTTGTCGTCGACGCGCCCCGGGCCCACAGCGAGGACGGTGCCCTCCTGCGGCTTCTCCTTGGCGGTGTCGGGGATCACGATGCCCGACGCCGTGGTGGTCTCAGCCTCGTTCGCCTGGACCACGATGCGGTCCTCGAGCGGCTTGATCGCAACCTTGGTCGCGGTAGTCACGGGCATACCCTCCTGGGGTACTGGTTTCGTTGCTGGCCAGCGGGGCTGACCAGCGTCAATCTGCCTCATGCCACCGGGCGGTGCCGTCGTCGCGGGTGCCGGTCCGCCTGGCGTGCGCACCCGGGTCGCGAGACCCGGAAGCTGGCACCCTCAGGGTGAGAGTGCTAATCGCAGGTTATTCCGTGGCTAGCACTCCGTCAAGGAGAGTGCCAGCGCGTCGCGCCCCGCCAGCCAAGTTTTCCGAGTCGGACGGGACAATGGCCGGGTGGATCTCGATCAGTTGGCGGCGCTGCGTACCCCTGAGGGGTCGGCCGCGCTCACCGCGGCGGCCGACCTGGCCGGCGGTGATCCACTGGTCGCGGCGTCGGCCCTGCGCGCGACCGGGGTGCCGCCGACGTTGGCCGCGGCGGCGTTGACCCAGGCCGAGCTGCGCCACCGGGCGGTGGGCAAGTTCGGCTCGGCCGCCGCTGGGATGTTCCTCACCCGCCCCGGCCTGGAGCAGGCCACCCGCCGGGTGGTCGCCGACCGTCGAGCCGCCCGGTTGCACGCGGCCGGCGTGCGGACCCTGGCCGATCTCGGGTGCGGGCTCGGGGCCGACGCGCTGGCCGCCGCCCGCGCCGGCATCCGGGTGTACGGGGTGGAGGCTGACCCGGTGACCGCGGCGATGGCCGCCGCCAACGCCGAGGCGGCCGGCCTGGCCGAGCTCTTCACCGTCGAGTGCGGCGACGCGACCGGGTTCGACGTGGCAAGGGTCGACGGGGTCTTCTGCGACCCGGCCCGCCGCGCCACCGGCACCGGGCGGCGGATCTTCGACCCGCGCGCCTACTCGCCACCGTGGGACTTCGTCACCGGGTTGGCCGAGCGGGTGCCGCGCACCGTGGTGAAGGTCGCGCCGGGCCTGGACCACGCGCTCATCCCGGCCGGGGCGGAGGCCGAGTGGGTCGGCGTGGACGGCGACCTGGTCGAGGCCGCGCTCTGGTGCGGCGAGATGGCGGAGGTGCCCCGTCGCGCCACCCTCCACCGCCAGCGAGGCGCCGAGGCCCACAGCCACCAGCTCACCGGCTCGGGTGCCGCCGAGGCGCCGGCCGGGCCGCCGCGTCGCTACCTGTACGACCCGGACCCGGCGGTGGTGCGCGCGCACCTCGTGGCCGAACTGGCCAGCGAACTGGACGCCAACCTGGGCGATCCGAGCATCGCCTACCTCTACGCCGACCAGCCGGTCCGCACCCCGTACGCGCGCTGCCTGGAGATCACCGACGTGTTGCCGTTCTCGCTCAAGCGCCTGCGGGCGCTGCTGCGGGAGCGCCGGGTGGGCCGGGTGGAGATCCTGAAGCGGGGTTCGGCGCTCACCCCGGAGCAGCTCCGGCGGGACCTGCGGCTGGCCGGGGACGCGGCGGCGAGTCTGGTGCTCACCCGGGTCGGCGGCGCACCGACGGTGCTGATCGGCCGGCCGGTCGACTAGCGCCGTCTCGACTAGCGTCTTCGCTGTGGCGGGACAGGGCACGCCGGCAACGGCACTCTTGGTCAAGCGGGGCATCGCGCATCGCACCCATCCGTACCGGGTGGCGCCGGACGCCCCGAACTACGGCGCGTTGGTGGCGGTGGCGCTCGGCGTGGCACCGGAGCGCGTGTTCAAGACTCTGGTGACCGACGTCGACGGCGCGCTCACCGTGGCGGTCGTTCCGGTCACCGGCGAGTTGGATCTGAAGGCTCTCGCGGCTGCGGTCGGCGGCAAGCGGGCGGCGTTGGCCGACCGGGCGGTCGCCGAGCGGGCCACCGGCTACGTACGCGGTGGGATCAGCCCGCTCGGGCAGCGTCGACGGTTGCCCACCGTGCTGGACGAATCCGCGCTGGATCTCCCGACGATCTACGTCTCGGCTGGTCGGCGTGGTCTGCAACTCGAACTGGCCGCGGCGGATCTGGTGGCGCTGACCGACGCCCGTACCGCGCCGTTGCAGACCCACTGACGACAGTCGTTACGTCGACACCCCCGTGGGATACCCGCGGAGTAACAGTCGCGTTGCTGAATTGTTATCGCTCCCAACAAACTATGCACCTGCGCGGTCTTGTGGAGCCGGTGTGACCCGAAATACGTTGCCGGACACAACAAAACAACACCTCCCCCACCTCCGAAAGGACCCTGCACATGCGTAAGGGGATCCTCACCATCGCCGCCGTGGGCCTGCTCACGACCGGCGGCTTGACCGCCTGTGGCGACGACTCCGGCGACAAGGCCGCCTCCGCCAAGACCCCCAAGATCGGCGTGATCCTCCCGGACAGCAAGTCCTCGGCCCGCTGGGAGACCGCGGACCGCCGGTTCCTGGAGGAGGCGTTCAAGGCCGCCGGCGTCCAGTACGACATCCAGAACGCCCAGAACGACAAGACCGCCTTCCAGACCATCGCCGACCAGATGATCACCAGCGGCGTGACCGCTCTGATGATCGTCAACCTGGACTCCGGCACCGGCAAGGCAGTGCTCGACAAGGCCAAGTCGCAGGGCGTCGCCACCATCGACTACGACCGGCTCACCCTCGGCGGCTCCGCCCAGTACTACGTCAGCTTCGACAACGAGACCGTCGGCAAGCTCCAGGGCGAGGGTCTGTCGAAGTGCCTGACCGAGAAGGGCGCCAAGAACCCCGTCGTGGCGTACCTGAACGGCTCCCCCACCGACAACAACGCCACCCTGTTCAAGGCCGGCTACGACTCGGTACTCAAGCCGAAGTTCGACTCCAAGGAATACGTCAAGGGCCCTGAGGACGCGGTGCCGGCGTGGGACAACGCGCAGGCCGCGACGATCTTCGAGCAGCAGCTCACCACGGCCAACGGCAAGATCGACGGCGTGCTGGCCGCCAACGACGGTCTCGGCAACGCGGCCATCTCGATCCTGAAGAAGAACAAGCTCAACGGCAAGGTGCCGGTGACCGGGCAGGACGCCAGCACCGAGGGCCTGCAGAACATCCTCGCCGGTGACCAGTGCATGACCGTCTACAAGGCAGTCCGGGAAGAGGCCAAGGCCGCCTCCGACCTGGCCATCGCCCTCGCCAAGGGTGAGAAGAAGGACACCGGCCAGACGGTCAAGGACGGTGACCGGGACGTGCCCTCGGTGCTGCTCACCCCGAAGGCCATCTACAAGGAGAGCGTCAAGGACGTCATCGCCGACGGCTACGTGACCAAGGAAGAGGTCTGCACCGCGGCGTACACCAAGTTCTGCGCCGAAGCCGGCATCAGCTGACCGACGCCGCAGTACCCGCCGGAACGACCATCGCCGCCCGGCACGGGAGCACCCCTCCCGTGCCGGGCGGCGCCCGCCGGACGGGCCCCGACCCTCCCTTAAGAAGGAGACCCCCGTGTCCGCGACCCCCCTGCTGGAACTCCGCGGGATCGACAAGAGCTTCGGTCCCGTCCAGGTGCTCCGCGACGTCGCCCTGACCGTCCACCCGGGTGAAGTGACCGCATTGGTCGGCGACAACGGCGCCGGCAAGTCGACCCTGGTGAAGTGCATCAGCGGCATCCACCCCACCGACGCCGGAGAGTTCCTGTTCAACGGTGAACCGGTGCACATCGGCAGCCCCCGCGACGCTGCCACGCTCGGCATCGAGGTCGTCTACCAGGACCTCGCGCTCTGCGACAACCTGGACATCGTGCAGAACATGTTCCTCGGCCGGGAGAAGCGCAGCGGCATCGTCCTCGACGAGCCGACCATGGAACAGCTCGCCGCCGAAACCCTGGCGGGGCTCTCCATCCGCACCGTCACCTCACTCCGGCAGCACGTGTCCAGCCTCTCCGGCGGTCAACGACAGACCGTGGCCATCGCCAAGGCGGTGCTCTGGAACAGCAAGCTCGTCATCCTGGACGAGCCGACCGCGGCGCTCGGCGTGGCACAGACCGCCCAGGTGCTCGAACTGGTCCGACGCCTCGCCGACAACGGCCTGGCCGTGGTGCTCATCTCGCACAACATGAACGACGTCTTCGCCGTCTCCGACCGGATCGCCGCGCTGTACCTCGGCCAGATGGTCGCCCAGGTGAAGACCACCGACATCACCCACGCCCAGGTGGTCGAGCTGATCACCGCCGGGCGCTCGGGCGGGCTCGGCCTCGCCACCGACCCGGGCAGCAACGGCGACGGCCCGCAGGCGGCCGACTCGATCTCAGGAGGCGCCCGATGACCACCACCGCCGTGCGGAAGGACGGCCCCGCCGCCGTCACACCGACGCCGACCATCGGGGGCCACTTCCGCAACTACCTGAGCCGGGTACGCGGTGGCGACGTCGGCGCGCTACCAGCCGTCCTCGGCCTGATCGTGCTCTGCACCGTCTTCGCGATCATGCGGCCGTCGTCGTTCCTGTCGGCCGGCAACTTCGCCAACCTCTTCACCCAGGGCGCGGCGGTCACGCTGATCGCGATGGGCCTGGTCTTCGTGCTGCTGCTCGGCGAGATCGACCTCTCCGCCGGCTTCGCCAGCGGCGTCTGCGCTGCGGTGCTGGCCAATGTGGTCACAGTGCTCGGCTACCCCTGGTGGGTCGCCGTGCTCGCCGCCGTCGCCACCGGTGTGGTCATCGGCACCACGCTCGGCATGCTCGTCGCGAAGATCGGCATTCCGTCCTTCGTGGTCACCCTCGCCGGCTTCCTCGCCTTCCAGGGCGTCGTACTGCTGCTCGTCAAAGAGGGCACCAACATCTCCGTCCGCGACGACGTGCTGGTCGCCATCGCCAACCGCAACCTCGCCCCCACGCTGGGCTGGGCGCTGACCGCCCTCGCGGTCATCGGCTACGCGGCGGTGCAACTGCTGCGCCACCGCACCCGGGTGGCCCGCGGCCTGATCACCGACCCGCTCGCGGTGGTGGCGCTGCGGATCGGCGGGCTCGCCGTCATCCTCGGCACCGCGGTGTACGTGCTCAACCTGGAGCGCAGCCGCAACGTCCTGATCAGCTCACTCAAGGGTGTACCGATCGTGGTGCCGATCATCGCGGTGCTGCTGATCATCTGGACCTTCGTGCTCCAACGCACCAGCTACGGCCGGCACATCTACGCCGTGGGCGGCAACCGCGAAGCTGCCCGCCGGGCCGGCATCGGCGTCGACCGGATCCGGGTCTCGGTCTTCGTGATCTGCTCCTCGATGGCCGCCATCGGTGGCATCGTGGCGGCCAGCCGGGCCAACTCGGTCGACCCGAACACCGGGGGCAGTAACGTACTGCTCTACGCGGTCGGCGCAGCCGTGATCGGTGGCACCAGCCTCTTCGGTGGCAAGGGCCGCGTCCTCGACGCCGTACTCGGCGGCGCGGTGGTCGCGGTCATCGAAAACGGAATGGGCCTGATGGGGTACGACGCGGGAGTCAAGTACGTGGTCACGGGCGTCGTGCTGCTGCTCGCCGCCAGCGTCGACGCGCTCTCCCGCCGCCGCGCGGCAGCCACCGGCACCCGCTGACCGCGCGGGAGGTAGCACCAGCATGCGCCCAGGACCGAGCCAGGATGACGTCCGACGGCAGAACCTCGGGGCCCTGCTGCGGCACGTGCACGTCAACGGGGCGACCACGCGTGCCGAGCTGACCACCACGCTGGGCCTCAACCGCAGCACCATCGGCGCGCTCACCGCCGACCTGTCCGCGGTGGGGCTGGTCAGCGAAGGCGCTCCGAAGGAAACCGGCCGGGCCGGACGACCGTCACTGGTCGTCCGGCCCGAGTCGACCCGGGTCTACGCGTACGCGTACTCGGTGGAGGTGGACCGGCTGCGCGCCGCCCGGATCGGGTTGGGTGGCGCGGTCCTGGACCGTCGGGACCTGGACCGGCCGCGCGGTCTGCTGGCCGCGGAGGCCGCGCCGCTGCTGGCCGGCGCGGTCAAGGAGATGCAGCAACTGGTGCCGGCGGACGCGATCTGCGTCGGCGCCGGCGTCGCGGTCTGCGGCATGGTTCGCCGGGACGACGGCCTGGTCCGGCTCGGCCCCACCACCGGTTGGGTGGACGAGCCGATCGGCGCTGCCCTCGCCGACGAGTTGGGCATCGACGTACCGGTCACAGTGGGCAACGTGGCCGACGTCGCCGCGTTCGCCGAGCACGCACGAGGTGTGGCTGCGGGCTGTGACAACGTTCTCTACCTGTACGGCGACGTCGGCGTGGGTGCCGGCATCATCGCCGGTGGGCGCCGGCTGACCGGGCACGGCGGGTACGGCGGCGAGGTCGGCCACATGAAGGTGGTTCGCGACGGCAAACCCTGTGAGTGCGGGTCCCGGGGTTGCTGGGAGACCGAGATCGGCGAGCACGGCCTGTTGCGTGCCGCCGGACGCTCCGACGCCCGGGGCCGCGACGCGCTGCTGGAGGTCTTCGACGCGGCCGACCGCGGGGACGCCCGCGCCCAGACGGCGGTCCGCCAGGCCGGCGACTGGCTCGGCTTCGGGGTGGCCAACCTGGTGAACGTCTTCAACCCCGAGATGGTCATCTTCGGCGGCACCATGCGTGACCTCTACCTCGCGGCGGCGGCCCAGATCCGCAGCCGGCTCAACTCCAACGCGCTCGGCGCCTGCCTGGAGCACGTCCGGCTGCGTACGCCGAAACTGGGTACGGACGCGCCCCTGATCGGCGCCGCCGAGCTGGCCTTCGAACGGCTCCTCGCCGACCCCCTCGACGTGGGTTGATCCGTACGCTGTCCGGCGTGGATCTGGAGTTGCTCGCTGTCACCCGCGGATCCGGGTCGCTCAGCGATGAACTGATCGCACGATCAGCCCGTACCAGTGGGCGGACGGGCAACCGGCAAGGCGCGGCTGCCCGGTCCAGACGCGTTCGGTCCGGACCGAGGAGGCACCACAGACATGGCACCGCTCAGATCCGCCCATCGCCGACTGGGCACCCGGACCCACCGAGCGGCGATGCTGCTCATCGCGATCATCGCGGGGGTCGGTGTCCTGCCCGGCGCGGCCATCGCCGCCCCCGCCGGCGGGCGACAGCTCAACGCCGCCGACATGACACTGCTCAACGGGGTGCGGTTGGCCGGGCTGTGGGAGATGCCGGCCGGCCAGATGGCCGCCGAGAAGGGACAGTCGGCGAAGGTACGGGAGATCGGCGCCGGCATCGCCGGCGAGCACCAGAAGCTCGATGAACTCGTGGTCGAGGCGGCCAACAAGCTGGGCGCGAGCATCCCGAGCGAGCCGACGGCCCAACAAAAGGGCTGGCTGACGGAGATGAAGGACGCCTCCGGCGCCCGGTTCGACCAGATCTTCGTAACCCGCCTCCGGGTCGCTCATGGCGGCATTCTCCCGGTGATCAGCGCAGTACGGGCCAGCACCCGGGACGCCACCGTCCGCAAGCTCTGCGAGGACGCCACCGCCTTCGTCACGCATCACATGCAGATGCTGGAGTCAACCGGACTGGTTCGGTGGCCGGAGCTGCCGCCGGCCGCGCTGCCCGCCCCGGGCGAGGACGGGCTCCTGGCCGCCGCCTCGGCCAACTCCGGCCCGCAGGTCGGTGTCAGCAGCACCGTCGTCTGGCTGGTCTTCCTCGCCGCGCTGGGCACCGGCGGAATCGCCACCTACCGGATGTTGCGCCGCAGCTGACCGATCAGGCAGCTGCCTGGATGGTGGCTCGCGTTACCGGTCCACCTGGGTAAAGTCCCAGGAATGCGGGGCGCGGGCCACCAGCAGGGCTGGCGGGTCCGGCAGCGGGCGGGGGCTGCTGCGCCACTTGGAGATCACCACCACTCGGTGGTCGGTGGAGGAGAAGACCTCGCTGGAGACGTGGAGCGGGTCGTGCTCCAACTCGGGCAGGGCGGTGTCGCACACCCAGGTGATCAGGTCGGCGACTCCGTACGCCTCGGCGCGCGCCTCCCACATCCGCACGATCATGTCCGCGCCCCCGTCACACGCTGACCGTGGTCAACGGCAGCGCCGAATCGGCTGGCAGGTCCAGTCGGCTCGGAGCGACCCCGGCGGCGACCAGGTGCGAACCGAGCGCGGCCACCATCGCGCCGTTGTCGGTGCACAGCTTCGGCCGGGGTACCCGGACCCGGATGCCGTACTTCTCGGCTCGTTGCTCGGCCATCGCCCGCAGCCGCGAGTTCGCCGCCACTCCCCCGCCGATGACCAGGGTCTCGATGCCCTGCGCCCGGCAGGCGGCGAGCGCCTTGTTGGTCAGGACGTCACAGACCGCCTCCTGGAAGGACGCGGCCACGTCGGCCACCGGAACCGGCTCACCGGCACGCTGACGGGCCTCGACCCACCGGGCCACAGCCGTCTTCAGGCCCGAGAACGAGAAGTCGTACCGGTGGGCGGCGAGATCCTTCGCGGCGGTCAGACCGCGGGGGAAGGCGATCGAGGCGGCATCGCCGGCCCGGGCCTCCCGGTCGATGGGCGGACCTCCCGGGAACGGCAACCCGAGCAGCCGGGCGACCTTGTCGAACGCTTCCCCGGCCGCGTCGTCGATGGTGGCGCCGAGCGGGGTGACACCCCGGGCCAGGTCGTCCACCAGCAAGAGGGACGAGTGGCCGCCGGACACCAGGAGCGCGATGGCGGGTTCGGGCAGTGGGCCGTGCTCAAGGGTGTCCACCGCGACGTGGGCGGCGAGGTGGTTGACGCCGTAGATGGGCTTCTCGGCGGCGACCGCGTACCCCTTGGCGGCAGCGACGCCGACCAGCAACGCACCGGCCAGCCCCGGCCCCGAGGTGACAGCGATCGCGTCGATGTCGGCCAGCGTGACGCCGGCCTCGGTCAGGGCCCGGTCCATGGTCGGCACGATGGCCTCCAGGTGGGCCCGGCTGGCCACCTCCGGTACCACACCTCCGAACCGGGCGTGTTCCTCGACGCTGGAGGCGAGCGCGTCGGCCAGCAGGGTGTGCCCCCGCACGATGCCGACACCGGTCTCGTCGCAGGAGGTCTCGATACCCAGGATCAGTGGTTCGTCAGCCATTGTCGTGTGGTCCGTTCCCGGTCGGCTCGGCGTCGCGCCGCATGACCAGCGCGTCTGTGTTGCTCGGTTGGTAGTAGCCGCGCCGCACCCCGATCGGCTCGAAACCGTACGTCGCGTAGAGCCGCTGAGCTGCGGCGTTGTCCACGGCGACCTCCAGCAGGGTGCTGCTGGCGTCGCGCCGGACCGCCTCGGCGAGCAACTCCTCCAGCAGGGCACGGCCTACGCCGCGCCGCTGGGCGTCCCGGCGGACGGCGATGTTCTGTACCCACACCTCGTCCGGCGGACCGCCGGCGAGCCCGGCGTAGCCGAGCACTGAACCGTCCGCGTCGACGGCGACCCGGTAGTGGTGCCCGTTGGCGAGCTCGCTCCAGAACATGGCGGGCGACCACTTCTCAGCGCCGAAGAGGTCCGCCTCGATCGGCAGCACGTCGTCGATGTGCCACCAGCGGAACGGTTCGAGCCGTACCGCGGTCATGGCAGGACCGGTTTGCGGCCGGTCGCCGCCACCGCGTCGGGGCGTCGCAGGTAGAGCGGAGTGAGCCGCTCACTGGACGCCCCCGCCCGGATCCGCTCGGCGGCGAGCAACGCCAGCACTGTCGCGTCCGGATAGCGCGGCTCGACCCGGACGGGCAGGTCCAGGACGTCTGCGTACCGGTGCGCCCCGTCACCGACCGCGATCGTCGCGCCCAGTTCGCGGGCCCGCGCGGCGGCGACCGCCGGCGCGGACACCTCGGGCCCGACGATCCGCTGGCCGGCGCCGTCGTAGACGGCCCAGTAGAGCTCCTTGCGCCGGGCGTCGCTGGCGGCCAGGACCGGCGTGCCGGACGCCTCCGGGTACCCGATGGCGTCCAGCGAACAGACACCGTACGTGGGGATCCCCAGCACCTGACCCATTGTCGCGGCGGTGACCAGGCCGACCCGTAGCCCGGTGAACGGACCCGGGCCGAGCCCGGCGACGATGGCCGCCAGGTCACGCGGGCGCGCGTCAGCGTCGGCGAGGACCGCATCCACCTGGGGCGCGAGCAGCTCACCGTGCGCGCGAGCATCGACCGTGCACCGGTGCGCCCGCGACGCCACGCCGTCTGCCGAGATCTCCACCAGCGCCGCGGTGACCGCGGGGGTCGAGCTGTCCACCACGAGTACGAGCACGGTAAGCCAGCCTAGCCGCCCCGCCCAGCCCTCCCGGTCACGCCCCGCCACCCCCCTTCGCCCCTCGCCCCGACCTCGCCCGCCCCACCCCCTCTCGCCCGGACCTTGTACCGACCTTGCCCGCCCCGCCACCCGCCTTCGCCCCTCGCCCCGCTCTCGGCCGCTCTCGCCCGCTCTCGCCCGGACCTTGCCCCCGGCCACCCGCGTTCGCCCTTCGTCTCACGTCGCCCCACACCGCCCCACCCCGCCCCGCCTCGCGCCGCCCCTGCCACCCCGCCGCGGACCGCCCCGCCGCCGTTGGCCGCCGGCCCAACGGCTAGCCAGGGACGAGCGCTGGAACCACACCCGCTAATCAGCCTGATGTCTGTGAGTCATCGTGATGACTCACAGACATCACGCTCATCGAAGTGAGGCCCGCCAGGTCATGCGCTCGGCGTATCAGGGCGCGCGGATCGCGCCGCAAGCCGCCGACCTGCCGCAGCGGGATCGCGGGCATCTCACCCGTGGTCCACGATGCCGGGATGTCATCGACTCGCCTTGTCGCCCTGCTTGGTGCTGCCTTGCGGCAGCAACGACAGCTGCGCGACCTGAGCCAACGTCAGTTGGCCGCGTTGGCCGAGGTCGACCAGGCCGCGGTGGCCCGGTTCGAACGTGGTGAGCGAGCGCCGACCATCCCGGTGCTGGAACGGCTGTTTGCCGCGATGGACGTGCAGTTGGTCGTCGGAGTCGAGCCGTTGGACGCGCACCTCGACGCCCAGATCGACGGCTTGGCCGCCCGGCCGATCGCCGAACGGATCGACGGGTTGGGGCTGGATCGGCTGCTGGACCGGCTCACCGACTTCCCACAGGTGATCACCGGTTGCACAGCGGCGTTGCTACAGGGCGCGCCGGTGCCGGTCGACGCGCTGGAGATCGCCCTGCGTTGGCAGGACTCCAAACCGTTCACCCGCTGGCTGGAAACGAACTACGGGCAGCGGTGGAACGACCGCTGGGGTGAGTTCGGCGGGGTGTGGTTGGAGCCCGAGGAGCCGGGCGAACACCGGTGGTCGACCCGGTACGGGGAGATCAGGGCCACGATGTGCGACGAGCTGCCCGAGACGATCGAGGTGCGCCACGGCGAAAGGATCTACCAGGTGGTGCCGCTCGTCGAGCTGGAACTCAGCGAGCCGCGCGCCGCCGGACTGTTACGCCGCTACCGCAACCGGCAGTTGGCCAGCGACAGCTGAGTCAGCTGCCGGCCCGGCGGTGCAACGTCGACGAGCGGCTCAGCCGGCAGTGCGCTCCCAATCGATGGTGGGCAGGCCGGCGTCGGCGAGTGCCTTGTTGGCGGCGCTGAACGGGCGGCTACCGAGGAAGCCGCGCGGGTTCATCGGGCTCGGGTGACCCGCCTCCAGCACCACGTGCTGCGGGTTGGTGACCAGCGCGGCCTTCTTGCGGGCGTAGCCGCCCCAGAGCAGGAAGACCACCCGGTCCGGTGCCGCGTCCAGTGCCCGGATCGTCGCGTCGGTGAACTCTTCCCAGCCGGCGTTGGCGTGCGAGCCCGGGGTGGCCTGCCGGACGGTCAGCACCGCGTTGAGCAGCAGAACCCCCTGGGCGGCCCACCCGTCGAGGTTGCCGCTGCGCGGCTTGGGGACGCCCACGTCCTCGCCCAGCTCCTTGAAGACGTTGCGCAACGACGGCGGCACCGTCACACCGTCGCGGACGCTGAAGCTCAACCCATGAGCCTGCCCGGCCCGGTGGTAGGGATCCTGCCCGAGGATGAGCACCCGAACGCCCTGCGGCGGGCACAGCCGGTATGCCGAGAACAGATCCTCCTGCGGAGGAAAGACCGTCTGCGTCGCGTATTCCCGGGCGACGAACTCGCCGAGCGCGGCGGTGCGTGCCGGGTCGAGGTGCGGGGTGAGCACTGTGCGCCACTGCTCCGGCAGCAGGGCCAGCAGATCCAGGGCGGGGGCGTCGTCGGGCATCGGGAACCTCTTCACAGCGCGGGTCGGTCCCCCGCACTCTAGGCATCGGGTACGACAGCCACCGACCTAGCCCAGGTCGGCGAGCCGCCGGGCCCAGTCACCGCCGATCGGGTCCAGCTCGACGACGCGGGTGTCGTCGTCGCGGCGGTCGATGCGAACCCGTAGGTGCGCGTCCACCAACTGCTCCACCAGGCCCTCGCCCCACTCCACCACTGTTACCGAGTCGTCCACCGAGGCGTCGAGGTCCAGGTCGTCGATCTCGGCGCGCGGGTCGGTGGCGTCACCCAACCGGTACGCGTCGGCGTGCACGAGCGCCACCCGGCCGCCCCGGGCCGGATCGGGGCGGTGCACCCGGGCGATCACGAAGGTCGGCGAGGTGATGTCCCCGAGGACACCGAGCCCGGCCCCGACGCCCTGGGTGAGCGCGGTCTTGCCGGCACCCAACGGGCCGGTCAACAGCACCAGGTCGCCGGCGCGCAGCAGCCCGGCCAGCCGCCGGCCGAAGTCCCGAGTGTCTTCGACGGTCGGCAGCTTGACGACGTGACTCACCGTTCCTCCACGCTCTGCAATGACTCCAGGAACCGCGCCAGGGCGGCGTTGACCTCGTCCGCGTGCTCCAACATCACCATGTGACCGCTGTCCTTGATCTTCACGAACTCGGCGTGCGGCAACCGGCGGACGATCTCCTCGGAGTGGGTCACCGGCGTGATCATGTCCTTGTCGCCGACCACCACGAGCACCGGAGTCGCCGCCAGCGCCGCCAGCGCCGGGAAGCGCGAGTGGGTGGCCAGGGTCCGCAGGTAGCGGGTCACCGTGTCGGCCGACGTCCGGGAGTTCATCGTCTCCACGTAGGACACCAGCGACGGGCTGGGCTTGCGGGTGCCGAAGCCGTACTTGCGGGTCAGTAACCAGGCCACGTTCGACGTCGACTTGCGGGCCTTGTCGATCACCGGCCCGCCGTACCGGGTGGCGTTGCTGACCATGTAGAGCATCGGACCGCCGACCCGGCCGAGCAGCGCGGGCGCGACCAGCTTGGTCTCCGCGATGAGCCCGCCCGACGTGGCCATCAGAACGGTGCCCACCACCCGGTCACCGAACAGCTCTCCGAACAACTCGGCGAACGCCATGATCGTCATGCCGCCCATCGAGTGGCCGACCAGCACCAGCGGCCCGTCCGGGGCGGTTCGGTCGATCACCTGACGCAGCGTTCGGCCAAGCACGGCGAGGTCGTACTCCCCGGTCTCCAGCCGTCCGGACCGGCCGTGACCGGGCTGGTCGTACGCCACGATCCGGTAGTCACCGCGGGCGGCGAGCATCTGGCGCTGGAAGTGGAACGTCCCCATGTCCAGGCAGAAACCGTGCACCAGCACCACAGTCGGGTGCCCCGGCACCGGCCGGGTGGGCTCGACCACCTCGACGTGGATGTCGGTGCCGTCCGGCAACTCCAGGCGGAACGCCTCGTCGTACCGCTGCTTGTCGAACGTCTCGTGCGCGTAGCGGTCGGCCGGATCGGCCTTGAGCCGACGGACCAGGGTCCGCTCGGTCGCGACGCCAGCCGCCAGACCTGCCGCGGCCACCCCGACCGCCGCGCCGACGATCCCCGCTACCCGGCCCGCAGCCGACCGCGGACGCGGAATGCGATAACTCATGGTTTCTCGCCGTCGTAGACCCGGGGCACCCGCGTGCCGCCGAACCGCGTCACGATCTCGTAGTTGATCGTGCCGACCGCCTCGGCCCAGTCGTCCGCCGTCGGTTCGCCGTCGACGCCGCTGCCGAAGAGCGTCGCCACGTCGCCGTCGGCCACCGGGTCGTCCCCGCAGTCGAGCACGAACTGGTCCATGCAGACCCGGCCCGATATCGTCCGGCGTACGCCGCCGAGCTGGACCGGGCCGGTGTTGGACGCGTGTCGGGGAACCCCGTCGGCGTACCCGAGCGGCACCACGGCCAGGTTCGCGTCGGCCTGCGTGGTGTAGGCGTGCCCGTAGGAGATACCGGTGCCGGCGGGCACCCGCTTGGTGAGCATCACCCGGGCGCGGGCGGTCATGGCCGGCCGCAACCCGTACGTCTCGCCGGCCACCGGTGACAGGCCGTAGATGGCCAGGCCGGGCCGGACCAGGTCGAAGTGGGTGTCCGGGCGGGTGAGGGTGGCGGCCGAGTTGGCGAGGTGCCGCCAGCGCGGTCGCAGCCCGGCCCGCTCGACCATGGCCAGCGCTTCGTGGAAGACGGCCAGTTGGCGGTCGGTGGTGGGGTGGCCGGGCGAGTCCGCGTACACGAAGTGGCTCCACACGCCGACCACCTCGACCAGGCCGTCGGCCTGCGCCTTCGCCGCGGCGTCCAGCAGCGCGGGCCAGTCGGCGACTGTCGCACCGCCCCGGGACAGCCCCGTATCGATCTTGAGGTGCAGGCGGGCGGGACGCCCGGCGAGGCGACTCGCCTCGATCATCTCGTCCAGTTGCGTCAGGCTGGCCGCGCCCAGGTCCACCCCGGCACTGACCCCCTCGTGCAGCGGCAACCCGGGGGCGAGCAGCCAGGCCAGCACCGGCACCGTCACCCCGGCCCGCCGCAGGGTGAGGGCCTCGTCGAGGGTGCAGACGCCGAGCCAGTCAGCGCCGGCGTCGAGCGCCGCGCGGGCGGCCGGAAGCATGCCGTGGCCGTACCCGTCGGCCTTGACCACTGCCATCAACTCGGCGGTGGTGCCGGATCGGAGCCTGCTCACGTTCTCGCGGATGGCGTCAAGATCGACGCGTACCTCGGCCTGCCACATGCACCCAGCCTACTTTCCGCCGTGATCACCGCGGGCGGCGACGCACGTCCCGACGCGGCGATCCGGTCAGCGCGCCCGGAACCACCCCGTTCAGCCCAGCCGGGCCAGCACCGGACGCAGCGCGGTCGCCACGTCGGGCGCGGTCACCGGGCCACCCCGGGCCGCCTCCCGCCCGGCGAGCCCATGCAGGTACGCGGCCGAGGCGGCGGCCCGATCGGCGGGTACCCCGGCCGCCAGCAACGAGCCGAGCAGCCCGGCCAACACGTCGCCGGTGCCGCCGGTGGCCAGCGCCGGGGTGCCGGTCGGGTTGACGTACGCCCGACCGTCCGGCGTGCCGATCACCGTGCGATCGCCCTTGAGCAGCACCACCGCGTTCATCCAGGCGGCCAGCCGCAGCGCGGCGCCGACCCGGTCGACGCCCGGCTCCTCCCCGCAGAGACGGGTGAACTCGCGGTCGTGCGGGGTGACCACGATGGGCGCGTCCCGACCCCGCAGCCGGTCGGCGAGCGAGCCGTCCACCAGCAGGGTCAGAGCGTCGGCGTCGAGCACCACCGGCACCGGGGCGGCCAGTACGGCGCGCAGCTCGGCCGCCGCGTCGGTGCCGGTGCCCAGCCCGGAGCCGCAGACCCAGGCCTGCACCCGGCCCGCGTCGGCGACCCGCCCGCTGGCGATCACCGAAGGGTGCTGGTGCAGCACCTCGGCTCGGGCGCTGCCGGCGTAGCGGACCAGGCCGGTGGGCCCGGCCAGGGCGCCGCCCACGGAGAGCACCGCCGCACCCGGGTAGGCCGCCGAACCGGTCGACACCCCCACCACGCCCCGGGTGTACTTCTCCGACGCCGCGCCCAGCTGAGGCCACCAGTCGACCAGGTCGGACCATTCGGTGACCCGCAGCGCCGGGGTGCCGCGCAGCCACGGCCGCAGCCCGATGTCGACCAGCTCGACCTGCCCGGCCAGCGCGGCGGCCGGGCCGACCACCAGGGCGGGCTTCAGCGCGCCGAAGGCCACCGTCACGTCGGCGCGGACCGCTGTGGGCCGGCCGGACGCGGACAGCGGCACGTGGCCGGTGTCGACCGCGACCCCGCTGGGCACGTCGACCGCCAGCACCGTGGCCCGTCCCCCGTCGCGTCCGCGCAGCTCGCCGAGGCGCTGGACCACCTCGTCCGCGTTCGCCCGTAGCCCACCGGTGCCACCGATGCCGACGATGCCGTCGACGACCAGGTCGATCGGGCCGGCCGGGTCTCGGACCAGCCGACCGCCAGCGGCTCGCAGCGCGGCCAGGCCGGCGGCGTGCGCCCGCCCGGGGGTGAGCAGCAGGGCGGACACGTGGACACCTCGCCGGGCCAACCGCTCCCCCGCGTACAGCGCGTCGCCGCCGTTGTCACCGGAGCCGACCAGCAGCAGCACCCGGCCCCCGTAGACTCCGCCCCGCTCGGCGAGCAGGAGCGCGGCCCGGCGGGCCAGGCCGGCGGCGGCCCGCTGCATCAGCGTCCCCTCCGGCAGCGTGCCCATCAACCCCGCCTCGGCCGCCCGTACGTCGGCCACCCGCCACACCGCTCTCATGCCACCGTGTCCCATTCAGTTAGCGGGCGGACCTGACCGGCCCTCCCGGCCGACGTCATCGTTCCGCGACCACCATCGCCGACGCGATCCCGCCGTCGTGCGACAACGAGAGATGCCAGTGGTTGACCCCGCGCGCGTCGGCCACCGCCGCGACAGTGCCGGAGACGGCCAGCCAGGGGCGGCCAGCCGGGTCGGGCACGATCTCGCAGTCGTGCCAGTTGAGCCCGGCCGGGGCGCCGAGCGCCTTGGCCACCGCCTCCTTGGCGGCGAACCGGGCGGCGAGCGACTCGGGCGAGCGCGGGCTGCCGGAGCGGGTGTGCCGCTCGGCCTCGGTGAAGAGCCGGTCGGCGAGCAGCGGCGTCCGTGCCAGGGCCCGGGCGAACCGGTCGACCAGGACCACGTCGATGCCGACAGCGACGATCACCACACCACCCTACCGGCGGTCGAGGCCGCAGATTAGCCGTCGGGCTCGCGCTGGGCAACGCCTGTGGACACCCCGGGGTACGCCTCGACGTCGGCTGTCCACAGGGCACCGCGCGGCCTCGGGCAGGTGCCTAGCGTGAGCGCGTCGATGCCGATCGTCCACGGGGGTGTGGCCATGACCGACGAGCCGTTCGCCGTTCAGCCGGAGAAGTTGCGGGCGGTCGCCGTCCTGCTCGACGACGAGGCGCACCGGTTGGCGTTGGGCCTCCCGGGGTTGCCCGGGCTGGTGGTGGCGGCGCCCGAATGGCGAGCCGGCGCGGCGCTGGCCGGGTTGGAGGCGGCCGTGCACGCCTGGTTATGCCGGCTGGGTGACCGGGTCGCGGCGACGTCCGGCGGCGTCCGGGCGGCGGCCGACGCGTACGAGACGGTGGACGACCGGGCCGCCGGCCGGTTCGCCTCCCTACCTCGGTGAGCAGCGTCGGTTACCGACAGCTGTGGGCTGTCGATCCTGGTGCGTGGCGGGCCGCCGGGGTGGCGTGGGCGGGGTTGGCGAGGCCACTCGATCGGCGCCTCGGCGAGCTGCGGGCGGCCACCGGGCGGTTGCGGGACGGTTGGTCGGGTACGGCAGCCATGGCGGCGGACACCCGCCTCAACGGCCTGCGTGACGAGCTGGCCTCGATCGCACCAGCGCTGATCGAGGTCGACCAGGTGCTGGCGGAGTTGTCCGGTGGGCTGGCGGTGGCGAAGGCGCGGCTCTCCCAGGCGGTCGCCCAGGCCGATGCGGCCGGCCTGCTGGTGGACCGCTCGGGTGCGGTGCGGGTCGATCCCGCCCGGTATCGACCTACTGAGCGGGCCGGGGTCGCCGCGGCTGGAGTGGCCGCGGCCCTGCGGGCCGCGCTCGACGGGGCAGCCGCTGCGGACCGGGTCGCCGCGGACCGGTTGGATGAGCTGGCCAGGGCCGCCGGCACCGGTTGGGCGTCCCCGCCCCCGCCGGGCCGACCGGCCCTCGGTGCCGCGCCCGCGCTGGTCAGCGCCTGGTGGTCCGGGTTGACGCCGGCGCAGCGACGGTGGCTGACCGTTCGCGAGCCGGCCCTGGTGGGCCGGCTGGACGGGCTGCCGGTGGCTGCCCGGGACCAGGCCAACCGGTTACGGCTCGACGCCTGGCGTACGGAGTTGCTGGCCGAGCGGCGACGGCTGCTGTCCCAGGTGCCGCCGGGGCCGCTCGCGTTGATCCGGTTGCGCGGGGTGGCCGGGCGGCTGGCCGGTCTGGACGCGCTGGTCGGCCGGCTGACGGCCGGCGAGGCGCCGCGGGCGTACCTGCTCGGGTTGGATCCGGCGGGTGAGGGCCGGGCGGTGGTGGCGCTCGGCGACCCGGACCACGCCGACCGGGTGCTGACCTACGTGCCGGGGATGACCGCCGGCCTGGACGACGCCTCCGGCGAGCTGGGCAGGGCGGCCCGGGTGCTGGAGCGGTGCGCCGCGCTCGCCCCGGATGAGCGCAGCGCGGCGGTGCTCTGGTTGGACTACGACGCTCCGGATCTGCTGACCGAGGCCGCCTCGGCGGGTCAGGCCCGGGACGCCGGCCCGGCGTTGCACCGCTTCCAGGAGGGGCTGCGCGTCAGCCACGACGGGCCGCCGGCCCGGCAGACGGTGCTCGGGCACAGCTACGGGTCGCTGGTGGTGGGTGTTGCCGCCCGGGAGCACGGCCTGGCCGCCGACGCGCTGGTCCTCGTCGGCTCCCCCGGTGTCGGCGCGTCGCACGCCACCGAGCTGGGCGTGCCGACCGGGGAGGTCTGGGCGAGCAGCGCCCCCGACGACGTGATCCGGGCGGCCCGGTCGCCGGATGAGCTGGGCCGGCGGGCCCTGTTCGGAGCGGCACCACTCGCCGCCGTGCTGGGTTGGCCCGGCCGGACGGGGCACGAGCTGTGGTTCGGTCACGACCCGGCCGATCCCGGCTTCGGCGGGCGGGTGCTCCCCAGCGGCCGTGGCGGGCACACCGGCTACTGGGAGGCGGGAAACCCGGCGCTGGACGGGATGGCCCGTGTCGTGCTGGGCCGGTGACGACGGAACCCCGGCCGCCGCGGGACGCGGCGACCGGGGTTCCTGACGTGCGGGGTGCCTACTCGACGGTGACCGACTTGGCCAGGTTGCGGGGCTGGTCCACGTCGTGTCCCCGGGCGGCGGCGATCTCGGCGGCGAGCACCTGCAACGGGACAGTGGTGACGAGTGGGGCCAGCAGGGTGGGCGTACGCGGCACGTAGATCAGGTGGTCGGCGTACCGGACGACCGCCTCGTCGCCCTCCTCCGCGATCACGATGGTCCGCGCGCCCCGCGCCCGTACCTCCTGGATGTTGGAGACGACCTTGTCGTGCAGCATGCCCCGGCCCACCGGCGAGGGCACCACGCAGATAACCGGGGTGCCCTTGTCGATCAGGGCGATCGGGCCGTGCTTCAGCTCACCGGCGGCGAAGCCCTCGGCGTGCATGTACGCCAACTCCTTGAGCTTCAGCGCGCCTTCCAGGGCCACCGGGTAGCCGACGTGCCGGCCGATGAACAGCACCGTCGGCTCGGACTTCAGCTCCCGGGCCAGCTCGCGGACGGGCTCGATCCGGTCGAGCAGCTCACGCAGCTTGCCGGGGATCTCCTGCAACTGCGCGACCACCGCGCCCACCTCGTCGGCGAACTTGATGCCGCGCACCTGGGCCAGGTGCAGGCCGATGAGATAGCAGGCGACGACCTGGGTGAGGAACGCCTTGGTGGAGGCGACGGCGATCTCCGGCCCACCGTGGGTGTAGAGCACAGCGTCGGACTCGCGGGGGATGGTCGAGCCGTTGGTGTTGCAGATCGCCAGCACCCGGGCCTTCTGCTCCTTGGCGTGGCGCAGCGCCATCAGGGTGTCCATGGTCTCGCCGGACTGCGAGATGACCACGATCAGCGTGGACCGGTCGAGCACCGGGTCGCGATAGCGGAACTCGCTGGCCAGCTCCACCTCGCACGGGATCCGGGTCCAGTGCTCGATGGCGTACTTGGCGACCATGCCAGCGTGGTACGCGGTGCCGCAGGCCACGATGAAGATCTTGTCGACGTCGCGCAGATCCTGGTCGCTGAGGCGGACCTCGTCGAGGGCGATCTCACCGCTCTCGGTGAGCCGGCCCAGCAGCGTGTCGGCGATGGCCTGCGGCTGTTCCTCGATCTCCTTGAGCATGAACCAGTCGTAGCCGCCCTTCTCCGCGGCCGAGGAGTCCCAGTCGATGTGGAAGTCCTGGCCGGCGGCGGGCTGGCCCTCGAAGTCGGTGATCTCGATGCTGTCACCGGTGATCAACACGATCTGGTCCTGGCCCAGCTCGACCGCTTCCCGGGTGTGCTCGATGAACGCGGCCACGTCGCTGGCCAGGTAGTTTTCCCCGTCGCCCCGGCCGACCACCAGCGGCGAGTTGCGCCGGGCGCCGACGACCGCACCGGGCACGGCGGCGTCCACGGCGAGCAGTGTGAACGCGCCCTCCAGGCGCTGGCAGACCACGCGCATGCCGGCGGCGAGCAGTTGCGGGCTGTCCGGCTGGCCGGCGGCGCGCAGGTCGGCCAGCGCGGCGGCGAGCAGGTGCGCGGCGCACTCGGTGTCGGTGTCGCTGGTGAACTGGACGCCGTCGGCCTCCAGCTCGGCGCGGAGCTTGGCGAAGTTCTCGATGATGCCGTTGTGGATCACCGCGACCCGCCCGTCGGGGGCGACGTGTGGGTGGGCGTTGCGGTCGGTCGGGCCGCCGTGGGTGGCCCACCGGGTGTGGCCGATGCCGGTGGTGCCGTCACCGATGCCGATCGGGCTGGCCGCGCAGGAGGTCGGGTCGTCGGCGGCCCGCTCGGACAGCACCTTCTCCAGGTTGGCCAGCTTGCCGGCCTTCTTCTCGGTCAGCAGCTGATCGTCACAGACGATCGCGACGCCTGCCGAGTCGTAGCCACGGTATTCCAGCCGCCGCAGCCCGTCGAGGACGATGCCGAGTGCGGGGCGCGCGCCCGCGTATCCCACGATTCCACACATGGCCCGCAGCCTAACCCAGTTTCACTCACGTTGGTTGCTCGAAAGTCGGGTTATCAATCACGGAATCTGAGCGATCAGTGCCTACGCGGCCGCAACGGGACGAGCGTCACAGGCCCCTCGCGCCCCGCGCCGCAGGGCGGGGTTGCGACACGCCTTCGGGTGCGGAAGTCTCTCGGCGGGTTTGGCGCTCCCGTCCACGGCCCGTTCGTCCCATACCCACTCCCGCCCGGAGCAGCCATGTCCGACGCGCCGCCGCCCGACCCGATTCCCTCGTCCGCTCCGGACCCGGCTTCCCCCGCACTTCCGCCGGACCCGACGGCGCCGCCGTCCACGGCTTCGTCTCCAGCCCCCGACCCGCTGGCGCCGGGCCAGCCGTGGGCCCCGCAGGCACCCTGGGAGCCACCCCCGCCGGCCGCGCCGTGGACGCCGTCGCCGCCCGCCACCCAGTGGACGCCACAACCGTCCGCGACGCCGTGGTCGCCCGACCCGCAGACACCCCCGTGGTCGCCCGACTCCTCAGGCCCGCCATCGGCCGGATCGCCACCGCCGACGGGGTGGCCCATGCCCGGCGGGCAGCCGCAGACCGCTGGCTGGCCGCCAGCCGGCACCGGCTATCCGCCGCCCGGCTATCCGTCCCCCGGCACCGGCTGGCCGCCGCCCGGTTATCCGCCGCCCCACGCCTACCCCGGGTATCCGCAGGCCCCCGGCAAGACGACCACGAGCAGCGGGCGGATCGTCGGGATCGTCGTCGCGGCCGTCGTGGCACTCGTCCTACTGGTGTGTGGTTGCCTCTGCGTGGCCGGCCTGTGGCTCGATCAGACAGACCCGGACCCGGTCGCCGAGGAGCCGTGGGTCGTCCCCGACGACGACGGCTGGACGGCGCCCACCACCGGGCCGATCATCCCGGAGCGACCCACCGCCCCGCAGCTTCCCACCACGTCCCCCACCCCCAGCAAGAAGCCGGTCACCCGGCCGACGTCAGGACCGGCACCCGTGACGGTGGTCTACCAGCTCAGCGGGTCGGGTGTCGTCGACCTCGCGTACTTCGACGCCGAAAGCGACCTCATCCACGTCGACGGCCAGAAGCTGCCCTGGCGGACCACCATCCGGACCAACGGCAAGAGCCGGGTCATGGTGGAGGCCAGATGGGCCGACGATGAGGGTGAGAGACCACTCGACTGCACGGTCACTGTCACCGGTGCCGGCAAGCCGGTCGTCGACAAGACCCGGGGGTACTGGTCGACCAGTTGCGGGCGCGACTGAGGCTGGGGTCCGAGCCGGGTATGGCCGTAGGCTGGCGCAGGTGACGACGAGCACCGATGTCGACCCGTTGGTGGCCCGGATGCGGCCGTTCGGAACGACGATCTTCGCCGAGATGTCCGCCCTCGCCGTACGCACCGGCGCGGTCAACCTCGGCCAGGGGTTTCCCGACACCGACGGCCCGCCGGAGATGCTGGCCGCCGCCGCCGAGGCGCTGCGCAACGGGCAGAACCAGTACCCGCCCGGCCCGGGGATCCCCGCCCTGCGCGCGGCCGTCGCGGCGCATCAGCGGCGGTTCTTCGACCTGGCTTACGACCCGGACAGCGAGATCGTGATCACGGCGGGCGCGACCGAGGCGGTCGCGGCGAGCATCCTCGCGCTCTGCGAACCGGGCGACGAGGTGGTGTGCTTCGAGCCGTACTACGACTCGTACGCCGCCTCGATCGCGTTGGCCGGCGCGGTCCGCCGGCCGGTGACGTTGCGCCCCTCGGCCGACGGCCGGTACGCCTTCGACCCGGCGGCGCTGCGTGCGGCGTTCGGCCCGCGCACCCGGCTGGTGCTGCTGAACTCGCCGCACAATCCGACCGGCAAGGTCTTCACCCCGGCCGAGTTGGCGCAGGTCGCCGAGTTGTGTCAGGAGTTCGGCGCGTACGCGGTCACCGACGAGGTGTACGAGCACCTGGTCTTCACCGACGCGTCGAGCCCGCACGTGCCGCTGGCCAGCCTGCCCGGGATGCGGGAGCGGACGCTGCGCATCTCGTCGGCCGGCAAGACGTTCTCCTGCACGGGGTGGAAGGTCGGCTGGGCGAGCGGCCCGGCGGCGCTGGTCTCGGCGCTGCTCCGGGTGAAGCAGTTCCTCACCTATGTCAACGCCGCGCCGCTGCAACCGGCGGTGGCCGTGGCGCTGGCCCTGCCGGACGCCTACTACACCGGCTTCCGGGACGGTCTCCAGCAGCGGCGGGACCAGCTCGTCGGTGGTCTGACCGACGCCGGTTTCGAGGTGCTCGACTCGGAGGGGACGTACTTCGTCACCGCCGACATCACCGCCCTCGGCGGCCGGGACGGGGTGGAGTTCTGCCGCTCGTTGCCGGAGCGCTGCGGCGTGGTGGCGGTGCCCACCCAGGTCTTCTACGACGACGTCGACGCGGGCCGGCGGCTGGTCAGGTTCGCCTTCTGCAAGCGCCCGGAGGTGCTGACCGAGGCGGTCAGCCGGCTGCACGCTCTGGGCCCGAGCCGCTGACGTCGATCCGGCACGCCCGGCGGCTGTGGAGCTGATGCCGTAAACGGTTCAGCTCCACAGCGTCCAACAGAGCTAGGCGACCGGGCTCGCGGTGCGGACCAGCTCGGCGATCCGCTCGGCGACCTCACGGGCTGTCGCCTCGGTGGCCGCTTCGACCATCACCCGGACCAGCGGCTCGGTGCCCGACGGGCGCAGCAGCACCCGGCCGGTCTCCCCCAGCTCCGCCTCGGCCCGCTCGACCTCGGCGCGTACCGCGGGTGCGGCGGCGCCGACGGTCCGGTCGCCGACCGGCACGTTGATCAGCACCTGGGGCAGCTTGGTGACCACCGAGGCCAACTCGGCGAGGGACTGGCCGGTGGCCGCCATCCGAGCCATCAGGTGCAGACCGGTCAGCACCCCGTCGCCGGTGGTGGCGTGCGCGGGCATCACGATGTGGCCGCTCTGCTCACCGCCGAGCGCCAGCCCGGAGGCGCGCAGCTCCTCCAGCACGTAGCGGTCACCGACCTTGGTCTCGATCAGGCGGATGCCCTGCGCGGACATCGCGAGCCGCAGCCCGAGGTTGCTCATCACGGTGGCCACCAGGGTGTCCTGGGTGAGCGTGCCGGCGTCCCGCATGGCCAGCGCGAGGATCGCCATGACCTGGTCGCCGTCCACCTCGTCGCCGTCGGCGGTGACCGCCAGGCAGCGGTCGGCGTCGCCGTCGTGGGCGATGCCCAGGTGAGCGCCGTGCTCGACCACGGCGGCGCGCAGCGCCTCGATGTGGTTGGAGCCACAGTCGTCGTTGATGTTCAGCCCGTCGGGCTCCGCGTGGATGGCGATGACCTCGGCGCCGGCCTCCCGGTAGGCGACGGGGGCGACCTCGGCGGCTGCGCCGTTGGCGCAGTCGACCACGACCTTGATCCCGTCGAGCCGGTGCGGAACGGTGCCCACCAGGTGCTGGACGTAGTGGTCGGCACCGTCGAGCAGGTCGTGCACACGGCCGACGCCGGCACCGATCGGCCGGTCCCAGGCGGTGGTGGCGTTCGTCTCGACGGCCGCCTCGATCTGCATCTCGATCTCGTCGGGCAACTTGTGCCCGCCGGCGGCGAAGAGCTTGATGCCGTTGTCCGGCATCGGGTTGTGCGACGCGGAGAGCATCACACCCAGGTCGGCCTTGGCCTCGGCGGTGAGGAACGCCACCGCCGGGGTGGGCAGCACACCGACCCGCACCACGTTGGCACCGGCGCTGGTCAGCCCGGCGACCACGGCGGCCTCCAGCATCTCGCCGCTGGCGCGGGTGTCGCGACCGACGACGGCGAGCGGCGGATGACTGCGGTCCGTCTCGGCGAGTGTGTGCGCGGCGGCCACCGCGAGCGCCAGCGCCAATTCCGGGGTGAGATCCGCGTTCGCCCGCCCGCGTACGCCGTCCGTGCCGAACAACCGACCCATACCCGCCAACCTCCGAAAGTGCACTGCCAGTGAGGAGAAAGCGGAACGGCCGACCCACCTCCCCCCGACGAGGGGGAGGCGGACCGGCCGTCCGTCAGAAGTACAACGCGCTGGGAAAGATCAGCGCTTCGAGTACTGGGGAGCCTTACGGGCCTTCTTGAGGCCGTACTTCTTGCTCTCCTTGACCCGGGCGTCACGGGTGAGGAAGCCGGCCTTCTTGAGGGCGGGGCGGTCGTCCGGCTCGTTGATGATCAACGCGCGGGCGATGCCCAGCCGAAGCGCACCGGCCTGGCCGGTGGTGCCGCCGCCACGCAGGTTGGCGATCACGTCGAACTGCTCGAGCTTCTCAGCGGTGACCAGCGGGTCCTTGATGAGCTGCTGGTGCACCTTGCTCGGGAAGTAGGCCTCAAGGTCCTGGCCGTTACAGGTGATCTTGCCGGTGCCCGGGACGATGCGGACCCGGACGATGGCCTCCTTGCGGCGGCCCACGGTCTGGATCGGCCGGTCACCACGAGGCGCGCGGGCAACGGGCGCCGGCGCCTCGGTGGCCTCGGGGGCTTCCGGGGCGACCTCGGTCTCGATGATGTCGGTCATGCTGCTTCCTTCGCCCGCGCTCACTGCGCGATCTGCTTGATCTCGAACGGCACCGGCTGCTGCGCGAGGTGCGGGTGCTCGGCACCGGCGTAGACCTTCAGCTTCTTGATCAGCTGACGGCCGAGCTTGTTGTGCGGGAGCATCCCCTTCACAGCCAGCTCGATGGCCCGCTCGGGACGCTTGGTCAGCAGCTCGTCGTAGCCGATCTGCTTCAGACCACCCGGGTAACCGGAGTGGCGGTAAGCGACCTTGGTCTGGCGCTTGTTGCCGGTCAACGCAACCTTGCCCGCGTTCACGATGACGACAAAGTCGCCCGTGTCGACGTGCGGCGCGAAAGTCGGCTTGTGCTTACCACGCAGCAACGTGGCGGCGTGGGTGGCCAGGCGGCCCAGCACGACATCAGAGGCGTCGATGACGTGCCACTGACGCTCGATCTCACCCGGCTTCGGGCTGTACGTACGCACAGGTCTACCTTGTCTCGTCGTCGGTCTGGGGTCGCGCGCCGAGGTGACCAGATCTAGCAGGCCGGACCAGCGCGCACGAACGACCAAGCGTACCTGAAGGGGCACGCCTCTGGATGTCGTACAACAGCAGGCAACGATACCCGGCGCCCGGTCCGCAGGTCAAAACGGGGGTGCGGTCCCGCGCGGCGACGCGCCGAGGGTGTCTCAGCTCACACGTTGGTGAGTCGACCGGCCCTCGGACGGCGGTAGACCACCCAGGTGACCGCGAAGCACAACGCGTACCAGCCGATGAAGGCCAGGTAGGCGGCGTCGGCGTTGCCCGAGCTGAGGAACGACTGGCGGAACGCGATGTTGACCAGCACCCCGCCGAAGGCGCCGATCGCACCCGCGATGCCGATCAACGCGCCGGTCATCCGCCGCGCCCACCGCGCGGCGGCCTCCGGATCACGCTGACCCGTGGCCACCGCGTCCGCCGACCGGGCCCGGAAGATCGCCGGAATCATCTTGTACGTGGAGCCGTTGCCGACGCCGGAGAAGACGAAGAGGGCGAGGAACCCCGCGAGGTAGAGCCCGAACGAACGCTCCCGGGCCGCGTACAGCACTGTGCTCGCGCCGGCCGCCATCGCCACGAAGTTCCAGAAGGTCACCCGTGCCCCGCCCAAGCGGTCGGCGAGATGACCACCCAGCGGCCGGATCAGCGAGCCGACCAGCGGGCCCAGAAACGTCAGCCAGGCGGCGTCGACCGGGGTCGGGAACCGCTCGGCGAACTGGAGCTGGAGCACCTGCCCGAAGGCGAAACCGAAGCCGATGAACGAGCCGAAGGTGCCGATGTAGAGCAGCGACATCACCCACGTGTGCGGGTCGCGGGCCGCCTCCCGCAACGCGCCCGGCTCGTTGCGCGCCCCGGGCACGGTGTCCAACCAGCGGGCCGCCGCCAGCGCGGCCAGCACGATCAGCGGCAGGTAGACCGCCGGCACCAACCGGGGGTACGCGGCACCAGCGGTGGCAAGGACGGCCAGGCCGACCAACTGCACAGCGGGTACGCCCAGGTTGCCGCCACCGGCGTTGAGCCCGAGCGCCCGCCCCTTGAGCCGCTGTGGGTAGAACAGGTTGATGTTCGCCATCGAGGAGGCGAAGTTGCCACCGCCGACCCCGGTGAGGCAGGCGAGCACCATCAGGGTGGTGTAGGACACGCCGGGTTCCAGCAGCACCGTCATCGGGACCGCGGGCACCAGCAACAGCAGTGCGCTGATGATCGTCCAGCGTCGTCCGCCGAAGCGGGCCACCGCCAGCGTGTACGGCAGTCGCAGCACCGCGCCCAGGGCGGCCGGCACGGCGGTGAGCAGGAATTTCCCGGCCGGATCGATGCCGTACGCGGGGCCGAGGAAGAGCACTGTGACCGACCAGAGACTCCACACCGAGAAGCCGACGTGCTCCGCGAAGATGGAGACCCAGAGGTTGCGCCGGGCGATCGGCGCGCCGGTGGCCTGCCAGAAGTCCGGGTCCTCGGGGCGCCAGTCGTGCAGCGGCTGCCGACGACCGGTGACGGCGGGCGGCTCGGCGGTGACTACGGTGCTGGTGAGCGTGCTCACGGCGGCTCCTCCTCGTCGATGTGACGAGCAGAAACGCTAGGAACGGCCGGTTACCTGGCAGTGCCCGTCGCGGGTCGGGCCGGAAACGGGGATCGCACCACGGGCCGGCGGCGATGGTGAGCACGCCACCGGGGGCGGCGTGCGCAGGGCTGCCCTTCCGGTCAGAGCTGCTGGAGGATGCGCAGCGCCCGACCGACCCGGAGCATGGTCTCGGTGTCGGCGACGTCCACGCACGCGGTGAACCACTTCTTCATGGGCGAGGAGATCCGGTCGGGCATCACCACGTACCGGCCCATCGACACGGCGAGCGGCGAGTCCCGCAGGAGCGATTCCTCGACCACCTCGACCACGATCACGATGGGCACGTCGGTGGAGTTGTAGACGTCCGAGCTAATCACGAGGCCGAGGCGTTCCCGGGCGCCTTCGATGCGCCAGATCTCACCCCTACGCAGCACGCGGCCGTCCGCCGGAGAACAGGTCGTTGACCATGCCCACCTCGCGGGCGTCGGCGAGCGCGGCAGACTCCAGATCCAGGCTGGCGCGGCCCACGGCGGCGGCGTGCGCGGTGAAGACCTCGCGCAGCGCCTTCTCCCGGGCGGCCTGGTCCATCCATGCGGAGAGCGACAGCCCTTCGCGCTTGGCGAACCGCCGCGCCTCCTCGATGGTCTCGTCCGTGAACGAGAGAGTCACCTTGGCAGTCATGCCGAGCAGATTACCCAGAGGTATGACCGACAGTCATCCCTGCGCTCACCGGCTCGCCCCCGGGCGGTGAAACGCACATTCCGTCGGGCTCACCCGGCCCGGCCGCCGAACACCGCGAAGCGCCACTCCTTGAAGTAGCAGTCGACGTCGACCAGGCCCGCCTCGGCGAGCCACCGACACTGGTCGGCCACTGTCGCCGGGCGGTCGTGGCGCATCCGCTCCCGGGAAGCAGCGATCTCGTCGGGGGACGCACCCAGCTCGGTGATCCGTTGCATCCACACCTCGTCGTAGCGCCGGTCCAGTTCCGGCGTCGGGCCGGCCACCTGCTCGGCGTTGACGAACACCCCACCCGGTGCCAACGCGGCGGCGGCGCGCCGGTAGAGCACGCGCTTGCCGGCGTCGTCCAGGTGGTGGATCGCCAGCGCGCTGACCACCGCGTCGTACCGGCCCGGCGGCAGTTCGTCGGCCAGGTCGGCGTGGACCGTTCGGTGTGGCACGGACCGCGCGTCCAGCTGGTCGGTGGCGCGGGCGAGCATCGCCGGCGCTCCGTCCACCAGGGTCAGCCGGACTCCGGGCACCGCCGCGGCGAGCAGCAACGAGAGCAGGCCGGTGCCCGCGCCCAGGTCCAGAACCTGCGGGGTACGCCCGGCGGCGAGCGCGGCCCGCAACGGCGGCGCGGCCACCTGGACGGCGGTGCCGTAGAAGCTGTCGAAGCACGGCACCAGCCGCCTGCGCGCCTCGTCGTACGTGCCGGCCACGGCGTCGAAGACGTCCGTCACGCTCATCGTGGTCTCCCAAGAAGTGAGACGATTTTCCCACATTATAAGCACTGCGGCGGCGACGGCGCGGCTGGCGGGTGAGGTCCTGCACCGGACCCGCGCCGCGAGTGCGCAGTTCCTGCGTCCGATCTTCGTCCGCGTGATTCGTTCTCGACTGGCCGACCTACGACGGGTGGCTGTGGATCGACGGTTACGAGCTGGCCGCGAACGGTGACGCGGTCGCGCCGGTCGCTGTTCGTGATGTCCGCGGGCCTGATCTGGCCGGGCCCGCCCGCCCCGCCGCCCCGCCGGCCCGTCGCCCGACCACCCGCACGCCCATCAGGTGCGGTCCCGGTGACGGTCGGATGACCCGCCGCCCTCGTCCGCACCATCCGATGCGACCGTCGTGGCTCTGCCGTAACTGCGCCGCTGCCTGGCCGTGTTCGCCGGCTCAGCTTCACCTCACGACCGAGTTCTACGGCCACTCGATCGCCCTGGCGTTCTACCTGGCAGCGAACATGCAGGACGCGTTCGACGACCTGTACTCCCTGGGGGTTCGCCCCGACCTGCGAGCACTTCACGCCCGGTTTCTGGGCTGGCTGCCAGTGACCCGGCGCCCACACCGCGCCGACCTGCCCTGACGGCACCCACGAGGTGAGGTGTGTTGTCGCTTCAGAGCTGATGTCGCGAACGAATCGACCACCGATGTCGTCGGCGATTCAGCTCCACAGGATCCGACCCGCACCCTCCAACGCGCTCGCTGCCCCTGTGCGGTGTGAGCCCCACTTGACAGGACCGAAACAGAAGGGACCCGGACCGGAAACCGCCCGGCGGCACGCTTTCCCGACATGACAGACGGTGCACGGTCGGCGACTCCACCGGGGCTGACGCCCCGGGAAGTGGCGACGCACTGCCCGTACTGCGCACTGCAGTGCGGGATGACACTGCGCGCTGACGACACCGGTGTGACGGTCCACCCGCGCCAGTTCCCCACCAACCGGGGCGGGCTCTGCCAGAAGGGGTGGACCGCCGCCGAACTACTCGACCACCCGGATCGGCTGACCACTCCGCTGGTGCGCGACGCGGCCACCGGCGAACTGCACCCGGCGAGCTGGGACACCGCACTCGACCGGGTGGTCGCCGGCATCCGCGCCGTTCAGGACGACGCCGGCCGGGACGCGGTCGCCGTCTTCGGCGGTGGTGGCCTGACCAACGAGAAGGCGTACGCGTTGGGGAAGTTCGCCCGGATCGGGCTGCGCACCAGGCACATCGACTACAACGGACGGTTCTGCATGTCCTCGGCGGCGGCCGCCGGGATGCGGGCCTTCGGCATCGACCGCGGGCTGCCGTTCCCCCTCGCCGACCTGGGACGGGCCGACACGCTGCTGCTGGTCGGAGCGAACCCGGCGGAGACCATGCCGCCGCTGGTGCGCTGGCTCACCGAGCAGCGCCGCAACGGCGGGAAACTGATCGTCGTCGACCCCCGGGTCACCGCCACCGCCCGCCAGGCAGACCTGCACCTGCAACCGCTGCCCGGCACCGACCTCGCGGTGGCCAACGCGCTGCTGCACATCGCTCTCACCGAAGGTTGGGTCGACCGGGCCTACGTGGCCGACCGCACCACCGGATTCGACGCGGTCCGCCGAGGCGTCGCCGCCTGGTGGCCGGCCCGCGCGGAACAGCTCTCCGGGGTGCCGGTGGCCGACCTGGAGGCGACCGCCCGAGCGCTGGGCACCGGCGGTCGCGTGATCATCCTGACTGCGCGCGGCGCCGAGCAGCACGCCAAGGGGGTGGACACCGTCACCGCGTACGTCAATCTCGCTCTCGCCCTCGGTCTGCCCGGCCGCGACGGTTCGGGGTACGGCTGCCTCACCGGCCAGGGCAACGGCCAGGGCGGGCGGGAGCACGGGCAGAAGGCCGACCAGCTCCCCGGCTACCGGCGGATCGACGACCCGGCGGCCCGCGAGCACGTGGCCGGGGTCTGGGGCGTGCCGGCCGACGAACTGCCCGGCCCGGGAGTGCCCGCCTACAAACTGCTCGACTCGCTCGGCGCCCCTGGTGGCCCGCGCGCGTTGCTGGTGTTCGGGTCGAACCCGGTGGTCTCGGCACCCCGGGCGGCCCGCATCGAGGGCCGGCTGCGCGACCTCGACCTGCTTGTCGTCGCGGACCTCCTGCTCTCCGAGACGGCCGCGCTGGCGGACGTGGTGCTGCCCACCGCGCAGTGGGCCGAGGAGGACGGCACCATGACCAACCTGGAAGGTCGGGTGCTGCGTCGGCGCGCGCTACGGCCTCCCCCGCCGGGCGTCCGCACCGACCTCGCCATCATCTCCGACCTGGCGGTGCGGCTGGCAGCCGCCGAGGCGCCCACCGCCCAACCGGCCGACACGCGACCGGCAGACGCCGCACCAGCGAGCCCCGGACCGGCCGGCGTGGCGTTGGCCGACACGCGACCGGAAGCCGTGGCGGCGGCTCGGTTCCCGGCCGACCCGGCTGTCGTCTTCGCCGAGCTGCGCCGCGCCTCCGCTGGCGGGGCCGCCGACTACGCCGGCATCAGCTGGGACCGGATCGACGCCGACGACGGGGTCTACTGGCCGTGTGCGACCGAGGACGGGCCGGACACGCCCCGACTCTTCGCCACGAGGTTCGCCACCCCGGACGGCCGGGCCCGCTTCCACCCCGTCGACCATCGGCCGGCCGCCGAGGAGGTCTGCGCCACGTACCCGCTGCACTTCACCACCGGTCGGGTGCTGGCGCAGTACCAGTCGGGCACCCAGACCCGACGGGTTGCGGCGCTCCGCCGTGCCGCCCCGGAGGCGTTCGTCGAACTGCACCCCGACCTGGCCACCCGGCTGGGCATCGACGACGGCGACCCGGTGCGGGTCACCTCGCGCCGAGGGGAGTTCCGCGCGCCGGCCCGGCTCAGCGCCGGGATCCGACCCGACACCGTGTTCGCCCCGTTCCACTACGCGGGGGCGGGACGCGCCAACTCGGTGACGAACGACGCGGTGGACCCGATCTCCGGGATGCCCGAGTTCAAGATCTGCGCGGTCCGGGTGGAGAAGGCATGACCGCCCGGGTGGTCATCGTCGGCAACGGGATGGCGGGCGCGCGCCTCGCCGGTGAGCTGCACGCCCGGGAGGGAGACCGGAAGGTCACAGTCCTCGGGGCCGAGCCGCACCGCGCGTACAACCGGATCCTGCTCTCCACACTGCTGGCCGGCCGGATCGACGAGCCGGACGTGGAGCTGACCGAAGCCGCCGGGCACGGCGTCGACCTGCGCAGCGGCGTACCGGTGACCGCCGTCGACAGGTCCGCCCGGGAGGTCCGCACCGACGACGGCGAACGAATCGGATACGACCACCTGGTGCTCGCCACCGGCGCCCGTGCGGTGGTGCCGCCACTGCCCGGCCTCGACCCGGCGAACCTGCCGGAGCGGGTGGTGCCCTTTCGGACCCTGGACGACTGCCGGCGGATCCTCGCCGCGGCGGACGGCGCTCGCAGCGCACTGGTGCTCGGCGGCGGGTTGCTCGGCCTGGAAGCCGCCCGAGGGCTGGCCACCCGAGGGCTGGCCACCACTGTCGTGCACCCGCGAGAACACCTGATGGAACGGCAACTGGACCCGACCGCCGGCGCGGTGCTCGCGGGCACGCTCGCCGGTTTCGGCGTCACCGTCCAACTGGGGGTTTCGGCGACCGGCGTGGTCGCGGACGCCAGCGGCGTCCGCCTCGACCTCGCCGACGGCCGGACGCTCCGCGCCGACCTGCTGGTGCTCTCCTGTGGCGTACGCCCGGACACCACACTCGCGCAGGCCGCCGGCCTGATCGTGCGGCGCGGCGTGGTGGTGGACGACCGGCTGCGCACCAGCGACCGGTCCATCTCGGCGATCGGCGACTGCGCCGAGCACGACGGCCTGCTCACCGGGCTGGTCGCGCCCGCCTGGGCCCAGGCCCAGGTGCTCGCGGACGTGCTGAGCGGCACGGACCCACTGGCCCGGTACCGGCCCCGGCCGGTGGTGACCCGGCTGAAGGCCGCCGGGATCGACCTGGCCTCGATGGGTGACCCGGCCGGTGGCGGACCGGGCGAGGAGTTGACGTTCGCCGACCCGACCCGGGGCACCTACGCCCGGTTGCGGATCCGGGACGAGCGGCTGATCGGCGCGATCCTGCTCGGCGACAACCCGGCGGTCGGCACGGTGATCCAACTCTTCGACCGTGCCCAGCCGGTGCCGAGTGACCGCCGGGCGCTGCTGCTCGGCCGGGCGCTCGGCACGGTCGGCGCGACGCCGGCCGCCTCACCGGCGCTGATGCCGGACGCGGCCACGGTCTGTCAGTGCAACACGGTGAGCAAGGGCGCACTGGTCAGAAGCTGGCGCTCCGGCGCCCGGACCGTCGATGCGGTGGTGGCCGCGACCCGGGCCGGCACCGGATGCGGCGGATGCCGGGACGCGGTGAGCGGCATCGTCGACTGGCTGAGCCAGGCGGAATCGGTGGAGGTGACGCGATGAGCGGCGGCGAACTGATCGTCATCGGCAACGGCATGGTCGGGCAGCGTTTCGTGGACGCGCTGCGCGCCCGTGACCCACAGGGCGACTGGCGGGTGACGGTGCTGGCCGAGGAGGGGCGCCCGGCGTACGACCGGGTGCGACTCTCGGCGTACTTCGACGGGGTCAGTGAGAGCGAACTCAACCTGCACACCCCACACGACGGGGTGCGGGTGCGCCTCGGCGAGCCGGCCACCGCCGTCGACCGGGACCGCCAGGTGGTGACCACCGCCGTCGGCGAATACCGCTACGACGCGCTGGTGCTCGCCACCGGGTCGTACGCGTTCGTGCCGCCGGTGGCCGGCACGGAGCTGCCCGGGGTCTTCGTCTACCGGACCCTGGACGACCTGGCGGCGATCCGGGCGTACGCGCGGGGCCGACGGGTCGGCGCGGTGATCGGTGGTGGGCTGCTCGGCCTGGAGGCCGCCAATGCCCTGCGACTGCTCGGCCTCAGCACCGACGTGGTCGAGTTCGCGCCCCGGCTGATGCCGGTGCAGGTGGACCAGGCCGGCGGCGCGATGCTCCGCCGCTACGTCGACGAACTGGGCGTACGGACCCATCTCGGGGTGGCGACCACAGCGATCCGGCCCGGCCCGGACGGCGGCGTCGCGGCCCTGGAACTGTCCGACGGCACCGCCCTCGACGCCGAGCTGGTGGTGGTGGCCGCCGGCATCCGGCCCCGGGACCAGTTGGCCCGGGACGCCGGTCTGCCGCTGGGCCCGCGCGGCGGGGTGCTGGTCGACGAGACCTGTCGTACCGCCGACGAGCGGATCTGGGCCGTCGGAGAGTGCGCGGCGGTCGACGGCACCTGCCACGGTCTGGTCGCGCCGGGGTATGCGACGGCCGAGGTGGTGGCCGATCGGCTGGTCGGTGGCGCGGCGACCTTCCCCGGCGCGGACACCGCCACCAAACTCAAGCTGCTCGGGGTCGACGTGGCCTCGTTCGGCGACGCCCACGGCACGACCGAGGGCTGCCTGGACGTCACGTTCACCGACCCGGCCACCCGGGTCTACGCGAAGCTGGTCCTCTCCGACGACGCGCACACACTGCTCGGCGGGGTGCTGGTGGGTGACGCCAGCGCGTACCCGACGCTGCGGGCCAGCGTGGGCGGCCCGCTGCCGGCCGCGCCGTTGGCGCTGCTCGCTCCGGACGGCGGCGGCGCGGACGCCGGGGCGCTGCCCGCCGCCGCGCAGGTCTGCTCCTGCAACGCGGTGACCCGGGGCGATGTGGACGCCGCCATCGCCGACGGTTGCGCGGACGTGCCGGCGTTGAAGGCGTGCACCCGGGCCGGCACCAGCTGCGGCTCCTGCGTGCCGATGCTGAAGCAGCTCCTGGACGCGGCCGGGGTGGCGCAGTCCAGCGCGCTCTGCGAGCACTTCGACGTCAGCCGGCGGGAGCTGTTCGAGATCGTCCGCGTCCGCGGCATCCGCACCTTCTCCCGGCTGGTCGCCGAGCACGGTCGGGGCCGCGGCTGCGACATCTGCAAACCGGTGGTGGCGTCCATCCTCGCCTCGCTGGGCAGCGGGCACGTGCTCGACGGCGAACAGGCGTCGTTGCAGGACACCAACGACCACTTCCTGGCCAACCTGCAACGCGACGGCAGCTACTCGGTGGTGCCCCGGATCCCGGGCGGCGAGATCACCCCGGAGAAGCTGATCGTGATCGGCGAGGTCGCCCGGGACTTTCAGCTCTACACGAAGATCACCGGCGGGCAGCGGATCGACCTGTTCGGGGCGCGGGTCGAGCAGCTGCCGCAGATCTGGCGGCGGCTGGTCGACGCCGGCTTCGAGTCCGGGCACGCGTACGGCAAGGCGCTGCGCACTGTGAAGTCGTGCGTGGGCGAGACCTGGTGCCGGTACGGGGTGCAGGACTCGGTGGGCCTGGCCGTCGCGCTGGAGCTGCGCTATCGCGGACTGCGTGCTCCACACAAGCTGAAGTCGGCGGTCTCCGGTTGCGCCCGGGAGTGCGCGGAGGCACGCAGCAAGGACTTCGGCATCATCGCCACCGAGACCGGCTGGAATCTCTACGTCGGCGGCAACGGCGGTTTCCGACCCCGGCACGCCGACCTGTTCGCCACCGACCTGACCACTGACGCCCTGATCAGGCTGATCGACAGGTTCCTCATCTACTACATCCGCACCGCCGACCGGCTGCAACGCACCGCCGGCTGGATCGAGGCGATGGACAGTGGCCTGGACCACCTGCGCTCGGTGATCGTGGACGACTCGCTCGGGCTCTGCGAGGACCTTGACGCGGCGATGGCCCGACACGTCTCGTCGTACTCCGACGAGTGGCGCGACGTCCTGGACGACCCGGATCGGCTGCGCCGCTACACCTCCTTCGTCAACGCCCCCGACGTACCCGACCCGTCGATCACCTTCATCCGGGAACGCGGCCAGCCGGTTCCCGTACGCGACCAGTCCCCGACCGGATCCGAGGCGACCAACGGTCACCGTCGGCAACCGGTCACCCTCGGCCTACCGGAGGTACGGCGATGACCCAGACCCTCACGCTGACCTGGACCACCGTCTGCCCGCTCGACCGGTTGGAACCGGACCGGGGCGTCGCCGCACTGGTCGACGGGGTGCAGATCGCTCTCTTCCGGACCGCCGACGAGCTGTTCGCGATCGACAACCGCGATCCGGTCTCCGGGGCGTACGTGCTGTCCCGGGGCATCGTCGGCAGCCGCGGCGGCGTGCCGACCGTCGCGTCACCGCTGCACAAGCAGGTGTACGACCTGCGCAGCGGGCACTGCCTCGACCTGCCCGGGGTGGCGGTGGCTCGGCACGACGCACGGTGCCGCGACGGGCTGGTCGAGGTGCGGCTGCGACAGGAGGGTTGATGCGCGAAGAACTGGCGGGCTTCACCATCGGGGTGACCGCCGACCGGCGGCGCGACGAGTTGGCCGCGCTGCTCGAACGACGGGGCGCCCGGGTGGTGCTCGCCCCGGCGCTGCGGATCGTGCCGCTGTCCGACGACACCGAGCTGCGCGAGGCGACCCGCGCCTGCCTCGACCAACCACCGGACATCCTGATGGCCAACACCGGCATCGGCATGCGCGGCTGGTTGGAGGCGGCCGAGGGCTGGGGGCTGGCCGAGCCACTGCGCTCCGTGCTGGCCAGCTCGTACGTGGTGGCGCGCGGCCCGAAGGCACGCGGTGCGATCCGGGCGGCCGGGCTGCACGACCAGTGGTCACCCGCCTCGGAGAGCTGCGACGAGGTGGTCGAGCACCTGCGCCGGCGTGGCGTCGCCGGGCAGGTCATCGCCATGCAGCTGCACGGCGAGCGGCAACCCGAGTGCACGCTCGCGTTGGAGGCGGCGGGCGCCACTGTCATCGAGGTGCCGGTCTACCGCTGGGCGCCGCCGACCGATCCGGCGCCGCTGCACCGGCTGATCGACCTGATCGCCGGTCGGCTGGTGGACGCGGTGACGTTCACCTCGGCACCGGCGGCCGAGGCGTTGCTGCGGGCCGCCGGCGACCGTACCGACGCGGTGCTGTCGGCGTTGCGCACCGACGTGCTGGCCAGCTGCGTCGGGGCGGTGACCGCCGAGCCGCTGCTGCGGCACGGGGTGCCGGTGAGCGCGCCCGGCCGGGCCCGGTTGGGCGCACTGGTGCGGACCATCGTCGACGAGCTGCCCCGCCGGACCGTGACGTTCAAGGCCGGCGGGCACCTGCTCACGTTGCGCGGGCACGCCGCGGTGATCGACGGCGAGCTGCGGCCGCTCGCGCCCGCGCCGATGGCGGTGCTGCGGGCGCTGGCCCAGACCCCGGGTCGGGTGTTGTCCCGCACGGCGTTGCTGAGGACCCTGCCCCGGGGCGCGGACGAGCACGCCGTCGAGATGGCCGTCGCCCGGCTCCGGGCCGGGCTGCGCGCGCCCCGCGTGGTGCAGACCGTGGTGAAGCGCGGCTACCGGCTGCGGGTCGACTAGGGCGTGCGGAGTCCCCGGTCGGGCCGAGGGCACTGCCACACGCCCTAAACTCGTCACGGCCGGCCGTAGCCTGCCGGCCGTGACGCGACGTTTCAGCCGACCGGCGTCGGGAAGCCCCGCCCGTGCTCGGACTGGAGCCGGAGCATGGCGTGCTCGACCACCGTCACCAGCACCTGCTTGACCGAGTCCCGCTGCCGGGCGTCGGTCATCACCAGCGGCACCTGCGGCGAGATGGCCAGCGCTTCGCGGACCTCCTCGGCCTCGTACTGCGGTGCGCCGTCGAACTTGTTCAGCGCCACCACGTACGGCAGGTTGCGGTTCTCGAAGTAGTCCAGCGGGGCGAAGGCGTCGGTGATCCGGCGGGTGTCCACCAGCACGGCGGCACCCACCGCCCCCCGGATGATCTCGTCCCACATGAACCAGAACCGAGTCTGACCCGGTGTACCGAAGAGGTACAGGATCAGGTCCTGGGCCATTGTGATCCGGCCGAAGTCCATGGCGACCGTTGTGGTCTCCTTGCCCGGCACCTTGGACGGGTCGTCGATGCCGACACCCGCCGCGGTCATCAACGCCTCGGTGGTCAGCGGTGTGATCTCGGAGATCGCCCCGACCAGTGTCGTCTTACCGACGCCGAATCCGCCCGCGACGACGATCTTCGCGGAGACGATTCCCCGGCCCGGCCGCCCCCCTGCGGGGTCATAGCCTGCGAAGTCCACTTAGCACCCTTCCAAGCAGTTCCATCCGCTCCTCGAACCCCTCGGCGGGAGCAGCAGTGTGTAACGTCAGCAGGCTCTCGGCCACCATGTCGGCGACCAACACCCGGGCGACGCCCAGCGGCATCCGGGTATACGCGGCGATCTCCGCCAGCGACTGTGCTCGGCCCTCACAGACCGTGGCGATGCGGTGCTTGTCGTGCCCGGCGAAGCGGGACTCGGCGACCTGGGTCGGAGAGGCGGTCAGGACGGCCTCGAGGGCGATGTCCTGCCGGGGCTCGGTACGACCACGGGTGACCGCGTAAGGACGCACCAGCGCGCCACGCGGGTCAGCGCGTCGTTGGTCCATTCCCGATCACCTCCTCGTCACCTGCTGAGCCGGACTGTGCCGTCTCTCGTCCCTGGTCCGGCGCTCGGAACGAGCGCCGGCTTCCGGTGCTAAGAGCGCACCGCGTCGCGCGGCAGCGGCACCAGCGCGGCACCCACCCGCTCGACCAGCAGCGCCATCTCGTAGCCCACCTGGCCCACGTCGCAGCTGCGCGCGGCCAGCACGGCCATCGAGGAGCCGTCGCTGATCGACATCAGGAAGAGATACCCGCTGTCCATCTCGATGACTGTCTGCAACACCCCGCCCGCGCTGAACATCCGGGCCGCGCCCTCGGTCAGGCTCACCACCCCGGAGGTGATCGCGGCGAGCTGGTCGGCCCGGTCCCCCGGCAGATCCCGGGAGGACGCGAGCAACAGCCCGTCTGCGGACACCGCCACCACGTGGGCGATGCCCGCCACGCTGTCGGCGAAGTTGGTGAGCAGCCAACCCATGTCCTGCATGGCAGCTGGCCTGTTCATCGGCTCTCCTTGGTCGAGGTGCTGTTCAGGTCCGTTCCGGCCGTCCGACCGCGCTGCACACCGCGGTGGTAGGCCGACAGCAGGCCACGTACTTCGTCCGGGGTCCGCCGGCTGCGGTCCCGGCCGCTCTTCGGTTCGATGCCACCCGGCACGAGCTGTTGCTGCGGCACCCGCTTGGGCAAGCCGGAGCGGGTGGTGCCGGCGGGAGCCGGCTCGGCAGCCCGGCTGGCCCGGGACCAGCCCTCGTCGGCCGCCGTACGCCATGCTGCCGGGTCGGGGGCGGGCGCGGGCGGAGCCGTCGGGGCGGCCGGGGGCGAGGCGTACGTCGGCGGCGCCGACGTACGCGCCCCGAAGCCGTCCATTGTGGCGCCGGGGCCGTCGCCCAGGGTGGCTGTGCCGTCGGTGCCGCCCGGGGTACGGGTCGGCAGTTTCGGTCGGGCCGGCGAGGCGGCCGGCACCGTCCCGGCGCTCGGCTGGCCGCCGTTGCCGGTGCGCAGGCCGGTGTCGGCCATTGCGGTGGTGGCTGGCGCGGGCGGCTCGTCGAAGTTGGGCCGGGTGAAGATCGCGGTGGCGTCGTCGCCGTGCGACCGGAACCAGACCGCCTCCATCTCCCGGAAGATCGGAGCCTCGGCCGGGAAGTCCGGCCGGGTGCTGACCGGCGCGGCGGGCACCGACGGAACGGCTGGCGGTGCCACCGCGCCCGGCCCGGCGACCGGCCCGACCGGGAGGCCCTGGGCGCCACGCCCATCCGCGGTGTCCGAGGTGGAGCCACGCCGAGGCAGTGGGTCGACCGTCGGGTACGCCACAGTCGGGCTGCCCAGCGAGGCGCCCGCACCGCTGCTGTAGGCCGGCCGGGCCGGCGGCAGCGGTGCGGCGGGCGCCGGGGCGGCGGGTGCCGGGGCGGCGGGTGCCGGGGCGGCGGGTGCCGGCGGCATCGGCGAGCGCGGACCGGTGTAGCCACCGGCCTGCACGGCCGGGGTGGTGTCCCGCGAATCCAGCGGCGACTGCCACTGGGCCGGCGCCGGCGAGCTGGTCCGCCACTGGTCGGGCAGCGTCGCCGCCGTCGTGGCAGCACCGGCGAACTGCTCGGCGTGGCCGGCCGAGGAGAGCGGCGTCTGCTCCACTGCCATCGGCTGACGCGGCCGGGTGAGCACCTGCTCGCGGCCCCGGTTGCTGGGCAGCACCACGGTGGCGGCGGGCAGCGTCACCTGGGCGACGGTGCCGCCCTCGACGTTGCGGCGCAACTCCACCCGGATGCCGTAGCGGGAGGCGAGCCGACTCACCACGGCCAGACCCATCAGTCGGAACGCGGCGACGTCCACGCTCGGCGGGGCGGCGAGCCGCCGGTTGAGCGAGTCGAGCTGGTCGTCGGTGAGGCCGAGCCCGCGGTCCTCGATCTGGATCAGCACGTAGTCACGGATCCGGCGACCGTCGGCGACCACTGTGGTGTTCGGCGGTGAGAACCGGGTGGCGTTGTCGAGCAGCTCGGCGACGAGGCGTACCACGTCGTTCACCGCGTGCGCGGCCACCGAGATGTCGGTGTCCACGGTGCCGAACTCGATGCGGTTGTAGAGCTCGACCTCGGACTGGGCGGCGCGCAGCACGTCCACCACCAGCGCGTCGTCGTGACGCGGTGCGGCGGAGTCGGCGCCGGCCAGGACGAGCAGGTTCTCGTCGTTGCGGCGCATTCGAGTGGCCAGGTGGTCCAGTTCGAAGAGCTGCGCGAGCCGCTTCGGGTCCTCCTCGCCGCGCTCGATCGCGTCCAGCTCGCCGATCATGCGGTCGACCAGGGTCTGACTGCGGCGGGCCAGGTTGAGGAACATCGCCGAGACGCTGGTACGCAGTGCCGCCTGCTCGGCGGCGACCCGCACCGCCTCCCGGTGTACGACGTTGAAGGCCAGCGCCACCTGACCGACCTCGTCGCGGCTGTTCAACTGGATCGGGTCCCGGACCTGGCGGACGATCTCGTCCACCCCGCCGTCACCCACGCTGCCCATGTTCTGCAACCGCTGCACGGCGTCGGGCAGGTCGTGGTTGGCCACGGACAGCGCGCCCTCGCGCAGTCGGCGCAGCGAGTGGTTGAGCGAGCGGGCCAGCACCACGGCCAACGACACGGCGATGATCAGGGTCAACAGCACCAGGATCGACTCGACCACTGCCTGCCGGATGACGTCCGAGCGGGCCTGGTCGGCCTGCTGGAGCAGTCGGTCCTGCAGTTGGATCTCGGCCCAGCGCATCAGGTCGTTCACGGCGCCGATCGCCGCGGTGGCGTCCTGCGCGGTGACCAGTGGGCGCTGCCCGACCGAGCGGGTGATGTCGGTGGCCACCCGGTCGGCCAGGCCGACGGCGTCGCCGGAGACGGTGCTGTCGACCAGGGCGCGCTGCACCGGGTCGGCGGCCAGCGAGAAGGCGACCAGGGCCTCCTGCTGACCGGTCAACGTTGCCACGAAGGAGGAGAACTGCTCCGAGTCGAGCTGGCCGGCCGTCAGCGCGGTGAAGGCGACGGCCTCTTCCTCGGCGACGGAAGCCTTGGCGCGGGCGAAGGCGGCGACCGCGCGGCGGCTGTCCGCCAGGCTCTCCGAGCCGGGCAGCTGGGCCAGACCGTCACCGTACGAGACCAGGTCGGTGAGGATGACTCCGTAGCGGAGCGTCGCCTCGGCGACCGCCATCTGCCGGCGGTCCAACACCTCCTGACGGGTGCCGTCCAGGGTGGCCAGGTGGTCGTCGATGGCGGCCAGCCGGTCCCGCAGGGCGGCCGGCACGTCGCCGATCCGGCCCCGCTCGGCGCGGTACTCGTCCACCCGCTGCTGCGTCTGGCGGACCCGCAGGTTGTACGCGTCGGCCGGCTGCTGCGGAGCGGCGAGGTAGGCGGCCGCCGCCATCCGTTCGGACTGGAGGTCCTGGGTGAGGGCGCTGACGTCGACGGAGAGGGCCGTCAGTGACCGGGCCTGGGTGGCGTCGAACGCGCCCTCGCCGACGGAGATCAGGCGGACCGTGGCCAGCGCGATCACCGCCGCCACCGGGACGACCAGAATCAACGCCAACTTGGACCGGATCCGGGCGTCACGCAGTCTCGGCATCCGTCGGCGCGAAGGCCGACCACTATCGCCGAGTGCGGGCAGGGTCGTCGGTCCGGTGCTCACGACATCGCCTCCGTCGTTTCTTCCCCGCCTGAGCCGCCGAGCCATGCCGTAAGCGGAGGGGACCACGCGCGGCACGGCCGCGATTTCATCAGAGATGATCGTGTTTGGGAAGCCGCAGTGAGGTAGGAAACGGTCGGACGGAGCGCATCCCGTGATCCGGGCAACTGATACCTTCATTTCCGCAAGCCCCTGAACAGGGCATGTAACTCCAGAGTGGTCACGCGTGTATGCAAAGTGAGCTTTTGCAAACATTGCGTTACCCCAGCATGTGGGATGGCCGTCCCGAAAATGCTGCCGGGGTCCGCGCTTGACCACAGCGCCGGCCATTGGCAAGGTTTTGCAGGCTTCGCGCACACCGTACGGCAGAGGAGATCCCGTCCTCCACTGAGGACGGATTAGCGGCGGTGACCGGGCAGCGCCCGCGCCCGCACCTGGAGGACTGAGTTGAGCCCCATCCGCTCCGCGACCATCGCGGCGCTCGCATCGGCCGTAGTGGCCACCACGCTCACCGGCTGCCAGTTTGGTGAGGCGGAGAAGGACACGAGTCCGATCGTGATCGCCGCCGATCTCGAACTGTCCGGCGCCGCAGCCACCGTTGGCCGGACATACCAGCGCGCCCTCGAACTCAAGGTCGATCAGTTGAACGCCTCCGGAGCACTGAACGGCCGGAGGATCGACCTGAAGGTGAAGGACAACCGTTCCGACTCAGCCGAGTCACTTCGCAACATCGTCGACTTCAGCAGCGATTCGAAGGTCAGCGCCATCATCATGGGCGGCTGCAACGAATGCGCGGTCGGAGCCGTCGGGACCATCAACGAGAAGCGGATTCCCACCATTGCGCTAGCCGCTTCCGGCGCGATCGCCGCGCCGGCCGCTGAACGGCGCTACGTGTTCAAGCTGGGCCCCAACGCCCCGGACAGCGCCGCCGCACTGACCACCGAACTGCGCCGCAACAACATCCGTAAGGTGGGGATGCTGGTCAGCGACGACGACTACGGGCAGGAGGGCGCGACAGCGCTCAAGAGCGAGCTCGACAAGGCCAAGATCACGCTCCGACAGCAGCGGGTCAAGACCACCGACACCGACGTCAGCCAGCAGGTCCAGCAGCTCGCGTCGGGCAAGCCGGACGCGATGGTCTTCTGGACCCCGCCGGAGCAGGCGACACTGGCCGCCACCAGCGTCCAGCAGACCATCTTCCGTGGGTCGATCTACTTCGACGCGGGAGCGGCCGGGGACCTCTTCCTCGGCGCGGCGGCCAAGGCGACCGAGAAGGCCACGCTGATCTTCACGCAGACCATGGTGATCGATGACGTGATCGCGACCACGCCGGCCAAGGCGGCAAGGCGGCAGTGGTTCCAGGACTACACGGCCCGCTTCGGCGGCTACAACGGGTCCTCGTCGTTCGCCGCGGACGCCGTCCAGCTCATCGCCGACGCCGAACTGCGCGCCGGTGGTGAGATCGGGAAGGTGGACCGCAACGGCATCCGTGACGTGCTGGAGACGTCCCAGATGGACGGCCTCTCCGGCCCGATCCGCATGACGCCGGACAACCACAGCGGCCTGATGCCGCAGGCGCTCACCACGCTGGTTGCCCGCAACGGGCGCTGGCGGTTGGCTGGGTAGCGCTCGGGCCTTTCATCTGGCGGGTTCGTCGGGTGCCGGGTGGGGGTGTGGCCGACCGTGCCCGGCTCCGGGCGGTCAGGCTTGATCCCTGCGCCGGGCACGGTCGGCCACACCCTTCTCGCCTGCGGCTTCGATGGAACGGGCCGGCCTCCAAGTGGGGGCCGGCCCTTCGCGTTCATTGGGGTTGATCTTGATGTGGGTGGTTAGCGGCTGCTTGTGGTTTCTCGCACCCAGGGCAGGGCGAACCGCTCGATCAGCAGGAGCGCCGAGTAGAGCAGGATGCTCACCAGCGCCACCAGCATGATCGCCGCCCAGGCGGTGGCGGTGTCGCCGACGCCGGCGTACTGCGTGATGACGTAGCCGAGGCCACTCTCGCCGGCCTGGAACTCACCGATCACCGCGCCGATCGCGGCCAGTGGCATGGCCACCTTGAGCCCGACGAAGATCTGCGGCAACGCGGCCGGGAAGCGCACCTTGCGGAACGCCTGCCAGCGGGAGGCGTTCCAGGACCGCACCAGTTCGGCCAGGTCGGCCGGCGTGGTGGTCAACCCGGTCGCGGTGGACAGCACGATCGGGAAGAAGCAGAGCAGGAACACCATGGTCAGGATCGGCTTCTGGCCCCAGCCGAGCGCCACCACCAGCAGCGGACCCAGCGTGATCTTCGGCACCGCGTTCACAGCGACCAGCAGTGGCGTGAACATCCGCTCCACGGTGCGGGAGCTGGCCAGGGAGAGGCCGATCAGCACACCGGCGGCCACCGAGAGGGCGAACCCGGTCAGGATCTCCAACGTGGTGTCCCAAGTGTGCTCCAGCAGCTGCACCGGCTTGTCGACGAACGCGGTGAGCACGTCGCCGGGTGGGGGCAGGGCGGCGGGGTGAACCAGCTCCAGCCGGGCGATCAGCCACCATGCCGCCAGCGCGACCAGGATGCCGACCGCGGGCAGCACCGCCTCGGCCCCGGCCCGCAGACCGGCACCTCGACCCGCGCGCCCCACCTCGGGGCCGGCACTCGGGGGCGGGGGTTCCGCCACCGCCGGGTCCGCTGACCGGACGTCGGTCATCTCTGTCCTCCTCGAAATCCCACGGCCCGCCGGGGGCCGACGAGCGACGGGGGTACGCCCCACCGGGATCGGCGGGACGTACCCCCTGATGACGACCGGACGATCAGGCCTTCGGCGCGAGGCTGAAGTCGATGATCTGCTCGGGGGTGATGTTCTGCTTCAGCGCGCCGGCGCCCTGCAGGATGGCGATGCTCTTGGCGACCCGACCGCTGTCCAGGGTGCCGATCGCGGTGCCGGTGTTGCCGGAACGGACGTACGCGGCCATCAGCTCCAGCTCGGCGGCGGCGGAGACCGGGTTGGTGGCGTCGACGTTCTTCTTCAGGATGTCGGCGGCCTCCTTGGAGTTCGCCAGGCTGTACTCCAGGCCCTTGAGCAGCGCCGCGGTGAACTTCTTCACCATCTCGGGCTTCTCCTTGGCGATCTTCGAGGAGGTGATCAGCACGTTGCCGTAGAGGTCCTGCATCACGTTGCTGTACGGCAGCATGACGGCCTTCTTCTTGGCCACCGCCTCGATGGTCGGCTGACCGACGACGAACTGACCGATGCCGTCGACCGAGCCCGCGGCCAGCGTGCCGATCAGGTTCTGCGCCTCACCGTTGACCCAGGTCACCTTGGTCGCGTCCACACCGGCGAGCCGGGCGTACGTCGGGAACAGGTTGCGGACGACGGAGCCGGGGGTGTCGGCGAGCTTCTTGCCCTCCAGGTCCTTTGGCGAGCTGATGTTCTTGCCCTCGACGGTGGCGATGCCCGCCATGGTGCGCTGCTGGATCGCGGCCACCGCGGTGAAGTCCTTCGCCTGGCCGTTGCCGAGCTGGAGCAGGCCGCCGGTCAGGTCGATCGGGCCGAAGTCGGCCTGGCCGCCGACGACGGTCTGGATCACACCACCGGTGCCCTGACCGGCCTTGATCTCGACGTCGAAACCGGCTTCCTTGAAGAAGCCCTTGTCCTTCGCCACCCAGGCGTAGGAGTCACGGCCGAAGTTACCGAACGAGGTGAGGTAGGTCACCTTCGTCAGCGTCGTCCCGTCGCCGCCCTTGGCATCGTCGGCCGAATCCGACCCGCTGCTGCAGGCGGAGACAAGGGCGAGGGCGGTGGCCAGCGCGGCCGTAGCGACCGTACGGGTCAGCCTTCTCATCAGTGCACCATGTCCTTTCCGACCGGGGCCGGCAGGCCACCGGAGGGGGTTGTCGTGACGGGCCGGCAGGAGGGGTGGAAGCCGGGCACCGCCGTCGTGGGGGGACTCTTCGCGGGCACAGCGTACGAGAAACCCACAGTTGCGACGCCAGGCGTATCGGGTTGCGGAACGGAAACAACCTGACGACCACCCCAGCCGGTGCGATACCTCGGGAGGGCGGCTAGCCTTTGTCGGATTCCTGACCGTCCACTCAGCGGAGGTACGCCGGAGATGATCCGACTGTCCGGGGTGTCCCGTACCTTCGAGGGCCGATCCGGCCGGGTGGAGGCGCTGCGCGGTATCAACCTCGACGTCGCCGAGGGCGAGTTCGTCGCCGTGCTCGGCCGCTCCGGCTGCGGCAAGTCCACACTGCTGCGGCTGATCGCCGGGCTGCTCCCGCTGAGCGCCGGTGAGATCACCGTCGCGGGTACGCCGATCGCCCGCCCCCGCCAGGACATCGCCATGCTGTTCCAGAAGCCGGCGCTGCTGCCCTGGCGCACCGTGCTGGACAACGTCCTGCTGCCGGTGGAGATCTTCGGCTGGAGCCGCGCCAAGCACCGGGAGCGGGCCCGGCAACTGCTCGACGTGGCCGGGTTGGCCGGCTTCGAGAAGCGGCTGCCGCACGAACTCTCCGGCGGAATGCAGCAGCGGGTGTCGCTGTGCCGGTCGTTGATCGGTGAGCCCCGGGTGATGCTGATGGACGAGCCGTTCTCCGCACTGGACGCGCTCACCCGCGAGGAACTCTCCGGCGAACTCCAGCGGGTGCACATGGAGAACAAGCCGACCATCGTCTTCGTCACCCACTCGATCGACGAGGCGGTGCTGCTCGCCGACCGGGTGGTCGTGCTGAGCCCGCGCCCCGGCCGGATCCGCAAGGTCGTCGACGTGAACATCCCCCGGCCCCGCACCCTGGGCCGCAACGCCCACCTGGCCGACGTCGCCCAGGTCAGCGCCGACCTGCACGAACTGCTGATGGAACGCGAACAGCCGGCCACCGCCGGCGCGGAAGGACACTGACCATGCGGGTGTCGGTCTTCACCGAGCCGAACCGTGGCGCCAGCTACGACACCCAGCTCCGGTTCGCCCGGCTGGTCGAGGCCTGCGGCTACGAAGGTTTCCTCCGCGCCGACCACTACCAGTCGATGGGCGCCGACCCGGGCCTGCCCGGCCCCACCGACGCCTGGCTGACCCTCGCCGCGCTGGCCCGGGAAACCGAGCGGATCCGACTCGGCACCCTGGTGACGTCGGCCACGTTCCGCCTGCCAGGCCCCCTCGCGGTGATGGTCGCGCAGGTCGACCAGATGAGCGGCGGCCGGGTCGACCTCGGCATCGGCGCCGGCTGGTACGAGCGCGAGCACACCTCGTACGGCATCCCGTTCCCGGCGGTCGGCGAGCGTTTCGACCGGCTGGCCGAGCAGCTTGAGGTGATCACCGGGCTGTGGGGAACCCCACCCGGCGAGACCTACAGCTTCACCGGCGACCACTACCGGCTGGTGGACGCTCCCGCCCTGCCCAAGCCGGTGCAGGTGCCCGGCCCGCCGATCATCGTGGGCGGGCGTGGCCCCAAGCGCACACCCGAACTGGCCGCCCGGTACGCCGACGAGTTCAACATGCCGTTCAAGTCCGTGGCCGCCACCGCCGAGGCGTACGACCGGGTGCGCGAGACGTGTGAGCGCACCGGACGGACGGAGTCCGGGCGCGCCCCGTTGGTGCTGTCCGCCGGGATCGTCGTCGCCATCGGCCGGACCGACGCGGAGGCCCAGCGTCGGGCCGCCCCTCTGCACGAGAAGAGCGCTCTGCCACCGGAGGACCCGGTGGTCGGCTCCCCCGCGCAGCTCGCGCAGCGGCTCGGCGAGTTCGCCGCGATCGGTACCACCCGGGTCCACCTGCGCCTGATCGACTTCGATGATCTCGACCACCTTGAGCTGATCGCCGCCGAGGTGCTGCCCCAACTGGACGGAGCACGATGACCGACGTGATCGACGGAACCGAACTCGGACCGGTGGGCCAGGAGATCGTGTACGAGAACGACCGGGTCCGGGTCTGGCACATCCGCCTCGAGCCGGGCGAGCGGCAACCGCTGCACCGGCACGACCACCCCTACCTGGTGGTGGCGATCGAGGGCGCCAAGAACGTCGTACAGACCGTCGACGGCACCCTGATCGACGCCGACGAGCCCACCGGTGGTGTCGTCTACCGGGACCCTGGCGCGGTGCACATGCTGACCAATGTCGGGGATACGACTTACCTGGCTCGACTGGTCGAACTCAAGTAGACCCGCCGATGGCCACCGGCGTGCCGCGCGGCGCGCCGTTGGCTATCGGGTGTACCGGGTGCGTAACGTGCCGGACATGGCCTTTCGGACCTGGGGCAGACTGCTGCTCACGGCGCTCGGGGTGAGCGTGCTGGCCGGAGCCGGCCAGCTCGGCGTCGCGTACGGTTTCGGCATCGTCCGCCTGACCGGCGCATTCACCGGTACGACAGTCAACCAGTGGCCGGCCCAGCTGGTCTGGGTGGGCTGGTTCGCCGCCAACGCAGCCGTCGCCGGCGCCGTCCTGACCGGACGCCTCGCTCGCCGTGACGCTCCGGCGGCCAGCACCGGGCGGCAGTTGGCGGTCGGCGGCGCGGCAGCGCTCGGTGCCACAGTCATCGCCCCGCTCTGCATGCAGCCCGCCCGCGCTGCGGAGCTGATCTCCGTTGACCCGGTCTGGGCGGTGGGCATCTGCGCCATGGTCGGTGCGGTGATCGGGGCGGGCGCGGCGATCGCCGTCCTGTTCCGGCCCGAGCTGGGGTGGAACATGGCGGCCGTGGCCGGCACGGTCTGGCTGCTGGCGCTGATCTCCGTCCTACCGTCGCTCGGCACGGCCGGCCCACTGCCGACCGTCCGGCTCGGCGTACTGGAACCGAGTTGGCTCGACGACGCCGCCGCACAGCGGCTGGCGATGCTCCTGCTGCCCATCGTGGCGCTGCTGGCCGGCGCGGCGACCGCCGGGCTGGCTCGCTCGCGGGGTCAGGCTCCACTGGTCAGCGGAGCGACAGGGGTGGCCGGTCCGGTGCTGGTGGCGTTCGCCTACCTGACCGCCGGTCCGGGCGACGCGGTGGACCGCTACCAGACCGCCCCCTACTACGGCTCGTTGATCGCGATCCTCGCCGGAGCGCTCGGCGCGGCCGCCGCCGCGCTGCTGCGTTGGCCGATGGGCACCCGTACCACCGATCCGCAGGCGATCGAGCCCACCGCCATCCTGCGCCCGCTGTCCGTCGGCCCGGCGCTGACCAGCGCTCCGAACGACACTGCCAGCGCGCCGGACACGGACAGCGCCGAGGACACCGACACGGAGCTGGCCACCCGCACGAAGCCCGTCGGCGTCGTTGCGGGTCCATGGGCGGCGGGCGATCCCGATGCCGTACGCACCGTCCCGGCCCACTGGGACTGGCCGGAGACCACAGCGAGCGGACAGCACGGTCCGGCTCCCGCCACTGCTACTCCCGCCGCACCGGCTGCTGCCGCCGCACCGGCTCAGCCCGCGGCCTGGCTGACCGCGCCGACCGGTGAGTTCACCGCCGCTGGGCAGACGCCCCCGCGTCAGCATGATGTCCCGGCCACTACCGAGCCCTCGGCCGGCGCGGATGTCAGCATCGTCACCGACGCCACCGCGACCGGCACGACGGCCGGCCGCGCCGACGCCGCGACCCCGGCGGCCGGCCGGGCTGTCGACGAGCCGACCAGCAGCACAGCGGCGGACCCGACCAGCAGCACAGCGAAGGACCCGAGCGGCAGCACAGCGACCAGTGGCAGGCCGACCGGTGGGCGCACCACCCGCAAGTCCGCCGACACGGCGAGCGCCACGGGCGCACCCGGTTCCGGCCCGACCAGCACGGGCAGCGGCACCGAGGCGACCAGCACGGCATCGCCTGGCACTGAGGCTCCCAATCCCGACGCCACGGCCTCGACGGGCACGGAGCCAGCCCCGAACACCGCTGGCACGCCCGACCACGGCACGTCCGAGGCGCCGCCGACGATCAAGCCGCGACGCAGCCGCAAGCCGAAAGCCAACCCGGACGCCACCGCCTCCGACGTGGTCGACGGCACGTCCTCTGCCGGTTCGGCAACCCCCAGCAAGACGACCGCTCGCGAGACGACCACCGACGGGACGACCGCAAGCGGGACGACCGCAAGCAAGGCGACCACCGACGCGACGACCACCCCCGAGACGACCACCGGCCGCGCCACGAAGGGCACCCGGTCGGGCAGGTCCGCCGACAGCACCGCCACCGACACTCTGGCGTCCAGCCAGGGAAGCCTGGGTGAGCTGTCGAGTTCGACCTCCGAGATCGCCTCGGCTGCTGCCTCCGACACGGCAGCAGACCGGACCACCGCTACCGGCGCGAAGCGAGCACCGGCCGCGTCGACGACCGCCGAAACCGGCGCGACGCGGGTGCCGGCCAACCCGGAGTCCCCCAGCACGACGACCGACGCCACACAGACCCCGACCACCGGGACCGGAGCGACACCAGCACCGGCCACCACTGCCGGCCAGGTTGGCGCGGAAGCCACCCCGCGCGTCCCGAAGGCCGGCACGGACAGCAAGGCAGCAGCGGCCGACTCGACCAGCGATTCCGCGATCGCCGGGGCTCGTGGCACCGACAGCGCGCGGTCCGCCGCCGAGGACGTTCCGGCCGCCGGGTTGTTCGCGGCCACCGCCGCCAACGACCCGGACACGGACCGGTGGACGCCCGCGCCGTCGGCCTGGCCGGTCACCTCGACGTGGACGGTGCCACCGCAGGCCTCCGAGCCGGGGGCAACGGCATCGGAGGGGTCGAGCAGTCCTGACGCGCCGACCGGGCCGATGCCGAGGCCCCGGCATCGGGCACCGTTGCCGGACCTGAGCCGGGCCGGCACCTGGAACGCGTTCGACACCTCTCGACGCCGCGGGTCCGCGGGATCGCAGGACAGCTCGACGGCACGGACAGCGCCAACGGAAGCCGGCGAGACCGCTCCGGCCGAACACCCGGGCCGGCCAGAGGGCGCGCCCGCCCGTGCCGCCACCGCCACCGGCGATCTGTCGCCTACCGACACCACGTCGGCAGAACCGACGCAACCGAAGGTGGCAGAGCAGCCCTCCCGACGAGGGCGACTCGGTGGGCTGTTCCGACGCAACCGCTCCCGCGCCGACGAGGAGAGCCCGAAGACGTCGGATGAAGCGGAGCCGCTGGCATCCCAGGACGAGGAATTCGTCGACTGGGTCGCCGGTCTGAGCAAGCCGGTGTCGGACAACGAGCCCGAGCAGGAGAACAGCCGCCGGTCGTTGCGCTCCACCGGTCGACACCACCGCGACTGACTCCACCACGCAGACGCACCGACCGGTCGTCTGACCGACCCCGCGACATCGCCACGCGCCGGGCCGCGCAGGCCGACACCGGCCACGCGGGCCGTCCCTGCGTCGCCTCGCAACACAGGGACGGCCTACGCCCGCAGGGAGGTCAGGCGAGCGGCAGGTAGACCCGGCTCCCGCCGGAGACGAACTCCTCCGACTTGTCCTTCATGCCGCGCGCCGCGTACTCCTTGAGCTCTTGGGTGATCTTCATGGAGCAGAACTTCGGGCCACACATCGAGCAGAAGTGTGCGGTCTTCGCCGGCTCCGCCGGCAGGGTCGCGTCGTGGTACGAGCGTGCGGTCTCCGGATCCAGCGAGAGGTTGAACTGATCCTCCCAACGGAACTCGAACCGCGCCTTCGACAGGGCGTCGTCCCAGGCCTGCGCGCCCGGGTGCCCCTTGGCCAGGTCCGCCGCGTGTGCCGCGATCTTGTACGCGATCACGCCCGCCTTCACGTCGTCGCGGTCCGGCAGGCCGAGGTGCTCCTTCGGCGTGACGTAGCAGAGCATCGCGGTGCCGAACATGCCGATCATCGCGGCGCCGATCGCCGAGGTGATGTGGTCGTACGCGGGCGCGATGTCGGTGGTCAGCGGACCGAGCGTGTAGAAGGGCGCCTCGTGGCACCACTCCTGCTGAAGGTCCACGTTCTCCTTGATCTTGTGCATCGGTACGTGCCCGGGGCCCTCGATCATCACCTGGACGTCGTACGCCCAGGCGATCTTCGTCAGCTCACCGAGGGTGCGCAGCTCGGCGAACTGCGCCTCGTCGTTGGCGTCGGCGATCGACCCGGGGCGCAGCCCGTCGCCGAGGGAGAACGTCACGTCGTAACGCGCGAGCAGCGCGCACAGCTCCTCGAAGTTGGTGTAGAGGAAGTTCTCCTCGTGGTGCGCCAGGCACCACGCCGCCATGATCGAACCGCCCCGGGAGACGATCCCGGTCACCCGGTCCACGGCCAGCGGCACGTACGGCAGGAGCACCCCGGCGTGCACAGTCATGTAGTCCACGCCCTGCTCGGCCTGCTCGATCACTGTCTCCCGGAACACCTCCCAGCTCAACTTCACCGGGTCGCCGCCGACCTTCTCCAACGCCTGGTAGATCGGCACCGTCCCGATCGGCACCGGCGAGTTCCGCACGATCGCCTCCCGGGTCTCGTGGATCCGCTTACCCGTGGACAGGTCCATCACGGTGTCCGCGCCCCAGCGGGTGGCCCAGGTCAGCTTCTCCACCTCCTCGGCGACCGACGAGCTGACCGCCGAGGTGCCGATGTTGGCGTTCACCTTGACCAGGAACGCCTTACCGATGATCGCCGGCTCGCACTCCGGGTGGTTGACGTTGAGCGGGAGCACCGCCCGACCGGCGGCGATCTCGGCCCGCACGAGTTCCGGTTCGACGTTCTCCCGGATCGCCACGAACTCCATCTCCGGCGTCACCACACCGGCCCGCGCGTACGCCAATTGGGTGGGCCGGCGATTGCCCACCCCGGCCAGCGGGGTACCCGCACCCCGTACGGGCGCCACGTCACCCCGCTCGGCGATCCACCGACCGCGCAGCGCGGGCAACCCCACCAACGGGTCCGACCCCGGGCCGGACGTGTCGTAGAGCCGCACCGGCGGCAGGTCACCGGTCAGCCCCACCTCCGCGAACGGCACCCGGACATCCGGCCGTGAACCCTCGACGTACACCTTGCCTCGTGCGTGCATGACAGCCTCCCTGGTGATCAAGCGGGCCAGCCGAAGTGGTTCAGCGGCCCGCGCCCCGCGCCCAGCTCCCAACCCCGCGCGCCGGTCAGCGCACGGAGCACGTACTCCTTGGCGGCCCCCACGGCGGCCGGCACCGGGTCGCCGAGACCGAGCCGCACCGCGATCGCCGCCGAGAACGAGCACCCGGTGCCGTGGGTGTGCCGGGTGGTCACCCGGGGTGCGCGCAACACTGTGGTGACGCCGCCGCCGTGCAGCACGTCGACCGCCTCGCCCCCGTCCAGGTCACCGCCGGTGACCACCACGTACTCCGGGCCGCCGGCCACCAGGGCCTCGGCGGCCGCGACCATCGCGGCCACGTCGTCCACCGGACGTCCGGTGATCGCCGCGGCCTCCGCGCAGTTCGGGGTCGCCACAGTGGCGTACGGCAGCAGCCGCTCCACCGCGCCCACCACGCCGAGCCGGTGACCGCTCGTGGCGACCAGCACCGGGTCGACGACGAGGTGGGGCAGCCGGTCGTCCCGGGCGGCCTCGGCCACCACGTCCGCGATCGCCGGGGTGCCGAGCATCCCCGTCTTCACGGCACAGACTGTGAAATCGGTGAGCACGCTGTCCAACTGTTCGGCGACGGTGCGCGGGGGCAGCGGCAGCACCGCGTCGACACCCCGGGTGTTCTGCGCGGTGACCGCCGTGAGGACGCTGGTGCCGTACGCGCCCAGCGCGGCGAAGACCTTGAGATCGGCCTGGATGCCGGCGCCGCCGCCGGAGTCCGAGCCGGCGATGGTGAGCAGTGTTGGCGGGGTCATTTGCCCTCTTTGGTTGCGGTTTCGGGCTGCGGCCGACAGTGCCCACTCCGGGCGGTCAGGCTTGATCCCTGCGTGGGCACTGTCGGCCGCAGCCCCGACGTGGGGATCTGGGTGACCCCGCGCCGGGTTTGGCTCAGCTTGGGGGTGACCGCCTTGGCATAGGCGCTGGTCAGGATGGCGGCTGTTTCGGCGGGGTCTTTGGCTCGCATCAGTGCGCCCAGCACTGCTACTCCGACGGCTCCCGCCTCGACGCAGGCGGTCACCTGTTCTGGTGTCTCGACTCCGCCGAGGGCGAGCAGGGGCACCGGGCTGGCGCGGACCAGGCTGCCCAGCCCCGCAACATCCAGGGGTGGGCCGTAACCCGGTTTTGTCTTCGTGGGCCAGACCGGGGAGATGGTGGCGTAGTGCTCGGTGGTCAGGCGGTCCAGCTCGGGTTGGTGGTGGCAGGAGCGGCCGACCAGGCCGTGTTTCGGGGGCGGGTACGGGCCGGCGGCGGGCAGGTGCACGGCGTCGCCGCCGAGCGGGTCGGGGCCGGCCACGACGAGGGTTCCGCCGACGTCGGCGAGGATCGCGCGCAGGTCGGCGGCGAGAGCGGCGCGTTCGGCGCGGGGCAGATCCTTCTCCCGCAGCACCACCCAGCGCACTCCCCCGGCCACGGCTCCCGCCAGGACCCGGTCGAGCCCCTCCCGCGCGACGCGCCGATCGGTCAACACGACAACCCCGGACGGCGGTGTCACAGCTCGGGTCTTCCCTCGTCGGGGGTGGAGGCGAGCGCGTGGAAGCGGCGCTCGATCCGGCCGGCCTGGGCCGCCAGTCGGCCCGCCTCGACGGCGTACCGCATCGCGGTGGCCATTGCCACCGGGTCGGCCGCCCGGGTGACAGCGCTGGCCAGCAGCACCCCGTCACAGCCCAGCTCCATTGCCAGCGCCGCGTCGGACGCGGTGCCGATGCCGGCGTCGAGGATCACCGGCACGTCCACACCCTGCCGGATGAGTCGAATGTGGTGCGGGTTGCCGATGCCGAGCCCCGAGCCGATCGGGGAGCCGGCCGGCATCACCGCGGCGCAGCCCACGTCGGCGAGGCGGCGGGCGAGCACCGGGTCGTCGCTGGTGTACGGCAGCACTGTGAAACCGTCGGCGACCAACTCCTCGGCGGCGCGGAGCAGCTCCACCCCGTCGGGCAGGAGCGTCCGCTCGTCGCCGATCACCTCCAGCTTGACCCAGTCGGTGTCGAACGCGTCCCGGGCCAACCGGGCCACCTTCACCGCCTCGGTCGCGGTGTGGCAGCCGGCGGTGTTCGGCAGCAGGCGTACGCCGCACCGGTCCAGCAGCTCCAGCAGCCCACCCGTGGAGCCCGGTGCCGTGCCCACCCGGCGCAGCGCCACTGTGACCAGCTCGGTGCCGGACGCCCGGATCGCCTGCTCCAGGACGTACAGGTTCGCGGCACCGCCGGTGCCGAGGATCAGCCGTGAGGTGAAGGTCTCCCCACCCAGCTCGAACGGCACGCCGCTCACCCGCCCTGCGCCGCGGTGAGCACCTCGACCCGGTCACCGTCGCGCAGTGGCCGGGCCGGCCAGCCGGTCCGGGGCACCACCTCGCCGTTGACCGCGACCGCCACCCCACGTGGGTGCGCCACGATGTCGCGGACCAGATCCGCCACTGACGCGCCGGCGGCGACGCTGCGCCCGGCCCCGTTCACTGTCAACTCCACAGGTCCCCCTCCACACTCGGTTCAGGTCGGCAGGACGCGGCCACCGTGGCACCGCCGAAGAAGCGGTCGGCCCGGAAGGGCGCGAGCATCGGGTCGGGTACGCCGCCCAGGACCAGGTCGGCGATCAGGTCAGCGGTGATCGGGGTGAGCACGATGCCGTGCCGGTGGTGCCCGGTGGCGACCAGGACGTCCGGTCGGTCGGGCAGCGGCCCGAGGATCGGCGCGTTGTCCGGGGTGCCCGGGCGTAGCCCGGCGACCGCCTCGACCAGGTCGTACTCGGCCAGCTCGGGCAGCAGGTCGACCCCGGCGCGCAGCAGCCGTTGCACAGCACCGGCGGTGACAGTGGTGTCCGAGCGCTCCTCGACCGTCGCGCCGAGCACCACCTCGCCGTCGGCGCGGGGCACCAGGTAGACGTGCTCGCCGTCGGCGTACCCCCGGATCACGTGCCGGAAGCCCGGCGCGACGCCGTCGGGCGCGCGGAGCCGGAGGATCTGACCCTTCACCGGCCGCACGGGCAGGCCGGTGAGCGCTGTGGCCCCGCAGCCGGCGGCGACAACGGTGACCGTCGCGTCCACATCGGACAGTTCCCGGACCTGCTGCGGCACGAGCACCGCGCCGGCCCGCTGCGCGGCCGTGCGCAGCGCCGGCACCAGCAGCCGGGGGTCGACCTGATGGTCGGTGGGCGCGAGCGCGCCACCGCGCACCCGTGGGGCGAGCGCCGGTTCACTGTCGCGCAGCTCGCTGGGGCGCAGCGGCGTCACGGGCAGGCCCAACCCCTGCTGGTACGCCCACAGCCGGCGCGCCTCGGCCAGGTCGTCGCCGGTGAGCCCGACCATCAGGGTGCCCTCGGTCCGATAGCCGATCTCGACCCCGGTCGTCTCGGTCAACTCGGCGGCGAACCCCGGCCAGCGGGCAGCGGATGCCAAGAGCAACCCGGTCAGCTGCCGCTCACCGAAGTACGCCTCGGCGACCGGGGAGAGCATGCCGGCGGCCACCGCCGACGCCCCCGAACCGGGCACCGGGTCGTGCACCACCACCCGCAGCCCGCGAGCGGCGCAACGCCAGGCGATGGCCAGCCCGATCGGCCCCGCCCCCACCACTGCCACGTCCGGCCGGACCCGGTCGCTCGACGGCGGTGACGGGGACCGGCCGGTCAGCACGTCAGGGCCTCGATCAGCTCGGCGGTTGCCCGTGCCGGGTCGGCGGCGGAGGAAACGGCGCCGACCACCGCCACCCCGTACGCCCCGGCGGCCCGCAGGGCCGGCACCCGGGCCGCGGTCACTCCGCCGATCGCGATGACCGGAACGTCGACGGCGTCGACGACGGCGCGTACTCCGGCGGGCCCGATGGGGTCCGGCAGGCCGGTCTTGGTGCTGGTGGCGTGACACGGACCGACGCCCAGGTAACTGGCGCCCGCCGCGACGGCCTCGGCCGCCGGGCCCGGTGCGCGAGCGGTGGCGCCCAGCACACCGGTGGGGCCGAGCACCCGGCGGGCGGCGGCGACCGGCAGGTCGTCGGCGCCGACGTGCCCACCTGCCGCGCCGAACGCCAGCGCCACGTGCAACCGGTCGTTGACCAGGCAGGTCGCCCGGTACGGCGCGCAGAGCGCCAACACCCGCCCGGTCAGCTCGTACGCCTCGCGGTCGGTGGCGGAATCCTCGACCCGCACCTGCACCACCAGGTCGGCATGGGCCACGGTGAGGGCGGCGCGGACCACGGCGAGTGGGTCGCGACCGGGTCGGGTGTCGGTGATGAGATGCAATCGCCCCAGGGACGGCACGGCAACGCTCCTCCCTGCGCCGGCATTATCCGGATCAGGTTCGACGGTCGGGGGCTGTCAGCCCCCCTCTCAGCCCGGTACACCGGGCTCCCGTGGGTTACTTGCGTGTCACCGTACGACAGATCCGTCGGCCTGCCAAGGCGCGGGGTCGGCGGTGGCCGGCCGGGCCGGCGCGTCAAAAACGAGTGAGATCCAATGGGGCACTTCATACGGTCCTGTTCGGAATGTCGCCCCCCGTTGCAGAACCGTTACCCGTCCGCATCTTGCCCGACATCGAGCCAGCCGAATTAATTTGTTCAGCGATTCGACAAAATGTCGGTGGGGGCACCTTGGCACGGTGTGACCACCGGCTCCATCAGGGACGGCCTTCGGCGAGCCGACTCCCGCGAGCTCTGTCACTACGACACAGGAGGCGGCGTGTCCCGTTCTCGTCGTGCCCGCGTACCAATCACCGCAACCCTGATCTCCCTGGCCATGGCCTCGACCACCCTGTTCGGCGCGCCCGCGCAGGCGGCCGCCCAGGTTCCCCCACGGGATGCGAAAGCCGCAGCCCCGGTCAGCCAGGTGGTGCCGAAGGCGCCAAAGGCCGCGGCCGATCCCTTCTCCGTCCTGATCTTCTCCAAGACCGCCGGCTTCCGGCACGACTCGATCCCCACCGGCATCGCCGCCATCCAGCAGCTCGGCGCCGCCAACGGATTCACAGTGGACAACTCCGAGGACGGCGCAGCATTCAACGACGCCAACCTGGCGAAGTACAAGGCGGTGATCTGGCTCTCCACCACCGGTGACGTGCTCAACGCCGACCAGCAGGCGGCGTTCGAGCGCTACGTGAAGGCCGGCGGCGGCTACGTCGGCATCCACGCCGCGTCGGACACCGAGTACAGCTGGGCCTGGTACGGCGACCTGGTCGGCGCGTACTTCGCCAACCACCCGCAGAACCAGACGGCCACCGTCAAGGTGGAGGACCACGCCCACCCGTCCACGGCCGGGTTGCCGGACCGGTGGTCCCGGTTCGACGAGTGGTACAACTACCAGAGCAACCCCCGGCCGGACGTGCACGTGCTGGCCAGCCTGGACGAGAAGAGCTACACCCCCGGCGCCGGTGCGATGGGTGCGGACCACCCGGTCGCCTGGTGTCAGGACTACGACGGTGGCCGCTCCTGGTACACCGGTTTGGGGCACACCCGGGAGTCGTACGCCGAGCCCGAGTTCCTGTCCCACCTGCTCGGCGGCATCCGCACCGCGGCCGGCGTCGAGAACGCCGACTGCGGCGCCTCGAAGACCTCGAACTTCGAGAAGGTCACGCTGGACAGCAACACCAGCAACCCGATGGAGCTGGACATCGCCCCCGACGGGCGGGTCTTCTACATCGAGCGTGACGGTCGCGTGCAGATCGTGAAGCCGGACACCGGCAACACCGTCACCGCCGTCGACCTGGACGTCTTCACCGGCAACGAGGACGGCCTCATCGGCATCCGGCTCGACCCGGACTTCGCCACTAACAACTGGGTGTACCTGTACTACGCCCCGAACGACGGGGTCACCCGCAACCTGCTGTCCCGCTTCACGGTCACCGGCGACACCATCAGCCTGGCCAGCGAGAAGCAGGTGCTCCGGGTCGACACCCAGCGCAACACCTGCTGCCACGCCGGCGGCAGCATGACCTTCGACGGCGACGGCAACCTCTACCTGGCCACCGGTGACAACACCAACCCGTTCGAGTCGAACTCGTACTCGCCGCTCGACGAGCGGGCGGGCCGCCAGGACTACGACGCGCAGCGCACCTCCGCGAACACCAACGACCTGCGCGGCAAGGTGATCCGGATCCACCCGGAGGACGACGGCACGTACACGGTCCCGACGGGCAACCTCTTCCCGGCGGGCACCGAGAAGACCCGTCCCGAGATCTACGCGATGGGCTTCCGCAACCCGTTCCGGATCGGCACCGACCCGAAGACCAACACGCTGTACGTCGGCGACTACGGGCCGGACGCCAACACCGACAACCCGAACCGTGGCCCCCGCGGTCTGGTCGAGTGGAACATCGTCACCCCGGGCAACTACGGCTGGCCGTACTGCACGGGCACGAACGAGGCGTACAACGACTACACGTTCCCGTCCGGTCCGAGCGGCCCGAAGTTCGACTGCGCCGCACCGGTCAACAACTCGCCGAACAACACCGGCCTGACCAACCTCCCGCCGGTGGTCCCGGCGACCGTCGACTACGGGTACGCCGGTGACGCGCGCTACCCGGAGATCGGCGGCGGCGGCGCCCCGATGGGTGGCCCGGTCTACCGTTACGACGCCGACCTGAACTCGAACCGCAAGTGGCCGGCGTACTACGACGGCAAGGCTCTGCTCGGCGAGTGGAACCAGAACAAGATGTACACCATGCAGGTGACCCCCGACGGCAAGTCGTTGGTGGACATCAACCAGTTGCTCACCGGCATGAGCATGATCCGGCCGATGGACTTCGAGTTCGGCCCGGACGGCGCGCTGTACCTGATCGAGTGGGGCAGCGGCTTCGGTGGCAACAACGACAACTCCGGCGTCTACCGGATCGACTACACCGCCGGTGACCGTGCGCCCATCGCGGCGGCGTCCGCCAACCCGACCTCGGGTCCGGCGCCGTTGGCCGTCACGTTCTCCAGCGCCGGCTCCCGGGACCCGGACGGTGGCACGCTCACCTACGCCTGGACGTTCGGCGACGGGCAGACCTCGACCGAGGCCAACCCGACCCACACGTACGCCACGGCGGGCAACTACACCGCCCAGCTCACCGTCACCAACCCCAAGGGTCGTACCGCGGTGGCCAACGTGCCGGTGACGGTCGGCAACACCGCGCCGACGGTCACCATCGAGTTCCCGCCGGACGGTGGCTTCTTCAACTGGGGTGACCAGGTCCGGTACACCATCAAGGTGACCGACCCCGAGGACGGGGAGATTGACTGCGCCCGGGTCGGGCTGCAGGTGCTGCTCGGTCACGACGAGCACGCCCACCCGCTGGAGCAGCACACCGGCTGCACCGGCACCGTCCAGACGTCGCTCGCCTCCGGGCACGGCGCCGAGGCGAACGTCTTCGCGGTCTTCGAGGCCACCTACACCGACGAGGGTGGTGCCGGGGGCTCCGGTGCCCTGACCGGCCGGCAGATCGAGGTCCTGCAGCCGAAGCAGAAGCAGGCCGAGTACTTCACCGCCACCGGGCGCGCCCCGGTGAGCACCGGCGGTGGAGACCCCGGCGTGCAGCGCGAGGCCGGCGCCGACACCGCCGGTGGCGGTCAGAGCATCGCCTTCATCGAGGACGGTGACTGGTGGTCGGTCGCCCCGGCGAACCTGACCAACATCACCGAGATCCGGTTCCGGGCCGCCTCCGCCGCCGCTGGCGGTCGGATCGAGGTGCGCGCCGGTGCTGTCGACGGACCGGTGGTCGCCACGGCCGTCGTACCGTCGACCGGGGCGTGGCAGACGTACACGGACGTGAGCGCGCCGGTCACCGGTGCCGCGAGCGGCTCGCTGTACTTCCTGGCGCGCGATCCGAACGGCGGAAGTGGTTCGCTGTTCAACGTCAACTGGATGGACTTCGTCGGCCGCGGTGTCACCGAGAACGGGCCGCCGGTGGTCAGCGCCACGGCCACCCCGGGCACCGGCACCGCACCGGTCACCGTCGCCTTCGACGGCACGGCCACCGACGCCGAGGGCGACACCCCGTTGACGTACGCCTGGGACTTCGGTGACGGAGGCACGGCGACCACCCTGGACGCCAGCCACACCTACACCACCGCGGGCACCTTCACGGCCACCCTCACGGTGACCGACAGCAAGGGCGCCAAGTCGTACGCCACGGTGCCGGTGCGGGTCGACGCTCCGGACACGTCCTGCTTCGGGGCGCGTTCGGACGACTTCAACGGCAACAGCCTCGACAAGGCCCGCTGGACCAGCGTGATCCGGGAGAACCAGCTCTACTCGCTCAGTGGCGGCGCGCTCCGGCTGCCCACTGGCGTTGGTGACCTCTACGGCGCTCGCAACGACGCCACGAACCTGGTGCTCCAGGCGGCCCCGACCGGCGCGTGGGAGATGACCACCAAGGTCACCCTGCCGGTGACGGCCAACTACCAGCAGGCAGGTCTGCTGGTGTACGGCGACGACGACAACTACGCCAAGGTGGACCTGCTGTACAACGGCAGCCGTCGGGTGGAGTTCATCCGGGAGACGGCTGCCACTCCTCGCAACGAGGCCGCCGACGCCACCAACGCACCTGCCGGTGACACCGTGTACCTGCGGATCACCAGCGACGGGACGAACCTGACCGCGTCCGCCTCGGGCGACGGTCAGACGTTCACCCCGGTCGGCCGTTCGGCCGCGCTCGAGGGCATCACCAACCCGCGGATCGGGGTCTTCGCGCTCAACGGTGGCACCGAAGCCCCCGTTGTCGACGCCGCGTTCGACTCGTTCCAGGTCACGCCGGACGCTCCGGCCGGCCCGGTCGACCCGTCGGACGAGTTCACCGGCAGCACGCTCGACAAGTGCCGGTGGGACGCAATCACGCGGGAGGACCCGAGCGGTTACCGGGTCACCGATGGCGCGTTGCGGATCGACGTGCCCAACGGTGACATCTACGGCACCGACAACACCGGGCCGAAGAACTTCATCCTCCAGACCGCGCCGTCCGGCGACTGGACCCTGGAGACGAAGGTCGACGGCAGCCTGCTGAACGAGCAGTACCAGCAGGCGGGTCTGCTCGTGCAGGCGGACGACGACAACTACCTGAAGCTCGACTTCATCGCGGACAACCAGGCCGGCCAGGCGGTGACGCGGCGGATCGAGTTCCGCAGCGAGATCGCCGGGGTGGTCCAGAACCCGCAGCCCGAGGCGGGCAACCTGACCTCGGCGGTGTGGCACCTGCGGCTGGCCCGCACGGGCGACACGTTCACCGCGTCGTACTCGGCCGACGGGACGACCTGGACCGCGTTGGAGGCGCTGACCAACAGCGCGGTGGGTGCCACCCCGAAGGTCGGGTTGTTCACCCTCGGCGCCAACCAGACGGCGTCGAAGACCGCCTCGTTCGACTACTTCCGGCTCAGCACGGAGGTGGCCGACGAGACGGCACCGGTGACCACTGCGGCGGTTTCCGGCACCCCGACCGACGGGTGGCACACCGGGCCGGTGACGATCACGCTCACCGGTGCCGACGAGGCCGGCGGTAGCGGGCTCGCCGGTACGGAGTACCAGCTGGACGGAGCCACCACCTGGACGGCGTACACCGCTCCGGTGGCGGTCAGCGGGGACGGCGAGCACGAGCTCCGGTTCCGCTCGACGGACAAGGCCGGCAACGTGGAGGCGACCAAGACCGTCTCGGTCAAGATCGACGCCACCGCGCCGGTGACCTCGGCGACGTTCGCTCCGGCGAACGACGCCGGTTGGCACAACGGGACCATCCCGGTCGTGCTGGCCGCCACCGACGCCGGTTCCGGCGTCAAGACGGTGGAGTGGTCGCTCGACGGTGGTGCGTGGGCGCCGTACTCGACGCCGATCGAGGTGACCGGCGACGGGCAGCACGAGCTGCTGTTCCGCTCGGCGGACAAGGCGGGCAACGTCGAGACGCTGAAGTCGGCGGTGCTGCGCATCGACGGCACCAAGCCGACGCTGCTGGTGTCCGGGCTGGCCGACGGCCAGCTCTACGGCGACAGCCAGGACGTCCGGGTGGCCTGGCAGGCCGTTGACCCGAGCTCGGGCATCGCGAGCGTGGTCGGTCAGCTCGACGGCCAGGCGTACACCAGTGGCACCCTGCAGGCCATGTACGACCTGTCGCTCGGCCTGCACGAGCTGACCGTGACCGCGACCGACAAGGCGGGCAACAAGACCACCTCGACGGTCCGGTTCTTCGTCACCACCTCGTTCCGGGACATGCAGAGTCTGCTGGACCGGTTCAAGGCGACGGGGCGGCTCTCGACCAAGGCGCACAAGCAGCTGTCGAACAAGCTCGACGCTGTCCGTGCGTCCGAGGCGGCCGGCGACGACAAGGCGGCTGTCCGGCAGCTGACCGCGTTCCGGACGCTCGCCTCCGACACCGCGCTGGTGGGCGAGGCGGAGGTCCGGGACGTCCTGATCCGGGACGCCGATGCCATGATCGTTCGTCTCGGCGGCGCGGCCAGCAAGGCCGGGGTCAAGGCGAACGACGGTGACTCGGTCAAGGGCACCGGACGGCTTGGTGGCGATGCCACCCGGCTGGCACCCGGTCGCCAGCTCTGATCCGACGAGGCCCCTCCCCGGCGCTGCGGCGTCGGGGAGGGGCCTCCCTCATCGGGAGGAACGGAGATGTCCGTGACCGGTATCCGCAAGGCGTTGGCCGCCGTGTTCGTCGGGCTGGCCCTGACCCTGTCCGCCGCCCCGGCGGCGCATGGCGCCCAGGCCGCTCCGGCGGCGCAGGCCGACAAGCTCAAACTCACTGTGGCCGGCGACGGGGCTCAGGGCGTCACCATCCAGGCCACCTACGCCGATGGCCGCCGGCTGGAGCAGGTGGTGCGGCTGGTCCTCACCGCCACCGGTCCGGACGGGCAGCGGGTCGGGCCGGTGCAGCTCGAACCGCAGCCCGAGGGGCAGGGTTTCTACAGCAGCGGCCCGGTGCTCTCCACCGGCACGTGGAAGGTGTCGGTGAACTCCCCCGCTCCCCTGGCGGGCAAGGCCACCGCCACGGTGCAGGCTAAGACGGCGCAGTCGCCGCCGGCGCCCGCGCCGGTCGCGGTGACCACGCCGACGGATGACGTCGGCAGCGCCGCCTGGTGGCCGCTCGCGGCGGCCGGTCTCGTGCTCGTCGCCGTCGCGATGGGGGTGGCCATGCTGTTCGGCCGCCGACGCACCACCTGACCGAAGCAGCAGTGCATGACAGGGCCGGGCCGCGACGAGCGGCCCGGCCCTGTCATCGTCGCGGCTTCCGTGAAGTCGGGGCTTCCGCAGACCGCAGATGCCCCGATTTCACGGAACGCGGGTGGATCAGCGACAGCGCGCGCCGTCAGAGGATGGCGCGCAGCGCCGCCAGATCGTCGTCGCTGGGCTCCCAGACGCCGGCGGCGGCGTTGGCACGCACCTGCTCGGGCGTGGTGGCACCGGCGATCACCGAGGTCACCGCCGGCTGGGCGGCCAGTCCGCCGATCGCCACCTGGAGCATCGTCAGACCCCGCTCGGCCGCGTACGCCTCGATCGCCTCGATGGTGTCCCAGTCGGCCGCGGCGAGCCGCTCCGCGTACCGGCCACCACCGGAGAGCCGGCTGCCGGCCGGCGGCTGACCCTCCCGCTTGTACTTGCCGGTGAGCAGGCCGTTGGCGAGCGGGAAGAACGGCAGCATGCCGAGACCGAACCGCTCACACGCCGGGATCACTTCGGCCTCCACGGACCGCTCCACCAGGCTGTAGTGGTTCTGCGCGCTGATGAAGCGGGACCGGCCGTTGGACGAGGCGACCCAGTCCGCGTCGGCGATCTGCCAGCCGGCGAAGTTGGAGTTGCCCAGGTAGCGCACCTTGCCGTCACGGACCAGGTCGTCCAGGGCGGCGAGGGTCTCGTCGATCGGGGTGCCCGGGTCAGGCTCGTGCATCTGGTACAGGTCGATGTGGTCGGTGCCGAGCCGGCGCAGCGACGCCTCCACCGCGCGGGCGATGTAGCGCCGCGCACCCCGCGCGCCGTAGTCCGGTCCGTTGAGACCGTTCATGTCCATGCCGAACTTGGTAGCCACCACCACGTCGTCCCGGCGGCCCTTGAGCGCCTGCCCGAGCAGTTCCTCGGATCCGCCCTGCGGCTCGCCGTAGATGTCGGCGGTGTCGAACAGGGTGATCCCGGCGTCCAGTGCCGCGTCCACCACCGCCCGGGTGCCGTCGAGGTCCAACTTGCGGCCGAAGTTGTTGCAGCCGATGCCGACCACGGACACCACGAGCCCGGAGTCGCCCAGCCGGCGATAGGTCATGTCAGTCACGCGATCCACCCTATGCCGGCTCGGTGCGGGCCACCTCGGCGGCGGCTCAGCCGACCACCTCGGTGACCAGCTCACGGGCGGCGTTGATGGTCGCGGCCAGCTCGGCCGGACTGCGGCCGACGCCACCGAGCAGTGCCTGCGCCCGCTGCGCGAAACGCGGAGGCGCCCCCGGCAGCCGGCCCGCTGCGGCGATCATCCCCTTCTCGTTGATCAACCAGTGGCCAGCCCGGGCGTGCAGCACCTGGGCGAGCACTCCGACCGCCCGGAACAGGCAGCCGGCGACGTACCCGCTGTCCCCGCCTGCGGCGGCCTTGGCCGCGCCGGCCAACAGAAACCCGGCCTCCCAGCCGCCGGCCACGAGCGCGTCGGCCAACGCGGGCGGATAGTCCCGGGCCTGCTCCTTCAGCGCGGTCAGCTGGCCGGTCGGGTCCGCCAGCACCTGGCCCAACGCCACCTCGCCGACGTAGGCGGACGAGTAGAACCCGAGCGGGTGCCCGGCCTGCACCCCGACCTCGTACCGGCCGGCCCGGCAGTCCGCCCAGGCGCTGTGCACCCGGTCGAGGTCCCGGTAGATCCAGTCCACGGCGACCCCGCCGATCCGCAGCCAACCACCCCCGTCCACCCACTGCCCCCAACCACCGGGGGCGGTGAGCGCGACGGCGGTGTCGGCGACCGTCGCGGCCACCGCACGCAGCGCCGGCAGGTCCAGCTCACCCCGGTAGTACAGGCCCAGGTCCCAGTCGGAGTCCGGGCGCTGCTCGCCGCGCGCCCGGCTGCCGCCGAGCGCCACGGCGACCACCCCCTCGACGGCGCACAGGCGGTCGGGCAGGTCGGTGGGGATCACCCGACATCCCAGACCGGTTCCGGGGTCTCCACCACCTCGTTGTCGCCTCGGAACAGCACGAACCTGTCGAAGGAGCGGGTGAACCAACGGTCGTGGGTGACAGCGATCACCGTCCCCTCGAAGGCGTTCAGGCCCGTTTCGAGAGCTTCCGCACTGGCCAGGTCGAGGTTGTCGGTGGGCTCGTCGAGCAGCAGCAGGGTCGCCCCGGACAGCTCCAACAGCAGCACCAGGAACCGGGCCTGCTGCCCGCCGGAGAGCGTCCCGAAGCGCTGGTCGCCCTGCGCGGCCAGCTCGTAGCGACTGAGCACACCCATCGCCGCGTGCCGGTCCATCCCGGTGCGGTGCTCGTCGCCCCGCCAGAGGATCTCGACGAGCGTCTTCGACATCAGCTCCGGCCGGTCGTGAGTCTGGGAGAAGTGCCCGGGGCGGACCCGGGCACCGAGGCGGGCCGACCCCTCGTGCATCACCGGAGCGAGCGCGCCCGCGCCGTCGACCGGGCCGTTCGCCGGGTCCGGGTCGGTGCCGCCGCGGGCCAGCAGCCGCAGGAAGTGCGACTTGCCGGTGCCGTTGGCACCGAGCACCGCCACCCGGTCGCCGTACCAGATCTCCAGGTCGAAGGGGAATGTCAGGCCGTCGAGCTCCAACTGCTCGCAGACGACCGCGCGCTTGCCGGTCCGCCCGCCGCTGAGCCGCATCCGGATGTCCTGGTCCTTCGGCGGTACGGGCGGCGGCCCGGCCTCCTCGAACTTGCGCAACCGGGTCTGCGCGGCCTGGTAGCGCGAGGCCAACCCGTCGTTGTACGCGGCCTTCTGCTTGTACATCAGCATCAGCTCGCGCAGCTTCTGGTGCTCCTCGTCCCAGCGCCGGCGCAGCTCGTCGAGGCGGGCGTGCCGAGCCACCCGAGCCTCGTACCAGCTGGCGAAGCCGCCCGGGTGCACCCAGGCACTGCCACCCTCGACGGCGACCACCCGGTCGGCGCTCTGGGCCAGCAGCTCGCGGTCGTGCGAGACGTAGAGCACCGACTTCGTCGACTCGCGCAGTCGCGCCTCCAGCCAGCGCTTGCCGGGCACGTCGAGGAAGTTGTCCGGTTCGTCGAGCAGCAGCACCTCGTCCGGGCCGCGCAGCAGCAACTCCAGGGCGAAGCGCTTCTGCTGGCCGCCGGAGAGGGTCCGCACCGCACGGTCCCGTACGGCGTCCCACGGCTTACCGAGCACGATGGTCGCGACGGTGTCGAAGAGCACCTCGGCGTCGTACCCGCCGGCCTCGCCCCAGGCGCCGAGCGCATCGGCGTACGCCAGCTGGGCCTTGCCCGCGGCGTTGCTGAACTTGCCGTGGGCCTCGGTCGCCCGCATGGTCGCCTCGGTCTCGCCGAGCCGCCGGCCGGCGTCGCGAAGCGCCGGCGGGGCCAGCGACAACGCCAGGTCGGCGAGGGTCGACTCGTCGCCGATCATGCCGATGAACTGGCGCATCACACCCAGCCCGCCGGCCCGCGCGACGACGCCGCTGCGCACCGGCAGGTCGCCGGCGACCATCCTCAGCAGCGTCGTCTTTCCCGCGCCGTTCGGCCCGACCAGGGCGACCTTGCTGCCCTCCCCGACCCGGAACGACACGTCGGCGAAGAGTTCCCGACCGTCGGGCAGGATGTGCCCGACCGCTGCCACGTCCACGTATCCCACGCCGGGATCCTGCCCCAGTGAGGGTCGGAGGGTACATCCAATTACCGGGTGACGCGCAGCACCCGGAAGCCTTTCTGGCTGGCGTACCGCTCGACCTGCCAGCTCTGCTCGGTGAGCCAGCGTTGCAGCGAGTCGCCGCCGAGGTGTCGGGCGACGACCAACCAGCCGACGCCGTCCGGGGCGAGTCGGGGCAGCCAGCGCAGCAACAGGTCGTGCAGGCCTTCCTTGCCGATCCGGATGGGCGGATTCGACCAGATCTGGGCGAAGCGGACGCCGTCCGGAACGTCGTCCGGCGCGCTGACCCGGACCCGGTCGGCGGCACCGACCCGAGCCGCGTTGGCTGCGGTCAGTTCGCGGGCCCGGGCGTTGACGTCGACGGCCCAGATGGTGCTGCTGGGCGCGAGGTCGGCCAGCACGCAGCTGATCGGCCCGAACCCGCAGCCGAGGTCGAGCAGGTCACCGGTGGTGTCGTCGGCGGGCAGCTCGGCCTTGCGCAGCAGCACCGCGGTGCCCGGGTCGAGCCGGCTGGCGGAGAACACCCCGCCGGCCGAGGTGAGCCGGTAGTCGCGGTCGGCGACGGTGAACTCGACCTCGCGCGCCGGGGCGTCGCTGGTGGGCTGAGCGGTGAAGTAGTGGTCGCCGGTCACCCGACAATTCTCGCACCGGTCCGGGGCGGACCTGACACGGCCCACACGTACATTTCCCCGAAATTACCACCTAAAGGGACAATGGCTCCTACTCTGGGCGACATGGTGTATCGGTACCAGTCCGATGAGGACGCTTTCGAGGAGTACCCGGAGCCCGGGTCCGACCTGTCGGTGCTCGGCGCCGGTCCGCCCCCGCCGGCCGGGCCCTCTCCGTCACGCTTCCCCACGCCGTCGCTGCCCCGCCCGAACCAGCTCTCGCTGCCCTCGTCGCAGCCGGCACCGGCTCGTGCCGAGGTGCCGCAGCTCGGGCCGGCCGCCCACGCCGATGCGCCGCAGACAGTGCCGACACGCGCCGACATCCCACCCGCACCGCCGCGCAGCCAGATCTACACCTCGGCGACGGCGGCGGAGCCGCCCTCCCGGCGCGGCGGCGGTCGACTGTGGCAGGCGCTGATCGGCGGCGCGGCCGTCCTGGTGCTGCTCGCCCTCTGCGGCCTCGGCGCCGCCGCGCTGCTCATCGACCGCGGCGAGCAGCCGCAGAGCAACCCGACGAACCAGCCGAACGCCGCCCCCACGTCGCCGCCGGCGGAACGGCTGGCCCTCGACTCCCGGGACACCGACCAGGCTCCGCTCACCGCCAAGGAACTCTTCCCCGGCAAGGAGCTGAAGCTCACCGACGGCCAGCCGAGCTACCAGGTGCTCAAGACACAGTCCAGCGGCAGTTGCGCCGTCGCCGCCACCGACGAGGTCGCCGACCTGCTGGTCCGGCTCGGCTGCAACCAGATCGTCCGGGCCACCCTGAGTACGCCCGACGACAGCCACCTGGTCACCGCCGGCCTGTTCAACCTCACCGACAAGGTCAGCGCGGAACGAGCCCGAGACCGGCTCCGGCAACTTCTCGACGAGCGGCAGGGCCGTTTCCGTGGCCTGATCGCGAACGACGGCGACGGCACCGATGTCCTGGCCAACGCCCCGGCACGCGTCGGCTGGCAGGTCCGAGGCCACTACCTGGCGTACGCGCTGGTGGTCCGCAAGGACGGCACAGCGGTCAAGGCGGGAGACGCCAAGGTCCGCGAGATCCTGTTCGACATGATCGAGTTGCACCTCAGCCGGGGCGTGCTGCAGAGCCGGGCCGACGGTGGCACCGCCTCGCAACCGACGGCGGCACCTACCGGCAGCAACGCCGACCAGGGCGATCTGCCCGGCGACTGACAGTGCGGACGGTCAGCCCTCGATCGGGACCCGCAACCGGCGGGTGAGGGTCGCCCGCTGGGCGTACTCGGCCGGATCGGCCGGGTAGCCGACGGCGACCAGGGTCAGCCCGCGCGCGGGGGCCACCGTCACCTCGCTGGACCGCTCCCGCTGGGTGAGCAGAGTTCCCGGCCACTCGACCGGGCGGCGGCCGTCCCCGGCCACCAGCATGGCTCCCACCAGGCTGCGCACCATCGCCTGACAGAACGCGTCCGCCTGCACGGTGGCGACCAGGATCCCGTCCGGGTCGCGACGCCAGTCCAGCCAGGTCACCTCGCGCAGTGTGGTGGCGTGCTCCTTGCGCCGGCAGTACGCGGCGAAGTCGTGCTCCCCCACCAGCCCGCTGGCGGCGGCGTTCAGCGCGGCCAGGTCCAACGGCTTCGGCCAGGCCAGCACCTCGTGGCGGCGCAACGGCTCGGCGCCGAAAGGCGCGTCGGTGACCCGGTACTCGTAGCGCCGGAAGGTGGCCGAGAACCGGGCGTCGAAGTCGGCCGGCACCTCGGTCATCGCCCGTACCCGCACGTCGGTGGGGAGCAGCCGGGCCAGACGACGCAGCAGCCGCCCCTCGTGCTGGCGCCACACGTCCACGGGCAGGTCCACGTGGCACACCTGACCGGTGGCGTGCACTCCCGCGTCGGTCCGCCCGGCCACCGTCAGCCCGGTGGCGGTACCGACGCCGAGGACCAGGTCCAGGGTCTCGACGAGCACCCCCGCGACGGTGCGCCTGGTCGGCTGGGCTGCCCAGCCGGAGAAGTCGGTGCCGTCGTACGAGACGTCCAGCCGCAGCCGGATCCGCTCGTCCACCTCGTACCTCCTGTCACGGGTCGGGCCCGGCACCCCGATGGGGGTGCCGGGCCCGACGATGCCCTTGATCAGGCCTTGTTCTCGGTGGCCTCGTCGCTGTCCTCGCGGGCGGCGTCGGTGTCACCGGACGCCGACACCGGCGCCTCGGAGTCCTGGTCGGCCGGAGCCGACTTCGGGGCCTCGTCGGCCGGGGCGAGCGCCTCGACCTTGTCCTGCTGCGCGGCCTTGCGGGCGGCGGTCTTCTTGTTCGCCTTCGGCTCGGCGACCTGAAGCTCCTCCACCAGCTCGATGATGGCCATCGGCGCGTTGTCACCCTTGCGCGGACCGGTCTTCACGATCCGGGTGTAACCGCCGGGGCGGTTGGAGTACCGGGGCGCGATCTGGTCGAACAGGGCGTAGACCACGTCCTTGTCCTTGACGACACCCAGCACCCGACGCCGCGAGGCGAGGTCACCGCGCTTGGCCTTGGTGATGAGCTGCTCGGCCAGCGGGCGCAGCCGCCGGGCCTTCGTCTCGGTGGTCTGGATCTTCCCGTGCTGGAACAGCGCGGTCGCCAGGTTGGCCAGCATCAGCCGCTCGTGCGAGGGGCTGCCGCCGAGGCGGGGGCCCTTGGTGGGCGTGGGCATTTTTGGTGCTCCTCAGTTGTGGCGGCAGCGCGGACTAGAGCTGCTCGGTCTCGCGGTAGTCGTCGGTGTCGTAGTCGGCCTCGCCGAAGGTGTCCACGACGTGCGCCGGGTCGAAGTTCGGAGCCGAGTCCTTCAGCCCGAGACCCATCCCGGCGAGCTTCATCTTGACCTCGTCGATCGACTTCTGACCGAAGTTGCGAATGTCGAGGAGGTCGGCCTCGGTACGCCCGATGAGCTCACCAACGGAGTTGATGCCCTCGCGCTTGAGGCAGTTGTAGGAGCGGACGGTGAGGTCCAGCTCCTCGATCGGCAGAGCGAGGTCCGCCGCCAGCTGGGCGTCCTGCGGGGACGGCCCGATGTCGATGCCCTCGGCGGTCTCGTCCAGCTCCCGGGCGAGCCCGAACAGCTCCACCAGCGTCGAACCGGCGGAGGCCAGCGCGGTACGCGGACCCATCGACGGCTTGGTCTCGACGTCGATGATCAGCCGGTCGAAGTCGGTGCGCTGCTCGACACGGGTCGCCTCGACGCGGTAGGTCACCTTCAGCACCGGCGAGTAGATCGAGTCGACCGGGATACGGCCGATCTCGGCGCCGGACTGCTTGTTCTGCGCCGCCGTCACGTAGCCCCGGCCCCGCTCGACGGTCAGCTCCATGTCGAGCCGGCCCTTGCCGTTCAGGGTGGCGAGCTTGAGATCCGGGTTGTGCACCGAGACGCCGGCCGGGGGCTGGATGTCGCCCGCGGTCACGTCGCCCGGGCCCTGCTTACGCAGGTACATGCTGACCGGCTCGTCGTGCTCGGAGCTGACGCACAGCTCCTTGATGTTCATGACGAGCTCGACCACGTCCTCCTTGACACCGGGGATCGTGGTGAACTCGTGCAGCACACCGTCGATCTTGATCGAGGTGACGGCCGCGCCCGGGATCGACGACAGCAGCGTACGCCGCAGCGAGTTACCCAGGGTGTAGCCGAAGCCCGGCTCCAGCGGCTCGATGGCGAACCGGGACCGGGTCTCGTTGATCGACTCCTCGGAGAGGGAGGGTCGCTGGCTGATGAGCATCTTTTCTCTTCTCTTCCGGGGCGCCCGCTATTTGACGCCCACGACACAAACTGTTCCGGTGGCCCGCCCCGAAGGGCGGGCCACCGAACGAGCTCGGACTACTTGGAGTAGAGCTCGACGATCAACTGCTCCTGGACCTGCGTGTCGATGACCTGCCGGGCCGGGAGGGAGTGCACGAGCACCTTCATCTGGCTCGGGATGGCCTCAAGCCACGCCGGAACCGTCTTCGAGCCGGCCTGAGCCTGCGCGACGATGAACGGGGTGAGCTCCTTGCTCTTGCCCCGAACCTCGATGATGTCGTGCTCCTTGACGCGGTACGACGGGATGTCGACCTTCTTGCCGTTCACCGTGAAGTGACCGTGCTTGACCAACTGGCGGGCCATGTCCCGCGAGTGGGCGAAGCCGGCCCGGTAAACGACGTTGTCCAGCCGCGACTCGAGGATCTGCAGGAGGACCTCACCGGTCTTGGCCTGCTTGCCAACGGCTTCCTCGTAGTAACCGCGGAACTGCTTCTCCAGCACGCCGTAAACCCGACGGGCCTTCTGCTTCTCGCGGAGCTGGAGCAGGTACTCCGTCTCCTTCGTGCGGCCGCGGCCGTGCTGCCCGGGCGGGAACGGCCGGGACTCGAACGGGCACTTCGGACCATCGCACTTGCTGCCCTTGAGGAACAGCTTCATCTTCTCCCGCCGGCAACGGCGGCAGTCTGCACCGGTGTAACGAGCCATCTCTCTCTACCTCTCAGACCCGGCGACGCTTCGGCGGACGGCACCCGTTGTGCGGCTGCGGGGTGACGTCGGCGATCTGCCCGACCTCGAGGCCCACTGCCTGCAGCGAACGGATGGCGGTTTCCCGGCCGGAGCCGGGGCCCTTGACGAACACGTCGACCTTGCGCATGCCGTGCTCCATGGCGCGACGCGCGGCAGCCTCGGCGGCCAGCTGCGCAGCGAACGGAGTCGACTTGCGGGAGCCCTTGAAGCCGACCTGGCCAGCGGAGGCCCAGGAGATGACCGCACCGGTCGGGTCCGTGATGGACACGATGGTGTTGTTGAACGTGCTCTTGATGTGCGCCTGCCCGTGGGCGACGTTCTTGCGTTCCTTGCGCCGGACCTTCTTTACAGCGGCTCCGGCACGAGCCTTCGGTGGCATAAGTCTGTGCGCTCCTAGTTGACTTTCCGGACTGGGTTGCAGCCTGACCCGCCTCGGCGGCGGCCGATCCCGTCATCCGGTTAAGAACTACTTCTTGCCGGGCTTCTTCTTGCCGGCGACGGTCCGCTTCGGGCCCTTGCGGGTCCGGGCGTTGGTCTTGGTCCGCTGGCCACGCACGGGCAGGCCCCGGCGGTGCCGGATGCCGGCGTAGCAGCCGATCTCAACCTTGCGGCGGATGTCAGCGGCGACCTCGCGGCGCAGGTCGCCTTCAACCTTGTAGTTGCCCTCGATGTGGTCGCGGAGCTGCACGAGCTCCTCGTCCGTGAGGTCCCGAGCGCGCTTGTCCGGCGAGATGCCGGTGGCGGCGAGTGTCTCCAGGGCGCGGGTACGACCGACCCCGAAGATGTAGGTGAGCGCGATCTCCAACCGCTTTTCGCGGGGGAGGTCCACGCCGACTAGACGTGCCATGTGCGGGCGTACTCCTCGTGATGTGTGGCGGAGGTGTGGACCCGTCCCACCCCGCTACCGGCCGTCCCGTCCTTCCGACGCGGTGAGCGCCGGCGACCGGGATCGGTCGCTGCCCGAGCGGGCCCCGGCCTCCGACCGGGGGTCAGCCACGCAGAGGTACGTCTGGCGTACCGCTCGTGGCTGGGACGAGCATGTGTGATGTGTGTGTCGCTGGGGATCTGCCTGGACCAACGCCACCCGGCCGTGCTCCGGCCGGACGGGCTGAGTCAGCCCTGGCGCTGCTTGTGGCGCGGGTCGCTGCAGATGACCATGACCCGGCCGTGCCGGCGGATAACCCGGCACTTGTTGCAGATCCTCTTGACGCTCGGCTTGACCTTCACGGTTGCCTTACTTCCCATCTGGCCCGGTTACGCGCTCTGCGCGGCACCGGACGTCGAAGACGGACACGGGACTTCCCGGCCGTCGTCAGGACTACTTGTAGCGGTAGACGATGCGCCCGCGGGTCAGGTCGTACGGCGAAAGTTCGACGACGACCCGGTCCTCCGGAAGGATACGGATGTAGTGCTGCCGCATCTTCCCGCTGATGTGAGCCAACACCTTGTGGCCGTTCGCGAGCTCCACCCGGAACATGGCGTTCGGCAGGGGCTCGATGACCCGACCCTCGATCTCAATGGCTCCGTCTTTTTTCGGCATGTCCTCCGCTGTCCTGACGTCGATTGCACCGGGCGGCCCACAACGTCTTACACGGAAATCTGATCAGAATCAGAAGCCCGCGCCAGCCGCGGCTCCAGCTCCCACCGAAGCGCAGGGTGGGCATGCCGGAGTGGACGCTGTGCGCCGATCTGAAAGTGTACGCCGGCCTGCGGTCCCCCGCCAAACCGACCACCCACCAACCCGCGCGAGTCCACCCTCAGCCCTGTTGATCATGGAGTTGTTGTCACGACACGCCGCATTCGGCAGCAACAACTCCATGATCAACGAATCACGGCGAGTCCGGCCGCGGGTTGGGGCTGGTGGGGTTCAGGGGGTTGGTTCGTCGTTGTCGGGTTTGAGGGCGCGCTTTGCCTGCTTGCGCTCCCGGCGGCGTTGGCGCTTGACGGCCTGGCGCTGGGGCTCCTTCGCAGCCAGCCCGCTGACCGTGCGGACCACCAGCACCGCGCCCCACGGCCCGGCCACCCAGACCGGCCAGAAGTAGAGCAGGTCCTTGCTGAGCACCGACGTCGCCGCCCAGATGGTCACCACGATGGCGATCACCCGCAGGTACGGGAACCACACCTCGGCCAACCAGCGGGCGGTCACGCCCCTGCTGACGGCCGGATCGAGCTGGTCATCCAGCGGGCTCATCGTCGACCCGGCGACCGGCGCCAGGCCCGACCTCTGCACCGGCGTCACCGGCGGCAGGTCGGTCAGCAGGCCCTCGAGGTCGGCGTACGTGCGTGCCGCGTAGGCCTGCTGCAACCGCTCGTCGTACTCGTGCAGATCCAGTCGGCCCTCGTCGAGGGCGACCCGCAACCGGTCAGCCACCGCCGCACGGTCCGCGTCCGCGGCTCGCATCCCGTCGCGCCCGTCCATGCCGGCAAGCATGCCACCGTCGCGCCACTCCCGCCCGCCCCTGGCAGCGGTCAATCATGAAGCTGTTGCCCGCCCCACCGGCGTGTCGGGGCAATAACTTCATGATCGACAGAGGAGATTAGAGAATTTTTGTGGCCGCGGGTTGGCGGGCGGTCACCAGGTCGCCCAGGCGGGCCCGGCCACCATCGAACGCGGTGAGCACCCAGACGCCGTCCGGCAGCAGCGCCATCGAGTGCTCGACGTGCGCGGCCACCGAGCCGTCCCGGGTGACGACCGTCCACCCGTCGGCCAACTCGACGGTACGCGGGGACGCCATGGTGATCATCGGCTCGATGGCCAGGGCCATCCCGGTGACCAGTCGCGGACCCTTGCCCGGCCGACCGTGATTGAGCACGTGTGGGTCCTGGTGCATCTCGGTGCCGATGCCGTGCCCGCCGTAACCGTCGACGATGCCGTACCGGCCGCCCTTGCGGACGGCGGTCTCCACAGCGTGCGAGATGTCGGTGAGGCGGCCCTTGCCGCTGGCCGCACCACGCGCAGCAGCGGCGATACCGGCCCACATGGCGTCCTCAGCGACTTCGGCCATCTTCAACAGCGCCGGGTCGACGTCACCGACCCCGACAGTGATCGCGGAGTCGCCGTGCCACCCGTCCAGCACCGCGCCGCAGTCGATGGAGATCAGGTCACCGGCCTGGAGCACCTGCTGCGGCGACGGGATGGCGTGCACGATCTGCTCGTTGACCGAGGAGCAGATTGACGCCGGGAAACCGTGGTAGCCCTTGAACGACGGAACACCGCCCGCCTCGCGGATGGTCGCCTCCGCGATGGCGTCCAGATCGGCGGTGCTCACACCGGGGGCGACAGCCTCCCGCATACGACGCAACGCCTCGGCCACCACCAGCCCGGCGGCCCGCATCTTCTCGATCTGGTCAGGGGTCTTCAGCTGGATGTCCAGCTGGGGACGACGCATGGAGCGGTTACCTTTCGTTGCCGAACAGCGGGGCACATAACGCGTACCCCGCTGTTCGCACTCTATCCGCCGTGGCCCGGCCGGACCTCAGCCGCCGTACGACCGCAGCGCGTCGATGGCCCGGGTGGTGACGTCCTCCACCGGCCCGGTGGCGTCGATCCCGACCAGCTTGCCCTGAGCGCCGTAGTAGTCGACCAGGGGCGCGGTCTTCTCGCTGTACTCGCGGAGCCGCGTTGCGATCGTCTCCGGCTTGTCGTCGTCGCGCTGGAACAGCTCGGCGCCGCACCGGTCACAGATGCCGGGCCGGGTGGTGGCGTCGAACTCGACGTGCCAGATCTTGCCGCAGCCCCGGCAGGTGCGCCTGCCGGAGAGCCGCCGGATCACCTCGTCGTCGTCGACGACCAGCTCCAGGACCAGATCCAGGGCGGTGCCCAGATCGGCCAGGAGCTTGTCCAGAGCGGCAGCCTGCGGTGTCGTCCGCGGGAAGCCGTCGAGCAGGAAACCCTCGCTGGCGTCGGGCTCGGCCAGCCGGTCCCGGACCATGTTGATGGTGACCTCGTCCGGAACCAGCTCGCCCGCATCCATGTACCGCTTCGCCTCGACACCGAGCGGCGTGCCCTGGGTGACGTTCGACCGGAAGATGTCTCCGGTCGAAATCTTCGGCACCGAGAGGTGCGCGGCGATGAACTCGGCCTGCGTGCCCTTGCCCGCGCCCGGCGGGCCAACCAGAACGAGTCTCATCTACCGCAGGAACCCTTCGTAGTTCCGCTGCATGAGTTGGCTCTCGATCTGCTTCACGGTCTCCAGACCGACGCCGACCATGATGAGCACAGCGGTGCCGCCGAACGGGAAGTTCTGGTACTGCTGGTTGTCCAGCCAGATGAAGAAGAAGTTCGGCAGGATCGAGATGATGCCGAGGTACAGCGCGCCCGGCAGGGTGATCCGGCTGAGGATGAAGTCCAGGTAGTCGGCGGTGGGCTTGCCCGGGCGGATACCCGGCACGAACCCGCCGTACTTCTTCATGTTGTCCGCGACCTCGGTCGGGTTGAACGTGATCGAGACGTAGAAGTACGTGAAGAAGATGATCAGCAGGAAGTAGACCGCGATGTAGATCGGGCTGCTCGGGTTGACCAGGTTGTTCTGGATCCACGACTGGGTCTTGCCCGGGTCGGTCTGGTCGAAGAACTGCAGCGCCAACTGCGGCAGGTAGAGCAGCGACGACCCGAAGATGACCGGGATCACACCCGCCTGGTTGACCTTGAGCGGGATGTAGGTCGAGGTGCCGCCGTACATCCGCCGGCCGATCATCCGCTTGGCGTACTGCACCGGGATCCGGCGCTGCGACTGCTCGATGAAGGTGACAGCGGTGATGACCACCAGAACCAGCGCGATGACCAGGGCGAACATGTCCCAGCCCTTGCTGGTCTTGATCTGCCAGCCCTCGCTGGGCAGCCGCGCCGCGATCGAGGTGAAGATCAGGACGGACATGCCGTTGCCGACGCCGCGGTCGGTGATCAGCTCACCGAGCCACATGACCATGCCGGTGCCGGCGGTCATCGTCATCACCAGGATGGTCAGGGTCAGCCAGTCCGGGATGCCGGTGCCGGTGGGGATGATCGGGAACTGGTCGCAGCGGTTCTGGAACAGCTGGCCCGAGCGGGCCAGCGCCACGAACGCCGAGGCCTGCAGCACACCGAGACCGAGGGTCAGGTAGCGGGTGTACTGGGTGATCTTCGCCTGACCGGCCTGGCCCTCCTTGCGGAGCTGCTCCAGGCGGGGGATCACGACGGTCAGCAGCTGCAGGATGATCGACGCGGTGATGTAGGGCATGATGCCCAGCGCGAAGACCGAGAGCTGCAGCAGCGCTCCGCCGGAGAAGAGGTTGAGAAGGTTCACCACCCCGGTGGTGTCACCCTGGATGGTGTCGAGGCACTTCTGCACGTTGCCGTACGAGACGCCCGGGCTGGGGAGCGTTGCACCCAGCCGGTAGACCGCGATGATGCCTACTGTGAACAGCAGCTTCTTGCGCAGGTCAGGCGTACGGAACGCACTGAGAAAGGCGGACAGCAACTTCTTCCTCCTGCGCGAGGCGGGCCGCCGGTGATCCCTGGCGGGTCGGGGTGGATCACGGGCGAGTGCCCGCAATCCATGGCTGGGATGGGACTCTAACAGCCTCACCCCGGTCCGGGCAGATGTGCCCGACTACATAAATCGATTCCGATGTTACCGGGCGCTCACGGCCCAGGCAGACCATGGCGCCCGCCAGTTGCTCTCAACTGGACGGGCGCCATGGTCGTACGCCTTACAGCTCGGTGACGGAGCCACCGGCGGCAGCGATCTTCTCCTTGGCCGACGCACTGAACGCGTGCGCGGACACCTGGAGCGCCACACCGCCGAGATCCCCGGTACCGAGGACCTTGACCGGGTGACCCTTGCGGACCGCGCCGGACTCAACGAGCTCCAGCGGGCCGACCTGACCACCATTCGGGAACAGCTCAGCGAGTCGGTCCAGGTTGACAACCTGGAAGACCACCTTGAACTTGTTCTTGAAGCCCTTCATCTTCGGCAGGCGCATGTGGATGGGCATCTGCCCACCCTCGAACGCCGCCGAGATGTTCTTGCGAGCCTTGGAGCCCTTGGTACCGCGACCAGCGGTCTTGCCCTTGGAACCCTCACCGCGACCCACACGGGTCTTCGCGGTCTTGGAACCGGGCGCCGGGCGCAGGTGATGCACCTTGATCGTCATTACTCGACCTCCTCGACCTTCACGAGGTGGCTCACAGTGAAGATCATGCCGCGGATCTCGGGCCGGTCCTCCTTGACCACCACGTCGTTGATCCGCTTGAGACCGAGCGAACGCAGCGACTCACGCTGGTTGTGCTTGGTCCCGATACCGGACCGGAGCTGGGTGACCTTCAGGCGTGCCATCAGTTCGCCACCCCCGCACGCGACGCCAGCATGGCGGCCGGCGCGACGTCCTCCACCGGCAGACCACGACGCGCCGCGACCTGCTCGGGGGACTCAAGCCCCTTCAGGGCCGCCACGGTGGCGTGCACGATGTTGATCGGGTTCGACGAACCGAGGCTCTTGGAGAGCACGTCGTGGATCCCAGCGCACTCCAGCACGGCACGCACCGGTCCACCGGCGATGACACCCGTACCGGCCGAGGCCGGCTTGAGCAGCACCACACCAGCGGCGTCCTCACCCGTCACCGGGTGCGGGATCGACTGACCGATCCGCGGGACCTTGAAGAAGTGCTTCTTGGCCTCCTCGACACCCTTGGCGATGGCCGCGGGCACCTCCTTGGCCTTTCCGTAGCCCACGCCGACCGTGCCGTCGCCGTCGCCCACGATCACCAGGGCGGTGAAGCTGAAGCGACGACCACCCTTCACGACCTTGGCGACGCGGTTGATCGCGACGACCCGCTCAAGGTGCGGGGTCTTCTCGACGGGCGCGTTTCCGCGGCCGCCCTCACGGCGGTTGTCGCGGCGACCACCCTCGTTGCCACCGGACCCGCCGCCACGGCGCTGTTGACCTGGCATCAGCAGCCTTCCTTCTCTCTCGTGACGGGGTTGTTAGAACTCGAGCCCGGCTTCGCGGGCGGCGTCGGCAAGCGCGGCGACTCGCCCCGCGTACCGGTTGCCGCCGCGGTCGAAGACGACCTTGGAGACGCCGGCGGCCTTGGCCCGCTCGGCGAGCAGCGCGCCCACCTTGCCAGCCAGGGCGCTCTTGTCGCCCTCCGCACCGCGCAGCGAGGCGTCCAGGGTCGACGCCGACGCCAGGGTGTGACCCTTGGTGTCGTCGACGATCTGGGCGACCATGTGCCGCAGCGAGCGGGTGACGACCAGGCGCGGACGCTCGGCCGTACCGCTGACGTTCTTGCGGACGCGGAAGTGTCGACGCGCACGCCCAACGGCGCGCTTGGCGGCGACACCGCGGCGGCGCTTGAGCAGCGTGGCGCTCACTTCTTACCTGCCTTTCCAGCCTTGCGGCGGATGACCTCGCCCTGGTACTTGACGCCCTTGCCCTTGTAGGGCTCCGGCGGGCGGATCTTCCGGATGTTGGCGGCGACCTCACCGACCTGCTGCTTGTCGATGCCAGCCACGTGGAACAGGGTCGGCCGCTCCACCGTGAAGGTGATGCCCGCCGGGGCGGGGACGACCACCGGGTGCGAGAACCCGAGCGCGAACTCGAGGTCCGAACCCTTGGCGGTGACCCGGTAACCGGTGCCGGCGATCTCCAGGCTCTTGCGGTAGCCCTCGGTGACCCCGACGATCATGTTGGCAACCAGCGTACGGCTCAGGCCGTGGAGTTCCTTGGCCTTGCGCTCGTCGTTCGGCCGGTTGACGCTCAGCTGCCCATCCTCGGCCCGCTCGACCTTGATCGGCTCGGCGAGGGTGTGCTGGAGCTGGCCCTTGGGGCCCTTGACCTTGATGGTCTGCCCGTCGATCGTGATGTCGACGCCGGCTGGCACCGGGATCGACTTACGTCCAATTCGCGACATTTCTACCTGTCTCCCGTTACCAGACGAAGGCGAGGACTTCCCCGCCAACACTCCGCTTGCGGGCCTGCCGGTCGGTCAGCAGCCCCTGGGACGTCGAAATGATCGCCACGCCCAGCCCACCGAGCACCCGCGGGAGCCCGTCCGACTTGGCGTACACCCGGAGACCGGGCTTGGACACGCGCTTGATGCCGGCCAGGCTCCGCTCGCGGTTCTGGCCGTACTTCAGCTCGACGACCAGTCGCTTGCCGACGGCGCCCTCCTCGGGCTCCTCGACCGACCAGGTGGCGATGTAACCCTCGGCCTTCAAGACCTCGGCGATGTTCGCCTTGATCTTGGAGTAGGGCATCTTCACCTGATCGTGGTACGCCTGGTTGGCGTTACGCAGACGCGTGAGCATGTCTGCGATCGGGTCGGTCATCGTCATGGATTTCGTCAGCCTTTCTCGCCGGGGTTCCCGGGGCATCAGCCCCGGGCCTACGGCGAAGAGCAATACCTAATCGGTGCAGGAGTTCCCGGCCGACGGCCGGGACGCGGTCGCCCTTACCAGGAAGCCTTGGACACGCCCGGCAGCTCACCGCGGTGAGCCATCTCCCGGATGCAGACCCGGCAGAGCCCGAACTTGCGGTAGACCGCCTTCGGACGCCCGCACCGCTGGCAGCGGGTGTACGCGCGAACCGAGAACTTCGGCTTCGCGGCCGCCTTGATGATCAGCGCCTTCTTGGCCATCTCAGTTCTCCTTGAACGGGAAGCCCAGGAGCTTGAGCAGCGCCCGGCCCTCGTCGTCGGTCGTGGCGGTCGTGACCACCGTGATGTCCATGCCCCGCTGGCGATCGATCCGGTCCTGGTCGATCTCGTGGAACACCGACTGCTCGGTCAGACCGAACGTGTAGTTGCCGTGCCCGTCCAGCTTGCGCCCGTCCAGACCGCGGAAGTCGCGGATACGCGGCAGCGCGATGGAGAGCAGCCGGTCCATGAACTCCCACATCCGGTCGCCGCGAAGGGTGACCTTCGCGCCGATCGGCATGCCCTCGCGGAGCTTGAACTGCGCGATGGACTTGGTCGCCCGCCGCACCTGCGGCTTCTGGCCGGTGATCGTGGCGAGGTCGCGGACCGCGCCGTCGATCAGCTTGGCGTCGCGAGCAGCCTCGCCGACACCCATGTTGACGACGATCTTGACCAGCCGCGGCACCTGCATGGGGTTGCCGTAGCTGTGCTGCTCACGCAGCTGGGCCACGATCTCGTTGCGGTACCGCTCCTTGAGGCGCGGCAGGGTCTTTTCGGTAGCCGTGGTCATCACAGGTCCTTACCGGTGCTACGCGCGATGCGGACCTTCTGGCCGTTGTCGTCGATCCGGTAACCGACGCGGGTCGGCTTGCCGTCGGAGTCCAGGACCTGCACGTTCGAGACGTGGATCGGGGCCTCCTGGGTGACGATGCCGCCGGTCTTGGCGCCACGCTGGGTGGTGCTGATGCGGGTGTGCTTCTTGACCCGGTTCACGCCCTCGACCAGGACCTTGTCCTGCCGCGGGTAGGCCTGAATGACCTTGCCCTTGGCACCCTTGTCCTTGCCGGCGATGACGACGACCGTGTCGCCCTTCTTGACCTTCACGGTCACAACACCTCCGGCGCGAGGGAAATAATCTTCATGAACCGCTTGTCCCGCAGCTCCCGGCCCACCGGGCCGAAGATACGGGTTCCACGCGGGTCCCCGCCGTCCTTGATGATGACGGCGGCGTTCTCGTCGAAGCGGATGTACGAGCCGTCCGGACGCCGCCTCTCCTTGGCCGTGCGAACGACGACAGCCTTGACGACGTCGCCCTTCTTCACACCGGCACCCGGGATCGCGTCCTTGACGGTGGCCACGATGACGTCGCCGATACTCGCGTAGCGCCGACCGGAGCCACCGAGAACCCGGATGCACAGGATCTCCCGAGCACCCGTGTTGTCGGCGACGCGCAGTCGCGACTCCTGCTGAATCACGTCTATCTCCTATGTCTGCCGGTTCTCCGGCCGCCGTAGCGGCCGGAGCCTGGCGGAACCAACGCCCGACGCAACGCCGGGCGAGCTCGAGCCTTCGCTACTTGGCCTTTTCCAGGATCTCCACGATCCGCCAACGCTTGGTGGCGCTCAGCGGCCGGGTCTCCATGATGAGAACCCGGTCACCGGTGCCAGCGGCGTTCTGCTCGTCGTGCACCTTCAGCTTGCTCGTACGGCGCATGATCTTGCCGTACAGAGCGTGCCGAACCCGGTCCTCGACCTCGACCACGACGGTCTTGTCCATCTTGTCGCTGACCACCAGGCCCTCACGGACCTTGCGGCGGGACCGCGCGGTGGCGGTGGCGGTGTCTTCGGTCATGATGCAGTCACCTCAGTCGGCGCGGCCGAGAGCCCCAGCTCGCGCTCGCGCATGATCGTGTAGATCCGGGCGATCTCCCGACGGATGACCTGCAACCGCCGGTTGTTGTCCAGCTGCCCGGTTGCGGCCTGCACGCGGAGGTTGAACAGCTCCGCCTTGGCCTCCCGCAGCTTCGTGACCAGCTCCTCTTCGGAGAGCTCACGCAGCTCGGTCGCCTTAACGCCCGCTGCCATCAGGATTCACCCACTTCGCGCGTAACAATGCGGCACTTCATCGGGAGCTTGTGGATCGCGCGACGCATGGCCTCTCGCGCGGTCTGCTCGTTGGGGAAGGACATCTCGAAGAGAACCCGCCCCGGCTTGACGTTGGCAACCCACCACTCGGGCGAACCCTTACCGGAACCCATCCGGGTCTCGGCAGGCTTCTTGGTGAGGGCCTGGTCCGGGAAGATCGTGATCCAGACCTTGCCACCACGCTTGATGTGGCGAGTCATCGCGATACGTGCCGACTCGATCTGCCGGTTCGTCACGTACGCCGGCTCGAGAGCCTGGATCCCGAACTCGCCGAACACCACCCGGTTACCACCCTTGGACGCGCCACTGCGGTCCGGGTGGTGCGGCTTGCGGAAGCCCTTCGGGGGCTTGCGCGGCATCAGCATCTGTCAGCCCTCCTGCTGCGTTTCTGCCGGAGCAGCAGTGGCGGCGACAGCTGCGCTGTCGACCGGCTCGCCGCTCGGCGTCTCGGCCTGCTGCGCGATGGTGGTCGCAGCAGCCCGACCGGCCTCGGTGCCACCAGCCGTGGTGCCGGACGAACCCGACCGGCCACGGCGCGGACGCTCGGGACGGTCGCCGCGCTCACCACGACGCGGGCGGGACGGACCGGCCTCGGCCGGAGCTTCCCGGCCCGGGACGGCGTCGCCCTTGTAGATCCAGACCTTCACACCGATCCGACCGAACGTGGTACGGGCCTCGAAGAAGCCGTACTCGATGTTGGCCCGCAGCGTGTGCAGCGGAACCCGGCCCTCACGGTAGAACTCGGTCCGGCTCATCTCGGCGCCGCCGAGGCGACCCGAGACCTGAACCCGGATGCCCTTGCAGACCGGGTTCTTCATCGCCGACTGCATGGCCTTGCGCATCGCCCGACGGAAGCTGACCCGGCTGGACAGCTGCTCGGCCACGCCCTGCGCGACCAGCTGAGCGTCCGACTCGGGGTTCTTCACCTCGATGATGTTCAGCTGAACCTGCTTGCCGGTGAGCTTCTCAAGCTCGCCGCGGATCCGGTCGGCCTCCGCACCCTTACGGCCGATGACGATGCCCGGCCGGGCGGTGTGGATGTCGACCCGGACCCGGTCGCGGGTGCGCTCGATGTCGACCTTGGAAATCCCGGCACGCTCGAGGCCCTTGGACATCATGCGGCGGATCTTGACATCCTCGCCGATGTAGTCCTTGTAGAGCTTGTCCGCGAACCAGCGGGACTTCCAGTCGGTCGAGATGCCGAGCCGGAACCCAGTGGGGTGAACCTTCTGACCCATTACTCGGCGTCCTCCGTCTTGCTCTGCGCTTCGGCCGGTGCGGCCTCCGTGGCCGGGGCGGCCTTCTTCGCCGCGGCCTTCCTCGGCGCTGCCGGCGCGACCGCTTCGACCGCCACAGTGATGTGGCAGGTGCGCTTGCGGATTCGGTACGCCCGACCCTGCGCCCGCGGCTGGAACCGCTTCATCGTCGGGCCCTCGTCCACGAAGGCCTCGCTGACGAGCAGCGCGTCGGGGTCCAGCCGCTCGTTGTTCTCCGCGTTGGCGATCGCGCTAGCGAGCACCTTGTACACCTGCTCGCTCGCAGCCTGCGGCGCGAACTGCAGCACCGTGAGCGCCTCCTTCGCGGGCAGGCCGCGGACGAGGTTGACCACCCGGCGCGCCTTCATCGGCGAGATGCGCACGTGCCGCGCAACCGCCCGCGCGCCCGGAAGCACCGGAGCGTCGCCCTTTCCTGGCATCGCTGTAACCCCTTGTTCCCTCTATCCGTATGCCTGGCGGCGTCAGCGCCGACGGCTCTTCCGGTCGTCCTTCTCGTGACCCTTGAACGTGCGGGTCAGCGCGAACTCGCCGAGCTTGTGCCCGACCATCGCCTCGGTCACGAACACCGGGACGTGCTTGCGTCCGTCATGCACGGCGATCGTGTGCCCCAGCATCTCGGGGATGATCGTCGAGCGCCGCGACCAGGTCTTGATCACGTTCTTGGAGCCCTTGTCGTTCTGAACTTCCACCTTCTTGAGCAGGTGGTCGTCTACGAACGGGCCCTTCTTCAGGCTGCGAGGCATGTCTTATCTCCCTCAGCCGCGCTTACGCGTGGCGTAGCGACGGCGGACGATCAGCCGGTCACTCGGCTGGCCCTTACGGCGGGTGCGGCCCTCGGGCTTACCCTGCGGGTTGACCGGGTGGCGACCACCGGAGGTCTTACCCTCACCACCACCGTGCGGGTGGTCGACCGGGTTCATGGCGACACCACGGACGGTCGGGCGCTTGCCCTTCCACCGCATCCGGCCGGCCTTACCCCAGTTGATGTTCGACTGATCGGCGTTGCCGATCTCGCCGACGCTGGCGCGGCAGCGCACGTCCACCCGCCGGATCTCGCCGGACGGCATACGCAGGGTCGCGTACGCGCCCTCGCGGCCGAGCAGCTGGATACCGACGCCGGCGGAACGGGCCAGCTTGGCCCCGCCACCCGGACGCAGCTCCACGTTGTGGATCGTGGTACCGACCGGGATGTTGCGCAGCGGCAGGTTGTTACCCGGCTTGATGTCGGCGCCCGGACCGGACTCGACGCGGTCGCCCTGCTTCATGTCCTTCGGCGCGAGGATGTAGCGCTTCTCGCCGTCGGCGTAGTGCAGCAGCGCGATGCGCGCCGTGCGGTTCGGGTCGTACTCGATGTGAGCGACCTTCGCCGGCACGCCGTCCTTGTCGACCCGCTTGAAGTCGATCAGACGGTACTGACGCTTGTGACCGCCACCGTGGTGCCGCGTGGTGATCCGGCCGTGGGCGTTACGCCCGCCCTTCTTCGGCAACGGAGCCAGCAGCGACTTCTCCGGCGTGGACCGGGTGATCTCGGCGAAGTCAGCGACACTCGAGCCACGTCGGCCCGGCGTCGTCGGCTTGTACTTACGGATAGCCATTGTCTACACCCCTCAGCTGACCGGGCCGCCGAAGGCCTCGATACGGTCACCGTCAGCCAGCTTCACGATCGCCCGCTTGGTCGCCTTGCGCTGACCGAAGCCGGTCTTGGTGCGCTTGCGCTTACCCTGGCGGTTGAGCGTGTTGACCGTCAGGACGCGGACGTTGAAGATCTGCTGGATAGCGATCTTGATCTCGGTCTTGTTCGCGTCCGGGTGCACCAGGAAGGTGTACCAGTTCCGGTTCAGCTCGCTGTAGCTCTTCTCCGAGACGACCGGCGCCACGATGATGTCGCGCGGGTCGGCGATCGTGCTCACTTGCCACCCTCCTCGGTGGTCTCGGCGGGCACGCCCAGGAACTCGTCCAGGGCGTCCTTGGTGAAGACCACGTCGTCGGCCACGAGCACGTCGTACGTGTTCAGCTGGCCGGACTCGATCAGGTGCACCCGCGGCTCATTGCGCAGCGACACCCAGTTCAGCTCGTCGGTGCTGCTCAGCACGACCAGGACCCGACGGGCCTCGGTGAGCTTGGTCAGCGTGGCCAGGGCCGCCTTGGTCGACGGCTTCTCGCCCGAGACGAACGCCTCGACGACGTGCACCTGCCCGGCGCGGGCCCGGTCGGAGAGGGCACCCCGCAGAGCGGCGGCCTTCATCTTCTTCGGGGTCCGCTGGCTGTAGTCGCGCGGCACGGGACCGTGCACGACGCCACCGCCGGCGAACTGCGGCGCGCGGATCGAGCCCTGCCGGGCGCGACCGGTGCCCTTCTGCTTGTACGGCTTCTTGCCGCCACCGGCGACCTCGCCGCGGGTCTTGGCCTTGTGCGTGCCCTGTCGGGCCGCCGCGAGCTGGGCCACCACGACCTGGTGCATCAGCGCGACGTTGGCCTGCACGTCGAAGATGTCCTCCGGCAGCTCCACGGAGCCGCTGGTGGTGCCTTCGACGGTGCGCACGTCAACGGTGGTCACTTGGCCGCACCGCCCTTCTTCACCTTGCTCTTGGCCGCGGTACGGACCAGAACGAGCGCGCCCTTGGGACCAGGAATGGCACCCCGGACGAGCAGCAGGTTGTTCTCGGTGTCGACCGCCTGGACGGTGAGGTTCTGCACGGTGTACCGAACGCCACCCATACGGCCGGCCATCCGGGTGCCCTTGAAGACACGCCCCGGAGTGGCGCAGGCGCCGATGGAGCCGGGCGAGCGGTGCTTGCGCTCGACGCCGTGCCCGGCGCCCAGGCCGTGGAAGCCGTGCCGCTTCATCGGGCCGGCGTAGCCCTTGCCCTTGGTCTTGCCGGTGACGTCGATGGTGACGCCGGCCGGGAACTCCTCGACAGTGACTTCCTGCCCGAGCGAGTATTCCCCGGCGTCGGTGGTGCGCAGCTCGACGATGTGCCGGCGCGGCGCCACGTCCGCCTTGGCGTAGTGCCCGCTGACCGGCTTCTTGACCTTGCGCGGGTCGATGGTGCCGTACGCGAGCTGGACCGCGGAGTAACCGTCCTTCTCGGCGCTACGAACCTGGCTGATGACGCACGGGCCGGCCTCGACCACGGTCACGGGAACAACGCGGTTGTTCTCCCAGACCTGGGTCATGCCGAGCTTGGCGCCCAGGATCCCCTTGACTTGCCTGTCCATTTGTCCGGTCCCTACAGCTTGATCTCGATGTCGACGCCAGCCGGCAGGTCGAGGCGCATGAGCGAGTCGACCGTCTTCGGGGTCGGGTCGATGATGTCGATCAGCCGCTTGTGAGTGCGCATCTCGAAGTGCTCGCGCGAGTCCTTGTACTTGTGCGGCGAGCGGATAACGCAGAAACGGTTGATCTCCGTGGGCAGCGGCACCGGGCCCGCGACCTGCGCCCCGGTGCGCGTCACCGTCTCGACGATCTTCCGAGCCGAGGAGTCGACGACCTCGTGGTCATAGGCCTTGAGCCGGATGCGGATCTTCTGTCCCGCCATGGTGGCTTCTGTTCCTTCTCTCGATGCCGCTGTGTTGCGGGCGCCTGTACCGGCTGGTACAGGCCCACTTCGCCGACCCCCGCGGTCGGGCGTGTCGCGCCCTCGGGCCGAGCTCCGCCCCTACGTACCGGAGTGGTGCTGACCGCACTGGGGGTCAAGGCGCCGATCGCACTACCGCGACCTGAACGCCGTGCGAGGGTGGTTGGCGACTGGGCCGCCAACCACCCTACGCTCGACTGCCTCGCCACCCGGAGGTTCAGCGAAAGCCGAACACAGGCGACGAACTGTCGTTACGCAACCTGACTAGTATGCCGCACGACCGGCGGCGGGTCTAATCGGGGTTACCTAGTTCACTTGTTAATCTTGGTGACGAACCCGGCGCCGACGGTGCGGCCACCCTCGCGGATCGCGAACTTGAGGTTCTCCTCCATGGCGATGGGCTGGATCAGCTTCACCGACATGGACGTGTTGTCACCCGGCATGACCATCTCGGTGCCCTCGGGGAGGGTGACGACACCGGTGACGTCCGTGGTCCGGAAGTAGAACTGGGGACGGTAGTTCTGGAAGAACGGGGTGTGACGGCCACCCTCCTCCTTGGAGAGGATGTAGACCGTCGCCTCGAACTCCGTGTGCGGGGTGTTCGAGCCCGGCTTCACGACGACCATGCCGCGCTCGACCTCGTCGCGCTTGGTACCACGCAGCAGCAGGCCGACGTTCTCACCTGCGCGGGCGTCGTCCAGGGTCTTCCGGAACATCTCGATCGCGGTGACCTTGGTCTTGAAGCTCTTCTCCTTGATACCGACGAGCTCAACATCCTCGTTCGGCAGGAGAACGCCGCGCTCCACGCGACCGGTGACGACGGTGCCACGACCAGTGATCGTGAAGACGTCCTCAACCGGCATCAGGAACGGCTTGTCAACCTCGCGCTCCGGCTGCGGGATCGAGGTGTCGACAGCGGTCATCAGGTCCAGCAGCTTGCCGGTCCACTCGGGGTCACCCTCGAGGGCCTTCAGCGCCGAAACCCGAACGACCGGCAGGTCGTCACCCGGGTACTCCTGCGAGGAGAGCAGCTCACGGACCTCGAGCTCGACGAGCTCCAGGAGCTCCTCGTCATCGACCATGTCGCTCTTGTTGAGCGCCACGACGATGTACGGCACACCGACCTGACGGGCCAGCAGCACGTGCTCGCGGGTCTGCGGCATCGGGCCGTCGGTCGCCGCGACCACCAGGATCGCGCCGTCCATCTGCGCGGCACCGGTGATCATGTTCTTGATGTAGTCGGCGTGCCCAGGGCAGTCGACGTGCGCGTAGTGCCGCGACTCGGTCTGGTACTCGACGTGCGCGATCGAGATCGTGATACCGCGGGCCTTCTCCTCCGGCGCCTTGTCGATCTCGTCGAACGGCGTGTAGGGGTTCAGGTCCGGGTACTGGTCGTGCAGGACCTTGGTGATGGCCGCCGTCAGCGTCGTCTTACCGTGGTCGATGTGACCAATGGTGCCGATGTTGACGTGCGGCTTAGTCCGCTCGAACTTAGCCTTCGCCACTGGTGTCCTCCTGTGGACTTCTTGGTTCGTACGCCCGGCGCGCCGGTCGGCGCTTAGGACTCTGTCGACAGCCTTTCCGGCCCGAAGGCCGGAGAGCCTTTGTGGGTTCTGCGGCGATGAAGCCTACAGGCCCGGTCTCACGCGATCCGATCGTGGTGGCCGCGGGCGGGTGAACCCTCCCGCGACCAACCACGAATCACCTGCTCAGAGCGCTACTCGCCCGTTGCCTTGGCGATGATCTCCTTCGCGACGCTCTGCGGAACCTCGGCGTAGGAGTCGAACTGCATGCTGTAGCTAGCCCGGCCCTGGGTCTTCGACCGCAGGTCGCCGACGTAGCCGAACATCTCCGACAACGGCACCAGGGCCCGGACGATGCGGGCGCCGCTGCGCTCCTCCATCGCCTGGATGATGCCGCGGCGGGAGTTGAGGTCACCGATGACGTCACCCATGTTCTCCTCAGGAGTGGTGACTTCAACGGCCATCATCGGCTCGAGCAGTGCCGGATCGGCCTTGCGGGCCGCGTCCTTCATCACCATCGAGCCGGCGATCTTGAATGCCATTTCCGACGAGTCGACCTCGTGGTACTGGCCGTCCAGCAGGGTCAGCTTCACGCCGACCAGCGGGAAGCCCGCCAGGATGCCGTACTGCAGCGCGTCCTGCGCACCGGCGTCCACCGAGGGGATGAACTCCCGGGGGATGCGGCCGCCGCTGACGGCGTTGGCGAACTCGTAGGTCGGCGAGTCGTTGTCCAGCGGAAGCGGCTCGACGCTCACGATCACGCGGGCGTACTGGCCGGAACCACCGGTCTGCTTCTTGTGGGTGTACTCGACCTTGTCCACCTTGCGGCGGATGGTCTCGCGGTACGCCACCTGCGGCTTGCCGACGTTGGCCTCGACGTTGAACTCGCGGCGCATCCGGTCGACCAGGATGTCCAGGTGCAGCTCACCCATGCCGGAGATGACCGTCTGACCGGTCTCCTCGTCCAGCTGGACGCGGAAGGTCGGGTCCTCCTCGGCCAGGCGCTGGATGGCGGTGCCCAGCTTCTCCTGGTCGGACTTGGTCTTCGGCTCGATCGCCACCGAGATGACCGGCTCCGGGAAGGTCATCGACTCCAGGATGACCGGGTTCGCCGGGTCGGAGAGAGTGTCGCCGGTGGTGGTCTGCTTGAGACCCTGCACGGCGATGATGTCGCCGGCCTGCGCCGACGGACGCTCTTCCCGCTTGTTGGCGTGCATCTGGTAGATCTTGCCGATGCGCTCCTTGCGGTCCTTGGTGGAGTTGACCACCTGAGAACCGGAATCGAGCGTGCCGGAGTAGACCCGCACGTAGGTGAGCTTGCCCAGGTGCTTGTCCGTCTGGATCTTGAAGGCCAGGCCGGAGAAGGGCTCCGAGTTGGACGGCTTACGCAGCAGCGGGGTCTCGCCGTCGGTGGCCGTACCCTCGATCGCCGGAACGTCCAGCGGCGACGGCAGGAAGTCGACCACGGCGTCGAGCATGGGCTGAACGCCCTTGTTCTTGAACGCCGAGCCGCAGAGCACCGGGTTGGCCTTGCCGGCGATGGTGGCACGCCGGATGGCGGCCTTGATCTCCTCGACGGAGATCTCGTCGCCCTCCAGGTACTTCTCCATCACCGCGTCGTCGACGTCGGCGAGGGTCTCCATCAGCTTCTCGCGCCACTCGGCGGCGGAGTCGGCCAGCTCGGCCGGGATCTCCTCGACCGCGTAGTCCTCACCCTTCTGGGTCTCCCCACGCCAGGTGAGCGCGCGCATGCCGATCAGGTCGACGACACCGATGTGGTCACCCTCGAGCCCGATCGGGATCTGGAGCACCAGCGGGGTGGCGTTCAACCGGTCGATCATCATCTGCACGCAGCGGAAGAAGTCGGCGCCGGTCCGGTCGAGCTTGTTGACGAAGCACATACGCGGGACGTTGTACTTGTCGGCCTGCCGCCAGACGTTCTCCGTCTGCGGTTCCACGCCGGCGACACCGTCGTAGACCGCTACCGCACCATCCAGGACCCGCAGCGACCGCTCGACCTCGACCGTGAAGTCGACGTGGCCGGGCGTGTCGATGATCTGGATCGTGTGGTCTTTCCACTCACACTTGGTAGCAGCGGAGGTGATGGTGATACCACGCTCCTGCTCCTGCTCCATCCAGTCCATGACGGCAGCGCCCTCGTGGACCTCACCGATCTTGTACGTGATGCCGGTGTAGAACAGGATTCGCTCGGTGGTCGTGGTCTTACCGGCATCGATGTGCGCCATGATGCCGATGTTGCGTACCTTGGCGAGCGCGTCTGCGGCGGCCACTTCAATCCCTACTTATCGTCGTCTCGACACAACTGGTGGCGGTTCCGGCGCCCGGAGGCGCCGGAACCAGGGTGTTACCAGCGGTAGTGCGCGAAGGCCTTGTTCGACTCGGCCATCTTGTGCGTGTCCTCGCGCCGCTTGACGGCGGCACCGAGGCCGTTGCTCGCGTCCAGCAGCTCGTTCATCAGCCGCTCGACCATGGTCTTCTCGCGCCGGGCGCGGGAGTACGTGACCAGCCAGCGCAGGCCCAGGGTCGTCGCCCGGGTCGGGCGGACCTCGACCGGAACCTGGTAGGTGGCGCCACCGACACGACGGCTGCGCACCTCGAGGGTCGGCTTGACGTTGTCCATCGCCCGCTTGAGGGTGACGACCGGGTCGGTGCCGGACTTCTCGCGGCAGCCCTCGAGAGCCGCGTACACGATGGTCTCGGCGAGCTGACGCTTGCCACGGAGCAGGATCTTGTTCACCAGCTGGGTGACCAGCGGCGAGTTGTACACCGGGTCAGCGACCAGTGGCCGCCGCGGAGCGGGTCCCTTACGCGGCATGTCAGCTCTTCTCCTTCTTCGCGCCGTAACGGCTGCGCGCCTGCTTGCGGTTGCGGACGCCCTGGGTGTCCAGCGAGCCGCGAACGATCTTGTAACGCACGCCGGGGAGGTCCTTCACCCGGCCGCCGCGAACGAGCACGATCGAGTGCTCCTGCAGGTTGTGACCGACGCCGGGGATGTAGGCGGTCACCTCGATCTGGCTGCTGAGCTTCACGCGAGCGACCTTGCGCAGCGCCGAGTTCGGCTTCTTCGGGGTGGTGGTGTACACGCGGGTGCACACGCCGCGCCGCTGAGGGGAACCCTTCAGCGCCGGGGTCTTGGTCTTGGTCGTCTTCGCCTGGCGGCCCTTTCGGACCAGCTGCTGGATCGTGGGCACCGGGTTTCTCCGCTCCCTTCGGCCGCATCCGCGGCCGCGCCGTCTGCTCGTTAACCGGCCTGATGACCGGCTCTCCTACATTCCGACCAGGGTCGCCTTGCGGAGACCCCGGCACCCGCGGTCGGGCGTGTCGCCCTCGTCACGGCCCCGTTGCGACGCTCTCGCGTTCGTAGCGGGTTTTGTCACCGGCGCGCGGGTCGCCCCGCTCCGGATCCTTGGCTTGTCGTGCCGCCGTCCGTAAGCCGGAAACAGCGCACGCACGAGTTGCCCGGGCATGCCCGGGCACAAGGGGAAAGAGTACCTACCACAACCGCCCAGGTCAAAACGGAATGGCCCGGCGACTGTCTCACACCAGCCGGCCGGATCTCGTCCTGCCCCGTCGCCCGCGATGGGCACCTACGAATACAAGTGTACCGGCTTCCCCGCAGAAGCACCCATCGCCCCCGGGGCGACCGGAAGCCTTCCGCGGAAAACCGCTGTCAGGTGCCGGATCTGTCGGTGATGACCCTCACGTCAGTGTGAGAAGCAGGGCAAGGCCCAGGCCCAGCAGGCTGAGCAGCGCCCCCGCCGCGCCGCAGCTGATCCCGGCCATCGCCAGCCCGCGACCGGTGAACTGGACCGCGGAGGGGACGGTCGGCCGCCGGATCTGTCGCCGGCCGAGCAGCCCGATGACGACCGCCGCCCCGCCGGCCAGCACACCCAGCGCGGCGAACGCCCCGGAGGCCCAGGCCCCGCCGTCGTTCTTGAAAGCCACTCCGAAGCAGATCACCAGCAGTGAGACCAGAAGTGCGGCGATCCCCGCAACCACCGCCCCGATGGCCAGCCCGGAGGTGACCGGTGCCACGTCCAGGTGCACGACGCCGAACGGCGTACCCGAAACCGCCTCCACCCGCTTCGGCGGCCGGCGTTGGTCGTCGGTGGGCGGCGGTACGGAACGCTCCGGCGTGCCACCCCACCCGGGGCCGTGCCCCGGCGGCGGCGGTCCCCAGCCGTGCGGCGCCCCGGGCCCGGACGACGACGGGCCCCAGCCGTGCGGCGCAACCGGCCCGGACGGCGACGGGCCCCACCCGGGCGGCGCAGACGGCGCAGACGGGTACGGACCCCAGCCTGGCGGCACAGCCGGTGCGGACGAGGACGGGCCCCAGCCGTACGGCACTCCCGAACCAGCCGGCGGCGGGCCCCAGCCGGGCGGCACTCCCGGCCCTGAGGTGGGCGGGCCCCAGCCCTGCGGGGTGGAGGTCGGTGCGCTGGAGACCGGGTACGGCTGGTCGGAGCCGGGCGTCGCGGTGGCGCCCCAGCCGTTCGGACCCCAACCGGGAGGCGGCGCCGCAGGGGGCTGCGGGCCCGGGGTGGACGCCGGCTGGTGGGTCTCGTCGCTCGGGCCGGGTCGCGCCCAGTCGCTCGGCTCGGGTGGCGGAGCCGGCACGTCCGGCGGACCAGCCGGTTCGTCCGCAGGGGGCCGCGCCGGTTCCGTCACGAGGTCCTCCTGTCGAAAGGCCGCCACCGTCACACGGTGGACACCGGCCAGGCTACCGCCGGCAGCACCGCCGCCCGCGCCGGGCGCGGCCACCGGTGGCTCAGTCCATGTTCGCGGGGTAGTCGTGGCCGAACGGGGCGCCGGCCAACCGGACCACCCCGATGACCACAGCGGCCACGACGCTGACCGCGACCAGCACCAGGCCGGTCCAGGCCATCCACTCCCCCCGCCGCAGCCAGACGCCGCCGGTCAGGAAACCCCCCGAGGCGTACGCCTCCCGGCGCGCCTGCCGGGCCAGTTGCAGGGCCACAGTGGCCGGCACCACGCCACCGATGAACAACCCGGTCAGCATGCCGAGCAGGCCCAGCGCGAAGACCGCCCGTGCCTTCGTGGCGCGGGCCGGGTCCGGGTCAAGCGGGTGGCGCACGCCCTGCTGGGCGACGGACACCTGCCCGGGTGCGGTCGTCATCCCCCCATCATGCCGAACCCGGCGCAAGCGGTGGGTTGGCACGGACACGACGAGGCCCCCGGCTTTCACCGGGGGCCTCGTCGTGTGACTGGTGCTTAGCGGTACGACCCGAAGTCGAAGTCGTCCAGCGGCACGGCCTGCCCGCCGGCCGGCCCGAACCCGTAGTCGGTCTCCGGGTAACCGGTCATCGAGTAGACCTTGGCCTTGGCCTCCTCGGTCGGCTCGACCCGGACGTTGCGGTACTTGCTGATGCCGGTACCGGCCGGGATGAGCTTTCCGATGATCACGTTCTCCTTGAGGCCGACCAGCGAGTCGCTGCGCGAGTTGATCGCAGCGTCGGTCAGCACCCGGGTGGTCTCCTGGAAGGAGGCCGCCGAGAGCCAGGAGTCGGTGGCCAGCGAGGCCTTGGTGATACCCATCAGCACCGGACGACCAGCGGCGGGCTCGCCGCCCTCCGAGACGAGCCGGCGGTTCTCCGACTCGAACAGCGCCCGGTCGACGAGCACACCCGGCAGGAACTCGGTCGAGCCGGAGTCGATGACCGTCACCCGCTTGAGCATCTGGCGGATGATGATCTCGATGTGCTTGTCGTGGATGAGCACACCCTGCGAGCGGTAGACCTCCTGGACCTCACTGGTCAGGTGGACCTGGACCGCCCGCGGACCCATGATCCGCAGCAACTCGTGCGGGTCGATGGTGCCCTCGGTCAGCTTCTCGCCGACCGCGACGTGACCGCCGTCGTGGGTACGGAGCTTGACCCGCTTCGAGATCTTGTCGTAGACGATCTCTTCGCTGCCGTCGTCCGGCACCACGATGATCTTTCGCGAGCGCTCGCCGTCCTCGATCCGGATCCGACCGGGGGTGTCGGCGATGGGCGCCTTACCCTTCGGGACCCGAGCCTCGAAGATCTCCTGAACACGCGGGAGACCCTGGGTGATGTCCTCACCCGCGACACCACCGGTGTGGAAGGTACGCATCGTCAGCTGCGTACCGGGCTCACCGATGGACTGGGCGGCGATGATGCCGACCGCCTCGCCGATGTCGACCGACTTACCGGTCGGCAGCGACCGGCCGTAGCAGGCCGCGCAGACGCCCAGCTTCGACTCGCAGGTGAGCACGCTGCGCACCCGGACCGTCTCCACACCAGCGGCGACGATCTTGTCGACCCCGATGGAGTTGATGTCCTGACCGCGCTCGGCCACCACGGTGCCGTCCGGCCCCTTGATGTCGTCCGCGAGCGTACGGGCGTGCACGCTGGTCTCGGCGTGGGTGTGGACCACGAGCTTGCCGTCCAGCTTCTCGCCGATCTGCATCGGGATCGCCCGGTCGGTGCCGCAGTCCTCTTCGCGGATGATGACGTCCTGCGAGACGTCCACCAGACGACGGGTCAGGTAACCCGAGTCGGCGGTCCGCAGCGCGGTGTCGGCGAGACCCTTACGAGCACCGTGCGTGGAGATGAAGTACTCCAGCACGGACAGACCCTCCCGGTAGCTGGCCTTGATCGGCCGCGGGATGATCTCGCCCTTGGGGTTGGCCACCAGACCACGGATCGCCGCGATCTGCCGGAGCTGGAGCAGGTTACCGCGAGCACCCGAGTTGATCATCTTCCACAGCGGGTTCTCCTGCGGCAGCGCGGTGTCCATCTCCTTGGCGACCTCGTTGGTCGCCTTGGTCCAGATCTCGATGAGCTCGCCGCGACGCTCCTCGGCGGTCATCAGACCACGCTGGTACTGCTTGTCGATCTGGTCGGCGTCCTTCTCGTACCGCGCCAGGATCTCCGCCTTACGTGGCGGAGCGATGACGTCCTCCATGCCGATCGTCACGCCGGACCAGGTGGCCCAGTGGAAACCGGCCTCCTTGAGCCCGTCCAGGGTGGCGGCCAGCGCCACCTTGGGGAAGCGCTCGGCGAGGTCGTTGACGATCGCGGAGAGCTGACCCTTGCGGATCTCGTAGTTCACGAAGCGGTAGCCCTGCGGCAGCGTCTCGTTGAACAGCACCCGACCCAGGGTGGTCTCCACGGTCAGCGGGTCACCCTCGACCCAGCCCTCCGGGGCGGTCCACGCCTCGGCACCAGAGCCGTTGTCGACCCCGACCACGTCACGCAGGCGGATCTTCACCGGCGCCTGCAGGTGCAGCTCGCCGTTGTCGAAGGCCATCCGCGCCTCGGCGTCAGAGCTGAACGCCCGGCCCTCGCCCTTCTCACCGGCGGTGAGGTGGGTGAGGTGGTACAGACCGATGACCATGTCCTGGGTAGGCATGGTGACCGGCTTACCGTCGGCCGGCTTGAGGATGTTGTTCGACGACAGCATCAGGATCCGCGCCTCGGCCTGAGCCTCGGCGGACAGCGGCACGTGCACCGCCATCTGGTCACCGTCGAAGTCGGCGTTGAACGCGGTGCAGACCAGCGGGTGGATCTGGATCGCCTTGCCCTCGACCAGCTGCGGCTCGAAGGCCTGGATGCCCAGGCGGTGCAGGGTCGGCGCCCGGTTGAGCAGCACCGGGTGCTCGCCGATGACCTCTTCCAGCACGTCCCACACGACCGGGCGCTGACGCTCGACCATCCGCTTGGCGGACTTGATGTTCTGTGCGTGGTTGAGGTCGACCAGCCGCTTCATCACGAAGGGCTTGAACAGCTCCAGCGCCATCTGCTTGGGCAGACCGCACTGGTGCAGCTTGAGCTTCGGGCCGACCACGATGACCGAACGGCCGGAGTAGTCGACGCGCTTGCCCAGCAGGTTCTGGCGGAACCGGCCCTGCTTGCCCTTGAGCATGTCGGACAGCGACTTGAGCGGGCGGTTACCCGGGCCGGTGACCGGCCGGCCGCGACGGCCGTTGTCGAACAGCGCGTCGACGGCCTCCTGGAGCATCCGCTTCTCGTTGTTGACGATGATCTCGGGCGCGCCGAGGTCGATCAGCCGCTTGAGGCGGTTGTTCCGGTTGATCACGCGGCGGTACAGGTCGTTCAGGTCGGAGGTCGCGAAGCGGCCACCGTCGAGCTGCACCATCGGGCGCAGGTCCGGCGGGATGACCGGGACGCAGTCCAGCACCATGCCGAGCGGCGAGTTGCGGGTGTTCAGGAACGCCGCGACGACCTTGAGTCGCTTGAGCGCCCGGATCTTCCGCTGACCCTTGCCGGACCGGATGGTCTCCCGCAGGCTCTCGGCCTCGGCGTCGAGGTCCATGTTCTGGACCAGCGCCTTGATCGCCTCGGCGCCCATGGACCCGGTGAAGTACTCACCGAACCGGTCGCGCAGCTCGCGGTAGAGCAGCTCGTCGGTGACCAGCTGCTTCGGCTCCAGCTTGCGGAAGGTGTCCAGCACCTCGTCCAGGCGGTCGATCTCGCGCTGGGCCCGGTCGCGGATCTGGCGCATCTCGCGCTCTCCGCCCTCCTTGACCTTGCGCCGGACGTCCGCCTTGGCACCCTCGGCCTCCAGCTCGGCCAGGTCGGCCTCGAGCTTGGCGGCCCGCTTCTCGATCTCCGAGTCGCGGCTGTTCTCGGACTGCCGCTTCTCAGCCAGGATCTCGTTCTCGATCGTCGAGAGGTCGCGGTGACGCGACTCCGCGTCCACGCTCGTCACGACGTACGAGGCGAAGTAGATGATCTTCTCGAGGTCCTTGGGGGCGAGGTCCAGCAGGTAACCCAGCCGGCTCGGAACGCCCTTGAAGTACCAGATGTGGGTCACCGGAGCGGCGAGCTCGATGTGCCCCATCCGCTCACGGCGGACCTTGGAGCGAGTCACCTCGACGCCGCAGCGCTCACAGATGATGCCCTTGAACCGAACGCGCTTGTACTTACCGCAGTAGCACTCCCAGTCCCGCTGCGGACCGAAGATCTTCTCGCAGAAGAGCCCGTCCTTTTCCGGCTTCAGGGTGCGGTAGTTGATCGTCTCAGGCTTCTTGACCTCGCCGTGCGACCACTGACGGATGTCGTCGGCGGTGGCGAGACCAATGCGCAGCTCGTCGAAGAAGTTGACGTCGAGCACTATGTCCCCTATGTCGTCGTCTGTACTGCTAATTCTCGGGTGGGGTCGGGGGCCGGCGAGCCGGCCCCCGACCGCTCACCTCAGACCTCTTCGACCGAGCTCGGCTCGCGCCGGGACAGGTCGATGCCCAGCTCCTCAGCGGCCCGGAACACCTCGTCGTCGGTCTCGCGCATTTCCAGGGCCACACCGTCGCTGGAGAGCACCTCAACGTTGAGGCACAGCGACTGCAGCTCCTTGAGCAGCACCTTGAACGACTCCGGGATGCCCGGCTCCGGGATGTTCTCGCCCTTGACGATGGCCTCGTAGACCTTCACGCGGCCGAGCACGTCGTCGGACTTGATCGTGAGTAGCTCCTGCAGGGCGTAGGCAGCGCCGTACGCCTGCATCGCCCAGCACTCCATCTCACCGAAACGCTGACCACCGAACTGCGCCTTACCACCCAGCGGCTGCTGCGTGATCATCGAGTACGGGCCGGTCGAGCGAGCGTGGATCTTGTCGTCGACCAGGTGGTTGAGCTTCAGGATGTAGACGTAGCCGACCGCGATCGGGTCCGGCAGAGGCTCACCGGAACGACCGTCGAAGAGCTGCGCCTTGCCGGTACGACCGATCAGCTGCTTGCCGTCCCGGTTGGGCAGGGTCGACTCGAGCAGACCGGAGATCTCCTCCTCGCGGGCACCGTCGAAGACCGGGGTGGCCACGTTGGTGTCGCCCTCGGACTCGTGCGCGTCGATCGAGCGGAGCTGGCGCTTCCACTCGGCGTCGTCGCCCTCGACCTTCCAACCGGTCTTGGCGACCCAACCGAGGTGGGTCTCCAGCACCTGGCCGATGTTCATCCGGCTCGGCACACCGAGCGGGTTGAGCACGATGTCGACCGGGGTGCCGTCCTCGAGGAACGGCATGTCCTCGACCGGCAGGATCTTCGAGATGACGCCCTTGTTGCCGTGCCGGCCGGCGAGCTTGTCGCCGTCCTGGATCTTGCGCTTCTGGGCGACGTAGACCCGGACCAGCTCGTTGACACCCGGCGGCAACTCGTCGCCGTCCTCGCGGGAGAACGTGCGCACACCGATGACCGTGCCGGTCTCGCCGTGCGGCACCTTCAGCGAGGTGTCCCGAACCTCACGCGCCTTCTCACCGAAGATCGCGCGGAGCAGGCGCTCCTCCGGGGTCAGCTCGGTCTCACCCTTGGGCGTGACCTTGCCGACCAGGATGTCACCGGGGACGACCTCGGCGCCGATCCGGATGATGCCGCGCTCGTCGAGGTCAGCGAGCATTTCCTCGCTGACGTTCGGGATGTCGCGGGTGATCTCCTCCGGGCCGAGCTTGGTGTCCCGGGCGTCGACCTCGTGCTCCTCGATGTGAATCGAGGTGAGCACGTCCTGCTGCACGAGGCGCTGCGACAGGATGATCGCGTCCTCGTAGTTGTGGCCCTCCCAGCACATGAACGCCACCAGCAGGTTGCGTCCGAGTGCCATCTCGCCCTCGTCGGTGCACGGACCGTCGGCGATGACCTGACCGGCCTCGACGCGGTCGCCCTCGAAGACGACCGGCTTCTGGTTGACGCAGGAGCCGGCGTTGGAGCGGCGGAACTTGTGCAGCAGGTACGTCCGGCGGTGGCCGTCATCCTGGTGGATGGTGACGTAGTCGGCACAGAGATCCTCGATCACACCGCCGACCTCAGCGACCACCACGTCGCCAGCGTCGACAGCGGCCCGGTACTCCATGCCCGTACCCACGAGCGGCGCCTCGGCCTTGACCAGCGGCACCGCCTGGCGCTGCATGTTCGCGCCCATCAGTGCCCGGTTGGCGTCGTCGTGCTCGAGGAACGGGATCATGGCGGTCGCGACCGAGGTCATCTGCCGGGGCGAGACGTCCATGTAGTCGACGGCACCGGGGAGGACGTCCTCGGTCTCGCCGCCCTTACGACGGCAGAGCACCCGCTCCTCGGCGAACGTGCCGTCAGCCTTCAGGCGCGCGTTGGCCTGGGCCTTGACGAACCGGTCCTCCTCGTCTGCGGTCAGGTAGTCGATCTGGTCGGTGACCCGACCCTCGACGACCTTCCGGTACGGCGTCTCGATGAAGCCGAACGGGTTGACCCGGGCGAAGGTGGACAGCGCGCCGATCAGGCCGATGTTCGGGCCTTCCGGCGTCTCGATCGGGCACATCCGGCCGTAGTGGGACGGGTGCACGTCGCGGACCTCGAAGCCGGCCCGCTCCCGGGACAGACCACCCGGGCCGAGCGCGCTCAGCCGACGCCGGTGGGTCAGGCCCGCCAGCGGGTTGGTCTGGTCCATGAACTGGGACAGCTGGGACGTCCCGAAGAACTCCTTGATCGCCGCCACCACCGGGCGGATGTTGATCAGGGTCTGCGGGGTGATCGCCTCGACGTCCTGCGTGGTCATCCGCTCGCGGACGACCCGCTCCATCCGGGACAGGCCGACCCGAACCTGGTTCTGGATCAGCTCGCCCACGGTACGGAGGCGTCGGTTGCCGAAGTGGTCGATGTCGTCGGCCTCGTAGCCGTCCTCACCGGCGTGCAGCCGGCACAGGTATTCCACGGTGGCGACGATGTCGTCCTCGGTCAGCGTGCCGGTGGTGATCGGCACGTCGACTTCCAGCTTCTTGTTGAACTTGTAGCGCCCGACCTTGGCGACGTCGTACCTCTTCGGGTTGAAGAAGAGGTTGTCGAGCAGGGTCTGGGCGTTCTCGCGCGTCGGCGGCTCGCCAGGGCGCAGCTTGCGGTAGATGTCGAGCAGAGCCTCGTCGGCGCCGGCGATGTGGTCCTTCTCGAGCGTGGTCATCATCAGCTCGGACCAGCCGAACTTCTCACGAATTCGCTCGGCCGACCATCCGATGGCCTTGAGCAGGACGGTGACGGCCTGCCGACGCTTACGGTCGATGCGCACACCGACCGTGTCGCGCTTATCGATGTCGAACTCCAGCCAGGCACCCCGACTCGGGATGACCTTGACGCTGGAGAGGTCGCGGTCGGAGGTCTTGTCCGGCTGCTTGTCGAAGTACACGCCCGGAGACCGGACGAGCTGGCTGACCACGACGCGCTCGGTGCCGTTGATGACGAAGGTGCCCTTGGGCGTCATCATCGGGAAGTCACCCATGAACACCGTCTGGCTCTTGATCTCGCCAGTGGTGTTGTTGGTGAACTCCGCGGTCACGAAGAGCGGAGCGCAGTAGGTCAGGTCCTTCTCCTTGCACTCCTCGATCGAGGCCTTGACCTCGTCGAAGCGCGGCGCCGAGAAGGAGAGCGACATGGTGCCGGAGAAGTCCTCAATGGGACTGATCTCTTCAAGGATCTCCGCGAGACCCGATCGTGCGTGCGGGTCGTCCGCCGACCGGCCCTGCCAAGCCTCGTTGCCGACGAGCCAGTCGAAGGACTCGTTCTGAATGGCAAGGAGGTTGGGGACCTCGAGGTGTTCGGTGATCCTGCCGAATGAAACTCGGCGGGGAGCGAATGCGCTCGACGTACGACTGGTCTTCGCAGGGCGGGAAGCTGCCAAGATGCGTCCTTCCGAGGACCGGTGCTGCAGAACGGCTGGTACGCGTGCACTCCAATGACCCCACCAGAAATATCCGTAAACGGACATTTCCAAGCAGGGGTCAAGTCGGAAGGCAGCGCAAACTAGCAGTGTAGCCGAGAGGCTAACCGCTGTCCAGCCCACCCCGCAGGTTGTTTGCGGAGCGCGCCTCGGCCCCCGTCAACCGGGGTCTGCCGGGCCGCTCAGAACGCAACTCCCCACTGGGCCGCTCGGGTTACAGCGGCCGATGGTGCCGCCGCTGTCATACCCACGTCGTGGCCGTCGCAAGCGCGGTGTCTTGCTGGTGTCAGCGTGCCTGGCAGCCCCGGGCCGCGTCAAGGGCCGGTATCCGGGTTGTCCCTTGTTTCCCACTGGAGGGCGACCCACCACGCTCGTTCGGGTCAAGGGTACCCACGGTCGGAGCCCAGCTCAGGACCGGTCGCGCCCGGATCCACCAATACGGCGGGCGGTGATCCGTGTCGGATCACCGCCCGCCGCGACGCGATGGTGTCCCAGCTCACGAGCCGGGTACGCGTTGGTGGAACGTCAGGTCACTTGAGGGTGACCTTGGCGCCCTCACCCTCGAGCTTGGCCTTCGCCTTGTCGGCGGTCTCCTTGTTGACCTTCTCCAGGATGGCCTTCGGCGCGGACTCGACCGCGTCCTTGGCCTCCTTGAGGCCCAGGCCGGTCAGCTCACGCACGACCTTGATGACCTGGATCTTCTTGCCGCCGTCAGCCTCGAGGATGACGTCGAATTCGTCCTGCTCCGGCTCGGCCTCGGCAGCAGCGCCGCCGCCACCGCCACCCTGGGCGATCGCGACCGGAGCGGCAGCGGTGACCTCGAAGGTCGTCTCGAACTGCTTCACGAACTCAGAGAGCTCGATCAGCGTCATCTCCTTGAACGCGTCGAGCAGCTCGTCGGTGCTGAGCTTCGCCATATCTGGCGTCCTTTCCTGATTCTGTTAAGTAAAGAACTGGTGCGCCGTGGGGGCCTCAGGCCGCCTCGGCGCCCTCCTTCTCGCGCTTGTCCTGCAGTGCAGCCGCCAGACGGGCGGTCTTCGACAGCGGGGCCTGGAACAGGGCCGCGGCCTTGCTCAGGTTGCCCTTCATCGCGCCGGCCAGCTTGGCCAGCAGCACCTCGCGGGACTCCAGGTCGGCGAGCTTCGTGACCTCGGCCGCAGTGATGGCCTTGCCCTCGAAGACACCGCCCTTGATGACGAGCTTCGGGTTGGCCTTCGCGAAGTCGCGAAGCCCCTTCGCCGCCTCGACGACGTCGCCCGAAACGAAAGTCAGCGCGGTAGGACCGGTGAACAGCTCGTCGAGGCCGGTGATGCCCGCGTCCGTCGCAGCACGCTTGGCCAGCGTGTTCTTCGCGACCGTGTAGCTGGTGTCGGCGCCGAGCGAGCGCCGAAGCTGGGTGAGCTGGGAAACCGTCAGACCGCGGTACTCGGTCAGCACGGTGGCGCCCGAGCTGCGGAAGCTCTCGGTCAGCTCAGCGACGGCCGTGGCCTTGTCGGCCCGGATCGGCTTGTCCGCCATGTCCCTCCTCTCTCGTTACTCGAGGCTGGTCCCCGTCTCGGCCGAAGCCGGAACGGGGGCGGAGGCAGCGCGACAACGAAAAAGCCCCGGCGCAGGGCGCACGGGGCGAGGGCCGGCGGTTCGTCATGGTCGGCGGACCATGCTCACTGCCGAGTTACGCTTGCCGCCCTACGCGGGTCGCCCGTTGTCGCGGGACCTTCGACCGTGCCGAAGCACGGTGACCAGCGGTCTCTGGGTGGTTCCTCATCCATGAGAACACGGATGACTGTGTGAACAGTACGCGCCCAGCTCACGAGCGCCAAATCGCCCCTGGTGAGCTGGGTCACCGACCCTGTCAGCCCTGGGCCCGCCGACGCCACAGGTAGCCGCCGACGACCGCGGCGCTCCAGGCCAGCGCCCACCCGCTCAGCCCCAGCACTGTCAACGCGGCGGCGTCGCCGGCGGTGGTGCGAGCGGCGGCCATGATCGGCGGTGCCAGCCAGGGTGCCACCGAGCCGCTAAGGCCGAACACCACAGCGCCGACCCCGCCGAGGGCCAACACCGCGACGCCGTACCCGGCACCGCCCACCGACGCCCGGCTGGCCAGCGCCCCAAGAGCAACCGCAGCGGGTACGACCAGCACGTGCGCCCACAATCCCAGCGCGAGCCCGACCGGAATCGACCGATCCCCCGGGTCGACCGGACCGGACACTCCGCCGACCAGCCACGGAAAAAGCAGCGCGACGGCCACCGTCACCAGCGCCGCCACCGCGGCGGCGAGCAGCCCGGCCAACCGCTCCCGGGCCACCCCGACAGTCACCTGCGCCAGCCGACGCTGCACGTCCGGCTCGACATCCAAGAGGATCTTGGTCTGCCAGGCGAGCACCGGAAAGAGCACCACCGCGGAAACGCCGTACGCCTCCGCCGGCTGGGCGCGACCACCGCCGTAGAGGGTGCCGAGCGTGATCAGGCCGGCGAGCAACGGCGCCAACGCCCGGCCGGTTCGCAGGAAACCGGCCAACCGCATCCGGACCAGGGCGCTCACCGGGTCTCCCCCGCTGCCGACTCGACAGCCGCGTCGGCGGTGTCCGGCCGGCCCGCCGTCAACTCCCCGGCCATTCCGAGCGACGGCTCGGCGGGTCGGGCGGCACCGGCCGACCGGAGCGGCTCGACGGGTAGGGCCTGGGACGTGGCGGTGGAGGCGTCGGAGCGTACCCGCAGCACCTGATGGCCCTCGGCGCGCAACCGGGCGACGGTGCCGGCGACCCGCGCGGCCGGCACCGCGACCTCGACCACCGCGATCGTCTCGTCCGTCGACGACGTCTCCTCGGAGAGCGAGCCGTCGGCCACCAGCCAGCGGCGCGCGGCCGGGAGCCGGACCGTCTCGCCGCGATGGTCGCTGACCAGGACGGACCCGTCGGCGGCGAGCACCTCGGCGATCAGCTCGGGCACCAGCTCACGGGTGGCGGCGTCCAGCCCCTCCCACGGCTCGTCGAGCACCAGCAGGCCCGGTGGGCGCAGCAGCGCCTGGGCGAGGCCGACCTTCTGCGCGGTGCCCTTGGACAGCTCCGGCAACCGGACCGAGCGGAAGGCGGACAGCCCGAGCCGGTCCGTCCAGGAGGTCACCGCGTCGTCGGCCGCGGCCCGGCCCAGCCCCGCCACCCGGGCCATCCCGGTCAGATAGCGGGTCACCGTGAACGGTTGGTCCGCCGGGAAACGCTCCGGCACCCAGCCCACCCGTGCCGGCCGGCCGGTGACCTGGCCACGGCCCGGGCGGAGGACCCCCGCGGCCACCTGGAGCAGTGTCGACTTGCCCACCCCGTTGCGACCCAGCACGATCGCCACCTCGCCGGGACCGATTCGCACGTCGATGCCTTGCAGCACCCACGGCCCTCGCCGGTGGTACCGCAACCAGACGTTCTCCAGCCGCATGGCGTCGAGCCTGCCACACCTCGAACGCGCCGGGGCGCCGCCACGGTCGTGGCGGCGCCCCGGCGGAGCGAACTGTCGACTCAGGCGTCGGCCTGGTCCTCCCGAAGGTTCTTCACCAGGTTCGGGTCGACCGGGACACCCGGGCCCATCGTGGTGGTCAGGATGACCTTGCGGAGGTACTTGCCCTTGGCCGCGGACGGCTTGGCACGCAGCACCTCGTCGAGCACCGCAGCGTAGTTGTCCACCAGCTGGGTCTCCGTGAAGGAGGCCTTGCCGATGATCAGGTGCAGGTTGGAGTGCTTGTCCACCCGGAAGGTGATCTTGCCGCCCTTGATGTCCTGCACCGCCTTGGTGACGTCCATGGTCACCGTGCCGGTCTTCGGGTTCGGCATGAGACCGCGCGGGCCCAGGATCCGCGCGATCCGGCCGATCTTGGCCATCTGGTCCGGCGTGGCGATCGCCGCGTCGAAGTCGAGCCAACCACCCTGGATGCGGGCGACCAGCTCATCGGTGCCCACCTCGTCCGCACCCGCGGCGGCGGCCTCTTCGGCCTTCGCGCCGCTGGCGAACACGATCACGCGGGCGGTCTTACCGGTGCCGTGCGGCAGGTTGACCGTGCCGCGGACCATCTGGTCCGCCTTGCGGGGGTCGACGCCGAGGCGCATGGCGACCTCGACCGTGGCGTCGAACTTGACGTTGGTGGTCTCCTTGGCCAGCTTCACGGCCTCGGTGGGGGTGTAGAGCTTCGACCGGTCGATGACGTCGGCGGCCTTGCGGTAGCTCTTGCTGCGCTGCATTGCTGATTACTCCTGTGGTCTCTGGCGGGCCGCTCGGCGCGAGCCCTCCCACGGTCGGAACGAAGGTCGGGGCCGACGTCAGTCGTTGACGGTGATGCCCATCGACCGGGCGGTGCCGGCGATGATCTTCTCGGCCTGGGCGATGTCGTTGGCGTTGAGATCGGCCATCTTCTTCTCGGCGATCTCACGCAGCTGGGCGCGGCTGACCGAGCCGACCTTCTCGGACTGCGGAACACCCGAGCCCTTCTGCACACCGGCGGCCTTGATCAGCAGCCGGGCGGCGGGCGGGGTCTTCAGCACGAACGTGAAGGACCGGTCCTCGTACACGCTGATCTCGGCGGGGACGATGTCGCCCCGCTGAGACTCGGTCTGCGCGTTGTAGGACTTGCAGAACTCCATGATGTTCACGCCGTGCTGGCCGAGCGCGGGGCCGACCGGCGGCGCCGGCGTGGCCTGGCCCGCCGGCAGCTGAAGCGTGAACGTCTTGACGAGCTTCTTCTTCGGAGGCATGTCACTTCCTGGGGCTTGGAGCTGGGAAAATGCGGCTGTCGCCGCCCTCGGGCGCGCACGGTCAGCGCGGTGCGACAGCGGCGACATTCAAGAGTAGCGCAGGCCGCAGCCCACTCGTCCGCCGAGGTCGAGCGAGAGCGCGTACGCCGACGTCGGCGGCGGGCCGGGCCCGCCGCCGACGACCAATCAGATCTTGGCGACCTGGTTGAAGTTGAGCTCCACCGGAGTCTCACGACCGAAGATCGACACCAGCACCTTGAGCTTCTGCTGGTCGGCGTTGATCTCGCTGATCGTGGCCGGCAGCGACGCGAACGCGCCGTCGGTGACGGTGACGGAATCGCCCACCTCGAAGTCGAGGACCTTGATCTCCGGCTTCGACTTCTTCTGCTCGGTCTCGACAGCCGGCGCCAGCCACTTCAGCACCTCGTCGAGCGAGAGCGGAGCGGGCCGGTCGGCCCGGTCGGTCGCGCCGACGAAGCCGGTCACACCCGGGGTGTTCCGAACGCAGGAGTACGACTCGGCGGTCAGCTCCATCCGGACCAGGATGTAACCCGGGAAGACCTTGGCCTGGATCTGCGAACGCTTACCGTTCTTGACCTCGACCTCTTCCCGGGTCGGCACCTCGACCTGGTAGATGAAGTCCTCCATGTCGAGGCTCGTGATCCGGGTCTCGAGGTTGGTCTTGACCTTGTTCTCGTAGCCGGCGTACGAGTGCACCACGTACCAGTCACCCGGCGCGTAGCGAAGCTTCTGCCTCAGCTCCGCGACGGGGTCGTAGTCCTCGTCCGGTGCGGGCTCGGTCGTAGGGAACTCCGGCTCGCTGGCGGCCTCGACCGACTCGTCACCAGCCGCCGTCGCGACCGTGGACTGCTCGTCCACCGGTCCGGCGGTCTCGTCGTACTCAGGCACGCTCGCTCACTTCCGTCACTATGGCTGGAGGCAGCCGGTCAGTCCGAGTTGCCAAAGACAAACAACACGACCTTGGCGAAGCCGAAGTCCAGCACACCCACGATCGTCAGCATCACCGCGACGAACGCCACCACCACGGCGGTGTAGGTCAGCAACTCCTTGCGGGTCGGCCAGATGACCTTACGCAGTTCAGCTACGACCTCGCGGAAGAACCGGGCGATGCGGCCGAAGACGCCCACCCGACCCGTTTCCGACCGCGTGGTCGGCCGGCTGTCCGCCGACTCCGCCCGGGCACGGGACCGCGTGGCGGTGCCTCCCCGGGAAACCGGCTCGTCCGCGCCGGAGGCGTCGTCGTCGGCCACGTCGTCGACGACCTCGTCGTCCAGACGATCGTCGCCGTCGTCGTCGCGCCGCTTGTTGTCGGCCACTTCGCCCTCCGTCGCGGAATCTGGGGTCGTACGCCGAGTGGCGCACGCGGCGCTGGTCACGCCGGCCGGACCCAACCGTCCCGCGACGGGCCGCGGCCGGTGGATCACCCGGAGGGCCCCGATTGCCTCGGAGCCACCCCGCCGATGCCACCACCACGGGCCGGACGCCGCCAGGTGGCGGCGCGACCCACGGGAACGGTCAGGCCTGAGGCGCAGGGGTGACAGGACTTGAACCTGCAGCCTGCGGTTTTGGAGACCGCTGCTCTGCCAATTGAGCTACACCCCTATGTGGCAACACTCGCCCCACGCGGCCACAGACGACCGAGCAGGGGTCACTTGCCCCACGGCGGACCAGTGTACGGGTAGCCGCCCGACTTTCCCAACCGGTCTCTCCGCCACGCGTGGCGGGCTCGGTTCAGCCTGCCGTCCGGATGGTTGCCCGCGCCTGCGACAGCACCTTCTCACCCAGGCAGGTGGCGGTCACGTCGAGCCGGGTGAGACCGTCCTCGGTCACCTCGCGGACCCGCGCCGTCACCTCGATCTCGGTCCCCTGGTCGTCGGGGACCACCACGGGCCGGGTGAAACGCACGCCGTACTCGACCACCGCGTCCGGGGACCCGGCCCACTCGGTGACCGCCCGCCCGACCAGGGCCATGGTGAACATGCCGTGGGCGATCACCCCGGGCAGACCCACAGTGGTGGCGACCCGGTCGCTCCAGTGGATCGGGTTGAAGTCGCCCGAGGCGCCGGCGTAGCGGACCAGGTCCGCGCGGGTCACCTGAAACGTCTGTGCTGGCAACTCCATCTCACGCCTCCCCGCGAATGACATACCTGGCCCAGACCGCCACCACGGGTTCCCCGCCGACGGTGCTCACGTCGGTGCGCGTGGTCAGGAAGCCGTGCCCACCCCTGGTGCTGACGTCCTCGATGGTGTTGGTGCAGACCAGCTCGTCGCCGGCGACCACCGGCCGGGTGTACGCGAACCGCTGGTCACCGTGCACCAGGCGGCTGTAGTCGACACCCAGGGCCGGGTCCTCGATGATCTGGCTGCTCGCGGCCATCGTCACGATCACCGGGAAGGTCGGCGGGGCCACCACGTCGGCGTGGCCCAGCGCCCGCGCGGCCTCCGGGTCGTGGTGGGCCGGGTCGGTGGCGCCGATGGCGCTGGCGAACTCGCGGATCTTTTCTCGCCCCACCTGGTAGGGGGCGGTCGGCGGATACGTCCGGCCGACGAAGGAAGGGTCCAGAGGCATGCCGCGAACCTACACGGAAAGCCCAATCGCCGACCTGATCGGTAGGCGGCGGCGGAGCCGCACCAAACCGGTCAGATCGGCGATTGGAAAGCTTCGACAACGGCCGGCCCCTGAGGCCGGCCAGCAGTCAGCGGGTCTCGCGGTGGACCGTGTGCCGACCGTCGCGCGGGCAGAACTTCTTCAGCTCGATGCGGTCGGGGTCGTTGCGCCGGTTCTTGCGCGTGATGTAGTTGCGCTCCTTGCACTCCACACACGCCAAAGTGATCTTCGGCCGGACATCGGTAGCCTTCGCCACGGCGGAGTGCCTTCCTCGCTAACGGAAACAACTACGACGCGCCAGCCTAGACGCTGACAGCGCGGACATGCAAAGTGGGCGCCGGAAGCGCCCATTCTTACGACCACCGGCAACGAGCCCGGAAGACGAGAGTAGCGGTGGCCGGACTTGAACCGGCGACACAGCGATTATGAGCCGCTTGCTCTACCATCTGAGCTACACCGCTGCGATGGGTCCAGCTGAACCCTCGAGCCCCCTTACGGAATCGAACCGTAGACCTTCTCCTTACCATGGAGACGCTCTGCCGACTGAGCTAAGGGGGCCTGCGCGATCTCCCCGTGGGGCGCGCAGGAGTAAGAGTACACGGCCCGGCTCGACAGGTGAAATCGGATCCCCGGTGATCGTCCGCGCCCTGCTCAGGGCACGACACGCAGGCGCGGAAGCTCTCCGTTCGAGGTCGTCTCCGGCTCGACCTGGGCGCCGAACCAGGCAGCCAACCGCTCGTACGGCAGTGGCCGGCTGAACAGGAAACCCTGCCCGATCTCGCAGCCGATGTCCTGGAGAAGCTCCAGGGTCAGCTCGCTCTCCACCCCCTCGGCCACCACCGTCAGGCCGAACTGCTGGGAGAGGGTGACGACCGCGTTGACGATCGCCAGGTCCCCCGGGTCGGTCGCCATGCCCTGCACGAAGGAGCGGTCCACCTTCACCTCGTGCACCGGCAGCCGGCGCAGGTGCGCCAGGGACGAGTCACCGGTGCCGAAGTCGTCCACCGACAGTCGTACGCCGAGATCCCGCAGCCGTTGCAGGGTGGGGATGGGCCGGTCCGTGCCGTCCAGCACCCCCGACTCGGTGATCTCCAGGGTGAGGCGCTGCGCCGGCACCTTGTACTCGGTCAACAACTCCTGGACCCGATCCGGGAAGTGTCGGTCGATGAGCGTACGGGCCGAGAGGTTGACCGCGATGGGCAGCGGCTGGTCGGCCAGCGCCCAGTCCCGGCTGCGCCGAAGGCCCTCCCGGAGCACCACCTCGGTGAGCCGGCTCAGCTGGCCGGTGTGCTCGGCCACCGCCACGAAGTCCTCGGGCGCGACAGTGCCGTGCGCCGGGTGCTCCCAGCGGGCCAGACACTCCACACCCACCAGGCGCCGGTCCCGCAGAGTCACCTTGGGCTGGAAGTAGACCTCCAGCTCGTCCTGGTCCAGTGCTCGGCGCAGATCGCCGGCCAGACCCAACCGGCGCAGCGAACGGGACTCCAGCGCGGGATTGAACAGCTGCACGCTGCCCGGTACCGACTTGGCCGCGGTGGCGGCGAGGTCGACCCGAAGCAGCAGGGTCGCCGCGTCGCTGCCATGATCCGGGTGTACGGCCACCCCGACGGCGGTGTCCACGTCGAGGGTGAGCGCGTCGAAGACCATCTCGTCGCGGATCTGGTCGCGCAGTTGGGCAGCCAACTCGACCGCCGCCTCGGCGCTCTCCAACCGCAACGTCACCAGGAACTCGTCCCCACCGGCACGGCCGACCAGAGCCGACGACGGCGCGCTGGCCCGCAACCGATTGGCGACCTCGGTGAGGACCTTGTCCCCGGCCGCGTGCCCCAGGGACTCGTTGACCTGGCGCAGCCCGTCGACGTCGAAGAGCAGCAGCGCAACCACCTCGTCCGGCGCGCCGATCTTGACCGATTCGTCAAGAGCGCCGGTGATGCGCCGCCGGTTCGGCAGCCCGGTCAACGTGTCGTGGTACGCGTCGTGCCGCAGCCGGTCGACCAGTCGCGAATTCTCCAACGCGACGGCCGCGTGCGCCGCCACCGTCTCCAGCACGGGCACATCGGCCTTGGTGAAGTGGCCGACGTCGCTGAGGCGGTTGACCACCTCCAACGTGCCGATCACCACCTTCCCCGACCGCAGCGGCACGACGATGACGTCCTTCACCTGACGGCCGGCGATCGCGCGACGCAACTCCGCATCGCCGCCCAGCAGTCGCCCGAGGGTGACGTTGTGGCCCGCCTCGAAAGCCCGCTCACGAATCACCACCGGGGTGGGCGCCACGTCGAGCAGCCCCCGGTCGTCCAGCCGTGCGGTCAGCAGCACCTCCGGATGCCGGCGCTGCGCCGGAAGCCAGAGGGTCGCGTACTCGGCCTGCATGAGGGTGCGGATCCGATCGAGCAGCACGTCCGCGAGCGCCCCCTCGTGGCCGGCGCTGGTCATCGCCCGGGTCAACTCGTACATGTCGCCGAGGGTCCGGTGCTGACGAAGGAACCGGGAGTACGCGCGGTAGAGCATGACGCCGGCGACGGTGATGGCCACCAGGAGCAACGTCGACCACAGTGTCGTCACCAGCGCGATCAGGATGAGCAGCCCCACCGCCACGTTCAGCGCTGTGGTGAGGAAGACCTGCACGGCCATCGCCGTCGTACCCCGCAGCCCCTGCCAGCCCTGCAACAGGCTGATCACGCCGACGACCGAGGCCAGGCTGATCAGCGTGTTCGCGCTGACCGCGAGAAACAGGACCCCCCAGGTGGCGGGCCCAACCCCGTCGAGCGGCGGCGCCGCCACCACGACCACGCCCGCCACCGACACGCCGGCGGCATCCCGGGCGACGTTGAACCAGAACTTGGGGGGCAGGTAGCGACGGTGAGCCTGAGTGACCACCGCGGCGATCGTCGCGATCAGGACCACGAGCACCGGCGAGAGCCAGTACAGCCCCAGCACCAACGGGATCTCGGTGAGGGTGACCACGACGGCCTGACGTCGGACGACGAAGCTCAGAGTCGGTACGCCGGCCACCACCATCACAAGCACGAGCAACCCCGCAACCAGAAGGTCGCGGGGTTTTATGGTTTCAGTAACGGCCAGGAATGTGGTGATGAGGATAGCGAGAGAAGCCAGGGGGCCGGTGATCAGCCAGGCACGTTCCGTTGAACGGCGGGGGACGTTGTTGCCCGGCACGCTCGTGTCCCCTCATCGGTGGCGCTGAAGCGCGCCGACATCAACGCTCGTTGACAACGGCTCCCGTGCCACTGCTGCTGACCGGAGCACCCCACTCAACCCCTGTCGCCTGCATCTCACTGCTGACGACAACGCCCCCGACAGCGGACACGACAAGACCCATCGCCACGATCAGACCGAGCAGCCGGCCACGCGTTAGACCAGACATCGGAAACTCCTACCACCAAGGGTGTCAGAAAACTGCGTTCCCCGATGGTGCCACAGCGGTGGCAGGGGGGAAAGTTCCACGACGGCCCCGGGCTGCGGACGGGGAATTACGAACCGGTCGGCCTGTCCACCCACCACGTCTGGCCAGATCGTCTTACCGTCCGACCGATCGCCGCCCCTCAAGAAACGACAAGCTCCGCTAACAACTCCTATGCGGCTTAGCACTCCTACCGGACCTCGACCTGCTGTGCCGGCCAGTCGTACGAGGCTCGCCTTGCGGGCTGAACGCCCCGATCATGCGTGACTTTCCCGAAGCAGATTGTGACGCCTCATGCGGCAAACCGCAATCATCTATGCAACTCCAGCGCCGCCGCCACCCTGTGAACCGCCCTCGGCGACACCCGCTCGCGGCGGGCAGGCCGGTCACGTCCGGCCCACGGCCGCTGAGGATGGCAGCGCAGGACGCGAAGTGCCCACCGCGGTCAGCCTCATTGACGTACGCAATTCCGGGGTAGGCAGCCTCGGCACTGCTCCGCGGAGCGGCCCAGATCTCGCCGGGGAACGTGGTGAAGTCGACCGGCACCGTGACCGGTGGCGGAGTCTGACCGGCCGCCTGGGCCGCTGCTTGAAACCGCTCCTGCTCCCAGTACCACCGGGCGGGCAGGATGCCGGTACCGGTCAGCCAGTACAGCGCCACGGTGTCGACAAGGGACTCGCGAGTGAGACCGCCCACCGGTGCGTCACCGAACAACGGTTCCACTAGTGGGCAGGATGGCGGGGCAGTCGGCCATGTGACGGCACTCTGGCCGAGCGACGGGATCCGCCTAGCCTGTGCACAGGGTTCGCCCGGCAACGCTCCGAAGGGAGCCGTCCCATGCCATCCATCCTCGGCGCAGCTTTCCTCGCGGCCGCCTTGACGGCGGCACCAACCGTGTCCGCCGCAACTCCCGCCCCGGCACCCGGCTACCGCCTGGTGGAGCTCGGCACCCTCGGCGGCGACAACAGCTTCGTCAGCGCCATGAACAACCGCGGCGACGTGGTCGGCCGCGCCCAAGCCACCGACGGCAGCTACCGCGGATTCCTCTGGCGCCACGGCCGGATGACCGATCTCGGTGCCTTCACCCCGACCGACGTCAACGACCGCGGGCAGGTCGTCGGCTACCCCGCCGACGGCTCCGGCGGGTACGTCTGGGATCACGGTGTGGTGCAGCCGTTGGGTCCGTCCGCCCTACCCCTGGCGATCAACAACCGCGGCCAGGTTGTCGGCCGCACCGACGAAGGCCCCGTTTTGTGGACGAACGGCCATGCCCGGTCCCTGCCTCTCACCGAGGTGTCCGACATCAACGAACACGGCCAGGTCTCAGGTGGGGTGTACCTGCCACCCGACGGCTTCCACGCCGTCCGATGGCACAGCGGCCGGGTCACCGACCTCGGCGCCGGCCCCTTCAACCGCAGCAACACCTACGCCCTCAACGACCGCGGCCGGGTGATCGGCTGGCAGTTCTCGGCTGACCAGTTCCCGCGCGGCATCCTCTGGCGGCACGGCCGAGCCCTGGACGTCGGCACTCTCGGCGGCAACACCACCGAACTGCGGGCGATCAACAACCGCGGCGAGATCCTGGCCACCTCCGCGGCCAGCGACGGAATCTCCCGCCCGGCGCTGTGGCGACGCGGCGTTCTGCACGACCTGAGCCTCGCCGGGATCAGCATGTACGGCGAGTTCGTCGGCCTCGATGACCGTGGCCGCATCGCCGCCTCGATCCGCACTGTCTCGGGTGTCAGAGCGGTCGTCTACCACCCGCGCTGACCGCTGGCTCGCCTTTTGACGTGGGGGGCCGTGCTGGCCGGCACGCTGAAAGCGCCAAGAGGCAGTCCTTGCGCCGCCGTCTTGGAGGATCATCGCCCGCAGGCTGCTCGCGCAGATCATCGCGCCTCGCGTGCGGTCGGCAACGGTGCGCTGGGCCGGACAATGACAACGGCCCCCGATCCGCATCTCTGCTGGTCAGGGGCCGTGTCTGCACCTGGTGGCGGGTAGAGGATTCGAACCTCTGAAGCTTTCGCGACGGATTTACAGTCCGCTCCCATTGGCCGCTCGGGCAACCCGCCAGGGCACCCCACCGCGTCGTAACGCGGCGGCGGAAGCAAGGATAGCGGCTCCCCCCGGCACCTACGCAACCGGGTACGGTCAGGGGGTCGTGCCGCTGGTCGGCGGCCGACGGCAGGCCCAGACCGCCGGACAGCAGGAGCAGAATCATGGCAGCGAACCCGTCGTTCGACATCGTGAGCAAGGTTGACCGTCAGGAGGTCGACAACGCCCTTCGTCAGGCGGAGAAGGAGCTTGCGACGCGGTTCGACTTCCGCGGCACCGGCGCTGAGATCTCCTGGTCTGGCGAGGAGGCGATCGGCCTTCAGGCGGAGACCGAGGAGCGCGTCCGCGCCGCACTGGACGTGTTCAAGGAGAAGCTCGTCAAGCGGAACATCTCGCTGAAGTCGCTGGATGCTGGGGAGCCGCGCCCGTCGGGCAAGATCTTCAAGATCGACTGCAAGGTGATCCAGGGCATCGAGACGGACAAGGCCAAGGCCATCAGCAAGAAGATCCGCGAAGAGGGCCCCAAGGGCGTGCAGGCGCAGATTCAGGGCGACCAGCTGCGGGTCACCGGCAAGAAGAGGGACGACCTCCAGGCGGTCATCTCGCTGCTCAAGGGCGAGGACTTCGGCGTCGCCCTCCAGTTCAACAACTACCGCTGACGGCTATCCACAGCGATCCGGTCCCCGGCCACAGGGCGTCCAGCTGAGATCGACTCGGCTTCCTGAGAGTCGGGGCGTCCGGGCGGATGGGACACCGCGACTTTCAGGAACCCGAGTCGATCAAGGGCAACCCGACCACGACGCGGGCCGACCACGACGCGGGCCGACCAGGACGCGGGCCGACCAGGACGCGGGCCGACCAGGACGCGGGCCGACCAGGACGCGGGCCGACCACAACGCAGGCCGACCAGCCTGAAGACGGCAGGTCAGACGGGGACGGGGTGTTCGGCGCGTACCGCAGTGGTTTCCGCGCGGGCGATGGGCCCGGCGGGTAGTGCGGCGACCGCGGCCCCGACGGCGACCGCAGCCCCGGCGAACAGGAACGCCCAGCGGACGCCACCGGCGTGGTCGACGATCACGCCGGCCACCGAGCCGCCGGCGGCGCTCGACGCCACAGCGACGGTGACCACCCAGGTGTACGCCTCGTTCAACATCCCGGTCGGGGCGATCCGGCCGACCAGGGTGTTCTCCAGGGTCAGCGCGGGCGCGATGGCGGCCCCGCCGACAACCAGCGCGACACCCAGCGCGAGCGGGGTGGGCATCACCGCGAACACGGCGAAGGTGGCGGCCACCGCGGCGAGCAGCAGGGCGAACTGTCGGGTCATGTTCGGTGCCGGCTTGCGGACGCCGAACCAGATCCCACCGGTGGCGCTGCCGACCCCCCAGACGGCGAGCAGGACGCCGGCGAGGCTCTCCGGGTCGCCGGTGGCGTGGTCGCTCGCGAACGCCGGCACGATCACACCGGCGGCCCCGAAGGCGATGCCGAGGCCGGCGACGCAGATCAGCAGGGCCGGGAAGCCGGCGACCCGTAGCGGGCCGAGGCCGCGCGCGTGGTGTTCCTGCGGGTGCGGACGCCAGCCGCGCATGACCTGCCCGAGGGCCACGGTGGTCGTGCCGACCAGGGTGACCACTGCCGCACCGATCAGCGCGGCCGCCGCGTCGGCGACGAGGACGAAGCCGGCGACGAGCAGTGGGCCGAGGACGAAGACGATTTCGAACAGTGTGGTCTCGGCGGCCAGCGCGGTGTTGCGCAGGTGGTATCGGCCGGAGTTGGGGCCGGTCAGGTCGTTCCAGGCGCCTCGGATGGCGGCGCTGAGCGGCGGGTAGGTGGCACCGGCCACGCCTGCGGCGAGGTAGATGACGGGGAGCGCGTCGTCGCCGGAGCGGCTGGCCAGCAGCAGCCCGATGAGTGCCAGCGGGTGGGCCACGGCGGTGAGCAGCAGGACGGGGCTGGGGCCGACCCGGTCGGCGATCCGTCCGGCCACCGGGCTGAGCGCGGCGCCGGCGAGGGCGTAGATGCCGCCGGCGATGGCGGCCAGCGAGTAGCGCCCGGTCACCTGCTCGACGACCAGGAGCAGCGCCAGCGGGGTCATGCCGATTCCGAGCCGCCCGATGATGCCGAAGATCAGCAGCATGGGCGCGCCGGGGATCCGCCAGACACCCAGGTACTGACGCAGCGCGGTCACCGTGAACCTCCCGAGGATGTAATGAGCGTGAGCCGTTATGACCCTAACGCCATCACTCTGCCGCTAGACAACGGAAATACAGCACTCCGCCCGTACCTGGCGTGGCCAGGTACGGGCGGAGGCGGTGTTTTCAGCGGGTCAGCGCTGGAACTGGACCGGCCCCGAGTTGCGGGCCATCTGCTCCAGCCGGGCGACGCGGTCCTCCATCTTGGGGTGGGTGGAGAAGAGCGCCGCCATGCCGCCACCCCGGAACGGGTTGGCGATCATGAGGTGGGCGGTGCTGGTGAGCTGCCCCTGGGCCGGCAACGGCCGACGTCGGGCCACCGCGTCGATCTTGCGGAGCGCGCTGGCCAGGGCCAGGGGGTCGCGGCTCAGCTCGGCGCCCGAGGCGTCCGCCTGGAACTCGCGGCTCCGGCTGATCGCCAACTGGATCACAGTGGCCGCGATCGGGCCCAGGATCAGGGTGAGCAGCAGCACAGCCGGGTTGGGTCGATCCTCGTCGTCCCCGCCGCCCAGCGGGATGAAGAAGGCGAGGTTCGCCAGCAGGGTGATGATGCTGGCCAGGCCGGCCGCCACGCTGGAGATCAGGATGTCCCGGTTGTAGACGTGGGACAGCTCGTGCCCGATCACGCCGCGCAGCTCACGGTAGTCGAGGATCTCGGTGATGCCCTGGGTCACGCAGACGGCCGCGTGCTGCGGGTTGCGACCGGTGGCGAACGCGTTGGGCTGCGCGGTGGGGCTGACGTAGAGCCGCGGCATCGGCTGCCGGGCGTCGGTGGCCAACTCCCGGACCATCCGGTACAGCTCGGGGAACTGCGCCTCGGTGACCGGTTGCGCCCCCATCGAGCGCAGTGCGAGCTTGTCGGAGTAGAAGTAGGTGACGCCGTTCATGACCAGAGACACGACGACGGCGATGACCAGGCCGCCGCTGCCGCCGAACCAGTAGCCCACCGCCAGGATCAGGGCGCTGAGCAGGCCGAGCAGCGCTGCGGTCTTCAGACGGTTGTGGTGCACGATGTCTCCTTCGGTGCACGGATCGCCGGGATCCGCTGACCGGTTCAACAACCCGGTACCCGTCAACCATCCGTTACAACGCTGAGAGTTCACTGAGACCGAAGTCGCAGGTCAGGTCAACGGCCGGCCAGGTCGAGCACCAGCTGCGGGGCGACACCCAGCACCACGGCGGCCACCGTCGCCACCGCCAGCACCACCCCCACCACACCCACCACGGGTACGGCCGCGGCACCGCCGACGTTCGGGGCGGCGAGGGGCGTCGGTGCCCACAGCGCGGCGGTCACCCGCAGGTAGTAGGCGAGCCCGATCACGGCGTTCACCGCCACCACCAGCGCCAGCCAGGCCGCGCCACCGTCCAGCAGCGCCCGGACCACCGTCACCTTCGCGAACAGGCCAGCCAGCCCCGGCGGCAGACCGGCCAGACCCACCAGCGCGAGACCGAACGCCGCAGCTCGCCACGGGTGCCGGCGGGCTGCCCCGCGCAGGTCGTCCAGCGTGCCGCCGTCCGCACCCGCCGGCCGCAGCGCGGTCACTGCGGCGAACGCGGCCAGCTCCAACACCACGAAGAAGACGGCGTACGCGATGGCAGCCGCGTACGCGGCGGACCGTGCCTCGTCCGTGCGTCCGGCGGCCAGCGCCAACGCTCCCAACGGGGCGAGGATGTACCCGGCCTGCGCGACGGACGACCAGGCGAGCAGCCGGACGGTCCGCCGCTGACGCAGGGCGACCAGGTTGCCGACGGTCATGGTGAGCACGGCGAGCAGGGCGAGCACCGGACCGGTCTGGTCCGCCGGCAGCGCCCGTTGCACCACGGCGAGCAGGGCGACCAGGCCGCCCAGCTTCGACGCTGTGGACAGGTACGCGGCCACCGGCAGCGGCGCGCCGTCGTAGGTGGCCGGCGCCCAGGCGTGGAACGGCACCGCCGCCACCTTGAAGGCCAGGCCGACCAGCAGCACCGCCACCGCGGCGGTGGTCAACGGCAGGTCCCGCACCTCTGGCTGCTCGGCGATCAACGCACCGAGCCGGTCCAGGTGCAGCCCACCGGTCACCGCGTACAGAAGGGCCGCGCCGAGCAGGGTCAGCGTGGTCGCCACCACGCTGACCACGAAGAAGGTCAGGGCCGCCTCGGCGCTCGCGAGGCTGCCCCGGCGCAGGCCGACCAGCACGTACAGCGGCAGGGTCAGCGTCTCCAGCGCGACGATCAGCGTGATCAGGTCGCCGGCCGCGCCGAGCACCACGCCGCCGGTCATCGAGCAGGCCAACAGGAAGGCGTACTCCCCGACCGGTGAGCGCCCGGCCCGCAGCGCGGGCACCGACAGCCCGAGCACGCCCACCGTGAGCAGCGCGACCACCACGGCGACCACTGCCGCCCGACCGCCGAAGATCCACGAGCAGTCGGCACCCACGCAGAACGTCCGCCGCTCGGCACCCGCCCCGACCAGCGCGGAGCCGACGGCGGTGCCGAGCGCGCCGAGCGCGGCCACGGCGATGGTGGCCCGTGGCCGGGCCACGAGCAGATCGGTGATGAGCACGAGCACGGCCGTGCCGGCGGCCAGATAGGCCGGCAGCAGCGCGACGCTGTCCACGCTCTGCACGACGTTCATCGGGGCTCGCCTTCGTTCGCGACTGCGGGGCTCCGCTCCGCTGCACTCCTCGCGCTCACCGCGAAACCACCCCGATCAGGGCGTCGACGGGAGCCTCGGCGACGCCGAGGACCAGCGTCGGCGCCAACCCGATGGCCAACGCGAGCAACACCAGCGGCACCCAGGCGGTCAACTCCGCACCGGCCAGGCCGGGGCCGACCCGACCGACGGCGGGGCTCGGCCGGTTGTGGGTGACCTGGCGTAGCAACCGCAGGAAGTACGCGGCGGTGAGCGCCCCACCGACCGCCGCCAGCACCCCGAGGGTGGTCCAGAGCGGACCGCCCACCTGCACGGCGGCGATCACCGCGAACGCCTCGCCCCAGAAACCGGCCAGGCCGGGCAGGCCCAGCGACGCGACCGCCGCGAACGCGAGCAGACCCGCCAACCGGGGCGAGGTCTCCCGCAGCCCGGACAGCTCGGTGAGGGTGCCCGTGCCGGTACGGTCCTTCACCGCCCCGGCCAGGAAGAACAGCAGGCCGGTGATCACCCCGTGCGCGACGTTGCCGATCAACGCCGCCTGGATGCCGGTGGCGGTCAGCGTGGCGACGCCCAACAGCACGAAGCCCATGTGCCCCACGCTGGAGTACGCGATGAGCCGCTTCACCTCCGACTGGGCCAGGCAGACCAGCGAACCGATCAGGATCGCGGCGACGGCGAGCACACCGAGCACCGGCGCGGCCCAACGGGCTCCCTCCGGCGCCACCCCCACCGCGACCCTGATCAGGCCGTACGTGCCCATCTTCAGCAGCACACCGGCCAACACGACACTGCCCACTGTGGGTGCCTGGGTGTGCGCGTCGGGCAGCCAGGAGTGCAACGGCCACAGCGGGCTCTTCACCGCGAACGCCAACGCGAGCAAAGTGAACGCGGCCAACTGGGTGCCCCGGGACATCCCCGCGCCACCGGTCAGCGTCACCAGGTCGGCGGTGCCGGCGGCGGCGACCACGACGTACACGCCGACCAGCAGCAGCACCGAGCCGAACAGCGTGTAGAGGGCGAACTTCCGGGCCGCCCGACGCCGGTCCGCGCCACCCCAGCCGGCGATGATCGCGTACATCGGCAGCAGGACGACCTCGAAGAAGAGGAAGAACAACACCACGTCCAGGGCGAGGAAAGTGCCCAGGATGCCCACCTCGACCACCAGCAGCAGCGCGACGAGCGCCCGGCCGCTACCGCCGTCCGGAACCCGCCACATCGTGTACGCGCAGCAGAGCAACGTGAGCAGCGCGGTCAACACCACCAGCGGCCAGGAGATGCCGTCGACGCCGAGGTGGAAGCGCAACTCCAGACCGGGCACCCAGGGCAGGTCCAGTTGGTGCCACGGGCGCACCGCCGGCTCGTTGCCCGACCAGACGACCCAGCCCCGACGGTCGAACACCAGCGGCACCGCTGCCAGCAGGGTCAACGCCGCCGCGACAGTGCCGACCAGCCGGGCCGCCCGGTCCCGGGGCGTCGCCGCCACCGCGACCGCACCCAGCGCCGGCGCCGCCAGCACCGCGACCAGCAACCCCTGCCCCAACGTCACTGGACCGCCTCTGTTCGCGACTGCGAGGCTCGCAAACCCGGCTCACTCCTCGCGCTCACTGGACCGCCTCTGTTCGCGACTGCGAGGCTCGCAAACCCGGCTCACTCCTCGCGCTCACTGGACAACTCCCAACACGGCGGCGGCCAGGCCGATCAGCAGAGCACCGGCCAGTACGCCGGCGGCGGCCCGGGGCAGCGCCGCGCGGTGCAGCGCGGCCAGCCCCGCGCCCAGACCGGACGCGGCTCGCCCACTGCCCTCGACCGCGCCGTCCACCACCACCTCGTCACCCGTGCGCGCGGCGCGGGCCAGTGCACGGACGGGACGTACCACGAGGGTGCGCTGGACGTCGTCGAGCCGGAACGCGCTGGCGAAGACCGGCCGCAGCGGACCCAGCGCCGCGGCCGGGTCGGCGGCCGGGTCGCGCCGCCAGCCCAGCGTCACCAGCGCGGCGCCGAACAGCAGGAACGCCAGCGGCAGCAGCACCCCCGGCCCCAGGTGGACCAGGCCGTCCTCGGAGCCCGCCACCGGGACGGTGGGGAACCGCAGGCGGTCGGCGAACGCCCCGACGAACCCGGCCAGACCGAGCAGCGCGGCCGGCACGGCCAGCAGCAGCACCGGCCAGCGGAGCACGGCCGGCGGGTCGTGCGGCTGGACCAGGGGCAGGCGCGGGGCGCCGAAGAAGGCGCGCAACAGCAGCCGACCCGCGTACCAGGCGGTGACCGCCACGCCGATCAGCCCGGCGATCCAGACGATCCAGCCCACCCAGGACGGGGCCGGCCCGGTGCCCTCCAGCGCGGCCGACTCGGCCACCGTCAGCACGCCGTCCTTGCTCCAGAAACCGGCCAACGGCGGCACCCCGGCCAACGCGCCAAGGCCCACCACAGTGCACCAGAACGTCACCGGCATGCTGCGCCGCAGCCCGCCCATCTCCGACATCAGCGTGGTGCCGACGGCGTGGATCACGGCACCGGCGGCGAGGAACAGCAGCGCCTTGAAGGCGGCATGGGTGAGCAGGTGGAACAGTGCGGCCGACGGTGAACCGACCGCCAGCGCGCCGGTCATGTAACCCAGTTGGGACACCGTCGACCAGGCCAGCACGCGTTTGATGTCGTCCTGGGCGGTGGCGGCGAGCGCGCCGAGCAGCAGCGTGATCGCGCCGAGCACCCCCAGCACCGTCAGCGTCACCGGCGCGGCCGTGAACAGCGGGTAGAGCCGGGCCACCGCGTACACCCCGGCGGCGACCATCGTCGCGGCGTGGATCAGCGCGGAGATCGGGGTCGGGCCGGCCATCGCGTCCGGCAACCAGGTGTGCAGCGGGAACTGCGCGCTCTTGCCGGCCACACCGGCGAGCAGCAGCAGGCCGGCAGCGGTCAACGTCGCGCCGGAATGGTCGTGGGCGAGCACGTCGGCGATCCGGAAGCTGCCCGTCGACACACCCAGCAGAGCGATGCCGAGCAGGAACCCGACGTCACCGACCCGGGTCACCAGGAACGCCTTCATGGCGGCGGCGGGGGCGCCGGCCAGTCGGCGGTCGTGGGCGATCAGGAGGTACGAGCAGAGGCCCATCACCTCCCAGCCGACCAACAGCATGATCAGGTCGCCGGCGACCACCACCAGCAGCATGGCACCGGTGAAGAGGCTGATCTGGGCGGCGTAGGGCGGGTAGCGGTGATCCACGTCGACGTCGTCGTGTGGACCGCGCCGCAGGTAGCCAATCGAGTAGACCTGCACGGCCAGGGCGACAGCGGTGACCGCCACCGCGACAAGCGCGGCGGCGCCGTCCAGTCGTACGCCGAGGGTCACCGCCAGCCCGCCGAAGTCGACCCAGGTGGCCGACGTCTCCGTCGGCCCGTCGACGGTGAACAGCAGAGCGACGGCCACCGCCAGCGCGCCGGCCGCACCGGTGACGCCGAGCGCCACGGCGGCCGACCGGGCCCGGTCGCCGCCGGTCGCGCTGTCGCGCCGAGGGGCCGGTGGCAGCAGAAGACCGAGCAACCCGGCGACCAGCGGTACGGCGGGCAGCAGCGCCCCGAGCAGCCCGGTCACCGGCCAGCCTCCGAGTCTGCGACGACCGGCTCGCGCCCACCGGAGGGATCCGGCGACTCGGTGAGCGGCACGTCATCCACCGCGACGGTCGCCCGCAACCGGTAGAGCTGAAGGACGATCGCCAGCCCCACCCCGATCTCGGCGGCGGCGAGGACGATGACGAACAGCGCGAAGACCTGCCCCGAGTGCGGGAGCACGGCGCGGGCGGTGGTGTCCGCGGTGACCAGGATCAGGTTGACGGCGTTGAGCATCAACTCGACCGACATCAGCACCAGCACCGCGTTGCGGCGGCGCAGTACGCCGTACACGCCGAGGCCGAACAGCAGCGCGGCGGTGACGTACGGGATGACCGGCCTCACCGGCGCCCCCCGGGCTCGCTGTCGACCAGGTCGCCTGCGTCGCGTTGCGGGGCGGCACGGCCGATGTCCGGCCGGGACAGCACGATCGCGCCCACCAGCGCGGAGAGCAGCAGCACCGACAGCACCTCGAACGGCAGCACCCAGGACTGGAAGATCTGCTCACCCAGCCGCTCGGCGGTGCCGGCGTCAGGCAACGTGACCGTGCTCCAGCGGTACGCGTCGACCAGCAGCGCGGCCAGCCCCAGCCCGGCGCCGCCACCGATCAGCGCGGCCGGCCAGCCCGGCCGGTCCAGGTCGTCGGAAGCGCCGATCGGGGCCCGGGTCAGCATCACCGCGAACAGCAGCAGGACCACCACCGCGCCCACGTAGATCAGCACCTGCACCCAGGCCACCAGCTCGGCGCTGAGCACCAGGAAGTCACCAGCCAACGCGCCCAGGCACACCACCAGGTAGAGCCCGGCCCGGACCAGGTGCTTCGTGGTCACCACCAGCACGCCCGCGCCGACCGCCACCGCGCCGAGGGCGAGCAGCAGCACGTCCGCGCCGGTCACCGGAGCGCCCTTCCGGCCCGGGCGCTCACGACGCCGGGTCCTGGTCGGCGTCGGGGCGTACCGCCGGCGGAGCGGGACGTGCGGCGGCCGCCTTGCGCGCGGCGGAGGTCTCCTCCTTGGCCGGCTCGCCGTTCGGGTCGTGCGCGGGCGGCGGCGGAACGGTGGCCATCCACTGACCGAGGTGGTCCTTGTCGTGCAGCAGGTCCTTGATGTCGTACTCGGCGTACTCGAACTCCGGTGACCAGTAGAGCGCGTCGAACGGGCAGACCTCGATGCAGATGCCGCAGTACATGCAGAGCGAGAAGTCGATGTCGAACTTGTCGAGCACGTTGCGCTGGCGGGGGCGGGCGGCGCCGGGCACCACCACCTCCTCCTTGTGCGAGTCGATGTAGATGCACCAGTCCGGACACTCCCGGGCGCAGAGCATGCAGACCGTGCAGTTCTCCTCCGACAACACGATCACCCCACGCGAACGGGGCGGCAGCTCAGGGGCCACATCGGGGTACTGCTGAGTGGTCGACCGGCTGGTCATCGTCTTGAGGGTGACCGCCAGCCCCTTCACCAGGCCCGCGCCGGGGAGGCCGCGCTCGCTGGTGTCACCGCGCTCGCTGGGGTCGCTCATGTCGACCATCCTGCCCTGTGGCCACTGCGCGCGCGACCACCACCCACAGGTCGACGACCTCAGGGCTCACCCGAGGAGCGCGGTCACCTGCGGAACAGCCGGATCACGCCCCGGGTCCGCCGACGACGGCCGGTGGGAGCATCTCGACACCGAGTTGTTGCAACAACTGGAACAACTCGTTGCAGCTCCACACCTCGACGATCCGGCCCGCAGTGTCGAAACGCAGGAACGTCGCCCCCGAATAGCTGACCACCTGCCCGGTCGGCGGCACCGGCCCGAACTGCCCGGCGTGGGTGCCGGCGGCCCGCCAGTGCACCGCCACCCGCTCGCCGGCCGCGACCACGTCGACGATCTTGTAGCGGAGGTCCGGGAAGGCCGCCCGACGCTCGCGGTGCCAGGCCAACGTCGCCTCCGGCCCGGTGCCGCCCAGCCCCGGGCACTCCTCGGCGACCAGCTCGTACGCCGACTCCTCCTGGCGGGCATTCCACACATCGGCGATGAACCGCCGGGCCGCCGCCTCCACATCCGTCATGCCGGCAGGGTATCCGGACCACTGTGCGCCGTAGATCCGCGAGGATTGGGTAGAGACAACAGACCAGACCGGGAGGGCGACGTGGGCGAGGAAAAAGGCGGCAAGTACGTCGAGCCGGGCGGCGAGTTCACCCGCGACCAGCGGTACATCGCCACCCGGATCACCGAGGACGGGCGCGACGGATACCCGGTCGAGCCGGGCCGGTACCGGCTGGCGGTCAGCCGGGCCTGCCCGTGGGCCAACCGACTGATCATCGTGCGGCGGTTGCTCGGTCTGGAGGACGCCATGTCGATGGCGGTGGCCGGCCCGACCCACGACGCCCGGAGCTGGACCTTCGACCTCGACCCCGACGGCCGGGACCCGGTGCTCGGCATCGAGCGCATCCAGGAGGCGTACTTCAAGCGCTTCCCCGGCTACGAGCGCGGCATCACAGTGCCGGCGATCGTCGACGTGCCGACCGGGCAGGTGGTGACCAACGACTACGCGCAGATGAGCCTGGACCTGTCCACGCAGTGGAGGGCGTACCACCGCGAGGGCGCACCGCAGCTCTACCCCGAGCACCTGCGGGAGCAGATCGACGAGGTCAACGCCGTGGTGTTCCGGGACGTCAACAACGGCGTCTACCGGTGCGGGTTCGCGGGCAACCAGGAGGCGTACGACAAGGCGTACCACCGGCTCTTCGACCGGCTGGACTGGCTCACCGAGCTGTTGGCCGACCAGCGCTACCTGGTCGGCGACACCATCACCGAGGCCGACGTACGACTGTTCACCACGCTGGTCCGCTTCGATCCGGTCTACCACGGCCACTTCAAGTGCAACCGGCAGAAGCTGAGCGAGATGCCGGTGCTGTGGGCGTACGCCCGGGACCTGTTCCAGACTCCCGGTTTCGGCGACACCATCGACTTCGACCACATCAAGCGGCACTACTACGAGGTACACCGCGACATCAACCCGACCGGGATCGTGCCGCTCGGCCCGGACCTGTCCAACTGGCTCACCCCACACGGTCGGGAAGCGCTGGGCGGCCGCCCCTTCGGCGACGGCACCCCACCCCCACCCCCGGTCGAGCCCGTAAACCCCGCCCACACCCCGCTGCCCTAAACAAGCCCCCCCCCGCGCCCGCGCGCGCCTTGCCCGCCGCGCCCGCCCCGCCTGCGCCGCCTGCGCCGTCGATCTTGCAGTTCCGGTTGCCGGTTCGAGCAATTTGCCCCTTCTGTCGGCACAGTAAGTGCAAGATCGCGGGTCGATGACCTCTCGACCCTGTCGATCATGGAGTTGTGGTGCCTGGACTACTCCTGTACGGGCGCTTTGTCACCCACCACAACTCCATGATCGACGCAGCAGGTGCGGCAGGGCCGGGCAGGGCCGGGGTGAGGCCGGGCGGGGCGGGGTTACAGCGCTATGCGGACGGCTGCGGTCAGGACCAGTTGCGCCAGCGCGGCCGGGACCAGGACCAGCCAGCAGAGGCGTTGGAGTTGGTCCTCGCGTAGGCGCGGGTAGGAAACCCGGAGCCAGATGATCACGAAGGAGACCGCGAAGATCTTGAGCAGCGTCCAGAGCCAGCCCAACTGGTCGTCGGCGAACGGGCCCTGCCAACCACCCAGGAACAGCACAGTGGTCAGCGCGGCGATCACCACGATGCCGACGTACTCGGCGAGCAGGAAGAACGCGAACCGCAGACCGGTGTACTCGGTCATGTAGCCGAAGACCAGCTCCGAGTCGGCCACCGGCATGTCGAACGGTGGTCGACGGATCTCGGCCAGCCCGGCGACGAAAAAGATGATCATCGCGGGTGCCTGCCAGAGCAGCCACCACGGCTGCCACGCCTCGACGATGCCCGACAGGCTGAGCGTGCCGGCCGCCATCGCCACCGACGCGGCGGCCAGCACCAGCGGCAGCTCGTAACCGAGCAGCTGGGCCGCCCCGCGCAACCCGCCCAGCAGGCTGTACTTGTTGGCCGACGCCCACGCCGACATCAGCACCGCCACCACCCCGACGCCGACCACGGCCAGCACGAAGAAGAGGCCGATGTCCAACGGTTGCCCGACCAGGTCGTTCGGACCGAGCGGAATGACGAGCAACACCAGCAGGTAGGGCACCAGGGCCACCGCCGGCGCCAACCGGAACACCGCCCGGTCCGCCTCGCGCGGGGTGATGTCCTCCTTCTGCACGAACTTGACCCCGTCGGCCACGAGCTGCGCCCAGCCGTGAAAGCCGCCCGCGTACATCGGGCCGAGCCGACCCTGCATGTGCGCCATCACCTTGTGCTCGGCCTGGCCGACAAGCAACGGCAGGGTGAGGAAAGCGACCACCACGCCGCCGATCCGGAGCACCAACTCCACCCAGAGCGGCATCAGGCCGTACCCCCGTCGTGGTCGCTCCGGCCATCGCGGCCCGGCGGGTCCGCGACCGGCTCGCCACCCGACGCGGCCGAGCCCTCGCCGGGCTTGTCCGATGCGGCCGCGCCGGACGCGACGTGGCCGATCTCGTCGACGCCGGGCACGTGCTCGGCAGCCGGCCCGCCGGACACGGGCTCGGCAGATGTGGCCGCGCCGGACGCGGGCGCGGCAGTCGGGCCGGTGCCAGGTTGGTCAGGTGCGGCCGGGCCTGCGTCGGGCGCGGGCTGGTCGGCAGGGATAGGGCCGTCGGTGGTGCCGACCGGTCGGGGAGTACGCGCCGGACGGGCCCCCGGGGCGGGCCGCGCCGGACGCTCACGGGCCGGTCTGGCGGGGGTGCCGCCACGCGGGCCCTCCCCCACTCCACCGGCGCCGGCCGGGGTGGGCGTGGGCCCCCACTCGCCCGGAGCGGGTACGCCCGGCGGGCGGATCGGTCGACGCCCGCCGCCGGCCTCGGACTCGCCCGGCTCCTTCGCGCCCGGCCAGGGCTTCGCCACCCGGGAAGCCAGCACGAACTCCTTACGCAACGGGTGGCCCTCGAACTCCGGCGGCAGCAGCAGCGGCAGCAGCTCCTCATGCCCGGCGAAGTCGATGCCGAACATCTCGTGCGTCTCCCGCTCGTGCCAGGCGGCTCCGGGGTAGACGTCGACCACCGAGGTGACAGTGGGCGCGCTTCTCGGCAACCGCGTACGCAGCAGCACGCCGTGCCGCAGTCGCGTCGACCAGAGGTGCGCCACCACGTCGAAGCCCTCGGCCAACTCGTCGACGGCGGAGAGCCAGTCGAAGAAGTCACAGGCCAGCTCGGCGTCGTCACGAGCGGCCGAAACCGCTGTGAGCCAACTCGTGGGTGGCACGTCGATGGTGGCCCTGGCGAAACGTTGCCCGCCGGAGACCGACGGCGTCGCCTCAGCCGGCGCGAGCAGCGCGACCAGTCGAGCGCCGACCTCTTCGGGAGTCATGCCGCTGATCCTAGTGCCGGCCGAGGCCGCACCTGGCCGCCGCCGATGCCCGGCGATCTGCCGGCTTTGGGCGCGGCGCGCGCCTGGGCGGGGAAAGATGAGGACGTGCGCGCTGTGACGGTAAGACCTGGGGTCGCCAACTCGCTGAGCCTCGTCGACGATCAGCCGGAGCCGGCTGCCGAGGAGGGCTCTGTCCTGGTCGAGGCGCTGGCGGTGGGGATCTGCGGCACCGACCACGAGATCATCGCCGGGGAGTACGGCGAGGCGCCGCCGGGTGCCGACCGCCTGGTCATCGGGCACGAGTCACTGGGCCGGGTGATCGAGGACTCCAGCGGCACCCTGCAACCCGGTGACCTGGTGGCCGGAATCGTCAGGTATCCCGACCCGGTGCCCTGCCCGAACTGCGCGGTCGGCGAGTGGGACATGTGCCGTAACGGTCAGTACACCGAACATGGCATCAAGGCACTGGCCGGGTTCGCCCGGGACCGCTGGCGGGTGGAACCGCGGTTCGCTGTCGCGCTCGATCCGACGCTGGCCCAGGTGGGCGTGCTGCTGGAGCCGACAAGTGTGGTGGCGAAGGCGTGGGACCACATCGAGCGGATCGGGCACCGGGCCGAGTGGCAGCCGCAGACCGTCCTGGTGACCGGGGCCGGGCCGATCGGGCTGCTGGCCGCGTTGCTCGGCACCCAGCGCGGGCTCACCGTCCACGTGCTGGACCGCAACACCGAGGGGCCGAAGCCGGAGCTGGTCGCCGGGCTGGGCGCCACCTATCACACCGTGCCGGTCAACGACCTGCCCTTCGAGCCGGACGTGGTGATCGAGTGCACCGGCGCTCCCACAGTGGTCCTCGACGTCATGTGCAAGGCGGCCCCGACCGGGATCGTCTGCCTCGCCGGGGTGTCCAGCGGTGGCCGGAGCATCGACTTCGACGCCGGGGCGCTGAACCGGGCCCTGGTGCTGGAGAACAACGTGGTGTTCGGCTCGGTGAACGCCAACCGGCGGCACTGGAACATGGCGGCGCAGGCGCTCGCCCGCGCCGACCAGATCTGGCTCGAGTCGCTGATCACCCGGCGGGTGCCGGTGAACCGGTACGCCGACGCGTACACCCCCGGGCCGGACGACATCAAGGTGGTGCTGGAGTTCGCGTCCTGAGCGACGCCGCGCCCGATCAGATGCCCGGCAGTCGACCGTTGCGGAACAGGTCGACGAAGAGCTGGTGGTCCTGGCGGGCGCGCACCCCGTACGCGTGGGCGAAGTCCACCAGGTGGGCGACGAATCCCGACTCGTCGGCGTCGACCGCCGCGACGATCGCCTCCTCGGTGGAGTAGTCCACCAGGTCGTGACTGGATTCGTCGTCGGCGACCGAGTGCATCCGGGCCACCGCCCGACCGAGGTCGACGAGAACGCCGGTCAGTTCCTCCGGCTCGTTCACGTCCGACCAGTCCAGGTCGGCGGCGTACGGGGAAACCTCGGCGACCAGCTGACCGGCCCCATTCAGCTCGGTGAAGCCCAGCCACGGGTCGGCGTGCGCCTGCAACGCCCGCTGCGACTCGGCGGTCCGGTGCCCCTGGTGCTGGAAGTAGCCGCGGACCGACTCGTCGGTGACGTACCGCGCCACGGCCGGCACCTGAGCCTGCTTCATGTAGATGACGACGTCGTTCTCCAGCGCCTGGGTGTGCCCCTCCAGCAGCAGGTTGTACGACGGCAGCCCGGCCGAGCCGATGCCCACCCCCTTGCGCAGCACCACGTCCTTGATCCGCGCCGCCACCGGGCGCAGCTGCGTCGAGGCGTTCGGCAGGGTGCCCAGGTATTCCTGGAAGGCGGCGCTGACCAGGTCCCGGGTGGCGTCGTCGATCTCGAAGACGCCGTCGCCGATGGAGAAACGTCGCTCGTAGTTGTCGATGGTGGTCTGCGCGGCGAGCAGGTCCACGCGGGTGTTGAGCCGGGCCTGTTGGAGCACCCGGCGTAGCACCCCGTCGGCGTTGTCCAGGGTGATCGAACCGATCGCGTCGTCACCGCCGGCGGCGATGGCCCGCAGCTCGGTCAGGTACGACCGGGCGAACCCGGCAACCAGCTCCCCGATCGCCGTGTCGGAGAGCGCCTTGCCGTAGCCGAGCAGCGCCACGCTGGCAGCGAGCCGGCGCAGGTCCCAGGTGAACGGCCCGACGTACGCCTCGTCGAAGTCGTTGACGTTGAACACGAGCTGCCCGGAGGCGTTCATGTAGGTGCCGAAGTTCTCCGCGTGCAGGTCACCGTGGATCCACACCCGGCTGGTCTGCTCGTTCAGGAACCGGTCGTCGGCGAAGTCGCCGAGCTGGTCGGCGTAGAACAGCGCGGCGCTGCCCCGGTAGAAGGCGAACGGCGACGCCGCCATCTTGCGGAACTTGCGGCGGAAGGCGGCCGGGTCGATAGCCATCGACGCGCCGAACTCCTCGGTGAGCACGTCGACGATGTGGGCGGAGCGCTGGTCCCCTGAGCTGCTCATAGTGCGCAGGCTAGTGCGGCGGGTCCACAACGGGGTGGCGAACGGCCCATCCATCGATCATGCTGTCCGGGTCACGGCGCGGGGGCCCGGACACCATGGTTACGTTCGTCGATCGAGGCATCGCCACGACCGGCGACAGGTCCCTCGCCGGGCGTCGACCATGGAGGACCAGATACAGATGCTCCGCAAAACGGGGACTCTACTCACCGCCGCACTACTCGGCCTGACGGCGACGATCGGCGGGGCCGGACCAGCCTCGGCCGCACCGTCGGTCTCCGCCGACGCCCCCACGTTCTCGCTGAGCCGGCTGGTGCTCGAGCCGACCGAACGCGGCTACCGGGGCAGCCTTCGGGTGACCATCACCAACAACAGTGACAGCACGCAGGGCTTCTACTTCCGGATCCGCGAGGCCGTGGCGGGCTCCTTCTCCGGGGGCGTGGAGTCACGCTGCGAATCGGACGGCGTAGAGGAAGGGCTGTTGGTCCGCACCTGCGCCCTGCCGCGTGGCAACGATCTGGCCCCGGGCGAGTCTCGCCGGGCGACTGTGGAGTTCCAGGTGCTGACCACCCCTCGCAGCTACCCGATGATTGCGGACGGAGGCCTGGTCACCGCCTACTCGTACGACACCGGATCCCTGGGCACGGTGCCGTTCAGCGCACAGTTCCGCTCCCTCGACGGCAAGCTCGCCCGCCCGCAGACGTACGTGCAGGACGCCCAGGCGAACGCGTCCGTCGAGCTGGCCGGCCCGGTGACCGACGGCCCCGAGAACACCCGGCGGGTGCCGCTCCGGGTCCGGTACGCGGGTGACGCCCGGCAGCTCGCCAACTCGCTGACTGCCAGGCAGCTGCCCGCCGGGTCGATGATCCGGTTCACCGAGCCCTTCGACGGCCCGGTGTACGGCCCACAGGCATTCGTGCCGGGCGGGCTGCTGATGCAGGGTGAGGAGCGCGACGTGGCGCTGTTCATCAGCCGGCCGACCGACCCGGCGGACGAGGCGACCCCGATCACCGTAGAGCTGGCCACCCTCTACTGGAACGAGACAGTTCCCGACGTCGACCCCAGCGACAACACCGTCACGTTCACCCTGGCATTGCCGGCCAGCTGACCTGCCGACGGTCGGCCGTCGCCCGGGTCAGCTCCGGGTGGCGGCCGGCCGCCCTCAGCTCGCGGCTGGTGGGCGTACCGGCGGGGCGGTGAGCGAGTCGACCGAGCGGGGCGCGGCGGCCTCGCGGGGCGGGGCGTCCAGCGGCGCGGCCAGCACGTCCCGTTGCGGCACACCTCCGATGCCGGACTGCTCGGCGGCGATCTTCTCCTGCAGGCGAAGGATGCCGTGCAGCAGCGCCTCCGGCCGGGGCGGGCAGCCGGGCACGTACACGTCGACCGGGATGAGCTGGTCGACGCCCTTGGTCACCGAGTACGAATCCCAGTAGGGGCCGCCGCAGTTGGAGCAGGCGCCGAACGAGATGACGTACTTCGGCTCGGGCATCTGGTCGTACAGGCGCTTGATCGCCGGGGCCATCTTGTCGGTCACCGTGCCGGAGACCACCATCAGGTCGGCCTGGCGGGGGCCGTGGGCGAACGGGATCACGCCGAGTCGGATGAAGTCGTGCCGACCCATGCTGGTGGCGATGAACTCGATGGCACAGCAGGCCAGACCGAAGTTGAACACCCAGAGCGAGTAGCGGCGCCCCCAGTTCAGCACGAACCGGATCGGCTCGCCGAGCACTGCCGGCAGCTGCACGACCGCCCCCTCTCCTCACCGACAGTGAATCACAGCCGGCGTCCGTGCGGTCCGGCGGTGATCGGCCCGAGCGGTCCACCAATTGTCCCCGAGCCGACAAGGATCGGCAGCGATTGACGCGCAACCTACCGGTGCGCTCGCTTGTGTGACCGGTGCTGGCGAACACGACGCCGGCAGTCGCCACGGGGAGGACAAGTGCTTGTGACACGAGATGTGCCGGTGGGTGGGCGCCCACCGGACCCACCGGGAGCCGCGACCTCCGCGCCGGCAGAGCTGGTATTCGACGACTTCTACCACGCCCACTACCGCGGTCTGGTGGTGCAACTGACCGCGTACACCGGTGACCGGGGGCAGGCACAGGACCTGGTTCAGGAGGCGTTCTGTCGGGCGTACGCCCGCTGGGACCGGCTCGCCGGATACCAGGACCCCCTGGCCTGGGTCCGTCGGGTCGCGTGGAATCTCGGCCACAACCGCTGGCGGCGGCTGCGGACCGCCCAGCAGTGGCTGCTGCGGCAGCGCGAGACACACGTCGCGGAGCCGAGCCCCGACCGGGTCGCCGTCGACACCGCGTTGGCGAAGTTGCCGCCGAAACAGCGGCGGGCCGTCGTACTGCACTACCTCGCCGACCTGACGGTCGCGGAGATCGCCGCCCAGGAACAGGTCGCCGAAGGGACTGTCAAGTCCTGGCTGCACCGGGGCCGAACCGCGCTCGCCGCTCACCTACGCGACACCAATGAGGAGGTGCGGGATGTCTGAGCAGGAGATTCTTGACCTCGCCGAAGAGTTCGCCCGTTACCGCCGTACCGCGCTGGCGGAGGTCGAGGCGCCGGGGCCCGCCGCCGTTCGACGGACCGTACGAGGCCGCGGCCGACGCCGGCTGGCTGCCACCGCCACGACGGCGCTCGCCCTGTTCGGCGGGTCGGCCGTCGGATACGCGGCGTTGAGCGGCCCGGACCATCGGCCTGGTCCGGTCGACCCGACGCCGAGCATCTCGGCGTCACCGACGCCGGCGCCGACGCCGACGAGTCCGACCCCCAGCCCTGCCGGGACCAGTGCCAGCCCGACCATCGGGGTGCCGGACGGCCGGCTCAGCCGGGCCCAGCTGCTGGGGGTGCCGGTGACCCTGCCGGCGTGGCGGGCCGGACGAGGCTGCCCGACGTCGCAGACGCGGCTCACCGGCGACGCCCGGGAGGGCGCGAACTGGCTTTTGGCGCTCGACCACGGCGACATCGACGGAGACGGCGCGGTGGAGACCGTGGCTCTCGTGCAGTGCGTGCTCGGCACCCGCGGGCCGATGCAGGTGGTCGCCTTCGACCGCGACGAGGAAGGAAAGGCGACGACTGTCGGCCGGGTGGTCGCGACCACCATCGACAAGCCGGAGTGGCTGTTCGCGCTGGATGTCGTGGGCGACGGCACGGTTCGCGTTCAGGTCGGTGACATCGCTCCCGGGGGTGGCTGGAACGCCAGGTGGTCACAACGGCAGTGGCGGGGCTACCGCTGGAAGGGTGACGCCTTCAGCCAGGTCTCCGGGCCGACGAGCTTCGGTCCGAACCCGAACCTGGCGGACGTCTCCGTCACCACCGGTGACCTCGTGCTGAGAACTGCCGACGACGGCTCCCGGACGGGTACGGCCACGGTGCGGATCCGTAACCGGGGCACGGGCCCGGTCGCCCACGTGGTGCTGCGGTTGGGCGTGCCCGCTGTGGTGCGCGCGGACGTCGACGGGTGGGGCACGTGCGCGGGCGTCCACGACAGCGTCGAACCGATCACCTGCCGCCTGGGTCAGCTGGCCGCCGGGGCGGAGATGCGGTTGGACCTGGACTTCCGGGTGCTCGAAGGGATCACGCTGAGCACGAACAAGGCGGACGTGGACGTCCAGCCGATGGACAGCGAACGTGACGTCCTGCCGGACGTCAACAGCGCCGACAACCTGGTTCAGATGACGTTGACCTACGGCTGACGGTCGCCGGCCGCGTCGTACGCCACGGGGGCGTACGACGCGGCCGGCGCTCCGCCCACCACGCGGGCGCTGGCCCGCGTCCGACCCCGCCTCGCCACTCAGTCCCCCATACGACAGTCGATCCACAGCGTCGACGGCAACCCCGAGGCCCGTTGCGGGCTTCTACGGGGGTACGGCGCGCCGAGCAGGACCGCCGACAACGGGGACCACGGAAACGATCCCCGCTGAGCGAGTGGTACGACCGCCTCGGGTACGGGCCCGACGGCGAACGGGGAGGCAGTGACAGTGATGACGGGGACCCGTGCCAACGAGCCACCGGCGGCAATTGCCGCGAAGGCCGGAGAGCGCAGCACGACAGTGAGCTTCGACGACTTCTACCACGCGCACTTTCGCAACGTGACCAGCCAACTGAGTGCCTACGTGGGCGACCTCTCACAGGCCCAGGATTTCGCGCAGGAGGCGTTCTGCCGGGCCCTGACCCGGTGGGACCAGCTGGCCCGGTACGACGACCCGGTCGCCTGGGTCCGACAGGTCGCCCTGAACCTCGCCCGGAGCCGTTGGCGACGGCTCCAAACCGCGCGCAACCACCTGCTCCGGCAACGGCGGGCCGAGGCCACGATGGCCGGGCCGACGCCCGATCGGGTGGCGATCGACGCCGCGCTGGCCCAACTGCCCGCCCACCACCGGCGGGCCGTCATCCTGCGCTACCTCGCCGACCTGCCGGTCAATGAGATAGCGAGTCAGGAGGGGGTGGCCGAGGGCACCATCAAGTCCTGGTTGCACCGCGGCCGGACAGCGCTGGCGGAACTGCTCGACGAGAGCATCGAGGAGACCGGCAAGGTCTGACATCGACCCGCGGCTACGGGCCCGGCCGGCACCCCAGGCCGGGCCCGTAGCCGCACGGTCAGCTCGGCGCCCAACTGGGGCGTTGCAGCAGACTGACGAATTCCACGAGCAACCGCTCGCGCAGCGCCGATGGCGCGGCGTCGAGCAGTGTGTTCACCAGTGCCATCCGCTCCGGCAGCGGTCCCGCATCCGACCCCTCCTCGCCACCCAGGCCCAGCCCGGCGGCCAGGCCGACGATCAGGTCCGGGGTCAGCGCCTCGGGGGTCAGCGCGCCGACCAGTGCCGCCAGCTCGACGGGCAGCCGCACCGGGCCGGCGGCCCTGGCTGCGGCCACCGCGGCGGTCAGGTCCGGCCCGAACTCGGCGACCCGGGGCGCGACAGCGGCGGTCACCGTGAGGTGCACGCTGGCGGGCAGGCCGTCGTACGACAGCTGGGGTTGGGTGTGCCAGCCCCGCGCGGTCAGCTCGTCGACCAGGACGAACAGGTCGGGGCCACCGTCGGTGGCGGTGAAGCAGACGACCGTCGACTCCGGCTCGGCCATCAGCCGCAGCCCGTCGACGGCGCGGACCGCGTCGGCCAGCCCGGCCACCGCGTCCCGGGTGAGGGCGGTCAGCCGCAGGTAACCCTCGTCGCCCAGGTGCCGCAACGTGGCGTACGCGGCGGCGATCGGGCCGCCCGAGCGGGTGGACGCGATCACCGGATTGATCATGGTGTAGCCGGGCCAGTCGGCGTACGCGAAGTACTGCGGGGCGCGCAGCGTGGCGTCGCGGTGCAGCAGCACCGACACCCCCTTCGGCGCGTACGCGTACTTGTGCAGGTCGACCGAGATGGAGGTGACCCCGGGCACCGCGAAGTCGAACGGCGGCACCGGCTCCCCGAGCCGACGCAGGTACGGCAGGGTCCAGCCGCCGAAGCAGGCGTCCACGTGGCAGCGCACCTCGGCCTCGGCCGCGGCGGCCGCGATCTGCGTGACCGGGTCCACCACGCCGTGCGCGTACGACGGCGCGGAGCAGGCGACCAGCACTGTCTCCGGGCGGATCGCGGCGGCCATCGCGGCCGGGTCGGGACGCAGCGTCTCCGGGGAGACGGGCACGACGTCCAGCGCCACCCGCAGGTAGTGCGCCGCCTTGGCGAATGCCGCGTGTGCGCTCGACGGCACCACGATCCGGGGTTCGGCGATCTCCGGGTGGGCGTCCCGGGCGGTCTTGACGGCGAGGATCAGTGACTCGGTGCCGCCGCTGGTGACGCTGCCGACGACGTCCGGGGCGGTGGTGCCGGGGCCGGCGCCCAGCACCCGGCCGGCGGCGCCGACAAGCGCGTTCTCCATGGCCAGCAGGGACGGGAACGCGGTCGGGTCCAACCCGTTGACGTGCGCGCTCTCCCGGTGGGCGGCGGCGGCCAGCTTGTCCAGCCCCGGGACCGCCGGGTCGTAGACGTAGGCGAACAGCCGTCCCCCGTGGGTGGGCGCGTCACCCGCCCGCAGCTTGCGCACCTCTTCCAGAACCTCTTCCGCCGGAACCCCGGTGGCGGAAAGTGCTCCGGCCTCAACCCTGCTCTCGTCGATCATGGGGTAACGGTGCCCTTCTCGTGGCGGTCAACGCTGTCGTCCCCCAGCACAACTCCATGATCGACCAGGTCGCTGTGGGCGGTGAGGGTGTACTGGCGGAGCAGGAGGATCGGCGGGGCGATCAGCAGCGCCGGGATCAGCGTGAAGCCGAGGAGGACGCCCAGCCTCGCCGTGTCGGACTGGGCCGCCGCCGAGCCGGTGTCGGAGGACACGTAGCCGGAGAGCTGGAGCACCAGTCCGTAGATGCCCGGGCCGAGCGCCAGGCCGAAGGTCTCCCCGGCGGTCCACAGCCCGGTGAAGACGCCCGCCTGCCGTCGGCCGGTGCGCGCCGTCTCGTGCGCGATGCAGTCCGGCAACATCGCCAATGCGAAGACCTGCTGTCCGGCGTACCCCACGCCGATCAGCGCGACCAGAAGATAGACGGCGACCGCCGGCAGCACCGGCGCGGCGACCAGGGCGAAGGCCCCGACGGCAAGGATCAGCGAGGCGACCACCAGGGCGGTGCGCTTGCCCAGCCGGGCACCGATCCGGCTCCAGACCGGCATCACCAGCAGCGCCGGCCCGACGAAGCAGACGAAGAGCAGTGTCGGCCCGCTCTCCTCGTCGCGCAGGATCTGCCCCGCGAAGTAGTTGACCCCGGCCAGGATCGTCGCCACCCCGGCGGACTGCACCACGAAGCAGATCAGCAGTGCCCGGAACGGACGGTTGGCGCCGGCCACGGCGAGTTGGGCGCGCAGCGTCGGCTCGCTTTCGCCCACGGTGCCGGTCGGCGCGGACCGGGTGCCCAGGAACGCGCCGAGGGCGCCGAGGGCGATCAGCACCGCCACGAACAGGCCCATCCAGCGGTGCCCGGCCACGCCGTCACCACCGGCGCTGACCACCAGCGGCGCGACCGCGCCGGAGACCAGGATGGCCAGCGCCAGCACCGCGATCCGCCAGGTCATCAACCGGGTTCGCTCGGCGTAGTCGCCGGTCAGCTCCGCCGGCATCGCCACGTAGGGCACCTGGAAGAAGGCGAACGCGGTGGCGGTGGCGAGGAAGGCGAACGCCACGTACGCCGCAGCGCCCGAGCCGTTACCGAACGGCGCGGCGAAGATCGACGCGAACAGGACGGCGAGCGCGAGGCCGGCGACGAGCAGGTACGGCCGGCGGGCGCCCCACCGCGACCGGGTGCGGTCGGAGATCCGCCCGGCGACCGGGTTGACCAGCACGTCCCAGGCCTTGGGCAACAGCACCAGCAGCGCGGCCAGCCCGGCGGCTACGCCCAGCGTGTCGGTCAGGTACGGCAGCAGCAGCAGACCGGGCACGGTGCCGAACGCTCCGGTCGCCAGGGAGCCGAGCGCGTAGCCGGCGTGCACCCGTCGAGGCAGCGAGCCGGGGCCCGGCGGCGTTTTCATGGGGCCGAACATTACTCACGTTGAGTCGGGGGTCACATCCCCTCATCGGGCGACCAGCCCGCCGCCGCGATGTCCACACCCTCGCCGCGCAGCGGCACCCCCTCGGCCCGCAGTCGGGACCGCGCCTCCCGCTCGTGCCCCGGCGGCAGTCGACCACTCGCGGTCACCACCCGATGCCAGGGCACCGAGCCCCCGTGCCGGGCCATGATGGTGCCGACCAACCGGGCCGAGGCGCGGCCCGAGCGCTCGGACAGCGCGTCGGCCACCGCGCCGTACGACATGACCCGGCCCTCCGGGATCCGCTCGACCAGGTCGAGAACCGCCTCGACGTACTCGTCTGGAGTCACAATCCGCCACCATATGGGAACGCCGCCGGGCGGTGCGGCGGTGACCACGCAGAATGGTCGGGTGCGCGACGCAGTCACGACGGCCCGGCGGGTCGTCGTCAAGATCGGATCCTCCTCGTTGACCACCGCCACCGGCGGGCTGGCCGACGAGCGCGTCGACACGCTGGTCGACACCCTCGGTCGACTCACCGCCGAGGGGCGAGAGGTGGTGCTGGTCTCCTCCGGCGCCATCGCCGCCGGGCTCGCCCCGCTCGGGCTGTCCCGACGCCCGCGCGACCTGGCGACCCAGCAGGCCGCCGCCAGCGTCGGGCAGGGGCTGCTGATCGGCCGGTACGCGGCCAGCTTCGCCCGGCACGGCCGCACCGTCGGGCAGGTGCTGCTCACCGTCGACGACGTGACCCGGCGAGCGCACTACCGCAACGCGTACCGGACGCTGCGCAAGCTGCTCGACCTGCGGGCGGTGCCGATCGTCAACGAGAACGACACGGTGGCCACCCAGGAGATCCGCTTCGGCGACAACGACCGGCTGGCCGCCCTGGTGGCCGCGCTGGTGCACGCCGACCTGCTGGTGCTCCTCTCCGACGTGGACGCGCTCTGGACCGGGGACCCCACCAACCCGCGCTCCACCCGGATCGCCGAGGTGCGCGACGACACGGACCTCGCCGGCATCACCATCGGCGGGGCCGGCCGGTCCGGCGTCGGCACCGGTGGCATGGTGACCAAGGTCGAGGCCGCGCGGATCGCCACCGGCTTCGGCATCCCGGTGGTGCTCACCGCCGCCGACCTGGCCACGCCGGCGCTGGCCGGCGAACCGGTCGGCACGCTCTTCCACCCGCAGCGGCGACGTCCGACGGCCCGGTTGTTCTGGCTGGCCCACGCCACCTCACCCCGGGGCCGGCTGCACCTCGACCCGGGCGCGGTCGCCGCCGTCGTCGGGCGGCGCAAGTCGCTGCTCCCGGCCGGCATCACCGCCGTGGACGGCACATTCACCGCCGGCGACCCGGTGGACCTGGTGGACACCGCCGGCGCGTCGGTCGCCCGAGGGCTGGTCAACTACGACGCGGTGGAGCTACCCGGGCTGCTCGGCCGCTCCACGTCCGAACTCGCCGCGGCGCTCGGCCCGGCGTACGAACGAGAGGTCGTCCACCGCGACGACCTGGTGCTGCTGTAAGCCACTGCCAGCTGAGGAGTAGTCGATGAGCGTCGTCGAGCAGGCGAAGCGGGCGCGGGACGCCGCCGCCGACCTGGCCACTGCCACCCGTACCGTCAAGGACGCCGCGCTGGTGGCGATGGCCGACGCGCTCGTGGCGCGTACCCCGGAGATCCTGAGCGCGAACGAGACGGACCTGGCGGCCGGCCGCGAGGCCGGGCTGAGCGCGGCAGTGCTGGACCGGCTCGCGCTCGACGCGGGCCGGGTCGCCGGGATCGCCGACGCGCTGCGTGAGATGGCCGCGTTGCCCGACCCGGTCGGCGAGGTGGTCCGCGGGTCCACCCTGCCCAACGGCCTGGAGCTGCGCCAGATCCGGGTGCCGTTCGGGGTGGTCGGCATCATCTACGAGGCGCGGCCCAACGTGACGGTGGACGCCGCCGGGATCTGCCTCAAGTCCGGCAACGCGGCGCTGCTGCGCGGGTCGTCGTCGGCAGCGCACTCGAACGCCGCACTGGTCGCGGTGCTGCGTGACGCCGTCGCCGGGGCCGGTCTGCCCGCCGACGCGGTGCAGTTGCTCGACGCCAGCTCCCGTGACTCGGTCAAGGAGCTGATGCGCGCCCGGGGTCTCGTCGACGTGCTCATCCCGCGCGGTGGCGCGTCGCTGATCCGCACAGTGGTCGAGGAGTCGACAGTGCCGGTGATCGAGACCGGGGTGGGCAACTGCCACGTCTACGTCGACGCCGCCGCCGACCTGGCGAAGGCCGTCGCGGTGACGCTGAACGCCAAGACGCAACGCCTGTCCACCTGCAACACGGCCGAGTCGCTGCTGGTGCACGCGGGCATCGCCGACGCGTTCCTGCCGCTGGTGCTGGCCGCGTTCGCCGAGGCGGGGGTGACAGTGCACGGCTCACCCGAGGTGGCCGCCCACTCCGCCGCAGTGGTCCCGGCAACCGAGGAGGACTACGCAACCGAGTACCTGTCCGCCGACATCTCGGTGGCGGTGGTCGACTCGCTGGACGCGGCGGTCGCGCACATCCGCCGCTTCGGCACCGGCCACACCGAGGCGATCGTCACCGACTCGGCGAGCGCGGCCCGTGACTTCGTCGCGCGGGTGGACGCGGCGGCGGTGATGGTGAACGCGTCGACCCGGTTCACCGACGGCGGCGAGTTCGGCTTCGGTGCGGAGATCGGCATCTCCACCCAGAAGCTGCACGCTCGCGGCCCGATGGGCCTGCCCGAGCTGACCAGCACCAAGTACGTCGTAACCGGCGACGGACACGTGCGCTAACGCCCCCGCGCCCCGCGCCCCGCGCCCCGCGCCCCGCGCCCCGCGCCCCGCGCCCGCGATCTTGCAGTTTCTGCCCCGGCATAAGGGGCATTTATTTGCATATCCGCGACAGAAACTGCAAGATCGCCGGGGGCAGGGCGGGGGCGGGGCGGGGCGGGGCGGGCGGCTCAGCCGGGCGGCGCGGGGCGGGCCGCCCGGATCGCGGCCAGCGTGACGTGCACGTCGAACTGGTGGCCGTCGTCGCTCTCCCAGCCGCCGTCGCTGCGCTGGGTCTCGGTCAGCCGGCGCAGCGCCCGCACCATGATCCAGTCCTGTGGGTCGACGCCGGCGCGGCGCAACGTGGCCGCCAGCCACGCCACGTCCCCGGGGGACATCTTCGGCATCCGTTCGGCGAGCGCCACCTGGATCCGGGCGGACTCCTGGAACATCTCCTGCCGGTGCAGCACGGCCGCGCTCAGCCAGCCCGCCGCGAGGTACGACGGCCAGCTACCGTCCGGGCGCAGCCGCGCGGCGAGCGAGTGGGCCGCCGCCTGCACCACCCCGGCGTACGCCCCGCCGACCCGATGGTCGAGCGGACCCGACGCCCGGGCGTCCAGCCCGGCGACGGTGAGCCAGAAGCCGGCGTTGGCCGACACGAGGAACCCGGCCTCCGGGTCGCCGGGACGGGCCCACTCCGGTGCCGAGTCGGCCAGCGACGCGTCCTCTTCCCAACCGCCGTCGGCCTGCTGCCGGGACGCCAGCCAGTCCAGGGCGCGGCGGGCGGCGGGACGGCCGAGCGCCCCCAGGTCGTCCAGCTCGACGAGCCGGAAGCAGGTGGCGTCGATCGAGGCGACCTCGCCGCCCCAGGTGGCCGGCCAACCGCCGTCCGGTGACTGGCCTACCTCGGCCGTCTCCAGCAACTCGGCGGGCACGGCCGTGCCGTTGCGGAGCCAGGAGAGGCGGGCGCGTTCCACCGCATCCCCGTGCGCCACGACGAACCCGATCGCGGCTTCCAAGTCGACCACGGCGGAGACGCTACCTGCGCAGACGCGATGCCGCCTCGGAGAATCGGCCAGCCCGGGATGGCTGCGTCGCTCCGGCCGGACGGCCGCTCGGCGTCATCTGCGTCGATTTGCCGGGGCGGTCGCGCGGGCCGCGCCAGCACGGCGGCGTGGCCGCCCCGGCACGGCGGCGTGGCCGCCCCGGCACGGCGGCGTGGCCGCCCCGGCTCGATCGGTCAGTACGCGGGCAGCGACGGGTCGATCTGCTTGATCCAGGAGAGCACGCCGCCCTGAACGTGCACGGCGTCCTTGAAACCGGCCGCCTTGAGCGCGGCGAGCGCCTCCGCCGAGCGGACGCCCGACTTGCAGTGCAGCACGATCTGCCGGTCCTGTGGCAGCTTGGCGAGGGCCTCACCGGAGATGATGTCGCCCTTGGGGATCAGGGTGGCGCCGGGGATCTGGACGATCTCGTACTCGGCCGGCTCGCGTACGTCGACGAGGAAGATGTCCTTGCCTGCGTCCTGCCACTCCTTGAGCTCCAGTGCGGTGATGGTCGAGTCGAGCGTCGCCTCCTGGGCCTCCTCGGAGACCGCGCCGCAGAAGTCCTCGTAGTCTTCCAGCAGGTCGGTGACCGTCGGGTTGTCGCCGCAGAGCGCGCAGTTCGGGTCCTTGCGGACCTTGATCTTGCGGTATTCCATCTCCAGGGCGTCGTAGACCATGAGGCGGCCGACCAGCGGCTCACCGATGCCGGTGAGCAGCTTGATCGCCTCGTTCACCTGGATCGAACCGATCGACGCGCAGAGCACGCCGAGCACGCCGCCCTCGGCGCAGGAGGGAACCATGCCGGGCGGCGGCGGCTCCGGGTAGAGGCAGCGGTAGCAGGGGCCGTGCTCGGCCCAGAACACCGACGCCTGGCCGTCGAAGCGGTAGATCGACCCCCAGACGTACGGCTTACCCAGCAGCACCGCCGCGTCGTTCACCATGTAGCGGGTGGCGAAGTTGTCGGTGCCGTCGACGATCAGGTCGTACTGGGCGAAGATCTCGCGGACGTTCTCGCGGTCCAGCGCGGTGTTGTGGATCTCCACCTTCACCAGGGGGTTGATCTCGCGGATCGACGCGGCGGCCGACTCGGCCTTGGACCGGCCGATGTCGGAGACGCCGTGGATGACCTGGCGCTGGAGGTTCGACTCGTCGACGGTGTCGAAGTCGATGATGCCGAGCGTGCCGACCCCAGCCGCGGCGAGGTACAACAGGGCGGGCGACCCGAGGCCGCCGGCGCCCACACAGAGCACCCGGGCGTTCTTCAGCCGCTTCTGGCCGGTCACCCCGACGTCCGGGATGATCAAGTGGCGTGAGTAGCGGCGGATCTCGTCTACGGTCAGCTCGGCGGCGGGCTCGACGAGCGGGGGCAACGACACGGTGGACTCCCCGGGATCGGCGGTGTGAACCGCGCCATTGTTGCTCGCGGGAGCCCTCCTCGGCCATGAGGGACGACACGTGGTCCGGTATGCGGGAGCGGGAATAACCGAGGACCCGGCGGATCAGGGGACGATGTCCCCCGCGTAGCGACGACCGTCGAGGTACGGCCAGGCGTTGGCGACGCAGCCTTGCAGGCCGTACGTCTGCTGCTGCATCACCGGGGCGGGCTCCCCCGGGCCCGGACACGCCTCGTGCTCCGCGCCGAACTCGTGGCCCACCTCGTGGTTGATGACGTAGGTCCGGTAGGTGTCCAGCGGGGCGCCGTAGTCGGGGACCGCCTCCATCCAGCGGGCCAGGTTGATGATGACCTGACCGGGCAGGCGACAGGAGGTGTAGCGCTCGGTGGTCAACCCACCCTCGGCGCACATCCGCTCGGACGTGACCGGGGTGGCCAGGTAGATGGTGAAGTCGGCGGCCCCTGCGTCGGCCACCCGTTGCACCCGCAGCTCATCGGACGCGATCCAACTGCGCGGGTCGGTCAGCACCTCGTCCACCCGGGAGGCGAACACGTCGGCGTCCTGGCCGGCGCCGCGTTCCACGACGACCCGGTACCGGTGCAGCGGCCCGTCCGTGCCGTACACCGGTGTCTCGCCGTCGGCTGCCGTGAAGCGTCCCGCTCCGACCGACGGATAGCCGGTGGGCGCCGGGTGCGCGGCCGCCCCACCTCCGTGGCCCATTCCGCCCTGCGTGGTGGCCGGAGGCTCGACCGATGGTTCGCCGCCCCGGCTCACAGTCACCCCGATGGCGCCCGCGAGCACGAGCAGACCGAGCAGCATGCTGCGACGACGACGCCGGTGCATCCGGACGAACGCGGGACGCGCACCCCGCAACGCCGAGCTGGGCTCGGGCGGCCGGGGCGGGCCGTAAGGGGACGACGGCGTCATAGGATCAAGCCTGCCAGATTATTCGGGCATTTCTCCGTTTTTGCCGCTATTGCCACAAGACGCCTGATGGAGGGGTCAATGGTCGGCGTGTCGTACTCAGAGAGCGGGGCCCGTGTACCGACGCCCGTTCAGGTACGGCCAGGGGTTGACCCGGCAGCCGTTGAGGAACAGCGTCTGCTGCATCATCACCGGAGCCGGCCGGCCCTTGCCGGGGCAGCGCTCGTGCCGATGCCCGAGCTGGTGACCCACCTCGTGGTTGACCACGTACGTCCGGTAGACCGTCAGCGGCACACCGGCCGAGACGAAGTGCGGCACTGACAACCGCCACCGATCCAGGTTGATGATCACCTGGCCGGGCGCGCGACAGGACGTGTACGGGCGGCCGTCGATCCGGATGTCGACCCCACCCTTCGCGCACATCCGACCCGCGGTGCGGGCGGTGGCCAGGTAGACGGTGAAGTCCCGAGGCGCAGCCCCCGGCACCTGCTGGAGCCGCAACCTGCCGCTGTCGACCCAACTGCCCGGCCCGGCCAGCGCCGCCTCCACCGCCTCGGCGAACTCGGTGACGTCCTCCGCGCTGCCCGACTCCACAGCGACCCGGTAACGCCGCAGCTCACCGGCCCGCCCCAGCACCGGGCCGGAACGGGCGTCGTAGCCGAACCCGCCCGTGCCCGCGCTCGGAACCGCGCCGGGCACCCGCAACACCGGGGGCAGGCTCGGCGTGATCGCGCCGGAGGGCGAAGGGGCGGGCGGCAGCGGCCCGGCCACCAGCGGCGGCGGCGCGCTGATCTCCTCGGCGGCCAACCGCTCAGCGCCCGGGTGCCCACCCGGCCCTTCGGCGATCACGGTCACCGCCGCGCCGACGGCCACCACCACCGCCACCAGTTGGGCGACCAGCGCGACACGTCGCCGACGGCGAGCAGAATGGCGGGCTGAGCTGAGCATCCAGGTCAGCCTGCCAGATCAGACCGCCCCGCGGCGTCCCCCGTTTCGGTGAGCAGGCCGACCACCGCGCGGGCGACCAGCCGGGGAACCTCCAACTGCGCCACATGGCCGACGCCCTCGAGCATCATCAGTCGGCTGTCCGGAATGAGCCGGGCGGTCTGCGGCCCGACCCGCACGTCGACCAGACGGTCCTGCAGACCGCCCACCACAAGGGTCGGTGCGCGTACCGCCTCGGCGAGGCGCCACAGCGACCCCGGCCCCCGCAGGTACGCCCGCAGGAAGCTGGAGACCAGCCCACGGAACGTCCGGACGTACGCGGCGGCGTAGTGCTCGGCCTCGTACCGCACCCGGATCTCCTCCAGCGCCTCGGCCCGGCGCTGATCGCAGATCCGGCTGAGGTCGGCGACGCACGCCTCCAGCACCTGCTGGGCCATCACCTCGGGAGCAAGCTGGGTGAGATGCCGGGCGACCAGCCGCTCACCTCGCGGAATGGCGAGCACCGGCAGCATCCGCCCCTGCAACGAGCGCCGGAAATCCAGGAACGGCAGCGCCGGGGATATCAGGGTGAGGGTGCGGACCAGATCCGGCCGGAGCGCGGCGACCTGGACCGCGACCGCGCCACCCAGCGAATTGCCGAACAGGTGCACCGGCCCTCGACCGGAATGCTCGATCCAGCGGACGACCAGATTCGCGAAGGCCGGAATCGTGTAGCTCGGGCCCGGCTCGCTACGGCCGAAGCCGGGCAGGTCGATGGCCTGACCGTCCAGCCGGTCGGCGAGCAGACCGGCCAGGTCGGTCCAGTTCTGCGACGACCCGCCCAACCCGTGCACGTACAACGCCGGCTCCGCACCGGCGGCGGTGGCCGGGGTGTCCCGGACGTACGTGAGCCGGCCGTCGAGGCGGACCTCCCGGCCCGGCCATGGCGGCGGGACGCGGTCGTCGGGGAGCAGGTTATCCGGCCAGAGGGTGGCGCGTCTCATTGCTCCAGTCTGCCTCGAACCACTCAGGACAGCAGCGCCTCAAGCCGACGGTTGACCGCCGCCAGCGTCGCCCGGACCACAGCCTGACGCGGATCACCCGCGACCAGGGCCGACCCGGCGAGCTGCTCGACCCAGCCCTCACAGACCAGCAGCGCCACAACGGTGGCCACCTCGCAGTTGCCGAAGGGCACCACGGCGGCGTGCTCGACGAAACAGCGCCCCCGCTCGGCGTTCTCGGCACCGCGCAGCAACTCGTCCACCGCGGCCGCCGCCGCCACCGCGCAGAGCCGCAACACGTAGCCGTCCACCGCCGGCCCGGTGGCGTACCCGGAGGCGCTGTCGCCCCCGGCAAGCAGCCGGACCTCCACGTTCGCGTCCAGGCCGAAGGTGCTGACCTGCACGTGGTCGATCACCACCCGGGGCCCCGGCGTACCGCCGGTCTCCAGTGGCCGCGACGGCGCCGACTCCGTCGTGGTCACCTGACCACCGGAGTACGACGTGCCCAGCGTCGCCGGGCTACCGGTCGCGGCGCCGGCCGGCGCGGACGAGACCGACCCTGGTTCCTCCACCGTGGCGCGCCCCCGGTGCGGAGCGTTCGACCGGCGGCGGCGCGTCGGGTCCGTGCCGGTCCGCTGCTCCGGCCCGGCCGGCAGGGACTCGACCCGACCGCTTGACGGGCGGGCGACCGTCGGCGGCTCGGCCGAGCGAACCTCGCCGGGGTCGCGCGAAGCCGCGTTTCGAGTCTCCGGGGCACGTCGCTCGGCGGGCTCGGCCGCGCGACGGCGAACCGGTGGTGGTGGCGTGCTGGGCAGGCCGGGCACGTTCTGCGGGGCCGCGGCCAACCCCATCCGCTCCTGGAGCAGCCGGGCCACCTGCCGGCTCACCTCGGCCGGGTCGGCACCGTCGGCCAGGTCCAGTCGCAGACTGTGCGCACCCGCCGGAGTGCGGCGCAGGGCCGCGTCGCGGACACCGGCCACCTCCCGGACGGCGTCCAGGATCGCGTTGACATCGAACCCCTCGGGGCGCTCGCGCAGTGGGGCTGGCTCGTCGTCCCGGCGCAGGTGAGTGGCGATGCGGGCCAGTTCCGGAGTTTCGGCGGGTGGCTCCACGGCTGGCGGCTCCGGCACGACGGGCACGTCCGGTTCCGCGGGGACGCGCTGCGGCAGCACCACCGCGCTCGCAGCCGACTGCCGGCCATCGTCGGCCGGGGACGTCGGGTCGGGAGCGGATCGGCGCGCCGCGTAGGCGGAGGCGGAGGCGGACGTCGGTGCGGACTGATCGCGGCGGCCGGAACCCTTGGGGTTGGTGGGCGGAACCGCTGCGGTGGAGGGCAGGGTGGCGTCAGTCGATGGCGAGCCGTTCACCGGCGCGGCCGGTGTGGGCGGCTCGACGGGTGACGGACCGGGCTCGGGTGTCGCCGGCCGGAGCCGGAACGGCCCGGTCGGTCGGACGTCGGGCCGGGCCCGGCCAGGCGTCTCGCCTCCGTCGCCCCCACCGGTGCTGGCCGACCGGCTGGCCGGCCATGACGGGCGCTCGACCGGGGTGGCCGGGAGCCGGCCCTCGGACCAGTCCGGCCGCTCGGCCCCGGAACTGCTCGCCGTCGGCGAACCGCCGGTCCAGGACGAGCGCTCCGCGACCAGCGACGGGCCTGCCGGAGCCGGTGGCGCGTCGGTCACCGTGGGCGGTGGCCCGGCCGGAGCCGGCGGCGGTCCGGCGGGTACCGGAGGCGTCGCCTCGGCCGGTAGGGGCGGGTCGGACGATGCGGGGCTGGAGGCCCAGGAGGGTCGCGTCGGCGGGGAGCTGGCCGGCGCCGGATCGGCGCCGCCGGCCCAGGACGGTCGCGTCGCCGCCGCGCCGGTGGCGGGCGGTTCGGAACCGCCGGCCCAGGACGGTCGTACCGGCGGCACACTGGTCGCCGCCTCGGACCCGCCGGCCCAGGACGGCCGCACCGGCGGCAGGCTGGTCGGCGTCGGATCGGCCCCCCCGGCCCAGGAGGGCCGCGCGGGCGACGCGTTGGTGGGGTCGGGATCGGCCCCGCCAGCCCAGGACGGGCGGTCGGACCGGGGTCCGCCGGTCGCCCCGGAACCCGCCCAGGACGGACGCTCAGCAGGCGGACCACTGGTCGGTTCGGCGGGGCGTTCCGGGGTGGACGCGGATTCGACCCGGCCGGGTTCGTACGGACGGGGCACCTCGGCGCGCACCGGCTCGTACGGACGGGGCACCTCGGCGCGCACCGGCTCGTACGGCTGGTGGGGTTCGCCGACCCAGTCCGGCGCCGACTCGTCCCGTGCAGCCGGGCCAGCCGGCTCGTCGTCCTGGCGGGACCAGGGCGGGGCCCACCCGCCACCCCAGCTCGGGCGGTTCCAGCTCGGCCCCGACCAGTCGGGCTCGATGGCCGACGACTCCCCGGCCCGGTGCGTTTCGCCGGGACGCTGCGCGTCCCCGGTGCGATGCGCCTCGCCGGCGCGATGCGTGTCTGCCGGGCGGGAACCCTCGGAAGCGCGACCGGGCTCGCCCTCGTCGGCGGAGGCGGCCGGGCCCGGGTTGCGTCCCGAGGTGGCTGCGGGCTCGGGTGCGAGCGGGTCCCGCCAGTCGCGTGGGGCGGTCGGACTCTCGTCGGCGGCCAGCCGCTCGGCGATCGGCGCGTGGAAACCGGGTGGAACCTCGAAACCCGACGCCGCGGTGCCGACGGGTGGCACCTGGACGGCCGGCGGGGCCGAGGTGGGCAAGCCGGGCTCGGCCCAGCGGGCACGGTGCGCGGCAGCCGGATCGGCGCTGGAGTGTGGGGCGGGGCCCGGGTCGGACTCGACGGCACCCTGCTCCGCTGGCGGTGCGGGACGTTGGGCGGGCACCACGAGCCGGTCGCCGGCCGCCCCGAGGCGACCCTCCTCGGGCAGCCCGGGTGGTGCGCTCACCGGCGTGGGGCGCCCCGAGGGCGGTTCGAGACCGGGGTGGTGGACGCCGTTGACGTCGTCCGGGTGGTGCACGCCGTTGACCTGGTGGCCGTTGGTGCGGGTCGGCGACTCCGGGTCGCCCGACCGCCCCACCAGCGGCGATGGCAGGTCACCGTGCCGTGTCGAGGAGCTCCGCCAGCCCGACGCGGGGTCGGGCTGCCAGCGCGGCGCCTCATCCCGGGCGTCCTCGTGGTCGGCGGCTCGGGGCCACCCACCCGCCTGAGGCGCCCACCCACTGACGGAACGGCTCGGGTCGTCGTGCTGACCCGCTCCGTCACCGTGATCTCCCGGGGTGGCGGCTCCGGGTTGCCCTGTTTCACTCACCGCGCGCTCCTTGGTCGCCCCCGCTGAGGCTACCGTGTGCCGAGAGTGGCGATAAGTTACAGCGGCGGGCCATTTCCACGACCGAGGTCACGGGCCTCGCCCGGTCTGGGGGGAAAATGCCGGCTCGTACGGAGAACTCGGAGGATCCCATGACCGCTGCGGGGAACGGTGCACAGACCGCTGGCCGGCCCACCCGCCTGCCTCGCTCCGCGCGTCGTAAGCAGCTTCTCGCTGCGGCGCAGGAGGTGTTCGTCGCGCAGGGCTACCACGCCGCCGCGATGGACGACATCGCCGAGCGGGCCGGGGTCTCGAAGCCGGTGCTCTACCAACACTTTCCCGGAAAGATGGATCTCTACCTGGCGCTGCTCGACACGCACTGTGACGCCATCGTCGCTCAGGTGCAGGATGCGATGCGCGGTACCAGCGACAACAAGGAACGTGTCAGCGCGTCGGTACGGGCGTACTTCGACTTCGTCGACCACGAGAGCGAGGCGTTCCGGCTCGTCTTCGAATCGGACCTGCGCAACGACCCGGCCGTACGGCAGCGGGTGGAGCGGGTCGAGCAGGGCTGCATCGCGGCGATCACCGACACCATCATCTCCGACACCGGGGTGAGTCGGGCGCACGCCGAGCTGCTGGCCTCCGGGCTGGTCGGCGCGGCGGAGACGGCCGCACAGTTCTGGCTGGCCGGCGGCCGACAGGTGCCGAAGGCCGAAGCTGAGGCGTTGGTGGCCGCGCTGTCGTGGCGGGGCATCGCGAGCTTCCCGCTGCAAGGTGAGTCAGCCTGACCGCCGGGCCCGTGATCGGATAGCCTTCGCAGGGCGGTTCTCTCGCCCCAGTTGAGGAGGCACAGTGGAGGTCAAGATCGGCGTGCAGTACGCGCCACGCGAGCTGGTAGTGGACAGCGCGCAGTCGCCGGCCGAGATCGAGCAGATCGTGACCGACGCCTTCGCCGGCAACGGCGGCACGCTCTCCCTGACCGACGAGAAGGGCCGGCGGGTCATCGTTCCGGTCGAGAAGGTCGCCTACGTCGAGATCGCCGAGGCGTCGTCCCGGGCGGTCGGGTTCACCGTCCGCTGACCGGTCCGGCCATCGCGGCAGGTCGGCACTCGGCCCACCTGCCGCAGGCCGGAGCCGGCCGACCCGGCCGGGTGGTCAGTTGTTCAGCCCGGCGGCGGCCATTCGCGCGGTGTGCGCGGTGGTGAGCCTGCCGAACAGCCCCGGCACGTCGACCCGGCCGTCGTGTGCGATCAGCGCGGTGAGGGTGGCCCGCTCGGCGGCGACACGGCCGGCCTGGGACAACGCCTCACCCACCAGCCGTCGGGCCCACATGGAGAGCCGACCGGCCACCCGGGGGTCGTCGGCGACGGCCACCCGGATCTCCGCAGCGGCGAAGTCCGCGTACCGGGAGTCGTGCAGGACGTCCAGCACCAGCGCCCGGTCCGGTTCCTCCAGCGCGTCGGCAATCTCGCGAACGAAGTCGTCGGTGATCGCGTCGCCCACGTACGCCTTCGTCACCACCTCCGCCCAGTCCCGCGGCTCGGTCGAGTCGTGGTACGCCTGCAACGGCTCGACATAGGGCGCCATCGCATCCTCGGGCGGTACGCCCAACGCGGTGAGCCGGTCGGCGAGGCGCCGGTAGTTGGCGATCTCAGCCGCGGCCATCTCGTTGAGCGCTGCCCGGCGGCGCAGGTCAGGAGCGAGCCGGGCATCACCCGCCATCCGCTCGAAGGCGAGCAGCTCGCCGAAGGCGACCAGACCCAGCAAATCGGCGTACGCGGAACCGGAGGCGGACACGAGCGGCAGGCTATCGCGTGGCTGCCCTCCGCGCTGGCCCCCGCCGATCACGAAGTCATGGTGCCCGGTTGCTGGGTTTTTGAACCTTTTGTCCACTACCGCAACTCCATGATCGACGCTGGCGGGGGCGGGGCGCGGCGAACGAGGGCGCGGGCGGGACTGGGGGCTGGTGTGGGGTGGGTCACAATTGCTTGCCCCGCGTGGCGAGTGGCCGACTGGGAATCGGGACGGGGGTATGCCTGTTCAGGTAACATGGAGCAGTTGCCGTGGGCGCCGATCTGATCGAAGCTCAGCCCGCGGCGCGCGTGCGGCCCGGTCCGGCTCGGCAATCTGCCGCCGACCGTGTGGCCCGCGTCATACCGAACGCGCCCTGAGGACATGACGGGCGCACCCACGAGAGGGCACCCCCACATCCACATGAGCGACCTGACTCAAGATTTGCTGGACGGCCAGGAACTGGCCCCCACCGCCCCGGTTCGACCGGAGGCCCCCACGTTCGCCGCACTCGGCGCCCGCGCCGAGACCGTCGAGGCCCTGGCCTCGGCCGGCATCACCCGCGCCTTCGCCATCCAGGAGTACGCGATCCCGATCGCGCTGCGCGGCGTCGACCTGATCGGCCAGGCGCCCACCGGCACCGGCAAGACCCTCGGCTTCGGCGTACCGCTGCTCGACCGGGTCTTCGCCCCGGGCGAGGGCAGCGACGGCGTCCCCCAGGCGCTGGTCGTCGTCCCCACCCGTGAGCTGGGCATCCAGGTCGCCAAGGACCTGGCCGCCGCCGGCCGGACGCGTGGCGTCCGGGTGCTGCCGATCTACGGCGGCGTGGCGTACGAGCCGCAGATCGACGCGCTGCGCAAGGGCGTCGAGATCCTGGTCGGCACGCCCGGCCGACTGATGGACCTGCAGAAGCAGAAGCACCTCCGGCTCGACCGGGTGCACGCGCTCGTCCTCGACGAGGCCGACCGGATGCTCGACCTGGGCTTCCTCGACGACGTCGAGAAGATCCTGGCGATGCTTCCGGAAGACCGGCAGACGATGCTCTTCTCGGCCACCATGCCGGACCCGATCGTCACCCTGTCGCGGCGCTTCCTGCGCCAGCCGATGACGATCCACGCCGGGCACACCGCCGAGACCGGCCCGTCGCCGCAGACCCAGCAGTTGGTCTACCGCACCCACTCGATGAACAAGGTCGAGGTGGTGGCGCGCATCCTCCAGGCGGAGGGGCGCGGGCTGACCATGATCTTCACGCGTACCAAGCGGGCGGCCGACCGGGTCGCCGAGGATCTCGACTTCCGTGGCTTCGCGGTCGCCGCCGTACATGGTGACCTCGGCCAGGGTGCCCGTGAGCGGGCGCTGCGGGCCTTCCGGGCCGGCAAGATCGACATCCTGGTCGCCACCGACGTGGCGGCCCGTGGGCTGGACGTCACAGGCGTCACCCACGTCATCAACTACGACTGCCCGGAAGACCAGGACACCTACACCCACCGGATCGGTCGTACCGGCCGGGCCGGCGCGACGGGTGTCGCGGTGACCTTCGTCGACTGGGACGACATGCCGCGCTGGCGGATCATCGACAAGACCCTCGGTCTGGAGATGCCGGAGCCGCCGGAGACGTACCACACGTCGCCGCACCTCTACACCGACCTGCACATCTCCACCGAGGTCAGCGGCACGCTGCCCACGGCCGAGCGCACCCGGGCCGGGCTGTCCGCCGAGATCGAAGAGGATCTGGGTGGGACGACCCGCTCCCGTCGGGGCGACAGCGGTGGTCGTGGCCCCCGACGCGGCGAGAGTCGTGGTGAGGGTCGCGGCGAGCGCCGTGGTCGGGGCGATGGCCGCCGCGACCGCTCCGACGCCGCCACGCCGGCCGCCGCCGAGGCACCTGCGGCCGACGCCGCCGACGAAGGCACCCGTACCCCTCGCCGTCGGCGTCGCCGCCGGGCCGGCGAGGCGGTCACGGCCGAGACGACGGCGGTGATCTCCGCCGACGCCGGCCCGTCCGAGCCGGCCACCGCGTCCGAGGGCGAGGCGTCCAAGCCGCGTCGCCGACGCCGCCGCCGTGGTGGCGGTTCCGATGCGGGTACGCCGGCCGAAGCGACAGCGGACTGACCACCAGCCACACCTGACATCCCCCGCACCGCCTCGCGCGGTACGGGGGATGTTCCCTTCTCCCACCCCACCTGCCGAAGATGGAACGATGCCGCAACCACTGGACGCCGCCCTGACCGAGGTTCGGGCGCTGCTGCTCGACCCCGCGCTGACCCGGGCGGTCGCCGCCGGACGTCGACGCGGTCGCCGCCCCACAGTTGAGCGGGCCGAACTGCGGCCGGTGCGGCTCAAGGCCGGGCCCCGGATGCAGATCACCACGTCCGACGGTGCTCGCCCCTACACCCGCAACCTCGCCTCCGGCCCGGAGGCCGCTGCGGCGATCGACGAACTGCTGGCCGAGCCGTTCGGCAACTGGCACGTCGAGACGGCCGACGCGACCCTTCAGCTGCGGGTGACCAAGTCCGGCGAGGCGCAGGTGCATCGGGCCGCGACGTCCCGTCCGGTGGCGACGCCCACCGGGAACGACCGGGCGAAGGAATACCTGCTCGACCCCGGTGACCCGATCTTCGCCGAGATCGGCGGCTCGGCGGCCAAGCGCCGCCAGGTGGACGCGTTCCTGCGGGCCCTGGCCGCTACCCTGCCCGACGACCTGACGGGTTCGCTACGGGTGGTCGACCTGGGCTGCGGCAACGCCTACCTGACGTTCGCGGCGTACCGCTACCTGACAAGTCGGGGGCTCGACGTCCAACTGGTCGGCGTGGACGTCCGGGAGGACCAGCGGCGGCGCAACACCGAGCTGGCGCAGCGGCTCGGCTGGGCCGACCAGGTCAGCTTCGTGGCCGGGACGATCGCCGACGCTGTCGTCGACCCCGCGCCCGACCTGGTGCTGGCGCTGCACGCCTGCGACACCGCCACCGACGAGGCGCTGGCCCGCGCGGTGCGCTGGGAGGCCCGTTGGGTGCTGGCCGCGCCGTGCTGCCACCACGATCTGGCGAAGCAGCTCCGCGCCCATCCCGCCCCGACCCCGTACGAGCTGCTGACCCGGCAGGGCATCCTGCGCGAGCGCTTCGCCGACGTGCTCACCGACGCGCTGCGCGCCGGGTTGCTGCGGGTGCACGGCTACCGGACCGAGGTGGTGGAGTTCGTGGACTCGCAGCACACCCCGCGTAACCTGCTGATCCGCGCCCGTCGTACCGGTGCCGGGGCGACCGGGCCACAGCGCGCGGAGTACCGCGAGCTGGTGGACCAGTGGCAGGTCACTCCCCGGCTGGAGACCCTGCTGGCCGCCGAAGAGGCACCCCCGGGCGACTAGCGTCGGCGGCCCCGGCCACCGTTGCGCTCGCTGGCACCACGGTCGAGGACAGACACCCGGTCGGCGGCGGGCCGCTGGACGGCCCAGTCACCGTCGACCGGGGCGGTCGGGAATGGCACGACCTTGCCCTCGGTCTCGGCGTTGCCGGCTGCCGCGAAGGCGTTCCAGGAGATGTCGACCAGCAGCTTCTTCACCTCGGCGTGCCGGATGGCGGCGTTGTGTTGCAACGCCATCCGGGCGCCGAGCAGGACAGCGACCAGCGTGGTGGTGATGGCACCGGTGGCGGCCAGCACCTCGAGACCGGTCGCGGAGTCGGTGCGGAGCACCAGGACCAGCAACCAGATCCAGAACGCGGCGGCGAAGACGCCGGCCTTGGCGACGAAGAAGAGGCTCACCGCACCGGGCTGGTACGGCTGGGGGCGGCTCAATTCGGCCATGGTGCTCCTCGGCGATGGTCCGGTCGGAGGCGGCAGGCGACAGACGCGATGTCGGGACGGGCACCGAGCTTAATGGAAGAACGATGAAGATCGCTCGATGCAATTTTCGTTCTGCACACACGCTTCCAGAGAAAAGTCTCGCCCACGGGACAGTTTGTGCGGTCAGTCAATTGTTTCCGGCTTCTCGCGTACTACCCTCGGAAGGCGCATCGTCCCGGTGCTCCGGCAGGGGGGAAGACACGCAGGGATGGGATCAGCCGACGTATCACCGCAGATGGCCTTTGCTCGCTTCGTCCGGCGCGCCATCGATGACGCTCGCGACGAACGTGGCTGGACCGTGACTGATCTTGCCTCGCACACGGGCGTGGGCCGCTCCACCGTCTTCCGCTGGCTGGCCGGCGACTGGCAGGACTATCCCGAGTTGGCCAAGGTGCGCGGCTTCTGCGCCGCGCTGGATCTGCCGGTCGCTGCCGCGTTCCGCGCGCTCGGCCTGCCCGACGCCGGGCCCGCTCCTCGCCGACGCCACGACGACGGCCCGGTCGAGGCCGACGTCCGGGCCATCCTGGACCGGCTGGCCGACCCCACGGTCCCCGCCGAGGAGAAGCACCACATCCGCGACCTGCTCCGCTACCTGGCCCGCCGCCCCATCCGCCGAGCCAGCTGACCCGCCCCGCCCCGGCCCCGGGCCTCGCCCCTTGATGCCGTTGATCATGAAGTTATTGCCACGACACGCCGAGGCGAAGGGCAATAACTTCATGATCAACGGGACAGTGGTCGGGGAGCCGGGCTAGGGGACGGTCAGGGTGAACTCGGCCGTTCGGACTTCCGCGTTCACCTGGAAGTCGAGGTAGAGGCGGTAGCGGCCCGCACCAGGGGTGGTCAACCAGAACTTGATCTGACCGTCCACCAACTCGGCCTCCGGGTGCACGTGCAGATAGCCGAGGTCGCCCTCGCGCAACGCCACCAGGTGCCCGTACGCCCCGAGGTACCGCTCCAACTGGGTTGCGCCACCAGCACCATCCACCCGGAAGGTCAGCGGCACTGTCGCCCCGGCCTGCGCGGTGCCCTGGTAGCCGACGGTGAAGCCGTCCACGGTCGTCGATGTGGCCGGCCCCGGCAGTGGACGGGGTCGGTAGTCGCCGGGGGCCACCAGGTCCGCGCCGAGGGTCACAGCGGTCTGCGCGCCGTTGTCGGTGACCACCGTGAAATCGGCGTACGCGCGCCAGAGGCCGGGCTGCGCGAGGGTCAACGGCACCGACCAGGTGCCGTCCGCCGCCATGGTCGGGTGCAGGTGCTGATAACCGGTCAGGTCCCGCCGGACGACGATGAGGTGCATCGGCTTGTCGTGCACGATGGCGAACCGGCTGATCGGCCGGCGCTGCGCGTCGCGCACCTGGAAGCGGAGCTGACCCGGGCGACCCGCCACGAACTCGGTGGCCAGAGGCACCAGGGTGAACCCGGCCGAGCTGACCGCCAGACCGCCCGGCTCGACGGCCGCGCCCTGATCGGTGGCCGTGACACTGCCGTGGTTGTGCGGCGCGACGCCCGGTGGGTCGGTGTGCTCGGCGGCCAACGACGGGCTGCCGGTGACAGCGCCGTTGGCGTTCAGCCGGCCGAGGCCGAAGCCGAGCAGCACCGCCAGCACCAGCCCGCCGACCACCAGCGCCAGCCGGAGGGTGCTCCGGTCCGGCTCGACGGGGCCCTGGTCAGCCACGACCGACGCCCAGCGCCTGACCGGCCTCGCCGCCAGCGATCCTGCCCGCAATGGTCCGCGCACGGGTGAAGGGCTGCTGGTCGGTCATGCCGACCACGGTACCGTCGCGCCCGGCCGGGTCAGGCCGACGCCCGGACAGCGTGGCGACCGTCGCACTCGACACCGCCCGGGAACTTTCCCACCCCGACCGGCGCAGATCGCGCCGCAGCGCCGGGCAACGCCCCGAACAGGCACGGACCGCAGCGCAGACCCGAACATCGCCGAGGGAAACCGACGTGCGGGCAGCGGGTCAGCCGGCCACGGCGAGGGCGAGCGGAAGCACGTCGGTCGCGCCGGCCCGACGCAGGGCCCGGGCCACCAGCGTCATCGTCCAGCCCGAGTCGATCAGATCGTCGACGAGCAGCACCGGGCCGTCCAGCTCGGCCAGGGCGTCGGCCAGGTCGGCCGGCACGGTGAAGGCGTCGTGCAGCGCGCGTACCCGTTGGGCGCTGTTGCCGCGCGGCCCGGCCGGGCCGTCGGGGCCGGCTGCGGTGACCTCGCCGAGCAGCGGAAGCCGGCCCACTGTGGCGATCCGCTCGGCCAGCGAGCCGAGCAGCCGGGGCCGCCGCCGGGAACCGACAGCGACCACCGCCACCGGCCGACGAGGCCACGGGTTGTCGCCGTGCGCCCACGCTTTCAGCACCTCCACGACCGCGCCGGCGACATCGTCGGGCACCGGCGCGTCCGGCGCTTCCGGGCCGACGAGGGCACGCAACCGGCTGCCCCAGCCCAGGTCGGAGAGGCGCCCGACGGCCCGGCCCGGCAGCGCCTGCTCCGCGGGGGCGATCCGGCCCTTGAGGGGTACGCCCACCGCGTCGAGCCCGGTCGGCCAGAGCTTCTTCGGAGCGATCTCCACGCCGGGTCGACCCAGGAAGGTCTGCGCGGCGGCGAGCGCTGCTGTCGACACGTCTGCGGCGAAGAGTGGGTCGGCGCACCTGTCGCATCGGCCGCAGTCGACCGCCTCGGTGTCGTCCAGGCGTTCCCGTAGATACCGCATCCGGCAGTCGGACGTCGTCGCGTACTCCCGCATGGCCTGTTGCTCGACGGTGCGCGCCTCGGCGACGCGGCGCAACCGGGCCTCGTCGTAGATCCACGGCTCGCCGGTGGCGAGCCAACCACCGCGCACCCGGCGGACCGCGCCGTCCACGTCGAGCACCTTGAGCATCAGCTCCAGCCGGGCCCGGCGCAGGTCGACGAGGGGTTCGAGGGCCTGCGTGGAGAGCGGGCGGTCGGTGTGCAGGGCGGCCAGCACGGCCCGGACCTGCTGCTCCGGCGGGAACGCCAGCGAGGCGAAGTAACGCCAGATCGCTGCGTCCTCGACGCCGGGCAGCAGCAGCACCTCGGCGTGCTCGACGGCGCGGCCCGCGCGGCCGACCTGCTGGTAGTACGCGATCGGCGAGGGTGGCGCGCCGAGGTGGACGACGAAGCCCAGGTCAGGCTTGTCGAAGCCCATGCCGAGGGCGCTGGTGGCGACCAACGCCTTGATCTTGTTGTCGAGCAGGTCCTGTTCGGCGGCGCGCCGGTCGGCGTCGTCGGACTGCCCGCTGTACGAGGCGACCGGGTAGCCCCGGGAGCGCAGGAACTCGGCGGTCTCCCCGGCTGCGGCCACTGTCAGCGTGTAGACGATGCCCGAGCCGGGCAGCTGGTCCAGGTGGTCGGCGAGCCAGGCCAGCCGGTGCGCCGGGCTGGGCAGGTCGAGCACCCCGAGGCGCAGCGACTCGCGGTCCAGGGTGCCGCGCAGGATGAGGGCGTCGCCCAGCTGCTCGGCGACGTCCTGGGTGACCCGGGCATTGGCGGTGGCGGTGGTTGCCAGCACGGGGGTGCGTTCGGGCAGCTCGGCGAGGAACGTCCGCAGCCGCCGGTAGTCCGGCCGGAAGTCGTGCCCCCAGTCGGAGACGCAGTGCGCCTCGTCGACCACCAGCAGGCCGGTGGTGGCGGCCAACTTCGGCAGGACGCCGTCGCGGAAATCCGGGTTGTTGAGGCGTTCCGGGCTGATCAGCAGCACGTCCACAGCGCCGGTCTGGATCTCGGCGGTGATCTCGTCCCACTCGTCGAGGTTCGCCGAGTTGATCGTGCGGGCCCGGATGCCGGCCCGCGCGGCGGCCTCGACCTGGTTGCGCATCAACGCCAGCAGCGGCGAGACGATGACTGTCGGGCCGTGCTCCCCCCGCTCCCGCAGCAGGGCGGTGGCCACGAAGTAGACAGCCGACTTGCCCCAACCGGTGCGCTGGACGCAGAGCACCCGCCGCCGGTCGACGACCAGCGCCTCGATGGCGCGCCACTGATCCTCGCGCAGCCGGGCGTGGTCGCCGGCCAGCCGGCGCAGCACCGCCTCGGCCCGCTCGCGTACCGCTGCCCGCTCTGCTGTCTTCACCCGGCATTTCTACCAGCGCCGTCCGTCATACCCCTGTTGATCAAGAGGTTTGCGTCACCATCCGGTCGGAATCTGACGCAAACCTCTTGATCAACGGGTAGATCAGCCCGGGGTTATCGGCGGGGGCGGAGGGCTCGGGTCAGGTGGGACAGGCGGGGGGCCAGACTGGTCAGGCCGCCTGGGAAGAAGTAGACGGCCAAAATGAAGACAGTGCCCAGGACGAACAGCGGCTGGCTCAGCGGACGGCTGAGGACGGCCGGCAGGTTGTCCACCGCGTCGCTCGTGCCGAAGGCGGTGAGCCGGTGGTCCAGGTACATGTAGAGGACACCACCGAGCACCGGACCCCACCGGGTGCCCGGCCCGCCGAGCACCACCATGACCAGCAGCGACAGGGTCAGCTCGGAGGACGTGATGTGCGGCGACGCGCCGCCGACGATCAGGACGTAGACCACCCCGCCCGCCGACGCCAACCCGCCGGCCAAGGTGAACGCCACCAGCTTGTAGCGGTACGGGTCCAACCCGAGCACGCCGATCCGCCGCTCGTCGTCACGCAGCCCGGCGAGCACCCGACCGGTCGGTGAGCCGCTCACCCGGTGCACCACGAAGACCACCAGCGTCAGGTACGCCAGCGCCAACCAGTACAGGTTGACAGTGTTCGTCACCCCGACCAGCCCGGCGGGCAGCCCTGACACGTCCAGCGGCAGGCCCTCCTCGCCACCGGTGAGCCCGCCGAAGTCCCGGGCCACCAGGATCGCGCCCACCTGGGCGAAGGCCAGCGTGACCATGGCGAACGCGATGCCCACGGTACGCAGCGCCACAGCGCCGAGCAGCGCGGCGAGGATGGTGCCGCCGGTGATGGTCAGCAGCGCCGCCTGCCACAGCGGCAGACCGGCCCTGGTGACCAGGATGTCGGTGCCGTAGACACCGGCGGCGAAGTACAGCGCGTGCCCGAAGGAGAGCATCCCGGTCCGGCCGAAGAGCAGGTCGTACCCGGCCGCCAGCCCGCCGAAGATCAGGCAGATGGCGAGAATCTGCAGGGTGCCGGGTGAGTTGACCGGCCCCTCGAAGATCCCCGGTAGGGAGATCGTCGAGTACGGCAGGATCGCCAGCACGACAAGCGCTACCAGCGGCAGGAACGGGCGCACCCGGTGCCACCGCCCCCGCTGCGGGGTCAACTCGTCGGGCACCTGCGCGGGAGGAGCGTCGATCACCGTCATGCCGTTGCCACCTTTCCGGCGATGCCCTGCGGGCGCAGCAGCAGCACCACGGCCAGCAGCCCGACCACGCAGATGTCGCCCAGCCCGGACGTGCCGTAGTAGTTGACGAACTGCTGCACCAGCCCGACCACGACCGCCGCGTACGCGGAGCCGACGACCGAGCCCATCCCGCCGATCACCACCACGATGAACGCGAAGATCAGCAGCGAGCCGCCCTGCCCGGGCGAGACGGTGCCGAAGTAGACCCCGCCGAGCGCGCCGGCGAGCGCCGCGGCCGCCCCACCGATCGCGAAGACCAGCGTGAACGCCTTGCGGACGTCGATGCCCAGCGCGGTCACCATCTCCCGGTTCTCCACGCCGGCCCGGATCACCAGGCCGTACCGGGTCCACCGCAGGAACGCCAGGATCGCGCCGAGCACCAGCACCGCCGCGATGATCAGCAGCAGGCCACCGTTGGGCACCTGCGCGCCGAAGATCCCGGTCACCTGCCGGGTCCAGTCCGGACGCGGGAACGGACGGGCGTCCGCACCCCAGGTGGCCTGGAGCAGCGCCACCCCGGCCAGCGACAGCCCGACGGTGACCAGCACCTGCTCGATGGTGCGGGAGTACAGCGGGCGGATCAGCACCAGCTCGACCAGGATCGCGACCAGCGTGCCGGCGGCCACCCCGAAGGCCACAGCGAACACGAAGCCGAACCCGTCCGGGCCGGCGCCCGGCAGGTTGCCCGCCGCCCACCAGGTGCCGTACGCGCCGACGCCGAGGAACAGCCCGTGCGCGAAGTTGAGCACGTCGGCCAGGCCGAAGACCAGGGACAGGCCGGACGCGACTAGGAAGTACAGCGCCGCCAGCCCGAGCCCGGTCAGCGCCAACAGAATCACGGTGCCCATCAGTGCGACACCTCCGCCGAGCCGACACCGAGCAGTGACTTCGTCAACGCGGTCTCCAACAGCAACTCGTGGGCGTCGCCGGTCCAGGCCACCTTGCCGGCGGCCAGCACGACCGCGTCGCGGGCCAGTCGGCGTACGACGGCGAGGTTCTGCTCGACCAGCAGCACCGGCACCGACTCCGCGACCCGTTCCAACACCTCGGCCACCTCGGTCACCACCTTCGGCGCCAACCCCTTGGTCGGCTCGTCGACGAGCAGCAGCCGGTTGTCGTTGAGCAGCACCCGACCGATGGCGAGCATCTGCTGCTGCCCGCCGGACAGCGAACCGGCCCGTTGCCGTCCGCGTCGGTCCAGCTCCGGAAAGAGCGCGAAGACCTTGTCGTACGCCGGGGTGGTGCCGCGCCGCTCGGCGAGCCGCAGGTTCTCCGCGACGGTGAGCCCGGCGAACACGCAGCGGTCCTCGGGCACGTAGCCGAGCCCACCGCGGACCAGCCGGTGCGTCGGCCGGGCCAGCAGACTCTGCGCGCCCATCCGGATGGTGCCGCGGACCTCCCCGGCCGGCGGGGTGAGGCCGACGATCGCGCGCAGCGTGGTGGTCTTGCCGACGCCGTTGCGACCGAGCAGCACTGTCACGCCGGTCGGGGCGACAGTGAAGGACACCCCCTGGAGGATGTGCAGCCCGGAGATCCGGACCGACAGGTCCTCCACACTGAGGATCGGTTCCATCACTGAGATGCCTCCGTTCGCGACTGCGGGGCTCGCAAACCCGGCTCACTCCTCGCGCTCACAGCGACTCCCCCAGATAGGCCTCTTGCACTGTGGGGTTGGCCATCACCGTCTCCGGGGTGTCGCAGGCCAGCAGCGCACCGTGGTGCATGACGGCGATGCGGTCGGCCAGTTCCAGGATGACGTCCATGTGGTGTTCGACCATCAGCACCGCCCGGCCGCTGTCGCCGGTCAACGACTTGATGACGGCGACCAGCTCCGGCACGTCCTCGGCGCTGACCCCGGCCATCGGCTCGTCCAGCAGCATCACCCGCGGTTCACCGGCGAGCAGCAGGGCGATCTCCAGCTTGCGCTTCTCGCCGTGGGCCAGGGTGCCGGCGAGGGCCGTACCCCGGTGGGCGAGGCCGACCCGGTCGAGCGCCGCGTCGGCGGCGACGGCGACCTCCCGGTCGGCCGCCGCCCGCCGCCACAACGCCATTGAGCCCCCGCGGTGCGCCTGTACGGCGAGCCGGACGTTCTCCCGCACGCTCAGCGAGCCGAAGACCGAGGACGCCTGGAAGGTACGGCCCAGACCGAGGCGGGCCCGCCGGTGCGGCGGGAGCTCCCCGATGTCCTGCCCGTCCAGGACGACCCGGCCCTCAGTGGCCCGGCGCAGGCCGGTGATCAGGTTGAACAGTGAGGTCTTACCGGCGCCGTTCGGCCCGATGACGCCCAGGAACTCCCCGGGCGCCAGGTCGAGGTAGACGCTGTCGACGATGGCGACCTCACCGATCCGCCAGGTCAGACCGCGGGTGGCGAGCATGGTCAGCCCTTCATGGCCACGGCCGGCGGCGCGGTCTCGTCACCGGTGAGGCTCTTCTGCGCGGTCGCCGTGAACGCGGTGCCACTGCCGGTCAGCTTGGCCTGGAACATCGGCTGGAGCAGCGCGTGGTCGGCGGCCCGGATGGTCATCTTGCCCTTGACCCCGTCGAAGCTCCAGCCCTCCAGAGCGGTGACCATCTTGTCGACGTCGTCCCCACCCTCCTGCGCGGCGCGGACCACCATCTGCGCGGCGGCGAAGCCGTCCGGGTGGAACAGGTCGATGGTGTTGACCTTTGCCTTCAGCGCCTTGCTGGCCTCGGTGTCGCTGGCACCGTCGAAGTAGTGCGACAGGAAGGAGATCTTCGCGCCGGCGGCACCGAAGGTCGGCCACGAGGCGCGGATGTCCAGGCCGGTGACGACAGTGGTGGACGAGAGGACGCCCTGTTGGTCGAGGGTCTGCCACATGGCCGGGGCGGTCGTGCCCGCCCACGCCACGAAGAGCAGGTCCGGCTTGGCGGCCTTGATCTGACTGGCGAACGGGGTGAACTCGGTGGCACTGGCCGGGGCCCGGACGCTGCTCACCGTCGCGCCCGCGCTGCCGATGACAGCCTTGACGGCGGCCTCGTTGGCGTCACCGAACGCGCCGTCCTGGGCGAAGACCACCACCTTCTTGCCGGTGGGGTCGCCGATGAACGACTTGGCGGTCACCACGTCCTGGTACGACTGCCGACCGGAGCGGAAGGTGTACTTGTTCGCGCCGGTCACCGCGTCCGTGGCGGCCGGACCGGAGATGAACAGCACCTTGTTCTGCGCCGCGATCGGCGCCACCTGGAGCGCCACACCGGAGGCGGTGGAGCCGGCGATGATCTTCGTGCCCTTGCCGATCAGGTCCTTCGCCGCGGAGACCGCCTTGGCCGGATCGCCGGCGTCGTCGACCTCGGTCAGCTCGATCTTCCGGTCACCGACCTTGCCGGTGCCCTGGGTGGCGAAGTCCAGCCCCGCCTTGAACCCCTCGATGTACTGCTTTCCGTAACTGGCCAGGGCTCCCGACTGGGAGTACACCAGGCCGACCTTGACCGGTGCGGCACTGTCGCCGCCGCCGGTGGCGGTGTCCTGCGGGCTGCCACAGGCCGTGGCGGCCAGCGCCGCGGCCATCATCGTGGCGGCGGAGAGGAACGCCCGCCGCGTCGTCCGGACCGTCATTGCGACTCCACATGAGGACTCAGAGGGAGAGAACTTCTTCGTGACGGCTCACGCTAGAAGTGACGTCACCCACGAGCTATGTGGCGGAAACACACAAGTAACAGGATTGAGGTGGCCGGAGGTTACAACGGGCCGCATTACCAGCCGGGAGCTCATGCCCTCGATGGCCCGAACCCCCACGGACCAACCGAACCGTGTGTCGCCCCGCGCCATTCGCCCCGGTTCGGTCAGCCGCACCGCGCCGCACCGCACCGCCCCGCACCGCGCTGCCCCTGCTCCGCGATCTTGCACTTCCTGTCCCGACACAAGCCGCATTCCACCCATGTCGACAACCGAAACCGCATGATCGGCGCGATCTTCTCGCTCCACCTACGGTGACCGACCAGGAGCCCCTTCTCCACGCGTGATGCCCGCACCCCGGGGGCCCCTTCAGGCGGGCGGGCACAGGGCTGGCCCGTCGTCCGGGTGGCGGACGACGGGCCAGCGCGTGGGCCGGGCGTGTCGGCCCGGTCGTCGACTCGGAGCGGATCAGCTCCGGGCCGAGGTCAGCTCGGCGGGGACTCCCAGGGGGCGCGGAGTGGGTCAGCGCGCGGCGCGGCCGGCCAGGGCGGCGACTGCGGTGTCCGGGTGGTCGCTGAAGACCCCGTCGAGGCCCAAGCCGAGGAAGAGCTCGTACTCGGCGGTGATGTCGCCGCGCGCGTTCGGGTCGGCGCCGATCCGGAAGTCCGCCGGGAGGAACTGGTTCTCGGCCCGGAACGTCCAGGAGTGCACGAGCAGGCGCTCCCGGTGCGCGTCGCGTACGACGTTGGTGGGGGCGAGCAGGGCGCCGGCAGCGTTCCGGGGAACGATCAGGTTCTTGTTCGCTCCGATGCCGTCGGCGTACCCGGCGATCCACTTCAGCCCGGCCGGCGTGACCAGATCCTGGTAGGTGCGGGCGTCGCCGGCGACGGTGAAGTCGTACGGGCGGCCGGTCGCGTCGAGCAGTTGGACCAGCTTCACGTCGGTGAGTCGGCTCAGGCGTCGCAGGTTGGCCGTCTCGAACGACTGGATGAAGACCGGCGAGTTCTTCCGGTCCAGCTTGTTCTGCCGCAGCACCCGCAGCAGCGGCTCCTCCAACGGCAGCTTGATCGACGCGAAGTAGCTCGGGTGCTTGGTCTCCGGGTAGATGCCGATGGTGCGGCCCCGTGCCCGCCCCTCGGTCCGGGCCAGGTCGATGACTTCCTGGAGGGTGGGCACCTCGAAGCGGCCGTCGAAGGCGGTGTTCGCCACGCGTACCTGCGGCAGTCGCTCCTTGGCCCGCAGCGTCTTCAGCTCGGCGAGGGTGAAGTCCTCGGTGAACCACCCGGCCACCGCGACACCGTCGATGGTCTTCGTCGTCCTACGGGCCGCGAACTCCGGGCGGGTCGACACGTCGGTGGTGCCGGAGATCTCGTTCTCGTGCCGGGCGACCAGCACGCCGTCGGAGGTGGAGACCAGGTCCGGCTCGATGTAGTCGGCACCCATCCGGATCGCCAACCGGTACGCCTCCAGCGTGTGCTCCGGCCGGTAGCCGCTGGCGCCACGGTGACCGATCACTATTGGTCGGTCGTTGGCCCGGGAGCGGTTCGCGTCGGCCGTTGGTTCGGCCGCGGCCATTGTCGGCAGTGCCACGGCGGCGGCGAGCAGAGCGCTGGCCACGCCGAGGGTCGAGAGGGTACGTCGCAACGCCGTCTCCTGTCATCGATGGTCCGGGTAAGCAGACCGCCCGTGATTTGCCAGGAGTTGGTCGATGGCTGGCCGGCAGATGAATCTCCGGAATGCCCGTTCCCACTCCGGGGACGCGGGCGGACAGGAAGATTGTCTGGTGCACCGGTTCTTCCGCAATCCCGTGCGGCTGGTGCCGTTCGCGTTCCTGGTGCCGATCCTGCTCGGTACCGGGTTGCTCATGGCGCGCTGGGCGACCGCCGAACACGTACGCCCACCAGTGGTCACGGCGCTCTTCACCGCCACCTCGGCCGTGTCGGTCACCGGCATGGCGATCACCGACACGCCGAACTACTGGTCCGGCTGGGGCCTGCTGGTGATCACCCTGCTCACTCAGCTCGGCGGCCTCGGCATCCTCACCGTCGCCGCGTTGGTCATCCTGGTGGTTTCCAGTCAGCTCGGACTGCGCAACCGGTTGCTGGTGCAGGCCGAGACGGCGGAGTTCGGCCTCGGTGACGTGGGTCGGCTGCTCCGCCGGATCGCGCTGACCGTCTTCGCCTGCGAGGCGGTGATGACAGTGCTGGTCGCCGGTCGACTCTGGCTGACCTACGACTACCCGTTCTCCGAGGCTCTCTGGTCGGGCGTCTTCCACGCCGTGCAGGCGTTCAACAACGGTGGCTTCGCGCTCTACACCGATGGCCTGCTGGCCTTCAGCCGTGATCCGTGGGTGTCGCTGCCCCTGGCGATCGGCGCGATCATCGGCGGTCTCGGGTTTCCCGCCCTCTTCGAGGCGGTCCGCGAATGGCGGCAGCCGACCCGCTGGGCGGTGGCGACGAAGTTGACCATCTGGGGCAGCGCGGTGCTGCTGCTGCTCGGCTTCGGTGGCCTGCTCGCCGCCGAATGGACCAACACGAGCACGATCGGCCAGTACGACGTACCCGGGAAGGTCCTCGCGTCGTTCACCCAGATCGCGCTGAGCCGCACCGGCGGCTTCAGCGTCCTGGACATCACCGCTCTCCAGGAGGAGAGCTATCCCCTGCTGATCGTGCTGATGTTCATCGGCGGCGGCAGCGCCAGCACGGCCGGGGGCATCAAGGTCTCCACGTTCTTCCTGCTGGCGTTCACCATCTGGGCGGAGCTGCGCGGTGAGCCCGACGTGACGATCGGGCACCGGCGGGTGGCCACCGCGAGCCAGCGGCAGGCGATCACCGTGGCGCTGCTCAGCGTCGCGTTGGTGATGGCCGGAACCATGTTGTTGCTGCTGTTCACCGAGGGCGTCCGCTTCGTCGCGGCCCTGTTCGAGATCACCTCGGCGTTCAGCACCACCGGTCTGACCATCGGTCTGGCCGCCGAACTGCCGCCCGGCGGCCAACTGGCGCTGACCGTGCTGATGTTCATCGGCCGCGTCGGGACGCTCACCCTGGGGTCGGCGATCGCCCTGAACACCCGACGCCGGCTCTACCGCTATCCCCAGGAGCAACCCATTGTCGGCTAGGACGTGTTCCGGAGGTGTCGGCCGGCCCGCACACCGGAGACACGCCATTGGAAGCAGGGAGGGCCGAGGTGTCGGCTAGACGGGCGGACAGCGGCGGCATCGTGGTGATCGGGCTGGGTCGATTCGGTTGCCACCTGGCCGGGTCGCTGACCCGGATGGACCGCGAGGTGTTGGCGATCGACCGCAGCCCGACGAAGGTGCAGCGCTGGTCGGCGCAGCTCGACCGGGTGGTTCAGGCCGACGCGACCGAGGAGGGAGCGCTGCGGCAGCTGGGCATCACCACTTTCGGGCGGGCCGTGGTGGCCATCGGGGCTTCGGTGGAGGCGAGTGTGCTCACCGTGTTGGCGCTGGTCGAGCTGGGCGTACCCGAGATCTGGGCGCGGGCCACCTCGCAGAAGCACGCCAAGATCCTGGCGTCGGTGGGCGCGCACCACGTGATCTTTCCGGAGGCGGAGACCGGGGACCGGGTCGCGCACCTGATCGTCAGCCGGTTGCTCGACTTCATCGAGTTCGACGACGACTTCGCCATCGCCACCGTCCGGGTGCCGGAGTCCCTGGTCGGGCGCACCCTGCTCGACCTGAGACCGGAGGAGCGCTTCGGGGTACGCGTGATCGGCGCCAAACTGCCGGGCGAACGCTTCCGGTACACCTCCGACGACACCACGCTTGCCCAGGGCGGGGTGCTCATCGTCGAGGGTGGGATCGACCAGGTGCAGCGATTCGCGGGGATGCGCTGACCTGTTACAGCCCCTACGCTGGCCTGCTCACTTCCGGTGACCACGCGGCCCCTTGGTCACCTTCACACTTTTCCCGGGCCACCACCGGCGGCCTTCGCGGGCTTCGCGGGCTTCGCCGGGGCCTTCGCAGGCTTCGGTGGCTTGGCCTTCGACGCGCCGCCGCCCGCGCCGGAGCCGCCGCGTGCCGTCGTCTTCTTCGGCGGGGCCTTCACCGTGGCGGCCTTGGCCGGCGGGGCCGTGGACGGAGCGCTGCCGGCGACGCCGGAAACCCGAACCCCGCAGGTCGCCTCGCCGAGTCGGAACTCGACAGGCAACGGGTTCGCCCCGCTGTACTTGCCGGTGAGGGTCACCTTCTCGGCCGCACCGGGGGCCAGCGTGGTGCGTTGGGCCGCCGGTCGGATCAGCACCGTGCTCCCCTGCTGGTGCACCGGCGCGGGCTCCGCCTTCGTCACCTTCTGCTGCCCGGGGAAGGTGAAGCTCATCGCCCAGTCCCGCAGCTCACGGCCACCGGTGTTGGTCAGCGTCAGCTCGGCGGAGAAGTCGGTGCCGGAGTCGGTGCGCAACGCGTACGCCACCTCGCAGGGCGCCGCCGTCGGCATCCCCATCCGAGCCTCGGTCGTCGGCCGGTCCTCTCCGCTGGCCGGGCTGCGCGAGGTGAACCCCCACATCGCCCCGGTGACAGCGATCAGCCCGACGGCGGCCACGCCGGCCTCCACCCGCCGACGCCGGGTCACCCGCTGCTGCGTCCGACGGTTACGGGTCCGCGACAGCGGCAACGCGTCGGTCGCCGCCGACCAGGGCAGGATGGTGGTACGCGCACTGCCGAGCATCGCCGCGTCCAGCGGCCCGGCGGCCGGGGAGACCGGCACCGCCGCGAGCATGCCGGCCGCCTCGGCGAGCGTCCGGGTCAGCTCGGCGGTGGCCGGCCGGTCCGCGGGTCGCTTGGCCAGGCAGCGTCCGACCAGGTCGGCCACCCCGTCGGGCAGCCCCGGGACGGTGGGCATCGGCTCCGGGTCGTTGTACATGTGGGCGCGCAGCATCTGGGTGGTAGTGCTGGCCAGCCACGGCAGTCGACCGGTGAGCATTCGGTAGAGCAGCAGCCCAACCGCGTACACGTCGGTGGCCGGGGAGACCTGACCGTTGTCCAGCCGCTCCGGGGCGAGGTACGCGGGAGTGCCCAACAGCGCGCCGTCCGGACCCTTCTCGCTCTCCCCGACGAGCGCGGAGATGCCGAAGTCGACCACCTTGACGCCGGTCGAGGTGAGCATGACGTTGCCCGGTGTGACGTCGCGGTGCACCACTCCGCGAGCGTGCGCGGTGGCCAGCGCGGAGCTGACCTCGGCGCCGATGGTCACCGCCTCCCGCCACGGCAGTTGGCTCTCCCGACCCAGCCGGCTGGCCAGCGAAGCGCCGTCGACCAGCTCCATCACCACGTACGGCACGGTGAGACCGACCTGCTCGGACTCGCCGTAGTCGTACACATTGGTGATGTTGGGGTGGCAGAGCCGCGCGGCGGCCTGCGCCTCGATCCGGATGCGGTGGCGGAAGGCCCGGTCGCTGGCCAGCCGGGAGGCCAACACCTTCACCGCGACCTGGCGACCCAGCACCTCGTCATAGCCACGCCAGACCACCGACATGCCACCCGCGCCGAGCTGCTCGATCAGCCGGTACCGCTCATCGAGCAACTGCGCGCCGTTCCGGTCCCCACCGCCCATGGTGAGCGATGTTGCCCAGTAACGGCCCGCCTACACCTGGAGTATCGGAATCGGTCAGGATTGTCACCCGATCAGGCGGTGGCCAGCAGTTGGTCAACGGGGGCGTAGTCGTCTGTCAACACCATCGCCTGACCGACGAAGTCCGTCAGCGCCGCACCGGACAGCAGGCTGACCTTCGGGTCCACCTCGGCCAGCCGGGCCCGGACGGCTTCCAGCGGCAACGGCGCGTCGGAGCCGACGATGAGGAAGTTGGAGCCCCGCTCCTCAGCGAGCGCTTCCGGTGGCGCGATCAACGCGACGTGCCCGAACTCGGCGGCCACCGTGGCCAACTCGGCGCGGATGAACCGCAGCGGCGGGTAGTCGATGACGTTCTGCACGTACACGCCGCCGGGGCGGGTCACCCGCCGCACGTCGGCGGCCATCTCCCGGGTGGCCAGGTGCCAGGGCACCACCAGGTGCCCGAACGCATCGCCGACCACCAGGTCACGGCTGTCGGTCGGCTCGGCGGCAACCAGCATCCGGGCGTCACCCACCACCGCCCGCAGGTCCGGCCCCGGCCGTACGCCCAGCTCCTGCTCACCCAGCTCGACCAGCCCGCCGTCGATCTCGAACACCAGGTTGTCGGTGCCCGGTCGGGTCGCGGTCAGGTAGCGCGGCACCGTGAACCCACCGCCGCCCAGGTGCAGCGCGTCCAGGCGCTGCCCGGCCGGCGCGGCGACGTCGCCGACCGCGCCGATCCACTTCGTGTACGCGTACTCCAGGTGTTTCGGGTCGGCGAGGTCCACGTACGAGTGCTGGGCGGAGTTGAGCAGCAGCGTCCGTCCGCTGGGCCGGGAAGGGTCCGCGGTGACCCGGGCGCAGTGGTACGCCGTCTCGATGTCGCACGGGTTGGGTGCCACGGTGCTCAGCCCCGCCCCGGCCAGGCCGAGCACGGCCAGCGCGGCCCGGGCCCGGGCCGGACCGGGCAGCTCGGTGGGCTCCTCTCGGCGCAGGTACCAGCCGAGGCCGATGCCGACCAGCCCGAGCGCGAGCGCCAGGGCAAGCAGGATGACGGTGCTGCGCAGCGCGGCGACCAGCACGAACCCGGTCAGCAGGGTCGCGGTGATGCCGCCCAGGGTGCCGATCCCGGAGAGTCGACCGACCACCTGGCCGGTGCGGCGCAGGTCGGCGAGCTGGAGTTTCACGACCAGCGGGGTGACCGCGGCCAGCAGCGCGGCCGGCACGAACACCGCCAACGCGACCAGCAGCAGGATGCCGCTGGCCGCACCACCGCGCAACACCTCACCGGCGTACCGGACGACGGGCAGGGTGACAGCGGTGGCGATGCCGGCCAGCACCAACGCCGGCGCGAGCAGGCCCCGCGGGTTGCGCCGGTCGGCCAGCCAGCCACCGGACCACGCGCCGTACGCGATGGCGGCCAACGCGATGCCGATCACGGAGCTGGTCACCTGGAGGGTCACCCCGACGTACGGGCCGACCAGGCGCAGGGCGACGGTCTCCAGCACCAGCACGGCACCGCTGGAGAAGAAGACCAGGAACGCGGCCAGGCCGTTGGGCAGCGCCCGGCCGGTGATCGGCACGGGCTGGGCCGGGGGTGCCGGCAGGGCCGCTACGTCGGACGGTGGGGAGCTCATCGTCGCGATGGTACGCAGCGAAGCTGGTGCTCCGGGTCAGTACATCGATAGATGAACATGGTTCGTGTGGGATGCCGCCGGAGAGCCGCTTCCACTGTACGAGCGCCACCCGGTGCCGGGATGCCAGATCTGCCGGTACCAGATCACGTAGAGCACGCCCAGCCGGTCGGCGTTGCGCACGTGCCAGGCGGCCAGGCTGTCCCCGTACGCCTTGTCGCCGCCGGTCGCGTTCTTGTCCTCGAAGCCGTTCGTGGCGGCCGAGAAGTCGCAGGCACGGCCCTTCGGATGCTCGCCGCCGCCACCACTGCGCTTGCAGGAGACGTGCCGCTTGTAGCCGGCCGCCTGGGTCTGCTTGAGCGCGTTGAGGGTGCGCGGAGTGATGCACCCGGAGGTCGTCGGGTCCTTCACCGAGCAGGATTCCGACGGCCAGGACCCGTCGGAGTTACGCGGTGCCGGCTTCGCCGAGGTGGAGCTGCCACCACTGAAACCGTTGCTGCCGCCGGAGCTGACCTCGGCGAGCGCCTCCTCGGCTTCCTTCTTCTTCTTCGCCATCACGGCGAGTTGCTTCTGCTGCTCGCGAACCTCGGCGTCCATGGCCACCTTGGCCTGCTGCGCCTGCAGCCGGGCCTCGGTGAGGTCACGCAGCCGCTTGCTGTCCCGCTGAGCCATCAGGTCGAGGTCGCCCGCGCGTTCCAGGAACGCCTCCGGCGTGGCCGTGTTGAGCAGCATCGAGACAGCGCTCAACCGACCCACCCGGTACGACTGGGCGGCCACCTCACCCACCTGGCTGGTGAGCCCGACCAGCCGACCCTCGATCGTCGTCAGCTCGCCGGTCAGCGCGGTCTGGCGACGCTTGGAGTTGTCCAGCTTGGCCTTGGCCTCGATGTGGCCCCTGGCGGTCAGCTCCAGCGCGTCCCGCAGCTTCTTGCTGCCACCCTCGTCCGGCTCCGCGTACGCGGGCACCGCGGCACCGCCGAGCACCAGCGCGACGGCGGCGAGCACGGCGAACAGAGCGCGGCGACCGAGCCGCGGGCTGAACCTGTTCCTGGGCACGAAAGCGTCCTTCCGTCGACCGCCGGCCCCCGATTGAACGCTGCATGGCGACGCCGGTCGGCGGCCCGCTGGCGGAGACCGCCGGTCACGATACCGGATCGTGGGCCGGTGACCAGCCTGCTGAACCTCAGGCTGCCTCGATGTCGACGCAGCGTTCCAGGGCGGTCGCGCAGCGCGCGGATCAGGGGCTGAGGAGCGCCTCGCGCACGTCGGCCCAGACCTGCTCGTTGGCGGCGACGAGCAGACCGCGGCCGTCGTCGGCGGGGTGGTAGTCGACGCCGTCGAATCGGCGGGCGACGCCCCCGGCGGCACGGACCAGCAGCGTGCCTGGGCCGTGGTCCCAGGGCAGGGTGCGCCAGAAGAGGACGAACTGCTGCTCGCCGGTGAGGATGTCCAGGTACTCCCGACCGGCGCAGTGCTGGCCGGGCAGCAGCTCACCGAGCCGCCGCCCGCCGGCGCGGACCCGGTCGCGGGTCTCCGGCGGCAGGAACCGGGTCATCGCCGCGCCGCGCAGCTCGCCGAGCGGCGGCACCGAGCCGGTGCCGTCCACCGGTCGACCGTTGAGCAGGGTGCCCTCGTCCGCCGAGCCGGAGGCGAGAGTGCCGGCCAGCGGGTCGAGGATCCAGCCGGCGGCCGGTCGCCCGTCGGTCAGCAGCGACACCATCAGGGCGAACGGCCGGCGACCGGCGGCGAAGTTGGCGGTCCCGTCGACCGGGTCGACCAGCCAGACGTCCCCGCCGTCGCGGAGGTGCCGCAGCAACCCCGGATCGTCGGCGACACCCTCCTCGCCGACGACCTTCGAGCCCGGCCGCAGCCGGCGCAGCCCCGCCGAGAGCAGTTCCTCGGCCCGGCGGTCCGCGACGGTGACCACCTCACCGGGCGCCTTCTCCGACACGTCATCGTCGTCGAGCTTGCGGAACAGTGGCAGCACGACCTGGTCGGCGGCCTCCCAGAGCAGGCCGCCGACGTCGTCCAGCAGGGTGTCAGCCACGCGGCGGCAACTTGACCACGCTGACGAAGAACTCGTCGATCTGACGGACCACCGAGATGAAGCGCTCGAAGTCCACCGGCTTGGTCACGTAGGCGTTGGCGTGCAGCTGGTAGCTGCGCAGGATGTCCTCGTCGGCCTGCGAGGTGGTGAGCACCACCACCGGGATCCGGCGCAGGTTCGGGTCTTTCTTGATCTCTTCCAACACCTCCCGGCCGTCGCGCCGGGGCAGGTTGAGGTCGAGCAGGATCAGGTCGGGCGCCGTCACGTCGGCGTACTGACCTTCCCGGCGCAGGTAGGCCAGCGCCTCGGCCCCGTCGGAGACGACGGTCAGCCGGTTACGCAGCTTGTGTTCCTCGAACGCCTCCTGGGTCATCAGCACGTCACCCGGGTCGTCCTCGACGAGCAGGACCTCGATCGGGCTCTTGCCGTCCGCCGGCGCGGTCATCCCACCGTCTCCTTCATGTCACCCGTTCTACCGCTTTCCAGCGTCGGGTCGGCCCGGTCCGGCTGGTCCGGGCCGTCGGCCTGCTCGATCAGCTCTGCCGGAGCCTCGGTCGAGGGCGTCGCGTCACCATCGGTCGGCTCCACCGCGGAATCGGCGGCGGCAGCCGCCGCGACGTCCTCGGGAAGGGCCGGCAGGGTGAACCGGATCGCGGTGCCCTCGGGCACGTCGGTGTCCACCCAGACGCGGCCGCCGTGGTACTCGACGATCTTCTTGACGATCGCCAACCCGATGCCGGTGCCCGGGTACGCGTCCTTCGAGTGCAGCCGCTGGAAGATCACGAAGATCTTGTCGGCGAACTCCGGCTCGATCCCGATGCCGTTGTCCTGGCAGGTGATCTCCCACTCGGCACCCACCAGGCGGGCCGAGACGTGCACCTTCGACGGCACGTCCGGGCGGCGGAACTTGATCGAGTTGCTGACCAGGTTGGCCAGCAGGTTGGTGAGCAGCGGTTCCTCACCCGAGATCGTCGGCAGCCCGGTCCAGGTCAACTCGGCGTCCGCGTACTGCCGGGCGGCCTCGGTCTGGCCGGCCACGTCGCCCATCACCTTGTTGAGGTCGACCTCGACGAAGCCGGTGGTGAGCCGCCCGATCCGGGAGAACGCGAGCAGGTCGTTGATCAGGCGCTGCATCCGTTGCGCGCCGTCCACGGCGAAGGCGATGTACTGGTCGGCCCGCTCGTCGAGCTGCCCGGCGTAACGGCGCTGGAGCAGCTGGCAGAAGCTGGCGACCTTACGCAGCGGCTCCTGCAGGTCGTGCGAGGCCACGTACGCGAACTGCTCCAGGTCCCGGTTGGAACGGGTCAACTCCTCGGCCTGCTTCTGGAGCTGACTGTTCACCCACTCGATGCGCTCGCGGGCGGCCCGGACCTCGGCCAGGTCGGCGGCGATCTTCTGCCGCATCGCGTCCACGTCCTCGCCGAGTTGGATGAACTCCGGCGGGCCGACGGTGGCGATGCGGTGCTGGTAGTCGCCTTCGGCGACCTCGCGGACCTGGTTGGCGAGGCCGGTCAGCGGCCGGACCACCATCCGGTCCAGCGAGAGCAGCAGCACCGTACCGGCGATGACCACCACCAGGGCGGCCACGATCAGCAGGACGACCAGCACGTTGCTGCTGGTACGCACGTTGGCGGCGGTCTGCTCCCGGGCGGCCAGGACCTCCTCCTGGAGGTCGTTCACCGCCGAGCGCACCTCGTCGAACTGTTGCCGGGCAGATTCGGTGACCAACGCCTGCCCGGCGCTGGTGCCGCTCTGCTCGGTGGTGACGATCACCGGCTCCGCGACCGACCGCCGCCACTGCGTGACACGCTCCTCGACGGTCCGCAGCTCCTGGCTGATCTCCGGATAGTCGTCTAGCAGCTTCCGCATCGAGACGATGACGCTCTGCTCCTGGGCGAGCCCTTCCCGGTAGGGGTTCAGGTCGTCCTGGTCGCCGCTGACCGCGTACCCGCGGATCGCCGTCTCCTGGTCGAGCAACGCGTTGAGCAGTTCCTGGGACTGCACCCGCAACGGGCCGGTCTCGTTCAGCACCGCGTCGATCTGGGTGCGGTTGCGGGCGGCCATCGCCGCTTCCGCGCCGGCCAGCCCGATCAACAGAAAACCCACGACGGTGAGCAGGGTGATCACCCGGCGGCGGAGACTCCAGCCGCCGATGACCGGCCTCACCGGCCACCGCCCCGGCTGACCAGCAGCATGGCCACGTCGTCGGCGAGCGGCCCACCGTTGAGCCGCTCGGCCCGCCCGACCAGCCACGCCGGCAGCTCGGGCAGCGACACCGAACGGTTGGCCGGCTCGTCCAGCAAGCCACTGAGGCCCGGCACGTCGAGCCGTTCGTTGCCGGCACCCACCCGCCCCTCGATCAGGCCGTCGGTGTACATCAACAGGGACCAGTCATCGGTGTCGAACTCCAGGTCGTAGGCGATCGGCCGGCGAGGTCGTACGCCCAGCAGCAGGCCGCCGGGCGCGGGCACCGGGGCGACCCGGCCGCCGGAGAGCAGCAGCGGTGGCGGGTGCCCGGCCAGTCGTACGGTGGCCCGGTTGGCGTCCAGGTCCAGTCTGACGGTGGCCACCGTCGCGAAGATCTCCTGGAGGCGGCGCTCGCTCATCAGCACCTGCTCCAGAGCGGGCAGCACCACGTCGTCCGGCACCCGGGCGAGCACCAGGGCGCGCCAGGCCACCCGCAGCTCGACCCCGAGCGCGGCCTCGTCCACCCCGTGCCCACAGACGTCGCCGACGATCAGGTCGAGGCGGTCCGGGTGGGTCTGCACCACGTCGAAGAAGTCCCCGCCGATCAGGGCGGCGTGCCGGCCCGGCCGGTAGAAGGTGTGCACCGCGACCTGGTCGGTGGTCATCAGCGGTTGGGGCAGCAGACCGCGTTCGAGTCGGGCCGACTCGGCCTGGCGCAGCTCGACCTCGCGCAACCGTCGGGCGTTTTCGTCGGCGCGCTTACGCTCCACGGCGTAGCGCAGCGCCCGGGTCAGCAGCACCCCGTCGACCTGGCCCTTGACCAGGTAGTCCTGGGCGCCCTCGGCGACCGCCACGACGCCCAGGTGCTCGTCGGTGCGGCCGGTCAGCACGCAGACCGCGGCGCCGCTGGACATCTCCAACACCTGGCGCAGCCCGTCCAGCCCCTGGGCGTCGGGCAGACCCAGGTCGAGCAGGACGCAGTCGACGTTGGTGATTCGCTGCCGCGCCTCGCGCAGGCTGGTGGCGACCAGCAGGTCGATCATCGAGTTCGTCTCGGCGAGCAGCTCACCGACCAGGAAGGCGTCGCCCTCGTCGTCCTCCACCAGCAGCACGCGCAGCCGCTCACCCGGCGGCAGGTTGGCGTGCCGCGCCAGACCACCGTGCGGGTACGGCACAACTGGGGAACCGGCCGAGCCGGCCCCCCGGTGCGGCCGGGTCACCGCCGCGAGACGCGGGAGTTCGCTGGTGATGTCGGGCTCCTTTCGAGTGCCCCGCTGATCCTGTATTAGACAACGGTCGCACACAACACGATGCCTCCGGCGCGGGCGGGGATGGGGCGCATCACTGCTCGGCCGCGGACAAACCGGGCGGCTGATGGACGCCTGACGTACCGGCCATCCCCTCAGCGACCGCCGACGGGCAGGATGATCCCACCCCAGGCCCCACCACCCCCCGAGGAGTTCCCGTGGGAGCACCCACCACCCCGGCCACGACGGGCACGCCACCCCGTCCGGTCCCGGGCGTACCCCTTGCCGACCGCGCGTTGACCCGGCCGCGCCGGCGGCTCGTGGCCGCCGCGGCGGCTCTGGTCGCGCTGGCCGCCGTCGGCGCCGGCAGTCTGCTCGACCTGCGCACCCCCACCCCGAGGTCGGCCGACGCCCCGGCGGACGCGTTCAGCGCCGGCCGGGCGTACGAGGACGTCCAGGTGATCGCCGCCCGGTCGCACGTCGCCGGCAGCCCGGCCAACGAGCAGGTCCGCGCTCACCTTGAGCAGCAGTTGCGGGGGCTGGGCCTGGAGACCGAGGTGCAGGACACCGTGGCACCGGAGGCCGGTCAGCTCAGCGGGGCGGCGGGAGGGGCGACGCTGGCCCGGGTGCGCAACGTGGTGGCCCGGATGCCGGGCACCGACTCGACGGGCCGGGTCTTCCTGGTCGCCCACTACGACTCGGTGCAGACCGGGCCGGGCGGCAACGACGACGCGGCCGGCACGTCGACGATCCTGGAGGTGGCCCGCGCGCTGACCACCGGCCCCCGGCCGCGCAACGACATCGTCTTCGTCCTGACCGACGCCGAGGAGGCGTGCCTCTGCGGCGCGTCCGCGTTCGCCGCCAGCCACCCGCTGGCCGCCGACGGCGGTGTGGTGCTCAACCTGGAGGCGCGGGGCTCCACCGGGCCCGTGATCATGTTCGAGACGTCCCGGAACAACGCGAAGCTGGTGGACATCTTCGGCCGGGCCGCCCCACACCCGGTCGGCACCTCGTTCGCTGTGGAGATCTACCGCGCGCTGCCCAACGACACCGACTTCACCGCCTTCCTCGATCAGAAGTTCGTCGGGCTGAACTCGGCGTACATCGACGGGGGCGCGATCTACCACACGCCGTTGGACACCCCGGCCGCCATGGACCGGGGCAGCCTCCAGCAGCACGGGGACAACGCCTTGGGCCTCGCCCGGGAGTTCGGTGGCACCGACCTGACCGACCTGCGCTCCGGGCACGACGCCACCTACTTCCCCGTCCCCGGCGGGCTGGTCCGCTACCCCGGCTGGCTCACAGTGCCGCTGGCCCTGCTCGCGGTGGCACTGGTGGCCGCCCTGGGCTGGCTGACCCGCCGCAGCGGCCGGGCCAGCACCGGCCGGCTGGCCGCCGGCTTCGCGCTGGCCCTGGTGCCGATCGTCGCCGCGCCGGTCGCCGCCCAACTGCTCTGGCTGGCGATCACCACGATCCGACCGGGGTACGCGGAACTGCTCGACCCGTACCGGCCGATCTGGTACCGGCTGGCCGTCCTGGCGCTCGCCGCCGCCATCCTGTTCACCTGGTACGCGCTGACCCGCCGCCGGATCGGCCCGGCCGCGCTGGCCGTCGGCGGGCTGGCCTGGCTGGCAGTGCTCGGGGTGCTGCTCGCCGTGGCGGTACCGGGTGGGGCGTACCTCACCACAGTGCCAGCGCTGGCCGGCGCCCTCGGCGGGCTCGTCGCGCTGCGTACCCGGCAGACCGGACCGTGGCCGGTGGTGGCGGTGACGGCCGCCGCGGCAGTGGGTGTGGTCATCCTGCTGCCCACAGTGGTGCTGCTCTTCCCCGCGCTGGGGATGGCAATGGGCGGGGTGGCCGCGCTGGTCGCGGTGCTGCTCGGCCTGGTCGCCCTGCCGGTGGTCGACCTGCTGCACCCGCAGGCCGGCGGCCAGCGTGGTCTGCTCGCGCTGCGGGCCCGGCGGCTCGCGGTGCTGCCGGCCGGCGCCGCCGCCGCGGCGGCGGTGGTGCTCGCCGGGGTCGGCCTGGGCGTCGACCGGTTCGACGCCGCCCACCCCGCTCCCACCCACCTGATGTACGCCCTGGACGCCGGCACCGGCCAGGCCCGTTGGCTCAGCCACGAGAGCGACCCGCAGCCGTGGACGGACGGCTACGTGGACGGGGTCACCGATGTCGGCGACGACTTCCCGGGGCTCGGCGACGGTGAGTTGCGGGCCGGACCGGCGCAGTCGGCGAACCTGCCGGCGCCGAAGCTGGAGGTGGTGGCCGACGCCACCGCGGGCGGCGAGCGCACGCTGCGGCTGCGGCTCACCCCGCAGCGGGTGGCCCGGCTCGCCACCCTGCACGTCGACACGTCGACCGCCACCGTGCTGCGCGCCGACGTGGCGGGGCGGTCGGTGCCGGTGGAGCCCCGCGCCGGGAAGTGGGGCTTCGGGCTGGTGTTCCACGCCCCGCCGGCGGAGGGCATCGAGGTCGTGTTGACAGTGCGCCCGATCGCCGGGCAGGTCGCGCTGCGGGCGATGGACGCCAGTGACGGGTTGGACGCGCTGCCCGGCTTCCGCCCCCGGCCGCCGGCCGTCGGCGTCGTCGGGTCGCACAGCTCGGAGATGCTGGCGGTCGCCCGCACCTATCCCCTCTGACGGTTGGAGGTGGTCCGGCGAGTGATTCGTCGCCGGACCACCTTCTCCTCCGGTCAGCCCACCGGCTCCGGTTGGCCGGCACCGATCCGGTGCCAGCGATTACCGTCGCCGCAGCCCACTGAACCGAAAATTTCCCTCCGTCGAGCGGTTCGCGCGCCGCTAGCTGTCGGCGCCGAAGAAGGACCCGTAACGACTGAGGTACAGCGGCCACCCGGTGTCGGTGTCGACGCCGTCCCGAAGCGACTCCCAGCCGGGGCCGTGTCGGTCGATGTTCCGGTGCTCAAGCTCGACCCGGGTCCGAGACGGGGTCTCGGCCACGAATCGGATCTCCACCTCGCTGGTGAGGGCCAGGTTCGTCTCGATCTGCCAGGTCGGTCCGATGTCCCAGCTGAAGACGATCCGGGTCGGCGGCTCGTACGCGAGGATGCGCGCCCACCGGCACTCGCTGCCGTCGGCCCCGACGTCGTAGATGTGCCCGCCGACCCTGGGCTCGAACACGGTAGCGGTGACCGGGACGTCGAGCAGGGTGTGCTCGGGTGGCTTGAAGTCGCCGAACCGCTCGGCGAACACGGTGAAGGCCCGCTCGACCGGTGCGTTGACGACGATCTGGCGGCGCACCATTGCTGTAGCTGCTTGCGTCATGAACTCTCCTCCGTCTCTTCGACGACGTCCTGATATCCGTTGAGCGCTCGACGCCAGAAGGTGTCGAGCTGGTCCCGCAGCGCGCTCAACCCCACCGGACTCAACCGGTAGACCCGGCGGGTTCCCATCGCCTGGTCGATGACGAGGCCGGCACTTTTGAGCACCTTGAGGTGCTGCGACACGGCCGGTCGGCTGATCGGAAGCTCGTCCGCCAACTCCCCGACGGCACAGGGCCGCTCGGCCAGGCGCTGGACGATGGCGAGCCGGCTTGGATCGCCGAGCGCCTCCCAGCCCGAATGTGCTCCGTAAGTCACCACGAACGTAAGCTACGACTTACCGACATGCTCGTCAAGCAGGTCCGCAGATGGAATGGCATTGGCCGTATCGATCTTGTGTGTGAGGCTCCGGGAGTGACTGATCTCGACGTCCGCGCAGCTACCCCGGTTGATTTCGACTTCCTTGTCGACATGCTCGTGGAGGCCGTGAACTGGCTGCCTGAGCGCAACTGGTCGCGCGAGCAGATCCTGGCGAATCCGGCACTGGCGCACTACGTCGCCGGCTGGATGCAGCCGACCGACTTCGGCCTGCTGGCGGTGGATGAGGCTGGGCGGCCGGTCGGCGCGGCCTGGTTTCGCTACCTGACCGCCGCCGACCCTGGCTACGGGTACGTGAGTGACGACGTGCCGGAGTTGACCATCGGCGTGGTGGAGAACTGGAGGGGCCGAGGTGTGGGGCGGGCGCTACTACGGGCCGTTCTCGACGCCGCCCGAGCACGTGGCATCAGCACGGTGTCGCTGAGCGTGGAGCGAGCGAACTTCGCCGCAAGGCTGTACGCCGCCGAGGGGTTCCGCACTGTCGAGTCCTTCGAGGACGCGGACACGATGGTGCGCACCCTTCCATGACACCGTCAGCCGCCCGGGTCGCACACCCGGTCGGTCGCCGGCCGGCTCGACTGCGGCCGGCGTGACAGCCTGGGTGGCTTAACCTGGCTAGCGCGACTGACGCCTTCGACCGCCTGAGCGGGCAAACAGCCGCGCGAGGAGCACCATCATGATGATCACTGCCGGAATGACGAGCAACACCCATGATCCGCCGATCAGATTGCCGGTTCCCAGCAACGCCATCGCGACGCTCTCCCACATCAGCTCACGTCCGCTGAATGGCCGGTTGGTCGTCGGACGTCGATGCCGCTCCTCCCGCAGGAGCCGCACCCCATTGAGTGCGAACAGCAGGGCCAACCCGACGCAGGCCCAGCCCGCCCACACGTTCAGCGAGTCCGGCATGGTCACTTTCCAGCCGTCTGCCGCAGGCACCTGGCGACGATGCCAGTGCCGACGGCCATCGTCGCCAACCCCATGAAGTAGAGCGTGAGCATCCCTTGGAAGAGGGCGTAGAAGATGAGCGGGGCGCCGATACACCACATCACCGCGCCGAACAGGAATTGCCGCTTACTGGCCCGGATCAGTGACGTCAGATTCACGCGGTCATGAGAGCACGCTGCCTCGCGCTTCCGCGTCGGCGGTACGGCCGATCCTCACGCCCAACCTGCGCCGCCCGCCGTAGGCGTCGAAGCCTTCGCTGGGACCGGCGACGCCGCAACTGATCCCGCAGGGGTGTGGTTCACAGGCCGAGCGCAACGGGCTGGGCCGGCACTCCGGCACTGATCAATTCGGCCAAGGGCGTGGCGAGATCGCGAGGCGAGAACAGTTCCGGGCCGACGTACTCCCTGATCTCTGACAGCGACCACCAACGCCAGCCGATGACGTGCTCGGCCGCGAGCTCCTCATCGCTCATCGAACCGCGCGGCGTGAACGACGCGGTCCGAACGAGGAAGTAGTCGTTCACCACGCCATCGTGGCCGGGCGCGAACCCGGCGGCGACGATCTCCTGGTGCCAGACCTGAGGCGGGTCGACATCGAGAGCAAGACCGACCTCTTCGCGAAGCTCTCGCCGCAGGGCGGCCAATGGCGTCTCGCCGTCCTCGACACCACCCCCGGGAGTGATCCAAACGGCGATCGTGCCCGCTGGATCGGGAATGGCGAGTCTGAGCAGCAGAACGTGGTCGTCCTCATCGAGGACGACCGCACGCGCCGACCGCCGCAGGTTAACCGCCGACATCAGAACACCCTAGGGGTCGACGATCACCGTCGACGCCCGCGACGGTCGTGGTGCACCTCCGAGCGGTTCCCCATGGAGGGCATCACGGTGCCGAGATCTCCCTACTGCGCGACCTCTACCGCTGGCAGGGCTCAGCCGTACCGAGATAAAGGGATCGGCAGGCGGCACCGAGCCTCGTAGCGTTCCCGGAATGAGCGGGAGTGACGAGCGTGACGTGGTCCGACGCGGGTACGACGCACTCTCCTACCACTATCGATCGGACAACGCTGACGACGGTCAGTACGCTCCCTGGCTCGCCGGCTTACACAAGCGCCTGCCTGCCTCAGCAGCGGTCCTCGACCTCGGGTGCGGCTGTGGGGTGCCGGTCGCCCGCTTCCTCGCCAACGCTGGACACCGCGTGACCGGCGTAGACATCAGCGACGTGCAGATCGAGCGGGCGCGCCGCCTAGTGCCCAACGGCACCTTTCTCCGCGCCGACGCCACCGGGCTCGACCTGCCGCCAGCCTCGTTCAATGCCGTGGTCTGCCTGTACGCAGTCATCCACATGCCCCTGGCCGATCAACCGCAGCTCATCAAGAGCATCGCCACCTGGTTACGCCCCGGCGGTTGGCTGCTCACCACCGTCGGCAACAGCGCCTGGACAGGCACCGACGACAACTGGCTCGATGGCGACGCCACCATGTGGTGGAGCCAAGCCGATGCCTCCAGTTACCGCTCATGGCTGCGACAGGCGGGGCTGGCAATCATCGCCGAGGACTTCGTCCCCGAAGGCAGCAGCGGGCACACCCTCTTCTGGGCGCAGCGACCACAGAGCTGACCAGGCCCGGCCCTGTGCGAGGCTACGGCGGTGACTGACCTCGGCATTCGCGCGGCCACCTCTGCTGATTCCGAATTCCTGGTCGACATGCTCGTGGAGGCCGTGAACTGGCTGCCTGAGCGCAACTGGTCGCGCGAACAGATCCTGGCGAACCCTGCGCTGGCTCACTACGTCACCGGCTGGATGCGACCAGACGACTTCGGCCTGGTTGCGGTGGACTCGGCTGGTCGTTCAATCGGCGCGGCCTGGTTCCGGTACCTGACCTCCGCCGATCCAGGCTACGGGTACGTGAGTGACGACGTGCCGGAGCTGACTATCGGCGTGGTGGAAACCTGGCGGGGCCGGGGCGTGGGGCGGACGCTTCTGCGCGCCGTTCTGCAGGCCGCACGAGAACGTGGCATCCGCACGGTGTCGCTGAGCGTGGAGCGGGCGAACTTCGCTGCGAGGGTGTATGCCGCTGAGGGGTTCCGCACGGTTGAGTCGTTCGAGGACGCGGACACCATGGTCGCTGAGATCGGGCTGACGCGCATGGTGCCACCCTCACCTCTGAACAGGCGTAACGCTGCACCGAGGTGTGCGACTCGGAACGGGCGCGGGCGCTGCTCTTCGGGCTCTACACGGCTACGCCCGCGCTGTTCCTCGCGCTGCTGGTCAGCCTGGCCATGCTCGCGATCCTCATCGCCCGTACCCGGATCCGCTCGGCGGCCATGCTGGGCAGCCTGTCCGCGGTGCTTCCACTGGCCGTGTGCGGACTCCTCATCGCCAGCCTCTGACCGCCGCCACCGAAGATGCTCACCGGGTCCAACCCAGGAAGCGACGGTGCAGAACCCCCGCCGGCACCCAGGTCAGGTCTCGCGAGGCGCAGACCAGTTGAGCACCCATGTAGAGCGCCAGGGAGACGGCTGCGCCCTCGTACTCAGCGCGTAGTTCTTGCTGTCGGGTTCGGCAGGGCCAGGCCGCATTGCAGCCTCCGCAGGTCCAGAACGGCAGCACCGGCCCGTGGGTGGTCACCGTAGGTCGCCAATGAGGTGTACGAAGTGCGCCCGCCTCTGGAGCCACCCCAGTCGCTCCGAGCAGGGATGCGGCCGGCCGCATCGGCACAGGTCGAGCCCGACCTCGTCGTGGCGGTTCAGAAGTTCGTCGGCAGCGGCGACTTGAGCCTGGGCGTGGTCGATGAGGGCCGCCAGGCCGTAAATAGCAGCCATCCTCACTCCGTCAGACCCGCACGGCTACGGTGCCAACCTGCCTCCGCCATGACGGCGATGAGGTTGAGGTCACCCGTGGCGATTCGGCTCCGGGCGATATCGAGCCACAGCTGCGACGCGGCGGACTGCTCGCCGCTAGCAGTTCGCAGGCCTTCTACGGCGAGGCGTGCCAGGCGGCACGACACAAGCTGGTCGTCGTGGACGCGACCGACGATGAGGAAGTGGCCGGCACGGTCGGGGCGGTGGTCTTCCCACAGTGCTCGGCACAGACGCCACAGCAGCCGGTGGCGGCAGCCATCGGGCGGCTCGACTGGTGGGTTGTCGATATCGAACAACATGCCCAAGACGGTCCTGCCGGCTGCGGCCTCTGGGCCATGTCCGCTAGCCATGTCACGGTGACATGAGCGGCTCGACCTGCGCGGGCACCAGACCTAGGCTCCAGGTTGAGCACGATGCGTAGTCAGTCGACGACGGGTAGGACCGGTTGTGCCAGTCGACCAGCTTCAGACTCCGGACGGCTTCTGGGCGCGGCAGGACGTCAGGACAGCAGTGCGTGTCCGCGACATCGGCACTCTGGTCCGGCTGCTTGTCCGGCATACGGGGGCTAGTCAGACGCGCATCGGGGCCGTGGTCGGCCTGGAACAGGGCTATGTCAGCCGGGTGATAGCGGGCCGGAAGGTCACCTCCATCGACGTGCTGGAGCGGATCGCCGACGGCTGCGGCATGCCGGACGAGACCCGGATGTCGCTCGGCCTCGCAGTGCTGACCGCCGAGGCGCTGGTCATGGAAGCTCATGCCCACGCCGCCGCACGCGACGAACGCGCCTGCACCACCGCACTGCACCAGGCAGAACAGACCCTCGACCGGGCCGACCGCAGCAGCGACCCGCAATGGCTCGGCTACTTCGACGAGGCGTACCTGTCAGCCAAGTTCGGCCACTGCTTCCATGCCCTCGGCCGTTACCAGCAGGCCGAACGCTTCACCGCCTGCTCACTGCAGATGGACGAACGCTACGTACGCGGAAAGGCCTTCAATCTCACTCTTCTCGCATCCATCCACGCCCATAACGGCGAGCCCGATCGCGCCAGCGTCATCGGGGCCAAAGCCCTCACGCTGACCTCTCAACTGCGATCAGCCCGAGCCGTCCGGTACCTACGCGACCTGCAAACCAAACTCACAGCGCACCGCCGCCGGCCAGCCGTTCGACACTTCATCAACCGTGTCGACGTGACCCTCGGTCAACGCCGCTGACTACAGCTCGCCCCGGGCTTTGCGCGCGACCAGCTCCAACACCGCGATCACCGTGCCCGATCCCACGATCTCACCCCGAGACACGAGGTCCCGTGCTTCCGTCAACGGCACCCAGGCCACCCGCTCGGCCTCGTTAACGTCCACCGGCGAACCGATATGTGTCGCCTCGCGTGCAAGGAACAGAAGATTCTCGGCGTCCGCGGTCGCCACCCACGGCTGGAACGACAGCATCGGCTCCACCGGACCCGGACGCCACCCGGTCTCCTCCTCGACCTCCCGGACCGCACAGCTCGCCGGCTGCTCGCCGTCGTCGACATAACCCCCGGGCAGCTCCCACACCCACCTGTCGAACACGAACCGGTGCCGCCGCATCAGCAGCAGGCGCTCCTGCTCGTCAAGCACCGCGACCATGGCTGACCGGGGCGCCCGGATCACGTACTGCTCGAAACGGACCCCGTCCGGCAGCTCCACGTCGGCGATGCTCAACCGCGCCCGCCGGCTGCCGTCCACCACCCGCTCACCGTGAATCGTCCACCGCGTCGGCTCGGTACCCTGCTCCTCCGTCACCAGCTCAGTGTCCGACCGCTGGCGCAGACGGACCGTCACACCACACGACGAAGATCCATCCGAGACTCACCTCGACGGAGTCAGGGCTCGGGACCTGCGTGACCCATCGGTATCAGGACCTGCGTGACGCTGTTGAGGGCCGCGGCTTGGCCAACTGTCCGCCCGAACAGGCCTAAAGGACGTCGAACTCGTTGCCCTCTGGGTCTGCCATCGTCACGTGGTCAGGCGTACCGTCCGGTTCGTCGACCCGGAGTACGGTCCCGCCCGCTGCCACCAGTTTCTCGACCATCGCCTGGACCCGCAGCCAGCGCACCTCCAACGGCTCGTGCCTGCCGCCGCCGACGTGGATATCGAAGTGCATGCGGTTCTTGACTACCTTCGGCTCCGGCACCTTCAGGAACGAAATACCGGGCCGGATCCCGTCGGGGTCCTCAATGAAGGCGCCGTCGTCCCACTCGTCCTCAGGAACCTTGAAATGGGCCTGCCATGCCTCCCAGGTGCCGAACCCTTCTGGTGGGGCGGCCGGTACGTACCCCAGCGCCAGGCACCAGAACGCGGCCAGCTCACGCGGGCTCGCGCAGTCGACGGTCAAGGACCACTGCTCTGACATCGCCACACCGTAGACCGCCGAAGGCCACACCGAGCGGCCGGCCCGGCTCCGGGCATCCCCGCCACGACATCACCGCTGAGACGTCCACGCAGTGAACCACCGAGGCTCCTGGGGACCGCCCCGCTGGACCTCGCCGGTGGCGAAGTCGCCCCGACTCGGAGACCCGGCCAGCGCAGACGCTCCGCGAGCCCTTGGCGGCCTGGAACCGGCATGACCATGGTTCGATGGCTTCAGTAGAGCCTTGAAAGGCAGATCAGAGGCCATGCGGTCGCTATTTCCAGCGGAAGTGGACGAAGAGGCGGCCGAAGTTCTTCGAGTCCTTCTCCACGCGGTGGTAGAGCTGCTTGACGTCCTTCTGGTCGAGGAACCGCAGCACCCGCTTCTTGAGCTGGCCGGACCCCTTTCCGGGGATGATCTCGACGAGGGTGGCCTTCTTCGCCACCGCCTCGTCCATGATCCCGCGCAACGCCCGGTCGATGTCCTGGCCCTTGTTGAAGATCTCGTGCAGGTCCAGCTTGAGCTTCATGCCGCAGCCCCCGGCCGGTCAGGTCCCATGTCCGCCATCCTAGGCACGTCCGCCAGGTCGTCCGACGACGACGAAGGGGCGGCCCCGAAGGACCGCCCCTGCCACGTCGACCCGCGCGCTCAGCGTCGACCGCCCACTCGGGTTTCCACCCGCTCCAGCGCGGTCCGGTAGTCGTCGTTGGCCGCGTACATCGCTGCGGCGATCCGCAGGTGCCGCAGCGCGTCGGTGTGCCGGTTCAGCCGCTCCAACGTCCGACCGAGCACGTGGTGCGCGTAGTGGTCGCTCGGGTCCCGTTCGACCAGCTCACGCAGGTGCTCCTCGGCCCGGTTGAGCTGGGCCGACTGGAAGTACGCCCGGGCCAGCAGTTGCCGGACCGCAGCGTTGCCGGGTTCGGCGTCGATGATCGGCTCCAGCAGTCGGGCTGCACCGCTGGGGTCACCGGTCTCGAAGAACATGGTCGCCCGCCGGTAGTCCGCCAGAAGATCCATCTGCCACCTCCTCGGGTCGCACCGTCACCTGTTCCGACGCTGGCACAACACCGGACGTTTGGCGACTGTTCCCGGGGTCGAGATCAGGTCACTTCCGGCCGCCGATGGCCGCCGAAGAGGCGTCGAACGGTCAGGTGCGGGCGTTGCGTCGTCCGGCCGAAAGTTCCCAGGCGCGGACACCGCCGACGATTCCGGCGGTGTTCGGCACCACCACCACGTCGTCGCCCATCCGGGCCAGCTGCTCGGGCCGGATCAGTCGGGAGTTGCCCCCACCCAGGTAGAGCCGGTCCCAGCGGAACACCGGGCGGAGCCCGTCCACCACCTGCCGGATCCGACGGGACCAGAAGGCGTCGCCGAGCCGCCGCCGTTCCGGCTCGCCGACGTACGTGTCGTAGGTGGTGCCCCAGCGCACAGGCGCGTGCGACAGCTCCAGGTGCGGTGCGAGCACCCCGCCGTCGAAGAGCGCGCTGCCCAGCCCCGTCCCCAGGGTCAGCACCAGCTCGCAGCCGGTGCCGGCGACCACTCCGGCACCGTGCACCTCGGCATCGTTGAGCACCAGCGCCGGCACCCCGAACGCGTCGGCCAGCGCGCCGCGCGCGTCCCAGCCGGACCACTCGGCGAGCAGGTCCGGGTCGACCCGACTGCGGGGGCCGCTGCGGGTCACGTAGTGCGGCGTGCTCACGACCACTCCGTGCCGGATCATCCCGGGTACGCCGACAGTGAGCCGGTCCGCCGTTGGCAGGCGCCCGCCGAGATCCAGCAGGGTCCGGACAAACAGCGCGGGCGGCAACGGGTACGGGGTGGGCACCCGCAACGGCCGGGCCCGCATCGTTCCCGCCTCGTCGAGCACGGACGCCTTGATGCCCCCGCCCCCACAGTCGATCGCCAGTGTGGTCACCACGTCGTTGAGTCTGCCCGCTGGGGAGCGGTGATATGCAGGCGGCCGGATAGGCTGCCGTCCTGATGAGCGCCACGATGATCGTCAAGGACCTGGCCGCCGGGCACGGCGACCGCCCACTCTTCGCCGGATTGGACCTGGTGGTCGCCCCCGGCGACGTGGTCGGGCTGGTCGGGCCGAACGGGGCCGGCAAGTCGACGCTGCTGCGTACCCTCGCCGGGTTGTTGCCGGTCGAGGCCGGCAGCGTGCGACTCAGCCCGCCCACCGCGAGCGTGGGGCACCTGCCGCAGGAGCCGGAACGGCGACCGGGCGAGACGGTACGGGACTTCCTGGCCCGCCGGACCGGGGTGACCGCCGCGCAGGCGGCGTTGGACGCGGCGACCGAGGCGCTGACCGCAGGGGCGGCGGGCGCCGACGACGCGTACGGCGACGCCCTGGAGCGCTGGCTCGCCCTCGGCGGCGCGGACCTGGACGAGCGCGCCGAGCAGGTGAGCGCCGACCTGGGGCTCGCGGTCGACCTGGACCACCCGACGACCGGGCTCTCCGGCGGTCAGGCGGCCCGGGCCGGGCTGGCGTCGCTGCTGCTCAGCCGGTACGACGTGTTCCTGCTCGACGAGCCGACCAACGACCTGGACCTGGCCGGGCTGGAACGGCTGGAGGAGTTCGTCACCGGGCTGCGCGCCGGCACGGTGCTGGTCAGCCACGACCGGGAGTTCCTCACCCGCACTGTGACCCGGGTGTTGGAGCTGGACCTGCCACAGCAGCAGGTCAACCACTACGGTGGCGGCTACGCGGCGTACCTGGAGGAGCGCGAGGTGGCCCGTCGGCACGCCCGCGCGGACTTCGAGGAGTACGCGGAGACCAAGGCTGGGCTGGAGGCTCGGGCCCGGACCCAGCGTGGCTGGATGGAGAAGGGCGTCAAGAACGCCCGCCGCAAGGCCACCGACAACGACAAGATCGGCCGCAAGTTGCGAGCCGAGTCGAGCGAGAAGCAGGCCGCCAAGGCCAAGCAGACCGATCGGCTGATCGAACGGCTCGACGTGGTCGAGGAGCCCCGCAAGGAGTGGGAGCTGCGGATGGAGATCGCCGCCGCGCCCCGCGCCGGCGCCGTCGTGGCCACGCTGCGCGGAGCCGTGGTACGCCGTGGTGGCTTCACCCTCGGCCCGGTCGACCTCCAGATCGACTGGGCGGACCGGGTCGCGGTGACCGGGGCGAACGGCTCGGGCAAGTCCACCCTGCTGGCCGCGCTGCTGGGCCGGCTGCCGCTGGACGAGGGCACCGCCTCGCTCGGGCCCGGCGTGGTGATCGGCGAGGTGGACCAGGCCCGCGGGCTGTTCCTCGGCGACATGCCGCTGATCGACGCGTTCGAGGCGGCCGTACCCCACCTGTCGCCGGCGGACGCGCGGACCCTGCTGGCCAAGTTCGGCCTGCGGGGGGCGCACGTGCCCCGACCGGCGGCCACCCTCTCCCCCGGTGAGCGCACCCGGGCGGCGCTGGCCCTGCTCCAGGGCCGTGGGGTCAACCTGCTGGTGCTGGACGAGCCCACCAACCACCTGGACCTGCCCGCCATCGAGCAGCTCGAATCGGCGCTGGCCAGCTACCCCGGAACGCTGCTGCTGGTCACTCACGACCGGCGGATGCTGGCGGCCATCGAGACCAACCGGCGACTGCGGGTCGACGCCGGGCGGATCGCCGAGGATTGATCCGTGCCCGTGGGCCGGCGCGGGGTGAGAATGACGCCATGCTCAAGTGGGAGTACGCCCTGCTGGTCCGCCGCCGCCAGGCCGCGACCACCGACCTCGGCTGGGAGGTCGTCTTCGTCTGGTACGGCCCGGACGGCTCGATGGTCGACGTGACGCCGTACGGCGACACCTCGCTGGCCCACCTGAACCGGGCCGGCGACCAGGGCTGGGAGTTGGTCGCGATGAGCGAGGACCCGTCCCTGCCCGGCAACCACGAACTGCACCGCTACCACCTGAAGCGGCCGAAGCCTGCCGACCCGCCACCCCGCCAGCGAATGCGCGGCGGCCGACGCACCATCTCCGGCTGATCCGACCGCTCCGGGCCGAGGCGGCCGGCGCGAGACCCGTGCCGGCGCGAGACCCGTGCCGGCGCGAGACCCGTGCCGGCGCGAGACCCGTGCCGGCGCGAAGCCCGTGCCGCTGTTGACCGTGATGTCGTGGAGTCATCGTGATGACTGTGTGACATCACGATGAGTGCGACTCGGCCCGCGACCCGCGACACGCGCGTGGGCGGACCTCGCCTCAGCGAGCGGCGAGGTGGACGAGTGGGGCATAACGGGCGGGATTGCGGGTATCGCGCGGCGGGAGGTGGCCCGAATGGTCGCTTTGGCACAGACTCCGCCCTCGGCCGACCGGCTGCGGGCGATCGATGATTTCCTCGCCCAGGCATGGGCGGATCAGGTCCGCCACGATGATCGGTTGCGCGACCTGGCGGTCGATGTGCGGTTCGACCGGGGGGTGGCGCATCTGAGCGGCCAGGTGGCCGAGCCCGCCCAGCTACGGCTGGTGCGGGAGCTGGTCGGACGGCTCGCCGGTGTCTACGGCGTCTGGTGCCGGGTCGGCATCGGCGGGCGGGCGCCGGTGGTGGTTGACCTCGGCTGTGGGCCGACCAAGCAGTGGTCGAGCAACCTGGGGCTGGACATCTACCCGGCGCCCGGCGTGGATGCGGTGGCGGACCTGTCCGGCTCGCTGCCGCTCGCCGACAACTCGGTGGACGTCCTCTTCGCGGTGCACATCCTGGAGCACCTGATCGATTTCCTGCCGCTGGTCGACGAGTGTCACCGGGTGCTCCGCCCCGGCGGGGTGCTGCACGTGATGAGCCCCTGGTGGGGGCATGTGAACGCGGTGGCCGACCCGACTCACGTCCGGCTGATGGACGTGCAGACGTTCAAGGGGATCTGCCAGCTACGGCCACCGGGCACGCCGCGCTGGTACCCACTGCACGCGGGCTGCGACGGCGCCTCGATCTTCGCCGACCTGACGCCCCTCCCCCCGGACGCCGACCCGGCACCGCAGTCCCACCTGGCCCGCTTCTTCGACTAGCGGATCCGGGTGGACTCGCGGAATTCCAGGCGGTGGGTGGCGCGGAGGTCGTCGAGGCCGGCGGCGCGCAGCACCATAGCTGCGCAGGTCGCGCGGAAGGGCCCCGCAGATCGGGCCCTTCCGCACCCTCGGGTCAGGCAGTCGGCTCACGGGGGGTCGGAGGAGCGACGGCGGGCTCGTGCTGGGCCAGCCGGTTGCGGCGGTAGCCGTAGCCGAAGTAGATCAGCGCGCCGAGCAGCATCCAGGCCAGGAACCGCAGCCAGGTCTCCACCGACAGGTTGAGCATCAGGTAGAAGCAGGCCAGCGCCGAGACGATCGGCAACACCGGTGAGAACGGCACCCGGAACGGCCGCTCCAGGTCCGGCCGCTTGCGGCGCAGGATCGGCACCGCCACCGAGACGAGGACGAACGCGCAGAGCGCGCCGATGCTGACCAGGTCGGCCAGCGCGGACAGCGGCAGGAAGCCGGCCAGCAGCGCGACCGCCACCGTCATGATCGCCGAGATCCGGTACGGGGTGCCCCAACGCGGGTGCACCTTCGCGATCGAGGGCGGGATCAAGCCGTCCCGGGCGATGGCGAAGCCGATCCGGCCCATCGCCACCAGGTCGACCAGGATGACGCTGGTCAGGCCCGCGACCGCGGCGATGGAGACCAGCACTGCGGCCCACCCCGCGCCGACCGACTCGAAGGCCGACGCGATCGGGGCGCCCCGGTCGATCTCGGTGTACGGCACCATCCCGACCACCACCAGCGAGACGCCGATGTAGAGCACAGTGGAGATCAGCAGCGTGCCGAGCAGACCCAGGGTGAGGTCCCGCTTGGGCTTGCGCGTCTCCTCGCCCAGGTTGGCAACGGCCTCGAAGCCGGTGTACGCGAAGAAGACCACGGCGGCGGCGCTGAGCACCCCGACGAAGCCGAAGACCGACGGCTCAAGCCCGAAGAGCGCCTGGGTGACCGGCTGCTTGATGCCGTCGTCGCCGCTCCCGGCGGGCTCGGCCGGCGGGATGAACGGGGTGAGGTTGGCGGCCTTGACGAAGAACAGCCCGGCTACCACCACGAAGACGCAGATGGCCACCTTGACCAGCACCAGCAGGTTGGTGATCCGGGCGGATTCCCGGATGCCGACGATCGCCACGACGCCGAGGATCAGCACGATGGCGATGGCGCCCACGTTGACGGTGCTGCCCTCCTCGCCGAACCAGCGGGTCGGCAGGTCGAGCAGTTCGGCGAGGTAGCCGGACCAGCCTCGGGCCACCACCGCGGCGCCGAGAGCGAACTCCAGCAGCAGGTCCCAGCCGATGATCCAGGCGACGATCTCGCCCATCGTGGCGTACGCGTAGGTGTAGGCGCTGCCGGCGGTCGGCACGCTGGAGGCCAGCTCGGCGTAGCAGAGGGCGGCGAGCAGGGCCACCACGCCGGCGATGGCGAAGGAGATCACCACGCCCGGCCCGGCGCTGTCCCGGGCCTCGATCCCGGTGAGCGTGAAGATGCCGGTGCCGATCACGATGCCGATGCCGAAGCCGGTGAGGTCGATCGCGCCGAGCCGTCGCTTCAGCCCCAACTGGCCGTCGCTGCCGTCCGCCTCACCCTGGGCTATCACGTCCTTGATTGGTTTTGTGCGCAGCACGGACACCCGGTCACCCCTCCCACCGTGCGACCACCCCGTGGCGGCCGGTGACCGGCGTTGCTACCCAGCGGAGCGATTGGTCAACCACGAACTCTTGCGGCGTCGGCCAGATTGTGAAAATTTCCTACCAGCAACGCGGACATCGACGGCGAATCTTGCCGCGCACCGCGCGAAACATCCGGGAGCCCCAACGAAGGGACACACCGCATGAAAGCCACCCGACTCGGAGTCGCCGGGCTGGTCACAGCCCTGCTCGGTACGTTCGTCACCGCCACCCCCGCGAGTGCCGCGCCCAGCGCGGCCGACACCACCACCACCACCTGCGCCACCGACCCGGCCACCCCGAAACGGCAGTTCCGGGCCATGTGGATCTCGTCGGTGGTCAACATCGACTGGCCCAGCAAGGCGTCCCAGACCAGCCCCGACCGGATCGCCGCGCAGCAGACCGAGTACCGCGAGCTGCTCGACCTGGCCGGGCGACTGCACCACAACGCCGTCGTGGTGCAGGTCCGGCCCACCGCCGACGCGCTCTGGCCCTCGCCGTACGAGCCCTGGTCGGAGTACCTGACCGGGGTACGCGGCCAGGACCCGGGCTGGGACCCTCTGGCCTTCCTGGTCGACGAGTCGCACAAGCGGAACCTGGAGTTCCACGCCTGGTTCAACCCGTACCGTGTCTCCATGCCGGCCCCCGGTGGCGCCGGCGCGGACCTCGCCCAGCTCGCCCCCGGCCACCCGGCCCAGCAGCACCCCGACTGGACCTTCGCCTACCCACCGGCCGGCGTGGCCGGCAGCCGGCTCTACTACAACCCCGGAATCCCCGAGGTACGCGAGTTCGTCCAGACCGCCATGATGGACGCAGTCAAGCGGTACGACATCGACGGCGTCCATTTCGACGACTACTTCTACCCCTACCCCAGCGGCACGTACCAGGTGCCGGACGACGCGACCTTCGCGGCCCACAACCGGGGCTTCACCGACCGGGCCGACTGGCGGCGGGACAACATCAACCTCCTGATACAGGAGATGAACGGCAAGATCAAGGCGGCGAAGCCGTGGGTGAAGTTCGGGGTCAGCCCGTTCGGCATCTGGCGCAACAAGACCGCCGACCCGCTCGGTTCGGACACCACCGGCAGCCAGTCGTACGACATCATCTCCGCCGACACCCGTAAGTGGATCAAGCAGGAGTGGATCGACTACGTGGTGCCGCAGCTCTACTGGTACATCGGCCAGTACCCGGCCGCCGACTACGCGCGCCTCGTGCCGTGGTGGGCCGAGACGGTGCGCGGCACCCGCGTGCAGCTCTACATCGGCCAGGCCGACTACAAGAGCGGAGACCCGGCGTACGGGCCGTACTGGCAGAACCCGCGTGAGCTGTCCGACCACCTGACGCTCAACCGGTCGTACCCGGAGGTGCGGGGCAACGTGCACTTCTCCGCGGTGCAGGTACGGGCCAACCGGCTCGGCGCCACCGACATCTACGCCGGTGAGCACTACTCCCGCCCGGCGCTGGTGCCGGCCATGCCCCACCTGCCGGCGCGGCCGCTGCTCTTCCCGGTGGTCACCAAGGCGACGCGGCAGGCCGACGGGGTCCGGCTCACCTGGCGGCAACCCGCCGACGGCGTCGGCCCGCTCGGCACCGCCACCTCGTACGCGATCTACCGGTTCGACGGCACCACCCTGCCCGGCCGGTGCGCCACTGCCGACGCCGCGCACCTGGTCGAGAGCGTCCGGGCCACGCCCGGCAACGTCCAGTCCTGGGTGGACACGTCGGCCGAGCCCGGTCGGCGCTACACCTACCAGTTGACCGCGGTGGACCGGTCGGCCAACGAGAGCCCCGCCAGCCCGCCGGCATTCGTCCTGCGCTGACCATCCCTCGGAATGCCCCGGACGCCTCGTGCGTCCGGGGCATTCGTCTGTTTCGACGTATGTCACCAATAGTTGGCGATGCGCATACCACCTAGTTGATCAGCTGATCGACACTCATCGACATCCGGTAACCCGCCGGTAACTTCCGTCCCACCCGCTCACCCCCGCGGAGGTAACCCGTGCCCCGACGTCTCGCCACCCTGCTCGCCTCGGGCGCGTCAGCGCTGCTCGCCACCCTCGCCATCGCCTCACCCGCCGCCGCCGTCACCCCCGCCCAGAAGCTCTCCGTGCTGTCCAGCTGGACCCAGACCAGCGCGTCCAGCTACAACTCGTGGAACAGCGCCCGGGTCAACCGGGCACCCTGGGCCGAGTACAACTTCAACTGGTCCACCGACTACTGCTCGTCCAGCCCGGACAACCCGCTCGGCTTCACCTTCAACCTGGGCTGCTACCGGCACGACTTCGGCTACCGCAACTACAAGGCGGTCGGCCAGTTCTCCGCAAACAAGTCCCGCCTCGACAACGCCTTCTACGAGGACCTGAAGCGTGTCTGCACCACGTACAACTCGGTCGTTCGGCCGGCCTGCTACAGCCTGGCCTGGACCTACTACCAGGCGGTCAGCATCTTCGGTTCGGTAGCGGCCGTCCAGCAGGCCGACATCGACCGCGCCGCCCGAATGAAGGCCCAAGCCGAAGCCAACGCCGCAACCCACTAACCCCCACCCCCACCCCCACCCGCACTCCCCGCCCCGCGCCCCACCCCACGCCCTCGCACCTCGCACCTCGCGCTCGCGCTCGCGCCCGCGCCCGGGCCCGCCGATCTTGCACTTTCGGTTGTCGATATGCCGCTTTGGCACCGGTATCTCACAACAGAAAGAGCAAGATCGGCGGGTCGGGGCAGGGCAGGGCAAGGCCGGGGGGCGGGGCGAGGGCGCGAGGGAGGAGGGCAGGGGCGAGGCAGGGTGGGGCTGGGTGGGGTTAGGCGCGTTCGGTTCGGGTGGCTGGGTGGCGGTCGGGGTCGGCGGGACGGCGGGGGGTTGGTTGGGACAGGCCGGTGCTGAAGCGGGTCGAGTCCGCCGCCAGGTCCGGGTGTTCCACGTCGAGTGCCAGCGCTGCGGCCTCGTCCAGCCCCAGCTCCGCACCCTCGCCGTACGCGTCGTCGAAGGCCGCGTCGCCCAGCACCGCGCGCAACTCCCCCTGCTGCTCGGCCCAGTAACCCCCGAAGATGCCGGGGGTGGCCCGCATGCTCGCCCGGGTGGCCTGTGCCGCTCCGAACAGGCGGGCGGCGGTCAACCGCTCCCCGCCGATCGCGCAGCGCACCGCTACCGCGTTCAAGGTGTCGCACGCCCGCCCGTGGTAGCCGTGACCCATCCGGGAGCGCAGCGCCACCAGCAGATGCTCGTGTGCGGCGATCACGTCGCCGCGGGCCAGCGCGACCATGCCGAGCAGCATGTCCACCGAACGCCGTCCCCGCTCCACGGGCCGGGCCGCCTCCACCGGACGCACCGCGCCCAGCAGCTCTGCGGCCTCCTCCAGGGCACCCCGCCGCCAGAGCAGCTCGGCCAGGCTGAAGACCGCGAACAGAGCCTCGCCGACCACGTCCTGCCCGTGCGCCCAGTCGATGACCTCCCGGCACACCCGTTCGGCCTCGGCGAACTGCCCCATGTCGACGAGCGGCGCCGCCCTGCCGGCGAGCACCCGAGCCAGCAAACCCGCGTCGCCGGCCTGCCGGGCCGCTGCCTCCGCCCGCTGGGAGTAGCGCAGTTCCTCGGCGAACTCACCGTCGGCGCTGGCATGCAGCGAATGCATGTGGTACGCCGCAGCCAGCTCCGCCTCCGGGATCCGCTCCCCCGTCTCAGCGATCCGTCCGTACAGCCGGAACAGCCACAGCCGCCCCTCGCGGGCCAGGCCCCGCTCCAGCCACCACTGGTCAAGCCCACCCGCCAAGCCGAGACCCGCACGGGCGCTGCCGCCGGTGGCGCACCACCGCAGCGCGGCGCGCAGCTCCCCGGCCAGTGGATCGAGGGCATACAGCGACAGCGTCACCGGCCGGCCGTCCTGGCCCAGGTGGGCCCGGTCCAACGCGTGCGCCGACCAGGCCACGTGCCGGTCCCGGGCGGCCTGCTCCTCGCCCGCCTCGGCCAGCCGTCGCGCCGCGTACGCACGGATGGGGTCGAGCATCCGGTAGGTGCTGCCGGAGGCACGCGGCTCGGCCAACACCATCGACTTGTCCACCAGGACCGACAGCGGGTCCAGCGGATCGTCACCCAGCAGCCACTCCACCGTCGCCAGATCCACCGGGCCGGCGAAGACCGCCAGCCACCGCAGCAGGCGGGCGGCCCGGGGCCCCAGCGTCCGGTAGGACCAGGTGACGGTGGCCTGCATGGTCAGATGCCGTTCGGTGGCCGAGCGCTGCACCGCTCGGCTCGCCGGTGAGGGTGGCGACGCCCCGGCGGCCGCAGCGACCAGGTCCACGGTGTCCTGCTGGTTGCCGGACCAGCCCCGCTCCACCGGCGGCGGATCCGGGTCCTCCCGGCCGGCGTCGAGGGTGCCGAGGACGTCGTCCAGGCGCTCGGCGAGCTGACCGACCGAGAGCACCCGCAGCCGGGCGGCGGCCAGCTCGATGGCGAGCGGCAGGCCGTCCAACCGCTGCACGACCCGCCGCAGGTCGGCGGACTCGGCCGGGTCCGGCTGCCGACCACCACGGGCCGCCGCCGTGCGGTCCAGCAGCAGCGCCACCGCGTCGCTCTCCGCGCCGTCCGCGCGCGGGTCGACCGAGAGCGGCGGAATCCGCCACACCACCTCGCCGGGCAGGCTGAACGACTCGCGACTGGTGGCCAGCACCCGTACGCCGCTTCCACCGGACAGCAGCCGCGCGATCACCTCGGCGCAGGCGGCCGGTTGGGTGTCACAGGTGTCCAGTACTACCAGCATCCGACGGCCGGCCGCGTACTCGACGAGGGTGTCCAGCATCGGCCGACCGGGCTCGGGACGCAGGCCGAGCACGGCGGCGATGGCGAACGCCACCAACCCCGGGTCGGTCACCGAGGCGATGTCGACGAACCAGACCCCGTCCGGGTACGCCTCGACAACTCCGCTGGCCAACTCCACCGCGAGCCGGGTCTTGCCCGCGCCGCCGGCGCCGAGCACGGTGACCAGGCGGTTCTGACGCACCAGCAGGCTCAGCTCGATGCGCTCGGCCTGCCGGCCGACGAACGAGGTGACCTGGGTGGGCAGGTTGTGCGCCACCGCGTCAGCGGTGCGGGGCCGGGGGAACTGTCGCTCCAGACCCGGTGCGACGAGTTGGAACAGCCGTTCACGGTCGTCAAAGCCGCGTAGCCGGTGCAGCCCCAGGTCGAGCAGGGTCGCACCCGGCGGCATCGGATCGGCCCGACGGGCGGTGGACGCCGTGCAGAGCACCTGCCCGCCGTGCGCGGCGGCCGCCACCCGGGCGGCCCGGTGCACCTCGGCGCTGGCGTACTCGCCGTCACGTGGCTCGGCATAGCCGGTGTGCAGGCCCATCCGCACCCGGGGCGCGGCTTCGGGGGTGGGCCAGTCGTGGCTGGACAGTGCCCGCTGAGCGGTCAGACACGCGGTCATCGCCGCGGAAGCTTCCTCGAAGGCCAGGAAGAACGAGTCGCCCTCGGTCAGCAGTTCCGCGCCACCGGTGCTGGCCAGCGTGCGGCGCAGCAGCCGTCGATGCTCGGCGAGCACCGGGCGGTAGTCCGGGCCGAGCAGCTGAGCCAGCCGTGTGGAGCCCTCGATATCAGTGAATACGAAGGTCACCCAACCGCTCGGGAGCTGGATCCGTGGCGACATGCGAGGAACCTCCGCCCGTGACGTCGGGTTCATGCTGCCTGAGTCCGAACGATCACACATCGTGAGAACGGCCGGGCAAGTGCCGCCTCAACGTGCCACTCGGACCCGCTCCCGGCAAGGCTGGCCCACCAGGCGGCGGCGAATTGACCCGATCAGCAGCCGCAGGCGCCGCCGCAGCAGCCACCACCAGCGGCGGGTGCCGGGGCACCACCACTGCGACCGGTGACCGCGACCGCGGAAAGAAGCTTGACCGTGTCGGCGTGTCCCTGAGGGCAGCTGGCCGGCTCACCGGCCGCCGCCATCGAACGGTTGACCTCGAAGGTGTCGCCGCAGGCGCGGCAGCGGAACTCGTACCGGGGCATGCCACCCAGGGTACGTGGATCTGACGGTTCGCGGAGCATGGGTGATACTCGACAGGTGGTGGACGGCGAGGACGACACGCGTGTGCAACCGTTACGACCGGCCGCGCCGCTGGACGGGCCGCTCGAAGGCTCCGGGGCAGCGCCCGACCAGGCGCGCAAGGTGCCCCGCCCCCGCCGCCCCTGGCTGAGCGGGCGTTCCGCCGGCGCGCCGGGCACGTCACCAGCCACCACGCCACCAGCCGCCACGGCGGTTCCGCCAGCGGCGAAGTCCTCCGCAGCCGACTCCGCCGGGTCCGAACCGGACTCGCGCGCCGCCGGCCCGGAGGTCCCGGCCGAATCTGTCCCGACCGCAAGCCCCGCAGCCGACCCCCTCGCTGCGGCAGCCAACGCCGAGACGGGCAAGGCCAAGGACGCGAAGGTCGACACCGCGAAGGCCAAGACCGATGAGGCCAGGACCGGTGAGGCCAAGACCGCTGAGGCCAAGGACGCGAAGGCCGAAGCCGGTAAGGCCTACACCCCCGAGGCCAAGGACGCGAAAGCCGACGCCGCAGATCCGGCGAAGACCACTGTGGATGAGATCCCGGCCGTGCCGGCGTCCGACCCGGCCCGCCGACGGCGGGTGCAGTTCGCGCACGCGGTACGGCTGCAACCCCGTCGGGCAGCAGCCGCAGCGACCCAGGCGACCCGCGCGTGGGCGCGCCGGCCGAGTGGTCGGCTGACCCTGCCCGGTGTCTTCCTGCTGGCACTGGTGGCGGCGACCGGCGCGGTGGGAGCGCTGCTCGTACCGGCCACGATCCGTGCACCGCGCCCGGTCGCCGTCGACGCCTCGGCCGCGCCGAGCGGGGTGGCAGCGCCTGGGATGCCCTCCGGCCTGCCGACCAGCCCGCTGCCCACCGGGCCGCTGCCGACCGGACCGCTGCCGACCCTTCCGCTGCCCTCCGGCGGGTTGCCCGGCAACGGGCTCCCGACCGGGTCGGTGGTCGGTGGCCGACCGTCGGATGCCCTGGCCGGCTGGGCGCAGCAGGTCGGTGCCAAGGTCGGTGTCCCGGCGGTAGCCATGCAGGCGTACGGCTACGCCGAGCTGGTGCTCGCCCAGACCAACCGCAGCTGTGCGCTGAGCTGGACCACGCTGGCCGCGATCGGAAAGGTCGAATCGGATCACGGGTCGACCAACGGGGCGCAGTTGGGGCAGGACGGCAAGGCGGTGCCCAACATCTTCGGGCTGCCGCTGGACGGCAAGGACGGCCGGATGCGGATCATCGACACCGACCGTGGGGCGCTCGACGGGAACTCGACCCTCGACCGCGCCATCGGGCCGATGCAGTTCATCCCGACCACCTGGCAGGAGATCGGCGCGGACGCGGACAACGACGGCGTCAAGGACCCGCATGACCTGGACGACGCGGCACTGGCAGCGGGGAACTACCTCTGCAAGGGCGGCCGGAACCTGAGCATCGCGGGCGACTGGTGGAACGCGATCCTCTCCTACAACGACGTACGGCGGTACGCCCAGGACGTCTACGACACCGCGAACCGGTACGGACGGGCCAGTCGCTAGTGAAGTGATCGTCTCGATACGTTGGAGAACTGGACACTTCCCCCGGGCCTCTGTTAGCGGCAAGCTAGACGGGTGATGGTGCGCGAGTGGGACCCCAGGACCGCGTCGTCCGCCGAGATCGCGTCGCTGTTGGCCACGCTGAACGCGGTCCTGGCGGCCGACCTGCCGCAGGATCCGCCCTGGCGGGAGGCCTCGCTGCGGGAGTACCTCGCCGAGGTGATGCCCGGCGAGCGGCGGATCTCCTGGATCGCCCAGGCCGAGCCGACGGATCCGGGCGACACGGGCGCTGTGATCGGCCAGGTGCACGTACTCCTTCTGGGTGACATCGGCGTGCTCGAGGTGCTGGTGCACCCGTCCGCCCGACGCACCGGCCTCGGCCGTGACCTGGTGCTGCGTGCCGCGCGCCGGGTCTACCAGGAAGGCTTCCAGTCGATCGGGGTCGAGGTTGTCGGCGACACGCCGGCGGTCGGGTTCTACGAGGCGCTCGGCTTCACCCGGGAGTACGTGGAGACGCGCAGCGTGCTCGACCTGACGGCGGTGGACTGGGCCGAGCTGGCCGAGATGGCCACCGGCATCGGGGCGGGCTACCAGCTGGAGTTCTTCCCGGGCGGGCCGCCGGACGACCTGATCGAGGCGTACGCGCGGGCCAAGGCCGAGGTGCGCGACGTCGACGACGGTGAGCTGCGCCCCAGCTCCTACGACCCGGAGCGACTGCGGGACAGCCTCGACACGCTGCACCGACGGGGCATGAAGCCGTACATCGTGCTCGCCCGGCACGAGCAGAGCGGCGAGGTGGCCGGCCTGACCGAGGTGGTGGTGCCGGCGCAGCACCCGACCCGCGCCGACCAGTACGACACGATCGTCGCGCAGGACCACCGGGGCTATGGCATCGATCGGGCGATCAAGGCGCGGATGCTGCTGGAGTTGCGCTCCGCCGAGCCGGAGCTGATCGAGGTGCAGACCTGGAACGCGCAGGCCAACGAGGCGATGTTGAAGGTCAACGCTGAGCTGGGCTACCGCCCCGACCGGGACTGGTGCGAATACAGCGTCGACGTCGCTGAGCTGGTGCACCGCCTCGATCCACCGCGCTGAGAAATTCACGAAACTGTCCATTAGGGGATGGACGGTGGACAGTCGCGCACCTTAACGTGCGTTGACCCCATCCACCCATCGTGGAGGCCCTATGCGCCCGCGCCGCTCAATCGCCGCGCTCGCGACCGCCACCGCCGCCGTGACAGTCACGGCGCTCGGCGTCGCACCCACCGCGGCCAGCGCCGCGCCCACCGACCTGTTCATCTCGGAGTACGTCGAGGGTTCGTCGAACAACAAGGCGATCGAGCTGTTCAACGGCACGGGCGCCGCCGTCGACCTGGCGGCCGGTGGCTACCAGTTGCAGCTCTACTTCAACGGCTCCACCACGGCCACCACGATCGCCCTGACCGGCAGTGTGGCGGCCGGTGACGCGTTCGTGTTCGCCAGCGCCTCGGCCGGGGCCGCCATCCTCGCCCAGGCTGACCAGACCACCGGGGCGAGCCTCTTCAACGGTGACGACGCGATAGTGCTGCGCCGGGGCACCACAGTGCTCGACTCGATCGGCCAGGTGGGCGTCGACCCGGGCACCGAGTGGGGCGCCGGTGTCACCAGCACCGCTGACAACACCCTGCGCCGGCTGGCGAGCGTGGCCGCCGGTGACACCGACCCGTCGGACGCGTTCGACCCCGCCGCACAGTGGGCCGGCTTCCCCGTCGACACCTTCGACGGGCTGGGCGCGCACACCGTGGACGGCGGCGGCCCGGTCGACGTGCCCGCCACGCTGACCTGCGGCGGGCCGCTGGTCACCGCCGCCGGCACGGCCGCGAGCCGCGAGGTGACCGCCGCCGACCCCGACGACACGATCGTCGACCTGGCGGTGACCGCGGTCAGCCCGAGCCCGACCTCCGGCTCGATCACCCGTACCGCGTTCACCCCCGCCGACGGGGTGGGCGGCACCGCCCGCGCCACGGTCGGTGTGAGCGCCGACCTCGCCGCCGGGGCGTACACCGTCACAGTGACCACGACCGACGCGGGCGGTGGCACCGCGAGCTGCGCGCTGGCGGTGCAGGTGACCCGGGAGCTGACCGTCGGAGAGGTGCAGGGTCCGACCACCGACACCGAGTCCGGTCCGAGCGACCGGTCACCGCTCGCACCGGCGAGCGGCAACGGCACGAGCAGCGCCCTGTACGACGTACGCGGCGTGATCACCCAGTTGACCCTGGCCCGCACCTCGGCCGGAGCGGAGCAGCACGGCTTCTTCCTGCAGAGCCGCGTTGGTGACACCGACGGCGATCCGACCAGCTCCGACGGCATCTTCGTGTTCATGGGTACGTTCTCCTCGCTGATCGGCGGGTACGTGCCGACGGTCGGCGACGAGGTCGTGCTGCGGGCCCGGGTGTCGGAGTACTACAACTTCACCCAGCTCTCCGGCGCGTCGCTGGTCCGCCTCATCGGCGGTGGGCTGGTCGTGGACACCGCGGTCGCGGTGGCCGACGCGGTGCCGCCGGCTGTGCTGACCGACGCGCAGCGCTTCTGGGAGCGGCACGAGGGCTCCCGGATGCGGGTACGCGCGGGCAGCGGCGCGGTGAGCGGCCGGGACGTCTTCTCCTCCACCGCCGACGCGGAGCTGTGGGTGGTCGACCGCGACGACCCGCTGCTGGACCGCGCCGACCCGTACTCCCGGCGGGTCTTCCGTGACTCGCACCCGCTGGACAACGACCCGACCCGCCGATTCGACGACGGCAACGGCCAGCGGACGCTGCTGGGCAGCATGGGCGTGAAGGCCACCGCCGGGGACAGCGCCGCGCTGCTCCCGCCGGCGCACACCTTCGACACGTTGCGGGCGGACGCGGTGGGCGGGGTCTACTACTCGTTCGAGAAGTACGGCGTCCAGGTCGAGCGGGCGGAGTTCGCCGCCGGGGCCGACCCGTCGAGGAACAACCCGCCCAAGCCGGCCGACCGGTCGCAGGAGGTGGCCGTGGCCACCTACAACGTGGAGAACCTGTACGACTACCGCGACGACCCGTTCGACGGCTGCGACTTCGCCGGTAACGCCGGCTGCGTGGGTGTCTCCCCGCCGTTCGACTACGTCCCGGCCAGCGAGGCGGAATACCGCGAGCAACTGGCCGCCCTCGCCGATCAGATCGTCAAGGACCTGCACGCACCGGACCTGATCCTGGTGCAGGAGGCCGAGGACCAGGACATCTGCACGATCTCCGGGACGGCGCTGAGCTGCGGCGACACCAACAACGCCGATGGTGCCCCGGACAGCATCCAGGAGTTGGCACTCGCGGTGGCGGCGGCCGGTGGGCCCGCGTACGCCGCTGCCTATGACCGGACCGGCGCGGACGCTCGCGGTATCACCGCGGCCTTCCTGTACCGCACGGACCGGGTGTCGCTGGCGGCCGCGACGGCGGCGGACCCCCTGCTGGGGGCGACACCGACCGTTCAGTACCGGGCTGCGGGGCTGCCGACCAACGCCGACGTGCAGAACCCGAAGGCCCTCAACGCGGTGCTGCCGGCGGACGTGGACACCTCGACCGGTCGGGACGGAAGCAACGTCTTCACCCGTGCTCCGCAGCTGGGCAAGTTCAGCGTGGCCGCGGCGCCCGGCTCGGCCGAGCGGTTCACCCTGTACGCGCTCAGCAACCACTACTCCTCCGGCCCGGACAGCCGGGTCGGGCAGCGGCGTGAGCAGGCGCGTTACGGTGCGGCGATCGTCACCGCGATCGAGGCGGCCGACCCGGCCGCCCGGGTGGTCTACGGCGGGGACCTGAACGTCTTCCCCCGCCCGGACGATCCCATCGCGACCGGTGAGCAGCCCACGCCGTCGGACCAGCTCGCCCCGCTCTACGAGGCGGGCCTGCGCAACCTGTGGGACGACCTCGTCGCGGAAGCGCCGGCCTCGGCCTACTCGTACAGTTTCGAGGGGCAGGCGCAGACTCTCGACCACCTGTTCGTCAACGACGCGCTCCACAGCGACCTGGTGCAGGTGCGGGCGGCGCACATCAACGCCGACTGGCCGGCGGAGTTCGCCGGTGACGGGTCGCGAGGTTCCAGTGACCACGACCCGCAGGTGGCGCGGTTCCGGTCCCGGGCGTCGTTGACAGTGGCCGACTCGGCGGTGGCCGAGGGCAACCAGGGCACCCGGCAGCTCACCTTCACCGCCACCGTGTCTCGGCCGCTGTCCCAGTCGGTGCTGCTCTGCGCCGCGACCGTCGGCGTCACGGCGCAGGTGGGCTCGGACTTCGACCCGTACGCCGGCTGCAAGGTGCTGGCCGCTGGGCAGACGTCGGTGGCGTTCCCGGTCTCGGTGCGCGGTGACCGCAAGCGGGAGGCGGACGAGAAATTGACGTTGCTGGTGGCCGGCGTGCCCGGCCTGCGGCTGGCTGATCCACTCGCGACCGGAACGATCACCAACGACGACTGATTCTGGAGTGGTCGCCGACGGCCCGCCGAACCCCGCCCGGGGGCGGCGGGCCGTCGTCCGTCCCGCGGTCAGTCGTACCGCCAGAGCTGTGGCGGTGGTGGATCGCCGCGGTGCTTGGCTACCCGCACCTCCCATTGGCTACGCCGACGCATCGCGTCACGGACCTCCCGGTTGCGGTAGAACGTCTCGGGCGGGCGGGCCAGCCCGTAGATGTCCGCCCACCACTCCCCCGGCTTCGGGTCGAGAATGGTGTCCAGGTGCGTCGGGTAGCGGCGCCCCGCACCGTCACGCGTGTCTTCCCAGTCCCGCATCGGCAGGAGCACCCGGCCGAGGTCGTCGACGACGGCCAGCCGACACCCGGCGACGTCGATGATCCGGCAGAGCAGCTCGATGCTCGGAACAGTCCGACCGCCCTCGATGCGACCGATGGTGGCGTGGTGCACCCCTGCCCGTCGGGCCAGCTCACGTTGGCTGAGGTCGGCGTGGCGACGGACCGCCCGGACGACGCCAACGATCGGCCATAGGGTGTCGGAGGGCTCGCTCGGTAGGTCGTCCATGCCTCCACCGTCCCGGCTCGCCCCGTTTCTCGCAGTCCCGTTCGGCTGGCCTGTGGACAACGGAAGGACCTGTGGACAACGGGACAACCGTCATCGTGGCGAGGGTGGCTTCCGCTCGGGCGACGAAGTCGTGGGCTTTGAGCAGCACGTCGTCCGCGCGACGGAGCGGGGAGGCAATCCCTGACCTATCCCCTTTGCTCTGCACCCTGATATGCGCCACCCCGCCGGCCACTCTGAAGCGCGCCAGCAAGACAGCCGGCGCATCCGCGGGTGCAGAGCAAAGGCAGTCGTGGAGACATCGGAGCCAGCGATCCGCACAGTGGGATGCGCCGCAGTCAGGAGCCGGTATCCGCCGCGGTCAGGAGCCCGAACCGGGCGCGCCACGATCGGCGCACGGCGGGAGAGGATGGCCGCGGACGAACCGCTCAGTAGCGCTGGCGGAGCAGGCCAGCAGCCTCGACGGCCCAGTAGGTGAGGATGACCTGCGCACCGGCCCGCTTGATCGAGGTGAGTGTCTCCAGCATGACCCGCTCGCGGTCGATCCAGCCGTTCGCGGCGGCCGCCTCGACCATCGCGTACTCGCCGGAGACCTGGTAGGCGGCGACCGGGACGTCCACCGCAGCCCGCACCGCCGACACCACGTCGAGGTAGGGCAGCGCCGGCTTGACCATCACCAGGTCGGCGCCCTCGGCCACGTCCAACGCGACCTCGCGCAGCGACTCACGCAGATTGGCCGGGTCCTGCTGGTAGGTGCGCCGGTCGCCCTCCAGCGCCGACTCCACCGCCTCCCGGAACGGGCCGTAGAAGGCGGAGGCGTACTTCACCGCGTACGCCAGCACGGAGACGTCCTGGTGCCCGGCGGCGTCGAGGGCTCGGCGTACCACGCCGACCTGGCCGTCCATCATCCCGGACGGCCCGACCATGCCGACCCCGGCGGCGGCCTGGGCCACCGCCATGTCGGCGTAGGCGGCCAGGGTCGAGTCGTTGTCGACCTCACCGTCGGGGGTGAGCAGCCCACAGTGCCCGTGCGAGGTGAACTCGTCGAGGCACAGGTCACTCATCACCACTGTGGCGTCGCCCACCTCGGCCACCACGTCGCGGATGGCGACGTTGAGGATGCCGTTCGGGTCGATGCCGCCGGAGCCGGTCGGGTCCCGCTGCTCCGGCACGCCGAAGAGCATGATCCCGCCGACACCGGCCTGGACCGCCTCGGCCGCCGCCTTGCGGAGCGAGTCCCGGGAGTGCTGGAGCACCCCCGGGAGCGACCCGATGGCGCGGGGCTCGGTCAGCCCCTCCTTGACGAACATCGGCACGACCAGCTCGGCCGGGTCGACCCGGGTCTCTGACACCAGCCGGCGGACCGCCGGGTTGCGGCGCAGCCGGCGGGGCCGGATCTCGGGGTACGACATGGCAGGCCCTCCTCGAACGACTACCGGAAGCGCAGAGCGGTCGGGCCCTGCACCTTCGAGCCACGGCGCTGCTTGGCCGGCATGGCGGCCAGCTTCTCCCGCAGTTCGACGGCGTAGGCGGCGAGCGCCTCCACCAGGTCGGGCACCGAGGCGTGCGGCGGCTGGACGTCGACGCGCAGGCCGAACTCCGTCGCGGTCTCCGCCGTCTTGGGCCCAATGACGGCAACAACGGTCCGGGCGTGCGGCTTCCCGGCGATGCCGACCAGGTTGCGCACGGTGGAGGACGAGGTGAAGAGCACCGCGTCGAACCCGCCCGACTTGATCGCGTCGCGGATCTCGGCGGGCGGCGGAGCGGCCCGCACCGTCCGGTACGCGGTCACGTCGTCGACCTCCCAGCCGCGCTCGGTGAGCCCGGCGGCGAGCGTCTCGGTGGCGATGTCGGCGCGCGGCAGCAGCACCCGGCCCACCGGGTCGAGGATCTCGTCGTGCGGCGAGAACTCGGCCAGCAGGCCCTCCGAGGACTGCTCCCCGGCGGGGATCAGCTCCGGCTGGATGCCGAACGCGCGGACCGAGTCCGCGGTGGCCTCACCGATGCAGGCGATCTTGACGCCGCCGAAGTGCCGGGCGTCGAGGCCGTGCTCGGCGAACTTCTCCCAGACCGCGCGGACCGCGTTCACCGACGTGAAGATCACCCAGGCGTACCGGCCGTCGACCAGGCCCTTGACCGCCCGCTCCATCTGCGCCGGGGTACGCGGCGGCTCGACCGCGATGGTCGGCACCTCGCACGGGATGGCCCCGTACGCGCGCAGCCGGGCGCTCATCGCGCCGGCCTGCTCCTTGGTCCGGGGTACGAGCACCTTCCAGCCGTACAGCGGGCGGTTCTCCCACCAGCTCAGCTTGTCGCGCTGCCCCACGCCGACACCGACGGTGAGCACCACCCGGCCGGTGAAGCCGAGCGCGGCGGCCACGAAGCTGTCCACTGTCGACGTGGTCGTGTACTGGGTCTCGCCGGTGCCGTCGCCGGTCACCCCGACGCCGGTGGTGCCGTCGACCCCGGCGGCGAGCAGCCCGTCCCGGACGGCAGCGAGGTCACCGGCGTCCACGGCGAGCGCGAGCGAACCCCGGCCGACGGCCGTGGCCAACGCCTCGAAGTCCAGCACGCTGACGTCCTCGACGTCGGCGGCCGTACGCACACCCGGCAGCGGGACCCCGGCGTAGGTGGCCACGCCCTCGGCCTGGCCAACACCGGGCACCACCTCGAAGTGGGCGGCGGTGCGGGCCACCGCCTGCACCTCCTTGACCACCGAGTCGTGCCCGAACGGGTCGCCGGCGACCAGGTGCACCGCGTTCAGCCCGGAGCGGGCCGCGGAGATGAGCACCTTCGCCACGTCCCCCGGCGCGCCCTCGGCCGGGGTGAACTCGGCATCAGCGGAGGCCTCGGCGCGCACGACGGCGAGCAACGACTCCGGGACTCCCCGGTCGTAGATCACCTGGTCGGCGTCGACCAGGGCGTCGTGGGCCCGACGGGTCAGCAGGCCCGGGTCACCGGGGCCAGCCCCGACGAACGCGATACGGCCGACGGGCTTACGGGTGCGGGTCATTCTGTGCTCCCAAATTGCTGGGTCCCCGGGCCGGTGTGTCCTTCGTGGCCGAGGATCGAGTCGGCGCCGAGGTCGAGGAGTTCGGCGGCGAGTGCCTTACCGATCTCCGCCGCGTCGGCGGGCGTTCCGGTGCGGGACAGCCGGAGGTCACGAGTGCCGTCCGGGCTGATCACCGCCCCGCGCAGGTAGATCTCATCGCCGGTCTCGCCTTCGGCGAGTTCGGCATAGGCGGCGACGGGTGCGCTGCACCCGGCCTCCAGGGTTGCCAGAAACGCGCGTTCCGCGGTGACCGCGGAACGCGACGGTGCGTGGTCGAGCACGGCGAGCAGCTCGACCAGGTCCCGGTCGTCGACCCGGCACTCCACGGCCAACGCGCCCTGAGCGGGAGCGGGCAGCATGAGCATCGGGTCCAGCGACTCGGTGATCACGTCGAGTCGGCCAAGTCGGGCCAGACCGGCCCGTGCCAGGACGACGGCGTCGAGATCGGCTTCGGGGCCGAGCACCCGCCCCAGGCGGGTGTCGACGTTGCCGCGGATCGGGGTGACCTCCAGTTGCAGGCCGAGGGCGTGCAACTGGGCGATCCGACGCAGCGCGCCGGTGCCCACAGTGGCCCCGGGCGGCAATTCGGCGAGCGTTCGGCCTTCGCGGGCCACCAACGCGTCGCGCGGGTCCTGCCGGGCCGGCACCGCCGCGATGTGCAGCCCACCGGCGGCGGCCGTGGGCAGGTCCTTGTACGAGTGCACCGCCAAGTCGATCGTCCCGGCGGTCAGCGCGTCGCGCAGTGCGGATACGAACACACCGACGCCCAGCCGGTGCACCGGCGCGTTGGAGCGGTCGCCCGCGGTGACCACCTCGACCAGTTCGACGGGGCGACCGGTGGCGACGGTCAACGCCTCGGCGACCTGGCCGGACTGGGCCATCGCCAGGGCGCTGCCCCGGGTGCCGAGGCGCAGTGGGGCGGTCATCGCGCACCTCCGCTGGGTGGGGTGGGCTCGGCGGCGTCGGCTCCGGACAACGGGTCGGTGCCGGGGAGCGCCATGCCGAGGTCGGGGGTCAGCACGTCCGGGACGGTGTCCACCGGCGAGGTCTGCGGCACCTCGAGGTCGAACAGCTCGCGCAGCAGTGCCGCGTACTGGTCGCCGCCGGGCTCCGCGGCCAACTGGCGAACCTTGACGGTGGGCTGGTGCAGCAGCCGCTGCACCACCCGGTGCACCGTGCGGGCCACCTCGGCCCGCAGGTCGTCGCCGAGGTCGGGGCGACGCTGGGCCAGTCGGCGCAGCTCGGCGGTGACAACGTCGTCGGCCCGGCCGCGCAGCGCGGCCACCGTGGGTGCCACGTCGGCGCCGCGCAGCCAGGTGAGGAAGCCCTCCACCTCGCCGAGGACGATGCGTTCGACGGCTGCGGCGTCGGCAGCCGCCGGGCCGTCGGCGAGCAGCGCCGCCATCCGGTCGATGTCGATCACCTCGACGCCGGGCAGCTCGGCAACGCCCTCCTCGACGTCGCGCGGAACGGCAAGGTCGAGCAGGACCAGCGAGCCCCGGGACCTGTCGCGTTCGGCCAGCGCCGCGGTGACCACCGACCGGGTGAGGACCGGTTCGGTGGACGCGGTGGCGGCCACTACGATGTCCACTGTGGAGAGGGTGTCGGCCAGCTCGGTCATCGGCGCGGCACTCGCCCCGTACGACTCGGCGAGCCGGACGGCCCGGTCGGCGCCCCGGTTGCTGACCGTGAGCGGCCCGGCGCCCAGCCGGGACAGCGTGGCCACCCCGAGCGAACCCATCGCACCGGCGCCGACCACCAGGGCCGGGTGGCCGACGAGGTCGCCGTCGAGGTGCCCGGCGGCCAGCTCCAGGGCGGCGGTGACGACGCTCTGGCCGGCCCGGTCGATGCCGGTCTCGGCGTGGGCCCGCTTGCCGACCCGCAGCGCCTGCTGCATCAGCTCGTGCAGCAGCCGGCCGGCCGAGTCGGCGCCGGTGGCCCAGTGGTACGCGTCACGCAGCTGGCCGAGGATCTGCGCCTCGCCCACCACCATCGAGTCCAGACCGGTGGCGACCCGGAAGACGTGGTCCACGGCCGCTGTGTCGTAGTGCACGTACAGGTGGCTGGCGAGCGCCGTCGGCGAGCTGCCGGCCTGTTCGGCCAGCACGGCGCAGACGTCGCCGAGCCCACCGTGGAATCCGGACACGGCGGCGTAGACCTCCACCCGGTTGCAGGTGGAGACGATCACCGCCTCGGCCACGTACGGCTGGGCTACCAGGCGGTCCAGTGTGCGGGTCAGGTCGGCGGGGGGCACGGCCAGCTGCTCCAGCGTGGCGACCGGGGCGGTCCGGTAGGACGCGCCGACGACGAGCAGTTTCACGTGCCTATCGCCTCCTGGGTATCGGTGGCCGCGAACCCGCCCGGCAGGGCCGTGAGAGCGGACCCGCCGGTGGCGGGCAGCGCGGTCAGCGACGCCTTGCGGTGCTCGTGGAAGGACAGAATCTGCAGCTCGATGGCGAGGTCGACCTTGCGCACGTCGACCCCCTCCGGAACCGAGAGTACGCACGGCGCGAAGTTGAGGATGCTCGTCACGCCGACGGCGACCAGTTGGTCGGCGACCTGCTGGGCGGCGGCGGCCGGGGTGGCGATCACGCCGATCGCGAGGGATTCCTCCGCGGCGACCGTCGGCAGGTCGTCAACATGCCTGACCACCAGGCCGTTGATCTCCTCACCGACCCGTGAGCGATCGGCGTCGAGCAGTGCGGCGATCCGGAAGCCCCGGCTGGCGAAGCCGTCGTAGCCGGCCAGAGCGTGACCGAGATTACCCACGCCGACCAGGGCGACCGCCCGACGTTGGGTGAGCCCGAGCACATACTCGATCTGCTCGATCAGCAGCGCGACGTCGTAGCCGACGCCCCGGGTGCCGTACGAGCCGAGGTGGGAAAGGTCTTTGCGGAGCTTGGCGGAGTTGACCCCGGCGGCGGCGGAGAGACCCTCGCTGGAGACCGTCTCGTGCCCGGTGTCGGCGAGGTTGTGCAGCGCGCGCAGGTACTCCGGGAGCCGAGCGACGGTCGCCTCGGGCAGATCCGGGAGCGCCGGTACGGCACCGGCGCGGCCGGGCGCGCCTGGGTGACGGTGCTGACTCATGAGACTCCGTGCGGTGCGATCCTCGGCCAACTCCGCTGGTCGGCCGTTTGTGGACTCCCGCTGGCGACCGAGATTGCCGGCTGTGCTAGCAGGGCGCGTCGGAGTCACAGCGTAGGCGCTTGTGAAGACGTGCACAAATCGCGATCTTGTCGCTGCGTGGCGCGACCTCACCAGCCCCTCCATTCCACAAGATCGATTGAACGGCCTGGTCCGCTCACCGCCCGGGCGATTATTGCTCAATCCCGACTTCTCTGACCAATCCCGCGCCGGCCCCACCGCCACGCCCCGCGATCTTGCACTTACTGCTCTCGCTTCTCGCCCATTCAAGGGCAATTCACCAACACAAACTGCAAGATCGACGCCGTGCGGCGGGGTGGGGGTGGGGTGGGGCGGGGTGGGGTGGGGTGGGGGTGGGGGGTGGGTGGGGTGGGGGTGGGACGGGTGGGGTGGGGGTAGCACTACGGCGGAGAGGCGGGGTTTCGGGATGGGGTCGGCGAGGCCACATGCCTAGCCTTTGGGCATGACCGCCGTTGCCGCCACCAGCGACCGACCGACGCTGGCACCCAGCATCCCCCGCCAGCTCTTCGTCGACTCCGGGTACGTGCTGCTCGGCCTGCCCCTGGGGCTGGCCAGCTTCATCGTCCTCGTCGTCGGCCTGTCGGTGAGCGTCGGCCTGGTCGTCACGGTGATCGGCCTGCCGATCCTCAGCGGCACCCTGTACGCCGCCCGTGGCCTGGCCGACATCGAGCGGCTGCGGATGGCCGCGGTGCTCCGGCAGCCCCGGATCCGGCCGAACTACCGGCTGCCCGAGGCGGGCGCGAACGCCTGGCGCCGGATCTTCGTGCCGATCCGGGACGCCCAGTCCTGGCTCGACCTGGCGCACGGCATCCTGCGGTTGATCACGGCGGTGGGCACCTTCGTGGTCACGTTGTCGTGGTGGGCCGCGGCGATCGCCGGCTCGCTCTACTGGGCCTACGACTGGGCTCTGCCCCACCCGTCCGGTGAGGGTGACCAGGATCTGGCGCAGCTCCTCGGCCTGGGCGACTCGACCACCGCCCGGATCGGGCTGAACACCGCGCTCGGGGTGTTCTTCCTGATCACCCTGCCGATCGTGGTGCGGGGCTGCGCACTGCTCCAGGCGAGTTTCGCCAAGGCCATGCTGACCGGGGTGGCCGAGATGCGCGACCGGATCACAGTGCTGGAGGAGCAGAAGCGGGCCGCCGTGTCCGCCGAGGCCTCCGCTCTGCGCCGCTTGGAGCGTGACATCCACGACGGCCCCCAGCAGCGCCTGGTCCGGCTGGCGATGGACCTCAGCCGAGCCCGGATGCAGCTCGCCTCGGACCCGGACGCGGCCGGCCAGACCATCGACGAGGCGGTCAGCCAGACCCGGGACACGCTTGCCGAGCTGCGGGCGTTGTCCCGGGGCATCGCCCCGCCGATCCTGGTCGACCGGGGCCTGCCCAGCGCCCTGGCCGCGATCGCCGGCCGCGGGCTGATCCCGATCGAGCTCCAGGTGGACCCGCAGCTCGGCACCCCGGCCGGGCGGCTCGACCCGGCGGTGGAGAACACCGCGTACTTCGTGGTGTCCGAGGCGCTGACGAACGTCGCCAAGCACAGCCGGGCCACCGAGGCCACTGTGACGGTGACCCGGCGGGGCACCCACCTGCAGGTGCGGGTGGGCGATGACGGGCAGGGCGGCGCGCACCTGGCGAAGGGGCACGGGTTGGCCGGCATCGCCGACCGGGTCCGGGCCGCGGGTGGCGAACTGATGGTGGTCAGCCCGACCGGCGGCCCCACCGAGATCCGCGCTGAGCTGCCGCTGTGAGCGCGAGGAGCGAGCCGGGGTTTGCGAGCCCCGCAGTCGCGAACCAAGAAGATGCTGTGAGCCGCCGGAGGCCGCCGCGATGGTGAGCGACGTGGTAGACAACACAGCCATGCGCATCGTGATCGCCGACGACGCCGTCCTGCTCCGGGAGGGGCTGGTCCGGCTGCTGACCGAGAGTGGGCACCAGGTGGTGGCCGCCGTCGGGGACGGTGACGCCCTGGTCGAGGCGGTGGTCGAGCACCGGCCCGACGTGTCGATCGTCGACGTCCGGATGCCCCCGTCGCACACCGACGAAGGGCTGCGGGCTGCGGTGGAGGCCCGCCGGCTGGTGCCGCGTACGCCGATCCTGGTGCTCTCCCAGTACGTCGAGGTCTCGTACGCCGATGATCTGCTCGCGACCACCGGCGGCGCCGGCGGCGGGATCGGCTACCTGCTCAAGGACCGGGTGGCCGCGATCGACGAGTTCCTGGACGCGCTGCGCCGGGTGGCGGCCGGCGGCACGGTGCTCGACCCGGAGGTGGTTGGTCAGCTCTTCGCCCGACGCCGCCGCGACGACCCGCTGCGGGAGCTGACCCCCCGCGAGCGCGAGGTGCTCGCCCTGATGGCCGAGGGGCGTTCGAACACCGCGATCGCGCGCGCCCTGGTGGTCAGCGACGGCGCGGTGGAGAAGCACGTGCGCAACATCTTCACCAAGCTCACCCTGCCACCGGACACCGAACAGCACCGGCGGGTGCTGGCCGTCCTCACCTACCTGCGGAACTGACCTCCCGGGCCAGGGCCACCGCGTCGGTGAGGGTGTCAGCGACCGGGTGACCGGAGGCGCGCAGCCGGCCCGGGTCGGTGAACCCGCCGGTGTAGAGCACGGCACGGCCGCCGACCGCGAGCGCCGCGTCGGCGTCGTCGATGGAGTCGCCGATCAGCACCACCGAGGCGCCGTCCACGCCCAGTTCGGCCAGGTGCAGCTGGAGCGACTCGGCCTTGTAGCCGCCGCCGACCGTGGCCCGCAGCCCGTCGACGCGGGTGAAGTGGCTGGTCAGACCGTACGTGTGCACGGTCGGGATCAGTTCCTCGTGGAACCACATGGAGAGCAGGCTCTGGGTGCCCGGCCAGGCCGCCATCGCGGCGCGTGCGTCGGCGGCCAGCTTGCAGGTGGTCAACCCGGTGCGGTACGCGTCGTGGAAGATCTTGTCCAGCCGACCGAACTCGTCGTCGTCCACTGCCTGCCCGAGCACGTCGGCGTAGTACTCGGCGATCGGCCTGCGGAACCGCACCCGGTGCTCGTCCAATGTGACAGTCGGCCCACCCAGGCTCGCGAACACGACGTTGGTGGCGGACACCACCAGGCTGAGGTCGTTGAGCAGGGTGCCGTTCCAGTCCCAGACGAGGTGCGGGTGCGGGTGCGCGGGGGTCATCAGAGCACCATAGGCACTCCTCAGAGCTGCGGCGTGGTCAGGTCCCGCAGCAGCCGGTCCTCCTCGACCCGCCAGTAGCCGTGCTCCTTGCCGTCGAGCATGACCACCGGTAGCCGGTCCCCGTACTCCCGCTCCAGCCCCTCGTCGCCGGTGACGTCCCACTCGACCCACTTGTCGCCGGTGACCGCGACCACCCGGTCGAGCGCCGCCTTGGCGTCGTCGCACAGGTGGCAGCCGGGTCGGGTGATCAGGGCGAGTCGGGCGTCACTGGCCATCGGTTACCTCCGTGCGGTCGGTCGGCGGCGCCGACCGGAGTTGGGTCTTGCGTACCTTGCCGATCGCCGAGTGCGGCAGGGCGTCGACGAACTCGACACCGGTCGGGCACTTGAACCGGGCCAGGTTCCGTGCGCAGTGGGCGAGCAGTTCCTCGCTGGTCACCGGTCGGCCCTGCGCCGGCACCACGTACGCCCGCACAGTCTCGCCGGTCCGCGGGTGTGGCACACCCAGTACCGCCGACTCGACCACCCCGGGGTGCCCGGCGAGCACCAGCTCGACCTCGTGCGGGTAGACGTTGAACCCGTTGACCAGGATCAACTCGCCGAGCCGGTCGACCAGGAAGAGGTCACCGTCCTCGTCGGCGTACGCGATGTCACCGGTGCCCCACCAACCGTCGGCGTCCGGGCCGCCCCGACCGTCGGGCCAGTAGCCGGTGAAGAGGTTCGGGCCGGACACCACGATCTGCCCCGGGTCGGTGCCCGGAGCCAGGTCGGAGATGTCCAGCTCGTCGGGGTCGTCGTCGGGGACGGCCAGCCCGTCCCGCCACAGGTCCGTCCCGTCGGCGCCGACCAGGCGTAGCCGCACCCCGGGCAGCGGCCGGCCGATCGAACCCGGCTTGGCCACGCCGCCGACCAGGGTGGAGGTGAGCACCGGCGCGGTCTCGGTGAGGCCGTACCCGATGTGGACCTGATGCCCGGTGACCTCGGTGAAGCGCGCCGCGACAGCGGGTTCGAGCGGTGCCGCGCCGCAGACCGCCACCCGCACCGACGCGGTAGCCGCGCGGGCCGTGGCCGCGCCGGCCCAGGTCAGGAACATCGACGGTACGCCGACCAGCACGTTGACCCGGTGCCGCGCGACCTCGTCCAGCCCCGCCGTCGGGCCTGGCTCGTCGAGCAGCACACCCGTCGCGCCGTGGTGCACTACCGCGCCGAGCCCCGAGTTGAGCCCGTACGCGTGGAACAGCGGCAACGCCAGGAGAACGGTGTCGGCCGGCCCGACCACCGCCGGCTCGATCCCGGCGACCTGTTCGTGGTTGGCGAGCAGTGCCTGGTGCGAGAGCATCGCCCCCTTGGGTCGCCCCTCGGTGCCGGAGGTGTAGAGCAGGACAGCCAGGTCGGTGCCGCCGCGTCGCGGGCGGGGTGCCGGTCCGGGCGAGTCGGCGGTCGGTGGCGTGTCGTGCACCGAGGCGAGCGCGGGCAGCTCGGCGGCCACGTCGGCGACCAGGCCTCGAACGTGGTCGGTGGCGATGAGCACCGACGCGCCGGAGTCGGCGAGCACGTGCCGTAGCTCCGGGGCGGTGAGGCCGGGGTTGACCGGAACGGTGACCAGTCCGGCGCGGAGGGCGCCGAGCCAGGCGATCACGAAGTCCGGTGTGTTGGGCAGCGCGATGGCGACGCGCGGCGGCGTACCGCCGGGGTCGGTGGGTGGCGCGGCGGCGGACAGGCCGCGGGCGGCGGCGTCCACCGCGGTGTCCAGTTCGGACCAGCTCACTGTGTGGTCACGCCAGTGCAGCGCGGGCCGGTCGGCGCTGTCGAGAGCCGCCCGGCGGACCCGGTCGGCGAGGTTCGGCGCGGGGCTTTCCGAGGCGTCCTGCACGGTGATCGAGTCTGGCACAGCGGGCCCCGGCGGGCCACGCCCGACGGTAGGGCGCCACGCCCGGAGGACGACACAGCGACAGTCCCATGTACGGGACTGTCCGGTGTGCCACGGGCGATCAGATCAGGTCCTGTCGATGGGACGTGCGACGCTGACCAAGGGCAGTTCGGCCGCCCCCGTCCGGCTGGCCGGCGCGGTGGGTCAGCCGAACGGGCGGAAAGCCTCCGACCTGGGGATCCATCCTGGAACACCGAGCCGACGGAAAGTCAATCGCACACGACGGACAACCGGTCCGCCACCGGTGCGACGGAGCGGGAAATACTTCCGCCTTGTGTAACGGACTTGCCACGCGCGGGTGACGTTGGCCCTATCATCACTCGGGTCGGCTCACCCCATTTGCCGTGAGTCGACACCCCTCAGCCCGAGGAGGCCCCCGTGCCTGTGAGCGCATTGGACCAGCACCTCCACGGGAATTGCCGCGCGTCGGCAATCCCCGTGACCGTCCTGCCCGACCGGTCACCCGGCCGGTCCGCCCCGACGAGACCCAGACCGGCCCGCCCGGCGACCGACGGGACGGGGGCGACGCGATGACCACCTTCGGATACGCGGAACGTCCGGTCGGCCTGACCGGTCAACCCGCCCGCTCCCACGTCAACGAGCGGCCCGCGGCCCGTGCCCCGTCTGACGAACAGCACGGCGGCGTCGTGCGAGGTGACGGCGCGGCGCAGCGGATCCGCAGCCGGCCACACCACAACGAGCCACCGCCGCGACCCGCGGTGCCCGGTGGAAACGCGAAGCCGGCCGGCGGCCGGGTCGCCGTACCGCAGCGACCCACGATGCCTGTGCAGGGTCGTCGGGTAAGCGACACACCGGCGGTCACCACCGACCCGGCGGCGGGCGAGACAGCGGTGATCCCGGCAGTGCCGGCCACCACCGCGACCACCCCGACCGGTTTCCCGAGCCGCCCGGACCCGTCCGACCCGGCGACCGAGGTCTGGACGCTGATCGAGCGGGCCCAGGCCGGCGAGTCCGAGGCGTTCGGTCTGATCTACGACCGCTACGTGGACACCGTCTTCCGGTTCGTCTACTTCCGGGTCGGCAACCGGCAACTCGCCGAGGACCTCACCTCGGACACCTTCCTGCGCGCGCTCAAGCGGATCGGCAGCTTCACCTGGCAGGGCCGCGACCTCGGCGCCTGGCTGGTGACGATCGCCCGTAACCTCGTCGCGGACCACTTCAAGTCGGGCCGGTACCGGCTGGAGGTCACCACCGGCGACGTGCTCGACGCCGACCGGGAGGACCGGGGCCCGGAGGGCAGCCCGGAGGCGGCGGTGGTGGAGCACATCACCAACGTCGCGCTCCTCACCGCTGTGAAGCAGCTCAACCCGGAGCAGCAGGAGTGCATCGTGCTCCGCTTCCTCCAGGGCTTCTCGGTCGCCGAGACGGCCCGCGCGATGGGCAAGAACGAGGGAGCCATCAAGGCTCTCCAGTACCGCGCCGTCCGCGCCCTGGCCCGGCTGCTGCCCGACGGCTTCCAGCCGTAGTTTGTTACGGCGGGACCGACGGACGTCGATCAACGTCCGCGCAGCTCAAAGTCGGTCCCGCCCGGTGATGACCATCACTTTCTGTAATTTCCGCCCCGCCAGGCCCGTAACCCGTGCCCGGTCCGCCGCGTTTCTCCGGGTGCGACCGGTGGATGTCCCGGCAGGCCCGGGTCACCGAGGTCCGACCGGCATGCCGGCGGCACCTCACCTCCGTGGTGTCACACTGCCGCCCGGTCGCTGGCAACGACGGCGGCCGACCGGCCGTGACCAGCGAGAGGAGGTGCCTGCGGTGGACAACACCCTCTTCTCCCGCCGGCGCGCGGAGCGCTTCGCGCAGCTTCTCGACGAGGCCAACGGCGCTCGACGACACCACGTGCGATCCCGGGTGGACGGCCAACTGGCGCCGCTCGTCGCAGTGGGTCAGCGGCTCAGCGTCGACCCCCCGGCTGTCGAGGTGGACCAGGACTTCCGTACCGGCCTGCGGGCGATGCTGCTCGCAACCGCCGAGCGGGAAGGGCTGGGCAGCACACCGGCGGCGGTCAGCGAACCGGCCGCCACCACCACCCGCGGGCGGCTGCTGCCGGCGGTCACCGCACGGCGGGCCCGAGCCCGGGGCGCGATCCTGGTCGGCATCGCCGCCGGTGCCATCGCCGTCTCCGGAATCTCCGCCGCCAGCGAGAACGCGGTGCCCGGTGACGCGCTGTACGGCATGAAGCGCTCCACCGAACGGGCACAGCTCGCCCTGGCCAGCTCCGACATCAGCAGAGGCCAGCTCTTCCTGGACTTCGCCCGGACCAGAGTCGGCGAAGCCGCCAAGCTGCGCGGCGACCGGATCGGCTACAGCGCGGTCCTCGACGACATGGACGCCGACAGCCGGCAGGGCGTTCGCCTGCTGACCTCCGCCGCCGTGCAGCGGGCCGAGCCGGGCAGCCTGGACACTCTCAACACCTTCGTGTCGAGCCAGCGCCGGGCCGTACGCGGTCTGCTCGACGGGAGCACCCGGGTCGACCGGGAACGGACCCAGCGGTCGCTGGTGTTGCTGGACAGCATCCGGGAACGCTCGGACGACCTGCGCGCGGCGATCGCCTGCGGCCTGCCGGCACCGACCGCCAGCGACGCCCTCGGGCCGAACCCGAACACCTGCCCCGGGGCCCGCTGACCCGCGTCCCCATACCGCACGTCCGACCGGCCGCGCCACAGTTCGCTGTGTGCCCGGCCGGTCGCCCGTCTACGGCGGATACGCTCGCGGGGGAGCATCCGTCGTACCGGTGAGGAAGGGATTCGCGTGGCGCGCAGCCGTAAGGTGACGGTCAGCACCGACGCCGAGGGGCACACCGCGGCCTGGGCGGAGACCGACCTGGCCCCGGTCAGCGCACCCGATCCGAGCGCTGCGGCGTTCTTCGACGTGGACAACACGATGATGCAGGGCGCGTCGATCTACTGGTTCGCCCGTGGGCTCGCCTCCCGAAACTACGTGACCACCGCCGACCTGGCCCGATTCGCCTGGCAGCAGCTCCGCTTCCGGCTGCTGGCCCGGGAGCACGCCGGTGACATGTCACTGGCCAAGGAAGCGGCGCTGGCCTTCGTGCAGGGCTGGCGGGTCAACGAGGTCGAACACCTCGCCGAGGAGATCTTCGACGAGATGATGGCCCCCCGGATCTGGGCCGGCACCCACCAGCTCGCGCAGCGTCACCTGGACGGCGGTCAGCGGGTCTGGCTGGTCAGCGCCGCCCCCGTCGAGATCGGCCGGGTGATCGCCGCCCGGCTCGGCCTGACCGGTGCCATCGGCACTGTGGCCGAGGTGCTGGACGGGGCGTACACCGGACGGTTGGTGGGTGACCTGATGCACGGGCCGGCCAAGGCTGAGGCGGTCACCCAGCTCGCCGCCTTGGAAGGGCTCGACCTGTCCCGCTGCGCGGCCTACAGCGATTCGGCGAATGACCTGCCGCTGCTCCGCGCGGTGGGCCGGGCGGTGGCCGTCAACCCGGACGGCACCCTGCTGCGGCAGGCCCGCCAGCACGGCTGGGAGGTGCGGGACTTCCGCAGCGGTCGCCGGGCTGTCAAGATCGCCGTACCGTCGACGGCGGCCGCCGGGCTGGTCGCGGGCGCGGTCACCGCCGGCCTGGCCCTCCAGCGCCGCCGCCGAGCCGGGTGACCTCACGCGACACGTCGCGCTGGCTGGTTCAGGGGCCGAACGGGTCGGGGCGTCGCTCCAGCAGCGTGTGCAGGGTCTGCTGGATGGTCTCCCGCACCTGGTCGGCGAGGTTGAAGACCACCAGCGGGTCGTCCGCCGAGTCGGTCAGGTGGGCGGTGGGGATCGGCGGGCAGAACTCGATCAGCCACTTGCTGGGTAGCGGCACCATGCCCAGCGGACCGAGCAGCGGGAACGTCGGCGTGACCGGGAAATAGGGCAGCTTCAGCAGCCGCGCCAGGGGCTTGATGTCGGCGAGCATCGGGTAGATCTCCTCGCCGCCGACGATGGCGACGGGCACGATCGGGGTGCCGGTACGCAGCGCCGCCGAGACGAACCCGCCCCGCCCGAAGCGTTGCAGCTTGTACCGGTCGGCGTAGAGCTTGCCAATGCCCTTGAAGCCCTCGGGGAACACACCGACCAGATCGCCGCCGCTGAGCAGCCGCTCGGCGTCCGGGTTGCAGGCCACGGTGCCGCCGGTCTTGCGGGCCAACTCGGAGACCACCGGCATCCGGAAGACCAGGTCGGCGCCGAGCAGCCGCAGGTAGCGATGGGCGGGATGCTTGTCGTGCAGCGCCGCCGACAGGATCAGGGCGTCCAGTGCCACAGTCCCGGAGTGGTTGCCGACCACCAGCGCGGGCCCATCCACCGGGACGTGCTCCACCCCGCTGACCTCGGTGCGGAACCAGTCGCGGTAGAGCAGCCGCAGCAGCGGGTGGAAGACCGCGTCGGTCAACTCCGAGTCGAACCCGAACTCGTCGACCTCGTAGTCACCGGAGAGCCGCCGGCGCAGGAACGCCAACCCGTTCGCGACCTTGCGGTCCCAGTGGTCCCCGGGCCGGTCCGACACCGCCGACTCGGTGCCGCCGGACAACCCACCGTCGACCCCGTCGGCCGGGGCCGGGGGTGCGGCCGGAGCCGGGGTCGGCGGCGTACTCGGGGTCGGGGGTGCGGTCGAGGCCGGCGGTGCGGCCGGGGTCGGCGCGGCCTGCCCAGCCGGTCGATGTCCGTTGCGCCGCGCCGGCTCCGCGTCCGGAGCGGGCACCCGCTCGGGTACGTCGAAACGCCCGACCGACTGCGGGTCGCGCCCCTCCTCGAAGCCGCTCATGATGCCGCCTCGGTTCGCGACTGCGGGGCTCGCAGAACCGGCTCGCTCCTCGCGCTCACGATGACCGCTCCCGGACCGCTGAGCGCACCTGCCGGATGCCGTCCAGGACGAGTTGCTCGGCGGCGGCCAACTGATCCCGGGTGACCACCACGCCACCGTGGTGGGCCCGGATGAAGTCCTCGAACGCCTCGGCTGTCGACCGGGGCGTGAAGCCGTACTCCTGCTCGAGCCGGCTGGTGTCGACCACCCGGCCGTGCACGAAGAGGTCGACCTGGTCCAGGCCGTAGCGGCCGAAGCCCATGGTGCGGGCCAGCGCGGCAGCCCCGGAGAGACCCGGCTCCAGCACCGGCACGGCGACCCGGCCGGCGCGCCGGATGGCCTGGGACAGCGACAGCACGCCGGGGCCGGCGACGTTGTAGGTGCCGGGATGGTCCTCCACGATCGACCGGTGCAGCACCTCCAACGCGTCGTCGAAGTGCAGGAACTGCAGGCGGGGGTCACGGCCGAAGACGGTCGGCACGAACGGCTGCGAGAAATAGCGGGTCAGCGTGGTGTCTGCGGTCGAGCCGATGAACGGGGCGAAGCGCAGCACCGTGGCGGTGACGTCGGACCGACGGCGGCGGAAGCCGCGCACGTACCCCTCAAGGTCGAGGATGTCGCGGCCGAAACCGCCGCGCGGCACCTCGCGGGGTTCGGTCTCCTCGGTGAAGACCGCCGGGTCCCGGAACGACACCCCGTAGGCGGCGGTCGACGAGCGGACCACGAGCTTGCGCAGTCGGGGTGCCCGCTGGCAGGCGGCGAGCATCTGCATGCTGCCGATGACGTTCTGGTCCTTCATCCCGGACCGGCCGCCGTGCTGCGGGTCGGGTGAGGTGACGAGCGCGAGGTGCACCACCGCGTCGACGTCCAGGTCGGCGAGGAGGCCACCGAGGGAACCGTTGTCGACGCGGATCCGTTCGACCCGGTCCAGCAGGTCGGTGAACTCGATGCCGGAGTCCGGTGCGTCGACCCCGATGACCCGTTCGATGCGCGGGTCGGCGGCCAGACGGGCCGCCACGTGGGCTCCCAGGTAACGACCCACTCCGGTGACGACGACGACCCCCGGAGCACCTGAGGTGCCACCGGGGGTCATCTGACGCACCTACGCCGGCAGGATGGACCGAGCCGGGACGACCACGGCCTGATCACCTGAGCCTCCGGAGGTCGACAGTTTGGCAAGTGACGCCGAACGCCGGGCCTGAGCCCGGCGGCGGTCACTTGCCGAGACGGCGACGCTGGACGCGGGTCTTGCGCAGCAGCTTGCGGTGCTTCTTCTTAGCCATGCGCTTACGGCGCTTCTTGACCACCGAGCCCATACGACAGCCTTTCGATACAACGTGCGGGGCGGACCGGATGACACCACGCAGGTGGCGACGGCGACCGCTTGCGGACAACGGACCGGACCAGTCTGGGCGGCGGGGCGCACCGGTGGGGTCTCGGTCGGGTTCCAGGGTAGCCGCAGGGCGTCAGCCGGACCAACGCGCCCCCGCCGCGGCCGCCTCTGGCGCACGACCGCGGGGCGCGCGAGCTCACTCCTCACGCCCACCGACGCCGGTCAACCGACGATCGGAGGGTGAGGCGGTGGCTCAGGCGGTCTCCTGAAAGGCACCCCGGAGATATTCGTGCACCGCATGCTCGGGCACCCGGAATGACCGACCGACCCGGACGGCGGTGAGCTCACCGCTGTGCACCAGCCGATAGACGGTCATCTTTGACACCCGCATGACCGTCGCCACCTCCGCAACGGTCAGGAACTTGACCTCCGACAGCCGTCCGTCGGACTGTGACCCGGCCATGGCTCACCGACCCATCCCATGCCCGGCGCGTGCCAACCCGACGGATGCTCCGGGCCGGGCCGACGACGCGCGTGTTACCAGTACGGTAGCGGGGCGGTTGTGACCGGCGCGATCCCTTCCTGCAACTGATCATGCTCAGGTGGCCGGTTCACCCGATCCGTGCTCCCGGTATCCGCCCGTCCGCGTCCGTCGTCCGGTTGTTCCTTTGCCGCTCATTCGGTGCGCAGCGCGACCACCGGGTCGAGACGGCCGGCGCGCTGCGCGGGAACCACCCCGAAGACGATGCCCACCACCGCCGAAACCCCGAAGGCGAGCGCCAACGACCACCAGGTGATCGCCGCCGGGATCGGCGACAGCGCGTCGACAAGCAGGGCGGTGCCCACGCCCAGCGCCATCCCGGTCAACCCGCCGATCGTGGTGAGCAGCACCGCCTCCAGCAGGAACTGCACGCCGATGTCGCGGGGACGCGCCCCGACGGCCTTGCGCAGCCCGATCTCCCGGGTCCGCTCCCGGACGCTGACCAGCATGATGTTGGAGACGCCGACGCCGCCGACGAGCAGCGAGATGCCGGCGATGGCCGCCAGCACGCCGGTGAGGACACCGAGGATGTCGCCGAGCACGCCGAGGATCTGCTGCTGGGTGACGGCACTGAACTCGGTGTCCGGGTGGCGGCGGTTCAACTCGGCGACGATCCGTTCGCCCAGCTCGTCGATCCGCTCCCGGTCCGGCGCCTTCACCGCGATGCCGTCGACCCGCTGGGTGCCCCAGAGTCGTTGCGCGGCGGTCACCGGCACGTGCACCTCGTCGTCCCGGTCGACGCCGAGGCTCTGCCCGAGGGGCGCGAAGACACCGATCACCCGGAACCGCACCCCGGCCAGCGCCACCTGCTGGCCGAGCGGGTCCCGGTCGGGGAAGAGCGCACGGGCGACCGAGTCACCGAGCACCGCCACCCGGCGGCTGGTGTCCACGTCGGTGCCGGTCAGGTAACGTCCCCGCGCCAGCGAGCGGGTGAACACCGCCGGGGTCGTCTCCAGGACGCCCTGCACCGTGGTGAAGTCGGAACGGGCGCCGGCCCGCGCGGTCGCCCCCGAGGCGACGGTGACCGCCACCCGATCGGGGTCGCCGACCACCCGGGTGACGGCGTCCACGTCCTTGAGGGTCAGCGGCGAGACGACTGGCGCGTTGCCCACCTCGATGCGGCCGGGGACGACCAGCAGCAGGTTGGAGCCGAGGCCCTCGACCTGTTGCTCGACCTTCTGCTTGGTGCCGGTGCCGATCGCCACCAGCAGCACCACCGAGGCCACCCCGATGATCACCCCGAGCATCGTCAGCGCGCTCCGCAGCCGGTTGGCCCGCAGGGCGTCCAGCGCCACCCGCCACGCCTCGGCGACTCTCACGCCGTACCTCCGGGCCGCTCGACCCCGCGCGAGCCCGCAGCGCTCTCACGCGCCTCGCCCGGGTCGGCCTCGGGCCGCTCGACCTCGCGCGGAAGGCGCCCGGTGGCTCCGGCGGCGCCACCGGAGCCACCGGACGGGTGCCCCGGACCGCTTCCGGACGCGGACCGGGGCTCCGCGCTGGGAGCGGGGACCAGTGTCGCAGGTCGACCGTGATCAACGGACGGCGGTCGATCATGAGCGGAGCGCGGGTCGCCGCTGTCCGCCACGACCACCCCGTCGCGCATGGTGATCCGACGATGAGCGCGGGCCGCCACCTCCTGATCGTGGGTGACCATCACCAGTGCCACCCCCGACTCCGCGTTCAGTTGTTCCAACAGCCCCAGCACGGCGGCGCCGGTGGCACTGTCCAGGTTGCCCGTGGGTTCGTCGGCCAGCAGCACCGTCGGCTCGGTGACCAGCGCGCGGGCGATCGCCACCCGCTGCTGCTCGCCGCCGGACATCTGGTTGGGCCGGTGGTCCAGCCGGTGCCCGAGGCCGACCCGGCCCAGCATCGCCGCCGCCCGCTCCCGCCGCTGCCGGGCCGGGACTCCCCGGTAGACCAGAGGCAACGCCACGTTCTCCACCGCCGAGGTACGCGGCAACAGGTGGAACGCCTGGAAGACGAAGCCGATGGTCTCGTTGCGCAGGGTCGCCATCTCCGGTGGCGCGAGGGCGTTGACGTCGCGTCCGCCGATCACCAGGCGGCCACCGGTGGGCCGGTCCAGCCCGCCGAGGAGGTGCATGAGGGTGGACTTGCCCGAGCCGGACGGGCCGACCAGCGCCACGTAGTCCCCCGGCTGCACGGTGAGCGACACCCCGCGCAGCGCCTCCACCGACACCCCGTCGAGCTGGTACGTCCGGGACACGTCCACCGCCTCGATGGCCGGAACGCGCTCCCCTGCCGGCGGATCGCCGCGCGGATCCGCGACGGCGGGTTCGCTCACCGGACTTCCTGGCCGTCGCGGACCTGATCGGCGCCACGCACCACGATCCGGTCGCCGGGCTGCACGCCGTTGAGGATCTGCACCAGGTCGGACCCCTGGACGCCCACGGTCACCGACGCCCGGCCAGCCTTGCCGTCACGGACCACCCAGACCGCGTCCCGGCCGTCGGCCGAGAACACCGCCGACGCGGGGACTGTCACCGCGTCGACAGCCTCGCGTACCCGCAGGTGCACGATCGCGTTCATGCCGGGGCGGGGCGTCGGAGCGGGCTCGTCCTCGGCCAGCTTTCCGGCGCCCAGCGCCAGGCGGACCCGGTAGGTGACGCCGCCCTGCGCCGAGTTGGTGGGCAGCACGTCGACCGATCGGACGACCGCGTCGTAGCTGGCGCCGGTGACGGCGTCCAACTCGACGGTGGCCGGCACGCCGGCCTTGACCAGCAGCACGTCGGTCTCGTCCACCTCGGCGAGCAGACCCAACTGCCCGGTGTCGACAACGGTCAGCACGGGGGTGCCGGCGGTGACCTGACCACCGACCGCGACGGCGTCGTCCACGCCGGGAGGCGGCCCACCCTGGCTGGGGGCCAGCACGGACGGGTCGAGACCGGCCGCCTGCGCGCCACCGGCCTGCTCCAACAGCCCGGCCAGACCAGCATTCGCGCCACCGCCGGCCCGGGTGCCGCCGGGCTGCACCACCCCGGCGATCGGGGCGCGCAGGGTCAGCGCGTCGACCGTCGCCTTCGCCAGGTCGTACGCCTGCTGGGCCTGGAGCCGTTGCGCCGCGGAGAGCGCGCCGACGGCGGAACTCAACCCGTTGATCCCCCGCTGCACGGAGCGGACCGCCTGGTCGGCGCTGCGCGCGGCGGCAACGTACTGGCGTTGCGCGGACGTCACCTGGGTGAGCAGCGCGTCGCGCAGTTGCGGGTCGGCGATCTTCTCGGCCGCCTCGCGGGCCGCGTCGAACGCCTCGTCGGCGGCCTTGTCGGTGCCACGCCGGCTGCTGGTCAGGCTGCCCGCGCCGACGCCTCGGCCGGCGCGCTTCGCGGCGGCCAGCGCCTCCTTGGCCTGACGGAGGCGCTGTTGCGCGCTCGGCGAGTCGACCACCGCCAGCACCTGACCGCGCTTGACCCGTTGTCCGGGTTGGACGCGCAGGCTGGACAGGGTGCCGTCGGCGGGAGCGGTGAGGGTGGCGGCGGCGCGGGCGGTGACCGTGGCGGGTGCGTCGATCACCTCGGTGACCGGGTTCCGGGTGGCCGATGCCAGCGCGAGATCGGGGCCTTCGTCGCCGCAGGAGGCGGCGGTGGTGGCGGTGAGGACGACGACGGCGGTCAGGGCGATGAGCAGGCGGGGCCGCATGGTGCTGGCGGGCCGTGACGACTGGGAACGGCGCACCCATCGATGGTACGGCGCACCGCCTGCCAGCTGCGTCAGGCGGCGGTGGCGCGGACGTACGCCACGCACTCGTCGTGCAGCGTCGACCACTGCTCACCGAACGCCTTCTCGGAGGCCGCGTCGATGGTCCTGCCGTCGTGCACCACTGTCTTGAAGAAGGTGAGCAGCCGCAGCGGCCCGTACCTGTCGACGAGGTGCCGAACGGCCAGGTAGCCGATGCCGTAGCTGGCGGCGACCCGTTCGGCGGAGGCGTCGTCGGCGGGGTTGACGCCCTCCAACTTGCCGTCCCAGCCGCCCCGGACCATCTTGCGCACGTCGGCGATCCCCTCGTACCGGTCGACCGCCTGGCCGCCGGCACCGGCGAACTCGGCCAGGCCCTCGACCAACCACCAGGTGAGCTTGCCCGGGTAGCCGCGCTCCGGCAGCGACGCCGCGTGGGTCAGCTCGTGCCGCAGCAGGTCGTCGGTGCCGCTGTTGGTGAGCCCTTCGGCGTTGAGCACCACTTCGTGGTGGCCGCCGCCCACCGTCACCGCGTAACCGCCGGTCCATTCCGGACGTTCCCCGCCGTACCAGCGTTGCCACTCGGTGCGCCCGGCGTAGAAGATCCGGTACCGGTCCGGCGGTGAGCTGGTCACCGCGTACCCGTCGGCGACCTTCGCCGCCGCCTCGGCCTGCGCGAGCAGGCCGGGCAGCTTGCCGCGCAGGGCCGGGGTGGTGGCGACGATGGTCCGCGCGCCGATGGCGACCGCCAGGTCGCTGATCTCCCACGGTCGGGTGCCGGTCTCCACCGACTTGGATTCCTCCATGGCGACCATCCGGGGCTGGTCGCCGTTCTCCCGCCACCGGGTGCCGATCAGCACCGGGCTGGGCCGGCAGTTCGGCGTGACGAAGCAGTACTGGAAGCGCACCAGCAGCCGCCACTCGCCGGGCTTGCCGATGATCGGCACGGGCAGGCCACTCGGCTCGGCCCGCCAGCCGGTCACCTTGAGCTCGCGCAGTGCGGCGAAGCGTCGGCGCAGGTCGTTGTGGGCGGCGGGATCGGCGACAGCGAGGAACCCGGCGCGGTCGCCGCCCAGGAGCGCCGCTGACTGCCGGTGGAGCTGGGCGGTGATCCGGTCGGACAGCCCCCGGGCCACGGCGGTGGCCGGGTCGTCGGCCGCCGAGGCGCCGACCCGGCTGACAGTGGCGCGCGAGCCTGTCTCCCGGATCACTCCGACGACGAGCGCCGCCGGCAGGCCGCAGCCCAGCAGCAGGACGACCACCACGAGCACCGTCCACAGCGGCCAGAGCCGCCGCGGTGCTGGCTGCTGCACCTCGTCAGTCACCCGCCGAAGGGTACGACCACTACCTGGACGCGGCGAGGCCGCCCCGGGCCGATCGGCCCGGTGGCTCGTTCACCCGCCGGTGCGCGGCCAGGAGCGGAACGAGATGTCCATGCTCGCGACCAACTGGTGGTACGAGCGGTCGACGTCACGGGGCAGACCGAAGCCCCCCGCGGCCTCCAGGGTCACGAAGCCGTGCAGGGCGCTGCGCAGCGCGCGGGTCGCGTCCACCGCGTCGTCCCCGGTGAGCCCGTACCCGCGCAGCACCGCGAAGACGGCACCGACGGCGCGTTCGCCGGCCTCGACGTGTTCCGGGTCGGCCGGGTCCGGCACCCGCTGGGTGGTCGGGTAGCGGCCGGGGTGCCGGAGGGCGTAGCCACGGTAGGCGTCCGCCATGGCCCGGAGCGCGTCCCCACCGGAGCGGCCGACGGCGGCGGTGGTCATCTCGGTGGCCAGTTCGGCGGTCGCCAGGGCGGCCAGTTTCTGGGTCAACGCGTCCGCCCCCCGTACGTGCTTGTAGAGGCTGGGCAGCGCCACCCCGAGCCGGCTGGCGAGCGCGGCGAGGGTGAGCTGCTGGAAGCCGACCTCGTCGGCCAGCCGGGCCGCCTCCCGTACGACGGTCTGCTGGTTGAGGCCGACCCTAGGCACCGGCACACACCGCCAGGAAGCCGAGCAGCTCCTCGGCGGTGCGTTGCGGCCGGTCGGCGTGCGGGTAGTGGCCGGACTCCTCGATCATCCGAGCTTCGGCGGTGCCGAAGAGCCGCCGGGCGGCCCGCGCCTCGGCTCCCGGGTCGGGGAAGTCCGGGTCCTTGGAGCCCATCAGCACCAGCACCGGTTGCCGCACCTGCGGGGCACGGGCGGTCCAGTGCGGCTCGGCCGGTGCGATCACGCCGCGCGTCGCGGCCATCCGACCGGGCTCGCGCAGGTTGGCCACCATCGAGCGGCGGTACGCCGCGTCGTCGACGGGCCGGTGCACCGGGAAGAGGGTGTTGTGGAACATCCCAAACAGTCGAGGGCTGTGCAGCACCGACCACATCGCCATCCGCAGCAGCGGGTTGAGCTTCGGCTGACCGACGAACACGCCGATCTGCACGATGCCGGTGACCAGTTCGGGTGCGTCGGTGGCGGCGAAGACCACCGCCGCCGCGGCGGACGAGCTGCCGACCAGCACGGCCGGACCGGCGTCGAGGTCGCGGACCACGGCCAGCAGGTCCGCGCCGACCTCCGCCGGGGCGTACGTGGGCCAGCCGGCGCTGGACTCGCCGTGCCCCCGGACGTCGACCGAGGCGACCCGGTGACCGGCGGCCACCAGCAGCGGCACAAGGTGCCGGAAGCTCGCCCTGTTCTCGCCCATGCCGTGCGCGAGGACCACCAACGGCCCCTCGCCCCGCGCCTCGTACGCGATGTGTCCACCGTCCCGCCGCACCTGGCTAGCTGTCATAGCCTTAAAGCTAAGCTACTTAGCCAAGCTTGGCAAGCAGGACACCCGAAACGGGCCGGCAGTGACCCGAGGGGTCACCGCCGGCCCGTCGGCCGAACCGGGGGATCTACTTCTTGGAGATCAGGGCACGGCCGAAGAAAACCAGGTTGGCGGGGCGCTCGGCGAGCCGGCGCATCAGGTAGCCGTACCACTCGTCGCCGTACGGGACGTAGGTGCGCACCGTGTAGCCCTCGCCGGCCAACCGGGCCTGCTCCTCGGGGCGGATGCCGTAGAGCATCTGGAACTCGAAGCGCTCGGGACCCCGGTCGAACCACCGGGCCCGGTCCTCACCGATGGCGATCATCCGCGGGTCGTGGGTGGCCAGCATCGGGTAACCGTCGCCGGACATCAGGATGTTCATGCAGCGCACGTACGACTTGTCCACCTCACGGGCCGACTGGTACGCCACCGACTCCGGCTCCTTGTAGGCGCCCTTGCACAGCCGCACCCGCGACCCGGCCGAGGAGAGCTCCCGGCAGTCCGACTCGGTCCGCCGCAGGTACGCCTGGAGCACCGCGCCGGTCGACGGGAAGTCCTTGCGCAGCCGGCTCAGCACCTCCAACGTCGAGTCGGTGGTGGTGTGGTCCTCCATGTCCAGGGTGACAGTGGTGCCCGCCGCGTCGGCCGCCGCGCAGATCGCCCGTGCGTTGTCATATGCCAACTGCTCGTCGAACATCTGGCCGAGGGCGGAGAGCTTCACGCTCACCTCGGCGGCCGGGGTGAGCCCAGCGGCGCCGAGCATCTTCAGCAGTTTCAGGTATTCGTCCCGGGTGGCGGTGGCCTGCTCGGGGCGGACGGTGTCCTCACCGAGGTGGTCGAGGGTGACCGCGAGGCCGTCGTCGACGAGCCCGCGGGTCGCGCGCAACGCGTCGTCGGTGGCGGCGCCGGCGACGAACCGGCGGACGACGTCCCGGGTGTACGGGGCAGTCGCGACGAGCCGCTCGACCTGGGATGACCGGGAGGCGGCGAGGATGACGGAACGGAGCATGAGCCGAGCGTAACGCCCCTGCGAGGGGCCCCGCCGAGGGGCGGCCGGGCCACCTCGGCCCGGGGGCGGGGCGGCGGCGGTGGCGTCGATCGGCTACAACGATGCCGTGGAACAACGCCCCCGCCGCCGACTCCGCTCGGCCTCCGTGCAGCTCGGCGCGCTCACCGCTCTCGCGCTCGCTCTCTCCGGCTGCAACATGACCTCGGACGACGACGATGACGACGACTGCGCCCTCGGGCCGGTCGGCGGTGGCGGCACCGTCGCGCTGGCGATGCGGGTCAGCGACCCGGCCGCCGGTCGCTCCGCCCCGGAGCCGACCACCGCCGCCCTGCCCGAACGCGGTGGATTCGGCACCCACCTCGCCGCCTGCGGCGGCTGACGTGCGCCGCGAGACGGTCACGCCGCGCCCCGACTGGGACGCCACCATCCGGTCGCAGGGTCTGGTCTACGTCGACACCGAGCTGCCCGACGGCGGGATCATGTCGTACTGGGACGAGACCGCCGCGTACGCGTTCGACCTGGACGAGGTGCTGCGGTTGGAGGAGGCCACCGAGGAGCTGCACCGGATGTCGGTGGCCGCCGCCGAGCACGTGGTGACGCAGCGCCGGTACGCCGAGTTCGGCATCCCGGAGTGGGCGGCCGAGGCGGTGGCCCGGTCGCTGCGGGAGGCGCCACCGACCCTGTACGGGCGCTTCGACCTCGCGTACGACGGCACCTGGCCTCCGAAGATGTTGGAGTACAACGCGGACACCCCCACCGCGCTTGTCGAGGCGAGCATCATTCAGTGGTACTGGCTGGAGCAGACCCGGCCGGAGCTGGACCAGTGGAACAGCCTGCACGAGCGACTGGTCGCCGCCTGGGCCAAGATCGGGGCAGGGTTGCACGACCCCCTGGTGCACGTGCTCTGGTCGAACGAGGAGGAGTCCGGCGAGGACCACATGACCGCCGGCTACCTCGCCGAGACCGCCCGGCAGGCCGGTCTGAGCGTCGAGCTCCAACCCATCCAGGAGATCGGCTGGGACGGCCGACGCTTCGTCGACGCCGACGACCGGCCGGTGACCACCTGCTTCAAGCTCTACCCGTGGGAGTGGATGCTGGCCGAGCCGTACGGGCCGGCGGCCCTGGCCCCGGGCACCCCGACCACCTGGATCGAGCCGGCCTGGAAACTGCTGCTCTCCAACAAGGCGCTGCTCGCTGTCCTCTGGGAGCTGTACCCCGGCCACGAGTACCTGCTCCCGGCGTACCTCGACTCGCCGCGCGGCATGCCGGAGTACGTCGCCAAGCCGCTGCTCGGCCGCGAAGGCGGTTCGGTACGCATCGTCACCGCCGATGAGGAGATCACCAACCCGGGGATCTACGGCGACGAGGGCTGGTGTTACCAGGAGTTCCGGGCATTGCCGCAGTTCGCCGGCAACCGGATGGTGCTGGGCAGCTGGATCGTCGACGGCGAGTCGGCAGGCGTGGGCGTGCGGGAGAGCGCCAGTCTGATCACTGACGGCTACGCGCGGTTCCTGCCGCACTACATCGACGCGCCGCGCACCCGCTGAGTCGTCTACCGTTGGGGGTGTGAACTTCGACGCGTACGCCCGGACCGGCGTTGACCTGGTCAACGCCCGCCTGGACGACCTCGACGACCTGCGGGCCCTCTTCACCGACGACCACGGCTGGATGCGCGACGAGGTCGCCGACCGGGACGTTGCCATCTTCCGCCGGGCACAGAAACGGTTGCGCGACGTCTTCGAGTACGGCACCTCGGGGCGCGACGCACAGGCGGTCACCGAGCTGAACGCGCTGCTCGAGGCGTTCCCGGTGCAGCCGCGCATCTCCGGGCACGACTCCAGCGACTGGCACATGCACGTGACCAGCCGGGGCGCCTCGGTCAGCGCCGAATACCTGGCCGGCGCGGCCTGGGGGCTGTCGGTCTGGCTCTGCGAGTACGGCAGCGCCCGGTTCGGGGTCTGCGCCGACGAGCGGTGCGGCAACGTCTACCTGGACACGTCGTCCAACTGCTGCCGGCGGTTCTGCTCGGAGCGCTGCGCCACCCGCTCACACGTCGCCGCGCACCGGGCCCGTAAGCGGGCGGCGGTCGGCGAGCAGGTGACTGTCGCTCCGCAGCAGACCTCCGCCACCGACTCCCTCTCACCGGTCAGCTGACCGACACCGCCCGGTCGTGGGCGGGCGGGTCAGGCGTCGACAGGTGACGGCGCGGTCAGGTGCTGGCGGGCGAACTCCAGCGCGGCGCGCAGGTCCGCCTCGCGCACCGCGCGGCTCTTCGCGCCCCGGGTGGCGACCTCCACCGCCACCGCCCCGGTGAAGCCCCGGCCCGCCAGCGAGGAGAGCAGCTCCCCGCAGGGCTGGGTGCCACGCCCGGGCACCAGGTGCTCGTCGCGGCCCTCGCCGGTGCCGTCACCGAGGTGCACGTGCGCCAGCCCGGCGCCCATCCGGTCGGCCATCTCCAGGGGGTCGCTGTGCGAGGCCGCGCAGTGCGACAGATCCAGGGTGTACGACGGGTAGCCGGCGTCGGTCGGGTCCCAACCGGGCACGTACGGGACGAACTGCCGGCCCGCCATCCGCACCGGGTACATGTTCTCCACAGCGAAGCGCAGCCCGGTGAACCGGTCCGCGACGGTGGCCAGACCCTCCGCGAAGTTGCGCGCGTAGTCGCGCTGCCAGGTGAACGGTGGGTGCACCACGACGGTCGGCGCGCCCAGCGTCTCGGCCAGCTCGGCGGCCTTGCGCAGGCGCTCCCACGGGTCCGGGCTCCACACCCGCTGGGTGACCAGCAGGCAGGGCGCGTGCACCGAGAGCACCGGCACGTAGTAGTGCGCGGAGAGGCCGCGCAGCGCACCCGCGTCCTGGCTGACCACGTCGGTCCAGACCATCACCTCGACGCCGTCGTAGCCGAGCGCAGCGGCCAGTTGGAACGCCGCCGCGGTCGGCTCGGGAAAGACCGACGAGCTGGACAGGAGCACGGGAACGCGGGAAGTCACATCAGTCAGCGTAGCCCGGCAGCGCCGGGGGCATCGTGACGAGCGCCGGCAAACCGACCGAAAACGGCCGCCGGATCAGATCGGCTCCAGTTGATCGAGTCGACGGAGGATGACGCCCTCCCGCAGCGCCCACGGGCAGATGTCCAGCGAGTCCAGATCCAGGCGGCGCATCGCCGCCTCGGCGACCATGGCACCGGCCAGCAACTGGTGGGCCCGACCCGTGCTCACCCCCTCCAACTCCATCAACTGCGCCGGTGGGATGTGCCGGATGAAACCGATCACCTGCCGCAGACCGGCCCGGGTGAGGCTGCGTCGCGCCCACAGCCCGGCACCGGACGGGGCGGCCCCGGCGAGTCGAGCCAGCGTGCGGAACGTCTTCGAGGTGGCCACCGTCCGGTCCCAGCCGACCTGGGTGACCTGGTCGACGACCTTGTCCAGCCGGCTGTCCACGTACTCCCGGAGCTTCTCGACGGCCTCCGCCGACGGCGGGGCCGCGCTCGCCGGGTCGACCCGCAGCCGCTCGCGGGTCAGCCGGCCGGCACCGAGCGGCAGGGAGACCGCGACGTCCGGGTCCTCGTCGATGCCGGCGGCGATCTCCAACGAGCCGCCGCCGATGTCGAGCACCAGCAGCCGGCCGGCCGACCAGCCGAACCACCGCCGGACTGCCAGGAACGTCGACCGCGCCTCGTCCGCCCCGGAGAGCACCGCCAGGCGTACGCCGGTCTCGTCCCGGACCCGGGCCAGCACCTCGGCCGCGTTCGTGGCGTCGCGCACCGCGGACGTGGCGAAAGCGATCAGGTCGTCGGCGTCCAGCCCGGCAGCCGCCGCCTTGGCCATGCCCACAGCCTTGACCAGGCCGTCGGCGCCCGCCTCGGTCAGCGCGCCGTCGGGACCGATCTGCTCGGCCAGCCGGAGCACCACCTTCTCGGAGTGCGCGGGCCACGGGTGTGCGCCGTGGTGCGCGTCCACCACAAGGAGATGCACCGTGTTGGATCCGACGTCGAGGACACCCAGTCGCATGGTGAAGACAGTAGGCGCAACACGTTTGCGCGGCTCACCGGCCTGCGGACGTCACCGCGCGTACGCTGGGCCGAGTGACGATGGAGCTCCGTGTGCTGGTGGACGACCCGGGTGACCCGCGCAGCCGCGAGGTGCCGCTGGACTTCCCTCGGGAATGGATCGAGTTCACCGACCCGGCCGACGAGACGCACCTGATCCGGGCCGACCTGACCTGGCTGCTCTCCCGCTGGACCTGCATCTTCGGCAAGGGCTGCCACGGCATCATCGCCGGCCGGGCCGCCGACGGGTGTTGCTCGCACGGCGCGTTCTTCACCGACTCGGACGACGAGAAGCGGGTTCGCAACGCCGTCCGGCGGCTCACCCCGTCGACCTGGCAGCACTTCCGGCGCGGGTTCAAGAACTGGACCGACGAGGACACCATCGACGGCAAGAACCCGGCCCGCCGCACCGCCACCCAGAGCCCCGACGCTCCGTGCGTGTTCCTCAACGACGCCGACTTCGCCGGCGGTGGCGGTTGCGCCCTGCACGCCCAGGCGCTGCGCGACGGGGTGCACCCGTTGGAATACAAGCCGGACGTCTGCTGGCAACTGCCGATCCGCCGCGATCAGGACTGGGTGAAGCGACCGGACGACAGCAAGGTGCTGGTCTCCACCCTGTCCGAGTTCGACCGGCGGGGCTGGGGAGCCGGCGGGCACGACCTGGACTGGTGGTGCACCTCCTCGACGGACGCGCACGTCGGCACCGAGCCGATGTACCTGTCGTACGCCCCGGAGTTGACCGCGCTGATCGGCGCTGCCGCCTACGAGCGGCTGGCCGAGCTGTGCGCGACCAGGACGAAGCAGGGCATGGTCGCCCCGCATCCGGCCGACCAACTCTAGCGGATCTTGGCAGCATTCCCGCTGCCCCGGCGGTCGTCGCTCAGCGCAGGGCGGCGTCGACAAGCGTGCGAGCGCTGCGCTGGGCCGCGTCGGCGATCAGGGGGTCGCCGTCCAGCACACCGGCGACGAGCCCGCCGTCCAGCAGCAGGGTGAGCTGCTGGGCGAGCAGTTCCGGGTCGGCCGCGCCGGCCCGGCGGGCCAGCTCGGTCACCCAGGCACGGACCACGGTCTTGTGCTCGACCGTCCGGGCGTGCACCGGCCCAGCGGCGGACGACTCGGCTGCGGTGTTGATGAACGCGCAGCCGTGGTAGCCCTCCCGGCGACAGGCGCCGGTCAGCGCGTCGAACATCCCAACCAGCTGGTCGCGTGGTTCGTCGCCGGCATCCCGGGCCGCGGACCGCAACGCGCCGAACCACGCCTGGTCGACCCGATCGAGGTACGCCAGCACGAGGTCGTCCTTGCGCGGGAAGTGCTTGTAGAGCGTCGCCTTGGCCACGCCCGACTCGGCGATCACCGTGTCCACCCCCACGCCGCGCGGCCCGTGCGCGTAGAAGAGCCGGAACGCGGTGTCCAGGATCCGGTCCCTGGCCGAGCCGGCCGGAGTGCGGGGCGCGGGCATCGGTGCTCCCTCGTTCTGCTGATGACAGCCCTGATCCTATAGACGGCTTCGTCTACGGAGGCAGTGCCCTCGGCTTCGGCGCCCCCGCGAGGGCCGCGCGACTATGGCACGACGGCCTCGCGACGGCCTCGCGATGGCCTCGCAGACGAGGGGCGGGACGTGGGTCCGGGCGCTTTGGAGCTGAATCGCTTGTGACATCAGCGGAAGACACCGGCCGGCGACGGCGGATGACTCGTCTGTGACATCAGCTCCAAAGGACTGCCACCCGCACTGCCGCCCCTCCGGGCGTCCAGTGAGGGCTGCACGCCGACACCTCTGCGACTCGACAGAGGGCTGCGATAGACAGACCTGTCTGTTAGCCTCCTTGCGATCGGCATGAGCCGATTCGATGTCCCGACGGAGGATCGATCGACATGCGCATCGCAGTTCTCGGCACCGGCTCGGTCGGTCGAGCCATCGCCGCCCGCACGGCGGAGCTGGGTCACCAGGTGACCATCGGCACCCGCGACGTCGCGGCCGTCCGGGCCGGCGACCACGCCCACTGGGCGGCGCAGCATCCCGAGGTCGGCCTGGCGACCCTCGCCGAAGCCGCAAGCGGCGCCGAGCTGGTCGTGAACGCCACAAACGGCAACGGCTCGCTCCCGGCACTGGCCGCGGCCGGCGCACCGAACCTGGCCGGCAAGGTTCTGCTCGACATCGCCAACCCGCTCGACTTCGGTGCGGGTTTTCCACCCACCCTGTCGGTGCTCAACACCGACTCCCTCGCCGAACGCATCCAGCGCGAGTTTCCACAGACCAGGGTGGTCAAATCCCTCAACACGGTGACCGCCGAGCTGATGGTGCACCCGCATCAGCTCGCCGAAGGTGCGCACAGTGTCTTCGTCTCCGGCGACGACACGGAGGCCAAGCGGATCGTCACCGGACTGCTCGTCAGCTTCGGCCACACCGACGTGATCGACCTCGGCGACCTCTCCACCGCGCGGGGCACCGAGATGCTGCTGCCGCTTTGGTTGCGGCTCTACGGTCGACTCGACACCGCCAACTTCAACATCAAGGTCGTCCGCTGAGCGAGCGGAAACAGCCCGAAGGGGGCCTGCGTCGAGCGCAGACCCCCTTCGCGTACGCCGATCACGGCTCGAACTTGTAGCCCAGACCCCGCACCGTGACGATGAAGCGCGGCGCGGACGGCTCCGGTTCGATCTTGGAGCGCAGCCGCTTGACGTGCACGTCGAGCGTCTTGGTGTCACCGACGTAGTCGGCGCCCCAGACCCGGTCGATGAGCTGGCCCCGGGTGAGCACCCGGCCCGCGTTGCGCAGCAGCAGCTCCAGCAACTCGAATTCCTTCAGCGGCAGCTGCACGGCCCCGCCGTCGACTGTCACCACGTGCCGTTCGATGTCCATCCGCACCGGGCCGGCGGCGAGCGTCGGCGCACCCGCCTCGGCCACCTCCGGGCTCTGCCGGCGCAGCACCGCCCGGATCCGGGCGACAAGTTCCCGCGGCGAGTACGGCTTCGTGACGTAGTCGTCGGCGCCGATCTCCAGCCCGACCACCTTGTCGATCTCGCTGTCCCGAGCGGTGACCATGATGATCGGCACGGCGGAGCGCTGCCGCAGTTGCCGGCAGACCTCGGTCCCCGACATCTCGGGCAACATCAGGTCGAGCAGCACGATGTCGGCGCCGGTCCGGTCGAACTCGGTGAGGGCGTCGGTGCCGGTCGCGGCGACCGAAACCTCAAAGCCCTCCTTACGGAGCATGTACGACAAGGCGTCGGAGAACGACTCCTCGTCCTCGACCACGAGAACGCGGCTCAACGGGGATTTCCTTTCCATCTGCTGTCAGACCTGCCGTAGACCAGTCGGACCGGACTCGATCCCAACCGGCGGCAGTGTCGCCAGGAGGTCATCCGGTGGACTGGCGGGCAGCCGGAGGGTGAACGTCGATCCACCACCAAGAGTGCTCGACACCTCGACCCGTCCGCCATGGTTGCTCGCAATGTGTTTCACGATCGCCAGGCCGAGCCCCGTGCCGCCGGTGGCACGCGAGCGGGCCTGGTCGGCCCGGTAGAACCGCTCGAAGATCCGGTCCACGTCGGTGGGGGCGATACCGATGCCCTGGTCGGCGACGGCGACCTCGACGTGCTCGTCGTCGCCCCGCAGGGTCACCCGCACCGTGGTGTCCTCGCCCGAGTAGTTGATGGCGTTCTCCACCAGGTTCGCCACCGCAGTGGCGAGTTGGCTGTCGCTGCCGTACGCGGTCAGGCCACGTTGCCCGTCCACGGTCACCGCGACACCCCGGGCGGAGGCCGTGGTGCGGGTCCGGTCGACCACCTCGGCGATCACCCAGTCCAGCGCGACCGGTTCCGGTGGCGGCTGCGGCTCAGCCCCCTGCAACCGGGTCAGTTCCAGCAACTCCTGTACCAGCCGACCCAGCCGGGTCGACTCGTGCTGGATCCGTTCGGCGAACCGACGGGCGGCCACCAGGTCCTCGGAGAGGTCGGGCGCCGCGGCGTCGGCCGGCTCGGTCGCGTCCAGCAACGCCTCGGCGAGCAGTTGCAGAGCACCGATCGGGGTCTTCAGTTCGTGGCTCACGTTCGCCACGAAGTCGCGTCGTACCCGGGTCAGCCGGTGCGACTCGGTCACGTCGACCGCCTCGACCGCGATGAACCCGTTGCCGAGACCCATTGCCCGCAGGTGCACGCCGAGCGGGTTCTCCCCCGCGCTGTCGCGACCTCGGGGCAGGTCCAGCTCGATCTCGCGTCGCACGCCGGTGCGTCGCACCTGCCCGGCGAGGGTACGGATCAGCGGGTGCGCGGCGATGGAGCCGGGTGTGCTGCCGGTACGCAGCAGCCCCATCGCGCGGGCGGCCGGGTTGATCAGAACGGGGACATCGTCGTTGTCCAGAACCACGACACCGGCCCGGAGGGAGTCGATCGTCCGACGACCGAGCCCGGCCTGCTGCTCGTCGACTATCGCGGGCCTCCCCCTGTTCCAGCGGAAGCTGACGCTCCCCGTCGACGTGGAGCGACCGTCCCGCCTCGGCAGGAACCGGGGCAGCAGCAAGCCGGCGGCCATCCCGGCCACCAACGCCACGGCCACCACGACCGCCACCGCCCACTCCACCCGGCGATCGTAGGGTCATTGTTAACCTGGCTACCACACAGAACGGGACGAACTACCCTCACTTACGGAAGTGTTCACCCCCACGTCTGGCGTCGTTCACCGTGGTTCATCCGGGATCCGTCCACGCGCCCTACCGTTGGCGTCGCACCTGCTCAACCCCCTGCGCCGGCACCCGTCGGCGGCGACCGACCACAGGACGTGATGATGCGCGACGAGTTCCGGGCCGACCTCCAGATCGTCAGCCAACTGCTGGTGGACATGGCGGAGGGCGTCCGCGCCGCCATGCGCCAGGCCACCCGGGCCCTGCTCACCGCCGACCGGCAGGCCGCCGAGACGGTCATCGAGCGGGACGCCGAGATCGACGACCTCTACCGGCACGTCGAGGAGCGGGTCTGTGACCTGCTCGCCCGACAGGCGCCGGTCGCCTCCGACCTCCGGGCGATGATCACCGCGCTGCACGTGGCCGCTGATCTGGAGCGGATGGGCGACCTCGCCGAGCACGTGGCGAAGACCGCACTGCGCCGGCACCCCTCTCCCGCCGTCCCGGCCGAGTTGCGAACGGTTTTCACCGAGATGTCCGAGATCGCCGACCGGATGGCCGTCAAGATCGGTTCGGTGCTGGCGAAGCCCGACGCCGACCTCGCCGGCGAGCTGGACCGCGACGACGACGCCATGGACGAGCTGCACAAGAACCTGTTCGCCGTGCTGCTCGGCGACGACTGGCCGTACGGGGTGGAGACGGCGATCGACGCCACCCTGCTGGGCCGCTTCTACGAGCGTTTCGCCGACCACGCGGTGAACGCCGGCGAGCACGTGATCTACCTGATCACCGGGGAGAGCGCCCCCAGCGGCAACTGACCGGCAGGCAGAGGGCCCCTCACCATCGCTGTCCGCGATGACGAGGGGCCCCCTTTTTGGGTGGCTCAGCTTCTGGTGGCTCAGCGCCCCTGGTTGGCCACCGCCGCGGCGGCTGCCTTCGCGGCGGTCGGGTCGAGGTAGGTGCCGCCCAGGGTGAGCGGACGCAGCTGCGGGTCGAGGTCGTAGCGCAGCGGGATGCCCGTCGGGATGTTCAGCTTGGCGATCGCCTCGTCGGAGATCTGGTCGAGGTGCTTGACCAGGGCGCGCAGCGAGTTGCCGTGCGCGGCCACCAGCACCGTCCGGCCGGCCAGGATGTCCGGCACGATCGAGTCGTACCAGTAGGGCAGCATCCGGTCGACCACGTCCTTGAGGCACTCGGTGCGCGGCATCAGCTCGGTCGGCAGCAGCGCGTAGCGCGGGTCACCCACCTGCGACCACTCGTCGTTGTCGTCGATGGGCGGCGGTGGCGTGTCGTACGACCGGCGCCAGAGCATGAACTGCTCCTCGCCGTACTCGTCGAGGGTCTGCTTCTTGTCCTTGCCCTGCAGGGCGCCGTAGTGCCGCTCGTTGAGCCGCCACGACCGGCGCACGGCGATCCAGTGCCGGTCGGCGGCGTTGAGCGCCAGCTCGGCGGTGCGAATCGCCCGGCGCATCAGGCTGGTGTGCACGACGTCCGGCAGCAGGCTGTGCTCGCGCAGCAGCTCGCCGCCGCGCCGCGCCTCGCCCTCGCCCTTCGCGGTCAGGTCGACGTCCACCCAGCCGGTGAAGAGGTTCTTGGCATTCCAGTCGCTCTCACCGTGTCGCAGCAGGACCAGCGTCCCGACGGTGGGCCCTTCGCTCGCAGTCATGCGGATCATCCTGCCTCAACCGCCCGGCGGACACGCGGGCAGCCGTCGTGACGACCACCACGTGAAAAAGCTGATGACCAGCGAATCCGGCCGCCACTAGGGTTGTAAGGCACGCCAGTCAGATCGGTCATTACTTGCAAGCGGGGCGCCATATGCGGACGATGCGGAGTTGGTTCCGGGAAACCACCGGCGGCCTACCGACCACTTTCTGGTACCTGTGGTCGGGCACCCTGATCAACCGACTCGGCTCGTTCGTCCTCGTCTTCCTCGCCATCTACCTGACCCAGGAACGTGGCTTCTCGGCCTCGCAGGCCGGCCTGGTGATCGGCCTCTGGGGTGTCGGCGGGGCGTTCGGCACCACCGCCGGCGGCACCCTCGCCGACCGGTGGGGCCGCCGGCCGACGCTGCTCACCGCCCACGTGGGCGCGGCGGCCATGATGCTCGGGCTCGGGCTGGCCCGGGATCTCTGGGCGGTGGCGCTGGGCGCGCTGCTGCTCGGCATGTTCGCCGAGGCGGCCCGGCCCGCGTTCGGGGCGATGATGATCGACGTGGTGCCGGCGAAGGATCGGCTGCGTGCCTTCTCGCTCAACTACTGGGCGATCAACCTCGGTTTCGCCTGCGCCGCCGTCCTCGCCGGCCTCGCCGCCCAGGCCGACTACCTGCTGCTGTTCGTGGTCGACGCCGCCACCATGCTGATCACCGCGTTGATCATCTTCAGCAAGGTGCCGGAGACCCGACAGGCCGGCCCCGCCACCGCCGTCACGGCCGCGGCGGCTCCGCGCGGCGCCCTGCGCACCATCCTCACCGACCGGGTCTACCTCGGCTTCGTGGCACTCAACCTGTTCGCCGCGCTGGTGTTCCTCCAGCACATCTCGATGCTGCCGATCGCGATGGGCGACGACGGACTGAGCCCCGCCACCTACGGCTCGGTGATCGCGCTCAACGGCATCCTCATCGTGGTCGGCCAGCTCTTCGTGCCCCGACTGATCCGGGGTAGGAGCCGCTCACACGTGCTCGCGCTGGCGTCAGTGGTGATGGGGGTGGGGTTCGGACTGACCGCGTTCGCCGGCACCCCCTGGTTCTACGGGCTGACAGTGCTGATCTGGACGGTCGGCGAGATGCTGAACTCGCCCTCCAACTCCACGCTGATCGCCGAGTTGTCCCCGGCCGAGCTGCGCGGGCGCTACCAGGGTGTGTTCTCCCTCTCGTGGCAGATCGCCGGGGCCAGCGCGCCGATCCTCGGCGGCCTGGTGCGCGAGCACGCCGGAAACGACACCCTCTGGTACGGCTGCGCCGCGCTCGGCCTGCTGACCGCGGTGGCCCACCTGGTGTCCGGGCCGGCCCGGGAACGGCGTGCGGCAGCGCTACGCCACTCCGGCGAGGCACTGGCACCGACGACCGTCTCCCGCGCGGCACAGCCCGCCGAGGCGTGACGAGTGGCGCGGCGGTGCCGGATTTCCTACTGTGCAGGGGAAATAGTTAACAACCTGAACTGTCGGGAGGTCGGGTGCACGCCCTGCGGCGCTGGTGGCACGACACCGCAGGCGGACTACCCGCCACCTTCTGGTACCTCTGGGCCGGCCTGCTGATCAACCGGGCCGGCGCGTTCGCCATGCTCTTCCTCTCGCTCTACCTCACCGACGTACGCGGCGCGAGCGAGGCGCTGGCCGGCACCGTGGTCGGCGCGTACGGGGCCGGCGGGGCGGCCGGCGTGCTGCTCGGCGGGGTGCTCGCCGACCGGTGGGGCCGCCGGGCGACCCTGCTCGCCGCGCACCTGGCCACTGTCGGCCTGATGGTGGCGCTGGCCTTCACCCGGCCCCTGCTGCTGATCGCCGTACTCTCCGCGCTGATCGGCGTGGTCCACTCGATGCCCAGCCCGGCGTTCGTGGCGGCGATCGTCGACGTGGTGCCCGCCGAACGCCGCTCGCGCGCGTTCAACCTCCAGTTCTGGGCGTTCAACCTGGGCATGGCGGTCGCCTCGCTGCTCGCCGGGGTGCTGGCCGAGGCGAGCTTCACCGCGCTCTTCCTGGTCGACGCGGGCGCCACACTGACCGCCGCCGCCGTGATCGCCTGGAAGGTGCCCGAAACCCTGCGGCTGGCCCGGCCAGCGGCCGGCCCCACGCCCACCACCAGCGCGGCACCGAAACCCGTCCGGGCCCGTCGGCCTGGACTGCACACCGCGCTCACCGACCGCACCTTCCTGGTCTTCGTCGGGCTCACCTTCGTGCTGGCCGTACTCACCATGCAGACGTCGACCATCATGCCGCTGGCCATGCGCGCGGACGGCCTGGGCCCATCGGCGTACGGGCTGGTGGTGGCGCTCGGCGGCGCGCTGATCGTGGTCGGGCAGTTGTTCGTGCCCCGGCTGATCGACAGGCACCGCAAGGACGTGGTGCTGGCCGCCTCCACGGCGCTGCTCGCGCTCGGTTTCGGGGCGCTCGCCATCGCCGACGAACTGGCCATCTACCTGGGTGCCGCAGTGGTCTGGACGGTCGGCTCTATGCTCGCCGCCCCGCCCAACGCGCAGATCAACGCGGACCTGGCGCCACCGCAGCTACGAGCCCGCTACCAGTCGGTCTTCTACCTGACGTTCCCCGCCGCGGCGTTCGTCGCGCCCACCCTCGGCGGGGTGAGCCTCCAGCACCTCGGCGACCGGCACTGGCTGATCGTGGGCGGGCTGGGTCTGCTGGCCGCGCTCGGACACCTGCTCGCCGGACCACCCCGGGAGCGGCACGTCGCCGGGCTGCGCCGGGCTGTCGACCCAAAGCCGACAACCGACGCGGACCGCGTACCGATCGGATGACCGACGCAGAGCGCCCACCACGTCCCTGAGGTCGTGGTGGGCGCTCGAAGGCGGGGCCGGCGGCGGCGGGCAACACTCACCCCCGTAAGCATCGCCCGCTCACGCCGCCGGTCCAAACAGGTGGGAACCGTCCCCCAACGGTTGTTCCACCCGTCCCCTCGCGCCTCGTCTGGTGCGCGGATCTGATCGATCCGCCGCTCCCCCGAACGTTTCCAAACGTGGCGCGGTGCAATAAAGCTAGTTCGCCCGGATTCTGGATTCAACCCAGAACGGCTGTCTCGCCGGTCACAACTGGCGAGTATCCGCTGCTCCAGCCTCGTCCGTTGGCAACAGCCGGGTACCCGTCGGCCATTCCCGCAAACACCTCAACCGTCTTCCCGATCGGGTGACTCGGTCCGGAAGAAGCTGCTCTGACGGCCGTTCCGCAACTGTTCCTGATAAATCAGGTTCAGCCGCCGCAGGTCAAACGTGTAGAACCACTCATCCCAGGTGATCTCGCGAATCCGGCTACTTTCCCGGTACCCGGGAATGTTGAAGGTCAACACACCCGCACGGCCATCCCGCTCGGTGCCGGCGATGGTCGCCGGCTTGGCCCCACGTTCCCGGGCCCACCGCTGGATCACCTCGTGGTTCGCCGTGATCAAACTCCGTCCCGGCCGCTCCGGCCGGTCCGTGATCGACGAGATCACCTGCGAACTGCGGACCGACCGCCCCGTACCCCGTCCGGTCCGGATCCCGCCGGCCGCCGTCCCGCCGCCGGCCGACGGCGTCAACGTGCGCTTGGCCGCCGCGCTCTTGGCGGGTGCGGTGCGCTTCGCTGTCGTACGCTTCGCCGCCGCGCTCTTGGCCGGTGCGGTGCGCTTCGCTGCCGCGCTCCTGGCCGGCGTCGCGCGCTTCGCTGCCGGCCGCGCCGGCGCCTTCTTCGCCGGCGCCTTGCGCGCGGGCGCCGTACGCGCCGTCGCTGTCTTGCGGGCCGCCGTGCTCTTCCGCGCCGCGGCGGTCTTCCGGGCGGCCGTGGTCCTGCTCGCAGCCGTGGTCCTGCTCGCAGCGGTGGTCCTGCTCGGCGCCGTGGTCTTGCGGGCGGCCGTCGACGTCGCCGCTGTGGTCCTCTTAGCGGCGGTCGCCTTCTTCGCAGGTGCCCTCTTCGCCGCCGCCGTCGACTTCCGCCCGGCCGTCGCCTTCGTAGCGGCGGCCCGCTTCGCGGGCGCGCTCTTGTTCGCCGGCGCGGCCTTCGCGCGGCTCGACGCCGGCCTGGCCGCCGACTTCCTGGTGGCGGCGGCACGACCCGCCGACGCCCTGGTGCCGGCAGCCCGGCCCGACGGGCCCGTGCTGCTCCGACCCGCTCCGGCCCGCATCGAACGCACCAACTGTTTCACCAGCTCCGGCTTGCGCAGAGCGGAGATCCCGGATACCCCGCGTTTGCGCAGCTGGCCACGGATGTCATCCACCCGCATCCGGGAAATCTCCGACTCGGAGACTCCGGGCGTACCCGGCGTCTGATTGCCGGCCTGTCGCTTCGTCCTGGTCGCAGTCGCGCCGCGACCTGAGCTGTTCCGCTGAGCCATGGGACGCTCCGCTCCTTGGCACTCCGTCATCGGCGCGCGGGGGTCCCTTGCCGCACCGCGCGGAGCGGCATACCCGTCAGGAGCACTCCGAACCACCGCCAACTCGCCGTAGCGCCCTTGCCCGCGCCGATCTTGCGTTTTCGGTCGCGGAAAAGCGAGGAATGCCCCCTACGCCGGGACAGTAAGTGCAAGATCGCGGCTGAACCCCATCGATCATGGAGTTGTGGTGCGCGTTTTGGTGTGATGCGAGGACTTTGTCACCCACCACAACTCCATGATCGGCTGGGTGGGGCGGGGCGCGGTGCGGCGGGGCGGGGCGGGGCGGGGTGCGCGGGGCGGGGCGGGGCGGGGTGCGGTGCGGTGCGGTTTGGCGGGGGTGGGGTCAGGTTGGGTCGGGGGCGGGGGCGGCGTTGGAGGGCTCGAAGAGGTGGGCGAAGGCGGCCAGGTTGGCTGTCGACTCGCCCCGCTTCACCCGCCACTCGTACTCACGCCGGATCGAACTGCCGAAGCCGATCTCCAGCATCGTGTCGAACGACTCGTCGGCGTACGTGAGCACCGCGCCGAACAGTCGGTCCAACTCGTCGGCGTCCACGCCGGCCGGGTTGACCCGACCGGTCAGGTACACGTCACCGACCGCGTCGGTGGAGAAGGAGACGCCGTACATCCGGGCGTTGCGCTGCAACAGCCAGGCCCACAGCTCCTCACGGCGCTCGTCCGGCTGGCGCATCACGAACGCCTCGATCCGCAGCGCGTGCTCGCCGACGATCAGGTTGCAGATCGTCTTGAGTTTGTGGGTGCCCGGCAGCGTCACCGCGTACGAACCGGGGCCGGTCGACTCCCAGGCCAGGTCCCGCTCGGCGCAGACCGATTCGATCAGGGTCGCAAGATCGCTCTTCGGGCTCACCGGACCCACTCTACGACCGACTCGGCTCACGCACCGGGTGACAATCGGGCCCCGGGGGTCACCAGGAGCAGGAGAGCGCCGGGTCACCCGCCAGGTCGGCCGCCAGCCGGGCTCGGTGCCCGGCGATGGCCTCGCCGTAGACCCCGAGCAGCCCGGCGACCGTGCGTTCCCAGGAGAAGTGCCGGGCGTGCTGCTCGGCACCTCGGGCCAGCACCGACCGCAGCGCCCGGTTCGGCAGCAGGCTGCCCATCGCACTTGCCCAGTCGACCGGGTCGTGACCATCGATCAGTACGCCACTGACCTGGTCCCGCACGGCGGTGACCAGTCCTCCGACGGCGGCGGCCAGCACCGGCGTACCGCAGGCCTGCGCCTCCAGGGCGACCAGCCCGAACGACTCGTTGTGCGACGGCACCGCGACCAGGTCCGCCGCCCGGTACAGGGCCGGAAGGTCGTCCCCGGTGAGCGGCGGCAGGAACCGCACCCCGTCGCTGACGCCGAGCTTGGCGGCCAACTCGATCAGGGCTGTCGGCCGATCCAGCCCACTGCCGCTGGGTCCGCCGCAGATCACCACCGTCACCTGATCGGCCAGCGCCGGATCGCGCTCCCGCAGCGCGGCGATCGCGCGGATCAGCACGTCGGGGGCCTTGAGCGGCTGGATCCGACCGACGAAGGCAACCACGTACCCGTCGACTGGAAGCCCCAGCCGGCGGCGGCCCTGGCGGGCGGCCGCGGACCTGTCACCCGGTGCGGGCCGGAACCGGGCCAGGTCGACACCCGGCTGCACGACGGAAACCCGGGTCGGGTCGGCGTCGTACCGGTCGAGCAGGTCGCTGGCCTCGACCCGGGTGTTGGCGACCAGCCGGTCCGCCTCGGCGACGACCTGTTCCTCGCCGATGACCCGGGCCTTGGGCTCCGGCCGGTCCCCGGCGGCGAGCTGGGCGTTCTTGACCTTCGCGAGGGTGTGCGCGGTGTGCACCAGCGGCACCCCCCAGCGCTCCTTGGCCAGCCAACCGACCTGGCCGGAGAGCCAGTAGTGGGAGTGGATCAGGTCGTAGTGGCCGGGCGGACGGGACGCCTCGGCGCGCAGCACCCCGGCGGTGAAGGCGCAGAGCTGGCCGGGCAGCTCCTCCTTGGTGAGGCCCTCCAGGGGGCCGGAGGTGATGTGTCGAACCTGCACGCCGGGCGCCATCTCGACCACCGGGGGGAGGTCACCGGAGGTGGCCCGGGTGAAGATCTCCACCTCCACGTTGGCCTCGGCGAGACGCCGGGCGACTTCGAGGATGTAGACGTTCATCCCCCCTGCATCACCCGTGCCGGGCTGATGCAGGGGGGAGGTGTGTACCGACAGGGTCGCGATGCGGCGAGGCCGGGGCCACGGTTGGGCACCTCGCTGACGCCCGACACCGGTGTGCATTTCCGCCACATCCGCTCCTTCTTCACGGTTGATGCCGTCTCGCACGACCGGCGCTTCTCGGTCAACCTGTACGCCGGACGTCATCTTCCCCATCGGGCTCCGGAAATTCCCCGGCGCGGCCCCTCGGCGTGACGGACCTCATCACCGAACACGCGCCCATGACTGCCGCACGCCCGGTCGGGGCGGGTCGTACGCCCGCTGTGACAATGTCGGGATGACCTCAGTCGCCATCGTCACCGGAGCGTCCAGCGGGATCGGCGCGGCCACCGCCCGCCGGCTCGCCGCCGAGGGCTTCCACGTGCTCGCCGCCGCCCGCCGCGCCGAACGGCTCACCGAGCTGGTCGCCGACATCACCGCCGCCGGCGGACAGGCCACCGCCGTGACCTGCGACGTCACCTCGGACGAGTCGGTGGCCCGGCTGGCCGAAGCCGCCGCCCAGGCACCCGGGCCGGTCACCCTGCTGGTCAACAACGCCGGCGGAGCACGCGGGCTGGACCCGGTGGAGTCCGGCTCGGTCGCCGACTGGCAGTGGATGTACGACGTGAACGTCCTCGGCACCCTGCGGGTCACCCAGGCGCTGCTGCCGGCGCTGGAAGCCTCCGGCTCCGGCACCATCGTGGTGGTCTCCTCCACCGCCGGCCTGACCGTGTACGAGGGCGGGGGCGGCTACACCGCCGCGAAGCACGCGCAGACCGCCATCGCCGGAACGCTCCGCCTGGAGCTGTGCGGCCGGCCGCTACGGGTCATCGAGATCGACCCGGGCATGGTGAAGACCGACGAGTTCGGGCTGGTCCGCTTCGAGGGCGACGCGGAACGGGCCGCAGCCGTCTACGCCGGGGTGCCGGGGCCGCTGGTCGCCGAGGACGTCGCCGACTGCATCGCCTGGTGCGCCACGCGTCCCGAACACGTCAACATCGACCGGCTGGTGGTCCGGCCTCGGGCCCAGGCCGCCCAGCACAAGGTGCACCGGATCTAACAATGCTGCGTGAGGGGTGAGCCCGGTTCGCGAGCGGTGAGCCGGGTGTGCGCGCCCCGCAGTCGCGAATGGAGATTGACCTTGAGGTCGACATGAGCCCTGCGGCGCGGCGCCGGCCGGTCGGCGTGGTGACGCGCGGCACGACGAACCCGAACCGGCTCCGTCGGGTCGACAACTGGATCGTCGCCACCTGCGCCGACCGGTTGTTGACGGCGGACGACCCCCTGGTGGTCGACCTCGGCTACGGCGCCACCCCGGTGACCGCTGTGGAGTTGCGCGCTCGACTGGCGGCCGGGGTCCGCCCGGACGTACGGCTGGTCGGGTTGGAGATCGACGCGGCCCGGGTGGCGGCCGCGGCGCCGGCCGCCGACCCACCCGGGCTGACATTCGCCCGGGGTGGGTTCGAGTTGGCCGGGCTCCGGCCGGTGCTGGTCCGCGCGTTCAACGTGCTGCGACAGTACGACGAGAGCGAGGTCGCCGAAGCCTGGCAGACGATGACCGCCGCGCTCGCTCCCGGCGGAGCGCTCGTCGAGGGCACGTGTGACGAGCTGGGGCGGCTCGCCAGTTGGCTGCTGATCGACGCCGACGGCCCGCGGACGCTGACCCTGGCCGCGAAGCTCACCACGCTGGGCAGCCCTGCCGACCTGGCCGAGCGGCTACCCAAGGCGCTGATCCACCGCAACGTTCCCGGTGAGCCGGTGCACGCGCTGATCCGCGCCCTGGACGACGCCTGGCAGGCCGCCGCCCCGTACGCCACCTTCGGCCCCCGCCAACGTTGGCTGCACGCGGTGACCCGCCTCCGCGAAACCGGCTGGCCCATCCTCGACAACCCCACCCGCTGGCGCCAAGGCGAACTAACCCTCCCCTGGCCCCTCCCCTAACCGCCCCCGCCTCGCCTCACTCCGCCCTGCCCCACCTCGCCTCACTCCGCCCTGCCCCACCCCCGCCCTCCACCTGTCGATCATGGAGTTGTGGTGGGCACTTTAACCCCCTAGAAGGCAATTGTCCCCCACCACAACTCCATGATCGACGCGGTCGGGCGGGCGGGGCTGTCGCTGCGGCACAGGGCACCCACACCCCACACCCCACACGCCACACGCCACACGCCGATCTTGCGCTTTCGGTCGACGATTCGTTCCCTTAGAGCCCCTATGTCCCAGCAGAAACTGCAAGATCGCCGGGGCTGGGCGGGGCGGGGCCCGTGCGGGCGGGGCTGGGCGGGCCGGAATGGGGCCCGGGCGGGACCGGGCGGGGCCGGGCTGGGACCGGGCGGGGCCGGGCTGGGACCGGGCGGGGCCGGAACGAGGCCCGGGCGGGCGGGCCCGGGCGACCGGGGGCGGGGCCGGGGTGGCGGGAGACGCGCGGGGTGAGGTGAGGTGCGGTGAGGCCGGGGCGGGGCAGGGCGAGGCCGGGGTACGGCCGTGGCACGCCGGGGTTGGTGGGGTGGGTTAGAGGGTGCAGTTGATGAGGACTGGTTCGGGGTGCAGGGTTACGCCGAAGCGGGCGTGGACCTGGTCGCGGATGGTGCGGGCCAGGGTGAGCAGGTCGCTGGTGTGGGCGGTGCCGCTGCGGTTGGTCAACGCCAGGGTGTGCTTGCTGGAGATGGCCACTCCACCCTCGCCGGGATGGCCCTTGGTGAAGCCGGCCTTGTCGATCAGCCAGGCGGCGCTCACCTTGACCAGGCCGTCCGCCCCGGGCCAGGCGGGCGGGTCGCCCAGCTCGGTGGAGCGTTCCAGGAGCTGTTCGTACGTCGCGCGGTCGAGCACCGGGTTGGTGAAGAAGGAGCCGACCGAGCGAGTGTCCGGGTCGTTGGCGTCGAGCACCATTCCCTTGCCCGCCCGCAGCCGCAGCACCACCGTCCGGGCGTCGGCCAGCGGCACCTGCTCGCCCACCTCGACACCGAGGGCTCGGGCCAGCTCGGCGTAGCGCACCGGCCCGGAGAGCGGAGACCTGGTGAGTCGGAAGTCGACCGAGAGCACCACCCACCGGTCCACGTACTTGAAGATGCTGCCCCGGTAGGCGAAGCCGCACTGGGCTGCGGGGATGACCTGGCGGGTGCCCTCGACGCGGTCGTACACCTCGACGCCGGTGATGGTTTCGGCGACCTCCTGGCCGTACGCGCCGACGTTCTGGATCGGGGTGGCACCGGTCGAGCCGGGGATGCCGGACAGGCACTCCAGCCCGGCCCAGCCGTTGGCGACAGTGGCGGCGACGAGGTCGTCCCACGGCTCGCCGGCGTCGACTCGTACGGTGACCGAGGTGGCGTCCTCGGCGATGACCCGCATGCCACGGGAGCGCACCAGCACGACGGTGCCGGGGAAGCCGGCGTCGCCGATCACCACGTTGCTGCCGCCGGCCAGGATCAGGACCGGCTCCGTCGCGGCGCGTACCGCGTGGACGAGCTCGTCGGCGCTGCCGGCGGCCACGATCCGCTTGGCGGGTCCACCCGTTCGCAGGGTGGTGTAGCCGGCGAGTGGACCGGGGATGGCACGATCGGCGTCGGTTGTCGGCTGGGCGGAGGCGTCTGGCACGCCCTTCACCTTAGGCTGACAAGTAGCCGTGGCACCCACTGGTCGCCCGGCACCCCCGGGAGGATGGCGATGAGCAGACTGCAGGGCAGCAAGGATTTCTGGATCGGGGCGCTCCGGACGGAGGGTCCGGCTTTCGCGGCAGCGGTGGCCGAGGCGCCGCCGGAGACACCGGTGCTGTCCTGTCCGGGCTGGACGGTCAACGACCTCACACTGCACCTGGCCGGCTTCTACCACTGGGTGTCGTCGTTCGCTGGTTCCGGCCAGACCAGCCAACCGCCTCGGTGGGAGAAGGTCGAGGTCGACCCGGGCGTGAACGCGCTTCAGCTGTGGCAGCAGGGTTACGACCGGGTGATGACCCTCTTCGACGGGCTCGACCCCGAGGCGCCGGCGTGGAACTGGGCCCCGCAGCCGAAGAAGGCCGGTTTCTGGCCGCGACGGACGGCGCACGAGACGGCTGTGCACCGCTGGGATGCCCAGCTCGCCATCGGCGCCGGCGACCCGGTGGAGGCGAAGCTAGCGGCCGACGGGGTGAGTGAGGTGCTGGACACCTGGTTGCCGGCGGGCCGGCGGCAGGTGCCGGGTGACTGGCACGGGGTGGTGCAGCTCCGCGCGACCGATGCGGACCAGGAGTGGTATCTGCGGTTGCGCGGCGAGGGGGTGGCGCTGCTCGACACCGCGACCATCTTCGACCACGACGATCATCATGCCCGCGCCCAGGTCAGCGGCACCGCGAGCGATCTGTTGCTGGCGCTCTGGGGGCGGGTGAGCTTCGAGACGCTGGACGTCGTCGGTGACCGCAGGCTGTTGGACGGTCTGCGCACCGGCTGAGCGACCCACCACGAGCGAGGGCGTCACCCCATTGGGGGTGGCGCCCTTCGTCGATGTCGGGGGTTGCCTCGTCTGCCGGACGCCGCACCGACGGTGAGCGTTCATCACGGGACCACAACGCTGAGAGAGCGCTCTCTTGACAGTGGGCTGGCGACCCACCACCCTGTCGTGAGAGCGCTCTCTTAGCCATCTGCCACCACCCGCCCGCCTTGAGAGAGGTCGATAACCCATGGCTGTCTTCCCGCGCCGCCGCCTCGCTGCGGTGGCCCTCGCCGCCGCCACCGCCCTGCTCGTCACCGCTGGCTGCGGCGGCAGCGACGAGCCGGGCGACGGATCAGTCACCCTGACCGTCGACGTCTTCGGCCAGTTCGGCTACGAGCAGCTCTACCAGGAGTACATGGCCGCGAACCCCGGCGTGAAGATCGTCGAGCGTGGCACCGGCACCAACCTCGACGAGTACTCGCCGAAGCTGACCCAGTGGCTCGCCGCCGGACGCGGCGCCGGCGACGTGGTGGCCATCGAGGAGGGTCTTCTTGTCGAGTACAAGGCCAACCCCGGCAACTTCGTCAACCTGCTGGACCACGGCGCCGCCGACCTCAAGGGCAACTTCCTCGAGTGGAAGTGGAACGCCGGCCTGACCGCCGACGGCAAGCAGCTCATCGGCCTCGGCACCGACGTCGGCGGCATCGCCATGTGCTACCGCAAGGACCTCTTCGAAAAGGCCGGCCTGCCCACCGAGCGGGACGAGGTGTCGAAGCTCTGGCCCACCTGGCAGGACTACATCGCCACCGGCGAGAAGTTCGTCGCCGCCAAGACCGGGGCGTCCTTCCTCGACGCGGCCACCAACACCTTCAACACCATCCTGCTCCAGACCGCCGGCAACAGCAGCGGCTACAGCTACTACGACACCAGCGAGAAACTGGTCGTCGACAGCAACCCGGCCGTGCGGCAGGCCTGGGACACCACCATGGACATCATCGACTCGGGCCTCTCCGGCAAGTACGGCTCCTGGTCCGAGGAGTGGGTGTCCGCCTTCAAGCAGTCGAAGTTCGCCACCATCGCCTGCCCCGCCTGGATGACCGGTGTCATCGAGCAGAACTCCGGACCGAGCGCCCAGGGCAAGTGGGACATCGCCCAGGTGCCCGGCAACGGCGGCAACTGGGGTGGGTCGCACCTCGCCGTGCCGAAGCAGAGCAAGCACCAGGCCGAGGCGATCGCGCTGGCCAAGTTCCTGACCAGCGCCAAGGGTCAGATCGGGGCGTTCAAGGCCAAGGGCCCGCTGCCGTCGTCGCCGCAGGCGCTCGACGACCCGGCGATCGCCCAGTCGACGAACGCGTACTTCTCCGGGGCACCCGTCGGCTCGATCTTCGGCACCGGCGCGAAGAGCCTCAAGCCGGTCTACATGGGCCCGAAGAACCAGGCCGTCCGTACCGAGGTGGAGAACGCCGTACGGACCGTGGAGCTGGGCCAGCGTAACCCCGGCCAGGGCTGGACGGACGCGGTGAACAACGCCAAGAAGGCCGCCGCCAAGTAGCCCGAGCGAGCGTGCGGGCGGGCCTCGGCAGCCGGGGTCCCGCCCGCGCGACGGAAAGGAGTTCTCGGGCATGACCGTCCAGCTCGACGCCCGTCCGCCGGCCGCACCGGCAACCGGCAACCACCGCCAATCCTCGGGTCGGCTCAGCCGGTTCGACACCCGCTTCTCGCCGTACCTCTACATCGCCCCGTTCTTCCTGATCTTCGGCGTCTTCGGGGCGTACCCGCTGGCGTACACCTTCTGGGTCTCGCTGCACGACTGGGACCTGCTCGGAGTCGACCACCCCTTTGTCGGGGCGGAGAACTACACCCGGCTGCTGGCCGACGCCGACTTCTGGCACGCGCTGGTCAACACGCTGGGGATCTTCGTGATCTCGACCGTCCCGCAACTGCTCGCCGCGCTCTGGCTGGCCAACCTGCTCAACCGCGGCCTGCGGGCGCGTACCGGTTGGCGGATGGCGGTGCTCGTCCCCAACGTCACGTCCACGGCCGCGGTGGCGATCGTCTTCGGGGTGCTCTTCGGCCGCGAGTTCGGCATGATCAACTGGATGCTCGACCTGGTCGGGCTGGACGCGATCGAGTGGAAGTCCAACCGGCTGGCGTCCTGGGTGGCCATCTCCGCCATGGTCGACTGGCGGTGGACCGGCTACAACGCGCTGATCCTGCTGGCCGCGATGCAGGCGATCCCCCGCGACCTGTACGAGGCGGCGGCGATCGACGGCGCCAGCCGGGCCCGACAGTTCTGGTCGGTCACCGTGCCGCTGCTCAAGCCGACGATCATCTTCTGCACCATCATCGCCACCATCGGCGGTCTGCAACTCTTCACCGAGCCCCGGATGTTCAACTCCGGCACCAACCCGATCCGCGGCGGGCCGCTGCGCGAGTCGCAGACGCTGACCATGTACATGTTCGAGAACGCCTTCGCCCCGCACTACAACTTCGGGTACGGCTCGGCAGTGGCCTGGCTGCTCTTCGCGCTCATCGCGATCGTCGCGGCGGTCAACGTGCTCATCCTGCGTCGCCTCGGTGGCGGGGACCGATCGCAGAAGGGAGCGGCGCGATGAGCCGACTCTGGCGGGCCAGCCCGCTCACCTACCTCGCCCTGGTCGTCGCCGCCGGCCTGTCGGTGTTTCCGATCTGGTGGATGTTCGTCGTCGCCAGCCGCAGCAACGACGCGATGGGCCAACTCCCACCCCCGGTCACCCCCGGCGGCAACCTGGGCGCGAACATCGCCCGCCTGTTCGACAACACCGACGCGTACTTTTTGACCGGCCTGATCAACTCGGCGATCGTGGCGATCACGGTGACCGTCTCCGTGGTGTTCTTCTCCAGCCTGGCCGGGTTCGCCTTCGCCAAGCTCAGGTTCCGCGGCCGTAACGCCATGCTGCTGGTGATCATCGCGACCATGATGGTGCCGACGCAGCTCGGCGTGATCCCGCTATACCTGCTCATGAGCAAGCTGCACTGGAACGACCGGCTGCCCGCGGTCATCGTCCCGGTGCTGGTCACCGGGTTCGGGGTGTTCATGATGAGGCAGTACGCCGGCCAGGCCATCAGCGACGAACTGATCGAGGCCGCCCGGATGGACGGCTGCGGCACCGCCCGGATCTGGTGGCACGTCGTGGTGCCCGCCCTGCGTCCCGCCGCCGCCGTCCTCGGTCTGCTCACCTTCATGACCACCTGGAACGACTTCCTCTGGCCGTACGCTGTACTGAACGACCCGACGAATCCAACTGTGCAACTGTCCCTACGCGCACTGTCGGACGGGTATTACCAGGACATGTCGCAGGTGTTCACCGGAACGGCCATCGCGACGCTGCCCCTGCTACTGGTCTTCGTGTTGTTCGGCCGGCAGATCATCGGCGGAATCATGGAAGGTGCGGTCAAGGCGTGAACGAGCGGAGCGACTCAACCAACCGGCCCGGCAACGAGATCCGGTTTCCCGAACACTTCCTCTGGGGGACGGCCACCGCCGCGTACCAGATCGAGGGTGCGGCCCGCGACGACGGTCGCGGTCCGTCCATCTGGGACACCTTCAGCCGTACGCCGGGCAAGGTGTACCAGGGTCACACCGGCGACGTCGCCTGCGACCACTACCACCGGTACGCCGACGACGTGGCGCTGATGGCCGAGCTGGGCCTGCGGGCGTACCGGTTCTCGGTGGCCTGGCCGCGGATACAGCCCGACGGCACCGGCCCCGCCAACCCCCGTGGACTGGACTTCTACGACCGACTCACCGACACGCTGCTGGACCGGGGAATCGACCCGATCGTCACCCTCTACCACTGGGACCTGCCGCAGGCCCTGGGCGACCGGGGTGGCTGGACCAACCGGGACACCGCCGAACACTTCGCCACCTACGCCACAGCGGTGTACGCCCGCCTCGGCGACCGGATCGACGTGTGGACCACGCTCAACGAGCCGTGGTGCTCGGCCTACCTCGGTTACGCCAACGGCCTGCACGCTCCCGGCGAGCAGGATCCGGCGGCGGCCTTCACCGCCGTACACCATCTGCTGTTGGGGCACGGCCTGGCGGCGCGGGCGTTGCGGGCGGCCGGCGCGCGCAGCGTGGGCGTCACCGTCAACCCGGCCGACGTACGCCCGGCAGACCCGCAGAGCGCGGCCGACGCCGCAGCGGTCCGCCTGGTCGACGGCCTGCACAACCGGATCTTCCTCGACCCGCTGTTGGCCGGCGGCTACCCGGACGACGTCCGCGAGCACGTGGCCCGGATCGTCGAGCCGACGTTCATCCGCGACGGCGACGAGAAGGTGATCGCCGCCCCGATCGACCTGCTCGGCATCAACTACTACGCCCCGACCTACGTGGCCGGGCGGCCCGACGGCGGCGGCAACGGCGCGTACCCGGGCACCGAGGGCGCTGTGCACTTCCTGCCACCGGCCGGGCCGCTCACCGACATGGGGTGGATGATCGAGCCGGCCGGGCTCACCCGGCTGCTGGAGCGGATCGCCGCCGACTACCCCGGTGTGCCGCTGCTGATCACCGAGAACGGTGCGGCGTTCCCCGACAAGCCCGGCGCCGACTCGCCCGACGGCCCGACGCAGGTGATCGACGCCGATCGCATCGCCTACCTCGACGGGCACCTCCGCGCAGCGCATGAGGCGATCTCCCGGGGCGTGGACCTGCGCGGTTATCTCGTATGGTCATTCCTGGACAACTTCGAGTGGGCGGAGGGTTACCGCAAGCGGTTCGGGATCGTGCACGTCGACTACCTGACCCAGCGGCGCACACCGAAGGCCAGCGCCCGGTGGTACCAGGAGGTGATCTCCCGGAACGGGCTGTGACGAGCGGGGGGAAAGCGCGATGACGACGGCGCAGCGGCCGACGCTCGAAGCGGTGGCAGCGCGGGCCGGAGTGTCCCGCGCCACCGTTTCCCGGGTGGTCAACGGCTCCACCACCGTCGCCGAACCGATCCGCGAGGCGGTCACCCGGGCGGTCGCCGAGTTGGGGTACGTCCCCAACCTGGCGGCCCGCAGCCTGGTCACCCAGCGCACCGACTCGATCGCCCTGGTCATGCCGGAGGCGGCCACCCGGGTCTTCTCCGACGACCAGGTCTTCCCCGGCATCATCCGGGGCGTCAGCCAGGAACTGGAGGCGGCCGACAAGCAACTGGTGCTGATGCTCGCCGGCTCGCCGGCCGGGCACCACCGGGTCGAGCGGTACACCACCGGCCGGCACGTCGACGGCGTGCTCTTCGCGTCGCTGCACGGTGCCGACCCGCTGCCCGGCACGCTGGCCCGACTCGGCATCCCGGTGGTGGTCAGCGGCCGGCCGCTCGGCGACGTGCCCGTCCCGTACGTCGACGTCGACCACGTGGCCGGGGTGACCGCGGCCGTCCGGCACATGATCGACAGCGGTCGTCGACGGATCGCGACCATCGCCGGGCCACAGGACATGGTCGCCGGGATCGAACGGCTCAGCGGTTACCGCAGCACGGTCGCCGACGCGGGGCTGCCCGAGCTGATCGCCATCGGCGACTTCACCAGGGAATCCGGGTCGGCGGCGATGCGCCGCCTGCTCGCCGAGCACCCCGACCTCGACGGCGTCTTCGCCGCCTCCGACCTGATGGCGCACGCCGCCCTGCGGACGCTGCGCGAGGCGGGTCGGCGGGTGCCCGACGACGTGGCGGTGGTCGGCTTCGACGACATCGAGACAGCCGCCTACACCGAGCCGCCGCTGACCACCGTCCGGCAGCCGATCGTGGAGCTCGGCCGCCGGATGACCCGCCAACTGCTCCGGCTGGCCGCCGGGGAGACCATCGAGCAGGCGATCATGCTGCCCACCGAGCTGATCCGTCGCGCCTCCGCCTGACGGTTATTGCGTCGCTCCGTCGGCCGCGGGTCCGCGCCGGACCCGCCCTGCAAGATCCGCACAACTTCAGGGAAATAGTGGTCTCCGAGCGCCGGGAGGCCACTATTTCCCTGAAGTTGCCGCCTGCTGGTCGGTCGCCGGCTGCGGGAGCACGCGGTTAATGCGTCGTCCGGGCAGAAGATCTTGGCTAGCCTCGCCGACATGCCGGATCCTGTCGCACTGCTCAGCTGCTCCCACCAACTCGTCGAGGTCGAGGCCGTCGTCGCGGCCGTACGGATGGGGGCCTGACATGCGCATTCGTGTTGCGCAGCCGGACGACGCTCCGGGCGTGGTGGCGCTACGGACGATCGTCTACCCGTACCAGGTGCGCGGCGTCGAGTCGACCCGGAAGATGATCGCCGATCCGGTACCGGGCCGGGACTGGGTCGCCTTCGTGGCCGAGGTCGACGCCCAGGTCGTCGGTTGGGTGACGGCGCAACGCAACGCGTCGACCTCGACGGCGGACTTCGGTGACATCTCCCTCCTGCACGTGCACCCGGAGCACCGGCGGCGCGGCATCGGCACCGCGCTGCTGACGACCGCGACAGGTCACCTTGCCCCGCTGGGGGTCCGCCGGCTCCGCACCTTCGCTCAACCGGAGGCGCTGCCGTTCGCCCGCCGACACGGCTACGAGCCCAGTCGTGAGCTGCGCTTCTCGGCGCTCGAACTGAATCCGGCACCCGCGCTGCCGGAGCCGCCCCCGGGCGTACGACTGCTCCCGATCTCCGACCTCGACCCGCATCTGCTGTACGCGGCGGACGTGGCCTCGTCGCTGGACGAGCCGGGCGACGTGCCGGTCGACTCGATCAGCTACGAGAGCTGGCAGTACGACGTCTGGGACAACCTGGGTCTGGACAAGGAGTCCAGCACCGCTGTCGACGTCGACGGGGAGGTGGCCGCCTTCAGCCTGGTGAAGCGGGACGGGGACCGGATGTGGTCGGACTTCACCGGCAGTCTCCCGGCGTACCGGGGGCGGGGCCTCGCCCGGCTCGCCAAGACGGCAGCGCTGCACCGGGCCGCCGCGAACGGCGTGCGCGTCGCGTACACCTCGAACGACGAGGCGAACGGGCCGATGCTCGCGATCAACACCCGGCTTGGCTACCGCCCGGTGGCATCCGAGTGGTCCTGCCTGACCGACCTGACCTGACCTGACGGCACACCCTGCGTCGATCTTGCACTTTCTGTCCCGACACAAGGGACATAGGCCCTCATGTCGACAACCGAAACTGCAAGATCGGCGGGGCAGGGCGGGGTGAGGGCGGGGCGGGGGTGGGGTGGGGTGGGGTGGGGTCAGGGTGTTTCGGAGATTCTGCGGGCGGTGGCGTAGGTATCCGGCCCGAACAGCACCAGGCGGGCCTCGGTGACGGTGGCGGGCGTGGCCGGGCGCAGCACCGTCAGGGCCTGGCGGACCGCGTCGTCGACCGGCCAGCCGTAGATGCCGGCGGAGATCAGCGGGAAGGCCACAACGGCCGCGCCCAGTCCGTCGGCCACCCGCAGGCTGTTGGCGTAGCAGTCGCGCAGCAGCGCCGAGCGGTCCTCCGTGCCGGACCAGACCGGTCCGACGGTGTGGATCACCCAGCGGGCCGGCAGCTCACCGGCCGTGGTCGCCACCGCCTGCCCGGTCGGCAGCCCTCTGCCGTAGTGGGACGCCCGCAGCGCCCGGCACTCCGCGAGGATCGCAGGGCCACCGCGCCGGTGGATGGCACCGTCGACCCCACCGCCACCGAGCAGGGACGAGTTCGCGGCGTTCACGACGGCGTCGACCCGCTGGGCGGTGATGTCGCCCTCGACCAGGGTGATCTCCACGTCAGTCCTTCTCGATGGACTGGCCGAGCGATCGGCGGGCCAGCAGGGTGGCGCCCGCGACCGCCGCCGGCATGATCAACACCGCGCCGAGCGGGATCAGGAAGCACAGGAAGACGGCCACTCCGAAGCCGAGCGCGGTGGGTCGGTCGGCCTTCAGGATCGTCCGGCGCTGCGGCAGCCGCATCCCCCGTCGGTAGAACGGTGCACCGACCAACTCCACGGCGAGGAACCACCCGCCCACGGCCGCCCCGATGACCGGGACGACGGTCTGGCCGACCACCGGGATGAAGCCGGCGACGAAGAGCGGGACGCCAACCAACGCCGTGAGCGCCAGCAGGCGTACCGAGTCGGCGAGGCTACGGCGCAGCGACGACCAGAAGGGCACGTCCACAGCGCCCGGCGTGCCGCCGTACCGCTGCTCGACCTGCTCGGAGATTTTCTCGTAGAACGGGTCGCCGATGACCAGGGTGACGGCGGTGAAGGTGAGCACGCCAAGCAGGCCGCCGACCCCCAGGAAGGCCAACCCGGCGATCACCCGGACCAGGCTGCGTCCGGTGTTCGACCAGTCGTCGGCGAACGGGGTGACCAGCGCGGCGAGATCGTCCACGAAGTACACCAGTGTGGCGAGCGCGGCCAGGAATAGCACGCCGGAGATCAACGCCGGCACGATGCCGAGCAGCATCAGCCCCGGGCTGCGGACGTAGAGGCCCAACCCACGCAGGAGCAGCCCCGCCCCGGCGAGGAAGCGTCCGACGACCCCGGTCACCGGGCTGGCGATTCTGCTGGCATCCACGATCGAGCAGCCTAACCAGCCGTGATCGGATCCGCCGGGCGGAGCGCTAGCAGCGAGCCGCCGCGTACACATCAACCGGTTGACGGACGGCAGCGATCCACCGGGGGCACCGAGGTTCGTCGCTGACCGGTCGATTCGCCGGCGGGCCACCCCGACCACCCTTGAGGGGTACGAAGTCAGCGGCGGCGAAAGGCGACACGATGCCGGTCATCGAGGTGACCCACCTGAAGAAGCGGTACGGCGACCTGGTGGCGGTGGACGACGTGTCGCTCGCCGTGGAGGCCGGGGAGATCTTCGGCGTCCTCGGCCCGAACGGCGCCGGCAAGACCACCACTGTGGAGTGCGTAGCCGGGCTGCGTGTCCCCGACGGGGGCGGGGTGTCGGTCCTCGGGCTCGACCCCCGCCGGGACGCGGCCCAGCTACGCCAGCGGGTCGGGGTGCAACTCCAGGAAAGCCAACTGCCGGACCGGTTGCGGGTGGCCGAGGCGCTGGAGCTGTACGCCTCGTTCTACCGCAACCCGGCCGACCCGGCCGAGCTGATCGACAAGCTGGGCCTCGGCGACAAGCGGAACACCGCGTACAAGAAGCTCTCCGGCGGCCAGAAGCAGCGGCTCTCCATCGCGCTGGCCCTGGTCGGCAACCCGGAGATCGCCATCCTCGACGAATTGACCACCGGGCTGGACCCGCAGGCCCGCCGGGACACCTGGGGCCTCATCGAACAGGTCCGCGACAGCGGGGTGACGATCGTGCTGGTCACCCACTTCATGGAGGAGGCCGAGCGGCTCTGCGACCGGGTCGCGGTGATCGACCGGGGTCGGGTGGTCGCCCTGGACAGCCCGGCGGGCCTGGTGTCGACGGTGGCTCCGGAGCAGCGGATCCGGTTCCGGCCCTCAGCTCCGGTCGACGACCGGCTCCTCACCGACCTGCCCGAGGTTTCCGCCGTGCAGCGAACCGGCAGCCAGGTGGTGGTGACCGGAACCGGCGAGCTGCTGCACGCCGTCACGTCGGTGCTCGCCCGTCACCAGATCGTCGCGGCAGACCTGCGGCTGGAGCAGTCCACCCTCGACGACGCCTTCGTCGAGCTGACCGGGCACCGGCCCGCCAACTGAGAGGAAGCACAATGCACGCCTTCCGCCAGATCCTGAAGGTCGAGGCGCGGCTCTACCTGCGGGACCTACCGACGCTGCTCACCATAGTCGGGCTGCCCACACTGATCCTGGTGGTGCTCGGGTTGATTCCCTCGCTCCGCGAGCCGGATCCGAACTTCGACGGGCAGAACTTCGTCAATTACTTCGCCCCGTCGCTGTTGGTGGTCACCCTGGCCATGGTGGGGGTGAACACGATGCCCATGGCGCTGGCCACCTACCGGGAACGCGGCGTGCTGCGTCGGCTGGCGACCACTCCGGCGCACCCGGGCGCTCTGCTCGCCGCCCAACTGGTGGTGGCCCTGGCCGCGATCCTGGCCAGCGCGTTGCTGCTCATCGTCGTCGGCCGGTTGGCGTTCGAGGTGCCGCTCCCCCGGCACCCGTTCGGCTTCACCCTGGCGTTCGTCCTCGGCACGGCGGCGCTGCTGGCGCTCGGCCTGCTGGTCGCCGCCGTGGCCAAAACCACGAAGGCGGCACAGGCCCTGGCCGTCCCACTGTTCCTGCTCACCATGTTCTTCGGCGGGGTCTACCTCCCCCGGTTCCTGCTCCCCGACGTCGTGGCGCGGATCGGCGACTACACGCCGCCCGGGGTGCAGGCGCTCCTCGACGCCTGGACCGGCACTCCGCCACAGCCGCTGCACCTGGGAATAATGGCGGTGATCGCCGTGGCGGCCGGTGCCGGCGCGGCGAGACTGTTCCGCTGGGAGTGAGCGGGGATGCGATGACACGCGACGGTGGGCACGACCGTCTGGCCAGCTGGCGAGAACGCGAGGCGGTCCTCTACCGCGTCTTCCCCTTCGGCGGGCTGACTCTGGGCACCCTGCTGGCCCTCGTCGCACCGGCACCTGACCAGCCCGGGGCGCTGCCCACCCTCGCCGTCGCCGTGGCGGCCGGAGGCTGGGTCGCCTGGTTCGTCATCCTGCACCCCGGCTGGCAGAGCCGGCGCAGACCGATGGCGGTCTACTACGCCGGGCTGCTCACGTTCGCCGCCGCGCTGGTGGCGGCCAGTCCGTGGTACGGCTTCTTCGCCTGGATCGGCTACATCCACGCCTTTCCGGTGCTGCCCGGGCGCTGGCGCGTCGCGGGCGTGGTCACCACGGCCACCCTGGTCGCCACGTCGCAGGGCGGTGGTCTGTCGGTGGTGGTGTCGCACCTGCCGCTGTGGCTGTTGCTGGTGCTGTTCAACCTGGTGGTGGCTGGCTCGGTGAGCTGGTTCGCGGTGATCGCCGAACAGGAGGACGCCAAACGCAAACGGTTGATGGCGGAACTCGGTGAGACCAACCGTCAGCTCACCGAGACGGTGAATGAGAACGCCGGGCTGCACGCCCAGCTGCTCACCCAGGCCCGGGAGGCCGGCGTGCTGGATGAGCGGCAACGAATGGCGCGGGAGATCCACGACACCCTGGCGCAGGGATTGACCGGCATCATCACTCAACTGGAGGCGGCCGAGCAGAGCCGCGACCGGTCGGCCGACTGGCGCCGGCACGTCGACAACGCGCTCGTCCTGGCTCGGGAGAGCCTCACCGAGGCCCGCCGCTCGGTGCAGGCGGTCCGCCCGGAACCGTTGGAAACGGCCCGGCTACCCGACGCCCTGGTCGAGCTGGGCGGGCGTTGGTCGGCCCTGAACGGGGTACGGGCCGACGTGGCCACCACGGGCACGCCCCGCCCGCTGCACCCGGAGGTGGAGGTGACCCTACTGCGGGCCGCCCAGGAGGCGCTGTCCAACGTGGCCCGGCACGCCGCCGCGTCGCGGGTCGGGCTGACCCTGTCGTACATGGCGGACGTGGTCACGCTCGACGTCCGTGACGACGGGGCGGGCTTCGACGTCGCCGACCAGCCGGCGTCCCGTGAGCCGGGCGGCGGGTACGGGTTGACCGCCATGCGGCAACGGGTGGCAAGGGTCGGTGGCGAGTTGGCCGTCGAGTCCGAGCCGGGCAACGGCACCGCCATCTCGGCGTCCGTTCCCGCGCTACCTGGAGGTGCCGGTTGACCGCCCCGGTTCGGCTGTTGATCGTCGATGATCACCCGGTGGTGCGGGACGGCCTGCGGGGGATGTTCACCGGTGACCCCGATTTCGAGGTGGTGGGCGAGGCGGCGGACGGCTCGGAGGCGTTGGCCCTGGTCGCGTCGCTGCGGCCGGACGTGGTGCTGATGGATCTGCGGATGCCCGGGATGGACGGGGTGACCGCCATCCGCAGGCTGGCTCGCACCGGCAGCACCGCCCGGGTGCTGGTGCTCACCACCTACGACACGGACGCGGACGTGCTGCCGGCGATCGAGGCAGGGGCGACCGGTTACCTGCTCAAGGACACACCTCGGGAGGATCTGGTTCGGGCGGTCCGGGCCGCGGCCCGGGGCGAGTCGGTGCTGGCGCCGAGCGTCGCCGGCCGGCTGATGGGTCGGCTGCGCGCTCCCGCCGAGGAACCGCTCAGTCAACGGGAGCTTGAGGTGCTCACCCTGGTGGCCCGGGGCGCCTCCAACCGGGAGGCGGCGACCCGCCTGTTCATCAGCGAGGCCACCGTGAAGACGCACCTGCTGCACGTGTACGCCAAGCTCGGGGTCAACGACCGGGCTGCCGCGGTGGCCACCGCGTACGACCGGGGGTTGCTGACGCCCGGCGGGCGGTGAGCGGCACCGGGCAGGATGGGCGGATGCGCGCGTCCCGACTGATCTCGTTGCTGTTGCTGTTGCAGTCACGCGGGTCGATGACAGCGGGCGAGCTGGCACGGGAGCTGGAGATCTCCGAGCGGACCGTCTATCGGGACGTTCTGGCGCTCTCCGCAGCGGGGGTGCCGGTCTACGCCGACCGAGGGCGGGCCGGCGGCTACCGCCTGCTCGGCGGGTACCGCACCCGGCTGACCGGGCTGACCCGGGACGAGGCGGAGGCGCTCTTCCTCGCCGGGCTGCCCGGACCGGCCGGCGAGATGGGGCTCGCCGACGCCGTCGCGTCCGCCGAGCTGAAGGTGCTCGCCGCGCTGCCACCCGCCCTGCGCGACGCGCCGGCCCGGGCCGGGCAGCGGTTCCACCTGGACGTACCGGGCTGGTTCCGGCAGAGCACGCCACCGCCCTGGCTGCCCGAGCTGGCCCGGGCGGTCTGGGGCGACACTGTGGTGGAGCTGCGCTACCGACGCGGCGACCAGGAGGTGACCCGCCAGGTCCAGCCGTACGGCCTGGTGCTCAAGAGCGGGGTCTGGTACCTGGTCGGCCGCGTCGGCGACGATGTGCGCACCTACCGGGTGGACCGGGTCACCGGGGTCGAGGTGGGCGACGAACACTTCGACCGCGACGAGGGCTTCGACCTGGCCGGGCACTGGCGCGAGCAGGCCGGGTCGTTCCTGCGGACCATGCTGCGGGCCGAGGTCGCCGTCCGGCTGAGCCCCGCCGGCCTGCGCCAGCTCCGGCACCTGGTCAGTGCCCCCGACGTGTACGACGAACTGGTCGCCGCCGCTGGCCCGCCCGACGGGCAGGGCTGGGTGGTGACGCGGCTGCCCGTCGAGTCGGTCCCGGTGGCGTACCACCAACTGCTGGGCCTCGGCCCCGAGGTCGAGGTCATCGACCCGCCCGAGCTGCGGCGGTTGTTCGTGGAGAGCGCCGAACGGCTCGCCGCGCTCTACCGGTAGCCGGTCACGTCCGCCGGCTTGCCCGCGTCGACCACCTCGGTGATGTAGCGGAAACCCTCGGGTTGGCTGCCGTCGAGGTCGGTGAAGCCGTACACCTTGGACAGGCTGCCGGCGTCGACGGACCTGCCGTTCCAGCGGGCCTTCTCCTCGTCGGCGGCGAGCGCGGCCACCGCCCGGCCGACGAAGGCCGGGGTCTCCGAGATGAGGAAGTTCGGGTCGGTGGCGGCCCCGTCGCGCCAGTTGTCCTCGGTCACGCCGAAGTGCTCCAGCATCGCCTCGGAACGGATCCAGCCGGGGGTCAGTGCCACGGCCGTGCAGCCGTGCGGCTTCAGTTCGTGCGCCTGGCTGAAGGCGAGCCGGTTGACCGAGACCTTCGCCAGGTCGTAGAAGACCGACAGCCGGTAGTTCTCGTCGTTGTACGCCTTGGTGCCGTCGCCCATCTCCACCACCAGGCCACCGGGCTTGCGGATCAGCAGCGGCAGGGCGAAGTGGCTGGTGATGATGTGCGTGTCGACGGCCAGTCGCAGGGTACGGAAGCCGGCGTCGAGCGGTTGCTCCCAGACCGGCTTGTCCCAGGTGACCAGTGGGTCGCCGCCCCAGATGTCGTTCACCAGCACGTCGAGTTGGCGGTGCTCGGCGTCGATCCGGGCGACCAGGTCGCGGACCTGATCGGGCACCAGGTGGTCGACCTGGACGGCGATGCCGGTGCCGCCGGCCGCGCTGACCAGCTCGGCGGTCTCCTCGATGGTCTCCGGTCGATCCATCTCGGAGCGGCCGGCCCGTGAGCTGCGACCGGTGGCGTAGACAGTGGCCCCGGCCGCGCCGAGCTGAACGGCGATCTGCCGTCCGGCGCCACGGGTGGCACCGGCGACGAGCGCGATCTTTCCGGTTAGCGGTTGTGTCATGCCTGCGACGTTGTCAGGAATACCTGACATCCGACGTCCGAATTCGGTACTCGATCTAGTCGACCAGTCGGACCCGGACCCGGCGGTTGGCCCGGCCCTTGCTCTCCACCTTCACGACCTGAACCTTGCCGATCTGGGCGGTGGAGGCGACGTGGGTGCCGCCGTCGGCCTGCACGTCCAGCCCGACGATGTCGACGATCCGGACCTCCTGCTCATCGGGCGGGATGAGGTTGGACTGGGTACGGATGATGTCCGGCAGGGCCAGCGCCTCGGTGCGCGGCAGCACCCGGGTGGCGACCGAGCGGTCGGCGGCCACCTCGGCGTTGACCAGCTCCTCGATGCGACTCTTGAAGTCCGGGGGCACCTCGGGGAGGTTGAAGTCCATCCGGGCCTCGCCCGGTTCCATCGAGTTGCCGGTCACGAGCGCGCCGAAGTCGCGGAACACCACACCGCAGAGCACGTGCAGCCCGGAGTGGGTACGCATCAGCCGGGTGCGGCGCTCGTCCTCCACCGCGCCGACGACCTCGGTGCCGACCGGCGGCAGCGGATCACCCTCGGCGGGAATCAGGTAGGGGTCGTCGCCCTTGCGAGTGCCGACGATCCGGGTCTGCACGCCCTGCCAGAGCAGCACACCGTGGTCGGGTGGTTGGCCACCACCGCCCGGGTAGAACGCCGAACGGTCCAACACGATGCCCTGCTCGGCATCGGAGTGCAGGACCGTGCACGTCCATTCGCGCAGGGTCGGGTCGGCAAGGTCCAGCCGGTGCGTCCGGCCGTGCTGTGTGACGCCCATGACAGGGCAGGTTACTCGTTCAGGAAGCCGGAGATGCGGTCCCGCAGATCGGCGCGTTCCGACCAGAGCACGCCGGGCCGGTCGTACACGTGCAGGGTGGCCTGGGGAAGCGCCACGGCGAGCCGCTCGGCGACCTCGACCGGGTGCAGGTCGTCGCCCGCGCAACCGATCACCAGCGCCGGTGCGGTGACCGCCGTCAGGTCACCGATCTGGCGCAGCGGTGTCTGGTCGGTGAGCGTGGCCAGACCGTCGGCGAGACCGTCGCGGAGCAGTTGGTCGAGCCGTTGTCGCAGGTAGGCCCAGCCGGCCGGGGTGTTACGCACAGCCGGGGGCAACTCCAGCGTGACGATGTCGGCGACCGCCGAGGCATCCCCGCTCTCCACCGCTTCCAGGAGGTCGGTGATGCGCTCCCGGGCGGCCGGCCCGCGTGGCTCGTCGAGGACCGCCGGCAGGAAGAAGACCAGCTTGTCGAAGCGCTCCGGGCTCTCCACGAGGAGTCGGCAGAGGGCACCCGCGCCGAGACTCGCGCCGAACGCCCGGCTGGCGCCGCCAAGGTCGGCGATCGCCCGCAGATCCCGGGCCAGGTCCAGATAGTCCCATGGCCCGTCCGGGGCTTCGGAACGGCCGTGCCCACGGAACTGGAAGAACACCTTGCGACCGTTCACCCCACTGCCGAACGGTCGGGTGGTGGCGATGCCGTTGCCCAACCCGTGCGCGAACACGGTGACCGGATCACCGGTGCCGGTGACCAGCCGTTCCAGCCGTACACCGTGCGGGGTGGTGATCAGCTCGGTCTCCGGCTCCGGCAGCGCCGGCCGGCCGGTACGCGGCCCACCCGGCCCGGGACCCCAGGTGCGGGGCCCGCTGTCGGGTGGGGGCGGCCAGCGAAAACCTCTCACCAGAACCCTTTGCCGTCACCGAGTTCGCGGAGGCCGATTCGGACATCGAGCAGGTAGATCAGACCGGCGGCGATGCCGACCAGTCCGAAGAGACTGATCGGACCGAAGCCGAGCAGGGTGAGCACGAGGCAGACCGCCAGGATGGCGATCCAGCCGCCCTTGGGCAGCGTCCCGATGGCGGGGAAGGCGTCGGAGCGCTGCGTGATCGCGTGCACCAGGGCAACGCCCTGAACGATCAGCGCGAAGACGAGCAGGATCAGCTGGATCACTTCACGGACGGCGAAGGCGAAGATCGGCGCGGCGTTGGCCATGCCGGCCAGTTTATGTCCACGACCCCGGCTACGTCCGACAAGGACGCCACCGGGGTCGCGGCCACGGTGAACTACTCGGCTGCCGGACGGGTCCGCTTGGTGGCCCGGGGAAGCTTCGCCGACGGGGCCTCGACCGGCTTGGCGGCCTTCGGCGCGCGGGCGGCCTTCTTGACGGCGGCCGGCTTGGCCTCGGCGATCTCCGCCACGTCGGCCGGGGTCGGCGCGTCGGTGGGGGCCGCAGCGGTGGGGGTGGCGGCAGCCGCGGGGGTGGCGGCCGGCGTCACGGCCTCGGTGGCCTCGATGTCGGCGTTGACCGTCTCGGCGGCCTCCAGCACGCCGGCACCGACGACCCGCTCGCCCCGGGCGACCAGCGCGCCGTACGCCGCGAACGCGCGCTCCTGGGCGACCTGGGCGCCCGCGACCACCAGGGCGGCGTTGCGGGTCGCGGCGGCGCGCAGCTTGTCGATGTCGGCGGCCTCGCGCAGCTTCGCCAGGTCGGCGGTCTCGTTGGCGGTGCGCAGCGTCTCGGTGGCCTTCTGCTTCAGCTCGAAGCCGGTCAGCACGGCCCGGCCGCCCAGGTCGGCGACGACCCGGGTGCTGAGGACGCCGACCACGGCCGGCAGCTTGCGCAACTGCTCGATGGCCAGCTCACCGGCGCCGGCAGCGGCGTAGATCGGGGCGGGGATGCGGTTGGTCTTCGGCTCGCTCATGACGTCTCCTCTTCGGCCGCCTCGGCGGCCTTCTTCTTCTGGGGGATGCTGGTGCTGCCCGGGGCGGGGGCGGTGCCCGCCTCGGTGACGGCGACCGACTCGAGCACGGCCTCGGTCGGGGTGCCGCCGACGGTGGTGGGGCCGGTGGCGGCCACATTGGCCAGGTCCGCGGCCTGGCTGGCGGGCTGGTCGGCGGGCTGGTCGGCCTGCGCCGTCTCGGCTTCGGCCTGGGCCTCGGCCAGCCGGGTGTTCTCCCGGCGGAACGTCTCGTAGATCTGACTGAGCGACTGCTTCTGCGCCATCGTCAGGTCGGCGTCCACGGCGATGGCGGCGAGCACCCCGTGGCCTTCCTTGTCGTCGAGCAGACCGGCGCGCAGGTACATCGCCGGCGTGGAGACCCGCAGCGCGCTCGCCAGTTGCTGGAGCACCTCGGCGCTGGGCCTGCGCAGGCCGCGCTCGATCTGGCTGAGGTACGGGTTGCTGACCCCCGCCTGCTCGGCGAGCTGCCGTAGCGAGATCTTGGCGTTGCGCCGAAGATCGCGGATGAACCCGCCGACGTCGGGAAGGTCCTTGGGTGTGGCCATGGCAGCGACGCTAACCGCCCGCGCTAGCTGTTGCAAGCAAAACGCTAGCCATAGTTAGCAAGGTCTCAGGATCGCGTTTGCGCGCCGCTCGACCGATCCGTACGGTCCGTCCGTGGACAAGATCACAGTCAATGGAGCAAGCATCGCGTACGACGAGGCCGGCACCGGTTCGCCCGTCGTCCTGCTGCACGCCGGAATCGCCGACCGGCGGATGTGGCGGGGGCAGGTGTCCGCGCTCGCCGCCCGGCACCGGGTGATCGTGCCGGACCTGCGCGGCTACGGAGACTCCGAGCTCCCGCCGACCCCGTTCACGCACCACGACGACGTGGCCGGGCTGCTGGACGCGCTCGACCTGCCCCGGGCCGCCCTGGTCGGCTGCTCCTTCGGTGGGGCGGTCGCCATCGACACCGCGCTGGCCCACCCCGACCGGGTGAGCGCGCTCGCGCTGTTCGACACGGCGGTCTCCGGAAACGAGTGGTCCGACGAGGCGAACGACCTCTGGGACGACCTGGTCGGCGAGGTCGACCCGGACGACTTCGCCGCCGGTGCGGCCGGTGAGGTGCGGTTCTGGGTGGTCGGCCCGCGACGCCAGCCGGAGGACGTCGGCCCGGAGCTGGTCGCGTTCGCGCAGGAGATGGACCAGCGTGCCCTCGCCGCGGAGCTGGCGCTCGGCGCGGTCGAGGTGGGAGAGCTGTCGCCACCGGCGATCGGTCGTCTCGGTGAGCTGAAGATCCCCGTCCTGGTCACCGCCGGCGCCGCCGACGTGCCGGACATCAGTCGGCTCGCCGACCGGATCGCCGCCGAGGTCCCCGGCGCGGTACGACTGCCCGACGTGCCGGACGCGGCCCACCTGCTGCCGCTGGAGCGCCCGGAGCCGGTCAACGCCGCGCTGCTCGACTTCCTGAGCTAGAGCGCGCTCACCAGAGCGGACGGACCGCCCCGACCGGTACCCCACCACCGAAGAGCGGCACCTCGGCGTACTCGGTCAGCACCGGAGCGTCCACGCCGAGCCGGCGCAGCGCGGAGACCAGTACCGGCATCCGGGCCCGGTCGGCGCCGTCGTCGATCTTCAACGCGACGGCGCCGACGCCCGGCAGCCCCACGGCGATCACGCCCTCGGCACCGACCTTGGCCAGCGCACCCGGGACACCACGCATCAGCCGGGTGTCGTCGGCCTGGGTGCCACCCACGATCTCCGGGTACGCCCGCATCGCGTCGGCCACCGTGCGCGGCACCGAGCCGGGTTCGGCGTCGACCAGCCGCAGGTACGCCCCGGCCAGACCGGCCAGCGACACCGCGAGGACCGGCGCACCGCAACCGTCGACCCCCACCGCCGCCGCCTGCTCGCCGGTGAACTCCTCGATGGCGGCCCGCAGCCGCTGCTGAAGCGGGTGCTCCGGTCGCCAGTAGCCTTCCCGCGACCATCCGGCGGCCTCGCAGGTCAGCAGCATCCCGCTGTGCTTGCCGGAGCAGTTCATCTGCACCCGGGTCGGGCCGCCACCGGCCCGGAGCACCGCCTCCCGGGCCGCGGCCCCCACCGGCAGGTCGGGCGGGCAGTGCAGCGCCGACGCGTCCAGCCCGGCGCGCTCCAGCAGCGCACCGACCCGAGCCAGGTGGAACTCCTCACCGGCGTGGCTCGCCGAGACCAGCGCCACGTCGGCCGGGTCGGTCAGGGCCAGGCCGGCCCGGAGCATCCCGATCGTCTGCATCGGCTTGCTGGCCGAGCGGGGAAAGATCGGCGAGGTCACGTCCCCGGCGGACGCCACCGCGACACCGGCGGCGTCAAGCACCACCACCGAGCCGCGGTGCGCACCCTCCACGAACCCGGACCGGACCACCTCGGCGAGCGGCGCGCCACCCTCGTACGTCTTCGTCACGCGCTGGACGGTACCGACGGTCCGGGGGTGCCCGGCGGCGGGGTGACCAGGAGGTCCACCGCCCGGGTGACAGGGGCGCGGGACAGACCCGGCCTTACAGCCCGAGCAGTTCGCGAGCCTCGGTGGTGGTCAATGGCGGGCGCTGGGCGAGCTGGGCGAAACCCACCGCGCGGGCCACCAGTTGCATGTTCGACTCCACCGGACGGCCCTTGGCGTACGTCACGGTGTCCTCCATGCCGACCCGCAGGTGCCCGCCGGTCGACAGAGCGGCCAGCATCACCGGGATCGTGCTGCGGCCGACGCCGGTGGCCGAGAAGGTGGTGCCCTCGGGCAGGTCCCGCAGCATCCGGTGGGCCGCGACGAGGGTCTCGGTGGTGCCCGGCATCCCGCCCGGCACGCCCATCACGAAGTCGACGTGCACGTGCCCACCGGCCGGCAGCCCGTACTTGCCGAGCAACCGCTGCAACGCGGACAGGTGGCCGAGGTCGAAGATCTCGTACTCCGGCACGATCCCGCGTTCCTGCATCCGGGTGTGCAGGTCGACGATGAACTCCCAGCGGTTGAGGAAGACGTCGTCGCCGAAGTTGACAGTGCCCATGGTGCAGGAGGCCATGTCCGGACGGGCGTCGAGCACGGCGAGTCGGGCGGCCTCCGGGTCGGTCACCGCGCCACCGGAGGAGAGCTGCACGATCAGGTCCGTGCTCTCCCGCAGCGCCGCCACGGTGTCGGCCAGCCGCACCGGGTCGAGCGTCGGTCGGGCCTCGTCGTCGCGGATGTGGACGTGGATCACGGCGGCGCCGAGCGCCTCGCACTCCTTGGCGGTGAGCAGCAACTCGTCGAGGGTCACCGGCAGCGCCGGCACCTCCGCCTTGGCCGACTCAGCGCCGGTCGGGGCCACCGTGATCAACGTCCCTGTCGTCATGCCGGCGATCCTAGACGGCCCGGTCAGGAGGGGTCGATCGCCGCTGCGGTCTCGCCGATCAGCAAGGCGGCGTCGTCCGGGACGTTCCGCTTCAGGACCGCGAGCGCGACCTGGCCCAGCTCGTGGTGCAGCACGGCGGTGCCGACGAAGCCGACCGCCCGGCCATCGAGCGTCACCGGCGTACCGGCCACCGGCGGCTGATCGGTGGTCACCCCGTCCAGATGCAGCAGTACGAGGCGACGCGGCGGCCGGCCCATGTTGTGCACCCGCGCCACCGTCTCCTGCCCCCGGTAGCAACCCTTGTCCAGATGCACCGCCGGGGCGATCAGGTCGACCTCGGCCGGGATGGTCCGGTGGTCGGTGTCCACCCCGACCCGGGGCTGCCGGGCGGCCACCCGGATCGCCTCGTACGCCCACAGCCCCGCGAGCGGGACGCCGGCGCCGCGCAACTCCGCCACCACCTGGTCCATCGCCGACCGGGGCACCAGCAGGTCCACCCCGAGCGGACCACGTCGGGCCCAGCCGCCGATCGGCAGCGGTCGTACGTCGTACCGCGCGCTCGCCCGTGGTGGCACGGCACCGTGCGGGAACTTCGGACCCGGCACCGCGACCACGTCCGGTGCGGCGAGCCCGGTCACGCCGAGCGAGCCGAGCGCCTCCATGGCCGCCGGCCCCACCAGCGACAACAGCGCGCGCTCGGCCGTCGCGTCGCGTGGCTCGACCTTGCTGAAGAACCGCATCTTCTCCAGGTAGGTCAGCAGACCCTCCGTCGCACCGGGCTCGGTGTCGAGCCAGGCGGTCTCGCCGTCCTCGGCGACCATGGCGTGCTGCTCGACGTGGCCGTGCGGGGACAGCACCAGCAACTCGGTGCCCTCGCCTGCGGAGAGCGCGGTCAGGTGCTGCGAGGTGACAGTGTGCAGCCAGCTGGCCCGCTCTTCCCCGGGCACCGCGATGACCCCCCGGTGCGACCTGTCGACCAGACCGACAGCGGTGTCGAGGGTGCGCTGCTCGCGCAGCGGGTCGCCGTAGTGCGCGGCCACCCCCCGCACACCGGCCGCGACGTGCGCCGGATCTGGCTGGTCACGGCTGGCCTCGTCGATGCTCTCGACGGCCACCGCGCCCGCGATGTCGATCATTTTTCGTCCCCGTTCTCGCAGCGTACGCAGACGCCGAAGAGTGACACGTGCCCGATGTCCACCCGGAACCCGCGCTGCGCGGCCAACTGGTCGGCGAGCGGGCGGAGCAGCTCCGGATCGATCTCGTCGATCGCGCCACACTCCCGGCAGACCAGGTGGACGTGTTGGTGCTCACCGGCGGCGTGATAGGTCGGTGAGCCGTGCGACAGGTGCGTGTGGGTGACCAGGCCGAGCCGTTCCAGCAGCTCAAGCGTGCGGTAGATGGTGGTGATGTTGACGCCGGCGGCCACCTCCCGGACTGCGGTGTGCACCTGCTCCGGAGTGGCGTGGCCCAGATCGAGCACCGCCTGGAGAACGAGCTGCCGCTGGGCCGTCAGCCGCAGCCCACGGGCCCGCAGCATTTCCGCGAGGGAGGATTCGGACACGCTCCGATCATAGTTCGGCCACCAGGCTGTTCCCCGCACCGCGATCGATCACCGCTACGCTCGCGGTCATGGTGACGTCGTCCGTCGGCAATGTCCCGGCTGCGCCGAGCCCGCGGATCGCCGTGCTCGGGCGGGGCCTCATCGCGACCGACGAGCCCGTGCTCCGCGGCGACGACCTGGGCGTTCTGCGCGGCGACGGGCTTTTCGAGTCCATGCACCTGCGCCAGGGCCGGCCGTGGTTGCGCGACGAGCACCTGGCCCGAATGACCACGGCCGCGGCGGCCGTCGACCTGGACCTGCCCCCCGCCGACGCGCTCATCGACCTCCTCGACACGGTGCGTGCGGGCTGGCCCGCACCGGTGGAGGGCGCGCTACGGCTGGTCTGCACCCGGGGCTCCGAGGCCGGCGGCCCGCCGACCGTCTACGCCACGCTGACCGAGGTGCCGGCGTCGTCGCGGGCGGCCCGGCGGAACGGGATCACAGTGGCCACCCTGCCGTTGGGGGTGCCCGCCGACGCGCGTACCGGGCTCGACTGGTTACCGGCCGGGATCAAATCCACGTCGTACGCGGTCAACAGCGCCGCCCGACGCTGGGCACAGCGGGCCGGCGTGGACGACGTGCTCTGGGTCTCCTCCGACGGGTACGCCCTGGAGGGGCCGATCGCGAACGTGGTGTGGCTCACCGCGGGCACGCTCTGCACCGTGCCGGCCGCGACCACCGGCATCCTGCCCGGCACGACAGCGGCCTGGCTGCTCGCCCATGCTCACGAGCTGGGCCTGGACGCCGCCGAACGGATGGTCACGCCAGCCGAGCTGCACGCCGCCGACGGGGTCTGGTTCAGCTCGTCCGTGCGCGGGCTCGCCGAAATCCGAATGCTGGACGGGGTGCGCCGGAACCCTTGCCCGCGCACCCCCGCCCTGCACTCACTGCTGGGCTTCCCCGTCGGGTAGCGGTCAGCCGCCGACCCGGACGAGTCGGGCGGAGAGGTGCGGACTGAGCCCGTGCCCCATGGCGGCCATCTCCTGGGCGTAGAGCAGCGCACCCTCGACGATGCCGAAGAGCCGGTGCCCGCCGGTGACCTCCTTGGCGGTCGGAGTCCGGATCACCGCGTCGGTGGCGAACTCGAGCTGCGTGCCGGTGCGCTTGCCCAGGTGCAGCTCCATCACCCCGGTCGGGGTGGTGATCAGCGCCTCCAGCTCGTCGGTCGCCCGCCCGTCCACCAGCACCGGTCGCCACCAGCCCACCTCGCGGCCGGCCGGACGGACCGGCTTGCTCTGCTCGTCGAGGATCCACGCACGCGACTCGTAGTGCAGGAACGGTCGGCCGTCGTGGCTGATCCGAATTTCCTGCGCGTAGTCGAAGTCCTCGATGGTGGGGAAGCCGCCCTTGCCCCGACCGCGCCACAGACCGATGTACGGCAGCAGGGCGTCCAGCGCGGGGTGCAGCTTCGGCCCGACCCGCAGGTCGTGGCTCTCCTCGAACGGGTACTCCTCGACCGGCGGCGCGTTCAGCCACGGCGGCTGCAGCGGGTTCTCGCTCATCAGCGTCACCAGCGTCCTCTCGAAATGCGTACGGCAAGGTAGACCAGGCCACCCGCGAGCCCGCCCAGGCCAGCGACCAGCAGGCTGACAAACCCGATCTCGGTAACCATCCCGGCCATCCTATGCTGGGCCACATGGCCCGCAATCTCGTCGTGAAGGCCACCGCGGGGGCGGACGCCCCGGAGCGGTGCGCGCAGGCATTCACCGTCGCCGCGACGGCGGTAGCGGCCGGGGTGGACGTCTCGCTCTGGCTGACCGGTGAGTCCACCTGGTTCGCGCTGCCCGGTCGCGCCCAGCAGTTCGACCTGCCGCACTCCGCGCCCCTGGCCGAGTTGTTGCACGTCATCCTGACCAGCGGCCGGGTGACCGCCTGCACGCAGTGCGCGGCCCGTCGGGAGATCGGCCCGGACGACGTACTCCCCGGCGTCCGGATCGCCGGTGCAGCGGTTTTCGTCGAGGAGGCGTTGGCCGAGGGCGCGCAGGCGCTCGTCTACTGACCGCACGGCGGCGGCCTGTCGATCCGAGCGGAGTGCCGATACCGACCCGACATCTCGGACGGCTGCCTACGATTCGGATGTGACCGAGGCGGCGGAGAGGTTCTTCGAGACACTGCCGTCGCGCGCAGCCGAGGTTCTGGGCGGCCTGGCCGACGGCACCCTCCAGATCGACCTCGGCGACGACCACCGCACCGAACACTGGCTGGTCCGGATGCGACCCGGGTCGGTGCAGGTCACCCGAGGGCGTGGGCCGGCCGACGCGATCTGGTACAGCAGCGCCGACCTCTTCGACCGGCTGATCCGCGGCGAGGCCCAGGGGGTCGCGGCGGTGCTGCGCAACGAGAGCACGTTCAGCGGGAACGTGGTGCTCTTCCTCGCCTTCCGCCGGTTCTTTCCGGACCCGCCCGGCACCCGCGACCCCCGCGAAACGGCCCGCCGAGCAGCCGGGCGACTTCGATGAAGGACCTCGTCAGCATCCTGGACGGCAACACCTTCCTGGTCAGCGACCGGCGTGGCGACATCGAACCGTCCTACGACTTCCCCACCGGGCTGTTCTCCTTCGACACCCGCTTCCTGTCCACGTGGGTGCTCACCCTGGACGGCGAACGGCTGCACGCCCTCTCCGTCGACGATGCCGAGTCGTACCGCACCCGGTTCTTCCTCGCCCCCGGCGAACCCACGCACTATCTGGACGCCAAGGCGTCGGTGATCCGCAGCCGGGCGATAGTGGGCAGCTTCGAGGAGGAACTGACAGTGCTGAACCACCTCGGCGCGGAGGTCGAGTGCACCCTCCGGATCGAGATCGGGGCCGATTTCGCCGACCTGTTCGAGATCAAGAACTCTCGGCAGAAGCGGGGCCGGACCACGATCACGGTCGCCGAGAACGAATTGCGGCTGTCCTACCGGCGGGAGGCGTTCCACCGGGAGATGGTGGTCAGCACCACCGCGCCGGCGCAGGTCGACGACACCGGAATGACCTTCCGGATCCGGATAGCCCGCAACGACAGCTGGACCACCAGACTGCACGTGTCCAGCGTCGTCTTCGGTGCCCGGGGCGAGGACATCCGGGCCACCCTCCCGTACGGCGGCAGCCGCAGCGCGGACGCGATCCGGGCCGAACAGCAGGAGCTCATCGACCGGGCGCCGAAGCTCGGCTGCGACTGCGAGCCGCTGGCCGGGGCGTACCGGCGCAGCCTCAACGACCTGGCCGCGCTGCGCTACGAGTCGATCGCCCTGGGCGTACGGCTGATCGCCGCGGGACTCCCCTGGTTCATGACCCTGTTCGGCCGGGACAGCATCATCACCTCGTTGCAGGTGCTGCCGTTCCTGCCGGAACTGGTCCCGCCGACCATCCTGATGCTGGCCGGACTACAGGGGCAGCGGGTGGACGACTTCCGGGACGAGGAACCCGGCAAGATCCTGCACGAGCTGCGGTACGGGGAGACCGCCGGCTTCGAGGAGCAGCCGCACTCGCCGTACTACGGGTCGGCCGACTCGACGCCCCTGTTCATCATCCTGGTCGACGAGTACGAGCGGTGGACCGGTGACGCGGCACTCGTCCGTAAGCTGGAACCGCAGATCCGCGCGGCGTTGGAGTGGATCGACACCTATGGTGACCTGCTCGGCACCGGTTACCTCTGGTACCAGACCCGCAACCCGGAGACCGGCCTGCAGAACCAGTGCTGGAAGGACTCCTGGGACGCCATCTCGTACGCCGACGGTCAACTGCCCGGCTTTCCCCGGGCCACCTGCGAGTTGCAGGGCTACGCCTACGACGCGAAGGTCCGGGCCGCCCGGCTGGCTCGGGACTTCTGGAACGACCCGGAGTTCGCCGACGAGTTGGAGCGGCAGGCCGCCGACCTGAAACGGCGGTTCGACCGCGACTTCTGGATCGCCGACCGCGAGCACTACGCGCTCGCGCTGGACGCCGACGGCCGGCAGGTGGACGCGCTGACCTCGAACATCGGGCACCTGCTGTGGAGCGGCATCGTGGACGAGTCCCGCGCCGGCAAGGTGGTCGAGCACCTGCTCGGGCCACGACTGTTCTCCGGCTGGGGGGTGCGGACGCTCGCCTCGGACGAGGGACGGTACAACCCGATCGGCTACCACGTGGGCACCGTCTGGCCGTTCGACAACTCGATCATCGCCTGGGGGTTGTGGCGGTACGGCTTCCGGGAGGAGGCCGGGTTGCTCTGCGAGACGATGCTGGCCGCGTCCCGGTACTTCGAGGGTCGGCTACCGGAGGCGTTCGCCGGCTACGCCCGTGACCTCACCGACTATCCGGTGGAGTACCCGACCGCATGCAGCCCGCAGGCCTGGTCGACAGGCACCCCGCTGCTGCTGCTGCGGGTGATGCTGGGGTTGGAGCCGCAGGGCGAGCACCTGATCATCGACCCGGCCGTGCCACCGGGCATGGGCCGGGTGGAGCTGCTGGACATCCCCGGCCGGTGGGGCAAGGTCGACGCGTTGGGCCGCAGCCGTGGCCCCGAGGACCAGCCGGACGGCCGCTGAACCGCCCGGCTCAGCTCGGGCAGCCGACGGTGGCGGCGAGTCGGGTGGCGTCCGGGCTGATCTCGGCCAGCACCGTGACGGCACCGCTGCGGTACGCGTACACCGGGGGTTGGTCCAGCAGTGGGGTGTTGCCGGCCAGCGGGGCGAGGGCGACCGTCGAGGCCGCCGGGCCGGGACCGTTGACGAACCAGGCGGTACGGGCGATCCCGCCGCCCGGGCAGGGCGCGGTGGCCAGCTCCGACGCGGCGTCGCCCGGCCGGTCGAGGGCCTTCAACGCGGCGGTCAGCGCGGCGGCCTCCGGGCCGGAAGCGGTGGCCGGAGCCGGCGTGTAGCCGGCGCCGACGGGCCGGCAACCGGTGTCGACGACCAGACGCACCCGGCCGTCGACGGTCGGCCGGCCCTCGACGGCCACGAAGTCTCCGGCGTCGGCGCGCAGCTCGGGGCCGTCCAAGCCGGGCCCGACCCCCGCCCGCCAGCTCGCCGGCAGCCGCTCGGCGATGCCGGCCAGCACGGCCCGCTCGTCACCGGTGGCAGCGAGCACCCCGACCTCGCGCCGCAACCTCGCCCCGTCGGCGAACGGGGTGACCCGGCAGCCGGACGCCACCCGCGCCGGGCTCAGTTCCAGCAGTCCGGCCGCACCGGCCGCGCGAGCCAACTCGCCGACCGCCCGGTCGACCACCGGGCCAGCCTGATCGAGGGAACGCTGCTCGCGGACTGTCGGCGGGTCGTTGCGCACCGATATCCAGGTGAGCCCGGCCAGCAGCACCGCCCAGGCCACTGTCACGGCCAGCAGCCAACGCCGCCGCGACCGGGCCGGTGTCGGCGCGGCGGGGCCGGCCGAGGAGGCCCAACCCGTCTGGACAGCACCGCTCACCCGGCCATGGTGTCACGCGCCCGCTGCCGGGCCGGCAGCGGAGGCGGTCGGCCCGACGGAGCGACAGCGGGTCAGTGGTCGTTCAGCCGGGGCGGCGGGTCGAGCCGGTAGCCGACGCCCCGCACGGTGTGCACCTGCGGGCCGCCCGGTAGACCCCGCAGCCTGCGGCGAAGCCGCCTGACGGTGGATTGCAGCGCTGCGGTGTCAGCGCCACCCAGCGCGGAGACGCAGAGCCGTTCGTAGCTCCACACCACCAGCGGTGGGCCGATGAGCAGGGTGAGCAACTCCCGTTCCGTGGGGGTCAGCGGGAGCACCTCGCCGCGCCAGGTGACCTGATGGCCGGCCCGGTCGACGACCAGCTCACCCCACTTCACCAGGCCCCGCGCCTCGTTGAGTGGAAGGACCGTGGGACTGACCCGCGCCGGACCCACCGGCGACGACAACAGCTCGCGTAGCTCGGTCAGATCGGAACAGCTGAGCACCGGGGCACGCCCGTCGAGTTGGCTCAGCACCCGCTCCCGCAGCGACATGTCGGTGCCCACGCAGAGGACGATGGGGACCGCTTCGTCGGACCCGCCGCTTTCATCCCTGAAATTCACCAGTAGATAGTGACGCACGCCGATGGATTTCGGCACCCGCCCCGGCGTGCCGGCACGCCGACGACAAACGACCGGGGCCAGCCACCCCCGGGAGGGTGACCGGCCCCGGTCGATCAGAGCAGTGGGTCAGGCGACGGTGACGGCAACCTCGTTGACGCCTCGGCCGGCAGTGACGGCGGTGTCGCCGTTGCCGTGCCGGGACAACGCCCGCAGCGTCCAGGAACCCGGTGCGGCGAAGAACCGGAACTGCCCGGCGGACGAGGTGACCACCTCGGCGGTGAACTCACCGGTCGAATCGAGCAGCCGGACGTACGCGCCGGGCACCGGCTCGGCCTCGGCGGAACGGACGATGCCGGTGATCACGGTTTCCTTCTCCAGGTCCAGGCTGGCCGGCAGCGGCGCGGCCTGGTCCGGTGCGGCGCAACCCGCGGCGGTGGGAAGAGTCATGATCATGCCTCCCCGGGTTCGTCGCCGAGCGCGACCGGCACACCGACCAGCGAGCCGTACTCGGTCCAGGAGCCGTCGTAGTTCTTGACGTTGCGGTGACCCAGCAGTTCCTGGAGCACGAACCAGGTGTGCGACGAGCGCTCACCGATCCGGCAGTACGCGATGGTCTCCCTGCCGTCGTCGAGCCCCGCGTCGCCGTAGATCCTGCGCAGCTCGTCGTCGGACCGGAAGGTGCCGTCCTCGTTGGCCGCCTTGGACCACGGCACGCTGATCGCGGTGGGGATGTGGCCGGCCCGCTGCGCCTGCTCCTGCGGCAGGTGGGCGGGGGCGAGCAGGCGACCGGCGAACTCGTCGGGGCTGCGCACGTCGACCAGGTTCTTGGTGCCGATCGCCGCGACGACCTCGTCGCGGAACGCCCGGATGGAGGTGTCCGGCTCCTGCGCGACGTACTGCGTCGCCGGGCGGGACACCGCGTCGGTGACGAGCGGACGGGCGTCCAGCTCCCACTTCTTACGGCCGCCGTCGAGCAGCTTCACGTCCCGGTGGCCGTAGAGCTTGAAGTACCAGTAGGCGTACGCGGCGAACCAGTTGTTGTTGCCGCCGTACAGGACGACGACGTCGTCGTTGCTGATGCCCCGCTCGGAGAGCAGCGCCTCGAACTGCGACTTGTTGACGAAGTCCCGGCGGACCTGGTCCTGGAGGTCCGTCTTCCAGTCAATCTTGATGGCGCCGGCGATGTGGCCGGTCTCGTAGGCCGAGGTGTCCTCGTCGACCTCGACGAAGACGACGCCCGGGGCGTCGAGGTTCTTCTCGGCCCACTCGGCCGAAACGAGTGCGGTGTCGCGACTCATCGAATCACTCCCTGGTGAGGATGGATGGTGAGCCAACGCGCGGAGATCGATGGATGCAACTGTCGCACCACGCGCGGGACCCAGCGGAAGGACGGGATCACGGGTTCGTGCGACGGCGCCGCTGCCGGGCGTTCGGTGGGATGACCGGAGGGTGTGAGAACCCCGTGCCGGTGGCCGCCGTCAGGCGGCCGGAGACAGCCCCGCCGTCAGATGACGGGGCGACACAGGCAGGTGGCCACGCGGCACAGGTCGACCGCGCGCCGTTTGGTGAGGTGGGTCCCCATGGCCAGGGAGCTTACCAGCCAGTGACCGTGCTGCCACTGGGCCGACCACCATCCGGGAATCGCCGGGATCGCCGGGGATTCCGGCGTCCCACCGCGCCTCCGGCGTCAGCCAGCGGAGTTGATCGGGACGTTCTTCGCGTCGACGGTGACCGCCAGCCCCTCCGGCAGCGGACGGACCTCGCGGACCGCGAGCTGGAACGGCAGCTCCGGCAGGGGAACATCGATGGAGATGCTCTTGGCGTAGTTGCTCAGGAAGGCCCGGGCCAGCGGCAGGTTCGGCAGACCGGCGGCGTCCAGGTCGTTGAACCGCAGGGCGACAGCGCCGTTGTCGGCGACAGTGACGTCGGCGGTGCCGCTGATGGTGAGCTTCTGACCGAGGATGTCGGCCGGGGCCGTGACGGTGAGCTTGCCGTTCTGCTCGCCGAGCGTGAGGCCCGGGCGCTTCAGCAGCGCGGCCAGACTCTCGTAGCTGATCGTGCCGGCGCCGTTGACGGTGTCCGCCACGATGTCACCCTGGCCGGTGCGCAGGGTGTCCAGCGAGGCCCGCACCTTGCGGGCGGTCACGTCGAGCACCGGGAGCCGAACGGCTTCGCCCTCGACCGGGGCCTGCACGTCCCGCAGGTTGATGGTGATCCGCTGGTAACGGCCATCCAGCACCTGGGTGAGGAACGGGGTCCCGCCCACCTCCACCTCAGGAGCGGCGGACTGCGCGCCCTGCTTGGTGATCTCCTGGCGGACACGGTCGGCGATCATCCGCTCGGCGACCCCGACCGCGACCCGGTCGGCGACCACCAGCAACCCCGCCAGCAGCAGGAGCAGCACGAACAGCCCGATGAGCAGCTTGCGGCCACGCCGTCGGGGTCGCGCCTGGTCCACCGGATAGTCCTGCGCCACGCCGCCTCCTGTCTCCGCCCGTCGCGCCGCGACGGGTCGTTCATACCGACGCCGCAGGGCGGCGCACCCGTAGGTACCCGACCGGCCCAGCGCTCAACCGCGACTCAGAGGAGAAGCATGCACATGGCGTACGCGGCGGGCGCCGCCAGGGCGAAGCCGCCGAGCGGGCCCTGCATGTGCCGGGCCACCCACATCGTGGGCGGTTCACCGGCCATCAACCGGCCCGCCTCCGCGTACCCCACGGCGAGATCGGAGAGGACGGCGGTGACCGCCGCGACCAGGCCGATCACGGCGGCCCGGGTCGGCGTGAAGGGAGCCACCAGGTAGCTGCCGAGGAGGGCGCTGGTCAGCGTGCCGACCATCGCGCCGGCCACCACGCCGGCGGCGCCCCGGGGCACCTGCGGTGCGAGCCGGGGCCAGGGCAGGACGGCGTCGGTGAGCCGGGCGACGGTGAGCGCGACACCGCTCGCGGTCAGGCAGACGGTGATCGCCTGCGTGCCGGCCGGGATCCGGCTGAGCACGATCAGGGTGCCGAAGGCCACCACCCCGACCACGATGAGCAGTGTGGAACCGACGGAGTCGGTGACCCGGACCCGGTCGACGCGACGAACCAGTTGGCCGAGCACCGCGGCGAGGAACCCACCGGCGGCCAGGTAGCCCAGCGGCGCCAGGCCGGCGACGTCGGTCTGCACCGCCGCGATGTCGACCAGCGCCGCGACAACGGCGCTGATCCCGGCGACCACCAACAGCGCGGGCGGACGCATCGCCATCGTCCAGGCGAGCACGAAGAGCAGTTGGACGCCGAAGATGATGAAGGCGAACGGCAGCCGGTGACCGGGACCCGACGTCTGCGCGCCGAGCACCAGGCCGACGCCGAGCAGGGCAGCGAAGCCGGCGATGGTCAGCGCCAGTTGACGGTGCACCGCGACCGGGGGAACGACCTCCTCTTCCGGCTCGTCGATCTCGTCTTCGGATCGGCGGGCCGGCTCGCCGGAGCGGCGGGCACGGCGCGGCCCACCCCGTTCGCGGCGGTCGCCATCGGTGGTGGCCGGACCGGTACGCGGCGCGGGCGGTTGGCCGCGCGTCGCTGCGGCGGCCGGACCCGGTTGGGGCCCGGCGGGCCACGATTCGCGGCCGGCCTCGGGCGAGGTGGAAGGAAACACGACCCGATCGTGCCAGACCGACGGCCCGACGCGGTGGTCAAGGGTTTCAGCGACGTTAAAAACCGGGCCACGATCAGGGGCAAGCTAGACAAACGGGAAATGGCCTGACGGCGCGGCCGAGGCGATCGGTTAGGCTCAACGCGTTACCCGCCCGTCAGCGACGCCGGGACCACGCAATTTCTCAGCGCACTCCTTGAAGAGTGCGACTGGTCGCGTGCGGCCTTGCGCCGCCGGGACGGAGGTGATCGTGGAGATCCTGCTGCTGGTGACCGCGCGCGCAGGAGAACCGTCGGCTGTGCTGCCGGCGCTCGACCTGCTACCGCACTCGGTCCGCACCGCGCCGCGTGACGTTCGCACCCTGGTCGCGGGCCCCAGCCCCGACGCGGTGATGGTGGATGCCCGATCGGAGTTGAGCGAGGCCCGGGCGACCTGCCGGATGTTGCACGCCACCGGGCTCGGCGTGCCGTTGGTCGCGGTGGTGACCGAGGCCGGCCTGATCGCACTCAACGCCGACTGGGGCGTCGACGACGTCATCCTCGCCTCGGCCGGCCCCGCCGAGGTCGAGGCACGGCTGCGGCTGGCGGTGGGCCGGCTGAGCAACGCGACGGCTGGCGCGGGTGGCTCGATCCGGGCCGGCGAGTTGACCATCGACCCGGACACCTACGCGGCCAAGCTCAAGGGCCGTCCGCTCGACCTCACCTACAAGGAGTTCGAGCTGCTCAAGTTCCTGGCTCAGCACCCGGGCCGGGTGTTCACCCGGGACCAGCTCCTGCGCGAGGTCTGGGGCTACGACTACTTCGGCGGCACCCGCACGGTGGACGTGCACGTCCGGCGACTGCGCGCCAAGCTCGGCTCGGAGTACGAGTCGATGATCGGCACCGTTCGCCAGGTCGGCTACAAGTTCGTCGTGCCCCCGTCGCGGTCGCTTGTCGAGGCGGAGCACGCGCCCCTGCCGGTCTGATCCGGAGACGACTCGGGGCGATTTCCCATATGCCCTTTTTGCGCAGCTCGGCAGCTCTATTCTGACTGCCGGGTTTGTCGGAGAAAGGGGCGACGGTGCGCGCACTGACCACGGGGGCGACGGGCCGGCGTGACCGGCAAGCCAGGCGGAAGTCGTGACGCGGGGCAGCACCACCGCCCGGGCCGCGGGGATCGTGACGCTGGTGGTGGCGGGGCTGCTCGGCTCCGCGTACATGCTGGGCCGCAGCCTCGTCCCCGACCAGACGCCTCGGCATTCCACCGGTGTCACCACGAGCGCCGACGGACCGCACTACGCCGACCAACCCAGCGTCGGCGAGCCGGGCGGAGCCCCGAGCGCCAGCGCGAGCGCGGCCGAGACCGGCCCGGCCGAGACCGGCCAGGACGGGTCCGGACGGGTGGCCGGAGGCGACAACCTGTTCGGCGCGCACGCCACCACCGGCACCCCGCGGCTCGCGCTGACCTTCGACGACGGGCCGGACCCGCGCTACACGCCGCAGGTCCTCGCCCTCCTGCGCGAATACGACGTGCGCGCCACGTTCTGCGTCGTCGGCGAGAACGCGCAGGACCACCCCGACCTGATCCAGTCGATCGTGGACGACGGGCACACCCTGTGCAACCACTCCTGGCACCACGACGTCGGCCTGGGCACCCGGCCGGCCGACGCGATCCGCTCCGACCTTCTGCGCACCAACGCGGCGATCCGGGCGGCGGTGCCGAACGCGCCGATCGTCTGGTACCGCCAGCCGGGCGGAGCGTGGACGTACCCGGTGGTGTCGGTGGCGCGGCAGCTCGGCATGACCCCGCTGCACTGGTCGGTGGACCCGTCGGACTGGGAGCTACCCGGCGCCACCAAGATCACCGCGACGGTGCTGAGCCAGGCCGCGCCGGGCTCGGTGGTGCTGCTGCACGACGCCGGTGGGGACCGGCAGGGCACGATGGACGCGCTGCGCCGCATCCTGCCCGACCTGACCGCCCGGTTCGAGCTGGAGGCACTCCCCACCGACCCGACGTGAGCCGGGGCTTTACGGCGACGCTCCGGGCGTCACGACACGCAACGGATACGGTGGCGGGATGAGCAGCGCGGAGCCGACCAGCGACCAGGTGACCCGGAGCGACCAGCTGGCGCCGGCGGAGATCGCCGACGTACTCGCCCTCGCCGGCGCCGCAGGTGACACGGACGGAGCCGACCCGCTCGACGAACACGTCCTGCTGCGGCTGCGCGACCCCGACGCCCCCGCCGTGCATCTGATCGCCCGCGCCGACGACGGCACCCTCACCGGGTACGCGCACCTGGACACCACCGACCCGGTCGGTGGAATCGGGGTGGAGCTGGTCGTGCACCCCGCGTACCGGCGGCGGGGCACCGGGCGGGCGCTCGCCCGGGGCGTACTCGCCTCGGCCACCGGGCCGCTGCGGGCGTGGGCGCACGGCGACCACCCCTCGGCCGCCGCGCTCGCCGTCGACCTCGGCTTCGCCCGCGCCCGGGTGCTCTGGCAGCTGCGCCGGCCGTTGGCGGCGCCGCTGGGTGAGCCGCGCCTGCCCGACGGGGTGGCGCTGCGCGCGTTCCGGCCCGGGGCGGACGACGCGGCCTGGCTGGCCCTCAACGCACGGGCCTTCGCCGAGCACCCCGAACAGGGCCGGTGGACATCGGACGACCTGCGGGTCCGCCTCGCCGAGCCGTGGTTCGATCCGGCAGGCTTCCTGCTCGCCGAAGAGACCGCGACCGGCCGACTGCTCGGTTTCCACTGGACCAAGGTGCACGAGCGGCCGGGGTCGGCCCGGATCGGCGAGGTGTACGTCCTGGGGGTGGAGCCGACCGCGCACGGTGGCGGGCTGGGCCGGGCCCTGACCACCGCCGGGTTGGCACACCTGCGGGACAAGCGTGGCCTCGACCGGGTGATGCTCTTCGTGGACGACTCGAACACCGGGGCCGTCGCGCTCTACGAGCGGCTGGGCTTCGCCCGCTGGTCCGCGCACATCAACTACCACCTGGGCTGACCGTCGGCCGTCGCTCCGAACGCGTCACCGATGGGTAACGGGCGAGCGTCGGCGGGATAACGCTGAACCGGAAATATAGCCATACTTCCGACAGGTGTATCCGGGTTCACTTAACGGACAACTCACCCTCAGCAAGCGGTCACCTCAGGGGCCGTACGTGTTCACCTTGCGTTCACTTGCGACCGGCGAACCGGCTACCTGGCACTTCTAACTTTCGTGTCAGCCGGTCAGTGCCGGTCCTCGGGCCCCGGGATCGGGGCGCCAAGTCAGACGCGAAGGGAAACCCCTCAGGTGAAGCTCCAGCGGTACGGCACTATTGCCTGCCTCGCTCTTGCCGCGACGCTCGGCCTCAGTGCATGCGGCTCGGACAACAACGAGCCCGCCTCCGGCGCGAGCGCCTCGGGCTCGGCCGCCGCGGTCGACTGCGCTACCGGCACGCTGAACGCCCAGGGCTCGTCGGCGCAGAAGAACGCCATGGCCGAGTGGATCAAGGCGTACCAGCAGAAGTGCCAGGGCACCACAATCAACTACGAGGCTTCCGGCTCGGGCGCCGGCATCCAGGCGTTCATCGCCGGGACCGCCGACTTCGCCGGCTCCGACTCCGCGCTCAAGCCGGAGGAGCAGCCGCAGGCGGACGCCAAGTGCGTCGGTGGCAAGGCCATCCACCTGCCGATGGTGATCGGCCCGGTGGCCGTCGCCTACAACGTCAGCGGCGTGGACAACCTCCAGCTCAAGCCGGCCACCCTGGCGAAGATCTTCGCTGGCAAGGTCACCAAGTGGGACGACGCCACGATCAAGGCCGACAACCCGGAAGCCAAGCTCCCGGCGACCACGATCCAGACCGTCCACCGTTCGGACGAGTCGGGCACCACCGACAACTTCACCAAGTACCTCTCGAAGACCGCTGAGAGCGACTGGACCCTGGGCAACGCCAAGGCGTGGAAGGCCCCGGGCGGCACCGGCGCCAAGGGCTCGGACGGCGTCGCCAGCCGGGTCAAGGGCGCCGACGGCTCCATCGGCTACATGGAGTGGTCGTTCGCCGAGAACGCCGGTCTGAAGATGTCGAAGATCGGCAACGGCAACGGCGAGTTCGCCGCGCTGACCGCCGAGGCGGCCGGCAAGACCATCGCGGGCGCTGCCATCGAGGGCCAGGGCGACGACCTCAAGCTGAAGATCGACTACAACACCGAGGAGGCCGGGGCGTACCCGATCGTCCTGGCCACGTACGAGATCGTCTGCAGCAAGGGCCTCGCGGCCGACAAGCTGAAGCTGGTCAAGGGCCTGCTGGGCCACGCCGCCAGCGCCGAGGGCCAGGCCTCTCTCACCGAGCTGGGCTACGCCCCGCTGCCGGAGACGGTCCGCACCAAGGTCGAGACCGCGGTCAAGAACCTCTCCTGACCCGATTCCACACCTCCGCAACCGAATCGAGCGAGCAGATGGGTGAAACCCCTCACCGCTCGGCCGACGCCGGCACCGGCGGGACGCGCGTGACCCAGAGTCACGAGTGGCCCGCCGGTGCCTCGGCGCGTGTGGCCGAGGCACCAGTCAGCACCCGTTCCCCGGGCGGCACCGGGCTGGGCGGCGGCGGCGCGCTGCCGCGCAGCCGTAAGTTCGGCGCCGAGCGGGCCTTCCGCGGCCTCACTCTGGCCGCCGGCACCGCCGTTCTGGTCATCATCGCCGCCATCGCGATCTTCCTGGTCGCCAAGGCGGTGCCGGCCCTACGCGCCAACACCGAGAACTTCTGGTCCTACGAGGGCTGGTCCCCCAACGACACCGAGCCGAAGTTCGGCATCGGTGCGCTGGCCTTCGGCACCGTGCTCAGCTCGGCGCTCGCCCTGCTCATCGCGGTGCCGGTGGCGCTCGGCATCGCGCTCTACCTCTCGCACTACGCGCCGCGCCGGTTGGGCACCGCGCTCGGCTTCCTGGTCGACCTGCTGGCCGCCGTACCGAGCGTGGTCTTCGGCCTCTGGGGGCGGGACGTCTTCAGCAGCCCTGTCCGGGACTTCTCGGTCTGGCTGAACCAGCACTTCGGTTGGATCCCGCTCTTCGGTGGCGACGGCCCCTTCGGGGCGTCCGTCATGCTCGGTGCCCTGGTGCTCGCGATCATGGTGCTGCCGATCATCACCTCGCTCTCCCGCGAGGTGTTCCTCCAGACGCCGACGGCGAACGAGGAGGCCGCCCTCGCCCTGGGCGCCACCCGCTGGGAGATGCTCCGCACCGCGGTGCTCCCCTACGGCCGTCCCGGCATCATCGCCGCGATGATGCTCGGCCTCGGTCGTGCGCTCGGCGAGACCATCGCCCTGGCGCTGACCCTCGGCATCACCTTCGGCATCTCGTTCAACCTGATCCAGAACGGCGGCAACACCATCGCCGCCAACATCGCCAACGCGTTCGGCGAGGCGAACGAGACCGGACGGGGTGCGCTCATCGCCTCCGGTCTGGTGCTGTTCACCATCACGCTGATCGTCAACATCACGGCGCGGGCGATCATCTACCGCCGCCGGGAGTTCACGGAGTCGGCCGCATGACCACAACCGCCACCTCCCACCGCACCCGGCCGCCGGCCCAGCCCGACTCGCTGCGGGCAAAGCGACTGCCCTGGTACGCCGCCCCGGCCGTCGCCGTGGCAGCCCTGGCGCTCTCCGCCGTGGTCGTCTACGGCACCGGCATCGGCGGCCCGGTCCTCGTGGTCGTCCTCGGCGCGATCCTCTACCTGGTCGGGCTCTTCGCCGCCGCCAACGCGGTCGAAGGACGCCGATCGGCCCGCAACCGCACCTGGAGCGCACTGATCCACTCCGCCTTCGTGCTGGCGGTGCTGCCGCTCGTGTCGGTGGTCTGGACGCTGGTCAGCAAGGGTGCCGACCGACTCGACGTCAACTTCTTCCAGACATCGATGAACAACATCGGGGCCCGGGACGCCAACGGCGGCGCGTACCACGCGATCGTCGGCACGCTGGAGCAGGTCGGCATCGCCACCCTGATCACCGTCCCGCTCGGCGTTCTCTGCGCGATCTACATCGTCGAGTACGGGCGGGGCAAGTTCGCCTTCGCGATCCGGTTCTTCGTGGACGTGATGACCGGCATCCCGTCGATCGTCTCCGGCCTCTTCGTGCTGGCGTTCTGGGTGCTCATCGTGTCGCCGTGGTTCAACGACGGTCGGCCCAGCTTCTCCGGCTTCGCCGCCGCGCTCGCGCTGAGCGTGCTCATGCTGCCCACCATCGTCCGGTCCACCGAGGAGATGCTCCGCCTCGTACCGGCGCCACTGCGCGAGGGCGCGTACGCGCTCGGCGTACCCAAGTGGAAGACCATCCTGCGGGTGGTCCTGCCGACGGCGCTGCCCGGCATCGTCACCGGCGTCATGCTCGCCATCGCCCGCGCGGCCGGCGAGACGGCCCCGGTGCTGCTGGTCGCCGGCGGTGGGGCCGCGATCAATACCAACCCCTTCGAGAACAACCAGTCGTCGCTGTCCCTCTTCGTCTACCAGCAGGCCGGCGACGCGTCGAAGTACGCCCCGGCACGGGCGTGGACCGCGGCACTCACCCTGGTCGCCCTCGTGCTCATCCTGACGATCGCGGCGAAGCTGCTGGCCCGTCGCAACAGGCTCAGCCGATGAACCCCGGAGGTACCACCATGGCCAAGCGCGTCTCCGCCTCGAACGTCACCGCGTACTACGGCGGCTTCAAGGCGATCGAGAACATCAACCTGACGGTCGAGCCGAAGACGGTCACCGCTCTCATCGGGCCGTCCGGTTGCGGCAAGTCGACGTTCCTGCGGTCGATCAACCGGATGCACGAGGTGCTGCCGGGGGCCCGGGTCGAGGGCAGCCTGACCATCGACGACCAGGACATCTACGACCGGGACGTGGACGTCACAGCGGTCCGGCGCACCATCGGCATGGTCTTCCAGCGGCCGAACCCGTTCCCCACCATGAGCATCTTCGAAAACGTGGTGGCCGGGCTGAAGCTCAACGGGGTCCGCAAGAAGTCGATCCTGGAGGACGCGGCCGAGAAGGCCCTGCGCGCCGCGAACCTGTGGGGCGAGGTCAAGGACCGGCTGGGCAAGCCCGGCGCGGGCCTCTCCGGCGGTCAGCAGCAGCGGCTCTGCATCGCCCGGACCATCGCGGTCGAGCCGCAGGTCGTCCTGATGGACGAGCCGTGCTCCGCCCTGGACCCGATCTCCACGCTGGCGATCGAGGACCTGATGTTCCAGCTCAAGGACAAGTTCACGATCATCATCGTGACGCACAACATGCAGCAGGCAGCGCGTGTCTCGGACCGGACCGCCTTCTTCTCGATCGAGAAGACCGGCGACCCGGGCCGGCTGATCGAGTACGACAACACCCAGAAGATCTTCAGCAACCCGAGCGTGAAGAAGACCGAGGACTACATCACCGGCCGCTTCGGCTGAGCCGACCTCGTCCGGTCACCGGCGCCCCGCCTCCCGGCGTGGGCGCCGGTGCCATGTCCGCCGCCAACACCGCCCCGCCGGCCGGCCGGCCGCGTGGTGCGGCCGGGCCATCACGCCGCCGGCCCCGTCCCAGGGTCGCGGCGGCGGGCATCGAGGGCGCGCAGACAACGAACGTGGGCGACCGAGACTGCGGCACGGTGTGTGGGCTCAGCCCAGGACGAAGCGGGGTTCACCGTCCGGGGGCAGGTCCAGGCGCGGGATGACCGGAGTGACGGCGTCCCGATCGGCCGCCGCCCGCGCCACCCCGGCCAGGTCACCGGCAGCCGCCACCTGGGCCAGTGTGACCAGGGTCGGTGGCAGCATGGTCAGCTCGCCGGCCTGCGCGCGGGCCAGCGCGTCCGCCGGGCGGATCCACAGGGTGTGGTCGGCCTCGCCGGAGACGTCGCGGGTCCGCTGGCCCGCCGGCAACAGGGCGACGAAGAAGTACGTGTCGAAGCGGCGCGGCTCGAACTCGGGAGTGATCCACCGACTCCAGGGCAGCAGCAGGTCCGACCGAAGCGTGAGCTGACGGTCGGCGAGCAGTGCCGCGAAGCCCAGCCGGCGTCCCTCCAGGTCCTGTCGGGCCGCCTCCCAGTCGTCGCCGCTGACGTCGCCCACCACGGTCTCCCGGTCCGGGCCCGCGAGCAGCACACCGGCCTCCTCGAAGACCTCCCGCGCTGCCGCGCAGACCACCGCCTGCGCGGCCTGCGGGGCCACTCCGAGACGGTCCGCCCACTCGCCCGGCGTCGGGCCGGCCCAGTCCAGGTGCGCCTCCGAGTCGGAGCGGTCCACCCCGCCTCCGGGGAAGGCGTACATCCCGCCGAAGGTCATCGCCGCGACCCGACGGATGACGTACACCTCGAAGTCGGCGTCGGTCGGACGCAGCAGCAACACGGTGGCCGCGACCCGCGGCGTCGCCGGGGTGCCGCCCTCGGCCTGGAACCGGCGGGCGTGCTCGACCAGGGCGGCCGGGGCGGGGAAGCCGTCACTGTCGATCGTCATGCCCGCGAGCCTAGTTCCCGCCTCGGGGAACGCCGGCCGCGCGCTGGGCCATGGCGAGGTCGGCGAGGTCGGCGAGGTCGGCGAGGTCGGCTTTTCGAGCGTGATGACCCTGAGACATCAATATGTCTCAGGGTCATCACGCTCATCAGGGCGTCATGCCCAAAGCGCCGGGCCGGGATGTGGTTGCGTCGCAGGCCGGGCGGCGGGCGGTTCACCTGGCTGGGCTAGCGTTCCGGCATGACTCGTTGGGGCATCCTGGCCACCGGCCACATCGCCAGCCGTTTCGCCGAAGACCTCCGGCTGGTGCCGGACGCCGAGTTGGTCGCGGTCGGTTCCCGCACCGCGGAGAGCGCACAGCGCTTCGCCGACACGTACGGCGCGAAGCGCGCCTACGGCTCCTGGGTGGAGCTGGCCGCCGACCCGGAGGTGGACGCGATCTACGTGGCGACCCCGCACTCCGCGCACTACGAGGCGGCGATGACCTGCCTCACCGCCGGCCGGGCTGTGCTGTTGGAGAAGCCGTTCACCCTCGACCTGGCCACCAGCACCGAGTTGGTGGAGACCGCCCGGGCCGCCGGTGTCTTCCTGATGGAGGCCATGTGGATGCGGCTGAATCCGATGATCCTGCGGGTCGTCGAGCTGATCGCGGACGGGGCGATCGGCACGGTGACCGGCGTCCGGGCCGACTTCGGGGTGGCCGGGCCGTTCCCGCCGGAGCACCGGATGCGCAACGCGGCGCTGGGCGGGGGCGCCCTCCTCGACCTGGGGATCTACCCGATCAGCCTGGCCCACCTGCTGCTCGGGGTGCCGCAGCACATCAGGTCCTGGGCGCAGCTCGGCCCGGAGGGGACGGACGAGAACACCGGCATGCTGTTCGGCTACGACACCGGAGCCCTGGCGACCCTGAGCTGCGGCATGGTCGGATTGAGCGGACAGACCGCCTCGATCACCGGCACCACGGGGCGGATCGACCTGCCCGAGCCGTTCTTCCGGCCAGGTTCGGTGACCCTGCACCGGGCCGGCGCGGAGCCGGAGACGATCGTCTCCGACGGAGCCGGCAACGGCTACCAGTACGAGGCGATCGAGGTGCAGCGCTGCCTGGCCGCCGGCCTGACCGAGAGCCCGGCGGTGCCGCACGCCACGACCCTCGAGGTGATGACCCTGCTGGACACGGTCCGCGAGCAGATCGGCGTGCGCTACGAGTGAGGGTGGTGCCCTAACCGCCGTAACCGCGCGACCGCCGTCAGCGTGCAGAAGCGCCTGGCACGGCCACGATTGACTCGTGTGGCAGCGCGACGAGGTCCCGCGAAGCCCCATCGGTCACTGCGACCACTGTGGTGGCCTGCCGCCCGGTGTCGTTGGTCTGCCGACTGAGCAGCAGGCCGTCAGCGTTGACGCCGAGAACGTTCCAGAACTCGCGGTTGCGGGTGTCGCGGGGCAGGTCGACGACGCGCTCAACGACGCGTCCGTCGGCGGCCACCCGCAACACTGCGGTGGAGATGCCATCGGAGGTGCCCACCCCGAGGAGGTATCCGCCGGCGTCGGGGTCCACGAGGACCGACCCTGGGAAGAGACTCTCATTCTGGGCAAGGACCGCCGAGGCGTCGATGGAGACACTTCGCCCGGTCGCTTCACCGATGGCAGAGACCGTGAGCGTCAGCACCCGTGTGGGCTCGGGGTGCTGGTCGCGGTCACGGGAAACGATCTTCCCCTCATCGGTCACCGCGAGGGGGGTACGAGCGGGCGGGATCACGGCCGGAGTCCTGCTGCCGGTGAGGACGTCCACGACCGTGTAGGTGTTGTCATCACCTTCGCGGAAGTCACCAACCAACAGGCGCTTCGAGTCTGCGGACCAGACCCACGCGGCCACCCGGCGGCCGGTTTCGGACGGCGGGAAGGCCATCGTCCGGGTGCCGGTGAGGTCACGTACCACGTAACCGTCGCCCGCCGGGTAACCGACCCAACGACCGTCCGGCGACAAGCTCAGCAGCATGGCAGACGAACCCGGGTTGCGGTCCTCACCGGGGACGACGAACTGGCGGTCGCCCACCACCACAAGCCAAGGGCAACCCGACCGACATCCGGCATAGGCGAAGCTGGCCCGACCCACCGCTCCGGGCGGCAGGGCGGGTGCCGCCGGCGGCGGGCTGAGCGTGGGCACCGGCGTGGAGGCCGCTGTCATCACCTCGGTCACCTGGTTGCCCGGCGAGCCCGTGGGCATGGGCGGACGCAGTGTCACCCAGGTGCCGAAAGCAACGACGGCTACCGCGGCCGCCAACGCGGGAGCGGCAAGCATGGTTCGCCGCCTACGGTGCCCCACTGCCAATGCCCGCTCCGGGTCGGAGTAGTTCCGGGCATCGTCGGCCAACTCTCGGTAGACGGTACGGAAGTCGTCGTTCACTGATCCGCCTCCGCAGTGGTGGACTGGTTGGACAGACCGGGGCTGAGCCGGCGCAGGGTGACCAGCGCGTCGTGGCTGTGCCGCTTGACGGTCCCGACGGCACAGCCGAGTCGGCGCGCGGTCTCAACCTCCGACAGGTCCTCGAAGTACCTGAGAAACAGCACAGCGCGCTGCCTCGGCGGCAGGGACGCCAGGGCCGCCGCCAACACTTCACGTTGGGCGACCTCGTGCGCCACATCGCCCCGGGCGGGACGATCAGGTGCTCCGCCAAGGAGTTCGCCATGGGTACGGCGGCGCCGCCACGAGCGCAACTGATTGAGCATCGCCTTTCGGACGTACGCGGCTGGGTTCCCGCCGGCTTCCACCCGTCGCCAGTGCACCGCTGTACGAGCGAGCGCCTCCTGCAGCAGGTCCTCGGCCGCTTGGTGATCGCCGGTGAGTAGGTAGGCGGCCCGGGACAGGGCGGCACCGTGGGCGTCCGCGAACTCCCGGAAACCCGCGTAGCGGTCGGCACGACTCACACGACGACCTCCTGTCACAACCCTCAACCTGATAAACGCACCTGGGATCGATTTGGGTTGAGTGGTTCGACGGGCCACCGGCGGGCACGGATTGCGGGAGGGGCTCCCTTCCCAACGTGAGACGTCGGGAAGGGAGCCCCTCAAGCCGCGCGGACCGGACGGGTGGGTCAGCCGAAGAGCGGCCGGACCAGCAGGTACGTGACGCACGCGATCAGCGCGGCGGCCGGGAACGTGATGATCCAGGCGAGCACGATGTTGCCGGCCACGTTCCAGCGAACCGCGGAGAGTCGCTTGGTCGCGCCCACACCCATGATCGCCGAGGTGATGGTGTGGGTGGTGGAGATCGGGGCCTTCAGGACCAGGGCGTTGAAGTAGAGCACAGCGCTGGCGACGGTCTCGGCGGCGAAGCCCTCCGGCGGACCCAGGTCGATGATCTTGCGACCGAGGGTACGGATGATCCGCCAACCGCCCGCGTAGGTGCCGAGGGCGAGCATCGTCGCCGAGGTCCAGAACACCCAACCCGGGATGTGCGTCTTGCTCTCCTGGAAACCGCCGGTGTAGAGCGCCAGCACCACGATGCCCATGGTCTTGGCAGCGTCCTGCATGCCGTGGCCGACCGACATGGCGGCCGCCGAGGCGGTCTGCGCCCAACGGAAGCCCCGGTTGAGCTTGCCCGGCTGTCCCTTTCGGAACAGCCACAGGATGGCCAGCATCAGCAGGTAACCGAGGGTGAGGCCGACGATCGGCGACAGCACCATCGGCAGCAGCACCTTCACGCCGATGTTGCCCCACTGCACGATGCCGCCGGTGGAGAGCAGGGTGGCGCCGACCAGACCGCCGAAGAGCGCGTGCGAGGACGACGAGGGCAGACCGAAGTACCAGGTGATCAGGTTCCAGGCGATCGCTCCGAGCACCCCGGCGAAGACCACACCGAGGCTGCTCACCCCGGTGGGGAGGGTGACCAGACCGTCGCCGACGGTCTTGGCGACGCCGGCGCCGAAGTGGGCGCCGATGAAGTTGCCGACCGCGGCGAGCGCCAGGGCGATCCGGGGTGTCAGCGCCCGGGTGGAGACGCTTGTGGCGATCGCGTTGGCGGCGTCGTGGAAGCCGTTGGTGTAGTCGAACGCCAGGGCCACCGCGATCACCGCCAGCACGGCGATGAGTTCAGGGGACACCGGCTCAGGACTCCTTGACGGCGATGGTCTCGACGGTGTTGGCCACGTGCTCGAAGGCGTCGCAGGCAGCCTCCAGCTCGTCGGCGACCTCCTTCATCTTCAGCACCGTCAACGCGTCGTACTCACCCGAGAAGAGGCGGACGAGCAGCTGCCGGTTGATCCGGTCGCCCTCGTTCTCCAGCCGGTTGCACTCGATCCAGTAGTCCTCGAGGTCCTTCATCGACTTCAGCCGGGGCATCGCGTCGGCGGTCAGCTTGGCCTGCTGGTCGAGCACGTTGACCATCTCGTGCAGCTCGCGGGGCAGCGCCGGAAGCTCGGTCAACCCGTACAGGTAGAGCAGGTCGCCCACCGCTTCCAGGTGGTCCATCACGTCGTCCAGCAACGAGCCGAGCCGGTAGATGTCCTCCCGGTCGAACGGGGTGATGAAGGTCGAGTTGATCTTCTTGTAGAGGTCGTGGGTGATCTGGTCGCTGTCGTGCTCGACCTCGGTCAGCCGCTCGCTGACGGACTGCACGTCCACGCCAGGCAGGGCCAGTTCGTTGAGCAGCGCGGTGCCCCGGACCAGGTTCTGCGCGGCCCTGGTGAAGAGCTCGTAGAAGGCGCCCTCGGTGGGGCGGAAGGAAAACTTCACAGCACAGACCTCGTCGCGTCGGTGGAAGGGTGGCGGTGCCCGAGAGCGCCCGCTCGGTGAATGCTAGGAAACGGCGGAACCGGGAATTCGCCGGCCCACCCCTGGCCAGGCGTCATTCACCGCTCGTTCACCTGCCGTTCATCTCGGCCGCCCCACCAGCACCCGCTCCCCCAGCCAGTAGGCGCTTCCGCTCCCGCGCCACGTCGAAATCGGCAGCCGGATACCCCAGTTCAAGCGTGTCGAACGTCTCACGCAGCAGGTGGGCCACCGCCCAGTCCCGGTACCACTTGCGGTCCGCCGGCACCACGAACCAGGGTGCGGCGTCCGTGCCGCACCGGCTCAGGGCCTCGGCGTACGCAGCCTGATAGTCGTCCCAGTGCCCTCGCGAGTCGATGTCGGAGGGGTTGTACTTCCAGTGCTTACGCGGGTCGGTGAGCCGATCCATCAAGCGCTTGCCCTGCTCGGCGTACGAGATGTGCAGCATCACCTTGATCAGGGTGACGCCGCCCTCGGTCAGCTCCTGCTCGAACGAGTTGATCTCGTCATAGCGGGCTCGCCAGGTCGTCTCCGGCACCAGCGAGCCGACCCGAGCGATCAACACGTCCTCGTAGTGCGAACGGTTGAACATCCCCACGTAGCCCTGCGGTGGCAGCTCCCGACGGATCCGCCAGAGGAAGTCGTGCCGCAACTCCTGGCGGGTCGGCGGCCCGAACGAGCGGATGTGCAGGCCCAGCGGGTTCATCGCGCCGGCCACCCGCTTGATCGTGCCGTCCTTGCCGCCGCAGTCCATGGCCTGGAGCACCAGCAGCACCCGCTGCGCCGGCCGTTCCGACCCGGTCTTGGCCATCGCGAAAAGCATCTCCTGCTGCCGGCCCAGCTCCTCGCCGACCAGTTCCACCTGCTCCCGCGCCCAGGTCTTACGGTGCTCGCCGCGGCCCGCGGGCTCCGGTAGGCCGGGCATGGACCGCGGGTCGATCGCGCCGAGATCCACCGGCGCGGTGACCCGCAGCAGCTCCCGCACGGAACCGCCCTCGGGTGCCACGACCTGCCCTTGCTGGGGTGCGCTCATGCACGGATCATCGCCCACCCACCGCCGTTCCGCCCGCCGAGGCCCACCTCCGAACCTGGCCCGCCGATCGGCACCGACCGACCTGCGCCCACGGCGAGCACAGGTTCGCCGGGCCGCCTCGGGGCAGCCGGCGAGCCCACTCGGCGGGAGGATGTAGTCCGGGACGCCGACCGGAAGGGGTGGTGGGTCGTGCGGGAGCTGGCGACGGAGTTCGAGGCCGAGCGGAGCCGGTTGCTCGCGGTGGCCCACCGGATGCTGGGCAGCCGCAGCGAGGCGGAGGACGCCGTACAGGAGACCTGGCTGCGCTACGCCGGGGCGCTGGCCGACCCGGCGGCCCGCGCCGAGATCAGGGACCTGTCCGCGTGGCTGACCACCACCTGCGCTCGGATCTGTCTGGACGTGCTCCGCTCGGCCCGGGTCCGCCGGGAGGCGTACCCGGGGCAGTGGCTGCCGGAGCCGGTGGTGAGCCCATTGGGCGGCCGGCCGCCGGCCGACGGCTACGCGCCCGACCCGGCGGAGCGGGCGGTGCGCACCGACGAGGTCGGCACGGCGCTGCTGGTGGTGCTGGAGCGGCTCGCGCCGGAGCAACGGGTCGCCCTCGTCCTGCACGACGTGTTCGCGCTGCCGTTCGCCCGGGTCGCGGGGGTGCTCGGCACGACCGAGGTGGCGGCCCGGCAGCTCGCCTCCCGGGCCCGGCGGGCGGTCACCTCGCCGGACGTACCCCGGCACACCGCCGACCCGGCCGAGCAGCGTCGGGTGCTCAAGGCGTTCGTCGCCGCCACCGAGTCCGGCGAGTTGGATCAACTGCTTGAGGTGCTCGCGCCGGACGTGGTCTTCGTCGGCGACTCGGGCGGGCACTTCCCGGCCGCCCGGTGGCCGGTGTTCGGCGCGGACCCCGTGGCTCGCCTCACGCTCGGCCTGTTCGGCCGGACCGGCCGGTACACCGGCCGGGTGCTGGCTCGGCCCGTGCTCGTCGACGGCATTCTCGGCCTCCAGTTGGAGACCACGCACAGCGATGGTCAACCGATCCGCCTGGTCACCGCGTTCGCTGTCGACCAGGGCCGGATCACCGCCATCTACAACCAGCTCAACCCGGAGAAACTGACCGACCTGCCGCCACTGGGCGCCGACGACGGCTGGCCGCCACGCTGGTGAGCCGGCCAGACCGGCCGTGCGGCCTCAGACCACCAGGGCCAACCACTTGCGGTACGCGGTGGCGAACGGCTCGGTGCCGTCGCCGAGCGCCCTCAGCAGCCGCTGTGCCGCGGCCTCGGCCTCGGCCACCACGTCGTCCGGGTAGCCGAACCGGGCCCGGTGCTCGGCGAACTCGTCCTCGTCGAGCAGCTCCACCAGGCCGGTGGCCCGACGCCTGACGACGTCCAGGTCCAGGTCGATCAGGTGGACCGTGTCGTCGGACTCCCAGCGGGCCGGGGTGGTGATGTCGCAGTAGACCTCGCTGGTGCGGGGTGGGGGGTTGAACATGCCTGTCCACCAGGCGCGGTGTGGCACCAACAGCACGAACGGGATCTTCTCCACCGAGGGCCGGCCGTGGTAGACCGACTCGGTGCCCTCCGGCACGCCGAGCCAGACGCCGAGATCGTCCTCGGTGAGCCGACGGGCCGGGTAGTCGCGGTGGGCGCTGCCGTCGTACTTGCGGTAGATCACTCGGACCATGTCGCTCGGCATGATTCGCACCCTAACCGATACAGCCCAACGCGTCGTAGCGTGGCCGTAACCGGACGGGGTCGGCCGAGACACCCCGCCCCGGTCGGCATCGCGCCACGCGGCGGATGGGCGCGGTCGGTGTCGGCGGCGCCGGGTACCGTCGCACGGTGACTCCGCCCCGCACCGCCACCGGTTCCGCCACCCCGTCGGCCCGTGCCAAGGGCCGGCGGCGGGGTGCCCGACCCAGTGGCACCGAACTGCTGGCGGCGGCGGTCGGCGCGGTGCCCGGCGGTGCGGAGCGCCCCGGCCAACTGCAGATGACCACGGCGATCGAGGAGTGCGTGGCCGGCGGCGAGCATCTGCTCGTGCAGGCGGGCACCGGCACCGGCAAGTCACTGGCGTACCTCGCGCCGGCGCTCACTGTGGACGGTCCGGTGGTGGTCTCCACTGCCACCCTGGCGTTGCAGTCCCAGCTGGTCGACCACGACCTGCCCCGGCTCGCCGACGCGGTCGAGCCGGTGCTCGGCCGTCGGCCCACCTTCGCCGTGCTCAAGGGCCGCCATCACTACCTCTGCCTCGCCCGACTGGACAACTCCACCGAGGAGGAGCCGGAGGACACCCTCTTCGACGCCCCCGCGGCGCGCCCCGGCGGCGGGACGCTCGGCAAGCCTGGCCCGGCCCAGCCGGTGAAGTGGCTCGGTGAGGCGGGCCGGCTGGGCAAGCAGATCGAGCGGCTACGCGACTGGGCCGAGAAGACCGCCACCGGCGACCGGGACGAGCTGGACCCGGGCGTTGAGGACCAGGCCTGGCGGCTGGTGTCGATGCCGGCCCGCGAGTGCGTCGGCGCGGCCCGTTGCCCGTTCGGGCAGGAGTGCTTCGCCGAGGCGTCGCGGGCCCGCGCCCGGGAGGCCGACATCGTGGTGACCAACCACAGCCTGCTCGCTGTCGACATGCTCGCCGACCGGCACATCGTGCCGCCGCACAAGCTGCTCATCGTCGACGAGGCGCACGAGCTGGCCGACCGGGTCTCCTCCGCCGCCCAGGCGGAGCTGGTGCCCGAGCTGATCGACCGGACCACCCGGCGGGCCCGTACGCTGCTGCGCCCGGAGACCGCCGAGGCGCTCACCGCCGCCGGGGACGCCCTGGCGGTCGGGCTGGCCGAGGCGCCGGCCGGCCGGATCACCGCGGGGCTGCCGACGCCACTGCGGGAGGCGTGCACGCTGCTCGACGCGGCGACCCGCTCCGCCCTGGACGCGATCGGCGACATCAAGGCCGACGACCCCGACCCGGTCCGTAAGCAGCAGGCCAAGGCCGCCCTGGACGAGCTCTCCACGACCGCGCAGCGGCTACTGGAGGAGGGCGACCACGACGTGGCCTGGGTGGAGAAGAACGACAGCGGAAACCGCCGGGCGCTCGTGGTCGCGCCGCTGTCGGTGGCCGGCACCCTCGCCACCCACCTGTACGACGAACGCACCGTCGTGGCCACCTCGGCGACCCTGGCGCTGGGCGGCCGGTTCGACACTGTCGCCCGCGCCCTCGGGCTGGACGCGCCACCGCCCGCCCCGCCGACCCCCGCCGCGGCCGCACAGGCCGCCCGCACCGGCCCCGGCCGGCCGGCTGCCGAGGCGCCGGGCCGTCGCCTCGCCGGCGACGTCACCCCGAACGCCGTCGTCCCGGCCACCGAGGGCCCCGGGTGGCGGTCACTCGACGTCGGTTCGCCGTTCGACTACGCCCGGCAGGGCATCCTGTACGTCGCCGCGCACCTCCCCCGCCCCAGCGTCTCCGGGTTGCCCGAGGCTGCCGGGGAGGAACTGCTCGGGCTGGTCGAGGCGCTCGGTGGTCGTACTCTCGGGCTCTTCTCCTCCCGGCGGGCCGCGCAGCAGGCCGCGGAGCTGTTGCGCGCGCGGACCGACCTGCCGGTCCTGCTCCAGGGCGAGGAGGCGCTGCCGCTGCTGGTGCGTCGCTTCCGCGAGGAGCGCGCCAGCTGCCTGTTCGGGGTGATGTCGCTCTGGCAGGGGGTGGACGTGCCGGGCGACGCCTGTCAGCTCGTCGTCATCGACCGGCTGCCCTTCCCCCGTCCGGACGAACCGCTGGCGGCGGCCCGCGCGGCGGCGGTGGACGCGGGCGGCGGCTCCGGCTTCGCGGCGGTCAGCGTGCCGATCGCGGCGGTGAGGCTGGCGCAGGGCGTCGGCCGGCTGATCCGGGCGACCGGCGACAAGGGCGTGGTCGCGGTGCTCGACTCCCGACTGGAGACGGCGCGGGGCTACGGGCCGTTCCTGCGCCGCTCGCTGCCCCCGTTCTGGTACACGACCCGCCCCGAGGTGGCCCGAGGAGCCCTGGAACGTCTCGCCAAGTCCTGACCCTCGCCGCGCCTGGGCCGCTCTGGTCGGCCCACGATCGCGCTACGACAAGGAAAGAGTGGCCTCCCGCTGACGGGAGGCCACTCTTTCCGTGATCCTGCGTTACCGCGGCCCTAGGGGGCCTGGGAGGCGACGACCACTGCGTCGGGCGGGGTGTCCGGCACCCTGCGGGCGGCAAGCCGGCGGACCGCGGTGTTCAGCACCGCGATGAGCGGCACGGAGACCAGCGCGCCGGTGATGCCCGCGAGTACGACGCCGGCAGCGATGCCGATGATCACCGCGAGCGGGTGCAGGGCGACCGCCCGGCCCATGATCAGCGGTTGCAGGATGTGACCCTCCACCTGCTGCACGACGATCACCGCAGCGAGGATGATCAACGCGGTGACCGGCCCGCTGTCGACGAGGGCCACCAACACCGCCACGCCGCCGGAGAGCGCCGCACCGACGATCGGGATGAACGCGCCGAGGAAGACCAGCGCGGCCAGCGGGAAGGCGAACGGGATGTCGAAGGCGACCAGGAAGATGCCGATGCCGACCGCGTCGATGAAGGCGACAAGCACTGTCGCGCGGACGTAGGCGACAAGGGTCTGCCAGGAGGCGCGGCCGGCGTCGTCGACCTTCCACCGGGCGGCCACCGGCAGCAGCCGGACCAGGAACCGCCAGATCCGGTTGCCGTCGCGCAGGAAGAAGAACGTCGCGAAGAGCACCAGCAGCGTGCCGGTCAGCACCTCGGCCAGCGTCGCGGCGGTGCTCAGCGCGCCGCTGGTGAACCTCGAGGTGTTGTTGTTGATCCAGGCCTGCGCCTCGTCGATGTAGCGGTCGAGCTGGGTGTCGGAGAGGTGCAGTGGGCCCGTCTTCAGCCAGTTCTGGATCTGCCGGACGCCCTCCGAGGACTTCTCGCTCAGCTCCGGTACGCCACGGATGAACTCGTTGACCACCAGCGTCAGCGTGCCGATCACCGCGGCCAGGCCGCCGACCAGCACCACCGCCGTCGCCAGCGACCGGGGGAACCGGACCCGCAGCAACCAGCCCACCGCGGGGGCGAGCAGCGCGGAGAGCAGCAGCGCGATGGCCAGCGGAATGATCACGATCTTGACCGTGCCGACGATCCGCAGCAGCGCCCAGGCCACCACGCCGATCACGATCAGTCGCCAACACCACGCGGCGGCGATCCGCAACCCGTGCGGAACGTCGGCGTCGTCCCGACTGGAGGTGGAGCTGTGCAGGTCCACCGGAGGTTCCGCGCCGTAGACAGCGGCGCTCGGCGGCGCGGTCGGCCCCGGCACGGCCGGCGACGCCACCCGGGCCGCCTCCGACGCGTCGTTCAACGCGTCACTCGCGGCGCCCTCGTCGGCAGGCGCCGACTCCTGTCGTGACTGGTAGGCGCGGCGAAGCCGCCCGCGTACCCGCTCGAAGCGGCTCAAGCGCACCTCCTGGCAGAGAACCCGGCCCGCCGACGGCGACAGGTCGGACAGCATACGTCCGTTCCCGACACCGTAGGGCGGTTCCGCCACACAATGCCCCGACCACCTCCGGCGTAACCACCGGCCGGCCACCGTCGGCCACACGGTAGCGTCTGCGACGTGACCGCCGACAACGATCTCGACGCCGGCCTGCCGATCCGCCTGCTGCACGACCGCGTGCTGGTGCGGATGGAGGGCAGCGAGGGCGAACGCCGCTCCACCGCTGGCATCGTCATTCCGGCGACCGCAGCGGTCGGCAAGCGCCTCGCCTGGGCCACTGCGGTCGGGGTGGGGCCGAACGTGCGCGCCATCGTCTCCGGCGACCGGGTGCTCTTCGACCCGGACGAGCGCTCCGAGGTCGAGCTGCATGGCCGCGGTTACGTGCTGCTGCGGGAGCGGGACGTGCACGCCGTCGCCGCCGAGCGGATCGAGAACGACTCGACCGGCCTCTACCTCTGACGCACCTCGACCGGCCTCTACCTCTGACGCACCTCGACCGGCCTCTACCCCTGACGCACCTCTCCCGGCCACCAGGCCCCGTCGCGCACCGTTTGCCCAGCCGCACGACGGGAAGCCATCCGGCGACCGTGGCCCTGGGGAGGGACGATGCCGGTATTCGTGAAGAAGCTGTTGACCTGGGGCAGTGTCGCGTTCCTGATCTACTTCATGGCCTTTCGGCCGGACGGCGCCGCGCAGATGTTCCGGGCGATCGGAGCAGCGCTGATCGCAATGTTCCAGGGCCTCGGTGACTTCCTAACCTCGCTGATGACCTGACGCCAAGCCAGACCAAGCCACGCCACGCCACGCCACGCCACGCCACGCCACGCCACGCCACGCCACGCCACGCCACGCCACGCCACGCCACGCCACGCCACGCCACGCCACGTCGATCATGGAGTTGTGGTGCCGGACAAAGTCCACAAGTAGCACCAAGTCAGGCACCACAACTCCATGATCGACCGGAGTCGGCCGCGATCTTGCACTTACTGTCCCGGCGTAGAGGGCATTCCACGCTTTTCGACGACCGAAACTGCAAGATCGGCGCGGGCAGGGGCGCGGGCGCTCGGCGCGGGCGCGGGCGCTCGGCGCGGGCGCGGGTTGGGCGGTAGTCGGCGGGGTCAGGGGTGTGTTGGCGGCCAGGGAGACGCCGGGCGCAGGCCGGGCGGGGCGGGCGGGGCGTAACCCATCGGAGCCGGGGCGGGAGCCAGCACCACCGGGATCGGCACCACCGGCTCGTCCGGCGCGTCCACCGCGCGCTCGGTGCCGTCCGGGAAGCGCAGGTGGTAGCGGCTGCCGTCCCAGACCCCCGCCGGGGCCTGCGGGTCCCGACCCACGAAGAACGACCGGTATCCGGTGATCGCGTCCAGCAGCTCCCGCTCCTCGCGGGCGGTCCGCTCCTGGTCGGCGGGTTTGCGGTCCAGGCCGCGCAGCGCCCCGTCGCGCAGCAGGGCCAGTCGGGTGGCGGCGGACTGGTAACCCCGCATCGCCCGCACCCCGGCGTCGCCGGCCACCCGCCGCGCCCAACTGCGGGCTGCGTGCCGCCGGCCGAGACTGCTCAGGGCGGCCACCTCGGGCGGGCTGAGCCAGCCGGCGCGTACGTAGTCGGGCAGGACCCGCTCGGTCAGCCGCCCCTCCCAGGCGCGCAGCCACAGCGCCAGCCCCACGGTGCCGAAGAAGACCGGCACCATGAGGCCCAGGAAGCCGTACAGCATGATCATGGCCTCGCCGGTGGCCTGGGTCAGCGTGGGCAGCAGGTTCCAGGTGCCGTGCAGCATCATCGCCAGCAGCAGGCCGGCGACCGGGGCGAGCACCCGGATGCGCCGGTCCGCCGTCCGGGAGGCGATACCCAACCCCACACCGGTCATCGAGGTGAAGAGGGGATGGGCGAACCCGAACAGCAGGATCCGCAGGATGAAGATCGCGATGACCTGCTGGATGCCGGTGGCCGGGCCGTACCGGTCGGCGCCGGACGCGTAGCCCAACCCGCCCAGGTAGAGGATGTTCTCCACCATCGCGAAGCCGACCGCGGCGAGCCCGCAGTAGACCAGGCCGTCGGTGATCCCCGACCACTCGCGGCGGCGGAACACCAGCAGCAGGATCGGGCCCAGCGCCTTGGTCAGCTCTTCGATGAACGGCGCCACCAGCACCCCGGTGAGCGCCGACGGCAGGCCCCAGTCGGCGAAGCGGTTGGCCGCGAAGTCGTTCACGGTGAGCGAGGCGGCGGTGGAGACGAACGCCCCCCAGGCGAAGCAGAAGATCAGATACTTCAACGGCTCCGGTTCGTACCGGTCCAGCCAGAGGAAGCAGCCGACCAGCACCGGCACCGGCAGAATGGCGGCGACCACCCCGATCAGCAGGGCCTGCGCACCGAGCGACTGGCCGAGCGTGAAGACCATGAAGACCGCGCACGCCGCGATCAACAGCACCACCCCGGCCAGCACCAGGAACCGCCGCCAGCCCAGTCGGCGCAGCGGCATTCGCGGCGTCTCACCCATGGGCGGGCCGGCGGGCGCGGGCGGGGAGGCGGGCGCAGGCGGCAGCGGTGAACCGGGCGGGGTGTCGGCCATGCGGTCAGCGTAGCCATCCGCCGCCGGCTGGTTCGGTCGCATCGGTAGCCGCTATGCTGCCGGCAGGTCACGAGCGCCAGCGTCAAGCCCCGGCTTGCTGGCCGGCAACCCTCGTCGAGTTCGCGGTGGGGTGCCCCGGGTGATGACCGGGCCCAGCCCGATCGGTGTGCTGGGCAAGCGCGGACCCCGTCCCGATGTCGCACCCGGGGTCCCTGACCCCGGAGGTTCCGGCGTGTCCGTCACTCTCGTACCCTCGCTGCCCAGCCTGCCCACCGTGCCGTCCGCGTCGCTCGACGTCCTCGGCGTGCCCGGCGAGATCAACCTGGACTACGCGGCCAGTGCGCCGTGCGCGCGGGCCGCCGCCGACGCGGTGGCAAAGCTGCTGCCCTGGTACGCCAGCGTGCATCGCGGGGCGGGAGCGCTGTCGCGGCGCTGCACCCTCGCGTACGAGCAGGCCCGGCAGACGATCGGGGACTTCTTCGGCGCTCGCGCCGACGATCATGTGATCTTCACCCGCAACACCACTGACGCGCTCAACCTGCTGGCACGGGCCGTGCCGGCCGGCACCACAGTGGTCACGTTCGCTGGCGAACACCACGCCAACCTGCTGCCCTGGCCGCGCGGGTCGGTGCGGCTGCCGGTGCCCAGCGACCCCGACGGGGCGGTACGCGATCTCGCCGCCGCCCTCACCGAGCTGCGCCGGGGCAGCAGCCCGGCGTTGCCGGTGCTGGTAGCGGTGACCGGTGCGAGCAACGTGACCGGTGAGCGGTGGCCGGTCGCCGAACTGGCGCGGGTGGCGCACCGGCACGGCGCCCGGATCGTGCTCGACGCCGCGCAGCTCGCCCCGCACGCCCCGGTCGACCTGCTCGCGCTCGACGTCGACTACCTGGCCGTGTCCGGCCACAAGCTGTACGCGCCGTTCGGCGCGGGCGTGCTGATCGGTCGCGCCGACTGGCTGGACGCCGCCCCGCCCTACCTGGCCGGCGGTGGCGCCACCAGCCACGTCGGTCCGGCCACCCACGACGTGACCTGGGCGACCGGCCCGGCCCGACACGAGGGCGGCACCCCGAATCTGCTCGGAGCGGTCGCGCTGGCGGCGGTGTGCAGGGCGCTCGACGAGGCGGACCAGGGCGCGCTGGCCGCCCACGAGCAGGCCCTGCTGGCCCGGCTGCGGACCGGCCTCGCCGCCCTGCCGCACATCGTCGAGCTGCGCACCTTCGGCCCGGACGCGCCCCGGGTCGGCATCGTCTCGTTCGTGGTCGCCGGCTGGGACTCCACCGAGGTGGCCACCCGGCTGGCCGCCGAGCACCACATCGGCGTACGGGACGGGTTGTTCTGTGCCCACCCGCTGGCCCGGCGTCTGCTCGGCGAGGCGGCGGGGCGTACCGGCCGGCGGGACCTGCCGCCCACCGCGCTGCGTGCCAGCATCGGGCTGGGCAGCACGGCCGACGAGGTGGACCGGCTGCTCGCGGCCCTGGCCGAGCTGGCCTGAGGTGCGCCCGGCGGTCTTTCCGCTCAGCCGACCGGCGGGGCGGTGGGTGGCTTCGGCGTCTCGCCGGGCTCGGCGGGCTCACCGACCGGGCGCTCCTGCTCCCCGAAGGCGGTGCGGATCCACCGGTTCGCCTCCTCCTGCTCGATGCCGGAGGCGACCAGCAGGTCACTCGCTGTCGTCCGGATCTGGGCGATCACCACGCTGCCGGAGAACCCCACCCCGGCGCCGTACGCCCGGCCGGACTCGCTGACCGCCCGCAGCGACCGCTCCCGGGCCTCCTCCGGCTCCTCACCGGCGGCGAACTCGTGCTTGAGCAGCCGGACCGACTCGGCGAGGTGGCCGATCGCGTCCGGCATCGGATCGGGTACCGGTTCGTCGTCCTCGACCAGCGTGACGGATCGGCGGATCAGGGTGCCGCTGTTGCGCATCGCCCGGTCGATCGGGTCGGCCGCCTCGGCGTAGTGGGTCAGTTCGTCGCGGCGGTGCCAGCGGGCCGGGGAGAGAGTGGCGGTCTCCTTCGCCCCCTCGATCGCCTCGCCCAGCGTGGCCAGCTCCTCCTTGTTGTTGCGCAGCCTCTCCAGTGCGGCCTGGATGGTGGCGCGGTCCCGGTTGCGCAGCCCGTCGGCGGTGGCGTCGAGCTGGGCGGCGAGCAGGTCCAGGGCGGGGCGGGCCGCCCGGTTGATCACCCGGAGTGGGTTTAGTGGCAGCAGCACCGCCGTGACCAGCAGCGCGATCCCACCTCCGAGGAACGCGTCGACGAAGCGGGGGATCTCCAGGTTCTGGGTCGACGGGCTCAGCGTCACGATCAGCACCGCCGTGGCCGCCGCCTGGATGACGATGGCCACGCTCGCTCCGGCGAAGATGGTGAGCAGGATCGCCACGGTGACCACCAGGCCGAGCTGCCACGCCCCGGTGCCGAGCAGGTAGATCAGGAGGTCGCCTACAGCCACCCCGACCCCCACCCCGACGATCAGCTCCACCGTCCGGCGGAACCGCTGACCGACCGACGCGGCCAGGGTGCCGACCGCGGAGATCGGCGCGAAGACCGGTTGCGGGTTGCCGAGCACCTTGTGCGAGATCAGGTACGCCAGCCCGGCGGCGAGCCCGGCCTGCACCGCGAGTCCGCCGGCCATCCGTACCCGGTGCAGCCGATCGTGCAGGGTGGCCCGGCTGCGGTGGCGCAGTTGCTCGGTGGCCTCGGCGATCCGTGCGCCGTCGATGTCCACCAAACCGTCGCGCAGCGCGGTACGTCGCACCATCGGCTGTCGCTTGTCCCGGGCCACGGCCATGGGCGCGACTACCCGTGGTGGCCCCGCTGAACCCTCCCTACCCGCGCGTCGCGGGCGGATGCGGCAGACTCGGGCGGTGGTTGATCTGTTGGACCGGTGGCGGGCGGCGGCCCGGGGTGCCGGCGCGAGGCCCGAGCCGGATGTCACCAGGGCCGGCGAGCAGTTGATCGCCCGTTGGCGGGAGCCGCACCGGCACTACCACACGGTGGCCCACCTGACGGCGGTGCTCGATGTGGTGGACCAGCACGCCGACCTGGCCGCAAGGGCCGACGGGGTCCGGCTGGCGGCCTGGTTCCACGACGCGGTCTACGACCCCCGGGCCGACGGCGACGCCAACGAACGGGAGAGCGCCGCGCTGGCCGAGAGCGTGCTTACCGGGCTCGGGGTGCCGGCGCCCACGGTGGCCGAGGCGCGCCGGCTGGTGCTGCTCACCGCCGGGCACGCTGTGACGCCGGGCGACCGGGACGGCGCGCTGCTCTGCGACGCGGACCTGGCCGTGCTGGCCGCGCCAGCGGCCACCTACGAGCGTTACGCCGCGGCGATCCGCCAGGAGTACGCCCACGTGCCGGAGCCTGCCTTCCGGGCTGGGCGGGCCGCCGTGCTGACCGGACTGCTGTCGCTGCCCGCGCTGTTCCGGTCGCCACCGCTGGCGAGCCGGTGGGAAGAGCCCGCCCGGGACAATGTGCGCCGCGAGCTGGCCACCCTCACCGCGGCACCCGAGAACGCGGGTTGACCAGGTGCTTCGGCCGACGCAGGTCGGCGGCGCGGAGCAACCGGACCAGCTCCCGGCTCGGCACCACCTGGGCACCGAGCCACACCGCCGCCGCGAACCGGTCCGCCGGGATGTCGTAGTGGTCCCGGTCGAAGCCGCGCCGGGGCGCGCCGAGCGCCTCGGCGAAGGCGTGCAGCTCGGCGTACGAGACGTCACTGATCAGGTGCGACCAGAGCCGACCGCGCCACGGCCAGGCCGGCCGGTCCAGGTAGAGCATGGTGCCAAGTTAACCCGACCAGTCGATCATGTTGATGATCGCCTGGTAGCGCCCTAACCTCGGCTGCATGGCCCCCACCGCGCTCCTCGACGACCTGCGCGCCGCGCTCGGTGACGACGCCGTGCTCACCGACCCGGACCTGCTGCGCCTGCACCAGCGGGACGAGGCCGACCTGTGCGCCGCCGGAGTCCCGCTGGTGGTGACCCGCCCGCGCGACACCGAGCAGGTGGTCGCCGTGATCCAGGCGGCGGCGCGGCATGGCGTACCGGTGGTGCCGCAGGGCGCACGGACCGGGCTGGCCGGCGCGGCGAACGCGGTGGACGGCGCGGTGGTGCTCAGCACCGTCGCGATGAACGAGATCCGGGAGATCGACCCGGTGAGCCGGATCGCTGTGGTCCAACCGGGGGTGGTCAACGCGGCCCTGGCCGGGGCGGTGGCGAAACAGGGCCTCTGGTACCCGCCGGACCCCGGCTCCTGGGAGTCGTCCACTATCGGTGGCAACGTGGCCACCAACGCCGGCGGCATGTGCTGCGTGAAGTACGGAGTGACCACCGAGTACGTGCTCGGCCTGGAGGTGGTGCTCGCCTCCGGTGAGGTGCTGCGCACCGGCCGGCGTACGGCCAAGGGGGTGGCCGGCTACGACCTGACCCGACTGTTCGTCGGTTCGGAGGGCACCCTCGGCGTGATCACCGAGGTGACAGTGGCGCTGCGCCCCGCCCCGGCTGACTCACTGACCCTGGTGGCGGTCTTCGGATCCACCGCCACGGCCGGCGCGGCGGTGGCCGAGATCGCGGCTCGCGGGCTCACCCCCAGCCTGCTGGAGTTGCTGGACCAGACCCACCTGCGGGCGATCGAGGCGTACCAACCGATGGGGTTGCGGACCGACGCGCAGGCCCTGTTGCTGGCCGCCGCCGACACCGGCTCCCGGGCGGCGGACGACCTGGCCGTGCTGGCGGAGGTGTGCGAGGCCGTCGGCGCCGACGAGGTCTACGCGGCCACCGACGCGGTGGAGGCGGCGGCGCTGCTCCAGGCTCGCCGGCTGGCCCACCCGGCCATGGAGAAGTTCGCGGCGGACGCCTACCCGGGCGGCATCGGCGGTCTGGTGATCGACGATGTGGCGGTGCCGCGCGGCGCGCTCGCCGCGCTCCTGGACGGGGTCGCCCGGATCGCGGCCGAGTGTGCGGTGCCGATCGGCGTGGTGGGGCACGCCGGGGACGGCAACATGCACCCGAACATCGTTGTCGACCGGGCCGACCCGGCGAGCGTGGAGCGGGGTCGGCGGGCCTTCGACGAGATCATGCGGCTCGGCCTGGACCTGGGCGGCACGTGCACCGGTGAGCACGGGGTGGGGCTGCTCAAGCGGGACTGGCTGGCCCGGGAGATCGGGCCGGTCGGTGTCCGGGTGCATCAGGCGATCAAGTCGGCGCTCGACCCGGCCGGCCTGCTCAACCCGGGCAAGGTGCTCTGAGCGGCTGCGGTCAGCCCTTGACCTCGGCCGGGGTCGCCTGGGTGAGCAGCAGCAGGATCTCCCCGGCGACCGGCGTGAGCTCCTCGCCCGGGCAGTCCTGCGAGGTGATCAGCCCGGCCGAGGTGATGAGGCTGGACGTCAGCGCGTCGATGCAGGTTGTCCGGTACCGCCGGGCCTGATCGGTCTCGTCGGCCAGCTTCGGGTTGGCGAGCAGCACCTGGAGCCGTTCGGTCAGCTCCGGTGCGAGGGTGCCCCGGGAGGTCACGCCGTCGCCGGCGCAGTCGACGCACTGCCACGCGCCGTTCCGCTCGACGCTCAGGGTGCGCATCGGCCCGTCCTCGCCGAGCCGCTGGAGCAGGCTGACCTGACCGGCGGCGACGGTGGTGGGGATCTCCAGCTGCGAGCCGCCACCCGCCGTGCCGGGGGTCGGTTGCGCCACCGGGGTGCTCGGCTTGTCTCCGTCGAAGAGGGAGCACCCGGTCAGGGCACCGGCGAGCGCGACGGCGAGCAAGGGTAGGAGCAGATGAGGGCGCGCGCGGGCTAGCACGCGCGGAAACCTACCCCACCGTAGGTAGCGTCCGAAACCACCATCCGGGCCGGTATCGATGGTTACCCATCGGTAACGTCGCAATTCGTCATCGAGCGGACGAGCGCAGCTCCGCCTGGGTGTCGTCGCCCCGGTCGGCCGCGTAACCCCTGACGTCCGGAGCGCCGAGACGGGCCGCGTCCGCCGTCGCGTCGTCCGGCATCAACTGGGACTGCCGCTCCGCCTCCACCCGAACCCGGTAGTGCTCGACCTCCCGCGCCCGGGTGGCCGCGTCCCAACCGAGCACCGCCCCCATCAACTCGGCGGTGTGCTCCGCCGACTCCAGCCCCCGGTGGCTGGTCTCGAACGAGATGCGGGTCCGCCGGGTCAGCACGTCCTCCAGGTGCAACGCGCCCTCGGCCCGCGCCGCGTACGCGACCTCGGCCGCCAGATACTCCGGAGCACCAGCCAGCGGGGACGCCAGCAGAGGATCGGCGTCGACCAGCGCCAGCAGGTCCAGGGTGAGGGTGCCGTACCGCTCCAGCAGGTGCTCCACCACGCCCACCGGCACGCCGTGCCGGCGGGCCAGGTCGGCCCGGTCCCGCCACATGGCCGGGTAGCCGTCGGCGCCGAGCAGCGGCAGGTCGGCGGTGCGTGACGAGCGAGCGCCACCGAGTCGGCGAGCGGCCCGGTCGACCACGTCGGACGCCATCACCCGGTACGTCGTGTACTTGCCGCCGGCGACCAGCAGCAGCCCGAGCATCGGCTCGAAGACCGCGTGCTCCCGGGAGAGCTTCGAGGTCGAGTCGGCCTCGCCGGCCAGCAGCGGGCGCAGCCCGGCGTACACCCCCTCGATGTCGGCGGTGGTCAGCGGCCGTTCCAACACGGTGTTGACCTGCTGGAGGAGGTAGTCGATGTCGCGGGCCGAGGCGGCCGGGTGGGAACGGTCCAGTCGCCAGTCGGTGTCCGTGGTGCCGATGATCCAGTGCCCGCCCCATGGGATGACGAAGAGCACCGAACTCGCCGTACGCAGGATGAGCCCCGTCTCGCCGGTGATCGCCGAGCGGGGCACCACCAGGTGCACCCCCTTGGAGGCGCGCACCCGGATGCCGGGTCGCAGGCCGACGTCGTTCAGCATCCGGGACATGTCGTCGCTCCACACGCCGGTGGCGGCGATGACGGTGCGGGCCTGCACCTCGAACTCCGCGTCCGGCGAGCCCGGTGGCGCCTCCAGGTCCCGGACGCGAACGCCGGTCACCTCGCGGGCCTGCCGGATCAGCCCGACGGCGCGGGCACTGCTCACCACTGTGGCGCCGAGGCTGGCCGCGGTGCGGGCCAGTGTGACAACCAGCCGCGCGTCGTCGACCTGCCCGTCGTAGTAGCGGATCGCCCCGGCCAGCGCGTCGGCCCGCAGACTCGGGAAGATCCGCCGGGCGCCTTCCCGGGTCAGGTGACGGTGCAGGGGCATCCCCCGACCCCCGCCGAGAATCCCGGCGAAGGCGTCGTACGCGGCCACCCCGGCGCCGTAGTACGAGCGCCGGAAGACCCGGGCCGGCAGGTCCCGTAGGCCCCGCCCGGCCGGCAGCGGCACCATGATCGGCACCGGGCGTACCAGGTGCGGCGCGAGCCGGGTGGCCAGCAGGCCGCGCTCGGTGAGCGCCTCGTGGACCAGGTGGAACTCCAACTGCTCCAGATACCTCAGGCCACCGTGGATGAGTTTGCTGGACCGGCTGGACGTCCCGGCGGCAAGGTCACGTGCCTCGACCAGCGCCACCTTCAAGCCACGGGACGCAGCGTCCAGGGCGGCACCGGCTCCGGTCACCCCGCCCCCGATGACCAGCACGTCGAAGCGCTCGGCACGCAGTCGACGCAGGTCGGACGCACGGCGGACCGGTGAGAGCTGACCGGCGACGGATCGGGAGACATTGGGGTCGCGCACCTGTCCACCGTAACCGTCGAGCCACCGTGTCGACATTCGCCGCCCGCCCCGCACCGCGCCTACCTGCTCCGGAGCGCACGACACGTCCCGCGACCCCATCCAGGCCGACCCATCGCAGATCTTGGACAGTTTCCGTCACGCGATGACGGAAACTGTCCAAGATCTGCACCGTTCCTCGTGCCTCGGAACCCGACGGTCGGGTCGAAACCCTTCCTCGTAGTCGTAAGGTTCTCGGATGCAAGGTCAACCTGCGTACCAGGGCCCCAGCGACAGCAGTTCCCCGTGGCCGGTGGTCGCGGCCGTGCTGGTCGGCTGCTGGACGGTTGCGGTCACCGTGGGCACCCAGACCGGTGGCTGGCTCACCGATCAGGTGCTGCTGGGCTTCGGACGGGACCGGCTCGGCTGGCTCTGGCCGGTGCTCGGCCTGGCCACCGTCGTGCTGGCCGGCACGCCCGCCCTCCTGCTGACCGTCCTGCCCCGGTCGGGTGCGGTCCGGGCCACCGGGCGGGCCTGGTTGATCGGGGCGATCGCGCTCGGCGTGCTCACAGTGCTGCGGGCCGTGCCGCCGGTGCACCATGAGGCGTACCTCGCCGCGCTGGCCGGTGCCGCGTCGCTCAGCGCGCTCGCCGTGCGCTGGTCGGCGCGCCGGTGGGCGTACCCCGGGCTGGTCGGCTCGGTCGGCGGCCCGGCACTCACCGGAGGCGGCGACACCACGCGGCCCGAGGCCACCGCAGGCGGCGACGCCACGCGGCCCGAGGCCACCAGAGACGGCAACACCACGCCGCCCGAGGCCACCGGAGGCGCGGAGTCGGTCGGACGGCGCGTGCGCCGTGTCGGCCCGGTGCCGCTGCTCGCGGTGGCCGCCGGGTTGGCACTGCTGCTGCCGTGGGCCTGGCTTGGCGCGCTCGGTGGCCTCCTGGAGACCGCTCTCGCGCTGGTGGCGGCCGCCGCGCTCGGGGTGCTCGCCGCGACACTGCTGGACGCCCCCTTCTGGGCCCAGTTCGCTGTTGGGCGACCACCCCGGCCGGCTCGGCTGGTGCTGGTCGGCGGTCTGGTCGCCGGGGTGGCGCTGCTGCTGCTCGCGGCCGGGACCGGGCAGTCCGGCGCGCAGTTGCCCGCGCTGCTGACCCTGCCGCCGGTGGGCTTCGCGCTGGCCGCGCTCTGGGCCGCGACCTGGCGGCCCTCCCCCGACCCGGCCGAGGCCGCGCTCTGGGCCGCGACCCGGCGGCCCACCGCCGAGCCGGCTGAGGCCGTGCGTGCCGGCCGAGCGGCGACCGGCTGGCTCGTGGGCCTGGCCGCGCTCGGCCCGCTGGCCTTCACCGACCCGGAAGAGATCAGCCTGCTGCTGGTCGGCACCCGGGACATCCCGTTCTGGGTGGCGGCCGCCGCCGGCGTCGGGCTCGCCGTCGCGGTCCTGGTCGCCATCGGGTACGCGGTGCTGCTCGCCCGACCGACGGCACGCACCCCGAGCAGGCGGATGGCAGCGCTGGCGGCCGTGGTGCTGCTGGTGGCGTTCGGGGCGGTCGACCTCGGCCCCGGCCAGCCGGGCCTGTACGGCGAGCGGCTGTTCGTGGTGCTGCGTACGCAGGCCGACCTGAGCGGTCTCCCGGCCGCCGCGCCGGGCCGGGCCGGACGGGACGCCCGCGCGGCGGAGGTCTACCGGCGGCTGGTGACGACCGCCGAGCGGAGCCAGGGCGACCTGCTCCGGGGGTTGAACCGGCTGCGGCTCGACCCGGTGTCGTACTACCTGGTCAACGCGGTTGAGGTGGACGGCGGCCCGGCGGTGCGGGCCTGGCTCGCCCGCCGGCCGGAGGTGGCGCGGGTGCTGGTCAGCCAGCGCCTGCGACCGTTGCCGGCCCCGGCCGGGCAGAGCCGCGGCACCCTGCCCAAGCCCACCGGCCCGGAGTGGAACATCCGTCAGATCGGCGCCGACCGGGTGTGGTCCCAACTCCGGGTCACCGGCGCGGGCATCGTGGTCGGCAGCTCCGACTCGGGGGTGGACGGCGGCCATCCGGCGCTACGGGCCGGGTTCCGTGGTGGGGACGACTCCTGGTTCGACCCGTGGGACGACACCCGGAGCCCGACCGACAAGGGCGGGCACGGCACCCACACGGTGGGCAGCGCGGTCGGGCGGGACGGCATCGGGGTGGCCCCGGACGCGCAGTGGGTGGGCTGCGTGAACCTGGACCGCAACCTCGGCAGCCCCGCGCACTACCTGGACTGTCTCCAGTTCATGTTGGCGCCCTTCCCGGCCGGCGGCGATCCGTTCACCGACGGCCGTCCGGAGCGCGCCCCGCAGGTGCTGACCAACTCGTGGGGCTGCCCGCCCATCGAGGGTTGCGACCAGCGCGTTCTGCGGCCGGCCACCGCCGCCCTCGACGCCGCCGGGATCTTCGTGGTCGCCGCGGCCGGGAACACCGGCCCGTGGTGCGCGTCGATCGACGATCCGCCCGCCCCCTACCCGGACGTGCTGACAGTGGGCGCGGTGGACGACCAGCGGCGCGTCGCCGAGTTCTCCTCGCGCGGGCCGGTGCCGGGCGGCTCGGGTAAACCGGACGTGCTGGCACCGGGAGTGGGTGTGGTGTCGGCCATGCCGGGCGGCACCTACGCCGAGCTGGACGGCACGTCGATGGCGACCCCGCAGGTGGCCGGGGTGGTCGCGCTGATGTGGTCGGCGAACCCGGCGCTGGTCGGCGACGTGACCCGGACCCGGCAGATCCTGCGCGACACCGCCACGGAGGTGACGCCCACCTATCGCTCCGACAGTCCCTCCGACGCCTGCGGCGCTCCGGCGAACGTCACCGGCGCCGGCCAGGTCGACGCCTACGCCGCCGTTCGCGCCGCCCAGGGCTGATCGTCGCCCCACGGGCGGGGGTGCGGCTCGACATCCGGTGATCTAGGGTCGGCGACCATGGACGCCGAGATCACCGTCACCGAGCTGACCGCCGACCTGGTCACCAGCGTCGTACAGCTCTGCCAGCAGGCGCTCGACCTGCCCGAGGACTCCGCCGAGGCGGCTTCCATCGTGGACGTGCTCTGGACCCGGGCCGCCGCCGCCGACCGGCCCGTGGTCGGGCTGGGCGCGTACCGAGGTGCGGACCTGGTGGGGGTGCTGATCTGTTCGGTGTCGTCGGTCGAGCCGGGGATCGGGCACGTCGACCTGGTCGCGGTCCTTGCGGATCAGCGGCGTCGGGGCGTCGGCCGGGCGCTGCTCCAGCGGGCCGAGCGGGTGCTCGCCGACCGTGGGGCGACCGAGGTGCTGCTGGCCGGGAACCCGCCGTACTACGCGTGGCCGGGGATCGACGTCCGCTACACGCCGGCGGTCTGCGCCGCCCTCGCGCTCGGCTACCAGCAGGACCGGACCGCCTGGAACATGACCGCGGACCTGTCGTACGACGGGTCGCCGGCACTGCGGTCCACCGAGGCGACGGAGCGGCGGCTGGCCGACCAGGGCGTCACGGTACGCCGGGCGGAGCCGGCGGACCTTCCGGCGCTGACCGCGTTCGCCCGGTCCACCTTCGGCGGAACGTGGGACGGTGAGCTGGCCGGTTCGGTGGGGCGTGCCGACGCCGGTTGCCACCTGGCGGAGCGGGACGGCGAGGTGCTCGGCTTCGCCGCGTACGGGTCGTCCCGGCCGAGTTGGTTCGGGCCGATGGGCACCGCACCGGCCGCGGAGGGGTCGGGCATCGGTGGGGTGCTGTTGCGGCGCTGCCTGCGCGACCAGCGGGCGGTGGGGCTGGACCGGGCACAGATCGGCTGGGTAGGACCGGTGCCGTTCTACTCGGGCAGCGCGGGTGCGCGGATCGAGCGGGTCTTCTTCCTGTACCGGCGGACCCTGTCCGGGGGATAACCGGGGCAAACAGGACATAGATCCATTCGCCCGCATCGGCCAACGACGCCCCCTACCGTTTCGGTAGAGGAGGCAGCCATGACCACGGATGACAACCAGACCGAGGACGGCCCGCCGATCACCTGGAAACCGGTGGGTGAACTCCCCGGCCAACTGCCGTTCGACAGGCTCGACTACGGCGACGCCGAGCAACTGGCCGAGATGACCACCGACGGCGAGCCGCCGGTGGCCGAGGAGTCGCAGGAGATGGTGGACGCGCCGATCCAGCTGCTCCCGCCGTACAGCCGGGCACAGAAACGGCGCAACCAGCGCCCACTGCCAACCTGACGACGAACGGGGCGGACCGCGTCAGCGGCCCGCCCCGTTCGGTGTCGGAACTGGACTCAGAAGTCCATGTCCCCGCCACCCGGGCCAGCCGGGGCAGCCGGGGTCTTCTCCGGCTTGTCCGCGACAACAGCCTCGGTGGTGAGGAAGAGCGCCGCGATGGAAGCGGCGTTCTGCAGCGCCGAACGCGTCACCTTGGCCGGGTCGATGATGCCCGCCGCCAGCAGGTCGACGTACTCGCCGTTGGCGGCGTTAAGACCGTGACCCGCTTCGAGGTTACGGACCTTCTCCACCACGACGCCGCCCTCAAGGCCGGCGTTGACGGCGATCTGCCGCAGCGGGGCGTCCAGCGCGACCTTGACGATGTTCGCACCGGTCGCCTCGTCGCCGACCAGGTCGAGCTTGTCGAAGGCGGTCTTGCCGGCCTGCACCAGCGCGACGCCACCACCCGGGACGATGCCCTCTTCGACGGCCGCCTTCGCGTTGCGAACGGCGTCCTCGATGCGGTGCTTGCGCTCCTTGAGCTCGACCTCGGTGGCCGCGCCGACCTTGATGACCGCGACGCCGCCGGCCAGCTTGGCCAGCCGCTCCTGCAGCTTCTCGCGGTCGTAGTCGGAGTCGCTCTTGTCGATCTCGGCCCGGATCTGGTTGACCCGGCCCTGGATCTGCTCGGCGTCACCGGCACCGTCGACGATGGTGGTCTCGTCCTTGGTCACCACGACCTTGCGGGCGCGGCCCAGCATGTCGACGGTGGCGGCGTCGAGCTTGAGGCCGACCTCCTCGCTGATGACCTGGCCACCGGCGAGGATGGCGATGTCGGTCAGCATGGCCTTGCGGCGGTCACCGAAGCCCGGCGCCTTGACGGCGACCGACTTGAAGGTGCCACGGACCTTGTTGACCACCAGGGTGGCGAGGGCCTCGCCCTCCAGGTCCTCGGCGATGATCAGCAGCGGCTTGCCCGACTGCATGACCTTCTCCAGGATCGGGAGCAGGTCCTTCACCGACGAGATCTTGCTGTTGGCGATCAGGATGTACGGGTCGTCGAAGACGGCCTCCATACGCTCCGGGTCGGTCATGAAGTAGGCCGAGATGTAGCCCTTGTCGAAGCGCATACCCTCGGTGAGCTCCAGCTCCAGCCCGAAGGTGTTGCTCTCCTCGACGGTGATGACGCCTTCCTTGCCGACCTTGTCCATCGCCTCGGCGATGATCTCGCCGACGGTGCTGTCGCCAGCGGAGATGGAGGCGGTGGAGGCGATCTGCTCCTTGGTCTCGACGTCCTTGGCGAGCTTGGACAGCTCCTCCGAGACGCTCGCGACCGCGGCCTCGATGCCCCGCTTCAGGGCCATCGGGTTGGCGCCGGCGGCCACGTTGCGCAGGCCCTCGCGAACCAGGGCCTGGGCCAGGACGGTCGCCGTCGTCGTGCCGTCACCGGCAACGTCGTCGGTCTTCTTGGCGACCTCCTTGACCAGCTCAGCGCCGATCTTCTCGTACGGGTCCTCGAGCTCGATCTCCTTGGCGATGCTCACACCATCGTTGGTGATGGTGGGGGCACCCCACTTCTTCTCGAGCACGACGTTGCGGCCCTTGGGGCCGAGGGTCACCTTTACGGCGTCGGCGAGCTGGTTCATGCCCCGCTCGAGGCCGCGGCGAGCCTCTTCGTCGAAAGCGATCATCTTGGCCATACGGCGTTGTCCTCCTGGACACTCACGGGCCACCCGAGATGTGTGCCCCGGATGGGCCGCCTGGTGTGCGCACCTAGGGACGTCGCCACCTGGCGACGACGACGTCCTTCGGCCGGGCCGGATAGCCCGCGACGACCGGCCATGTGCTGCCCCGGTGTCTCCACACCGGCACAACCTGGCCCCACCGTCCCGACCGTTGGCACTCACGGTATGCGAGTGCCAATGACTTGTTTAGCACTCTCCCCTGCCGAGTGCAAGCACGATGCCGCCGCTCAGCCGAGTTCCGCAGCCAGTCCAGCGCTGTTCACCGGCGCCTCATGGGCACGCTGCTCGACGTACGTCACCAGCAGACCGACCATCTGCGCGAGATGGGCCGGCAGGGCCAGCACGGCGGTGATCCCGATCACCACCACCGCCCCGGCGGCGGTACCCGCCGAGGAGAACGGGTCCGTTCCGAGCGCGCCGGTGCCGATCCCTTCCAGGCCACCGGGGATCAGCGTGCCGACGATCACCGCCACGGCCACCAGGGCCACCCGTCCGAGCAGCAGGCCGAGTCGGTCGTGGAACATCCGGAACGATCGACCGATCGGGTTGTGCCGTTCGAAGAGATAGACGGGGCCGGCCATGCTCAGCGCGAAGGCCAGGTAGATGCCCGGCAGCACGCAGAAGCAGACACCGACGCCGATGAGCAGACTGACCAGCAGGGTCCACGCCCACAGCCCGAGTGCCCGACGCAGGCCGTAGCGCAGCGCGGACTCCAGGCTGGCCGGCTGACCGGCCGCCTGCTGGGTGATCACCCAGGTGCCGGCGGCCCACCCGACGGCCTGCACCAACCCGACGACCAGGCTGCCGCCGAGCAGCAGGACCAGGAGGCTCAGCAGTTCGGCGACGAAATTGTCCGGCAGCGCGGGGGTCGAAGTCGATCCGGCCTGCGCGGCCCACTTCGCCGACGGGTCCAGCCCGAGGGAGACCACCGAGAGCACCGCCGCGGGCAGCACCTGGGTGAGCAGCATGATCGGCACCAACTGCCGCCAGCCCCGGCGCAGCGCTCCTCCGCAGCGGTTGAACCAGCCGCCGATACCCGCGCCAGGTGGCGTGACCAGGGCGTCGTTCGGGTCGACCCCGTAACCGGGCGGGTACCAGCCGACCGGCGGCCCCGGGTACCACGGCTGCCCGCCGTAGGGACCCGACCCGGGCGGGTAGCCCCCGGTGGGCGGGAACGCCCAGCCCTGCGGCGGCGGGGCCGCACCCCAGGCACCCTGCGCGGGATCCCAGCCGGGCGGCGGACCGGCGGGGCCGGAGGACGGGCCGGCCGGGGGCGTGCCCGGCCCCCAGCCGGGCGGCGGACCGGCGGGGCCGGGGCTGCCGGCGGGCGAGGACGGGTCCGGCTCCCCCGACCCGGAGGACGGAGTGTGCGGGGGTGGCTGGTCGGTCATGAACGCTCCTCAGCATCGGCTGGAACGGTTCACGATCTTCCCGGGTGCACGCCCCTGCCGCAGCCCCGACTCACGGGGCCGATCGGCCAGGAAGCTCAGTCGATGACGCGTACGTGCTCTGCCTGTGGGCCCTTCTGGCCCTGGGTGATCTCGAACTCGACCCGCTGACCGTCGTCCAGCGCCTTGTAACCGTCCATCTCGATCGCGGAGAAGTGGACAAAAACGTCCTGCCCGCCGTCGACGGCGATGAAGCCGTAGCCCTTTTCGGCGTTGAACCACTTCACGGAGCCCTGTGCCACTGTGCACTTCCCTCACTCTGCCCGGCGTTGCCTGACTCGGCGCACGGCACGGCCGGACGCCCCGGACCACCGACTCAGCGATCGATGACCGCCATTGAAGAAGGTGACCGAAATCGCACGCTACACGAGGACTGACGGCCGCGCACGGCCACAAAACAGACACACTCCGAGGCGCACCGGCCGCGCTGATCGGCCGGATTCCCGAGCCACCGGATTCGCCCGCGTCATTGCAGAATGGAGGGGCGTTCGCCGGGCGGCCCCGAGATGACGGCGATCGGGCCCAGCTCGCGAAACGCCATCCCTGCCCTGTGGTAGGCATGCGGACATGACCACCGACATGGGCCCGCCGACAGTGCGGCTCGCGGAGATCCGCCGGGTCCGGCCGGAGGACGCCGCCCGGATGCGGGCGCTGCGCCTGGAGATGCTGGCCGACGCGCCGTTGGCCTTCCTGGAGACCCTGGCGGACGCGGCGGCCCGACCGCACAACGAGTTCGCCGCCCGGGTCGCGTACACCTCGGCCGGTGCCGGTAACGCGCAGTTCGTCGCCGACCCGGGCGGCCGGCTGGTCGGGCACGCCGGTGGTACGACCCACCCGAACGAACCGGGACTGACCGTGATCTACGCCGTGTACGTCACGCCGACCTGGCGCGGCAGTGGCCTGCTCGGCGAGCTGATCGACGGGGTGGCCGCCTGGTCGCGGGCCTGCGGCCGGCCGGAACTGCTGCTGGAGGTGGTGGTCGGCAACGACCGCGCCTATCGCGCCTACCAGCGTCTGGGCTTCAAGGACACCGGGGTACGGGTCCCCCACCCGAACATCCCAGCCCTGACCGAGCTACAGATGCGCCGAACAGCCTAGAACAGAGAACCATCCCAAGGCAGAACCACTGAGATGCCCTAAAAAAGCCGGCAGCGACGCCACCGCCGTGCCCACAACGGGTTTCCGGGGCAGCCCGACCCGCGCAGGGATCAAGCCTGACCGCCCGAAGCGGGTCGGGCTGCCCCGGAAACCCCCAACCGCGACCACCTACACGTGACGCCGCGACTGAACAATCCGGAACCGGTTCGCCACGTACGCCCCGTCGGTCAGCGCCGAGTTGGCCGCCGCGTTGGCTCCACTGCCGTGGAAGTCGGAGAACGCCGCCGACTGGTTCACGAAGACACCGCCGGTGAGGTTGCAGGACAGGTGCACCCCGACCTCGACCGCCACCGCCTCGGTTGCGTCCAGCACCGCCTCGTCGGTCGAGTAGACACCGGCGGTGAGCGCGCCCTTCTCGCCGACCGTCCGGCGCAGCAGCTCCAGGCTGTGCGTGGTCGAGTCGGTAGCGATGGCGAACGAGATCGGCCCGAACCATTCCCGGCCGTACGTCTCCGAGTCGTCCGCGGTCAGCTTCACGATCGTCGGGGTACGCACCACCGCGTCGGCGTACGACGGGTGGGCCACGGCCCGCGACTCCAGCACCGGCTCGCCGACCTTGGTCACCTCGGCCAGCCGCTCCAGCACCCCGTCGTTGACGATGGCACCGGTCAGCTCCACACCCCGGGCCGGGTCGGCGGTGAGCTTGCCGACGACGGCGGCGATCCCGCCGGCCACCTCGTCGAAGCTCTTGTGCCCCTGGTCGGTCTCGATGCCCCCGGCCGGGATGAGGATGTTCTGTGAGGTGGTGCACATCTGCCCGCTGTAGAGGGTCAGCGTGAACCCGAGGTTGCGGCACATGCCGGCGAAGTCGTCGGTGGAGTCGACGACGACGGTGTTGAGGCCGGCCTTCTCGGTGTAGACCGATGCCTGCCGGGCGTGCGTCTCCAGCCAGTCGCCGTACTCGGTGGAGCCGGTGAAGTCGACGATCCGGATGGCCCGGTGCAGGGCCAGGTCACTCGCGAGCTTCTCACCGGGAGCCTCGGCCGCCAGCATGATCAGGTTCGGGTCGAACCCGGCCTCGGCGAGCACCTCCCGGGCGTACTTCACGGTGATGGCCAGCGGCAGCACCGCGCGCGGGTGCGGCTTGACGATCACCGGGTTGCCGGTGACCAGCGAGGCGAACAGCCCTGGGTACGAGTTCCAGGTCGGGAAGGTGTTGCAGCCGATCACCAGCGCCACCCCACGCGGCACCACGTGGAACGTCTTGGTCATCCGCAGCGGGTCACCCTTGCCGGCGGCCTTCTCCCAACCCGCCGTGCCCGGGTGCCGGGTCATCTCGGCGTACGCGTACGCCAGCGCCTCCAGCGCCCGGTCCAGCGCGTGCGCGCCACCGGCCTGGAAGGCCATCACGAACGCCTGCCCGCTGGTGAACTGCACAGCGTTGGCCAGCTCGAAGATGTGCTTGTGCAGCCGGTCGAGGATCTCCAGGCAGACGCCCACCCGGGCCTGCGGGCCGGCGTCGCGCCACGCCGGCAGCGCGGCGGAGGCGGCGTTGATCAGCTCACCGGGGCCGGCGTGTGGGTAACGCACCGCCAACTCCACCCCGAACGGGCTCGTCTCGGTGGCGACCCGAACGCCAGTGCCGGGCTGGTCGAGCGGGAAGTCACCACCGAGGTACGCCTCGAAGGCGGCCTTACCGTCGGCGGCGGCGGTCTCGCCGTACACCCGGGGGCTGGGGGATTCGGGATAGGCGGACCAGTAGCCCCGCTCCGTGATCGCGGTCAGCGCACGGTTGAGGGTGTCGGCGTGCCTGTCGTACAGGGGATGCGGGGTCTCCGTCATGCCCGCCATCATGCCTGAGTCCGGTCCGCGAGCAGTAGCGCGAATGCCCGGCAGCGGCTCACTCCGCAGTCGAGTTCCCGAGCAGAAGCGCCAATGGCCGACGGCACGGGGTTGCCTGCGGCGACAGCGGGTAACCGCGGGCCTTCGGCCAGGGGAGGGCAGCGGGTGAGGATCACCGAGATCCGGGTGCACGGGGTGGCCGACAAGGGGCCCGAGGCGATCCTCGACCGACCGATCGTCGCGCGGGTCGCGGGAGACGACAACGCCGGCTTCTACCGGCCCCGACCCGGCTACGGCGTTCCCACGGATCACAACGGGGTGACGCTTGAGGCGTACCGATGGAGCAGGCTGACCGGTGGCACCGCCACCCGGACGTTTTCCCTGGTCCTACTCTTGCCGTTCATGCTCAGCAACATCGCGGTCTGGATGCTGCCGGTCACGGGGCGCGGCGGCCACGCCGCGCGGGCGCTGTGCCGACTGTTGGCCGCGACGATGACCGCGATGTACGTGCTCTCGACCGTCGGGGTGTCCCTCGACCTGATCGCGTGGCAGTGCGCTGCCTACCCGAGGTGTCTGGAGGGGCGGCGGGAGCTTTCCTGGCTGGGCGACGTGCCGCCCGGGCAGCGACTCGCGCTGCTGGCCGTACCGCCCATCATCGCGATCGGCCTGATCTGGCGGCTCGGTGCCCGGACCTGGCAGCTCCCCGAGGACAGCGACCACGGGCCCGGGGTGGGCGCGGACCGGCTCGACGCGCCCGCCTTCTGGGACACCCGCTCACTGCTGCGCCGCCTGCGCTCGGTTCACGTCGCGGTGGCGCTGGGCACGCTCGACCTCACTCTGCTGCTGGCCCTGGCGCCGCACGACGCCAACCTGCTCGGCTGGCTGCTGCTGACGGCGGACGTGGCGCTGCTCGCCGGCGCGGTGGTGCTGCTCTGCGGGGCGGCGATCGAGCGGCGCGGAGAGCAGGACCAGCGGAGTGCGCGGACGATCCGCTGGGCGGCTGTCGCGCTCACCGCACTGACCCTGGGATACGCATCGGCGCCACGGCCGCCGTGGACAGCCGAGGGGATGTTGCCGGGGTACGGCACGGCGGTCGCCGGGTTGTTCGCCGGGCAGGTGGTGCTGCTCGCGATGCTGGGCCTGGTGGTCGTGGTGCAGCGCCGTTCCCTGCCCCGCCCCTTCTTCCTGCTGGCCGGGTTGGGCGCGCCGGTGCTGATCACCGTCGCGATCGGGTTGGGCGTCGCCTACGACTCGGGCCTTACCTACGGGCTCGCCGAGTATCTGGACCGAGGTTCCAGCCCGACGCCGGCACGACCTCTGCCGCCTGGTGCGCCACCGTTGTCGCCGCCGATCGCCTACCGCTGGGTCACCCTCGGCTTCACTCTCGCAACACTCCTGGTGCTCGTGACGGCCCTGCTCATACCCCGGATCAGCCGGAATCGTCGCCGCCGGGGTGCCGAGGAACTGGTCCGGCGGGACTATCCGGAAGCCTCCCGGGCGGCCCCCGAACGGGTCCGGGCCGTCCGCGACGCGATCGTGCGTGCCCGGCTGACGGATCGACTCGGGCCGCTGATGGCCAGCGCGTATGTGGCGTTGGCGCTGCTCACCCTCGCGGCGGCCGGGCTTTCGGTGATCGGTCCCGGGCCGGGTGCGCTCGCTTTCCGACTCGGCGGCGAGCCGCTGGCCCGTCCGGTGATCTTCGTGACCGACCTGGGCGCCCTGCTGATCGGGCTCTTCGCCATGGGCCTCGCCGTGCTGGGACTGGTCGCCTACCGGTCCGGCGCGATCCGGCTGGTCGGGGTGCTCTGGGAGCTGGCCACCTTCTGGCCGCGTGCCGCACATCCGCTCGCCCCGCCGTGCTACGTCGAGCGGGCGGTCCCCGAGCTGACCCGTCGGATCGGGCAGCTCACCGCCGATGGGAACGCCGTGGTGCTGTCCGGACAGAGTCACGGCAGCGTGCTCGCGGCGGTGACGGTCCTCCAACTGCCCGACCACTGCCGTCGGCGGGTGGCTCTGCTCACCTACGGTGCCCCGCTCGGAAACCGGTACCGGCGGATCTTCCCGGCGTACGTCAGCGACGAGATGTTGCGCGAGGTGGGCAGCCGGTTGGCCTGGCGGTGGATCAATCTGTGGCGGTACACCGACCCGGTCGGCGGACCCGTGTTCGTACCGTTCGTTGATGGACCCGACGACCCGGCCGCTCGGGTCGACCGTCGGGTACGGGATCCCAAGGGGCTGCTCATCCCACCGACCGACACCGTGCCCCCACCGGTGCAGGGCCACGGGTTCACCCCGGACGACGACTTCCACGCCGCGATCGGCGAGCTGGTGGAGCGCCTGGAACGGGTGGCCGAGTGAACGGTCGCCTCAGAGGGTGAGCTGCCAGTCGGTCCACCGGTCCACCGGACGGAAGCCGAGCTGCTCGTTGATCGACACCATGTAACTGTTGCTGGCCGCGTTGAAAGTGTCGATCACCTGTACCGCCGGCTCGTGGGTGAGCAGGTGGTGCAGGTTCTCCACCTTGGCGATGAGGCCGAGCCGGTGCCCACGGTGGGCCGGGTCGACGATGGTGATCTGCTGGAACGCGTGCCAGTCGGCGGCAGCTCCCACGTCCAGCAGGGTCCAGGCGACCAGCCGGCCGGACGCCTCGTGTCGCATCCCGAGGTGGTAGCGCCGCCGGCCCCGGGCGTCCAGCGCCCGTTCGTTGCCGCGGATCCGCTCGGCGTCCACCTGCTCCGGTTCCCACTGCACGTCGCCCATGGGGGCGTCCATCAACAACCGGCCGTCCAGGTAGGCGATGTCGGCGACGTACTCCTGTGGGGTGGAGCCCTGCCAGCAGACCGAGTGATAGCCCTCGGCTCGGGGTTGTGCCTCGGCGAGCGCCGCCCGTAGAGCGACCCGGTCGATGTCGCCGACGTCGAGCCGTCGGCGTACCTCGGCGAGAGCGGGCTGGGCTCCGGTCGCGGCGGCGAACGCGTCACCGGCCACGCTTCGGGCCGGCCCGCCGGGCAGCGCGGAGACGGTCATCGCCACCATCCGCTTGCGGCCGTGCTCGCGGAGCAGGCGCAGCCCGTACTCGTGCAGGGCCCGGCCAACGCCCCGGCGCCGCAGCTGCGGATGCACCAGCAGCTCGGCGGTGGCGTTGTCGGTGTTGTCGAGCTGCGGCAGGTCCAGTTGGAGGTAGCCGGCCGGTACGCCGTCCAGACGGGCCAGCGCCCAGAGCGACCGGGTACCGGGCATCGGCGTGTGGAACAGCGCGTCGAACCGGCGCCGGCAGGAGGGCGGGAAGTCCGGCAGATCGGCGTCGTTGGCGGCCGACCCGATCCGGTACGCCTCGTCGACCGACGTCCGGTCGGCGCCGTCGAACGACGCGATGGTGATGCTCATGCCGGTGAGCGTGCACCGCACAAAAGCGATCGGGCCAGCGAATTACTCGCTGGCCCGATCGAACGTTGGTCGGGAGGGACACTCGCACAACGCCTCCGGCGTTGGGTCGCAAGAACTTCAAAAGTCTTCGGCGAAATGCCCTCCCGCACGGAGCATCTTGCGCCGTCCGGTTCCTGCCGTCAAGTCCGTAGCGGCGGGTTTTCCACACTCACAGCGAAAACCCAGTTACCGACTGATCCACTCGGCCCCGGTGCCGGGTGGGCCGTTCAGCCCAGGAGGCCGGCGTCGCGGGCGGCGCGCAGCGAGGGCTTGATGTGGTGGGTCGGCCCGACCTGGCCGGCCACCGCGTCGATGGTCTTGAGACCCTCGCCGGTGTTGAAGACGACGGTCTCGGCCGTCGGGTCGAGCCGACCGGACTCGACCAGCTTGCGCAGCACCGCCACGGTCACCCCACCGGCGGTTTCCGCGAAGACCCCGGTGGTACGGGCCAGATCGCGGATGCCCGCGCGGATCTCGTCGTCGTCGACGTACTCCATCCAGCCGCCGGTGCGGCGGACCGCCTCCAGGGCGTAGAGGCCGGCCGCCGGGTCGCCGATGTTGAGTGACTTGGCGATGCCGGTGGGCTTGACCGGGACGATCGTGTCGGTCTCGCCGTGCAGTGCGACGGCGATCGGGTTGCAGCCGGCGGACTGCGCCCCGAAGACCTTCCAGCCGTCGGCGGGCGCCTCGACCAGGCCGATCTCCACCAGCTCGGAGAACGCCTTGTCAATCTTGGTGAGCAGCTCGCCGCTGGCCATGGGGATGACCACCTGCGCCGGGATTCGCCAGCCGAGCTGCTCGGCCACCTCGTAGCCGAGAGTCTTGGAGCCCTCCGCGTAGTACGGCCGGACGTTCACGTTGACGAACGCGGTGTCCTCGAATTCGTCGGTCTCCACCAGCTCACCGCAGAGCCGGTTGACATCGTCGTACGAGCCGTCGATGGCGACCAGTTCGCCACCGTAGACGGCGGTGGTGATGACCTTGCCCTGTTCCAGGTCGCTGGGGATGAAGACCACCGAGGGCACCCCGGCACGGGCCGCGTGGGCGGCCACCGAGTTGGCCAGGTTACCGGTCGACGCGCAGGCGAACCGGCTGAAGCCGAGGGCCTTGGCGGCGGTGAGCGCCACCGAGACGACCCGGTCCTTGAACGAGTGGGTGGGGTTGGCGCTGTCGTCCTTGACCCAGAGCGGCGCGGTGATGCCCAGCTCGGCGGCGAGGTGCGGGGCCGCCACCAGTGGGGTCAGGCCCGGGTCGAGGGTGACCCGGGTGGCCGGGTCCTGACCGGCGGGGAGCAGGGCGGCGTACCGCCAGATGTTGTTCGGGCCGGCCTCGATCTGCTCGCGGGTGACGGTGGCCAGCGCTGCGGTGTCGTAGTCGACTTCCAGCGGGCCGAAACACTCGTAACAGGCGTGCTGGGCGGCGAGCGGGTAGCGGGCCGAACAGGCACGGCAGACCAGGGCGCGGGCGGGGCTGGCAGCGGTGTCGATGCCGGAGGCGACGAGCGTCGACGTCATGTCGAGAGTCCTCTCATCTTTCCCCGCATCGCACGGTGCGGCGGGGACGGAATTGGCACCTGCCCCGCGGGTCGCTCAGCGGTGAGCGCGCGGGGTGGTTGCCGGGGCGTCGTCGGGCCGTATCCCTCAGCCCCTCTGGATGAGGTATTCAGTTGTGCCGTCGAGTCTAGGACAACGCTGTCGGCCCCTGCTACCACTGATCCCAGGTATTGGGTCAGCGGAAACTCACCGCGACCGGGTCGGTCACCGCGACCGGGTCCGTCACCGCGTCCGTCCGGGGCAGCGCTGCGGCCCGGGGCCGGGCGGCGAGGTTCGCGGCGATCAGGGCGGCGATCGTGATGGCGGCCCCGACCAGTTCAACGGGCTCCGGGCGGTAGCCGCGGGCGATCTGCACCGCGAAGGTGGTCACCGGGACCAGGTTCATGAACAGCGCGGCGTTGGCGGCGCCGAGTCGCTGCACGCCGGTGTTCCAGGCCAGGACCGCGATCACGGCACCCACCAGCACGGCGTACGCCAGTTGCGGGGCGACCGCCACGAGGTCGGCGGCGGCCGGCGCGTGCTGCCAGCCGACGGCGTCGGCGCCGATGCTCAGGACGAGCATGGCGGCCGTGCCGGCGAGCGCGGTCAGTGTGGTGAAGCGCAGCGGGGACCACTCGCCGAACCGGCTGGCACCGTGGGTGTAGATGCCCCAACCCAGCACCGCGCCGATCATCATGAGCCCACCGAGGCCGAACTGGCCGAGCCCGGCCAGGCTCCCGCGCGTGATCACCAGGCCGACGCCGAGGAGCGCCACCAGGGAGAGGGCCAGCAGGAGCGGCTTCGGGCGTACGCCGTCGCGAGCCCAGCGGACCAGCTGGGTGATCACCGGGGTGGTGGCCACGAAGAGGGAGATCTGCTGCGGGGCCGCGTGTTCGAGCGCCAGGTTGGTGAGCAGGTTGAAGCCCGCGAAGCCGACCACTCCGAGCACCACCACCTCCAGCGCCCGGCCGCCGTGGCGGAGCGCGCCGGCACCCTCGCGGAGCAGCAGGATGGCGACCAGGACGACGGCGGCCAGCAGGTAGCGCGCGGTGGTCAGGTTGAGCGGGTCGACCCGGTGAAGCGCGCTCGCCAGGATCGGGAACATCACGCCCCAGCCGAGCACGGCGACCAGTGGGTACGCGGTGGCGCGGGATCGCATCGGCAACTCCAATGTTCGAGTATCGTCGAACCAACGAGACTGACCATAGGGCGTCGTTCGATGGTTGTCGAACAAGGGTTACACTGGTCACATGGAGCCGCACGAGCCCGACCTGACCGCCGTACCGGTCACCAACGTGTTGGCCGCACTCGCCGACGACGTGCGGCTACAGATCGTCCGGGCGCTCGCCGAGGGCGGCGAGTCAGCCTGCGGCAGTTTCGACTTCGGCGTCTCCAAGGCGACCCGCAGCCACCACCTCAAGGTGCTGCGCGAGGCGGGACTGACCCGGACCCGGGCGGCCGGCACCAGCCGACTGGTCCGGCTCCGCCGGGACGAGCTGGACAAGCTCTACCCCGGCCTGCTGGACGCGGTCCTCACCCAGCGTCCGCCGGCCTGACCCCGGCCCCGCCTTCGCTCGCCGGCGGCGGTTGCGGTCCGCGTGGCCGCACCAGCCGGTTGGTGGCGGCACGCGACCTCGGCGGCTGGGACATGCCTCCGACGCTCACTGTGGAGCTGAATCGTCTACGACATCAGCGAAGAGGTGGCGCCGCGACCGGGAGTGTCGGGCGGCCCCGGGCCGGAGCACATCGGCCGGCCCCTTGACCGGACGCGCCGCCGAAGCCGCCTCGTTGAGACTTCGGCGACGCGTGGTTCGGGTCAGATCAGACGGACACCGTGCCGGGCTCGGCCGCCGAAGCCGAGACCGAAGGGCTGTCGGTACGACGCCGGGCGAGCAGCGTGTCGAGGGCCCAGGCACCCGGGCCGAGAGCCGCGACCAGCAGGAACGCCCAGCAGAAGAGCGCCGCCAGCTCGCCTCCGTTGTGCAGCGGCAGCAGGGCATCCGGCTGGTGCACAACGAAGTAGGCGTACGCCATCGAGCCGGAGGCGAGCAGCGCGGCGGGTCGGGCGAAGAGCCCGACCAGCACCAGTACGCCGCAGACCAGCTGGATCAAGGCGGCCCACCAGCCCGGCCAGGTGCCGAACGGTACCGCCTTGCCAGTCATCGGGTTGCCGCCGAACAACCCGAACACCGAGGACAGGCCGTGCAACGTGAACAGCAGACCGATCACGATGCGGAACAGGGACAGGGTCGGCCCGCCGAGCCGAGAGACGTTCATGACACCTCCATCGAGGATATTGAATGGGTCTCAATGATCCTGAGGCACGCAGGCATCGAACGTCATAACTTCCTTGCTGGTGGGAAAATCCCCTCCGAAAATGGTATGACGTTTCATCGCCCCGACCCACCCCTTCTCCGCGATCTTGCGCTTTCTGTCCCGACACAAGGGACGCATCGCTTCATACCGACAGCGGAAAGTGCAAGATCGCCGAAGAAGCGCATTCTCGCGCGGAGGCGATCCAGGTCAGCGCCTACGCATCGGCCCATCCGGCGTACGCGGGCGGTAACTCTGACGTGGTGCCGCCTCGCGGACTGTGGCAATTTGCGGGGCAGCGACCAACGCCCAGCAGCAGATCCGGGCGGCCATCAAGGCGACCGAGCAGACGCTAGCCCGGCTACGTGCGGCTCGAATTTCGTGGTGAGGGCATGCGAGGTACTCCCAGCCAGCTAGGCACGCCTACCGCTGGTCGCCGGCTCGATCCCGTACGAAGACGCCGCGACCCTGATGCCCCTCGACCAGACCCTCAGCGCGCAGTGTCAACATGGCCGAGCGGATGACCTGGGTCGAGACCCCGTAATGGGCGCAGAGTTCGGAGATCGACGGCAGCTTGTCGCCAGGCTTCAGGTCACCGGACTTGATTCGATCGCGAATCTCGGTGGCGATGCGTTCGTAGAACGGCGTGACTGGCATGGTGGTGCTCCCTCGTCGGCACCACCATCTGACCACTCTTTGCTTATGACATCAAGTTCTAGGTGTTCCAAGGGTTGCACTAGTGATACTAGGCATCACATGTTGGGACCGAGGCGGCCCTCGTCGGCAAAACAAGGGGCGGCTCAACTTCGGTGAGACGACGCTCAGCGAGGAGGACCGGCAGTTGGTGCGTACCCGGGTCTGGTGCGACACCAGGCTCGACGGGACCGGCCGCTGCGGGCACCCGGCCGACCACGACGGACCCTGCCTGGCCTCGTGACGCGGGGTCCGGCGGGTCGCTCACGGGTCGGGTCGACGCCGGACGCCAGCGAGACACCTCCATGGGCGAGGATCAACGGATGATCTTCCGCGACACGGCAGCACTGCGACGCATCGCCGCGACTGTCGCGACTGTCGCGACGACTCTCGTGCTCGGCGGCTGCACTCGTGACCATGAAGGCCAGGGTGGGGACCCGAGCGGACCGCCGCCCGCCGCGTCGAGGTCGGAAGCCGGCCCGACCGCCAGCACCGAGCCGCCGGCCGGGTGCCCGGCGAGCGGTGTCCGGATCCGGTCGACCGGCGGGGACGCCGCGATGGGCCTGCGCGCCCTCGGTCTGGAACTGGTCAACTGCGGCGAGCGCCCCTACCAGCTCAACGGGTACCCGGTGCTGCACGTGTTCGACGAGGCGCGCGAGCCGGTCATGCTGCGGGTGGTCAACGGCGCCAAGGAGATCACCTCAGGCTTCGACCAACCACCCCGGCAGGTCACCCTCGCCGCCGGGGAGCGGGCCACCGCCGTGGTGCTCTGGCGCAACCTGGTCACCGACTCGACGGTGGTCGCCACCAACGGCGAGTTCCTGACGGTGGCGCCCGCCGCCGGGCAGCCGGCCGAGGAGGTCGACCCGGACGGGCCGATCGACCTCGGCAACACCGGCCGGATCGGCGTCAGCGCCTGGAAGAAGGCTACGACGTGATGTCCTTGCGGGTGAAGCGCCAGAACGCCAGCCCCCAGAACAGCGTCGCGTAGCTGACCGCCGATATGCAGCCGCGCACCACATCGTCGGTCTGCACCGGAGTCGACAGCAGACCCAGCCAGGCGGTGCTGAAGTGGGTCGGCAGGAAGTCACGCAGCGCGCCCAGGGCGGTGATCTGGTCCAGGATGCTGGACAGGATCCAGAGCAAAACCGCACCACCCACCGCGCCCAGCGCGGCGTCCGTGATCACCGACAGCAGGAACGCCAGACCGGCCACCACGAGCAGTACGACCGCCAGGTAGCCCAGCACGGCCAGCAACCGGAGCAACCCCTCGGTGGGTTCCAGCTCGGCGGCGACAGTGCTGCGCAGCGGCGACCAGCCGTAGCGCAGGGTGCCGGCCAGCAACGCGGTGCCGGCCAACAGCAGCAGGGCCAGCCCCGAGTACGCGAGCGCGACCACCAGCTTCACAGTCAACAACCGCGCCCGGGGCACCGGGATCGCCAACAGATACCGCAGGCTGCCCCAGCTCGCCTCGCTGGCCACCGTGTCGCCGCAGAACAGCGCGACGACCACCACCAGCAGGAACGACGCCGAAACGAAGATCGAGAACAGGGTGAAGTTGAGCCCGCCCGAGGTGGCCAGCTCGACCAGGCTGGCGAACTCGTTGCGGCCATTGTCGTCGTCGCCGCCCGAGTCGAACTGGAACGCGATCAGGATGATCAGCGGCAGCAACACCATGAACCCGAGCGCCAACTGGGTTCGCCGCCGGGACGCCTGCCGGCGGAACTCAGCCCCGAACGGCATGGTGGCCGACGGCCGGTAGCCACGGGCCTCACCCGCGTCAGTAACAACCATCACCGGTCACCGCTTCCCCGAGAGTTGTCGCCCACCAGGGCGAGGAACGCGTCCTCCAGGCGCCGCCGGGGCACCACCCGGTCCACCCCGATGCCGGCGCGCACCAGCTCCGCCACCACCTCGCTGCGGGCCGTGCCGTTGGTGTCGACAACCAGTTGGCCGTCGCTCTCCGGCAACACGGTGACCCCGTGCAGCCGGTCCAGCACCGCCCGCGCCGCCACCGGGTCGGTGACGTCGAAGAGCACGCTCGGCGACTCGCCGACGATCTCCTCCACCGGCCCGGACGCCACGATCCGACCCTTGTTCACCACTACCGCGTGCGTGCACGTCTGCTCCACCTCGGCCAGCAGGTGACTGGAGACCAGCACCGCACGGCCGTCCGTGGCGTACCGCTGGAGCACCCGGCGCATCTCGGCGATCTGCGGCGGGTCGAGCCCGTCGGTCGGCTCGTCCAACACCAGCAGTTCGGGGAGACCGAGCATGGCCTGGGCGATGGCGAGCCGCTGGCGCATCCCGTGGCTGTAGTTCTTGATCCTCCGGTGCACCGAGTCACCCAGCCCGGCGATCTCCAGCGCCGCGTCGAACTGCGCGTCCTCCCACGGCCGCCCGGTGGCTCGCCAGTACGCCTTCAGGTTGTCCAGGCCCGACAGGTGCGGCAGGAAGCCCGGCCCCTCCACCAGCGCCCCGATCCGGGACAGCACCGGTGAGCCGGGCACCAGCCGACGACCGAAGACGTAGATCTCCCCGGCGGTCGGCTGGGTCAGCCCCATCAGCACCCGCAGGGTGGTGGTCTTACCGGCACCGTTCGGCCCGAGCAGACCAACGACCTGACCCGGGTGCACCTCGAAGTCCACGTTCGACACGGCGACGAAGCCGTCCGCGTACTCCTTGCGCAACGCGCGCACGGCCAGCGGGGTGTCCGCGTACTCCGGGTGCACCGAGCGGTCCTGGCGGCGGTGCCGGCGGCGGACCAGGGCGACGACCACGACGAGCCCGATCACGATGGCGGCGAGCAGACCGGCGAGCACCCAGCGCCAGATCGTCGCCGCGGTGGGGATCGGCTCACCGCTGACCGTCGGCAGGCTGACCACACCGTCCGCGGCAACCGTGTAGACGGTCGGCGCGGCCGGCGTCGTGTACGCCTGGTCGGAGGTGGCCACCACCAGGCGCAGCCGGTGCCCGGCCTCCACCCGGCGGACGATCCCGGGCAGCGTCACGGTGACCGGGCGGGCGTCCTGCACCTGCTGCGGCAGGCCGGTGAGCCGGATCGGGGCGACCAGGCCGTTCGGCAGGGTGGCCGCCCCGTCCTTGTCGACGTCGTAGAGCTTGACGAAGAGCACCGCCTCGCCGGTCGGCGACGCGGCCCGCAGGGTGACGGTGGGCGCACCGGCCACGTCCACGGCCTCGGTCAGCGGGGTGGACTCGAACTGGGCGTGCTGGCCGGGCACGTCACCGGCCACGCCGTCCAGCAGCGAGGCGAGCCCGCCCGCGAACGGAATCGAGGAGATGGCGGCCGGGTTGCCGTTCGGCGGGTTCGCGATCGGCTGCGCCGGGCCGGCGACCGTCACCTCCCGGCGGGCGTTGCCGGCGAGGCCCGGGTAGTCGGCGCGGCGGAAACCGGTGGCGACGAGACCCCTGTCGAGCGCGTCGAAGCCGGCGATCCGCGACCAGGTGAAGTCGTCGCCGGGCGCGTCCCCCTCGCCCTTGACGTAGTGGTCCAGCCACTGGACGGTCAGGAACTTCACCCGGTCGGAGTCCGACCGGGGTCCGCTGCCGCCGTCGTGCCCGCCGGTGAACCAGGCGACCCGTACCGGGGTGCCGGCGGCGGCGATGCCCCGCGCGTTCGCGTCCGCCTCACCGAGCGGGAACAGGGTGTCCGCCTCGCCCTGCACCAGCAGGGTGGGGGCCTTGATCTGGTCCAGCACACCGGCCGGGCTGGAGCGGCGCAGCAGGTCCACGGCGGCCTGGTCGGCGCGGCCGGTGGTGGCGATCCGGAGGTACGCGGCGCAGACGTCGGCGGCGAACCGACCGCAGGACGGGTCGGCGGCACCCGCCGGGGCGCCACCGGGACCGGTGCCGGGGCCGGCCCCCGGTCCAGGGCTGGGCGGACCGGCCGACTCCGGTGCGCCCTGTGGCTGGGCGGCGATCGCTCCGGAGAGCCCGGCCGGGCCGGAGCCCACGTTGCCGCCCCCGCCGAAGAAGAGGCCGGCCCAGCCCTTCTTGAACACGCCCTCGGTCGGCGCTCCGCCGGTGCTCTCCGGCAGGAACGCGCGGGACAGGTCGTTCCAAGTGATCATGGGCACGATCGCGTCGACCCGACGGTCCTGGGCAGCCAACAACAACGCCAACCCACCGCCGTACGAGCCGCCGACCACACCGACCTTCGGGTCGCCGGCCGCATCGGTGCGCACCTCCGGCCGGGCGGCCAGCCAGTCCAGCAGTCGCTCGGCGTCGCGTACCTCGTAGTCCGGGTTGTCCAGGTGGATCTCACCGCCGCTGCGGCCGAAACCCCGCGCCGTCCAGGTGAGCACCGCGTAGCCGCGCCCGGCGAACTCCTCCGCGTCGGAGCGCACCGACTCCTTCGTGCCGCCGAACCCGTGCGCCAGCAGCACCGCCGGCACCTTCCGACCGGACGAGGCGTCGTCCGGCAGATAGAGGGTGGTGTCCAGGTTCACCGGTTCGTCACCGGACGGTCCCGAGCGGACGGTGAGCATCGCGCTCTCGGTGCGTACGCCCGGTCCCTGCGGCCACACCGCCCAGGTCACGGCGGCGGCCAACAGCACGACGACCACCGCGGCGGCGATCGCCCGGCGGCGGGTGGGAAGGGCACGCCGGAACCACGCGGCCGGCGACGGCGATGTCATGCGGCACACGGTACGGCCCACAGCCTGAGCGTTGGCTGAGATCCGCCGTACGTCCGTCCGGTTGCCCCGATCGGTGCCCGACGGGGTGCGAGCGCGCACCGTCCGACGCGGCACAGTGAGTTGAGTTCGGATCCCGTGAATTCCGATCTTACGCAGATATCCACCTCGATCCCTCCATGTCACACCCACGGCGGATACGGAGCGTGGCGGTAACGCGGACAAATGGTGACATGACTCGAAGTGACGCGAACCTGACTCCCCGAGTGAGGTCTGACCCGGCGGCGGTTCGATTAGTTTTCCGGTCCGGTGCACGGGACTTGTCGGCCAGCCCGACGCCGCGCCGATCAGCGCCCCACGCCGGAGGAGACACACATGACAGTCCCCGCGCCGCGGGCCCGTCGACGGCCGTCCACGCTGGGCCGGCTGCTGCCCCTGCTGCTCATCGGAGCACTGCTGGCACCGTTGGGCCTGCTCGTCACGTCGAACTGGCGGCAGATCACCGACGACCGGGACCTCGCCGCCCGGGAACGGCTCGGCGTGCAGTACCTCACCGCGCTGGCGGCGGTCACCGACGCCCTCGTGGAGGCACAGTCCAACGCGGTGAACGGCCGCCCCGTCGCCCGGGAGGCGTTGAACGAGTCCGTCGAGAAGGTCGCCGCGGTGGACGCCCGCATCGGCAAGGAGCTGCTCAGCCAGGAACGCTGGGCCGGCGTACGGGCCAAGCTGGAGGCGCTGCGCGGCCGCAGCGCCACCGACCCCGAGGCCGCCTACACCGCGTACGGCGAGGTCTCCGACCTGCTGCTGGCCCTGCACCGGAAGGTCCGGGAGAGTTCCGGGCTGGTCCGTGACCCCGAGGCCGACTCGTTCTTCCTCCAGGACAGCGCCGGCCAGGAGCTTCCCGAGGCGGTGATCGGCGCCGGTCGGCTGGCCGACCTGTCCACGCTTGTCGCCCGCCGGCCCGCCGCCGAGCAACCACGCGGCCTGCTGGAGCTGACCGGCCTGCGGGTGTCCGCCCTGACCCCCGCCGCGGACCTCGTCGACAACCTGCGCTCGGCAGTGGACGGTTCGGAGAGCACCGACCTCGGTGCCAACGTGCTGACCCCACTGGACACCTACCAGCGCTCGGTGGAGGCGCTCGCCGGGTACAGCCTGCCGGCCAAGGAAACCGGCGTGGTCGACCCGGGCCAGTTGAGTGCCGCCGCGCTCAGCTCGCACCGCTCCGCCCGCCAGCTTCAGCCGGTCATCCTCAGCGAACTGGACTCCCTGCTGGCCGAGCGCATCGATCGGCTCGACCGGGACCGCTGGCTGACCGCCGGGGCGGGTGTCGTCGCCGTCCTGCTGCTGGGCTGGCTCGCCGCGTTGCTGATCGCCGCCGGTCGCCGGGCACAACGGCGGGCCGCCCTGGCCGCGACCCACGCGGAGAGTCCCGACACCCCGCCGCAGCGCGACCTGTGGCAACCGCCCGCCGACGAGGCGCGTGCGCTGCAACCGGTCGGCGCGACCCGTGACCCGGAGACCGCACAGTGGGGGGCGTTCGATGCTGCTCGGTAGGCTCCGGATCCGCGGCAAGCTCGCGCTGCTCGTGGTGATTCCGCTGCTCAGCATGGTCGGCCTGGCCGTGCCGGTGATGCTCGACCGGGTCGCCGCGGCACAGCGGGCCGGCGACACCGCCGAACGGGTCCGGCTCGCCAGCCGGGTCGGCAGCCTGGTCCAGGACCTCCAGCAGGAGCGCATCCTCTCCGTCGGCTTCCTGCTCGGCCGGGTCGAGCGCGGTGAGCTGGTCCGTAAGTCCGCGGACGTGGACGACCGGGTGGCCGACCTGCGGGCGGCGCGGAGCGACGCGCTGACCGAGCAGGTCGACCGCGCCCTCGACGGCGTGTCCCGCCTCGTCGAGCTGCGCACCGCCGTCCTGGCCGGGGCCGCCAAGCCGATTCAGGTGATGGACGCGTTCGGCCCGGTCAACAAGGGGATCATCGAGTCGCTGCGGCTCGTGGTCGGGGTGGACACCGACACGTTGCCGGGCCGTCAGGTGCTCGCCCTCGACGGGCTGCTCCGCTCCGACGAGGGCCTGGGCAGCTGCGCCACCCTGAGCCTGTTGGTCAAGGCGATCGGCACCCCGGACACCACTGCCGGGTACGTGGCGTGCATCGCCGCGCTCATGGTCGACAACTCGCGCTTCCGCAGCCTGATCACGCCCGAGCAGCTCAAGGTGGCCCAGCTCAACGACGCCGCCGTGGCCGCGCGTACCAGCCCCGACTTCCTGGTCAGGAGCGCCCGGGATCCGGCCGCCGCTGTCCGTCCCGTGCCGATGGAGGCGCTCTTCCCGGCCGTCCGCACGATGATCCGGCTCGGTCAGTTCGTCGAGAAGAAGCTGATCGCCGACGTGCTCGCCGAGGTGACGGCCGAGCAGCGGCGCGCGCTGACCGCCGCGTACCTGGTCGGTGCCGCTGCGGCGTTGATCCTGACGCTGGTGGTGCTGCTCAGCGTGGCGGTGGCGCGGACGGTGGCCCGACCACTGACCCGACTCACCCGCTCGGCCGACCGGGTCGCCCGGGTCGCCGAGGCGGAACTGGTCCGGGTCACCGACGACGAGGTGGAGAGACACCAGGCGGTCCGGCTGGAGCCGGTGGACATCCGCGCCAACGACGAGATCGGCGACCTGGCGCGGGCCTTCGACCGGGTGCAGAACACCGCGGCGCAGCTGGTCGAGCGGCAGGTCGCCGGCCGACGCAACGTGGCGCAGATGTTCGGCCACGTCGGACGGCGTACCCAGAACCTGGTGGGTCGGCAGATCGCGCTGATCGACCGGCTGGAGCAGCAGGAGGCCGACCCGGGCCGCCTGGAACACCTGTACCGACTCGACCACATCTCCAGCCGGTTGCGGCGAAACGCCGGCAGCCTCGTGGTGCTCTCCGGCTCGGCCGGGGCCGACGTGCACACCGCGCCGGTGCCGCTGGCCGACGTGGTCCGGTTGGCGCTCGGTGAGATCGAGGACTACACCCGGGTGGAGGTGCAGGTTCCGGCGGGCGTCTCGGCCGCGCCGGCGGTGGTCGGTGACCTCGTCCTGACGCTGGCCGAGCTGATGGAGAACGCCACAGTCTTCTCCCCGCCGCACACCCGGGTGCTGGTGGCCGCCGAGACGTCCGGCCTCGGCGTACGTCTCACAGTGGTGGACCACGGCATCGGCATGAGCGAGCAACGCCTGGCTGAGGAGAACGCCCGGTTGACCCGCCGGGAACGTCTCGACCTGGCCCCGACCGAGGTGCTCGGCCTCTTCGTGGTGGGCCGGTTGGCCCGTCGGCACGGCTGGCAGGTCGCCCTGGCCGCCACGGGTGGCGGAGGCGTGACCGCACAGCTGGAGATCCCCTCGACGTCGCTGGTGCTGCGCCGCGCCGACCGCGCCGGAGCCACTGTGGCCCGCGCCGTGGTGCCGAACCGGGACCGGCGTACGACGACTGCGCCCAACCCCGAGCACGAAGCGCGGCCCAGCGCGGTGGCCATCGCCGCGCCGGCGCACTTCGACTCGGACCTGCTGAGCCGGGCCACCCTCAGCCTGGACGCCGGCCCGTCCTGGAACGCGTTCGGTCGGGGCCAACCGGAGCAGGCCGCCCCGGAACCCCCGGACCCGGAGCCGGAGCCGGTGAGCAAGCCGGGCGGGCCACGGGTGCGGCAGCGGGTGCCCGGCGCCACGCTGCACGCCACCGCTCCGGCGACCCGGCCGGTGGACGCCACCAGCGCGGACCCCGCCGCCGCCCGCGCGCTGGTCGAGGCCTTCCAAGCCGGCGTACGCCGCGCGGAGCTGCACGTGGCACCGGGCCTCGACCGCGCGTCGGCGCGGACGGCCGGCGACCCGTCGGCCGGCGCCGGGGCGGCCGTGGTGGACTTGGGCCCGACCGTCGACCTGCCCAGCACCCCGGGAGGCGCCGGCCCCACGGTGCCGCGTGGTGGTGGCTCGACCGACGCCGCACCGGAGCGGCCCCGGTTGAGCCGACGGGTGCCGGGAGCGAACCTCACGGCCATCCCGGTCTGCCAGCCGCCCAGCACCGACCTCGGTGACCCGGCCGAGGTCCGCGACCTCATCAGCGAGTTCGAGGCGGGCGTCGCCCGCGCTCTCCGCGAAGTCAGCCCCGACCACCGGAACGAAGAAGGATCATCACGGTGACCAGCCCCTTCCTGCACGACAACGTCGAACAGAGTCAGCCCAGCGCCAATGGGGACCTCAGCCCGGAGGCCCGTACGTTCAACTGGTTGCTGGACTCCTTCACCTCCAGCACCGCCGGGGTCCTGGAGGCGATCGCGGTCTCCTCGGACGGCCTGCTGATGGCCATGTCGGCGATCAAGGATCGGTCCAACGCGGAGCGGTTGGCCGCCGTCGTGTCCGGGATGACCAGCCTCGCCGGTGGGGCCGCCAGTTGGTACGCCCTCGGCGGCCTGAACCGGGTGATCGTCGACATGGCCGACGGCTACCTGCTGATCAGCGCGATCAGCAGCGGTTCCGTGCTCGGGGTGGTCGCCGACCGTTCGGCGAACCTGGGCACCGTCGCGTACGAGATGACGCTCTTCGCCGGGCGGGCCGGTGGCGCCCTGACCCCGCGACTGATCGTCGAGTTGAAGAACGCCGTTCAGCAGTGACCCCCGACGTCGCCGGTGAGGATCCGGATCCGGACCCGAGAGTTCGGATCCGGCCGTACCTGCGCACGTCACCCCCGACCGGGGTGGGCGCGGCGGCGACACCGGCGCTGCCCGAGCCGGAGCCGGACGCGGACCAGCCGAGCGGTCCCCGTCCGTTCGTGCTCACCTCCGGGCGGGTCGCTGGTGCCGACCCGGCGATCGGGTTGGAGACCCAGGTGACGGCCCGCATGGACAGCGGCTGGTGGGCCGGCCCACCGGGCGCGCTGCTGGCACCGGAACTTCAGACCATCATCGCGCTCTGCGCCGAGCCGATCTCGGTGGCCGAGATCTCGGCCCGCGCCCGACTGCACTTCGGCGTGACGCGGGTCCTGGTCGGCGATCTACGCGCCGCCGGGCACCTGGACGTGCACGTGACCGACACCGACGACGCTGTCGACCCCGATCTCATCCTGCGAGTGATTGATGGACTCCGTGCGATCTCCTGAATGGCCGGTCGCCCCGCTCGGCGGGGTCGCCGCGAACAGCGCCGCCGCCCGTTACGGCATGTCCCCGGGCACCGGGCCGATAGTCGGGCGGGCCGGCCCACCGCCGACCGCACCGCCTCCGTACCGGCCCCCGTCCGGTGCGGAGTCCGGCCCTTCGACAGGTAAGCCGGCCGCACCGCCGATCCCGGTCAAGATCCTGGTCGCCGGCGGGTTCGGGGTGGGTAAGACCACCACGGTGGGTGCCATCTCCGAGATCGCGCCCCTGACCACCGAGGCCGAGATGACCACCGCCGGGATCGGCGTGGACGACCCGGGTGCCCGGTCCACGAAGACCACCACCACTGTGGCGATGGATTTCGGCTGCGTGACGATCGACCGCAGTCTGAAGCTCTACCTGTTCGGCACGCCGGGGCAGACCCGGTTCGGCTTCATGTGGGACGACCTGGCCCGGGGAGCGCTCGGCGCGCTGGTGGTGGTGGACAGCGCCCGGCTGGACGACTGCTTCCCGGCCATCGACTTCTTCGAGCGGGCCGGTCTGCCGTTCGTCGTCGGGGTCAACGCCTTCGACGGGCGACTGGCCCTGGAACTCGGCGAGATCCGTTGGGCGCTGGCCATCGGTGACCATGTGCCCCTGGTGCAGTTCGATGCCCGCGACCGGCTCTCGGTGCGGGACGCACTACTGGTCGTCCTGGACCGCGCGCTGGACCGCGCCACCCGGGACAGGAGGGCCTGAGCCGACCAGCTCCGGCCGTGGCGGGAAGAGGTGATCTGATGAGGGGCGACCTGGACGAGACGCTGGCCCGGCTGGCCCGACGTGAGGAGGCGTCGCGCCGTCGGGCCGCCGACCGTGACGACACCACCGCACCGTCGGGCCCCCCCGGCCTCGGCGGCGACACCCGCAACGCCCGGTCGGGCCGGCACGCGGGGGTGGAGACGCCGAGTGAGGTGGCCGGGTGGGGGCCTGTGGAGGAGGTGGCCGAGGCGGTCCGCCAGGTCGTCGGGGCCTACCCCGGGGTGGCGGTGACAGTGCAGGTGGAGCACGCCGGTCGGACGTACCCGATGCGGGTCTCCTGGGACGGCCCTGCCGTCACTGTCGGACCGGTTCCCCCGCCGACTCCGGTGGAACCCCCGCCGGTCTGGCCGCTCTCCGGCCGGACGGTGCCCGCCTGGGCGCCCGGTCCGGACGGGTTGACGCCGGACCCGGCGGCCCGGTTGGCCGAGCTGATCCGAAGCGACCCGACACTGCTGGACGAGCTGGATCCGCGGCGCTGACCGGCGGGGCTGGCTGCCGGCGGCTACGGTCGGGCAGTGGCGCAACCCGACCTGACCTTGACGGCGAGCCTGCGGCCGGCGGCGCTGGACGCCCGACGGGGCATCGTGCGCCTGCACCCGGAGGCACTGACAGCGCTGGGGCTGCGCCCCGGCGACCCGGTCCGCCTTGTCGGCCGCCGGGAGACCGCCGGGATCGCGGCGGCGGCCGGGCCGGGCGCGAGCAGCGCCCTGCTGTACGCCGACGACCTGACGTTGGGCAACCTCGGTCTGCGCGACGGCGGTCAGGTGCGGGTGGGCCCGGTGCCGTTGGTCCCGGCGAGCCGGGTCGTCCTGGCCGGGCCGGTGGGGGTCGTCGCGGCGGTCAGCCCGGAGATGCTCCGGCTCGCCCTGCTGGGCAAGGTGCTCACCGCCGGGGACGACGTGTCGCTGCTGCCGCAGGACGTACTGCCGGACGCCTCGGTCCGCAGCCTGGTCGAGGCGGCGCGACGCAGCCTCGCCAACACCGTCGGTTTCGCCTGGACCAGCACGCTGCTCAGCGTGGTCGAGGTCGAGCCGGCGGCCGGCGCGCTGGTCACCATGGGCACAGCGGTCGCCTGGGAGCACGGTGCGACGACCCACGGCGGGCCTCCCCCGGCCGGCGCCGCGTCGACCCGGCCGGTTGCGAGCGCCGACGCCGTTGCGGCGGACGACGCGCCCGACGTGGACGAGCTGCCCGGGCTGCGGGCCCAGGCCGAGGAGCTGACCGAGCTGCTGGACCTCGGCTTCCACCATCGGGAGGTGCTGGGTCGGCTCGGCACCACCATCTCGTTGGGGGTGTTGCTCGTGGGTCCGGCGGGCTCCGGAAAGTCGGCGCTGGTCCGGGCCGTGGCCGCCCGGGTCGGTGCCCGCGTCCACCCGCTCTGGGCGCCGGAGGTGGCCGCCTTGGCCAGTCAGGCCGCCGCGGAGCGGTTGCGCGTCGCGGCATCGGCGGCCCGGGCCGAGGGACCCGCGGTACTGCTGGTCACCGACGTCGAGGCGCTCGCGCCGGCCGACGATCCGGGTCCGGTGGCGACGGTGTTCCGGCAGGTGCTCGCGGAGAGCATCCGCGCCGGCGTCGCGGTGGTCTGCACCACCGGCCGACCGGAGGCGGTCGACCCCGCGCTGCGCGCGCCTGACCTGCTGTCGCTGCGGATCAGCGTCCCGCTCCCGGACCAGGCACTGCGCCGCGAACAGCTCACCGTGCTGACCCGGCAGGTGCCGCTGGCCGACGACGTCCGGCTGGACGAGGTGGCCGCGCGTACCCCCGGGTTCGTCGCGGCGGACCTGGCCGCGCTGGTCCGGGAGGCCGGGGTACGCGCGGCGCTGCGGCAGAAGTCCGCCGAGACGCCGACGGTGTCGATGGCCGATTTCACCGCCGCCCGGGAGGTGGTCCGGCCCACCACGATGGCGGCATCCACGCTGGATCTGGCCTCGGTGACCCTGGACGACGTGGGTGGCCTGGACGAGGTCAAGCAGACGCTGACCGAATCGGTGCTGTGGCCGCTGACCTACCCGGACACCTTCGCCCGGCTCGGCGTGCAGCCGCCGCGCGGTGTGCTGCTCTACGGGCCACCGGGCTGCGGCAAGACCTACCTGGTCACCGCGCTGGCCGGGTCGGGGCGGGCCAACGTGCTGTCGGTCAAGGGGGCCGAACTGCTCTCCAAGTGGGTCGGTGAGAGCGAGCGCGCGGTCCGCGAGCTGTTCCGTCGGGCCCGGGAGGCGGCCCCCACGCTGATCTTCCTGGACGAGGTGGACGCGCTGGCCCCGGTACGCGGCCAGGCCACCGACGGGGGCACCACGGACCGGGTGGTCGCCGCCCTGCTCACCGAGCTGGACGGGGTGGAGACGCTGCGCAACGTGGTGGTGGTCGGTGCGACGAACCGGCCGGACCTGGTCGACCCGGCGCTGCTTCGGCCGGGCCGGTTGGAGCGGCTGGTCTACGTGCCGCCGCCGGACGGGCCCGCCCGCGCGGAGATCCTGCGGGCCGCGTCCCGGCAGGTGCCGCTGGCATCGGACGTCGACCTGCCGGCTCTCGGCGACGAGCTGACCGGCTTCTCCGCCGCGGACTGCGCGGCGCTGATCCGCGAGGCGGCGCTCGCCGCGATGCGGGAGTCGCTCGCCGCCGCCACGGTCACCGCAGAGCACGTGTCGACCGCACGGGCCCGGGTACGACCGTCGCTGGACCCGGCCCAGGTCGCCAGCCTGGCCGCGTACGCCGCCGGCCGGGAGTGATCAGACCAGCACAACCTTTCGTCGCGCCCAGGACGTTCCTAAGGTGTCACATTCCTCAGTGGAGTTATCCACTGCGACGTCAGGTGGTGTTCCTTGCGCAAGCTGCTCTCTCTTCTCATCGTCCCCCTCGTGGCGGCGGCGACCCTGGTCTCGGTCGGTGCACCGGCGGCGGCTCATCCGGCGAAGCCGTTCCCCGCCCGGATCGCGCTGCCGAACGGGTTCACCCCGGAAGGACTGACGATCGGCCGGGGCACCACCGTCTTCGTGGGGTCCATTCTTGACGGTGCCGTGTGGCGGGGTGACTTACGCACCGGACGCGGCTCGGTGCTGATCCCCGGCACACCCGGCACCGACAAGGCGGGCCTCAAGCTCGACCCGCAGGGCCGGCTCTGGACCGCCGACTTTTCCGGCGGGGGCGCGAGCGTGTACGACGCGGACACCGGCACCAGGCTGGCCCACTACCAGTTCACCGATGTTCCGGGAAGCTACGTCAACGACCTCGTGATCACCCAGCGAGCGGTCTACTTCACCGACTCCGCGCGGCAGGTGCTGTACGTGGTGCCCCTGGGCCCGGGTGGTCGCCTTCCAGCCCCCACCGCCTTCCGGGTGCTGCAGCTCAGCGGTCCGGCGGCCACTCCGGACGTCTACCACAACGGGATCGTGGCACTGCCGGACGGTGATCTGCTGGTCGCGCAGATGCTGACCGGCCAGCTCGTACGCGTCGACCCGCGTACCGGCGGCAGCCGCCTCGTCGACCTCGGGGGCTACTCGGTGGAACGGGCCGACGGGCTGGTCCTGCGCGGACGCACCCTCTACGTGATCCGGAACCTGACCAACGTCATCGCGGTGGTCCGGCTCAACGCCGGCTACACCGCCGGAGTGGTGCAGCGGGAGATCACCGGCCCGCAGCTGCGTTCGCCGGCCACCGGCGACCTGCTCGGCTCGGCGTTGTACGTGGTGAACGGCCGGTTCGACGTGGAGTCCACGCCCAGCACCGACTACGACATCGTTCGGCTGCCGGCCTGACCCAGGCGGTCGGCGGCGACCCGTTGTGGTCGTCGCCGGCCCGACGGCCGGCTCAGAAGGCGGGCGGCGTCGAATCGAGGCAGATTTCGGCGCGCACCTTGCCGCCGTCCTCGCGCAGTTTCGCGCCACACTTCTGCAACACGGTGACCGCGCCGATGTTGTCCGGGGTCGTCTCGGCGACCACGGCCCGCATGCCCGCCCGAGCGGCGGCGTTCAGCAGCTCCCGTAGGGCAGCCGCGCCGATTCCCTGCCCGCGAGCGGACCGGCCGAGCCACATCCCGGTCTCCACCGTGCGCGGCTCGTCACAGCGCGTCATCCGGACCATGCCCATCACTTCGCCACCGACGAGGATGGCGTACATCTGCGAACCGGTCGGGCCGTCCAGCCCGCCGAAGCTCGCCCGGTGGAACTCGCGGAACGCCTCGCGACGGGCGAGCGACCAGCCCGCGGGTGCCTCGACCGGGGGCATCACGTCACCCGGCTCCGCCTCCGCAGCCGCTACGGAGAGCAACGGCTCCAGGTTGCTCTCGTCCACCGGCTCCAGCCGGACCGCACCCGCCACGTGCCGCAGTCTGCCGCCCTCATCGGCCGAAGTCCACCCCATTGGCCATCCACTGGCGGTCCGGACAGCGGTACCGGCCGGTCGGGCGGTCCCGGTGTTCCACATCACGCTCTGTTGTCACCCGACCGGGTGTCACACGCCCAAAACGCCTACCCGAACTCGCAGAACACCGCCGAGGCGTCGTCGCTGGACTTGTGTCGGCGCAGCCGGTCGGGGTGGTCGCGCTCGGCGTTGCGCACCCGGTCGATCAACGCCCCCGGACCGTCGGCGCTCAACAGGTCGAGCAGACCGGCCCAGTCGGTCAGCGCGAACTGCTCCACCGCACTGGACGCACCGTCACTGAGCAGCGCCGCCCGCCGTAGCGCCCCGGGACCGCGCCGGGGCGCGGTCCCGGTGACAGCGTGGAAGGCAGCGTCCGGGTCGGAGGCCGCCACCCAGTAGCCGTGGGTGCGGTTCATCCGCTCCCGCTGCACGCTCACGGCGTGCCGGAACCGGGTGACCGGGTCCGCCGCACCGCCCGGCACCACGGCCACTGTCTCCCGCAGCTCCGCCATCGCCGCGTCCAACCTGTCGTCGGTGACCACGCTGACCTGCCCGCCGACGTCGAGGACCAGCGGGCTGTCGCAGAGCACCAGGTAGTCCACCTGGTCGCCACAGTCCCGCAGGAGGCAGACCGTGCTGGACGGGGTGCCCGGGTGGTCGAGGTCGCACTGCCCGCCGTGGTCGGCGCGTACGGCGAGGATGGCCGCCGCCAGGTTGCTCGTCAGCCGGGCCGCCGGGCGCACCGCCTCGGCGACGCCGATCCGGGCCGCCAGGTGCCGGACGTACCACTCGGGCCCGTGCACGCAGCCGGTCTCGAAGCCGTCCGGCACCGTCGCGCCGTCCAGGACACCGACCAGCGGGCCGAACCGGAAGACCAGGTCCTCGTTGACCGGGCGGCCCGGGGCCGGCGCGGACGCGGAACGTACCCGCATCACCGGCGCCGGCCCCGGCACACCGGTCGGGTCAACGCTGTCGAAGGTCGTCGACGGCCGCATGCGTCTCTCCCTGCACCTGACCGGCAGCCGAACGGCCCTGGTCGCGTACCACGGACGCGCCCTGCTGGGCGCTGGACCGGACCGACTGCGCCGCCTGCTGGGCGGGCTCCCGCAGGTTGTCCTGCATCTGGTGGCCAACCTGGCTCGCCTGCTCGCGCAGCTCACCGGAGTGCTCACTCACCATGCTGCGCGCACGCCCGGCGAGTTGCCGCTCACGTCCGCTCGGCGGGATCAGGGAGGCCGCCAGCAGACCGACTCCGAAGGCGACCAGGCCGGCGGCCATCGGGTTGCCCTGAGCCTGCTCGCGGGAGTGCTGCCCGAGCGAACGGGTTTCGTCGCGTACCGAACCGGCCGCGTGCGACATCCGTTGGCCAGCCTCCTGGCCCAGGTGGTTCGAGCTGCCCATCATCTTCTCCTTCGCTCGGGTGAAAGCCCCGCGGGCCTGCCCGACGCGGTCACCGGCGATCCGACGCGGGTTGACCCTGTCGGTCAGCGCGTCGACGTCACTGCTCAACTCGTTGCGGGTGGTCTCGATCTCCCGCCGGATCCGATCCGGATCACTGGACATGACCTGTTCCCTCCCGACTCGTTCACCGACCCCGCAGGGCGTCCGGCAGCTCCCGGGCAGTCTGCTTCGTCCGGGGCAGAACCGTACGAGCCCGCTTCAGCTGGGTCCGGGCGTTGATGAAGAGGCCACCGGCAACAGCGGCCCAGAGGACCGCGACGATCAGCGCCGCCCACCCCTGGTCCATCGTGTTGGACAGCCCCCACCAGACGGCGTACGACACGAAGAGCACAGCCAGGAATCCGGCCAGCCCGGCGGCGCCGAACATTCCGCCCGACTTGCCCACCTGGCTGGCTTCCTCGCGGAGCTCGGCCTTGGCCAGTTCGACCTCCTTGCGCACCAGAGTGGACATGTCCCGGGTCACGTCGCCGATCAGCTCGCCGACCGAGGCCTGGGTCCGCTCCTTCTCCGGGGCGCTCACGGTGCCACCCCGCCGGGCAGATCCCGCGCCTGCGCACCGGGAGGCGAGACGTTCTGCGCCCGCGCCGTACCCACGTACGGCTGCTGACCGGCGTCCGGCGGTGCACCCCGCCCGGGTGACGGAGCACCTGACGCGCCTGCGGACTGACCGTTGCCCGAGGCCGGCGCGGTCAGGCCACGGGTGAGCCGCCCGACCAGCAGCCCGGCCACCGCCGCGCCCGCGAGGAACGTCGTCGGATGCTGCCGCGCGTACGTGCGCACCTCGTCGAGCACCTCGCCGGGTTCGCGCTCGTCGAGCCAACCGGCAGCCTGCTGGGCGGCGTCGGCCGCCTTGCGGACCACCTGACCGGCCAACCCGGAATCGCCGTCCCGTTCGGCCATGGAACTGAGGTTCTGACCCAGGTCACGCAGGCCCGCGGCGGCCCGCCGCTGCTGCGTCTGCGCCTGATCACGAAGCTGCCCGGTGGCCTCACCTGTCAACTGCTGGGCCTGTCGCCGCGCCTCTGCGGCCACCTGCCCGCCCTGCTCAGCTGCGGTATGGGCGACCTGCCCCCCGGCCTGGGCGGCCTGCTGGCCGACGCGCGACGCTTCCTGGCGGGCCTGCTGTCCTGTGCCGCTCTGGTTCGTTGCCGTCATACCCCGCTCCTTCCTGGGCCCGAGGTCGCGTGCGACCCCGGAACTCCTCCCGCGTACCCGCCGGGCCACCCGCCATGCGACCGCAACAGGCCCGCCCCGGCCCGCCGACCACCGCCGCGATCTTGCACTTCCTGTCCCGACAAAGGCCCCAAAGAGCGCGAATCGACAACAACAAGTGCAAGATCGCCGGGGCCGGGGCCAGGGGTGAGGGCGGGTTGGGGTGGGGTCGGGCGGGGGGGGTTAGCGGCGGCGGTTGCGGGCTCGGGAGGAGCGCAGGCGGCGGAGGCGGCTGATCAGCACCGGGTCGGCAGCTAGGGCTGCCGGATTGTCGAGCAGGCCGTTGAGCAGCTGGTAGTACCGGGTCGACGAGATTCCGAAGGTGTCCCGGACTGCCTGCTCCTTGGCACCGGCGTGCCGCCACCACTGCTGCTCGAAGGCGAGGATGGCCCGCTCCCGCTCGGTCAGCCCCACCGCCGGATCAGCGGGCGGCGCCGCGTCGGCGGCGGGGGGCGCATCGGCGGCGGGGGGCGCATCGGCGGCGGGGGGCGCATCGGCGGCGGGGGGCGCGTCGGCGGTCTCGATGGACGGCGCCGATCGCGGGTTCGGGACTGTCGGCCCGGCAGCACCCGCAGGCTCACCCGGACGAGCGTCAGTGGACGGCTCGGGGGCGGCCGGGGAGGTGTCGGCGGACATGTCGTTCAGCCTAGTCAGCGGCGACCAGGGACGCAGCAGGCGGCGCGGCCGGTCCGTACCGCCGGGAACCCCGACGGCCGGGCCGGCCGCGCCGCGTCACTTCGGTCCGGTCAGGTGATGTCGCGGCGGCGCATCGTCCAGAGCGCCGCCCCGAGGATCACCACCACCGAGACCGAGAGCAGAACCGAGGACTGCTGCCAGGTGATGTCCATGGTGGCCGGATTGCACTCCCCGTAGTAGGTCGCGTTGCAGGAGTTCCAGTCCTGCAGCGTGACCGTCTTCGTCATCCAGGCCAGGATGTACGTGGGCAGCAGCCAGGCCTCGGCGAACCGCACGCCCGCCATTCCCAGCAGGATGCCCAGACCGAACTGGCCGACGACCATCACCGCCACCACGCCACCGAGGGCCATCGCGGTGTGCCGTCCCAACGAGGCGAGGGCGAAACCGATGGTGGTGAGCACCAGCACCAGCGCCACTCCGCGCAGACTGGTGAGCAGGAACGACTGCCAGACCCCGGAGGTCATCTTCTCGGTGCTGCCCCGGAACGTGGCGACCGCCCAGAACCCGGCGAACCACAGCACCGCGGCCGGGAGCGTCACCGCGAGGATGCCGGTGAGCAGCGCAGCCAGCTTGGTGAGCAGTACGGTGAGCCGCTTCGGCCGCCAGAGCAGCAGGTTCATCATGCCGCCGGTGCTCCACTCGGCCCCGACGAAGGACGCGCCGATGACGAACCCGACCAGGGCGAGGATCGCCGCGAACGGGATCAACGTCTCGTCGAACGTCTTCTTGAAGTCGAACGTCGACGGCAGGAACCAGTCGGCCTGGATCTGGTCCCGGGACGGGGCGGTGATCACCGAGCAGTCGTCCGGGTAGCGGCCGTCAGTCGCCGTACCGGCCGTCTTGGCCTTCTCGCACTCCGCGCGCTCCTGCTCGCTCCAGCGCACCTGCTCCTGGTACTGCTGGTCGGCCTGACGTTCGGCCTTGGCGAGCTGAGCGGCGTCGATCTTCTGGTTGGTGAAGAACACCCCGACCACCACCGCGACCAGCACCAGCAGGCCGAGCAGCGTCGAGTAGCGGGTGAAGCGCCGCTTGGTGAGCCGGCGCAGCTCCGTACGAAAGAGGCTCACGCGCCCCACCCTCCCCCGGCGGGACCGGGCTGACCCGTCCCGCCAACCTTCGTGGACTCGTCGACCTGCCGGTGCTGACCGGGTACCGGCGCGGTGGCGGTCAGTTCGAGGAAGACGCTCTCCAGATCGACGGCGATCGGCGCCATCTCGCTGACGTAGAGGTTCTTCTCGGCGAGCAGCCGCGTCACCGAAGCCGGCTTGTCGACGCCGGTCAGCATCAGGTGGTCCGGGTGACCGGTGACCCGGATTCCCGCCTGGGTGAGCGCCTCGGTGGCGACCGGCAGGTCGCTGACCGCCTCCAGCCGGATCCGGACCGCGCCGGACGAGTGCTGCGCGAGCACCTCGTCGACGGGACCGAACGCGACCCGCCGGCCCAGCGAGATGATGGTGACCGAGTCGCAGATCAGCTGGATCTCACCGAGGATGTGGCTGGACAGCACCACTGTCATTCCGGACTCGGCGAGGGTGCGCATCAGCGTGCGCATCTCCCGGATGCCGCCCGGGTCTAGGCCGTTGGCCGGCTCGTCGAGGATGAGCAGCTTCGGGTTCTTCAGCAGGGCCGAGGCCACGGCGAGCCGCTGCTTCATGCCCAACGAGTACGTCTTGACCCGCTCGCCGGCCCGGTCGCGCAGCCCGACGAGTTCCAGGACCTCGTCGACGCGGACGGCCGGCACCTCGCCCGCACCGGCGAGCAGGGACAGCGTGTCCCGGGCCGTGAAGTGCGGGAAGAACTGCGGGCTCTCCACTATCGCGCCGACCTGGCCGGCGACCGCGGGCAGCGCGTCGGGAACCTCGTGCCCGAGCAGCGCCATCCGGCCGCCGTCGGGTCGGATCAGGCCGAGCAGGGTACGCAGCGTGGTGGTCTTGCCGGACCCGTTGGGACCCAGGAAGCCGTGCACCTGCCCCGCGTCGACCCGCATGTCGAAGCCGTCGAGCGCGTTGCGGGTGCCGCGTCGACGACTCTTGTACGTCTTACGTAGACCTTCGATCTCCAGGACAGCTGGCAAGCTGCACCTCCCCCGATGGGTGGGCGTGACAGCCGACACCATACGCGGTATGCAGGAGCGCGCAATACGCGGTATGCATCGACGCGCCGATCGGGCTAATTCATCGACGGAGCGTGACCCCTCAGGCGCAGATGACCTGTACGCCGGCAGCGCGGAACGCGTCCACCACCTCCGGCGCGGCACCGGAGTCGGTCACCAGCGTCTCCACCCGCTCGACCGGGCAGATCCGGGCGAAGGCGTGACCGCCCAGCTTGGACGAGTCCGCGATGATCACCACGCGCTTGGCGCGGGCCACCATCAGGTTGTTCATCGCCGCCTCCCCCTCGTGGTGGGCGGCGGCGCCGAGCTGCGGGTCGATCGCGTCCACGCCGAGCAGGGCGACGTCCAGGGTGACCTCGCGCAGCAGCGCCCCGCCCAGCGGGCCGACCAGTTCGAACGACTTCGGCCGCACCACGCCGCCGGCCACCACTACCTTCATCCGGGACCGGACCAGCAGCTCGTTGGCGATGTTCAGGGCGTTCGTCACCACGGTGAGCTGGGCACCCTCGGCGCTGGTGTTCAGATCCGGTCGGACGGCGAGCGCCCTCGCCACCTCGGTGCTGGTGGTGCCGCCGTTCAGGCCGACCACGGTGCCCGGCGTGACGAGCGCGGCGGCGGCGGCCCCGATCCGCTGCTTCTCGGCCGAGTGCTTGGCCGTCTTGTAGCGCAGCGGCAGGTCGTACGACACGCCGTTGGCGACCGCGCCGCCCCGGGTCCTCGTGATCATTTGTTGCTGCGCGAGCTGGTCGAAGTCACGCCGGATGGTGGCCTGGGAGACGTCCAGCCGCTCGGCTGCCGCCTCGACGCTGACCCGGCCGTTGTCGGTCAGCATTTCGAGCAGGGCGTTCCATCTGGCGTACCGGTCCACCGCGGGGGCCCTCCCAGCAACTGCACGGACGGTGATTGATTGCGTGCACACTAGTGCGCGAAACTAGGCTTGCGCAAAAGACTGACCTGCGCGATCGGCCGGCCGGTTGCCATGGTCACCCGCGTTCGCGCAGAATAACGCGCGAAATGCGGGTCTAACGAGCCGTATTGCGCACCGATCGGCCCTGCGAGGAGTTTCCCATGGCGTACGTGGACGCGGAGATCGCGAGCCAACCCGACTGCTGGCGGGAGGCGGCCCGGCTGGCCGAGGTCGTGCGCGGTGACCTGCCGCGCCCCGGGGAGCGGGTCGCCGTCGTCGGTTGCGGCACGTCGTGGTTCATGGCGATGGCGTACGCGGCCCGCCGCGAGCAGGCCGGCCAGGGTGAGACCGACGCGTTCCAGGCGTCCGAGTTCCCCGCCGGCCGCCGCTACGACCGGCTGATCGCGATCACCCGTTCCGGCACCACCACCGAGGTGCTGGAGCTGCTCGCCGCGCTGCGCGGACAGACACCCACCACAGTGATCGTCGGCGACCCCGCGTCCCCAGCGGTCGAGCTGGCCACCGCCACCGTCGCCCTGCCCTTCGCCGACGAACGGTCGGTCGTGCAGACCCGCTTCGCGACCACCGCGCTGGCCCTGCTCCGGGCCCAGCTCGGCGACCCGGTGACAGCGCTCGCCGCCGACGCCGAGGTGGCGGTGCGATCACCGCTGCCGATCGACCCGGCCACCATCGAGCAGGTCACCTTCCTCGGTCGGGGATGGACGGTCGGGCTGGCCCAGGAGGCGGCGCTGAAGTGCCGCGAGGCGGCCACCTTCTGGGCCGAGGCGTACCCGGCGATGGACTACCGGCACGGTCCCATCTCGGTCGCCGCGCCGGGCCGGCTGGTCTGGGCGTTCGGTGAGCTGCCCGACGGGCTGCCCGAGGATGTGGCGGCCACCGGCGCGGCCTTCGTGCACAGCCGCACGCACGGCTGGCGCACGGTGCTGGGCAGTTGGTCTGCCGGCCGTACCCCGGTCGACCCGATGGCCGACCTGATCCTGGCCCAACGCTTCGCTGTCGCGCTGGCCACCAGCCGGGGCCTCGACCCGGACGCGCCCCGCCACCTGACCCGGTCCGTGGTGTTGGCGTGAGCGCGAGGAGTGAGCCGGGGTTGCGAGCCCCGCAGCCGCGAACCGAGGTGGCATCGTGAGCGACGACCGCGTGGTCGTTGCGCTCGACGTCGGCGGCACCGGCATGAAATGCGCCCTGGTCCGACCGGACGGCGTCGTGGTGAGCACCGAACGGCACCCCACCGACGCCGCACGCGGCCCGGCCGCCGTGGTCGGCACCATCCTGGACGTGGCCGGTGGGCTTGCCGACAAGGCCCGCGCCGACGGGCTCACCCCGATCGCGGTGGGCATCGCCGTGCCCGGGGTGGTGGACGAGGCACGCGGCGTCGCGGTCTGGTCGGCGAACGTGGGCTTCCGGGACGTACCCCTGCGGGACCTGACCGTGCAGCGGCTCGGCCTGCCGACGGCGCTCGGCCACGACGTGCGTGCCGGTGGTCTCGCCGAGGCCCGGCTCGGCGCCGGACGCGGCACCGGGCACGTGCTGTTCGTGGCCATCGGTACCGGCATCGCCGCCGCGCACGTCGTCGACGGCACGGCCGCGGTGGGGGCCCACGGCGCCGCCGGGGAGATCGGCCACATCCTGGTCCGGCCCGACGGTCCGCGCTGCGGCTGCGGCCGCCCCGGCTGCCTGGAGGCGATCGCGTCGGCCGCCGCGATCGGCCGCCGCTACGCCGAACTCGCCGGCGACACCGCCGACGCCCCGGTGACCGCGGCCGAGGTGGCCGAACGGGCGGCGGCCGGCGAACCGCTCGCCGGCCAGGTCTGGCAGGAGGCGGTCGAGGCGCTCGCCGATGGCCTCGCCAGCGGGCAGGCGCTGTTCGACGTGGCGACGGTAGTGCTCGGCGGCGGCCTGGCCCAGGCCGGGGACCGGCTGCTGACTCCGCTGCGGGCGGCGCTGCACGAACGGATGACCTTCCACCGGGAGCCGCAACTGGTCGCGGCAGCCCTCGGCGACGAGGCCGGTTGCCTCGGTGCCGCCCTGCTCGCCCTGGACGCCGTGGGTGTCCGTGACCATCAGGAGAAGCGATGACCGTACGGGTGAACGGCCGAGTGGTGACCCCGACCGGAGTCGTCCGACAGGGCTGCGTCGAGTGGGACGGTGATCGGATCACAGCGGTGGCCGAGTATCCGTCGGTGCGCGACGGACACTGGATCGTGCCCGGCTTCGTCGACATGCACACGCACGGCGGTGGCGGGCACACCTTCACCACCGGGGACGCCGACGAGGCCCGCGCGGCGGCCGACTTCCACCTCGCCCACGGCACCACCACGCTGCTGGCCAGCCTGGTCAGCTCGCCCTTTCCGCTGATGCGTACGGCCACCGAGGCGTTCGCCCCGTTGGTCGAGGAGGGCGTGTTGGCGGGAGTCCACTTCGAGGGGCCGTACCTGTCGGCCACCCGCTGCGGCGCACAGAACCCGGAGTACCTGCGCGACCCGTCGACCGACGAGCTGACCGAGCTGATCGAGCTGGGCCGGGGCGCGATCCGGATGGTCACCCTCGCCCCGGAGCGCGACGGCGCGCTGGAGGCGATCAAGCTGCTCACCGCGCGGCGGGTGGTGGCGGCGGTGGGTCACACCGACGCCACGTACGAGCAGACCCGCGCCGCGGTCGCCGCCGGCGCCAGCGTCGGCACCCACCTGTTCAACGGCATGCGGCCCGTGCACCACCGTGAGCCGGGGCCGGTGGTGGCCCTGCTCGACGCGCCCACAGTGATCTGCGAACTGGTCGCCGACGGGATCCACCTGCACGACGGCATGCTGACCTTCGTCACCGCGACCGCCGGCCCGGACCGCGCCGCGCTGATCACCGACGCGATGGCCGCCGCCGGCATGCCCGACGGCGAGTACGAACTGGGCGGACAGGCCGTCACCGTCGCTGACGGAGTGGCCCGGCTCGCCCGCGACGGCGCGATCGCCGGCAGCACGCTGACCATGGACGCCGCGCTGCGGCACGCCGTGAACGCAGGAATCCCGATCGCCGACGCCGCACGGATGGTGGCCACCACCCCGGCGCGGGCCATCGGCCTGGGCGACCGGGTCGGGTCCCTCCAGGTGGGCCTCCGCGCCGACCTGGTGGTGCTCGACGACGACCTCAACGTGGTGCGGGTGCTGCGCGCAGGCTCCTGGGTGGAGTGACAGACCGCGGACAACCGGGCTGGGCCCTAGCTGAGGCTGGGGACTTCCACGCCGAGGACGGCCTGCTCGTCGGGGCGGTGCACCAGCACGTCGGACAGGTACGACTGGACCGCGTGGCGCATCCCGACGTCCCGGCCGGCCTGCTCGGAGAGCAGCCACTTGTGCTCGATGATCTGGGCGAACAGTTCCTGCGGCTCCAGCTTCCGACGCAGGTGCGCGGGAACGGCCCGGACCACCGGCTCGAAGACCTCGGTGAGCCAGCGGTGGGCCGCCTGCTGCTCGTCGATCAGGTCGCTCTCGGCACGGTAGGCGTCCAGGTCGTTGAGCAGCTTGCGAGCCTGGTTCTCCTCGGCGTCCAGCCCGGTCAGCCGAAGCAGCCGCCGGGTGTGGTAGCCGGCATCGACGACCTTCGGCCGAACCAGGAAACGCCCACCGTCGATGGTCGACATGGCCACCTCGGCGACGTCGAAGCCCAGCTCGTTGAGGCGGCGGATCCGGCCCTCGATGTCGCGCCGGGCCTCCCGCTCGATCGCCTGCTCATAGGTGATCTCGTGCCAGAGCCGCTCGTAGCGCTGCACGACCTCCTCGCACACCACCTCCGGGTCGATGGACTCGTGCAGCAGGCCAGCGGCCTGCAGGTCCAGCGCCTCACCGAAGATGTTCACCCGGGCGATCTCCAGGTCCTCACCGCGCTGACCGTTGGAGAGCGAGTTGTGCAGGGCGCCTGTCTCCGCGTCCACCAGGTAGGCGGCGAAGGCCCCCGCGTCCCGCCGGAACAGCGTGTTCGACAGCGAGCAGTCGCCCCAGAAGAAGCCGGTCAGGTGCATCCGCACGATCAGGGCGGCGAGCGCGTCGAGCAGTCGGCTCATCGTCTCCGGGCGGAGGGTGTGCGAGAAGAGCGCCCGGTACGGCAGCGAGAACTGCAGGTGCCGGGTGATCAGCACCGATTCGAGCGGCTCCCCGTCCTCGGTCTGCCGGTCGGCGACGACCGCGACCGCCTCGACGGAGGGGAAGTCGATCCGCTCCAGGGCCCGGAGCAGGTCGTACTCCCGCTCGGCGATCCGCTCGCGGGTCTCCTTGAACGCGTACACGTAGTCGCCCAACCGGACGAAACGGACGATGTGCCGGGAGATGCCCTGCGGCAGCGCCACCAGGTGCTGGGCAGGCCACTCCTCCAGCGGTGTCGACCAGGGCAGGTCGAGCAGCGCCGGGTCCACGAGGGCAGACGTGATCCGCACGGGCACAAGCATGACTGGTCGTCCCCCTCATCCGCCTCTGATCGTGGTTGGGCCCACAGCGCCGCGCACCCCGGCCTCGCGCCGGGCCGGTAGCGTGGTCGCGTGCTCAAACCCACAGCGGTACGACGTGACCTGCGGCTACGGCCCGTTCGCCCGGCCGGCTGGTGGTTCGACGCGCTCCTGCTGGTCGGTCTGGTCGGGTTGACTGTGGCGCTCGCCGCCGACCAGCTCTTCGGATTGGACCGGGCGGTCGCCGACTGGGCCGACGGGCACCGGCCGGCCGCCGCGTACTGGGTCGCCCGGGTGCTGAACTTCCTCGGCCAGGGCACCCCGCTGACCCTGATCGGCGTCGGTCTGGGCGTGCTGCTGGCCGTCCGGCTGCGGTCGGTGCGGCCGATCCTGCTGCCGGTGGTCGGGTTCGTGATCACCACCTTCACGATCGGTCCGCTGAAGGTCTGGACCGCGCGGGCGGCACCGAGCGCCAGCGTCAAGGAGCCGTTCCTGGCACCCGAGCAGACCCTGCCGCTGTTCCACGACGACCTGCCGGTGCGGTTCGCCCAGTCCTACCCGTCGGGCCACGTCGCCAACGCCATCGTCTGGTACGGGGTCATCGCGCTGCTGCTCGCCCCACTGGCCCGCACTTTCGGCCGGCAACTCCCGAGCCGGCTCGTCACCGTGATCCGCGTCGTACCGCCGCTGGTCGTCCTCACCACCACCACCTACCTCGGCTGGCACTGGCTGACCGACTCGGTCGCCGGGCTGCTGCTGGGCCTGCTCCTGGACCGGCTGCTGCACCGGGTGCCCTGGGACGATCTGCCGCTCCCCGGCCGGTTACGTGCGTGGGACCGGCCGTTCACCTCGTACCCCTAGGTTCTGATTCGTGGATCAACTGGCGCGGCGGCTGGGCGTACCCGATGCGGTTGTCATCGGGTTGGGCTCGATGCTGGGCGCGGGCGTCTTCGTGGTCTTCGGCCCGGCGGTGGCGGCGGCCGGCGGTGCCGGCCTGCTGCCCGCGCTGGCGCTGGCCGGCTTCGTGGCCTTCTGCAACGCGACCAGTTCGGCGCGGCTGGCGGCCCGGTACCCGGAGTCCGGCGGCACCTACGTCTACGGTCGGGAGCGCCTCGGGCCGTTCGCCGGTTTCCTGGCCGGTTGGGGCTTCGTGGTCGGCAAGACGGCGAGCTGCGCGGCGATGGCGTTGACCGTCGGGGCGTACCTCTGGCCGGGCCAGGCCCGGCCAGTAGCCGTCGGCGCGGTGCTCGCGGTGACCGCTGTGAACCTTCGCGGCATCGGCAAGACCGCCACCGTGACCAGGGCGTTGGTCGCGCTGGTGCTGGCGGTGCTGGCAGTGGTCACCGTCGTCGGCCTGGTCGGTGGGCCGGTGCATCTGGGCCGGCTCGGCGAGCCCGGCGGCTCGGCGCGGGGCGTGCTCACCGCCGCCGGGTTGCTGTTCTTCGCCTTCGCCGGGTACGCCCGGATCGCCACGCTGGGCGAGGAGGTCCGCGACCCGCAGCGGACCATTCCGCGCGCGGTGCCGCTGGCGCTCGGGGTGGTGCTCGTGATCTACCTGGTGCTGGCGGCGGTCACCCTCGGCGTGCTCGGCGCCGACCGGCTGGCCGGATCCGCCGCGCCCCTGGTCGACGTGGTGACCGCCGCCGGGCTGCCCGGCCTGGCGTGGCTGGTCCGCGCCGGGGCCACCATCGCGGTCGTCGGGGTGCTGCTGTCCCTGGTCGCCGGGGTCGGTCGGACCACCCTCGCCATGGCCCGCCGCCGTGATCTGCCCGGTGCGCTGGCCGCGGTGCACCCGGTGCACCAGGTGCCGCACCGCGCCGAACTGGCGGTGGCCGCCGTGGTGACAGTGGTGGTGCTGCTCGGTGACGTACGCGACGCGATCGGCTTCTCCAGCTGCACGGTGCTGGTCTATTACGCGATCACCAACGCGTCTGCGCTCACCCTGGGGCGGGACCCGGACCGGCGGTTGCCGGTCCGGGTGCTCGCCGTTCTCGGGCTGGTCGGGTGCCTGCTGCTCGCTGTCAACCTGCCGCTGAGCAGCGTGATCGCCGGCTTCGGTGTGCTCGGCGTCGGTGCCGCCTTCCACGCCCTGCGGGCCCGCCGCTGACCCTGGGAGACGGTCGGAGTCAGCGGCTCAACCGTTGGTAGCGGCGCACGGCCAGCGGGGCGAACGTCGCGATCAGCAGCACCGGCCACAGCACCGCCAACAGCATCGCGTGCTCCGCCGGCCAGGAGTCACCACCCAGGCCCGGGTTGCCGAACAGTTCGCGGATCGCCGCGACGGTGGCCGACAACGGGTTCCATTCCGAGATCGCCCCGATGACCGGGGGCATCAGCTCGGGCGACACGAAGACGTTGGAGATCGCGGTCAGCGGAAACGCCGCCGGAAAAACGATGACGCCGACGGTGTCCGGGTTGCGGACCAGAAGCGCCAGGTAGATCCCCATCCAGGTGATGGCGACTCGCAGCAGCAGGAGGAGCCCGACGGCGAGCAACGCCCTGCCCACACCCTCGCGCCACTGCCATCCGACGAGCAGGCCACACACCAGGAGGGTGGACATCTCCAGCAGGGCGCGCAGCAGGTCGGCCGCGCTGCGACCGGTCATCAGGGCGGACCGTGCCATCGGCATCGACCGGAACCGGTCGACCACACCCCGGCTGAGGTCCAGCGCCACGCCGGTCGCTGTGGCCCCCAACCCGTAGAGCATCGTCATCACGAAGACCCCGGGCAGCAGGAACTCGCGGTAGTCGCCGCCACCCGGCACCTGCATGCCGCTGCCGAACACGTACCCGAAGACCAGCACGAACATGATCGGCAGCGAGAAGTAGAGGATCAGCTCCTCCGGCGCGCGAACCACGTGGGTCATGTTCCGCCTGGTCATCGTCCAACCGTCGACGATCGCCGTGGTCATGCCATCTCCACAGTTCGTCCGGCCCCGACCGGCTCGCGGGCCTCATCCGGCCGGTGCCCGGTCAGGTGCAGGAATGCCTCGTCCAACGTCGCGCGCCGCAGGCCGATGTCCTCGACAGCGATCCCGGCGTCGTCCAGCGCGCGAACCACGTCGACCAGGCCGGCGACGCGATCGACCACCGGCACGCTGAGCCGTCGAACCTCCGGGTCGAGTTCGGGCTCCGCGCCGCAGATCCGCGCGACGAGGCGGGCCGCCTGGCTCAGCTCGGCCGCGTCGCGGACCACCACCTCGATCCGGTCGCCGCCGGTCATCGCCTTCAGTTGGTCCGGTGATCCCTCGGCCACCACCCGGCCGGCGTCGATCACCGAGATCCGGTCGGCGAGCTGATCGGCCTCCTCCAGGTACTGCGTGGTGAGCAGGAGCGTGGTCCCGTCCGCCACGAGACCTCGGACCAGGTCCCACACCTGGTTGCGGCTGCGCGGGTCCAGGCCGGTCGTCGGCTCGTCCAGGAACAACACCCGCGGCGTACGGATCAGACTGGCGGCGAGGTCCAACCGGCGACGCATCCCACCCGAGTACTCACCGGCGGACCGGCTCGCCGCCTCGTCCAGCCCGAACCGTTCCAGCAGCTCATCGGCGCGTCGGCGGGCCTCCCGTCGGCCGAGCCGGAACAGCCGGCCGAACAGCTCCAGGTTCTGCCGGCCGCTGAGGATCTCGTCGACCGCGGCGTACTGCCCGGTCAGCCCGATCCGGGCGCGCACCTCGTCCGGCTGGCGCAGCACGTCGTACCCGGCCACCGTGGCCCTTCCCGTGTCGAAGCGCAGCAGGGTGGTGAGGATCCGTACGGCAGTCGTCTTGCCCGCGCCGTTCGGTCCCAGCAGTCCGTGGACCGTGCCGGGCGGCACGGTCAGGTCGAACGTGTCGAGCGCCCTGGTCGGGCCGTACCGCTTGCCCAGACCCTCGGCGACCACCTCGAATGTCGTCATGCCCCCACGGTGCGGCCCGACGCTGACCGGTCACGCACCGCCCGCTGACGGCGGCGCACCGGTCTTCTCCGCCTCGGTGATCTCCTTCAGGACGAGAACGATCTCCGCGCGGGCGGCCTCGCCGACGTACCAGCCGGTGAGCCCACCGGCCAACGCCTCCTCGCAGAACCGCCTCGCGGCGGCCAGGTCCCCTCGTACCCGGGCCACCTGGGCGAGGCCGAGCCGTGCGCTGGCCACGAACTCGGGCGCGCCGCTGCCCTGCGCGAGAAGCAGCGAACCGGCGAAGTCGTCCTGCGCCGCCGCGAGGTCACCGGCGCGCAGCCTGATCTCGCCCCGGGTACGCAGCATGTCGGCCTGGTCGACGGCCGACCCGAGCGCCTCGACCAGTCCCATGGCCTCATCCATGTGGGCGCCAGCGGTCTCCGGATCGCCCTGCAAGGCGGCCAGTTCGCCGAGCGCACCGAGCGTGATCATGGTGCCCCACCGGTCCCCGGTGCCGCGGAAGCCGTCGAGCGCTGTGGCCAGCGCGGCCCGGGCGCGGTCACGTTGATCGCTCCACATCAGCGCCGAGCCGCTGCCCATCGCGCCGAGCGCGTTGATCCACGGGTCCGGGCCGACCAGCCGTCGCAGCTCCCCCATCAGCTCGTCGACATCCTCGGCACCGCCGGAGGGCGGTCCCGTCGAGATCCCCGACAGGTACAGCAGGAAGGGCTGTCGCGGCGGCCGGTCGAGGCTGCGGATCACGGACCGCTGCGTCCCGAGCGACGGCAGAGAGCCGGAGCCAGCGAGCGAGGCGTTGTAGACGCAGAGGGCGAACTCCTCGCCCAGCCCCGGCGGCGCCTCGGTGCCGAGCAGTTCGAGGACGTCCGCGGCGAGCCGCGCCCCTTCCCCGCGCATGCCGCGCAGCCACCAGTAGAACGACAGGGCCGCGACCATCCCGGCCGCGCCGGACGCGTCGCCGGCCGCTGTGGCCCGACGCAACGCCGCGTGCAGGTTGTCCCGCTCGGCGTCCAGCAGTCGCAGCCAGTGCAGTTGCTCCGCGCACCGGAGGTGGTCGCTGGCGGTCCAGGCGAACTCCAGGAAGTACGCGGTGTGCGCGCGACGCAGTTCGTCGGCCTCGCCGGCCTCGGCGAGACGCTCGGCGCAGAAGGCCCGCACCGTTTCGAGCATCCGGTACCGGCCGCCCGACATCTCCACGAAGGACTTGTCGACCAGACCGGTGAGCGCGTCGACGAACTCGGCGGTGGGCAGGCCACAGACCCGCTCGGCCGCCTCCAGCGTGGCCCCACCGGCGAAGACTGTCAGCCGTCGGGCCACCTGCCGTTCGGCGTCGTCGAGCAGATCCCAACTCCACTCGACCACGGCCCGCAGGGTGCGGTGTCGCGGCGACGCGGCCCGGTTGCCCGTCGACAACAGCCGGAACCGGTCGTCGAGACGGGCGGCCACCTCGGCGACGGGCAACGCCCGCAGCCGCGCGGCGGCCAACTCGATCGCCAGCGGCAGGCCGTCCAGGCTGCGGCAGATCCGCAGCACCACCTCTACGTTGGTCGGCGTGACGGTGAAGTCGGGCGCGACGTCGGCGGCCCGTTGGGCGAAGAGGCCAACCGCCGCGTAGTCGTCGGCGTCCGGCGCGGACGCGCCGAGCGGTGGCAGGCTGAGCCCGGACAGCGGGCACAGCGCCTCACCGGCCAACCCCAGCGGCTCCCGACTGGTGGCCAGGACGCGCAACGCCGGGCACGCGCTCAGCAACCGGGCCGCCAGCCGGGCCGCGTCGACGAGGACGTGCTCGCAGTTGTCGAGCACCAGCAGCAGTCGCCGCTCGGCCAGCGCCTCGACCAACCGGTCTGTGGTCTGCCAGCCCAGCTCGGCCGGGGCGCGCAGGCCCGCGTCGCGCAGGCCGAGCGCGCTCAGCACCGCCTGCGGAACGTCCGAACCGTCGGCCAGCCCGGCCAACTCGACGAAACGGACCTCCCCGTCGACCCGGCCAGCGGCCTCGATCGCCAGGCGCGTCTTGCCCGCGCCCCCGGGACCGGTGACGGTGACCAGCCGCCGCTCTCCGAGCAGGTCGCCGACGCGCTTGAGCTCCTCCTCGCGCCCGACGAAGGTGGTGAGTTGACTCGGCAGCACCGGTTCGGCCGACCCGCGTTCCGCCCCACGCAGCACCGCCAGATGGACGGCGGCCAGCTCCGCCGACGGGTCGACGCCGAGCTGCTCGGCCAGCGTGTGCCGGGCGTCCTCGAACTCGGCCAGCGCCTCCGCCGGCCGACCCAGTGCCGCCAGGGCACGCATGAGCTGGCCCCGCGAGCGCTCCCGCAGGGGATGCGCGACGACCACCTCCCGCAACTCCGCGATCAGGGCGCTCTGTGCGCCCAGCGCCAGGTCCGCCTCGACCCGATCCTCGATGGCGGCCAACCGCAGCTCGTCCAGCCGGGCCGCCTGGGCGGGCACGCCGGCTGCGCCGATGGCATCGGCCAGGGCGGGACCACGCCACAGCTCCAGCGCCTCGCGCAACGCCGCCGCCGCGCGGGGCCAGTCGCCGTCGACGAGCGCGCGGCGTCCCGCCTCGGCGAGCCGTTCAAAGCGGTACGCGTCGACGTCGTCGGGATCCACCGCCAGGCGGTAACCGGCCGGGTGGAACTCGACCGGGTCGTGCCCGGCGGGCAGGGCCTGGCGCAGTCGCGACACCTGGGACTGGAGCGCGTTGGCCGCACCTCGGGGCGGGTGCTCGCCGTACAGGCCGTCGATCAGTCGGTCGGCGGAGACGACCCGACCCGCGTCGAGCAAAAGCAGCGCCAGCAGGGCACGCAGCCGAGGCCCGCCCACGGGGACCTCTCGCCCGTCGGCCAGCACGACCTGGGTCGGACCCAGGATGCGGAAACGCATGCCATGGATTGTCGCTCAGTGCCGGCCGGTTCCTGCTGCGTCGGGTGCTGTCAGCTCACCTCGCCGGGCCCGTCATGCCGGCGGGTCAGCTCACGTTCGTCAGGTTGAACACCGTTGGTCGTCGAGGGCGTGTCTCCACCCGGAGGGACGGGATGTGCCGCGCCGGCCCCCGGGCCCGTCTGCCCCGGCACGGAGGGAGACGCCACCGCCGGGGTGTGCGCTCCGCCGTGGACCGACCCGGCCGGTCGGGTGACCGGCTCCGGGTGGGCCGGAGGGGCGCACTGGCGCGTCAGCCAGTCCAGCCCGCGCCGCCGGGCGACGACGGTCAGCCGGTCGCCGGCGAAAATCACCTGGCGGGGGTCGAGGTCCTTCCACCAGATCGTCCTGGCGCCGCCGGCCGGGGTGCGGGCGATCAACCGGACCTGCCCGTCCCGGTTGACCGCGTCCAGCGGTCGACCGTCCAGCTCGGAGCCGGCGGCGACCGGCACCTCGGCGACCGGGAGCGCGTGCCGGTCGACCGGGATGGTGCTGATCACGGCGCGTTCGGTGAGCGCCCCGATGAAGGCCGGGGCGGCCAGGTAGGAGACCGAGCGGGACACCCCGAGCGCGAAGGTCTCCTCCACCCGTTCGGCGAAGTCACCGTCGAAGAGCCGCAGCACCACGCGCAGGTCGGCGCGGAGGTCGCGGGCGGCGAGGGCCGCCTCCAGGTTGGCCACGTCGTCGGTGGACGCCACCACCAGCGCCTGGCAGTCGGCCACCGAGGCGGAGGCGAGTGTCTCCGGCAACGCGGCGTCGCCGACGATCAGCGGCACCTCCAGTTGGCGCGCCAGGGCGGCGCCACGCGGCTCCGGATCCTTGTCGATCGCCACCACCTCGACGTCGTACTCGCGTAGCTGCGCCATCACCCGGGTGCCGACGTTGCCCAGACCGATCACCACCACGTGCCCGACCCGCGCGGGTTGCAGGCGGCCGGTGTGCAGGGCCAGTCGGGCGTTGACGATGCCGTCCACCACGACGGCGGTGATCAGTGGGATCAGCGCCAACCCGGCCAGGTTGAGCACCACCTGCATGATCTGGGCATCCGCCGCCTTGGTGGTGTCCGGGTCGGCGCCGCTGAGCGTGGTGACCAGCGTCAGGTACAGCGCCTCCAGCGGAGAGACGTCCTCGGCCCGGGAGATCAGTGCTCCCAGCACCGCGATCAGCGCGAGCACCACCATCACCGCAATGCCGATCTTGCGGGTGGCGAAGCCGCGTACCGCCCCCACCACCACCGAGATCGGACGACGCCGCCGACGCGCCCGGACCAACCGGCGGGCGGCGACCTCGGTGCCCGGCGGCTGACCGGTCGCCTCGGCCAGCACCAGGTCGGCGCCAGCCTGCTGGGCCGGCAGCAGCTCCACCCCCCGCGCCTCGCTCAGGTGCGCCAACGCGCAGACCACGTCCTGCGGTCGGACGTCGGCCCGACGCGCCACCCGCAGCGTCTTGTCCCGGTGTTGGAAGGAACTCGGGTCGACCTCGTTGAGCGCGGCGGCCACGAAGGCCGGCGCGGCCATCTCGGCGTCGGAGAGCACCTCGACCGGCGCCTTGAGCAGCTTGCGCACGCCGTCGGCGAGGGTGCCGTTGAACATCCGCAGCACCTGGCGGACCCGCTGGTCGACGGCCTGCGCGCAGAGCGCGGCGTGCAGGTTGCCCACGTCGTCCTGGTGCAACAGGGCCAGCCCGGTCGCGCCGGCCAGGCCGGCGGCCTCGAAGGTGGCCACGTCAAGCCGGTCCGAGCGGACCACCCGGACCCCGCGCAGCCCGGCCACGTCCGGCCCGTTGCTGCGGTAACGCTCCGGCACCACGACTGTCACCCGGGCCCCACCGACCGGCAGCTCGGATTCGAGCATCGCCCGGGCCACGTAGTAGGCGAGCGCGTCCTTGCCACAGATCACGTAGTGCGGGCGCGGATCACCGACGGACCTCAGTCGCCAGTTCCACTCGACCGCCCGTCGCGCCCGGTCCCGCCACGGCTCCGCCATGCCCGGATCGTAATCAGCACGGCCACCCTGGGCGACCCCGTCCGGATCATCCCGGGGCCAGGTATGTCCGCCCCGGCGACGGGTAGAGCAGCGGCATGCAGACGTTCCTCCCGTACCCGGGCTTCCTGGCCAGCGCCCGCACGCTGGACCAGAAGCGGCTCGGCAAGCAGCGGGTGGAGGCCATCCAGGTGCTGCGCGGGCTCACCCGACCCGGGTACGGCTGGCGCAACCACCCGGCCGTGAAGATGTGGGCCGGGTATGAGGAGGCGCTCGTCCGCTACGGCCTCGACATGTGCGCGGTCTGGACCGAACCGGGGCGGGCCGACACCTGCGCCACCACGATGACCGTCGACCTCGCCGACGCCTGCGGGGCCGGCGTCGTACGCACCCAGGACGAGCTGGCCCGAGCGGGTGAGCTGCCACCGTGGCTGGGCCGCGACGACCTGCACCTGAGTCACCGCTCGTCGCTGCTGCGCAAGGACCCGGCGCACTACCGCCCGCTGTTCGGCGACGACGTGCCGGAGGACCTGGAGTACGTCTGGCCGGCCTCCGACCGTCCCCGCCGTTGCTTGCCAGCCGACTGAGCCGAGGTGGGGCAGACTGGGCCCATGGCGCTGTCGCAAGTGGTAGGTCGGCTGATCGGCGTACGGCAGCACCAGGTGGACCCGGGCGGCGGTGGCGCCAACCGGGTGCCGCGACCGACCACGGCGCTGGTGGTGGGTGGCGGCATCGCCGGGATGTCGGCGGCGGTGGTGCTGGCCGAGCGGGGTGTGGCGGTCACGGTGATGGAGGCGGCACCCACCCTCGGTGGTCGGCTGGGCGCCTGGCCGGAGGCGCTCGCCGACGGCAGTCAGCAGAACGAGCACGGCTTCCACGCGTTCTTCCGGCAGTACTACAACTGGCGGTCCATCCTCCGCCGGATCGACAGTGACCTGGGTTTCCTCAAGCCGATTCCGGGCTACCCGATTCTCAGCGAGCAGTGGCCGACCGAGGAGTTCGGCAGGTTGCCGCCCGCGCCACCGGCGAACCTGCTGGCGCTGCTGCTGCGCAGCCCCAGCCTGCGCCTGGCCGACCTGCGACTGATGGACCGGGACGCGGCGCTGCCGCTGCTCACCTACGACCCGGTGCGCACCTACGCGGACCTGGACGACACCACAGCCGACGAGTTGCTGGCGTCGCTGCGACTACCGGACCGGGCTCGGGCGATGCTGTTCGAGGTCTTCTCGCACTCGTTCTTCAACCATGAGGCGGAGATGTCGGCCGCCGAGATGGTCGCCCAGTTCCACTTCTATCTGCTCGGGAACCCGGAGGGGCTGGCCTTCGACTGCCCCGACGAGGACTACGCCACGGCGATCTGGGAGCCGCTGACCCGGCACGTGGAGAAGCGCGGTGGCCGGGTCCTGACCGGCTGCGCCGCGACCGGGGTGCACCGCGACGCCGAGGGGTGGCGGGTGACGACCACCGACGGCGGCAGCCATCCGGCGGGTCACGTCGTGCTCGCCGTCGACCCGCCGGCGCTCGCCGCGCTGGTGGCGGCCTCCCCGGACCTGGCCGAGCAGGCCCCCGAGCTGGCGGCACGGATGCCGGCCTTCGGCACCCCCGGCCCGCCGTACGCGGTGGCGCGGTACTGGTGTGACGGGGACGTGGCCGCCGAGCGGGCGGTGTTCAGCGGCGTGTCCCGTCAGCCCACTCTGGACTCGGTGACGCTCTACCACCGGCTGGAGAACGAGTCGCGGCGCTGGGCGCAGCAGACCGGCGGCTCCGTCGTCGAGCTGCACGCGTACGCCTGCGAGCCCGGCGTGCCGGCCGAGGAACTGGCCGAGCGGATGCGCCGCGAGCTGGTCGCGCTCTGGCCGGAGGCCGGCGAGCTGCGGGTCCGCGAGCTGCGGGCCCGGGTGGAGGCGCAGGCGCCGGCTTTCACGCCGGGCAGCCACGCCTGGCGACCGGGGGTACGCACCGACGCGACCGGCCTCTACCTGGCCGGCGACGGCATCGCCACGGACTTCCCGAGCGCGTTGATGGAACGCTCGGCCGCGACCGGGATCATCGCCGCGAACCACATCCTGCGCGCCGAGGGTGGTGCGGCCGAGCCGGTGCTCTCGATCCGACCGCGTGGCCTGCTGGCCCGGAAGCCCTGACCCTGGTGGAGAACCTCACCCGGGGGTGCGGGTGCGTTCCCGCACCCCCGCGTCGGATCAGTTGACAGTGACCGAGAACGACCGGTAACTGGACACGCTGCCGTCGGCGTACTCGACGGTGAACCAGAAATACGTCCAGCCGGCCGTGGTGGGCGTCCAGGTGATCCTGGCCTTGCCGTCGGCGGCCAGCGGAACCACTCTGGGGTTGTTGTCGACACTGTCGAACCACCGCACCGAGGTGGCGCCCTTGGTCACCGCCGGAGAGACCGTAAAGACGCCGGGGGCACCGACGCCACCGCCGGAGCCTTCGATCGGATAGACGCCGTCCGAGGTGATGGTGGGCCCATCGTCGACGAAGAAGGTCGTCTCCTGCTGGTACCCCGGCTCGCCGGATGCGCTCCGGCCGACGTAGCTGAGCTGGTGCTCACCGCCCTTGAGGGGTGCCAGGACCGGCTCGGCGACCCCGTCGGCTCCCACTGTCGCCAACTGCTCCGACCCGCCGTCGACCCGGTAGGCGATGGTGGTGATGCCGTTGCCGGGCTGGGTGCTGAAGCGCATCGTGACCGCCATTCCGTCGCCGGAAGGGTCGGGATGCTGGACTGTCGACCACGCGTTGACGTTGAGGTCGCGCACGTTGAACGTGTAGGCCCGCACCGGAGAGCTGTTGCCGGCGCGATCCACGCTTGCCACGTACAGCGTCTGTTCGCCCGCGTCGCGAGGCCGCCACCGGATGGTGGCCGCGCCGCCGAGCTGGTCGGCTGGCACCTGGTTGTAGAGACCCCACTGGCTGTCGCCGTACCGGAAGCTCACCACGTCCGGGACGCCGTGCGACGTGAACAGGAAGGTGCCCTCGGTTCCACGGCTGCCGGTCGGGTTCGCCGGATTCTCCGGATACTCCGGGGAGGCGACTGTCGGCGGAACAGCGGGCTTGGTGCGATCCACTGTGAAGCGGCACGGATCGCTCCAGGGTGACCAGGCGCGCTGGTCATAGGTCCGGGCGTGCCAGGCATACTCCCCGTCGGCGAGCGAGGCCACCGGCATCTGAGCAACAGCGTCGAGACCGTCGGGGCCGCTGGAAACGCCGGGGCTGACAGGCGTGACCGCAGACGGGTCGGCGAGCGGCCAAAACTCGATCTCGGCGGTCAGCTCGTCGTACGGGTCCCGGTCCCGGTCCGTCATGTTGGCGTACGCGCTGAATTCCGATCCGGCGAAGTACTCCGGACCGCAGGGGGTGTCGGTGTTGGCGTTGAAGAGCCTGGTCGGCTTGAGCGGAGCGGTGTTGGTCAGCTCAACCTCGAACCGGAACTCGTTGCTCTCCAGCCAGCGGCCGTAGGAGACATCCCCCTCGTTCCGCTTGGGGATCCGCAGCTCGGTGGTGAGTTGGCGCTCACCCCGGCTCAGAGCCTTGGTCAACGCGGCGGTCAAGTCCCACGTGGTCCGCCAGGAGGCACACTCACCGCCCTCGGCGGTAGCGGCGACCGCCTTGCCGACCGTGGCCGGCGGATGCGACCAACTGTTCTCACCGGTGAAGGCGGCGGTTGCCTGGGCGACGGTGGCGCGTGGGCGCGCACAGTCGTTGGCGCGGCTCTCCCGCCCGACGAGGGTCGCCTGGCTCAGCCGACCAACGTAGATCCCGCCGATGTCGAACGTGACATAGATGCGGGAGGAGTGCGTGGTGCCGGCGTCGTCCCGCCACGACCCGACCGGGATGTCGCCCCCGCTGGGGTAGAAGACCGCGCTGTCCGGGGTGGTGGAGTCGGTGTAGGCGAGGAACGAGGGTGTGAACACGTGATGGGGCTCGGCGGCGTTAGCCGGACCGGCCGAGAGGACGACGGCTCCCAGCGCCAGTGTGGCGACAGCAGCCAACACCGGCATACGCCCGCCCAGCCGGAGGCCGCGGCTTACAGATCTCAAGTGGAGTTCCTCCTGTACGGTCGCCAGCAGAACGGCGGCGACCGCTCGGATCGTAGTGACTTGCACTGACGGCGGCGGCCCCGTTTCGAGCGAAGCGCAGCATCGGCCAGAATCCGACGGCTGCGCCACACCCTCCGCCTGAACGGGGAACGATGATCACACCCGCCCGCAGAGTCTTCATGCTCGCCTCGGCGACCACGCTCACTCTCGTCGCCACTCTGGCCGCGACTCCGGCGCAGGCCGTGGAGCCCGGCACTGGCGCCATCACCGGCCACGTGGTGACCGAGAAGCCCGGCAACGTCACGGTCAACCTCTTCACCACCGAAGGTGCCAGCGGCGGACAGGTCGTGTCTGACGCGGACGGCAACTTCCGGTTCGCCTCCGTCCCGGTCGGCACCTACAAGATCCAGTATGGCTTTCTCGGCCGGTTCCAGTGGTCGCACCAGAAGCTCGGCTACTCCACGGCCGACGTGGTCACCGTTGCCTCCGGTGTCACCACGACGACGCCGGAGGAGCAGATGCTCCTGCCCGGCGTCGTCGAGGTGCTCGCGACCGACGCGGTCAGCGGCGGGCCGGTCAACGCCTACTGCGCGGGGGTCCGCCCGTACGACCAGCAGTGCGGCGCCACCGACGGCCGGATCCGCCTGGCAAACCTGGAGTCGGGGACGTTTACCCTGGAACTGCGGTCCTCGGACGGCCTCCATGCCGCGCAGGAGGTCAAGAACGTCAAGGTGACCCTCGGTCAGATCACCACGGTCGAGGTCGCCCTCCGTCCGACCACCGCGATCACCACCACCGTCGTCGACCGGGCCAGTGGAGCTCCGGTCCCGAACGTCTGTGTCGCGGCACTGTCGCTCACCTTCGGCTCGGTGGACAGCGACACGTGCGAATGGGGCCTCAACTACACCGACGAGCAGGGCCGGGTCAGCATCGGGGAGTTGAAGCCGGGTGAGTACACCCTGCTGGCGCTACCCGCCGACGAGGTGCACGGCATGCAGTGGGTGGGACGCCGTGGGGGCGTCGGCCGGCAGTACGACGCGCTGCGGGTCGACGGCCAGGCCGGTCTGCTCAGCACCGTGCCAACCGTCAAGCTGGACCCGGCGGCCCGAATCACCGGCACGATTCGGGACACCGAAACCGGCCAGCCCCTCACCAACGGATGCGCGGCGGTCCTGCCGACACGTCAGGGGTCCGGCGCGCCCGGGGTTGGCCCGTTCTGCGCCGATTCCGACGGCACCTACACGGTGCCGAACCTCGGCCCGTACGACTGGCCGCTGGAGTTCTCGCACTACTACGACTACATCGAATCGTATGCGGCGGTGTGGACGGGCAACGCTTCGGACCGTAAGACCGCCGCGACGACCAGGGCCGGAACCGACCTGCCGGGCGTCGCCGACATCTCGCTCGGCAAGACCGGCCCCCGGTTGAGCTTCGCCGTGACATCGGCGGACGGCCAGCCGTACAACGGCTGGTTCGCGGGTGAGGTCTACAACGCCCGGACCGGGGATCTGGTCAAGGAGTACTCGTTCAACGGCCAGCGGGTCATCGAGGGCTTGACCGACCAGTCGGTCAAGGTCCGGTACGTGCCGAATCCGCCATGGGTCGGCGGCTGGTACGGGGGTTCCGACCTCGCCTCCGCGCGTGGAGTCGCTCTTCGTGACGGCGCCAACAAGAAGATCACGATCGTCCTGCCAGATCCCTCCTGACCTGGGCATCCCGCACGAGGGGCCGCGCCGGCACGCCCGGCGTGGCCCTTCGCCCTCTACGGTCGCCAAACCCGCCAAAGCCGTCATATGCGACTATCTATTGTCGTACGCTCGAATGATCAACCGTCGATCGGCCGGGCGGGAGGGCAGCGGGAGATGTCACCACTGCACCGCGCCGGCGCGGAGAACGACTCGTCGACCGACGAGATCGGCCGCGACGACGCGTACCCGCTGATCCGCGACGAGCGCGCCTGCATCGTCACCGCGCTCCGGCTGGGCTGGTGGATGGCGGACGCCTACCACCACGGGCAGCACGCGGAGCCCAGCGCCTTCGTCGAGGCCCGCCCGGCCGTACCGCCGGCCAAACTCTCCAACCTCACCGAGATGTCCGCCCACCGTCGGATGCGGATGTACCTCGACGGGGTGGACGTCGCCCTGGCCCAGATCGCCGACCTCACCCGGCACACCGGGCCGGCACCCGACACGTCGGCCGCCCGAGCCCTGCTCCCCGACCTGGGCCAGCCGGACCCCGCCGACCCGGTGCCGCTGCTGCTCGCCCTCGACGACCTCAACGTGGAGGTGCTGCGCTGGGCGATGGCCGCCAACCACCGGGTCGGGCTGGCCTACCGACTGGGCCGGTCAGTGGCCGACACCGTCCGAGCCGGCGACGTCACGCAGTTGCTGCGGCAGTTCGGCGGCCGGCAGGTCCAGATCAGCCGGTGGCTGGACGAGTTGGCCAGCGTGCTGCCGCCGTACTCGGCCGCTGTGGTGCGCCGCTCGCTGGCCGCCTGGGCGAGCGCCGTCGACCGCGCCGGCCACGGGGACCCGACCGAGCCGACGCCCGCCACCCTCAGCCGGGCGCTGCGCGGCCAGGGCGACCTCTGGCGCGACGTGCTCACCGGCGGCCTGCACCCGCGCGACCTGCTCGACGAGGAGGACTACGCGGTGATCGCCCGCAACCTGATCATCCGAGACCGGCGACTGGTGGCGCAGGCGGCCCGAGGCATCTTCTGGCCGGTGCTCGTACCCCTGCTGCTCGTGCTCTTCGCGGTCGTCGGGGTGAGTGCCGCCGCGGCCGCCGGCTCACCGACCACCCGGGCCACAGTGGCCCTGGTGGGCCTCGGCGCCGGGCTGGCCGCGATCTGGCGGTCGGTCTCCGGGCCCGCGCTGTCCGTCGCCGGTGAGGTCAACCGGCCGCTGCTGGACAGCGAACTCACCGCACGGATGGCACTGCGGCTGAACCGACCGCTGACCACCGCCCAGGTCTCGGCCAAAGCAGTTCCCCGCACCCGCCGCCAGCGGCGTCCCGACGGGGCCGGCCGATCGAAATACGTTGCCCGTGTCTCCCGGGTCGACCTACCGTGAGCGCGCAAGGTCAACCACCACCGCGGGAGCAGCTCATGACGATGTGGCACATCAGCATCGTGGTGTCGACGCTGCCCGGTGCCGGTTACCGAGCGGAAGGTCCCCGGGCGGGCCGGCCCGACTGACGCGTGTCCGTACGCGCTGAGCCGCCCCGTCCGACAGCCGGACCGGGCGGCTTCTTGCTGTCCGTCACCATCTGGAAAGGAGTCCCGGTGGATGCCGTCCTCGTCATCAACGCCGACCTCGGCCCGCTGCACCGGGTCACCGTCCAACACGCAGTCCGCATGCTCTGCCGTCGGGTGGCCGAGATCCACGAGGCCGAGCCCGACCGGGTGATCGGGGTCTTCCCGCTGCCCCGGGTGGTGCGGCTGGTCCGCTTCGTCGTCACCCGGTGGAGGTTCAACTCCGGGCCGGCCTGGTCGCGGGCCGGTGTGCTGCGCCGCGACGACAGGTGCTGCGCCTACTGCGGCGGCCCGGCCTCCACCATCGACCACATCCTGCCCCGCTCGCGCGGCGGCCGGAACACCTGGCGGAACACCACCGCCGCCTGCTACGCCTGCAACCAGCGCAAGGGGGACCGGACGCCGGCGGAGGCGGGCATGCCGCTGCGCCGGGAACCGGTGAACCCGGGCTGGGCGGCGCTGACCGGGCGGTGACGGACCGGCCGGCGGGAACGGGGGGCCGCGTCCCGGGTACGACCCGGGCGCGGCACCCGCCGGCCCCCGATCAGGCGGCGCGTTCCTTGACCTTCGACCTCAACTGGCCGTTGGGGCAATGAACCCTGATCTCGCTGCGGTGTTCCGGGGAGGTCAGCTCGACCACGATCTGCTGTGCCGGCCCCGGGTCGTACCCCTCGGCCCGGAAACCGGGTGCGAGCACCACGGTGAGCACCTCGACCGACTTCCCCACGCAGCGGGCGGTGACCGTCCCGCCCAGCGCGTCGACCGGTACGCCGACGCCAGGTGTCGGGGTCGGCGCGGCCGGGGTCGGGGGCGGTCCGGCGGTGGTGGTCGTCGGGCCCGGGACCGCTGTCACGCCCTGACCGGCCGGAGAGCTGGTCCGGGTGGCGGGCGAGCTTCTCCTGGTCGTCGGCACGACGGCCGGTCCGGCATCGGCCGCGTCGGTCGGGTCCTCGGTGCGGGGCATCCCCACCGTGGTGGTGCCGGGGCCGCTGCTGGTCGGCGCGGCGCTCTGTCCCTGTCGATTGCTGAAGTCACCGAGCGGCCCGGCGAGCGCCACGGCGGCGATCACGGCCCCGGCGACCGTCAGAATGGCTCGCCCCCGACGCCACGGCCCGCGCCTCATCCGCACCGCCGAATCACCCGTCGTGCGGGCACCCTCCGGCCTGGCTCTGGTCGGCCCGGTGGCGGTCTGCTCGGGGCTGGTCTGCTCGGGGCTGGTCTGCTCGGGGCTGGTCTGCTCGGGGCTCGTCTGCTCGGGGCTCGTCTGCTCGGTGCTGGTAGGGCCGGTCTGCTTGGTTACGTCGGCCGCTGGTTGGGCGGCGGCAGCCGCCTCGGGGGCGGCCCCGCTGGCGGCGGCGAGCAGTATGCGGGCCGCGTCGGTGGCCGGTGGCCGATCGGCGGGGTCGGCGGCCAGGCACCAGCGGTAGAGCCGGTGCACCTCGGGCGGCACGCCGTCGATCGCGGGCAGTGGGTCCGGTTCGACGGGCGTGTGCGCGCGGAGCATCCGGGTCTGCGCCTCGGCCGGCCACGGCAACCGGCCGGTGAGCACCCGGTACAGCAGCAGGCCGAGGGCGTACACGTCGCTGGCCGGCCGCACCTCGCCAGCCTGCAACCGCTCCGGCGCCAGGTACGCCGGTGTGCCCATCAGCCGCCCCTCGAAGTCGATCTCCGGCGCGCCGACGGCTGCCGCGATCCCGAAGTCGAGCACCTTCGCACCGGTCGGCGTGAGCATCACGTTGGCCGGCTTGATGTCGCGGTGCACCAACCCCTGGTCGTGCGCTGCGGCGAGCGCCGAAGCCACCTCGGCACACACCCGCAGACCGGCGCGCGGGGGCAACGGCCCGACCACCAACCGGCGCTCCACTGTGTGACCGCCGAGCAACTCCATCACCACGAACGGGACCTCGGCACCGTCCACCACCGACTCGCCGTAGTCGTAGACGCTGGTGACGTGCGGATGCGACAGCCGAGCCGCGGCCTTGGCCTCGCCCCGGATCCGCTGCCGGGCGTCGGTGTCCGAGGCGACCAGCACCTTCACCGCCACGTCGCGCTCGAGCACCTCGTCGTACGCCCGATGCACCGCCGACATGCCGCCACTGCCGAGGCGCTCGAGGAGCCGGTAGCGGCCCGCAAGCAACTGATCACGCTGCACGACGGACAGCCTGCCGTACCGGCCTGAGTCCCGGATACCCGGGATCGAGATGTTGCGATGGGTGGGAGTGGGTTACGGCTACCGTCCGCGCAGATCCGGGTGGGCGCGCAGGAACGCCTCGCCCCGACGGGCGTTGCGGACGACCGACACGATCAGCACCACCCAGAGCACCAGCAGCAACCCACCGAGAACCGCGAAGAATGGTGCGAACGCCAGGAATGCCTGACCGACGCTCGTCATCGCCAACCCGGCGACCAGCAGCACGAACCAGCGCTGGCCGGCGAACTCTCGGGCCGTCTCCACGAGAAGGGCCGGGTCTTCGTCCGCCTCGGGTGTGCCGCGTCGAACCTGGCGCGCCAGCCGTCGGCGGTGCGACCAACTCAGCGCCAACAGTGGCGACCGCCGGGTAGCCCGGTAGCGGCCGGTCCGTACGGCCCAGACGATCGCGGCTATCTCGACGATGACTCCGAGGATCACCAGGACGAGCCCCAGGTTGCTGGCCCACCCCGGCGGGTCACCGTCGAAGATGCCGGTGTTCTGGCCACCCATCGCGACACCGACCGCGAGCGCGCCGACCACTGCGGGCAGCAGCACGAACCCAAGAATCAGACGAAGTCGCCGGCCGCTCCGGTCCGGATTCGTCGCCGTCTCGTCCATAGTGGTCCCCCGATCACCGCGTGGAGGGGATCTACCCATCGACGACGGCGGCCGAAACCCTGCCGACTCAGGCGTCGGTCGGGGGCTGCCAGGCGAAGCGGGGCGTACGCCGCTCGGTCACCGCCGCGACCCCTTCCCGGGCCTCGCCGGTCGTCGTCACCTTCCGGTGCCACCAGGCGATCCGCGCGGGCTCGGCGCGATCGTCGATGATCTCCTTGGCGGCGGCGATGCTCAGCGGGGACCGCATGGCGATCGTCGCGGTCAGCTCGTCCACCCGTGCGGCGAGCCGGTCGGCCGGCAGCACCTCGTCGACCAGGCCGATCCGCAGGGCGCGCTCAGCGTCGACCAGTTCGGCGGTGAACAGGAGGTGCTTGGCGGCGGACGGGCCGACGAGCCGGGCCAGCCGGCGTGTCGTCGGCGCCGGATAGACAAGCCCGAGCCGGGCCGGCGGTACGCCGAAACGGGCGTCGTCCGCGGCGATCCGCAGGTCGCAGGCGACCGCGAGCTGTGCCCCACCACCGACGCAGGCACCCCGGATGGTCGCGATCGTCGGCTTGCCGAACCGGGCCAGCCGTTCCTCGGCGGCCACCGCGATGCTGGCGTCACCGGCGTCCAGCAACTCGGCCAGGTCACCGAGGTCCGCGCCCGCGCAGAAGGCGTCACCGGCACCGGTGAGCACCAACGACCGTACGGCCGGGTCAGGCTCCAGCCGGTCGAGCAGTTCGGGGAGCTGACGCCACATGGCCGCGGTCATGGCGTTGCGCCGGGCCGGGTTGCTGATGACGACGGTGGCGACCGGCCCGGTCACCTCGACTGTCAACTCCGCGTCCGACACATCGGCCCCTTCCCGGCGTCACCTGTGCGGCGCCGCCGATCTGCCCGCCAGCGTCGTCGCCCCCGCTGCCGCGACCATAACGACGCGAGCCCGACGACCACCGTGAGGGGTGGCCGTCGGGCCCGCGCGTGAGCCGTCAGGTCAGGAGACGTTGATCGCGGTGTCGTCGACCACGAACGACGTCTGGAGCGAGGAGTCCTCCACGCCCGTGAACTTCAGGCTGACAGTCTGACCGGCGTACGACGCCAGCGAGAAGGACTTCTGGCTGTAGCCGGTGGCCTTGTTCAGGTTCGAGTAGGTCGCCAGGGTGGCCAGAACGGTTCCGCTCGAGTTGAGCACCTGCACGTTGAGCTTGTCGTAGGCGACGCTGCTGGTGGTCTCGGCGGAGTCGATGTGCAACCAGAAGCTGAGGGCGTACGACGAGCAGCCGGCCGGCAGGCTCACCGACTGGGCGAGCGTCTCGGTGCGGGTGCTGCCGTACCCGTTCAGCCACGCCTTGTACGACCCGGTGCGGGCTGCCTGGCTGCTGGAGTTGGTGATGACGCCGGAGCTTGCCGTCCAGCCGGTCGCGCCGGATTCGAAGCCCGGGTTGGCCAGCTTCTGCCCCGGCGCGGTGCAACCGCCACCGGTGCCGTTCACGGTCAACGAGTAGGTGGCGCTGCGGGTGACCGCGCCCGCTCCGTTCACTGTGACCGAGTAGGTGCCCGGCGGCGTGCTCGCCGACGTGCTGATGGTGAGGGTGGAAGAGCCGCCCGAGGTCACCGAGGCGGGGCTGAACGCGGCGCTCGCCCCGCTGGGCAGGCCGGACGCGGAGAACGTCACCGTCTGCGCCGAGCCACTGGTGGTGGCGGTCGACACGGTGGTGGCGGCGGAGCTGCCCGGGTTGACCGAACCGGCGGTCGGCGAGAGCGACACCGAGAAGTCGTTGCCGGTCGAGCAGGCGGAGTCGCTGCCGGCCACGTTCACCGCGGTCCAGGCTGCCTGCACGGCCTTGTACTCGGTGGAGCAGCTGCCGTACAGGTCGGTGGCCGCCCGCAGGCTGTAGGCGCGGGCGGTGTTCGCCGGGTTGCTGGTGCTGACGTACGACGTGTTGGAGGTGAAGTAGACGTCAAGCGCCCGGTACCAGATCTTCTCGGCCTTGGCCCGGCCGATGCCGGTCACCGCGGGGGCGGAACCGCAGACCGGGGAGGTGCCGTACGAGGTGGCGCCGGTGCCCTCGGCCAGGTTGAAGAAGAAGTGGTTTGCCACGCCGGAGGAGTAGTGCACGTCCTTGTTCTTGGTGCTGGTGGACCAGCAACTGTCGGACGAGCCGTCCAACGACGGGTTGTACATGTAGCGCAGCGGCGTGCCGTTGTTGTTGATGTTGATCTTCTCACCGACCTGGTAGTCGCCCGGGTCGCTCGGCGCGGCGGCGTAGAACTCCACCATGTTGCCGAAGATGTCGCTGGTGGCCTCGTTGAGGCCGCCGGATTCGCCGGAGTAGACCAGGCCGGCCAGCGCCTCGGTGACACCGTGGCTCATCTCGTGCCCAGCCACGTCCAGCGAGACCAGGGGGCGGGAGTTGCCCGAGCCGTCACCGTAGGTCATCTGGGCGCCGTCCCAGAAGGCGTTGACGTAGTTGTTGCCGTAGTGCACCCGGCTCGGCACGCCGCTGCCGTTGCCGAAGATGCCGTTACGGCCGTGCGTGTTCTTGAAGTAGTCGAACGTCTTGGCGGCGCCGAAGTGCGCGTCCACCGCGGCGGACTGCCGACTGGAGGTGGCTCCGGTGCCCCAGGCGTTGTCGGCGTCGGTGAAGGTGGTGCAGCTCGACGTGCCGTTGTTCATGTCACAGGTGCGGCCGTTGCCGCGCAACGGGTCGATCATCTGGTACGTGCTGCCGGAGAGCGTCGTGTCGATGCTGACCGCGCCGGTGTAGATGCCCTGGCCGCTGCCGACCACCGATTCGATCTCGTCGTACGACCCGACGGTCGCGCCGGTGGTGGCGTCGGTGATCACGTGCAGCCGGGACGGGGTCTGCCCGTCGGGCTGCCACCCGCTGACCACTGTCTCCCAGGCCAGTCGACCCTGCCCGGAACTGGCGTCCACGAACAGTTCCGGCGTGCCCACCGCCTCGGCCTTACCGGCGAACCGGGCGCTGGCGGCCTTCTTCGCGGCCGCCGCGGTGGTCCTGGCCGAGGTGGCGAGGGTCAGCGGCGCGGCCAACCCGACCGAACTGCCGGCGTACGTGCCGTTCGGCGCGGTGTGGATGACGAAGTCACCGCCGTACACCCGCAGGCCCTGGTAGGTCCTGGTGTAGCGGGTGTGGGCCGCGCCGCTGGGGTCGATCTTGGTGCTGCGCACCTGGTAGGACTCGGCGCTCGAGCCCTGGACGGCGCCGGGGTTCGCTCGTAGGACGGTTGCCGCTCGGGCCGCGGCGGAGGCGTCCGGCGCGGGAGAGGTGGGCGGGGCCGCGTGCGCCGGGGTGATGACGCAGGTCAGCAGGCCGCTGGTGAGCAGCACTGCGCTGACGGCGGCAAGAGCTCTTTTCACGTGCGCTCCTGGGAGGAGAAGGATGTGACGGAGGTAGTCACGCATGTACATATAGCTATGTGTTGAAGAAAAGAGAAGGCCCGAACCGATGTCAGACATCTACATTGACCGTTCGGATGAGTGGCTTGACGAGGGAACCAGTACCTGCCCCAGCACGTCCGACGGACATGAGACCCGCCTCGACAGCCGGCGTCACGTTCGCCCTACTGCTCGCGCTCCTGGCTGGCTGCACCAGCGCTGACCGGGCCGGTAGCACCCCTGACCAGCCGCCGAACAGCCCCGGCACGAACCTGTCCGCTCCGACCACCGGCGCTCCGCCCCCGACCGCCGCCCCCACGGCAAGCGCCGGGGCCAGCGCTGCGGCCCCCCGAGTGACGTTGCGAATCTCCGGTGGCTTCGCCGGGCGCGGTGACTCCATCGCGGTCGAGCCGGACGGTAGGTGGACCGTGACGGACCGGGCCGGCAGTCGGCGCAACGGCCGGCTCTCACCTGCCGATCAGGCCACCCTCGCGGGCCTGACCGCCGACCCCCGGCTCGCCAGCGAGGCGCAGCGACCCACCACCGCGACCAACTGCGCGGACGTGATGAACTACCGCCTCACCGTGGCCGGCAACGACACCGCGTACGTCGACTGCCCGACCGACGAGCCGCCACCGCCTGCCACCCAGGCGGTGGTCAAGCTGCTCCTGCGGACCACCGCGGCCTAAATCAGATAGTCCGGGGGCAGGCCGGTGCCCCGCAGCTCCGGCGGTAGGTGGGCCACGTCGTTGACGGCGATCAGATTCGGCGGGCCGGCCGCGCTGTACCGGATGACGGTCAGCCCCGCGTTGTGCGCGTTCAAGCCCAGCCAGCGCCACTTCGGCGCGTCGAGGGCGTGCCGCACCAGCCAGGCGATCAGGAAACTGTGCGTCACGACCAGCTCGCGGACCGGTTCGCGGACCGGTTCGCCGCCGGCGGGTCCCTCGGCGACCGGGCCGGCGAACCGTCGCACCGCGTCCGCCGTCACTCGCGGCCCGTCGGCCCGCTCGGCCGCCGAGAACTGCGTCAGGAACTCGGCGTACGCGGGCGGCAGCCCAGCCGGGTCCGTGTCGTGTGGGAGGTGGTCGCCGGCCAGCTCCGTCTCGTACACCGGAACATCGGGCAGCGACTTGGCGACCAGCTCGGCGGTCTGCGCGGCCCGGCGCAGCGGCCCGTGGTGGACGGCGGCGAACCGCCGGGCCCCCAGGCGTTCGCCCAGCAGGGTGGCCTGCCGCCGGCCGCGCTCCGACAGGCCGGTATCCGGTTCGCCGGCGTCCGGCCCACTCGGCTCGGAGAGATCCTGCTCGGCATGTCGGGTCAGGTACAGCAGTCGGGTCACCATGACCCCACCTCAACACAACGGGAGGTACGAGTTCGACCCCGTACCTCCCGGTCCTAACGCCGCAGCCCGGCTGATCGCACGCCCTCTACGCCCGGGGGAACATCTGGCCGATGCGGATCCGGTTGCCGAACGGGTCCCGGATGCCGAAGTCGATCCCGTACGGGCGCTCGGTCGGCTCGTCCGTGATCTCGACGCCCTTCGCCACAAGATCCTCGTGCGTCTTGCGGGCGTCGTCAGTGGTCATGAAGAGGTACCCGCCGAGGGCACCCTTGGTGAGCAGCTCCCGGACCTGCTCGGCGGTGGCCGGGTCCAGCGCGGGCGGGCCGGGCTTCTCCAACAGGATCTCGCGCTCCGGGTCGCCGGGCAGGTTGACAGTGAGCCACCGCATGAAGCCGAGGTCCTGGTCGGTGTTGACCTCCATGCCGAGCTTGTTGACGTAGAAGTCAAGCGCGGCGTCCTGGTCGAGGACGTAGATCTGGGAGCGGCTGATCGCGTTCATCGTCATGCCCATGACGCTAGACGTAGCCCCTGACCTGCTGCTTATCCAAAACTGCTTGGTCGGGTCCAGGCTTTGGTGAAGCACGACGGCACGTTGGCCGGCGCGACGCGCTGACGCCGGAAATCCGAGGGCGACTCCCCGACGATCTGCCGGAACGTCCGGCTGAACGTGCCCAGGCTGCCAAAGCCGACGGCGTAACAGATGTCCGTCACGTCCCGGTCGGTGTCCAGCAGCAACGACATCGCCCGCTCCACCCGGCGGCGTTGCAGGTAGCGGTGCGGGGTCTCACCGAAGGTGGCCCGGAAGGTACGGATGAAGTGCGCCTGCGAGACGTGCGCGATCCGGGCCAACGCGGGGATGTCCAGAGGCTCGGCGTACGCCCTGTCCATCGCGTCCCGGGCGCGCAGCATCGCCCGGTTTGACTCCTCCACCGCCCGACTCATCTGTCCCCGCCCCGCTCCGCGCTGCTCCGGCCCCAGGTTACCGTCGGGCACCGCGCCGTCCGGTCGGGCCGGAACGGCCGAGCTGTCACTTGCGGTAGTAGAAGTCGGCGGCCTCACCAGCGCGTGCCGGCGCGTTGATCTTCAAGGACTTTCCGTGATCTTTCATGGTGGTGGTCAGCGTCAGTTTCGGGCCTTCGCTGGGGCTCAGCTCCACCTTGATCGAGGTGACCCAACCCTGGTCGTTGGTGGTGATCGTGAACGGCGACAGACGTATGCCGATCGAGACGATGCTCGGTGCACCCACGGGGAGGAACGATGTGGCGTCCTTGCCGGTGGGGTCGAAACGGCCCGTGTAGGTATGCGGGTCGACGCGGTCCACCGAGGCGATCGACGAGGTGAACGCCTTCAGGCCGGTCGGGTCGACCCAGTCGAAGCGGAGGAAGGGGTCGTCGCGCTTCACTCGCTTCAGATCGACGTGCACCCAGTCCTTGTCGTCGGACGGCCGCACGTAACTGTCGTTGCCAATCACGATCCGGCTCCCCGCCGACGGGTACTTCCCGCCGGTGACCGAGATCGTGGTCTGGAAACGGCGCTTCTTCGGGTCGAAGGCACCCGTGCCGTTGACCTTCTGCCCTTCGGGCAGGTTGCCGCGCACTGCGTACCGGTGGGCAGCCCCATGCGACCGCTGCAATGCCGCGACCAGTTCAGCGCGGACGTCGGGCGTCGGGGACGGCGCGGCGGTGGCGGTGGCCTGAACCGGTTCGTCGGTGGACGTGGGCTCAGTCGCCGGAGTGCAGCCGGCAGCAAAGAACAGACCGCTCGTCAGAGCCAGCATGAGCACAGTGGTGCTCTGTCTCATTGTAATTCCCCCGTTGACCGCCGCCTGATGGCGGGACGGAGGCACGATAGCGAACTTGGTCGAGGTCCGGTTGCCCCTCGGGCAACCGGCAGAGGCACAGCAGCGCCAATCGGAAAGGTCTGATGTAATTGGAGCCCCCGGCCGGGATCGAACCGGCGACATCTCGCTTACAAGGCGAGTGCTCTGGCCAGCTGAGCTACAGGGGCGCGCGCGTCGAGGTCAGCATAGCGACTGATCTCCGGTAATCCCGATCGCGAGGCCTCCCGAGCACGGGAATCGTCAACAACCCGACGCAGACTCGTTTGCCACGGCGTCGATTGATGTCTGACCGTGCCCGAGTGACCGGAATGCGTAGCCCGACTGGTGGGCTCGGCGGCCCCCCGCCTTGGCAGCAGGGGGAAACGCGTTTACGGTTCACACACGGACGACGACCGGGCGCCCCCGCGACCGAGCGCCGTCCGATGACCGGCACGGACACGTGCCGGTTGCTCCTTCACTCGGATCGTCCGGCACGTTCCTGCCGGTGAAAGGAAGCGCTTCACCATGGCTACGGTCACCTATTCCAAGGCATCCCGGGTCTACCCGGGCCAAGAGCGTCCCGCCGTCAACGAGCTGGACCTTGAGATCGGCGACGGGGAGTTCCTCGTCCTGGTCGGCCCCTCCGGTTGCGGTAAGTCCACCAGCCTGCGGATGCTCGCCGGCCTGGAGGACGTGGACGCCGGTTCGATCTACATCGACCAGCGTGACGTCACTCACCTCCCCCCGAAGGCCCGCGACATCGCGATGGTCTTCCAGAACTACGCCCTCTACCCGCACATGACGGTGTACGAGAACATGGCGTTCGCCCTCAAGCTCCGCAAGACCTCCAAGTCGGAGATCGACCGGCGGGTCAAGGAGGCGGCCGGGCTGCTCCAGCTTGAGGAGTACCTCAGCCGTAAGCCGAAGGCGCTCTCCGGTGGTCAGCGTCAGCGTGTCGCGATGGGCCGGGCGATCGTCCGCGAGCCGCAGGTCTTCCTCATGGACGAGCCGCTGTCGAACCTCGACGCCAAGCTCCGCGTGCAGACCCGTACCCAGATCGCGTCCCTGCAGGCCAAGCTGGGCGTCACCACTGTCTACGTCACGCACGACCAGGTCGAGGCCATGACCATGGGTCACCGGGTCGCGGTGCTGCTCGACGGTGTTCTCCAGCAGGTGGACACCCCGCGGGCGCTCTACGACACCCCGGCCAACGTGTTCGTCGCCGGCTTCATGGGCTCGCCCGCCATGAACATCAAGACCGTTCCGCTGAACGAGCGGGGCGCCGAGTTCGCCGAGCTGCAGATCCCGCTGACCCGCGAGCAGGTCGAGGCGGCCCGCGCCGAGGGTGGCGACGGCAAGGTCACCGTGGGCTTCCGTCCGGAGGACTGCGAGCTGGTCAGCCCGACCGAGGGCGGCATGCCGGTGGTTGTCGAGCTGGTCGAGGACCTCGGCTCGGACGCCAACGTCTACGGTCACGCCGCTCTGGGTGGCAACTCGGAGCGCTTCGTCGTCCGCACCGACCGGCGCAACATGCCGAACATGGGTGACACCGTGTTCGTCAAGCCGGTTGCCGGTCGCAGCCACGTCTTCCACGCCGCCACCGGTGGCCGGATCTGACGTAACGCCGTACCGACAGGGGCGGTCCGCTTCGGCGGGCCGCCCCTTCGTCGTACCGACAACGGTTCTTCAGCCCGCCTGAGCGCCTGACAACGAAGGCCCCCTCCCGCTACCGGCGGGAGGGGGCCTTCGTTCGACGTGCGCTACAGCTCGACGGAGCGCCGACGGGCGACCTCGGCCAGGGCGACCGCCGCCGCCACACTGGCGTTGAGCGACTCGACCTCGGAGATCATCGGGATGCTGACGGTCAGGTCGCAGGTCTCCCCGACCAGGCGGGAAAGACCGCGCCCCTCGGAACCGACCACCACCACCAGCGGACCGACGGCGGCCTCCAGGTTGTAGAGGTCGGTGTCGCCGTCGGCGTCCAGGCCGACGACCATGAAGCCGGCGTCCCGGCACGCCTTCAGCGACCGGGTCAGGTTGGTCACCTGCGCCACCGGCACCCGCGCGGCCGCGCCGGCGCTGGTCCGCCAGGCGGTCGCGGTGATCCCAGCGGCACGACGCTCGGGTACGAAGACACCCTGCGCGCCGAACGCGGCAGCCGAACGGATCACGGCGCCCAGGTTGCGCGGGTCGGTGACACCGTCCAGCGCGACCAGCAGCGGGGCCTGCTGCTCCAGGGCAGCGGCGACCATGTCCTCGAACGGCTGGTACGCGAAGGGCGGCACCTGCAGACCGACGCCCTGGTGCAGCACCCCGCCGGTCATCCGGTCCAACTCGGCGCGGCTGATCTCCAGGTTGGCGATGCCCCGGTCGGCCGCGGTCCGGATGATCTCGTTGACCCGGTCGTCCATGTCGATGCCCTGGGCCGTGTAGAGCGCCGTCGCCGGCACGTTGGCGCGCAGCGCCTCCAGCACCGGGTTACGCCCGACCAACAGCTCCGGGGTGTCCTTGGACGGGTTGGACTTGCGCCCCGGCGCGACCCGGGGGCCGGACCGCCCAGTGGGCTTGCCGCCCCGTCCGCCGGTGGCAGCACCCCGGCCCACCGGTACGCCCCGACCGCCGCCCCTGCCCCAGGTGGTGTCCTTGGAGCCGGGCTGACCGATCTTCGGGGCGCGCCCCTCCTCGGCCGCTGCCCGGCGCTCCTTGTCCTGCTTCCAGGCGGTGCGCTGGGGCAGCTTCTCGGTGCCCGAGTAGCCCTTGTGCCACGGCCGCTCGTCCGCGGGCAGGGTGCGACCCCGCCCGGCCAACGAGTCCTTGTTCTTGCCGCCGGTGCCCTTGGGGGCGCCTGCCTTCGACGTCAGTCGCCGGCCACGGCGCTGCGAGTTGCCGGCCATCAGTCCTGCTCTCCAATAGTCCAACGGGGGCCCTGGGGGGTGTCCTCGACCACCACGCCCGCCAGCTTGAGCTGGTCACGCACGGCGTCCGCGGCAGCCCAGTCCTTGCGGCCCCGCGCCTGCGCACGCTGCTCCAGGGCCAGCGCGATCAGGGAGTCCACCACGGCACGAAGATCGTCCGATCGGCCGCCGCCGGTCCAGGCCGGGTCGAGGGGGTCGATCCCGAGAATATCCAGCATTGCCCGCACCACGGCCAGCGTGGTGCGGACGGTCACATCGTCGCCGACGCCCAGCGCGGTGTTGCCGTCCCGAATGTGCTGTTGCAGCACGGCCAAGGCGGCGGACGTGTTGAGGTCGTCGTCCATCGCCGCGACGAAGCCGGCGGGCAGCTCACCGACCTGCCCGGCGCCGACCCGCTCGGCGGCCCGCTGCACGAAACCCTCGATCCGCCGGTACGCGGTGGCCGCGTCGCGCAGCGAATCCTCCGAGTAGTCGATCAGCGAGCGGTAGTGCGCGGCGGCGTAGTAGTAGCGCAGCTCCACCGGCCGCACCCCGAGCGAGTCCACGTACGCCAGGCCCAGCGCGTTGCCGGCGGACTTGCCCATCTTGGCCCCGCCGATGCTCAGCAGCCCGTGGTGCACCCAGTAGCGGGCGAACGGCAACCCGGCCGCCTGGGACTGGGCGATCTCGTTCTCGTGGTGCGGGAACGTCAGATCCAGGCCACCGCCGTGAATGTCGAACTCCGGGCCGAGGTAGCGCCAGCACATCGCCGAGCACTCGATGTGCCAGCCCGGACGGCCCAGACCCCACGGTGAAGGCCAGTACGCGTCCGCCGGCTCGTCCGGTTTGGCACCCTTCCACAGCGCGAAGTCGCGCGGATCCCGCTTGCCCCGATCCGGGGCGTCCCCAGCGGACTGCATGGCGTCCGGGGACTGGCCCGACAGCGACCCGTACGCCGGCCAGGACGCCACGTCGAAGTAGACGTCGCCGGAGCCGTCACTCGCCGGGTACGCGTGCCCGTCGGCGATCAACTTCGTGATCAGCTCGTGCATCTCGGGAATGTGCCCGGTGGCGCGCGGCTCGTAGGTGGGCGCCAGCACGTTCAACGACCGGTACGACTCGGCGAGCAGCAACTCGTTGGCGTACGCGATCGACCAGAACGGACGACCCTGCTCGCCGGCCTTGACCAGGATCTTGTCGTCGATGTCGGTCAGGTTGCGAATGAAGGTGACCTCGTAGCCGGCGGCCAACAGCCAACGGCGCAGGACGTCATAGTTGACGCCGGAGCGAAGGTGACCGATATGCGGTGGAGCCTGAAGGGTGAGACCACACAGGTAGACCCCCACCTTGCCGGCTTCCCGCGGGACGAAGTCCCGCACCGATCGGGTGGCGGTGTCATACAGGCGTAGCGTCACCGTACAAGGGTAGCTGTCCGTGCCTGTCCGGGTCCGCCGGTGCCGGGTCGTACGCTGCCAGGCGTGGATGCGACCGCACGCTCCGGTGGCTCCGGTGACCCGCCAGCCAACCCCACCACCCCCGCCGACCCGGCCCTCCACCGGGCTTCCGGGCCGACCGACGCGACCTTCGGATCGGCCGGCGCAGGTGGAGGGCGGTCCGGCGCCGCCCCCGGGCGGGCCTCCGGCTCGCCCGACGCGGCCCACGGGCGGCCCGAGGCTGGCGTGGGGCGGGCTGACGCGGCCCACGGGCGGCCCGAGGCTGGCGTGCGGCCGGCCGACCCGGCCCACGGGCGCGCTGAGGCTGGCGTGCGGCCGGCCGATGTGGTTGCGGGGCGGGGCGGGGAGACGTCGCAGACGCTGGACCGGGGGTTGCGGCTGCTGCACCTGGTCGCCGAGGTCTCCGGCGGTCTGACCGTCACCGAGGCAGCGAATCGGCTCGGCATCGGCCGGGCTGCCGTCTACCGACTGGTCACTGCGCTGACCGGGCACGGCATGCTGCGTCGCGACGGAGACGGTCGGCTGCGCCTCGGTGCCGGGTTGCTGCATCTGGCCCGGCGGGCCCAGCCGCTGCTCGCCGAGGGTGCGCTGCCCGCGCTACGCCGCCTCGCCGAGCAGGCCGGCGCGACCGCACACCTGACCGTCGTCGAAGGTGGCGAGGGCGTCGCCCTGGCCGTGGTCGAGCCGAGCTGGACGTCGTTCCACGTCGCGTACCGGGCCGGGGCACGACACCCACTGGATCGGGGGGCGGCCGGACGGGCGATCCTCGCCGGTCGCGCCGGCGTGGCCGAGCCGCTCAGCAGCAGCGGAGAGTTGCAGGCCGGGGCGTACGGGGTGGCCGCACCGGTGCTCGGCGTACCCGGCCTGGAGGCCAGCGTCGGCGTGGTCGCGCTCGCCCCGCTGGACGTCGACTCCATCGGCCCTGAGGTGCTGGCCGCCGCCCGCGCGATCGCCACCGCCCTCAGCTGACGCCTGACCGCCGCGCGCCCCCACCGCGCGCCCTTACCGCACCGCCGCGCGCCCTCACCGCCCCGCCGCGCGCCCTCACCGCCCCGCCGCGCGCCCTCACCGCCCCGCCGCGCGCCCTCACCGCCCCGCCGCGCGCCCTCACCGCCCCGCGGCGCGCCCGCCGCACCGCCGCCTGCCCCGTCCCCGCGGCTTGATCAACTCGGGTTCACGGAAGTCGCGGTGTCCCAGAGCCAGCGACCGCCCGAATTTCAGGAACGCGAGTGGATCACCTCCCGTCGGCGGCTCGAATGCCTGATTGGTCGGCCGCACTGGCCGCAGCCATAGCACGATTGGCTGGCGGATTCGTGGTTGTCCACAGGGCCGGCGGCACCCCCGGGCCCGGTTGTCCACAGGGGTTTCGGTGGCCAGTCGGTGGTCGGCAGGCTGCGTGGCATGCCCCCACGTCCGCATCGCCCCGATGCCCTGACCTGGCAGGTCTTCCGCGGCTCCGACGCTGTCCGAGGCGGCCTGCTCACCGAACATCAGTTGCGCAACTCTGCCTGGGTGCGGGTGCGCCACGACATCTACGCCGATGCGCGGTTGGATCGGGACCACGCCCTCGCGTGTCGCGCCGCCCTCCTCCGACTACCGCCCGGCGTGGTGGTCGGCGGTCCGTCGGCCGCCTACCTGCACGGCGTCCAACACGCCGCGAGCTTCACCGACGACGTCCACGTCCTCGTACCCCGATCGTTACGGGTCGGCTCACAGCGCGGCCTCCGCGTGCACGTCAACGCCGTCACTCCACTGACGGCGAACGAGACCGCTGAGCCGACGGCGTCAACCACGCGACGACCGGCAGGCACAAGACGACCACCAGACGCAGGACGACCGCCAGAAGCGAGCTGTCCGTCGACCCCAGGGAACCGGCCAGACGCAGGACGACCGCCGAGCGCGGGAAGTCCACGTGATGCAGCGCGACCTACGGGAGTGGGCCGCTCACCTGCCGGCGGAAGGTCACCACGCCCAGCACGGCAGCTGTCCCGCCCGGCCGCCGTGTCCGTCGGAGCAGGGGGCTTGGTCGTGGCCGGCCCGGGCAATGAATGGGCGGCGGCCAGTCCGCCCATGACCAGGGAGCGGGACCTCCCGATCCCCCGGTCCGATCCCGGGCGGGCCGCCTGGGAGACGGCTGTCTGGCTCGACCCGATCCGGGCGGTCGCCATCGTCGACTCGCTGCTCGGTCAGGGGCTTGCCGACCGCGACACGCTCAACACCATGGCTGCCCGCAACGCTGACCGCCCCGGTGGCCGACGAGCGCGCTGGGTGTTTGACCTGGCCGACGGTGGAGCCGAGTCTCCGCCGGAATCCCAGCTGCGCGTCCGGTTGGTGTTGGGTGGGCTGCCGCGCCCGGCGGTTCAACATCCGGTGCGCCTGCCCACCGGACTTGTTCTGCATCCCGATCTGGCCTGGCCGCAATATCGGGTGGCGGTGGAGTACGACGGAAAGTGGCACTCCGGCGTGGAGCAACTGCACCGCGATCGCCGTCGGCTCAATCAGCTTGTCACCGCGGGTTGGCTGGTTCTGCACGTGACCAGTCGGCGGCTGCACGGTGAGTTCCCAGCGGTGCTTCGAGAGGTACGCGACGCGCTGGTCAGCCGAGGCTGGCGACAGGGATCGTCCAAATGACCAGGATCAACTCGGGTTCCTGGAAACCGCGCCATCCTTCAGGCACCAACACCGCACCTTCCAGGAAACCGAGTCGATCATCGCCGCTCGTCGGGCGACGGCCCGTGATCGCAGGCATGGACGACCCGAGGCCCGGTCGACGACGTGTCGACCGGGCCCCGGGGCGCGGTGGCGGTTGGGCCACCGCAGTGCGATGTGCGCTACGGGCGGGCGTTCGGCTTGAGCGGGGTCTTCACCGCCGCGTAGGCGTCGACGATCCCGTAGCCGTAGAAGCCGTTGAAGTTGACCCCACCGGCGCAGTACGCATCGTAGGTCTCGTCCCGGCCCTCGTTGCGGTACTGCTGGAGGCGCGGCTCCGGGCACGCGTGCTCGGCGGCCGTGCGGTAGAGGTGCTGCTCGACCTGGTCCGGCGACATCCCGAAGTCATTCCGACCCTGCGCCTTGCCGTACCGGCTGACGATCAGCGCGGCGACACCGGCAGCGTGCGGGGACGCCATCGAAGTGCCCTGGAGGTACGTGTAGTAGCCGCACTCACCGTTGGCCTTGCACTGCTTGAAGACCGAATTCTCGAAGCCGGGGACGATGTTGCCGTCGGCGTCGACCGATTCTTCCTCCTGAAGCACGTGCTTCGGGTACGAGGAGAGGATCATGTTGGCGTCGGTACGGAAGGTGTCGGTGCCGAAGCCGTCCCGGAACCAGCCTCCCGGCGCGGCGACCGAGATCTGCTCGGTGCCGTAGTTGGAGAAGTCCGACTTCTTGCCGGACGGGCCGACCGACGACACGCCGATCACGTGCGGGCCCTCGGTGGGGAGGTCCCAGCAGCTCTCGTTGTCGATCGGTCGGGGGTACGGGTCGGCGCCGTAGTCGGGGCTCGAGACATCGGTGCGCGGTGCACCCAGGTCCTCGTTGTTGTTGCCGAGCGCACCGACGAGGGTCACGCCCTTGTTGTGCGCGAAGACCAGCGCCCGCTTCATCGCCTTGATGATGGCCCGCTGCTCGGCCTGGTCCTCGGGGGAGTCGGCCGGGTTGGCGGTGCAGTTGTAGAGCCACGGGTCGACATAGAACGACATGTTGACCACGTCGATCCCGGAGCGGCCGGCGTAGACCAGAGCGTTGACGACCGGGTCGAGGAAGAAGTAGCCGGAGTCCTGGCCCCCCTTGAGCTCGACCAGCGAGACGTTCGGGGCGACGCCGGAGAGTCCGAAGCCATTGGCCGCGGCGCCGATGGTGCCGGCCACGTGGGTGCCGTGCCCGCCGTCGTCGGTGCCGACCGGGTCGAGGCAGCTCGGCACCTCGCAGGGGCCGTCCACGTCGGTCAGGTCAGGCGCGAAGTTGCGCGACAGCGACCAGTTGAAGTTCGGCGCGATGTCCGGGTTGCTGGCGTCGACGCCGGTGTCCAGTACGCCGACGGTCACCCGACGGTCGCCCGGCTCGATCTTGCGGGCCTTGTCGGCCCGGATCATCTCCAGGCCCCAGAGCTTGTCGTCGAGCGGATCGAGCTTGGCGCCCTTCTTGGCAGCACCGGCAGCACCGGCACGAGCACCGGCAGCGGCCAGCAGGTGCTCCTGCTCGACCCGGTCCAGCTTCGGCTTGCGGCCGATGGCCTTCTGCTCGGCGGCACCGATCAACGTCGGCGCGGCGGTCGCCCTGGCCGCGAAGTCGGCCCGGTCGCTGCTGACCTGGAACATGCCGACCTCATCGGACCGGGACACCACAGTGCCGCCAGCCGCCCGGATCGCGGCGACGGCCGTGTCGGTGGCGACACCATCCTCGGCGACGACGGTGAAGGTCCGGGAATCGCTCGGCGCGGCGTTGGCCGGCACACCCAACCCCGTAGCCGTAAGTGCCAGCACAGCCGCGGTCGCGACCGTACGGGCGGTGAAGCGCTTGCTCACCACATCGGATCCTCTCGTTGAGGGACGTGCCAGCCATCACACAACACCGATCCGCATCGCGCCAGATGAACGCCCGTTATGGCCGTGAATCACGCCAGTTCGGGCCGCACCCCGGCCACACAGGCAGGCCGTACAGACGCAGGCCGCACAGACACAGGCCGCACAGACACAGGCCGCACATACTTGCGCCCGCCGGCTCGACCTACACGCCTACCGCGTCGACACCCAGGTTCGCGAGCGCGGCCGGCAGCTCGGCCATGCCGGATACTTCGGCGTCGGGTGGGCAGCCGGGCGGGCGAGGCAGGCCGAGTCGGTTCAGCCACACCGACCGCAGGCCGGCCCGGCGAGGCGCCACCACGTCGTGCTCCCATGAGTCGCCGACGTACACGATCTGTCCGGCTGGCACCCCGGCCGCCGCGACCACCGCGGCGTAGAACTCCGGGGCCGGCTTCTTGGGCAGGCCGTTCTCGTGCGCGTACAGCTCGAAGGCGAACTCGCCGCTGAGTCCGCACCGTTCGGCTCGGCTGTTGCCGTTGGTGGCGAAGCCCAGCGTGTACCGGCCCCGCAGCGTGGCCAGCGCCGGTGGTACGTCCGGAAACGGGCGGGTGAGGGCGAAGCGCTGGGCGAAGAAGAGGTCTGTTATCTCGTCCAGGTGGTGGACGAGCGCAGCGCGGGCCAGCGACCGGGCCAGTGCGGCGCGCCGGATCTCCGCCACCGGGGCGGCCTTCAGCTCGCCGAAGACCGCGCCCCAGTCCGACTCCAGTTCGGCAAGCGTCACCCCGGCCGCCGCCGATGTCCGTCGTCTCATCTCGTCGAGGACCGCCACCAGCCCGCCCGTGACCGCCGGACGCAGGTCCAGAAGCGTTTCGTCAGCGTCGAACACCACAGTGGTCAGCACGACACCCACCCTCTCACCGTCAGCGCAAGCCAGCGGCAGCGCAAGCCACCGGCAGCGCAAGCCAGCGGCAGCGGCAGCCAGCGGCCCGCCGAGGTCACCGACCGTCAAGCGCCAGCTCGGGCTCGGGCGTGACCGGGGCGGGCGTCGAGGGCGACTCCCGCAGTTCGTCGAGGCGTACCAAGGCGACGCCGGCGACGATCAGCGCACCGCCGAACAACTGCCAGCCGGTGGGCAGCTCGTTCAGGAACAGCCAGGCGATCAGCACCGCGAAGAGCACCTCGGTCAGCCCGAGGAACGACGACAGGCGGGGCCCGAGGATCCGGGTGCCGGCGATGCCGGCGAGGTACGCGATGACGGCGGCAACCAGCGACAGCCCGGCGATGGGCACCAACCAGCTGGTGGGCTGCCCGGCGAAGGTGACCTCGCCGAAGGTGGCATGCAGCGGCAGCAGGCCGGTCAGCCCGATGAGGAGCAGCATGGCGGCGCCGACGGCCATTCCGCCGCTGGCCATGGCGACCGAGGGCAGCCGGGGGTCGACCCTGCCGGCGAGCACGAAGTATCCGGCCAGGCCGAACGCCGCGCCCAGCCCCCAGAGCACGCCCACCGGGTGGAAGTCGGCGGTGCCGGCGAGGTCGAGCACGAACGCCAGCCCGGCCAGCGCGGCCACCGACCCGGCGATGGTGAGTCGGCGTGGCGGCTGCCCGTGCCGCAGCCACATCCAGGCCACGACGAGGATGATGCCCAGGTATTCCAGCAGCAGCGCGACACCGACCGGCAGGTAGCGCACGGCGTTGAAGAAGCACACCTGGGCCAGGCCCACACCGAGGAGCCCGAACAGCCCGATGGCGGTGGCGTTGCTCCGCAGCGCGTCCCATTTGCCCCGCAGCGACAGCAGGGCGGGGATCGCCAGCACCAGGGCGGCCACGCCGACGCGGGCGATCACCGCGGACTCGGCTGACCAGCCGGCCTCGATGAGCGAACGGGCGAAGGTTCCGGAGGTGGCGAAGGTGACTGCGGCGAGCAGCGCCAGTCCGACGCCGGCAGCAGGTCGAGAGTGCATGTCGCGCTCCTCGCAATGGGCACCGTGTCATGAGCAAACTATCCTTGTGCTGATGACGCTAGGCGGGAGCCGTGACAGGAGTCAAGTTGCTATTCGCTCATGACACCGAATGTTCGCTGATCGCCGCCGCGGCGCTGGTCAACACCGCAGGTCGGGACGGTGAGTTGCTGCCCGACATCGCGGCGCTGGACGCGTTCTTCGTCCGCCACTCCTACAGTGGCCGGCACGAGCACACCGAGGCCGAGCTGCGCGCCGTACGGGAACTGCGGCCCCAACTGCGCCGCATCTGGCACGCCGAACCACCCGAGATCGTCGCTGTGGTCAACGGCCTGCTGCTGGAACACAAGGCGCTGCCCCAGCTCATCGAGCACGACGACGAGCCGTACCACCTGCACGCCGTTCCCCGCGACGCGCCGCTGGCCACCCGGATCGCGGTCGAGGCCGCCATGGCGATGGCCGACCTGGTCCGTAGCGGCGAGCTGAGCCGATTGCGGATCTGCGAATACCCGGACTGCGACAACGTCGTCGTCGACCTGTCCCGCAACCGCTCCCGGCGGTTCTGCGAGGCCGGCTGCGGCAACCGCGCCGCAGTGACCGCCTACCGCGCCCGCCGGGCCGCCGGCCGCTCCTGACCGACGGTCGCCCACTCCTCGGCCCGCACCTCGTACTCCACCTCGCCCTGCTCGGTGCCCGGAATCGGGTGATCCCACTGGAGGTGGAAGGTCCGCACGTAGTGCAACCCGGCCTTCACCATCACCCGCCGGGAGCGTTCGTTGACAGTCATCGTCTCGGCCCAGACCCGACGCACCCCGACGGTGTCGAAGGCGTACCGGACCAGCGCCCGCGACCCCTCGGTGGCCAGCCCCCGCCCCCACGTCGAGCGGCGCAGCCGATAGCCCAACTCGGCCTCGGTGCCGTCCGCCGACGGGTCCAACGCGAACCAACCCAGGAACTCTCCGGACTGCCGATCATGCGCCGCCCACCGACCCAGCCCGGGATACCTCTCGTACTGGGCCAGCAGCCTCGGCAACTGCTCGTCGCGCACGGTGGCCAGCCGGGTCGCGACGCCGCCGGTCAGAAAACGCATCACCTCGGGGTCGCTGTCCAACTCGACCAGCACGTCCACGTCGGCAATCGTCAGCCGCCGCAACCGCAGCCGCTCGGTCCCCGCCGGCACACCCACGCCATCGTCACCCATGGCCCGGATCATCCGTCCCGCTCACGACCCCGTCGACCCGTTTACCAGGGCCAGTAGTGCGGAGAACCCGACCGCCGTCGCGGGCGAGGCGGTCGGGTCAGCGCGGGGGCGCGACCACGAAGAGCCGCCAGGAGTACGCGTCGACAACGAGCACGGGCCCGTCCGAGTCCTTGCTGTCTCGCACCCCGACCACCTCCCCAAGATTCGTAGCCACCTCGACACACTGGTCGTTGGAACCACTCCGGCTGCTCTTACGCCACCGGGCTCGGGTCAACTCCACGACTCTGCCACTTCCCTCAGCAACTCGATCGACTCCTGCGGTGGCAACGCCTGCCCGAGGGTAGCTTCCCAGGTCCGTTGTAGACGCAACAGATCCGCAGGTCGATCGAGTTCCTGGCCGCCGATCTGGCCACCAAGGTAGGCAAGATCGCTATGGTCGTCCACGGTGGCAAGGATGAATGGCCCGTTCAGGCCGGGATACTCCTCGGCCGAGCGAGGCACCACATGGAGCTGAACCCGCGGATGCTCGGTCGCCAAGCGCGCCAGGTGCAGAGACTGCTCGCACATGACCTTCCGACCGCCGACGCGTCGCCTCAGCACCGACTCGTCAAGCACCGCGACCACATGCGGCGGGCGATCCCCGTAGAGGACCCGCTGGCTGTCCATTCGGTCCGTCAGCCGACGCTCGACCTCATCGGCATCGAGCAGTCGGTCCGATTCGAAGATCGCGCGAGCATAGTCTTCGGTTTGCAGCAGTCCAGGGACGTGCAGCGGGTCGAACCATCGCAGCGCCCGCGCCTCCGCGAGGATCGCACGCCAACCGCGCAGCCAGGCCTGAGCCTTGTCCAGGCTGACCAGTTCGGTGGACATCCGGCCGAAGAGGCCGCCGGTGTCGAGGGCCCGGTCAACGAGTTCCAGGTACTTGGTGGTGGGCACCTGCTGGCCCAGCTCGACAGCGCTGACCATCGACGCCGAGTAGTTGACCGCCTTGGCCAGCTCATCCTGACTCCAGCCGAGCCGAGTCCGCGCCCGGCGCAGCTCCGCGATCAGGAACGCCGCCGCCGTCATCTGTCCATCGGCCATGCCGTGCCCGCCCTCCACCCCGCCGACGATCATCTCCAGCCGGCCGCCAGCGGCGGTGCCACCCAGAACAGGGCGACTATGACGACGCGGCCAAACCCTTCCGACCGTAGTCGCCCGATCACCAGACTGTGAAGTGCGGCACCGCTCCCCGTCCCCCGGGATCTGCCGGCGCCGCGCGGGACCGCCCGCTCCCCCGTGCCGGGCGGTCCCGACCCCACCGAAGCCGACCGATCCACCAAGATCGCGCTCGATCCTGGAAACAGTGGCCTCCTGGCGCGCGAAGGCCACTACATCCAGGATCGAGCGCGATCTTGACACGAGCAACGCAGCGCAGAGCGGTCAGCGCAGTCGGCGCAGCGCGGCACCGTCGGCGCGGTCGGCGCAGCGCGGCACCGTCGGCGCGGTCAGCGCGACACGGTCAGCGCGAGCGGGGGGTGATGCCACGAACGATTCAGCTCCAAAGGAGGACCCCACCATGCCCCGGAGCGCCCTGGGCGGGCTCACCACACGCTCCTGCCGGCCGCACCTGCCGCTGCGCCCACTCTGGCTCTGCCGGGTCTGCGCCGCGCCCTGGCCGTGCCCCGTCGCTCGACTTGCTCTGCGGCAGGAGTACGCGCACGACCGGATCGGGGTGAGCATCTACCTGTGCACAGTGCTGCACGAGGCGGCTCACGACCTGTACCTACTCAACCCGCACGACGGCCCCGACCCTGCGGCGCTCTTCACCCGCTTCCTCGGCTGGGCAAGACCGCGACAGCTGTACTGAGCAGGCCAGGACGGGTCAGGGGTGGGTCATCCGGAGCAGGTCCAACGTCTCGTCCAGTTGGGTCTCGGTGAGCTTGCCGGAGTCGACGTGGCCCCGGGAGATGACCACCTCGCGGATCGATGCCTGCTTGGCCAACGCCTCCTTGGCGATCGACGCGGCCTCGTCGTACCCCAGGTAGCGGTTGAGTGGGGTGACGATCGACGGTGAGCCCTCGGCGTACGCCAGGCAGACCTCGGCGTCCGCGACCAGGCCGACCACCAGCCGGTCGGCGAAGAGCCGGCTCACCGCGGAGAGCAGCCGGATCGACTCCAGCAGGTTGCGGCCCATCACCGGGAGCATCACGTTCAGCTCGAAGTCGCCCTGTGAGCCAGCGAAGCCGACCGTCGCGTCGTTGCCGACGACCTGGGCGCAGACCTGCCGCATCGCCTCGGCGACCACCGGGTTGACCTTGCCCGGCATGATCGACGAGCCGGGCTGGAGGTCCGGGATGCGCAGCTCGCGCAGACCGGCGCGGGGACCGGAGCCCATCCAGCGGATGTCGTTGGCGATCTTGTAGAGGCCGATCGCCACGGTCCGCAGCTGCCCCGAGGTTTCCACAAGCGCGTCTCGCGCGCCCTGCGCCTCGAAGTGGTTGCGCGCCTCGCTCAGCGGCAACCCGGTCGACTCGCGCAGCTTGTCGATCACGGCGGCGGCGAAGCCGAGCGGGGTGTTGATCCCGGTTCCGACGGCGGTGCCGCCCAACGGCAGCTCGGCCAGCCGGGGCAGCGCGCCCTCCAACCGCTCGATGCCGTAGCGGACCTGGGCGGCGTACCCGCCGAACTCCTGGCCGAGGGTGACCGGGGTGGCGTCCATCAGGTGGGTACGCCCGGCCTTGACCACCGTCTCGAACTCGGCGGCCTTCGCCTCCAACGCCGACGCGAGGTGGGCCAGCGACGGCAGCAGATCCTCGACGATGAACTGGGTGGCCGCCAGGTGGATCGAGGACGGGAAGACGTCGTTGCTCGACTGGGAGGCGTTGACGTGGTCGTTCGGGTGCACCGGTGAGCCCAGCTCCCGGGTGGCCAGGGTCGCGATCACCTCGTTGGTGTTCATGTTCGACGAGGTCCCCGAGCCGGTCTGGAACACGTCCACCGGGAACTGGTCGTCGTAACCACCGTCGGCCACGTGCGCGGCGGCGGCGGCGATCGCGGCGGCCACGTTGGCGTCGATCACGCCCAGCTCACCGTTGACCTCGGCCGCTGCGCCCTTGATCTGGGCGAGGGCCTTGATCTGGGCCGGTTCGAGGCCCCGGCCGGAGATCGGGAAATTCTGCACCGCACGTTGGGTCTGCGCCCGCCACAGCGCCTCGGCGGGCACCTCCACCTCGCCCATCGAGTCGCGTTCGATGCGGTAACCGGTCGCCTCTGGAGTCGTCACGCGTACCATCCTGCCGCGCCCGTGGCCGACTCGCAGATGATCCGTCAGCCCAATTCGGCCAGCAGCCGTTCCACCTCGTGCCGGTCCGGCGACTCGATCTGCCGGAACAGTGCCAGCGCCCGGGTCAGGTGCGCCCGCGCCACCGTCGGGTCGGTCGCCAGCAGACAGCGGGCGATACCCTCCAACGCCCGGCCCTGCTCGTGTCGGGCACCCAACCCGGTGGCGTCGACGAGCACCCGACGATGCAGATCGAGCGCGCTGGTCACGTCCCCTTGATCCAGGATGGCTCGGGCCAGCAGGTTCCGCGAGGCGCACTGGGCGACGCGGTCGCCCGCCTCGGTCATCGCGACAAGTGCGGCGCGGTGCAGGTCGGCGGCCCGTTCCGGTCGGCCAGCCTCCCGTTCCATCATCCCGATTTCGTTCAACACCTCACCCTCGCCGAACCGGGCGCCCACCTCACGCTTGACGCGCAGCGCCACCCGCAGCAACCGCTCGGCCGGCACCACGTCACCCATCCGATGCCGGGTCATTCCGAGGTGCCCGAGAGCGTTGCCGATCCGGCGCAGGTCGCCGACCTCGCGGGCGATTCCCAGGTGTAGTCGGGCAATACGCAGCGCCTCGTCGTGCCGCCCCCAGAGCAGCAGGGTCATCGTCAGGTTGTTGAGTTCGTTCGACAGCCCCGGCATGTCGCGCATCCGCGTCGCCAGTGCCCGGGCGGAGTCGTAGCACTCCCGGGCCCGTTGGAACTGGAAGTTGGCGGCGTACGAGGTGCCCAGGTTGCCGAGGTTGTTGCGGTACTCGAGGCGCAGACCGAGCCGGCCGAAGAGTTCCAGCGACTTCTCCATCAACCGAACCGACTCGGGGAAGTCCCCCAACCGGTAGTGGGCCGAGGCGAGATAGTTGAGGATGGTCGCCACCGCACGGTCGTCGCCCAACTCCTCGGCGGCGCGCAGCCCCGCCGAGTGCGTTTCGATCAACTCGTCCAGCCGGCCGCTCTCGAACTGGGCGTGCCAGCAGGCCCTCGCCAGTTGCCAGCAGTGCCGGAGAAACCCCTCGGTCTCCGCCAACCGGACCACTGCGGTCCACGAGGCGAGGTTCTCGTCGAGCCACTCTCGGCTCTGCTCGGCGACGATCGTGACGAGGTCGGCCCGGATCGGCGCCGTCACCATGATCAGCGAGTGGGACGAGGAGAGTTCCCTCTTGCGGGCGATCGCCACGGCGACCTGCAGGTGATGGTCGAGCAGACGCTCGATGGCGGCGCGCCGCTCGCCGGCCCGTTCCGGCTCGGCGACAAGCGTCCGCGCGTACTCCCGGACCAGGTCGTGCAACCGGTACCGGCCCGGCTCCGTCTCCTCCAGGAGGTGCGCGTCCACCAACTCGTCCAGCAGGTCCTGGGTCTCGGGCAGTGGCAGCTCGGCCAGTACGGCGGCGACCAGGTGGTCGAACCGCACCCCCGGGTGCAGACCCAGCAGCCGGAACGCGCGCTGCGCCACCGGCGACACCTGGGCGTACGACAGGGCGAAGGCGCGACCGACGGATCGTTCACCCGCCTCGAACTCGGCCAACGGATCCGGTCGGGTGCTCAGCCGCTCGGCCAGATCGGCGATCTTCCAGTGGGGCCGGTGCGCCAACCGGGCACCGGCCAGCCGGATGGCCAGAGGCAGGTGACCACAACGGCGGACCACCTCGACGGCGGCGTCCGGTTCGGCCGCGACCCGATTCATGCCGACCACCCGCCCCAGCAGCTCCACCCCCTCGTCGGTGTCGAGCACGGGAAGCGACGACGGCCGTCCCTCGTCCACCCCGACCAGCCGGCGACGGCTGGTGATCAGGATCAGGCACTGCGAGCCGTTGGGGAGCAGTGGTGTCACCTGGTCGGCGGTTGCCGCGTTGTCCAACACCAGCAGGGCCCGCCGGCCGGCCAGCTCGGTGCGCCAGAGCGCCAACCGGTCGTCCTGGTTCCCCGGTACGCGCTCGTCGGGCACACCGAGTTGCCGCAGCAGCGTGGCCACAGCCGCGGCCGGCGTCAACGGATTGCGCTCGCTGTGCCCGTGCAGGTCTATGTAGAGCTGGGCGTCCGGATACTCGTCCGCGAGCGCGGTGGCCAGATGCACTGCGAGGGTGGTCTTGCCGCTGCCCGCCATGCCGTCGATGAGCTGGATCCGGGCGCCGGCCTCGACCTCCTTGGCCAGGCGGGCCAGCGTCTGCTGCCGGCCGGTGAAGTCGCCGATGGCCCGGGGCAGCGACCGGACCGCTGCGACCGGTCGCGCTTCCCGACCGGCCAGGGCCAGGTCACCGGCGAGTACCCGCTGGTGCAGTTCCTGCAACCCGGCACCCGGTTCGATGCCCAGCTCGTCGGCGTAGAACCGCCGGCCCTCCCGGTAGACCGCGAGCGCGTCGGCCTGCCGCCCGACCGAGGACAGCGCCAGCATCAGTTGACCGCGCAGGCGCTCCCGCAACGGATGCCTGTCGACGCTCTCCGCCAGTTCCTCGATCAGCTCGGCTGCCTGACCGAGGCGCAGCTCGACATCGACGCACTCCTCCAGCGCGGTGAGGCGCTGCTCGTCGAGTGCCTGCGCACGACGGCGGACGCTCCGGCTCGGGATTCCGCCGAGCGCCGGCCCCCGCCACAACGCCAGGGCGGCACGGAATTCGGCACGGGCGTTGACCAGCCGGCCGGCCGCGACGGCGGTGCGGGCCGCCTCGACCGTACGCCCGAAAACCTCGGCGTCCAGGACACCCGGGGCGGTCCGGACGCCGTACCCGACCGGATCGGTGATGATGGTTTCCGGGGGCAGCCCCAGCTCGGTGAACCGGCGGCGCAACCGCGACACGCAGGTCTGCAACTGGGCCCGGGCGGTGGCTGGGGGATTGTCCTCCCACACGGCGTCCACCAACTCGTCGACCGGCACGAGGCGGCCGGCCCGCAACAGCAGTGTGGCGAGCACGATCCGGTCGCGTCCCGCGGTGACAGTGGACTCGCCACCGCCCACCCGCAGGGGCCCCAGGATCCCGAACCGCATCTACTCCCCCGCATCACTGTGCAACTTCCAGCAGCGTAGTCCGGGTGTGACAGTTCGCCACGGTCAGGCGATAGCGATCTGATAGCGGATCAACAGCGGTGCTCAGCACACTCACAGTGGGTTGTCGGTGACGGCATCCGACGGGGGCGGTGCGCCCGTCCCACCCCCAGGGGGCGGGCGTACCGATGTCGGCAGAGCACGGACGACAGAACGGGCGCCGGGCGAGTTCGCCCGGCGCCCGTTCGCGTACCTGTCGGGTCAGCGGCGGCCGACGGTGAGCACCGGCTTGGTGACCTCGGCGAAGAAGTCGTTGCCCTTGTCGTCGACCACGATGAAGGCGGGGAAGTCCTCCACCTCGATCTTCCAGACCGCTTCCATGCCCAGCTCCGCGTATTCGAGGACCTCGACGTGCTTGATGCAGTCCTGGGCGAGGCGGGCTGCGGGGCCGCCGATCGAGCCGAGGTAGAAGCCACCGTGCTGCTGGCAGGAGCGGGTCACCTGACCCGACCGGTTGCCCTTGGCCAGCATCACCTGGGAGCCGCCGGCGGCTTGGAACTTCTCCACGTAGGCGTCCATCCGGCCGGCGGTGGTCGGGCCGAACGAGCCGGACGCGTACCCCTCGGGGGTCTTCGCCGGGCCGGCGTAGTAGACCGCGTGGTCACGCAGGTACTGCGGCATCGGCTCCCCGGCGTCCAACCGCTCGGCGATCTTGGCGTGGGCGATGTCCCGGGCGACCACGAGTGGCCCGGAGAGCGAGAGGCGCGTCTTCACCGGGTACTTCGACAGCTCCGCGCGGATCTCGTCCATCGGCCGGTTCAGGTCGACCCGGACGACCAGCTCGGCGTCGAGCGCATCGTCGGTCACGTCGGGCAGGAACCGCGCCGGGTCGGTTTCGAGCCGCTCCAGCCAGACACCCGACGGGGTGATCTTGGCGACTGCCTGGCGGTCTGCCGAGCAGGAGACGGCGATCGCCACCGGGCAGGACGCACCGTGCCGGGGCAACCGGACCACCCGTACGTCGTGGCAGAAGTACCGCCCACCGAACTGCGCGCCGATGCCGAAGTTGCGGGTCAGCTCCAGCACCTCCGCCTCCAGCTCCAGGTCGCGGAAGCCGTGCGCGCTCATCGAGCCGGCGGTCGGCAGCGCGTCGAGATACTTGGCGCTGGCGTACTTCGCGGTCTTCAGCGCGTACTCGGCGGAGGTGCCGCCGATGACGATGGCCAGGTGGTACGGCGGGCAGGCCGCGGTGCCGATCAGCCGCAGCTTCTCCTCCAGGAACTGCATCATCCGCGTCGGATTGAGCAGCGCCTTGGTCTCCTGGTAGAGGTACGACTTGTTGGCCGAGCCACCGCCCTTGGCCATGAACAGGAACTTGTACGCGTCGGGGTGCCCGTCCGGGTCCTCGGCGTACAGGTCCACCTGAGCGGGCAGGTTGCTGCCGGTGTTCCGCTCGTCCCACATGGTCAGCGGGGCGAGCTGGGAGTAGCGCAGATTGAGCTTGGTGTACGCCTGGTAGACGCCCCGGGAGATGGCCTCCGCGTCGGCACCGTCGGTCAGCACGTGCCGACCGCGTTTGCCCATCACGATGGCGGTGCCGGTGTCCTGACACATGGGCAGCACACCGCCGGCGGCGATGTTGGCGTTGCGCAGCAGGTCCAGCGCGACGAACCTGTCGTTCGGCGAAGCGGCCGGGTCGTCGATGATCGCCCGGAGCTGCGCCAGGTGCGCGGGGCGCAGGAAGTGCGCGATGTCGTGCATCGCCTCGGCGGTCAGCGCGGTGAGCGCTGCCGGTTCCACAGTGAGGAACCGACGGCCTCCCGGGCCGTGTACGACGTCCACGCCCTCGTCGGTGACCAGGCGATAGTCCGTCTGGTCGGGACCGGTCGGCAGCAGAGGGGCGTACGAGAATGCGGCGGCACTGCTCATGAGCGGCAAGCCTAGGGCAGACCGGTCGATCACTCCCACCCGCCGGGCGGGTCCTGGGACGCCGCTCTCATCCACCGGGCGCGCCGGGCCCGGCCGCCATCCGGATCATGAGGCGGACGGCCCGCTCAGCCGTCCTTGCCGCCACCCGGGTCGGGGCAGAGTTCCCGCTTCGGCCCGCAGTCGTCGTCGTTGTCCGGCCCGCCGGGGCCGGGGCCGCCCGGCCCGGGATTCCCACCGTCGTCGGGAGGTCGGGCGGGCGAGTTTCCGGGCGCGCCGAAGCGGACGTACCCGATCTCCCGCCCCTCACCGATGATCATGCCCTGTGACCCGACGGCGAGGGCGTTCGCCGAGGTGCGCAGAACGGCCAGCTCCCGGCCGGTGCGCGGGTCCAGTGCCGCCAGCCGGGACGGCTTCTCGTCGGCCACCACCGCCGCGTACGGGGTGAGCGCGGCCCCGGCCTTGCCGCTGGCCTGCCGCCTCCAGAGCACCTTCTCGGTGCCCAGCTCACGGGCGATGACGGAACGTTTGTCGGCGGCCCTGAACACCGCCGAACGGTCGTCCACCGCGATCAGCTTGGTGCCCGGCTCACCGACCCAGAGCAGCCGGCCGTCGTACCCGTCGATGACGGTTTCGCGGCCGTCCGGGGCGACGCCGATCAGCACGTTCCGCGCACCCTGCGGGTCCTCGCGTTGCACGCAGCCGGCGGAGTCGGCGGTGCGCAGGTTGATGCCGGCCCGCTGCCAGGCCTCCTGCCCGGTCGCCGAGTCCCGGGCGGAGATGGCGAAGTAGCAGGTGCCGTCCTGGGATCGGGCGGAGATGCGCAACAGCCGGCCGCCCACCACGGAGAGCCGCTCCTCCCGGCCGGGCTCGACGTTCTGCAGCACCCGGCCGGTGGCGGTGTCGACCACGTGGACCCGACCGTCGACCGGGAAGCCCAGCAGCGGAGGCGCGGCTTCCGCCCCGGCCACGCCGTCGTCGATCCGGGTGGCGGTGAGCCGGCGGGTGCCGCGCAGACCTGGATTGTCGGCGAGCAGGCCGCTGTGCACCCCGGGCAGGAAGGCCGTCCAGAGCGGCGTCGTGCCACGCGGGTCCCAGGCGCTCAGGGTGCAGTCGGTGGCGTCCGTGCAGCTGGCGTCGAGGAGCAGGTTGCGGTACGTCCAGACGGCCACCGCGTCATCGTCACGCCGCCGGGTCACCCCGGTCGTCGGGTCGAGCAGCTCGTACCCCTTGACCAGGAGCTTGCCCACGGCCACGACCGGATCCCGGTCACCGCCCGCGACCGCCGCCCAGTCCGCCTTGCGCTCCCAGAGCTGGGCACCGGTGGCCAGGCTGCGAGCCTCGACCCGGGTGCGCTGCTCGACCACCACGGCGTCGCCGGCGATGGTCACGCTGCGCGGAGTGCCGCCGACCCGCTGCTGCCAGACCACGTCGGGCTCGGAGATGGGTTCGCTGCGGTCCACCCAGTCCCACAGGCCGGGGAACGGGTTCCACACGCCGGTCGCGGCGAGCGCGACGACCACGGCGAGGCCAAGCAGCAGCCCGCCGCGCACGCTCCCCTTCGCCACCCGCACACCGTAGCCACGATCACGGATCTTCCGTACGCCCGCGCCGCCGTGTCGCCGCGCTTTCTGCGCCCGGAGGTGTTACAGCGCCCTTCCGTCCAGCCGAACAGCGCTGCGCACCAGCGGAAGCGTGCGGTAGGGGATCTGCTCGGCCAGCGCGATGATCGTCGAGGCGCGGGTGATGCCGGCGGACGAGACGATCTGGTCGATGACCCGTTGCAGGTCGGTGTTCGACCGGGCCACGATCCGGCAGAGCAGGTCGCTGGAGCCGGTGATGGTGTGCGCCTCCAGCACCTCGGGGATGGCGGCCAGGTGAGCGGTGACCGGGTCGTGACCGTGCCGCTGAGTGATCTCCAGGGTGACGAAGCTGGTCACCCCGAACCCGATCGCGGCCGGCGCGATCTCGGGGCCGAAGCCCTTGATGACCTGCCGCTCGACGAGCTTGTCCAGCCTCGCCTGCACGGTGCCCCGGGCCACCCCGAGTCGCCGCGAGCACTCCAGCACCCCGATCCGCGGCTCCTCGGCGAGCAGTTCGATCAAGCGCACGTCGAGAGCGTCGAGCTGTACATTCTGCTCACCATTCATGAGTGAAGACCATACCGAATGCGCAACCTGACCAGCATTTCTGCCAACAGTTGCCCACTCGATGCCGGGGCAGCGATCCTCGCCTCAAGAACCGACCACGGCGGCCCACAAGGCCGGCCGGTACGCGAGGGAGCCCACCATGACCCAGGCGATCGACCGACCCAAGTCGACCGAGGACGTCGACGTCGACCGGCTCGTCGGCGCTGTCGACCACGACATCAGCCACGACCCGTTCCCGGTCCGGGGCCTCGACCACGTGCACTTCCTGGTCGGCAACGCCAAGCAGGCCGCCCACTACTACTCCACCGCCTTCGGCATGACCTGCGTGGCGTACCGCGGCCCCGAGCAGGGCTACCGGGACCACGCCCAGTACGTGCTGACCAGCGGCTCGGCCCGGTTCGTGCTGACCGGCGCGGTGCGCCCGGACGCCGAGGGCGCCGAGCACGTGGCCCGGCACAGCGACGGGATCAGCGACATCGCGCTGGAGGTCCCGAACGTGGACGCCGCGTACGCGCACGCCATCGCGCAGGGCGCCGCCAGCGTCGTCGAGCCGCACGACGTGACCGACGAGCACGGCACCGTCCGGATGGCCGCCATCGCCGCGTACGGCGACACCCGGCACACGCTGGTCGACCGGTCCCGCTACACCGGCCCGTTCCTGCCCGGCTTCGTGGCCCGGGGTCCGATCGTGGACCGGCAGCCGATGATCGACGCCGGCATCCAGCCGAAGCGCTTCTTCCAGGCCGTCGACCACGTCGTCGGCAACGTGGAGCTGGGCCGGATGGACGAGTGGGTCGAGTTCTACAAGCGGGTGATGGGCTTCTCCAACATGGCGGAGTTCGTCGGCGACGACATCGCCACCGACTACTCGGCGCTGATGAGCAAGGTCGTGGCGAACGGCACCCGCAAGGTGAAGTTCCCGCTGAACGAGCCGGCGATCGCCCGCAAGAAGTCCCAGATCGACGAGTACCTGGAGTTCTACCAGGGCCCGGGCGCGCAGCACATCGCCGTCGCCACCAACGACATCCTTGCCAGCGTCGACGCGATGCGCGCTGCCGGCCTGGAGTTCCTGGACACCCCGGACTCGTACTACGACGACCCCGAGCTGCGTGAGCGGATCGGCAAGGTGCGGGTGCCGATCGAGGAGCTGAAGGCCCGCAAGATCCTGGTCGACCGGGACGAGGACGGCTACCTGCTCCAGATCTTCACCAAGCCGGTGCAGGACCGTCCCACTGTCTTCTTCGAGCTGATCGAGCGGCACGGCTCGCTGGGCTTCGGCAAGGGCAACTTCAAGGCGCTCTTCCAGGCGATCGAGCGAGAGCAGGAAGCCCGCGGCAACCTGTAACACTTGCGAGCGTGACGCAACCTCCGTCGTACCCGACGCCGCCGGCCGGTGGGCCCCGACCCACCGCCGGCGGCTTCGCGCCGCCGCCCGGACCCAACCCCCAGGGGTACGCCCCGCAGTACCGCCATGCCGAGTTCGAGGGAACAGCCGTCGTTAAGGTGTCCCAGTGAGCGAGCGAAGCGGAGCGGTGACGGCGTGAGCGAGCGCAGCGAGCGAACCAGCAGGCTCAGTAGCGTGGCGCCTCGCGCCGTCGCGAAGCGAAGCGGAGCGACGGCGTGAGCGTGCAGCCTGGTTGGTACGTCGACCCCGCCGACACCGAGACCCGGCGTTACTGGGATGGCGAGGGTTGGCTCGGTGCGCCCATTCCCGTCGACGCGACTCCGCCGGACGGTCCGCCGCCGGCCGAGCCGCCGCCCGCGCCGGTCACCCCGGCCGCGCCGGCGGCGTCGACGACCCCCGAGTCGGCGACCGGCGCGCCGGGCTGGTCGCCCCAGCAGGGCCCACCCCCTGGGTACGGCCCGCAACCGGGGCACGGCCCGGGATGGGGACCGCAGGCCGGCCCTCCCGGCTGGGGCCCGCAGGGCGGTCCGTCGGGCTGGGCACCACCGGGTGCCCCTCCCGGCTGGGCGCCCCCGGCCGGTCACCCCGGCTGGCCCGGCCGTCCGCCGGAGCCGCGACCGCACGGCTTCAGGTTGGCCGGCTACGGCCGTAGGTTGGTCGCCCGGCTGATCGACTTCGGTCTCGTCCTCGCACTGAACGTGGTTGTCAACGGCTGGTTCGTCTGGCGCTGGGCGCAGGAGTGGGCGCCGTACTGGCAGGAGGTCTTCCGGCGCGCGTCGCGCGGCGACACCTCCGCCGACGGCCTGCCACTCCCCAGTGAGCAGGCGAATTCTCTGCTGGTGGCGATCCTGCTGATCGCCACCGCGCTCTGGCTGGCGTACGAGGTGCCGACGATGGCCTCCGGCGGGCAGACGGTCGGCAAGCGGGTCATGCGGATCCGGGCGGTGCCGATGGCCGCCGACCAGCCGCTGGGCGTCCGCCGGGCGCTGAGCCGCTGGAGCACGATGGGCCTGCCGACCCTGCTCTGGTACTGCGCCGGGCTCGGCCTGGTGCTGCAACTGGTCGACGCCCTCTCCCCCCTCTTCGACCACCCCCTGCGCCAGGCGCTGCACGACAAGCGCGCACAGACGGTGGTCGTCGAAGTCCCTCAACACACCGACACCGCCCCCTCGAACGACCATAACCAGCCCCCGGGAGACACCCCATGACCGACTCCGGACGTCACCAGCCGGCGCTGCGGCTGACCCGCGTCGACCTGGACGCGCTGCCCAGCTACGTGCCGGGGCGCAGCCCCGCCGACCTGGCCCGCGAGTTGGGCCTGCCGGAGGCCATCAAGCTGGCCAGCAACGAGGTGCCGTACGGCCCGCTGCCCGGCGTCGTGGAGGCGGTCACCGAGGCCATCACCACCTCGCACCGCTACCCGGACATGGGCGTGGTCGCGCTGCGCGACGCGCTGGCCCAGCGGTACGGGGTGGACGCCGACCGGATCGCCACCGGCTGCGGTTCGGTGGCGCTGGCCGAGCACCTGGTGCGTGCCACCTGCCTGCCCGGCGACGAGGTGCTCTACTCGTGGCGGTCCTTCGAGGCGTACCCGATCATCGTGGCGACCAGCGGCGCGACCAGCGTGCGGGTGCCCAACGACGCCGGGCACGGGCACGACCTGGCGGCGATGGCGGCGGCGGTGACCGACCGGACCCGGGTGATCTTCGTCTGCAACCCGAACAACCCCACCGGTACGGCGGTGCGCCGCGCCGAACTGGACCGGTTCCTCGACGCGGTGCCGGACGACGTGCTGGTGGTCATCGACGAGGCGTACCGGGAGTTCGTCACCGACGCGGAGGTGCCGGACGGTCTCGACTACCTGGACCGGCCGAACGTGGCGGTGCTGCGCACGCTGTCGAAGGCGTGGGGGCTCGCCGGGCTGCGGATGGGGTGGCTCGTCGCCCAGCCGGTGGTGGCCGCCGCCATCCGCAAGGTGGCGACCCCGTTCTCCAGCAGCACGGCAGCCCAGGCCGGGGCGCTCGCCGCGCTGACCCAGGTGGCGGAGATGGAGCGCCGCTGCGCCCTGGTCGTCGCCGATCGGGACCGGGTCACCGAGGCGCTGCGCAAGTTCGTGCCCGAGGTGCCGACGAGCCAGGCCAACTTCGTCTGGCTGCCGCTGGGCGAGCGGGCCGTGGCGTTCGGCAAGGCGTGCGAGGCGCGCGGGGTGATCGTGCGGCCGTTCGCCGGGGACGGGGTCCGGGTGACCATCGGCACCCCGGCCGAGAACGACGCGTTCCTGGCTGCGGCCGAGGCCGCGCTGGCCTGACCGTCGCCGGCGGTAGCGCACCCACCCACAGGCAGGGAACGACGGCGGGCGGGGCAGCACGCAGCTGCTCCGCCCACCAGCGCCCCTAGGGCGCTCCGTCGACCACCGCCAGTCGCCACTGCGCCTCACCCTCGACTCCGACGGCAAGGTCGGTCGAGACGCCCTTGTCGACGTAGACCTGCGACAGGTTGGGCACCCCGTCGCAGGGATATCGCAGCGGAGCCGCGGTCTTCACGTTCAGTGCGATCCGGCCTCCTCCCGTGCAGACGAAATACACGGTGAAACTGGCCCCACTGGGAACGACATCTGCGATGGTTGCTTCCTTCTGCTCCGCCAGCGGGCCGGCCAGCAGCACCCGGCCGGGCGGAAACCATCCCGTCGGCGCCTCCGTGGTGGGCGCAGGCCGACTCGGCCCGGTGGGTGCGGGCGGGTTGGTCGGCACCGCCGATCGTCTCGCCGTGTCACCGGTGCAGCCGCTGACCATCAGCAGAGGGACGACCGTGCCGATGGCCAGGCATACGGCGGAACGACCAGCGCGCATCTCGCGTCTCCAATCCAGGCCGGACGAGCATGCTGAACCTCACCTCGGTCGTCAAGCTGCGAGAAGTAAGCGTTGTTTGTCCAATTTTGCGTTGTTTCTGCCCTATCTTCCGAAGTAGCCGGCCGTGCCGAGGACTCACGCCGGCTCACTTCGAGAAAACGGGGTAACGAACAGTGCGTACTGCCAAGATCTGTCTGGCCGGGGCGGCCGCAGCGGCGATGGTGGGCTTCCTCGCCGCGCCGGCTGCCGCCGCGCCCACCGACACCACCGACACCACCTTCGAGGTGCTCGCCGGCACCCTCGACATCGTCGCGCCGGCCACCGCCGACCTCGGCGACGGTGCCCCCGGTGGCGTCATCACCGGCCAGCTCGGCGTCGTGACGGTCACCGACTCGCGAGGTGCCGCCGACGCCTCCTGGGTCGCCTCGGTGACCGCGAGCGTCTTCCAGACCGGCGGCGGCTCACCGCCCGAGACGGTCCTCCCCGAGGAGATCGACTACTGGTCCGGCCCGGCAACGGCCACGACCGGCACGGGCACCTTCACGCCGGGGCAGGCCACCGCCGGCGACGCCCAGCCGCTGTCCAGCGTCACCCCGCTCACGGCGTTCACCCACAGTGGCGGCACCGGGGGCAACACCGCCAGCTGGAACCCCACCCTGGACGTCAACGTCCCGCTGGACAGCATCGCGGGCGTCTACACCGGCACGGTGACACATTCGGTGGCATAGCCGCCGGGGGCGGTCGACCATCGCTGTCGCCCTCGCCCTGTTCTGCCTCGCCGGTCCGGGTCTGTCGACCCGGGCCGGCGCGGTCGAACCGGAAGCGGGATCCGACGACGGCACCATCGGGATCCGGTTGTTGGAAGCCCCGACCGAACGCCGCAGCGACCCCCGGGCGCTGCGCTACATCGTCGACCACCTACCGCCGGGCACCACAATCAAGCGGCAACTGCTGATCGTCAATCGCACCGACCAGACCCGTCGGGTCGACGTGTATCCGGCGGCCGCGACCCTGGAGGATGCGGCGTTCCGCTTCGGCGAGGGTCGCGCCGAGAACGAGCTGACCTCCTGGGTCACCCTCGACGAGCGCTCAGTCGAGCTGGAACCATGGGGAGAGACCCGGGTCCGAGCGACAATCACGGTGCCACCGACCGCCTCCCAGGGCGAGCGGTACGGGGTGGTCTGGGCATCCACCGCCTCAACCCCCCGGGCCGGCGGCGAGATCACGCAGGTCCACCGGGTCGGAGTCCGGATGTACCTCGACATCGGGCCCGGTGGCGAACCCGCCTCCGACTTCTCGATCGGCGAGGTACGCCCGGCCCGCAGCCCCGAGGGCGAACCGTCGGTGACCGTCCAGGTCAGCAACACCGGAGGCCGTGCCATCGACCTGACCGGCGCGGTCATCCTGAGCGATGGTCCGGCCGGCAGTCGGGCCGGCCCGTTTCCGGTCGGGCAGGGCGTCACGCTGGCGCCGGGCGCCTCCGGGCACGTCATCGCCCGACTCCCGAACACGTTGCCCAACGGTCCCTGGAAGGCGGAGGTGAACCTGGAAAGCGGCCTGGTGAAGCGGAGCATCGCCGCGCAGGTCACGTTCCCCGACGCTGGTCAGGTCGGGAAACGGGGCAATGTCGTCTCCCGGATGTTCTCCGGGTGGACCGTGGTGGCGACAGCAGTGGGGCTGCTGCTGGTCGTCGGCCTCGCCATGCTGGCCCGCCGGTCCCGCCGGTCCCGCCGGCCTCGGCCTCCCACCAGCCGCCCGAGGGACCGCACCCCGGCCGGCCGTTGATAGCGGGCGGGCCAGCCCGACCACCGTCTCCGGCCGGCCCGTCAGCTCAGCCTGTTGCGGCGGGCGGCGAACCAACCGGCGACGATCAGGGCCGCGCCCAGGACGGCGAGGAGCAGCGCCGACCCGCCCGACCCGGTGACCGGCAACTCACCGCCGTGACTCGGTGTGGGCTGGGGCGGCGCCGTCGGTGTGGACGTGGGCGGCGGCTGAGTCGGAGGCGGTGTCGGCGACGCCGGCAGGATCTCGAAGGTGACGCCCGTGTCCGCCGACGGCTCGGCCCGGACGACGCCGAACCCCTGCGCCGAGGCGGGGCCGGCGGCCAGCACCGGCGACACCGCCAACGCCAGGCTCGCGGTGGCGGCGAGCGCCCCGCCCACGAGGTAGTTGGCTGCTGTCCTGGCCATGCGCCGACCCCTTCCACCGGAAACCTGAACCGTGAAAAACGTACCCTTTCACGACAAAGGGAATGGAATGGTTCGGTGTTCCGAGCCGGAAGACGCCACGATCAGGTGGCGGCCAGGATCACCGTCTCGCCGGTGTAGAAGTAGCGCCGGTCATCGCCGGTGGGGTCGACCGGCCTTCGGAGCCGCTCGATCGCGACGAAGCCGTCCTCGGCAGTCACCGCCCCGGGCGCCCAGCCGGTCCCGTCCGACCCAACATTGAGCGCGAATCGGGACAACTGCCTACCGGTCACCGGATCCAGCGTCACCAGATCGTTCGCCTCGGTCAACAGGTGCACCCGGCCAGGCTGCCCCGCCAGCACCCGCGCCCCGTCCAGGCCCGCGGAGCGCCACAGCTCGGTGCCCGTACGCGCCGATCGACCCACAACGACCCCGTCGAGCACGGCGACGGACTGCTCACCGACCAGCGCGACGCCGGCCGGATCCAGCGCGGGAGCGGCGACCGGCGACCCGGCAGTCAACAACCAGCCCCGGCCGCCCTCGTCACCCGGTCCGGCGGTCCGCAACCCCAGACAGTCCGAGCCGCCGGTACGACATCCGAGTGGCGTCACCACAAACCCGTCCGGGCCGCCCGGCGGTCGCCAACGCTCCCGCACCTCGCCCGTGGCCACGTCCCGGAACTCGACAGTGGCCGCCCCGGCGCAGGTGTCCAGACCGATCAGCAGCCCGGTGGCGCTGGTGCCGACATCGCTGCGGCACCTGCCGGGCAGCGCGACCCGCCACAACTCCCGACCGCCGCTCAGCTCGACCCCACGCGCCTGGGCATCCCCGGTCACCACCAGCACGATCCGCCCGTCGGGAAGGTCGGTGAGCTGGAGCCCGGGCGCATCCCAGACGGTCGCCGCCCAGGTACGACGTACCGGCGCCGTGCTCTCGACAGGCTCCGGGCCGTCGGCTCGCCAGAGCACCCCGCCGGTCCGGGCGTCGAGTGCGACGAGCTGCCCGTCGGACCAACGGCTGACCACGGTACTGCCGCTCGCCACCACCCCGGTCAGCTCCGCCGGCCAGCGCCGGTACGACCAGTACGGGCTGGTCCGGTAGCGGCCGTCGACCGGCCGGTCGGCGTAGACCTGGCGGTGTGCGGCGTACACCCGCAGTCTTCCGTCGACGATCAACGGGGCGACCGGCAACCGACCGATCACTCCGGCGGCCGGTCGGGCCGGGGCCGGATAGTCGGCCCGCGCCACAGTGCTCACCTCTGCCGGTGCGAGGACCCGGTGGACGATGACCGCGACGGCTGCCGTCGCGAGCAGCGCCGCGACCGCGATCGCGAGCCGTCGCCGGCCTCTCGGGAACCTCATGCCGCACCTCCGCCCGGCACCCTACCCAGCGGAGAGGGCCGGACCCCGTTCAGGTCACGGCGACGGCTGACCGCCTGGCGCTCAGGCGGCTTCGACGGAGCCGGCGGCACCGGCCGCGACGGCGAGGTCGGCGAGATCACGCCAGAGCGCCGCCTCGACCGCCCGCGCGGCCAGCCCGCCGAGCAGCAGCGCGACCACCCGACCGTACGGAGCGGTCGGCACCGCCTCGTGGGTCACTGTGACCGCTGTGCAACCCCGACGGCGGCGGCGGACCGGCCGCAGGCTCCAGGTGATGCGGTAGTCGGCGCCGGTGCCGGAGGAGCAGAGCACCAGTCGCTGCGGTGCGAGCGCCTCGACCACCAGGAACTCCTCGGTCAGCGTGGCGCCGCCCGGCTGGACCCGTTCCTCGCGCCAGGAGGTGCCCGGCCCGAACGAACCCGGGGTGAGCACCTCGATCGGGCCGGCTGCGGTCAGCCGGGCCGCGCGGCCAGGCAGGTCGGTCAGCAGACGCCAGACGTCGACAGCGTGCGCCTCGATGATCCCGGTAATCGCCACCGTCGACATGCCACCCTCCCGTGTCCCCGACGGTACGCGGAGTGAGGGCCGGACGGGGCCCCCGGAGCGGAATTTCCACCCCCCGGGGGCCACGTTGTCCGATTGGGCGGTCGCTTCGGCACCGGTCGTCGTCGACCGGCGCCGAAGCGCCGGTCAGCGCTCGAAGCGACCGGCCCGAATCGCGCCGATGAACGCTGTCCACCCCGGCGGGCTGACCGCGAGTGTGGGACCGGTCTGGTCCTTGGAGTCGCGGACCCCGACCAGACCATGGACGTCGACCAGGTTGTCCGCCACTTCCACGCAGAGCCCCTGGTCGTTTGAACGGCTACTGGTACGCCAGACCGCGCCCGCAAGATCGTGCATCGTCGTTACCTCCGTGTGCGTCGGGATTGCCCCACCGCTGTGGACGGGCATTGGGCCCGGCCCGTGTGGGACCACTTGATCCGCGTGACCAACGGCGCAACGAGGGCTCTTGATCGCACCCGCTGTGCGATCAAGAGTCCCGTGAACGAGACGACTCGAAGACCAGATGGTCAGAGCACTCCGGAGGGGTCGCAGTAATCCGACTCAGCAGAGGAAAGCCGCTGCTGGGCTGTGCCGCGGCGGCGGCTTCAACGGGCCGGACGAACCGTGCCGGACACCTCGCCGAGGGCGATTGTGGTGCCGTCCGGGCCGGGCGCCGTGGCGGTGATGGTCACCGTGTCGCCGTCGTCGAGGAAGGTACGGCTCTCGCCGCCCACGGTGACCGGTTCGGCCCCGCCCCAGGTCAGTTCCAGGAAGGACCCGACCTGTCCCCGTTGCGGGCCGGAGACGGTCCCGGAGGCGTACAGGTCACCGGTGCGCAGCGAAGCCCCGTTGACGGTGAGGTGCGCCAACTGCTGGGCGGGGGTCCAGTACATGGTGGCGAACGGAGGCTCGCTGACCTGGTCGCCGTTCCACTCGACCGACAGCCGCAGGTCCAGGCCCAGGTGCGGCACGTCCCGCAGGTAGTCCACCACCGGCGGGTCCTGGTCGGGGGCCGCCACGTTGGCGTTGCCGAGGGCGTCCAGCGGCGTCACCCAGGCCGAGACCGAGGTGGCGAACGACTTGCCGAGGAACGGGCCGAGCGGCTGGTACTCCCAGGCCTGGATGTCCCGGGCCGACCAGTCGTTGACCAGCACCACACCGAAGACGTGTTCGGCGAAGTCGTCAACGGAAACCCGATCGCCCAACGCGCTCGGTACGCCCACCACGAATCCCACCTCGGCCTCGATGTCGAGGCGTACCGATGGGCCGGTGACCGGGCCCTCGGCGGAGGCCCGCTGCCCGGTCGGCCGGGTCACCGGCGTGCCGGAGACGACCACCGTGCCGGCCCGCCCGTGGTAGCCGATCGGCAGGTGCTTCCAGTTGGGCAGCAGCGGCGGCTGGCCGGGGCGGAAGATCTGCCCGACGTTCGACGCGTGGTGCTCCGAGGAGTAGAAGTCGACGTAGTCGGCCACCTCGATGGGGAGCAGCAGCTCCACGTCGTCGAGGGACACCAGCAGCGGCTCCACCGCGCCCCGGTGCGCCTGGTCGGTCAGCAGCTCGGTGATCCGCTGTCGTACCGCCGTCCACTGCGGTCGACCCAGGGCCATGAAGTCGTTGAGCACGGGCCGGCACAGCGTGCCGGCGGCCAGCACCAGCTCGGCGGCCTCCGCCGCCGCGAGGTCGAGGACCCAGGATCCGATCCGTACGCCGATCCGCGAAGGACCCCCGTCCTGCCGGAACACCCCGTACGGCAGGTTCGTCACCCCGTACGGCGAACCGTCGGCGCCGGTCACCCAGGTCATGCGTCGTAGCCCCCGTTCACCAGCCCAAGCCGGATCAGATCGGTCAGTGGTTCCAGGATGCTGCACGAGCCGAAGCCCACCCACAGGGGGCGAGGCCCGTCCAGCCGTGCCGTCGTGCGCTCCACCAAGGGGCGCGGGTCGACAACTGTGAGCAGCTCGGCGACCGTGCGCACACCGTCACCCTCGGCGGCGGCCAGGGTCGCGGCCAGCACGTTGGCGTAGCCGTGGTGGGTGAACCCGGTCTCCGGGTCGAGGTGTCGGATCGCCTGGTGCAGCCCGGCGGTGAGCTTGAACGGCAGGCCCCGGTCCCGGCAGGCGCAGATCACGGTGGCCAGCTCGGTCGGGGTGGGGAAGAGTTCGGCGGCCAGGCCGCCGGTGCGGAACTTGGCCGCGATCGGCACCCCGTCGGCCCGCGCGGCGACGAGCACGTCCAGTGCGCCCATCAGTCCGAAGGTCAGCGGCAGTTCGGCGTAGACGGTTTCCACGCCCGGTAGCGCGTCGGTCAGCCGCAGCAACTCGGCGATGCCGGGCAGCGGGTCCTCGCCGCGCTTGGCAACCGCCACCTCGACCTGGCGCGCCGCGACGCCGTCGGGGGCGAGGAACGACAGCGCGAACGGCAGGTTCCCGATCCCGGTGTCGCCGATCACGCCGACCACCAGGCCCTCGCCCGGGTCGACGAGACCGGTCAGCTCACCGGCGGCCACGTCCGAGGCGGGGATCAGCAGTGGGCCGACCAGGGCGGCGTACCAGGCGGCGCGGTGTTGGCGGTGGGCGACCAGGGCGTCGTGCAGCGCGGCGCTGCCCGGTGGGAAGACGGCGGCGTCGTCCACCAGGCCGTGGAGGAGTGCTGGCACCTGCGTTGACACGGAACAAGAATGTACGGGACGCTACGAGGAACGGACAACAGCGTCCGATTGTCGGACGCCTTCGGCCGGTGAACGGGAAATATCGGGAGGCGAGATGCCGTACTACCGCAGCATCGGCGAGGTGCCGCGCAAGCGCCACACCCAGTTCCGGCAGCCCGACGGCAGCCTCTACGCCGAGGAGCTGATGGGCCAGGAGGGGTTCTCCTCCGACTCGTCCCTGCTCTACCACCGGCACGCGCCAACCGCGATCCTGGCCGCCGACGAGTTCACCCCGCCCGCCTTCACCCGGGCGCCGAACCTGCCGCTCAAGCCCCGCCACCTGCGAACCCACAAACTGGACACCGGCGGTTCCGACCCCATCCTCGGCCGGCAGTACCTGCTCGCCAACGACGACGTACGAATCGGTTACGTCCTCGCCGACCGACCCTCACCGCTGTTCCGCGACGCCACCGGCGACCACTGCCTCTACGTCGAGTCGGGCACCCTGCGGGTCGAGTCCCCGTTCGGCGTGCTGGACGCGGTCGCCGGCGACTACGTCGTCATCCCCACCTCGACCATCCACCGGCTGGTGCCCACCGGCGACCAACCCGTCCGGCTGCTCGCCGTCGAGGCGTCCGGGCACATCGGCCCGCCCAAGCGCTACCTCTCCGTACGCGGCCAGTTCCTGGAGCACTCGCCGTACTGCGAGCGGGACGTCCGCGGCCCCGACGCCCCGCTGCTCGTCGACGGCGAGGAGGTCGAGGTGCTGGTCCGGCACCGGCGCGGCTGGACCCGTTACGTCTACGCCAACCACCCGTTCGACGTGGTCGGCTGGGACGGGCATCTCTACCCGTGGGCGTTCTCCATCCACGACTTCGAGCCGATCACCGGCCGCATCCACCAGCCACCGCCGGTGCACCAGACCTTCCAGGGGCCCAACTTCGTCATCTGCTCGTTCGTGCCCCGCAAGGTCGACTATCACCCGCAGTCGATCCCGGTGCCGTACAACCACCACAACGTCGACTCCGACGAGATGCTCTTCTACACCGGTGGCAACTACGAGGCGCGGCGCGGCTCCGGCATCGAGCAGGGCTCGATCTCGTTGCACCCGTCCGGTTTCACCCACGGCCCCCAGCCGGGTGCCGCCGAGCGATCCATCGGCGCGGACTACTTCGACGAGCTGGCCGTCATGGTCGACACCTTCCGCCCGCTGGATCTCTGCGACGCCGCCAGCTCCTGCGAAGACGAGGGGTACGCCTGGACCTGGGCGCGGTCCGTCTAGCGGATGGCGGTTCGGGTGAAGACGGCGAACTCGGCTACCGCTGTGGTGGCGATGGCCAGCACCAGGGGCCACGGGGAGCCGACCATGGCGTACACCAGCAGCAGCAGCGGCGCGGCGGCCACGGCGTAGACGGCCAGGGCCATCGCCCGGTCCGAGTGCAGCAGGGCGGGCAGGACGCTCCGGGTCAGCCCGGGCAGCCGGGCCGCAAGCTGCCACACGATGATCCCGCCGGTGAGCGCGGCGAGCACCGCCAGGACGCGGGAGAAGCCGTCGTTCGCCGACGCCGCGAACGCGACCAGCACCGCCGCCACCAGCGACCAGCCCGCGCCGTAGAGCACCAGGCGGTGCAGCCCGTACGCGAGGGTTCGTGGCGAGTCGATCCGCCTCGGGCTGACCGTCACCGCCTCGGCGACGTGCTCCAACGCCTCCGACCAGCGGCGCTGCTCCAGCCGCATGACACCCACGTCGTGGCCGGCCTCGCCGATCCGCGGGTCGAGCCGCAGCGCCTCCCGGTAGGCCCGCTCAGCCAGGTCGAACAGGTCCAGGCGGGCGGCGACCAGGCTGAGCACCAGGTGTGCCTGCGGCTCCTGCGGAGCCAACTCGACACCGCGCCAGGCCGCGTTCAGCGCCGGCTGACCGTTGCGGGCGCCGGCCAGGATCGCCGCCGCGCTCCGCTGGGCGTACGCGTCGGCCGGGCCGAGGGTGAGGATCCGGTCGGCGGTGGCCGCCGACTCGCTGTAGCGCTCCAGGTCGGCCAGGGCCATCCCCCTGGCCACCAGCGGGGGCAGGGCCTCCGGTGCGGCAGCCACGGCCGTGTCGGCGGCGGTGAGCGCCTCGGTCGGACGGCCGGCGGCCAGGTGCACCCGGGCCAGCATGGTGAGCGCGTCGACGTCATCCGGCTGGAGGGCCAACCCGTAGGCCAGTTCCCCGGCCGCCTCGTCGTAGCGGCCGAGTTCGGCGAGGAGTTGCGCCCGCTGGACGTAGCCGTCGGCGGCGGACTGGTCGGGGGCAGGGTCGCTGGACATCGCGGCGAGCTTAGGCGGCCGACGCGTCGTACACCAGGGCCACCGCGACCCCGGTCAACCCTTCCTCACGGCCGGCGAAGCCAAGCCCGTCGGTGGTCGCCGCCGAGACGGTGACCGGGGCGCCGACCGCGGCGGAGAGCACCTCCTGCGCCTCCTCGCGGCGCCGGCCGATCTTGGGACGGTTGCCGATGACCTGCACGGACACGTTGCCGATCTCCAGGCCGGCGGCGCGCACCCGACGGGCCGTCTCGGTCAGCAGAGCCACCCCGGACGCGCCGGCCCACTCCGGCTGGCCCACCCCGAAGGCGGAACCGAGATCACCGAGACCGGCGGCGGAGAGCAGGGCGTTGCAGGCGGCGTGCGCTGCCACGTCGGCGTCGGAGTGCCCGGCGAGGCCGTCCTGATCGGGCCAGAACAGCCCGGCCACCCAGCACGGCCGGCCCGGCTCGAACGCGTGCACGTCAGTGCCGATGGCCACCCGGGGAACGATCATGATCAGAGGGTACGCGTCAACCGGCCGCGGCAAGCAGATGCTCGGCCAGAGCCAGGTCGAACGGCCGGGTGATTTTCAGCGCGTACTCCGAGCCGGGCACGCAGCTCACCGCGACGCCCTGCTTCTCGACCAGCCCGGCGTCGTCCGTGAGGGAGTCACCGGCGGCGGCGTGGGCGGCGCTGAGCACGACCCGACGGAAACCCTGCGGGGTCTGCACCGCGCGCAGTGCGGAACGGTCGACGGTGCCGAGCACCACCCCGTCGGCACCGACTTCCTTGATCGTGTCGACGACCGGCAGGACCGGGATCACCGCGTCGCACCCGCCTCGTACCGCCGCCGCGACGGATTCGACCAGCTCAGGCGGCGTGAGCGCCCGGGCGGCATCGTGCACCAGGACGATCGTCGGACCGGGGGGCACCGCGGCCAGCGCGGCGGCCACCGACGCCTGCCGTTCGGCACCACCGGGCACCACTGTCACCGGGGCGACCCGGACCAACAGCTCGCGGACGGCCTGCATCTCGGCGGCCGGCGCGGCCACCACGATGGTGTGCACCGACGGCGCGGCGGCCAGTCGACGCACGGCGTGCACCAACAGCGGTTCACCGGCGAGCAGGCGCAGCGCCTTGGGTCGGCCGGGGCCGAGCCGTACGCCGGCACCCGCCGCAGGCACGAGGACCGCGACGTCACCGCGCGGATTGAGCTGCGCGGTCACGTCGCGGTCCTCGGTGGTTTCTTCACTACGAAGTGGGTACGACGATGCTGTGCGGACTAGGCCTCGGTGAGGACCTTGTCGAGCAGCGTCTCCGCCTCGTCCTTGGTGCTCTTCTCGGCCAGCGCGACCTCGCCGACGAGAATGTCACGGGCCTTGGCGAGCATCCGCTTCTCGCCCGCAGACAGGCCCCGCTCCCGCTCCCGGCGCCACAGGTCACGCACGACCTCGGCGACCTTCAGCGGGTTGCCGGAAGCCAGCTTTTCCAGATTGGCCTTGTAACGCCGCGACCAGTTGGTCGGCTCCTCGGTGTGCGGAGCCCGCAGAACGTCGAAGACCTTACCGAGGCCTTCTTCGCCGACCACCTCGCGCACACCCACGATCTCGGCGTTCTCGGCCGGCACCCGGACCGTCAGGTCACCCTGCGCGACCCTCAGGACGAGGTATTTCTTAGGCTCGCCCTTGATGACCCGAGTCTCGATTGCCTCGATGAGTGCGGCCCCGTGGTGGGGGTAAACAACGGTCTCGCCGACACTGAAAACCATAGGTTCGAAACCCCTTTCGCTGTGTCTAGGGTAACACGGTCAGGCACTGATGTCTCTCCGATGTCCTGACCATTGGCGCAGCTCAGGGGCCCTGTGAGAGGTCTTGCTTCAGCTTGACAGGCAGTCAAACCGATGGTTCGAACACGCTCCGTAACGAGCAAATGACTGCCCGGTACGGGTGAACAGAACGTCGAGATCAAGGGCTATGCGCTCCTCCCATGGTAGCCCGGCCAGCAGGACCGCGCCCAGATGTAGCGCGAGGAGCCCCTGGTGCGCGACCCTGGAGACCGAGCCGCACTCAGCTCTCGAGACGCTTCCAGGGGGTCCGATGGGCAAGCCGGACGCAGAGGGTCACGGGCCAGCCGACGGCCTGCCCGGCCTACCGCCCGAATGGGGCCGCGTGGTGGTTCCCGACGACGCCTCCGCGCTGGCCGCCGAGGCCGCTCAGATCCGCCGTGAGCTGCGCCGGGCCGACGGCCTCCCGGGCGGTCACCGGGCCCTGGGCCTACCGCTGGCGGTCCTGTTGGTGGCGGTCCTCACCACGCTGGCCGGCCTACTGGCGGTCACCTGGCCACGCGCCAACCGCGACGCCGACCGGCCGACGCCGGCCCCCTACTCGCCACCCGCGACCCTCGCCGGCCGGGCGCTGCCCGCACTGGACCTGGTTGGCGCGGACGACAAGCCCGTGCCACTGCGCGGCCTGCTACCCGCCATGATCATCCTGCTGGACGCCTGCCCCTGCCCGGACCGGGTCACCGACGCCCTGGCGGCAGCGCCCGCCGGCGTCTCCGTAATCACCGTCACCGGAGGGCGGGCGGTGCCAGCCCGGCCCACCATTGAGCGGCAGGCTCGCGCCCTGGCCGACCCCGCCGGGGGCCTGCGCTCGTTCCTGGGCCAGCCGGCCCGCTCCGGCGCCGCGACCGCCCTGCTCGTCGACCGGGCCGGCATCGTGACCCGAGTGCTGCCCGAGGTGGGCACCAGCGACTCCTACCGGAGCGACCTGAGCGCCCTCGCCGCCTGAGCGGCAGTGCTAGCGAGGGGGCAGGGCGACTAGCTGCGCCTGGATGTCGATGGGCCGGTCGACTGCCGACAGCGACAGCCGGAACGGCCCGGCGCCGGGCAGCACCTCGGCATTGGCGACAGTGCCGTCGCAGTCGATGCGCACCGGACCGTTGATCTTGGCTCCGTCGGTAGTAACCGCCAGCGCGCCCGGCCGGGTGCACCGGTACTGGAGCAGATAGCGGGAGCCGTCGTCGCTGGCCTGCCGGGTCACTTCCTGGCCAGGAGCGAGCTCCCGCTCCTCCCGCCAGATCGTCATTTGGAACGAGGGCAGCTCACCCGCGGGAAAGAGCACCGCGGGATCGCCCTCGATGTCGGTGATCGAGCCCGTCGCCGGGTCGAGCACCACGTGCGAGCCGTTGCGCACCCGGAGGACCTCGCCGGTGTTCGGGTCCAACCTCACCGTCACCCGCTCGTCGGGCTCCTCAGCCACGAGGAGACGTTCCATCGGGGTGCTGACGCTCGGCCCGACCGATGGCACCGCCGCCGCCGACGGGACAGCCGTCCCTGCCGTCGACGCGGGCGCGGCGGCACGCCACCACCAGCCGCCGACGACCAGAACGGCCGCCGCAGCACCGAACAGCACCACGGAGCGCAGCCGGTCGTCCGCCGTCACATCCACCCATTGAGCGTACCGGCCGGCCCGACGAGGTTCAGCCCTGTCGATCGAGCAGGGCGGCGTACAGGGTGAGGCCGGGGCCGAAGGCCAACATGACGACGCGCCGAGCCGCCGGTGTCGCCCGACCCAACCGGTCCAGGATCAGCAGGACGGTCGGCGACGAGCAGTTGCCGTGCTCGTCGAGCGTCGCGCGGGACGCCGCCAACCCCTGCGGTGGCAGCGCCAACTCCCGTTCGACGACGTTGAGGATCCTCGGCCCGCCCGGGTGCACGGCCCAACCGTCCACCTCGGAGCTGGTGAGGCCGTGCCGGGCCAGCAGATCGTCGACCAGCCCCCGGACGTGCCTCGACAGCACCTGCGGCACCTTCGGCGACAACCCCATCCGGAAGCCGGCGTCGGTGACGTCCCACGTCATGTGGTCAGCCGTCGAGGTGTCGGTGACGGCGGTAACCTCACGCAACGCGTACCCCGGGCCGCCCGGCGTGACCACGGCGGCGACCGCCGCATCCGAGAAGAGCGCGTGGGAGACGATCTGCTGGGTGTCCACCCTGGCGCTGGACGGCTGGATGTGCAGGCTCGTCAGCTCCGCGCACAGCAGCAGCGCCGGGCGCCCCCGGGCGGTGACGAAGTCACTCGCCGCGCCCAGCCCCGGCAACGCCGCGTAACAGCCCATGTGGCCGATGACCATCCGCTGGGTTTCCGCAGCCATGCCCAGGTCCCGGGCGAGCAGGATGTCCAGCCCGGGGGTGGCATAGCCCGTGCAGGAGCAGACGATGAACAGCCCGATGTCGCTGGCGCTCAGCCCGGCTGCGGTCAACGCGCGACCCACCGCCTCCTTGCCCAACGGCAGCGCCTCCACCTGGTAGCGGCGCATCCGGCGCTCGGTCGGCCAGTCGGAAACGTCCTCCAACAGCGGGTTGACCGCGGCCTGCCGCCGGGTCACCCCCGAGTTGGCGAAGATCCGCTGGGCCAACGACCTGGTGGTGCCGGTGAAGTGCCGGGAGAAGAAGCCCTCCCACAACTCGTCCTGCGAAGCGGACGGCGGCTGCGCTGTCCCGAGCCCCGCGATCACTGGTACGGACACGATCCCCACCTCTCGTCAGATGCTGTCCTCCCCCTGGCCGTCCCACCAGCCACGTCGGCTGGTCGTTTCTTCGTGCGAGCCCGGTGGCGCGGGCTCACCAACGTGGTGCCGATCCGTCACGATCCGGGTCGCCGCCCAGCGCCGCGATGCCGAGCCAGTCGGCGCAGACATCAGACGTGGCCGGGTGCAGCGAGCCGCAACGGGCGTCGCGGTAGAGCCGCTCCAGCGGATGACCACGGCGGGTGGCCGAGGTGCCCGCCGCCTCCAACACCGACGCCGCCACCTCGGCGGCCGTGGTGCCAGCGAGCAGCTTCGCCCGCCACACCCAACGGTTGGTCTCCTCGTCACCGGGCGCCTCGTCCACCCGGCGGGCCGCCTCGGCAACCAGCAGTTGCGCGGCGGCCGTCGCCGCGTCCGCCCGACCCAGCCTGGCCCGCACCGCCGGCAGACCGGCCAGGTTGCGGGCGTTCAGGTGCTCGGCAGCCGCGTCGATCGCCGCGCGGGCGACCCCCACGTAGACGGCCGCGTAGCTGGCCACCAACCAGTGCGGCATCAGCTGCGCGACCACCAGCGCAAGCCCCTCCACCCCGCCGAGCAGCCGGTCGGCGGGCACCGAGACGTCCAGGTGCAGGTCGTGGGAGGAGGTGGCGCGCATGCCGAGCGAGTCCCAGGTCGGCTCCACGGTCAGCCCGTCGCCGGCCGGCACCAGGAACTGCGACACCACCGACTGGTCGGCCGCACTGCGCGCCGCCACCAGGTAGCCGTCCGCGTGCCCGGCCCCGGAGCAGAAGGTCTTGCTGCCCTTGAGGTGCCAGCCCCCGTCGGTCGGCTCGTACGCGGTGGTGAGCTGGGACAGCCGGGCACCCGCGCCCCGCTCGCTCATCGCGACCGCGTACCAGGAGCCCTGCGCCGCCGCGCTGAGCAGCCGGTCGCGGGCGGCCAGCGCCTCGTCGGGTACGCCCAACGCCTCGGCCAACTCCTCGGTGACAGCGCCCAGCGCGCCGGTCACCGAAGCGTGCATGTTGAACACCAGGGCAGTCGCACCGTTGCCCCGGGCAAGCTCAGTGGCCACCGCTGCGTACTCGGCGAAAGTGGCGCCCAGACCGCCGAGCGCCCGGGGCACCATCAGCCCGAACAGGCCGGCCTCGCGCAGGTCGGCGAAGTCGTCCACGGGGAAGGAACCGTCCCGGTCGTGCTCGGCCGCCCGCGCGGCGAACCGCGGCGCCAACCGGCGTGCTGCCTCAAGCGCGTGCACCGTCATCTCGTTCCTCCTCGGCGTTCCATACCCCGCCACGGCCTGACTATCCTTTGCGGACCCCCCGGCCCTGGTAGAGCACGGCGGTGGAGCGGGTCGGCACGATGCGCGGCGCGCGGCCGACGGGCACGGCACCGGCCGTTCGGCTCGCGCGAGCGCGGCGCAGCAGCCAGGCGAGCATGCCGCCGACCTGCGGACGGATGCCCCGCAGACTCAGGTCGACACCGTGTCGGGCGCACTCGGCCACCAGCGCCTGGGCATCCACGAACAACTGTGGATCGTGGATGCCGCGGGGCACCGTCGGCAGGCGCTCGGCGATCCGGACCGCGACGAGCCGGGCCAGCGCCGTGTCGTTGAGGGTGTCCAGCACCAGCACGCCGCCAGGGCGCAGCAGCCGACACGCCTCGGCCACCGCGCGCGGCCAGGCCGGCACGTGCTCCAGCAACTCACCGGCCGAGACCACGTCGGCGCAGCCGTCAGGCAGCGGCACCGCCGTGGCGTCACCCTGGACCACCCGCACCCCGTGCTCGGCCGCCTGGACGAGCGCCGAGCGGGTCAGATCCACCCCGACGTGGCGGTAGCCCTTGCCCGCCAGGTGCGGCGCGAGCAGGCCGGCGCCGCAACCCAGGTCGACGAGCAACGCGTCCGGACGGGTGGCCGGCGGCACCAGCGCGGCACGGGCCTCAGCCAGCCAGTGCAGCATCGCGAACGCACCGTCCGGCCGCCACCACTCACCGGCCAGATCGTCGTACTGACGCGGATCGTTTCGCGGCAGCACCCTCGGACCGGTGGACGCCCCGGCCGCAGCCACGTCTCGCATGGAACCGAGCGTGGCACGACTGCTCGGTAACGACCAGACTTCCCTTATGTCGTCGAGGGTGTTAGGGCTGGTCAGAGCGAGCCATCCGGAACCGGCCGCAGCGGTGACCACGGTGGCCGGTCTGCTGGCCTGGGGAGTGGGCCACCGGCCGACCGGAATCGTCTCGGTGGTGCTCGCCGTGCTGGCCAGCCAGCTCGCCGTCGGCTGGACCAACGACGCGCTGGACGCCGAGCGGGACGCCACTGTGGGGCGTACCGACAAACCGGTCGCCAGTGGTGCGGTCGGTCGGCGCGTCACGGCCTGGGCCGCCGCGGTGGCCGCGGTGGCCTGCCCGCTGCTGGCGCTGACCACGAACCCGGTGGCGGCCTTCTGGCTGACGCTCGCCCTGGTCTCCGCCCTGCTCTACGACTGGCCGCTCAAAGCGACCGCGTTCTCGGTGCTGCCCTACGCCGTGTCGTTCGGCGCGCTGCCCGCCTTCGTGGTGCTGGCGCTGCCCGGCCAGCCGTCCCCGCCGGTCTGGCTGGTGACGGCGGCGGCCTGCCTGGGCGCCGGCGCCCACTTCGCCAACGTGCTGCCCGACCTGGCCGACGACGCCCGCACCGGCGTGCGCGGCCTGCCCCACCGGCTCGGTGCCGCCGGCAGCCGGGTGGCCGCGGCGGGTCTCCTCCTCGCGGCGACCGCGACACTGGTCCTCGGGCCACCCGGGCCGCCGTCGGCGATCGGCTGGGCGGCGGTCGGCACGGCCGCCGTGGTGCCGCCACTGAGCTGGTACGCCGGACGCTCGGCGATCCGGGCCGGCCGGCGGCCGGTGGCGGCCTTCCGGGCGGTGATGCTGGTGGCCCTCATCGACGTGGTTCTGCTGGTGGCGAGCGGTCGGGTGGTGTGAACGCCACCCGGGCAGGTGGCATTGCCGGGTCCGCGTGCGGGCCTCGATCAGTCCCAACTACCCTGGAGCGCGGTCTGCGCGGGTATGGCCACCGTGCCCGGCGTACGGCCCGGGTGGGGATTGTGACGAGGAGGACCGACGTGACGCGCTCGATCAGGGGATCCCGGCGGGCGGCCCTGTTGCTGTCCGGGATTGCGGCGGCCAGCCTGCTGGCTTCGGGATGCGGCACCGGTCAGATCGCCGAGACCGCGTTGAAGGAGGCGTCGGTCCAGGGCGTCAACCTCACGACCAACAACGGTTCCTTCTCCGTGCGGGGCCTGCTCGTGGACTACCCGGGCACTGAGGGTTACAAGGCCGGGCAGGACGCGGGGCTCGGCGCCGTGATCTACAACGACTCCAAGGAAACCGTGACGGTCACCGTCACCACGGAGAGCGCCCGCGAGGTGGTGATCAGCGGCGGCTCGGCGAGCCCGTCGCCGTCCGTCTCGGAGTCCGCCTCCATGAGCCCGTCGCCGTCCGGTTCGGCCAGCCCGTCGAACTCGACGTCCGGTTCGCCGAGCCCGTCGGCGACGCCCTCCGAGACCGGATCGTCCTCGGCCACCCCGTCCGCCCCGGAGTCGGCGCGGGCGTCCGGTTCGGCCAGCCCCGCCGCCCCGGGTCAGCCGGCCCGGATCGAGCTGGCGCCGTTGAGCTACATCCAGTTCAACTCCGAGGCCACCACGCAGCTGCGGCTGATCGGCCTCACCGAGGCGCTGCGCTCCGGCCAGAACGTCGTCGTGACCTTCGACTTCGGCAACGGCAACACGGTCACCGGGCAGGCGCCGGTCGCGGTGCCGCTCACCCCGGCGGCCCCTCCGTCGCCGATCATCGAGCGCGAGGGCGGCTACGAGGGCAACGAGGGCGGCACGACCCACGAGTGACCCGACCCGCACATCGACGAACGCCCCGGCGTGGTGACCACCACGCCGGGGTGTTTTCGTCGTACGCGAGGGCTAGCGTCCTGATGTGACCACCTCCCGATCGACAGCTCCGCGTGGCGGCACGGCCGGTGCCGCCCGTGGTCGGTCCGCCGCCCGCGAGCCGCGCCCGGCCTACCAGTGCGACGCCTGCGGGCACCAGCCGCCCAAGTGGGTGGGACGCTGCCCGGAGTGCGGCGAGTGGGGGGCCGTGGTCGAGCACACGGTGACCGGCCCGACGGTCTCCGGTCGGGTGGTCAGCTCCCGGATGCCGTCCGAGCCGGCCCGACCGATCGCCACCATCAGCGCCGCTCCGGCCCGCGCGGTGCCCACCGGGGTGAGCGAGCTCGACCGGGTGCTCGGCGGCGGCCTGGTCCCGGGTGCCGTGGTGCTGCTCGCCGGCGAGCCCGGGGTGGGCAAGTCGACCCTCCTTCTCGATGTGGCACAGCAGTGGGCGGTCGGCGCCGGCAGCCCCTCGCTGGTGGTCAGCGGCGAAGAGTCGGTCAGTCAGGTGCGCCTGCGCGCCGAGCGGATGGGCACCCTGCACGAGCGGCTCTACCTCGCCGCCGAGAGCGACCTCGGCTCGGTGCTCGGTCACCTCGACGCGGTCAAGCCGGGCCTGTTGGTGCTCGACTCGGTGCAGACCATCTCGACCACCGGCACCGAGGGTGTGCCCGGTGGGGTGACCCAGGTCCGCGCGGTCACCGCCGCGCTGGTCTCGGTCGCCAAGGAGCGGGGCATCGCCACCGTGCTGGTCGGGCACGTCACCAAGGACGGCCAGGTGGCCGGGCCTCGGGTGCTGGAGCACCTGGTCGATGTGGTGCTGCACTTCGAGGGCGACAAGCACTCGTCGCTGCGCCTGGTGCGCGGCGTGAAGAACAGGTTCGGCGCGGCCGACGAGGTCGGCTGCTTCGAGATGCACGAGGGCGGCATCAGCAGCCTGGCCGACCCGTCCGGGCTGTTCCTGACCCGCTACGCCGAACCGGTCCCGGGCACCTGCGTGACGGTGGCCATGGAGGGGCGGCGCGCCCTGGTCACCGAGGTGCAGGCGTTGATCGGCGCGACCGTGGCGGGCTCTCCCCGGCGCACCGTCTCCGGTCTCGACTCGGCGCGACTGGCGATGGTGCTCGCGGTGCTGCAACGGCGCACCGAACGGCTGACCCTGCACGACCGGGAGGTCTTCGCCGCCACTGTGGGCGGGATCCGGGTGGTGGAGCCGGCCGCCGACCTGGCGGTGGCTCTGGCGGTCGCCTCCGGCGGGCTCAACCTGGCGATCGCGCCGCACCTGGTGGCGATCGGTGAGGTGGGGCTGACCGGCGAGGTGCGCCGGGTCGGGGCGGTGCCGCGCCGGCTGGCCGAGGCCGCCCGGCTGGGGTTCAAGGTGGCCCTGGTGCCGCCCGGCTGCGGCCCGACCAGCACCGGTGCCGGCCCCGAGCAGATGCGGGTGACCGAGGTCACCGACGTCCGTTCGGCGCTGCACCATGCGGCTCGCGCGTCCGCCGAGTGACCCACCGTGCCGACGAGGGCGGCGAAACCGGACAGCACGTCGCAAGCGGGAAACGTTGGAAAGGGCGGCATCGTGACACATCACAGTAACCACGACAGCACCCACCGCACGGCAGTCCGTAGACTGTGCCCGTGCCGATCGACCGCGATACCACCAAGCCAGCCGGCGCGCCGCCCCAGGCCCGCACCGGCGCCGTGGGCTCGCCCGCCCGCCCGATCAGCGTGAGCGTGACTGCGGGGGCCGCCGGGAGCGCCGGAGATCCGCTACGGGCCAATCTCGCCCTGATGGCCCCGGGCACCGCGCTGCGCGACGGTTTGGAGCGCATCCTGCGGGGTCGCACGGGCGCGCTCATCGTGCTGGGCTACGACAAGGTGGTCGAGGGCCTCTGCACCGGCGGCTTCCCGCTGGACGTGGAGTTCTCCGCGACCCGCGTGCGCGAGCTGTGCAAGATGGACGGCGCTGTCGTGCTCTCCAGCGACGGCACGAGGATCGTCCGGGCGGCGGTGCACCTGATGCCCGACCCGTCCATCCCGACCGAAGAGTCCGGCACCCGGCACCGCACCGCCGAGCGGGTGGCCCGCCAGACCGGCTACCCGGTCATCTCGGTCAGCCAGTCCATGCGGATCATCAGCCTCTACGTCAACGGCCAACGGCACGTGCTCGACGACTCGGCGGCCATCCTCTCCCGCGCCAACCAGGCGCTCGCCACCCTGGAGCGCTACAAGCTCCGGCTGGACGAGGTCTCCGGCACGCTCTCCGCCCTGGAGATCGAGGATCTGGTCACCGTGCGCGACGCGGTGGCAGTGGTGCAGCGGCTGGAGATGGTTCGCCGGATCGCCGACGAGATCGCCGGCTACGTGGTGGAGCTGGGCACCGACGGCCGCCTGCTCGCCCTCCAACTCGACGAGCTGATGGCCGGCGTTGACGCCGACCGGACGCTGGTCATCCGGGACTACCTCCCCGTCGGCCGCAAGTCGCGCACCCTGGACGAGGCTCTCGTCGAGCTGGACCTGCTCGGTGCCACCGAGCTGATCGACCTGGTGTCGGTGGCCAAGGCCATCGGCTACCCGGCCGCGTCCGACGCGCTCGACGCCGCGGTCAGCCCGCGCGGCTTCCGGCTGCTGGCCAAGGTGCCCCGACTGCCGGTGGCAGTGGTCGATCGCCTGGTGCTGCACTTCGGCAGCCTCCAGCGTCTGCTCGGCGCGACAGTGGAAGACCTGCAAGCCGTCGAGGGGGTCGGCGACGCCCGGGCCCGCGGCGTCCGTGAAGGGCTGTCCCGGCTCGCCGAGGCATCCATCCTGGAACGTTACGTCTGACCCGGCTCAGCCGGTGACGGTGAGCTTCACCGGGTCGCTGAGCTTCGTGCCGACCCGGGCGAACACCTGATACGACCCGACCGGCGGGAACGGTCCTCCGGCCAGCGCGCCGTCACAACGGCTGGTGTCCCGCCCGTTCCAGGGCACCTGGTAGGAGCGCTCGAAATTCGGCGTGAAGGACTGCACGTCCGAGCCCTCGACCTTGCCGCAGGTGTCCGACGACCAGACCTTCTCGGCCCCGGACTTGATGAAGATCTCCTGGAGGTCGGCGCCGACGTTGCGACTGCACGTCCGGTCCGACGTGTTCTTGATCCTCAGTTGCAGCTCGACCACCGCGCCCCGCTGCACCGAGGTCGGGCTCGCCGACGAGACCACGCTGATCTCGCCGTCGGTGCAGGTGCCGTCGTCCTCCGAACCGGCTGCCGCGCCCAGCGGAGGTGTGTTGCTGGTGATCGCCGGGCTCGGACTCGTCGCACCCGAATCAGCGGACGCGGCCGACGACGGAGCGCCGGTCTGCGGTGTCAGCACCGGCCCGGCGGGGCCTGACGTCGCGGCGGACGTCGCCGACGGCGCCCCTCCCGCCTTCGGATCCTTGTCGCCGGAACGACCCGAACCGGTACAGGAGTAGAGCAGGACAATCAGGAACAGGAACCCCGCTCCGAGTACGACGGCGCGACGCCGCCAGTACACGGCGGGTGCCAGGGGGCCGACCGTCAGACGCATGATGCCCTCCACCGTAGCCGCGCCGTACCCGGCAGTGCGGCGCGACGCGCCGGAGCCACTCCGAGGCGCCCGGGCAACCCTCCACTGAGGACGGTCTGCCACCCGGTCACAGGTAGACCTTGCGCTGATAGACCGCGTGCGCACCGGCCACCCGGTCCAGGAAGAGCAGCCCCGCACAGTGGTCGATCTCGTGCTGCAACGCCCGAGCCTCGAAGCCGTCGGTCACCAGCCGGACCGGCTCGCCGCTGCCCGGCAGATCACCCTCCACCACCAGCCGGCTGGCCCGCTTCACATCGCCCGTCAGGTCCGGCACCGACATGCAGCCCTCCCGGCCCGGCTTCCACCGCGTCGCCTCGACCACACGCGCGTTGCACAACACGAAGGTGCCGTGCACCGTCACCGCCTTGGGGTGCCCGGTCACGTCGACGGCAAAGACCCGAGCGCCCACCCCGACCTGCGGCGCGGCCAGCCCCACGCAGCCCGGCGAAACCTTCATCGTGGCTATCAGGTCGGCCGCGAGTTGGACCGTCTCCTTTGCCGTGGGGTCGACCTCGTCCGCGGCCCGACTCAGCACCGGATGCGGGGCGGACACCACCGCCCGCACCTCACCCGGCACGTCCAGTGACTCCGGAGTCCAGTCCCCCAGGCCGACCGCCGGCCCACGCTCCTCGCCGGTCACAACAGGTCCGGGTCCGCCGGGCGGAGGGTGACCTCCACGCCCAGCTCGGCAGCCGTCCGGTGCAGCCGGTCGAGCAGAGTCTCCGCCACACCGGCCGGCAACTCGACCTCCGCCAGGACCACGTAGAGCGCACCGGTCAGCCGGGTACTCAGGTCGGTGACATTCCCCCCGGCGTCCACCAGCACCCTCGTCATCGCCGCGACGATCCCCATCCGGTCCGAACCGTGCACCGCCATCACGTACGGCTCACCCACCGGAGGAACATCGCCGTCCGGGGTGACCGCGCGTACCGTCGCCAGCAGCTGGCCCTCGGCGGTCAGCGACGCCAGTGCGGCCTCGACCTCGGCGGCGGCCGGGCCGGTGCAGATGAGGGTCATCGCGAAATGCCCCCGCAGCCGCGTCATCGTGCTGTCGGTGAGGTTCGCGCCCAGTCGGGCCAGCACCTCCGCGACGTCGGCCACGATGCCCGGCCGGTCCCGACCGATGACGGTGATCGCGAGCTCGTTCATCCGCGCATTCTCCCCCGCCCGCCGAACGAGGACGTGGCACCCCGCCCGAACCGCCCACCCAACGGGAACGCCGGGCGTGACATCATCGACGACGCCATGACTCAACCCGACTTCGCCACACTGGTCAGCCGATGGTTCCAGCAGCACGCCCGTGACCTGCCGTGGCGCGAGCCCGGCGTCACCCCGTGGGCCATCCTGGTCAGCGAGGTCATGCTCCAGCAGACACCGGTGGTCCGGGTGGTGCCGGCCTGGCAGGCCTGGCTGGCCCGCTGGCCCGACCCGGCCGCGTTGGCGGCGGACACCCCGGCCGAGGCGATCCGGATGTGGGGACGCCTCGGCTACCCCCGCCGGGCGGTCCGGCTACGCGAATGCGCTGTCGCGATCGTCGACCGGCACGGCGGCCAGGTGCCGGACCGGCTGGAGCAACTGCTCGCTCTGCCCGGCGTCGGCACGTACACCGCTCGGGCGGTGGCGGCCTTCGCGTACGGGCAGCGGCACCCGGTCGTCGACACCAACGTACGACGGGTGGTGTGCCGGGCGGTGGCCGGCGAACCGGACGCCGGGCCCGTCACCCGGCCAGCGGACCTGGTCGCCACCGAAGAGTTGCTTCCGACCGAACCGGCCGCAGCGGCACTGGCCAGCGCCGCGTTCATGGAGCTGGGCGCGGTGATCTGCACTGCCCGGTCACCGCGCTGCACCGCCTGCCCCGTCGAGTCGGTCTGCGCCTGGCGGGCGTCCGGCCAGGAGGCGCCGGCCGGGCCGACCCGTCGACCCCAGCGGTACGCGGGCACCGACCGACAGGTTCGCGGTCTGTTGCTCGGAGTGCTCCGGGACAGCACCGGACCGGTCCCACACCAGCGGTTGGACCAGGTCTGGACCGACGACGTGCAACGCGCCCGCGCCCTAGCCGGGCTGGTGCAGGATGGGCTGGTCGAACCCGCCGGCACCGACTCCTTCCGCCTGGCCGGTGACGGCCCGTCCCTGCCAACAGCAGACCTCACCACCTGACCGTCCACGGGCGCATCCTGCGCGCCAACTGACGGGCCACACGGCCGCCCGCACTCGGTGCTGGGCGCGCCGGATGCCACTACATCCAGGTTGCTGCGCGACCTTGGGAGCCGAGCCCTTCACGGGGAGCGGGACGGCGGCGGGGCGGGGTGAGGGAGCGCGAAAAGGCGGGGCCCCGGTGGCTTGCGCCACCGGGGCCCCGCCCCTTGCCGGTTGTGTTACTCGTCCACGCCCGCGGCGGCGGTGCCAGCGGCAGTGCCACCGAGGTCGGCCGGGACGGCGTCCGGAACTTCGATCGGCTTCTCCGAGCCCCGGAAAACGAGCTTGGACTTGTCGATGTCGTCCGGGTCGCCCTCGCAGTCCACCACGATGATCTGACCCGGGATCAGCTCGTTGAACAGGATCCGCTCGGAGAGGTTGTCCTCGATGTCGCGCTGGATCGTGCGACGAAGCGGACGGGCACCGAGCACCGGGTCGAAGCCCTTCGCGGCCAGGTACTTCTTGGCGTTGTCGGTCAGCTCCAGACCCATGTCCTTGTTCCGCAGCTGGCCCTCGATCCGTTGGATCATGATGTCCACGATCGAGAGGATCTCGCTCTGGCGCAGCTGGTGGAAGACGATGGTGTCGTCGATCCGGTTGAGGAACTCAGGCCGGAAGTGCTGCTTGAGCTCGTCGTTGACCTTCTGCTTCATCCGGTCGTAGGTGGACTCGGAGTCCTCCGACTGCTGGAAGCCCAGCGACACCGCCTTGGCTACGTCACGGGTGCCCAGGTTGGTGGTCAGGATGATGACCGTGTTCTTGAAGTCCACGATCCGACCCTGACCGTCGGTGAGCCGACCGTCTTCGAGGATCTGCAGGAGCGTGTTGAACACGTCCGGGTGGGCCTTCTCGATCTCGTCGAAGAGGACCACCGAGAACGGCCGACGCCGCACCTTCTCGGTCAGCTGCCCGCCCTCGTCGTAGCCGACGTAGCCGGGAGGGGCACCCACGAGCCGGGAGACCGTGTAACGGTCGTGGAACTCGGACATGTCCAGCTGGATGAGGGCGTCCTCGCTGCCGAAGAGGAACTCGGCGAGCGCCTTGGACAGCTCGGTCTTACCGACACCGGACGGGCCGGCGAAGATGAACGAGCCCGACGGGCGCTTCGGGTCCTTCAGGCCGGCCCGGGTACGCCGGATCGCCTTCGAGACCGCCTTGACCGCGTCCTCCTGGCCGATGACGCGCTTGTGCAGCTCGTCCTCCATGCGCAGCAGGCGCGAGGTCTCCTCCTCGGTCAGCTTGTAGACCGGGATGCCGGTCCAGTTGCCGAGAACCTCGGCGATCTGCTCGTCGTCGACCTCGCTGACGACGTCCAGGTCACCGGCCTTCCACTCCTTCTCCCGCTGAGCCTTCTGGCCGAGGAGCTGCTTCTCCTTGTCGCGCAGCTGGGCGGCGCGCTCGAAGTCCTGCGCGTCGATCGCGGACTCCTTGTCGCGGCGCACCTGGGCGATGCGCTCGTCGAAGTCACGCAGGTCTGGCGGCGCGGTCATCCGACGGATCCGCATCCGGGCACCGGCCTCGTCGATCAGGTCGATCGCCTTGTCCGGGAGGAAACGGTCGGAGATGTACCTGTCGGCCAGAGTCGCGGCAGCCACGAGGGCGGCGTCCGTGATCGAGACACGGTGGTGAGCCTCGTAGCGGTCCCGCAGGCCCTTGAGGATCTCGATGGTGTGGGCCAGCGACGGCTCACCCACCTGGATCGGCTGGAAGCGGCGCTCGAGAGCGGCGTCCTTCTCCAGGTGCTTGCGGTACTCGTCGAGCGTGGTGGCACCGATGGTCTGCAGCTCACCACGGGCCAGCATCGGCTTGAGGATGCTCGCGGCGTCGATCGCGCCCTCGGCGGCACCCGCACCCACCAGGGTGTGGATCTCGTCGATGAACAGGATGATGTCGCCGCGGGTGCGGATCTCCTTGAGCACCTTCTTGAGGCGCTCCTCGAAGTCACCGCGGTAGCGGGAACCGGCGACGAGCGCGCCCAGGTCGAGCGTGTAGAGCTGCTTGTCCTTGAGGGTCTCGGGCACCTCGCCCTTGATGATCTTCTGGGACAGGCCCTCCACCACGGCGGTCTTACCGACGCCGGGCTCACCGATCAGGACCGGGTTGTTCTTGGTACGGCGGGAGAGCACCTGCATGACCCGCTCGATTTCCTTCTCGCGCCCGATGACCGGGTCGAGCTTGCCCTCGCGGGCGGCCTGGGTCAGGTTACGGCCGAACTGGTCCAGCACCAGGCTGGTCGACGGCGCGGCCTCACCCGGCGCGGCGCCCGCCGCGGCAGGCTCCTTGCCCTGGTAGCCGGAGAGCAGCTGGATCACCTGCTGGCGGACCCGGTTGAGGTCGGCGCCGAGCTTGACCAGCACCTGGGCGGCGACGCCCTCGCCCTCACGGATCAGCCCGAGCAGGATGTGCTCGGTGCCGATGTAGTTGTGGCCGAGCTGCAGCGCCTCGCGCAGCGACAGCTCAAGCACCTTCTTGGCCCGCGGCGTGAACGGGATGTGCCCGCTCGGCGCCTGCTGGCCCTGGCCGATGATCTCCTCGACCTGCTGGCGGACGCCCTCCAGGGAGATGCCGAGGCTCTCCAGGGCCTTTGCCGCGACGCCTTCACCTTCGTGGATCAGGCCCAGCAGGATGTGTTCCGTACCGATGTAGTTGTGGTTGAGCATCCGGGCCTCTTCTTGGGCCAGGACGACAACCCGTCGCGCTCGGTCGGTGAACCGCTCGAACATGCCCTCGTGCTCCTCACGTGCCGTGCGCCTTGATGGTCAAGATCTTGGCGGGGCCGGTGCACGAACGTCCAGGACGGGCGTCCGTGCCTCCTTACTCTATCGTCGCTGACCGACTCCGCTGAGGTCGTGTGTCTCTGCTCTGGGTCGGTTCCACGTCGTTTTGAACAACCGTCCGCGCTCAGGAGGTGTTCCGGTAGCCCTGTCGCTACGCGCAGAGCGAAATCCGACTGACTCGACGGAAGCCCGATCCGGGGTCCCGAAGCGCTCCGGGAGGCCCCGGAGGGCGGACCGGCGGTCGCGACGAGCGCCGCGCCGACCCTTGGGGAAGGTTATCCACAGGCTGTGGACAGCTGTTCCACTGGTTGTGGACAACGCCAGTCGGCCCGGAATGCTTCCCGCCCCCGAACGGGCACGATGACGCCGCCCGGATACGGCGACGCCGGCCCGGAGGACTCCTCCGGCCCGGCGTCGGTGTCGCCTGCGGTGGCGGCTCGCCACCAAGCTGCTGACTGATCAGCGCTTCGCGTGGAACTCGTCCACGATCTCCTGCGGGATACGACCCCGGTCCGAGATGTCCTTGCCGGCCTTCTTGGCCCACTCCCGGATCGCCTTGTTCTGTTCCCGATCGGCGGTCGCGCCACCCCGACCGCGGGCAGCCCGCCCACCGATCACGACACCGCCGCGGCCGACCTTGGTGCCGGCACCCACGTACGACGCAAATGCATCGCGCAATTTCGCGGCGTTGGCGCTCGACAGGTCGATCTCGTACTGAACGCCGTCGAGGGCGAACTTGACGGTCTCGTCCGCGTCCCCGCCGTCCAGGTCATCGACCAGCTTGTGAATGATCTGCTTGGCCACGTCCCACATTCCTTTCGAGCAGGGTGCTCCTGCTAACGAGAGCACAATAACCCCCGCGCTGCTCGTCGCGTCAATAGGCTCCGGTTACGGCTCGGCGTACGAGCGGACGGGACTACTCCTGGCGGACCAACGGGAAGAGGATCGTTTCCCGAATTCCGAGGCCGGTCAGGGCCATCAAGAGGCGGTCGATTCCCATTCCCATACCGCCGGCCGGCGGCATTCCGTACTCCATCGCCCGAAGAAAGTCCTCGTCGAGACGCATCGCCTCGTCGTCGCCGCGAGCCGCGAGCTGCGCCTGGGCCACCAGCCGCTCCCGCTGCACGATCGGGTCGACCAGCTCGGAGTACCCGGTGCCCAGCTCGAAACCGAGCACGTAGAGGTCCCACTTCTCGGCCAGACCCGGCTCGCTGCGGTGGCCTCGGGTGAGCGGGCTGGTCTCCTCCGGGTAGTCCCGCACGAAGGTGGGTGCCTCAAGGCTGGGAACGACCAGTTCCTCGAACAGTTCCTCGGCCAGCTTGCCCGGCCCCCACTTCGGGTCGACCGCCAATCCCACCTTGTCCGCGTACTCCACCAGACGGGTCCGGTCGGTGCGGACCGTGACCTCCTCGCCGAGCGCTTCGGAAAGCACGCCGAAGAGTGTCACCGACCGCCACTCACCACCCAGGTCGAACTCCCGCCCGTCGGCGTGGGTCACCACCGTCGAACCGCTCACCGCGATGGCCGCCTGTTGCACGAGATTACGGGTCAGCTCGCCGATCGTGTCGTAGTCCCCGTACGCCTGGTACGTCTCCAGCATCGCGAACTCCGGCGAGTGCGAAGAGTCGACACCCTCATTACGGAAGTTGCGGTTGATCTCGAAGACGCGGTCGACGCCGCCGACCACAGCGCGCTTGAGAAACAGTTCGGGAGCGATTCGCAGATACAGATCGGTGTTCAACGCATTGCTGTGGGTCACGAACGGTCGGGCCGTCGCGCCGCCATGCAGCAGTTGCAACATCGGCGTTTCCACCTCGATGAAGCCCTGCCCGTGCAGTGAATCGCGCAGACTGCGCACCGCGGCTGCCCGGGTGCGTACCATCTCCCGTGCCTGCGGCCGGACAATCAGGTCGACATAACGCTGCCGGACGCGTGCCTCCTCGGAGAGGGGCTTGTGGGCAACCGGCAACGGTCGCAACGCCTTGGCGGTCATTTCCCATTGCTGGGCCAACACCGACAGCTCACCCCGACGGCTGGTGATCACCTCGCCGGTGACGCCGACGTGGTCGCCGAGGTCGACGAGGCGCTTCCACGCCTCCAGCCGCTCCGGCCCGACCCGGTCCAGTGAGAGCATCGCCTGCAACTCGGTGCCGTCGCCGTCCCGGAGGGTGGCGAAGCACAGCTTGCCCGTGTTGCGTACGAAGATCACCCGGCCGGTGACAGCGACCTGGTCGCCAGTCGCGGTGTCGGTGGGCAGGTCGGCGTAGGCCGCCCGGACCTTCGCCAGGGTCGTCGTGCGGGGGAAGCCGACCGGGTACGGCTCGACGCCCTCGGCGAGCATCCGGTCCCGCTTCTCCCGGCGGACCTTCATCTGCTCGGGAAGGTCGTCGGCGGGGTCCACTGGCACGGGGTTCTGCTCGGTCACGGCACGCTTCCTCGTCACGGAGATACAGGGGGTCAGGGCCGAGCGTACTCAAGCGTGCCTGAGGCCGTTACGGGATAACCTGCCCGTCATGGTCGATCACACTCACGCCCTGTCGTTCGGTGTCGCTGCGAGTGATTACGACCGGTTTCGGCCACGCTATCCCGGGGCTGCGGTCAGCTGGGCACTCGACGGGCTGAGCGAAGCCCGGGTGGTCGATCTCGCGGCGGGCACCGGCATCCTGACCCGCGCTGTGCTGGCAATGGGTCACGAGGTCGTACCGGTCGAGCCCGATCCGGGGATGCGGGCGCAGCTCGCCGCCAGCACCCCGGGCACGACGGCGCTGGCGGGCAGCGCCGAGGCCATGCCGCTGCCCGACGCGACGGCGGACGCGGTGCTGGTGGGGACGGCGTACCACTGGTTCGACCGGGGGCCCGCGCACGCCGAGATCGCCCGGGTGCTCCGCCCCGGCGGCACCTTCGCCCCCATCTGGAACATCCGGGACGGCAGCGTCGACTGGGTGGCCGAGCTGGGTCGCATCGCCCACTTCGGGGACAAGTCGACCAGCCGGGTCTTCGGCGAGCGCCCCGACTTCGGCCCCGCGTTCGACGCCGTCGAGAAGCGCGAGTTCACGCACCGCACCACGCTCACCCCGGACGAGCTGCTCGGCATGGTCCGCACCCGCTCGTACTGGCTCACCGCCTCCACCGACGATCAGCGGCGGGTCGAGCGGGAGCTGACCGACCTCCTGAACACGCACCCCGCCCTGGCTGGGCGGGACACCATCGAACTGCCGTACCGGACGCTGGTGCTGCGCGCCCGGCGGCGCTGACGCCCGCACGGAGGCCGGCCCGACGGCGGCCGGGGTCAGGTGTTGCGGTCGTAGACCATCCGCAGACCGATCAGGGTGATCATCGGCTCGTGGTGAGTGATGCTGCGACACTCGTTGATCACCAGAGAGGCGAGGCCGCCGGTGGCGATCACCGCCCGCACCTCGCCCAACTCCTCGGTCATCCGCTCGACGATCCGGTCCACCTGCCCGGCGAAGCCGAAGTACAGGCCGGCCTGGAGGCACTCCACGGTGTTCTTGCCGATCACCGAGCGGGGCTTGGTGGCCTCGACCTTGCGCAGTTGCGCGGCCCGGGCGGCCAGCGCGTCGAAGGAGATCTCGATGCCCGGGGCGAACGCGCCGCCGAGGAACTCACCACGCTCGCTGATCACGTCGAAGTTGGTGGTGGTGCCGAAGTCCACAACGATCGACGGACCGCCGTAGAGGGTGTACGCCGCCAGGGTGTTCACCACCCGGTCGGAGCCCACCTCCTTGGGGTTGTCGATCGCCAACTGCACGCCGGTCCGCACGCCCGGCTCGACGACGACGCTCGGCACCTCCGCGTAGTAACGGCTGAGCATGGTGCGCAACGACCGCAGCGCCGCCGGCACGGTCGAGCAGGCGGCCACACCGGTGATCTCGACGTTGTCCCCGGCGAGCAGACCCCGGAACATCAGGCCCAGCTCATCCGCCGTCGAGCGGGCATCGGTCTTGATCCGCCAGGAGTGCACCAGCTTGTCGCCGTCGAAGGTCGCCAGCACGGTGTTGGTGTTTCCGATGTCGATGCAGAGCAGCACGAACGCAGCCTAGACAACTACTCGCTGCGCAGGTCCAGCGCGATGTCCAGGATCGGCGACGAGTGCGTCAGCGCGCCCACCGAGAGGAAGTCCACGCCGGTGGCCGCGTACCGGCCGGCCACCTCCAGGGTCAGCCCGCCGGTCGCCTCCAACTCCGCCCGGTCACCCACCGCGGCCACCGCCCCGGCCAGCACCTCCGGCGTCATGTTGTCGCAGAGCAGGAAGTCCGCGCCGGCCTCCACCGCCTCCACCGCCTCGTCGACTGTGGTCACCTCGACCTGCACCGGCACCTCCGGGAAAGCCTCCCGGACCCGCCGGAAGGCAGCGGTGATGCCCCCGGCCGCCAGCTTGTGGTTGTCCTTGATCATGGCCACGTCGTAGAGGCCCATCCGTTTGTTGGTGCCGCCGCCGGCCCGCACCGCGTACTTCTCCAGCGCCCGCAGGCCCGGCGTCGTCTTGCGGGTGTCCAGCACCATCGCCTTCGAGCCGGCCAGCGCGTCCGCCCAGGCGCGGGTGTGGGTGGCCACCCCGGACATCCGGCAGAGCAGGTTGAGCGCCGTCCGCTCGGCCGTCAGCAGCAGCCGGGTCGGGCCGGTCACCGTCGCCAGCACGTCGCCGCGGGCCACCCGCTCGCCGTCGCGGGCCAGCACCGACACCTCAACGGTACGACCGAAGCCAGTCACCTCGCCCACCAGCTCGAACACGGCAGCGGCCACCGCCATCCCGGCCAACACCCCGTCCGCGCGAGCCACCAGGTCGGCGGTGTCGGTCTGATCCGCCGGAATGGTGGCCACGCTTGTGACGTCCAGGAAATCCGGGCCCAGATCCTCCACCAGCGCGCCCTCGATCACCTGCCGTACGTGCGCCGGATCCAACCCGGCCGCCCGCAACGCCGTCTCCGTCGACCCGATCACGAGTTTCCCTCCCACTGTTGCGTCACCCGGCCCTGCGCCCCGACCGCACCGACCAGATGGCCCAGCCACCGTTCGTCGGCCGTCGGGAAGTCCTCCCGCCAGTGGCAGCCCCGGGTCTCACCACGGGCGTACGCGGCGGCGACCAGCGTCGACGCCACGGTGAGCAGGTTCGTCGCCTCCCAGTCGGCGGTACGCGGCCGGCCCCGGGCCACGCCCAGGTCGGTCAACGTGCCGGCCGTCCCGGCCAACGTCGCCGCGGATCGGAGCACCCCCGCCCCCCGGGTCATCGCCCGTTGCAGGGTCGGCGTCACCTCCGCGGGCAGCACCCAACCCGTCCCGCCACGCCACGCGCCGGTCTCCGCCGGCTGGGCCTGCTCGGGCAGGCCGGCCGCGATGTCCTCGGCGATCCGCCGGGAGAAGACCAGACCCTCCAGCAACGAGTTGCTGGCCAGCCGGTTCGCGCCGTGCACACCCGTGCAGGCCACCTCGCCGCAGGCGTACAGGCCCGGGATGGAGGTACGGCCGCGCAGGTCGGTCCGAACCCCGCCGGAGGCGTAGTGGGCGGCCGGCGCCACCGGGATCAGATCGGTCGCCGGGTCCACGCCGATCGCCAGGCAGGACGCCACGATGGTGGGGAACCGACCGGCCAGGAAATCGCCGCCCAGGTGCCGTGCGTCGAGGAAGACGTGGTCCGCGCCGGTGGCCAGCAGCACCCGGTGGATGCCCTTGGCCACCACGTCCCGGGGTGCCAGCTCGGCCAACTCGTGCTGGCCCACCATGAACCTCTTGCCGTCCGCGTCCACCAGGTACGCGCCCTCGCCGCGCAACGCCTCCGAGACCAGCGGCTGCTGCGCGTGCCCCGCCCCGGGCACCCCCGCGCCGGACGGGGTGATCAGGGCAGTCGGGTGGAACTGGACGAACTCCACGTCGGTCACGGCCGCGCCGGCCCGCAGCGCCAGCGCCACCCCGTCCCCGGTGGAGACCGCCGGGTTGGTGGTGGCCGAGAAGATCTGCCCCATGCCACCGGTGGCGAGCACGACGGCACGGGCCAACAGCGCGCCGACGCCGTCCTCGCTGCCCTCACCCAGCACGTGCAGGGTGATCCCGCAGGCCGGGCCGAGCCCGTCCGGACCGTCGCCCGGCGCGCGCAGGAGATCCAGCACGAGGGCGTGCTCGAACAGCCGGATCCACGGGTCGCGCTGCACCGCGGCGTGCAGGGCCCGCTGCACCTCCGCGCCGGTGGCGTCGCCGCCGGCGTGCACGATCCGGTCCGCCCGGTGCCCGCCCTCGCGGGTCAGCATCAGCGAGCCGTCCGGGTGCCGATCGAACTCGGCGCCGATCCGGATCAACTCACGCAGGCGGGTCGGGCCCTCCTCGACCAGCACCCGGACCGCCGCCGGGTCGCACAGCCCGACCCCGGCGACCTCGGTGTCCCGGGCATGCGCCGCCGGGGTGTCGGCCGGGTCGAGCACGGCGGCGATGCCACCCTGCGCCCACCGGGTCGAGCCGTCGTCAATGTTGACCTTGGTGACCACCGTGACGTGCAGGCCGGCCTCCCGCAGGTGCAGCGCCGCGGTCAACCCGGCGACGCCGGAACCCACCACGATCACGTCGGTGGTCTCCACCCACCCGGGCGCGGGCGCGGCCAGCAGCGCGGGCAGGGCAGGCAGGTCGACGGTCGGAAGGTCCATCCCCCCAGTCAACCCGAACCATCCTCGCCCGGGGCGGCGGGGGCGGGACGAGTGTTTTGGGCGACCCCGTCCGTCCCGCGCCGCGCCGCGCCGACCGTCAGGCCGTGGTCACTTCGTCCGGACCGGCAGACCAGCCGGGCCCGCGCCCTTCAGCGAGGCGGTCACCGTACGGTCGCTGAGCCACAGATAGCAGCGGACGCCCCGATCACCGACCTTCCAACGCCCCACCCCCGGCGGACGGACCACCACACCGCTGCGGAAGCGCAACGTGGCGTCGTCAGGTACGCCCGCGTACCGGGCCAGGACACTACGACAACCCGTGTAGAGCGGCAGCCAGTCGGCGTCCCGGGTCGGGTACGCCAGGTCCGGTGCGCGCCACACCCCGACGAACTCGGCGTCGTGCTGTTTACCGCACTCCACCGGGGTCAGCGTCTGCACACCCCGGCCGGCCCCACCGCGGGTCTGCTGACAACCGAGGCGCAGCCCGGTGGGCCCCTTCAACGCGTCCCGCAGACTGCCCGACCGGACCACCACGGTCGCCGCCGCCTCGACGGTGGTCAGCTCGGTGAGGTCGCAGCGGAACCACCGGGAACCCGCCGCCCACCCCGGCCCGTTGGGCAGCGCCACTGACAGCCGCAGCCGGCCGGACCGCCATTCGTCACCCACGTAGCGGGTCGCCCGGGTGTCACACTCGGCGAACGCACCCCGCAGCTCGGCCGAACCACCCGCCGGAGCGGCCGCCCGCTCGGCCGGGAAAGCCCCGACGTGCACCGTCTCCAAACGGTGCGGCCCGGCGCAGTCCACCGGCTCATAACTGGCCAGGCTGACCAGATCGGTGAAGTCGGCGGTGTGACACACACCGGCGGCCGGAGTGAACGCCGACGGCACCGGCAACGCCGCCCAGTCGTCGGTCAGATCACCGTCCAGGCCGCCGGACCCGGCGCAGCCCACCAGCAGCACTGCCGTCACGGCAGCGGCGAACAGGGTCGTCATGGCACGGCTCATCGCGGCCTCCCCCAGCCACCGACCGGCTTCCGCCAGCGTGCCCAGGGTAACCGGAAATGACCTTCCGGTAACAGACCGGAATCACGGTACGGGGGATCAGACTCCGGACACGGCCAACGGGCTGGGCACCGGGGCACCGGCCGTGCCAGGCGCCGCCGCAGCCGGATCGGTACCCAACTCGATCACCCGGTTGTCGGCGTCGACGTGCACGACCCGTGGCCGGTACATCCGGGCCTCGGCGTCGTCCATCTGCCCGTACGAGATCAGGATCACCAGGTCGCCGGGGTGCACCAGGTGCGCGGCGGCGCCGTTGATGCCGATCACGCCGCTGCCCCGCTCACCCGGGATCACGTACGTCTCCAGCCGGGCGCCGTTGGTGATGTCTACGATCGCCACCTGCTCGCCGGGGAGCAGGTCGGCGGCGTCGAGCAGATCCTCGTCCACGGTCACCGAACCGACGTAGTGCAGGTCGGCCTGGGTCACCGTGGCTCGGTGGATCTTCGACTTGAGCATGGTCCGCAACATCGGAGTGGCCTTTCGCGGGTATTCGGTGGCGGGTGGTACGGCCGGGTCAGGGGCGCGGGGCGAGATGGATCGCCGCGTTGTCGATCAACCGGGTGGCGCCGACCCAGGCGGCGATCACCAGCCGAGCCGGCCCAGCCACCGGCCCCGGTTCCAACTCGGGATCGGTGAGCACCAGGTAGTCGAGGCGGGCACCGGGCGTACCGGCGCCGAACGCGGCGTGCGCGGCGGTCAGCACCGCAGCCGCGTCCAGGCCGTCGTCGGCGGCCTGCGCGCCGGCCCGAAGCGCGGCGGACAGACTCAGCGCGGCGGCCCGCTCCGGCTCACTCAGGTAACGGTTGCGGCTGGAAAGGGCCAACCCATCCGGCTCCCGAACGGTCGGTACGCCGACCACCTCGACCGGCACGTCCAGGTCGCGGGCCATCCGCCGGACCAGAGTGAGCTGCTGGTAGTCCTTCTCGCCGAAGAACGCCAGGTCCGGCCGGGTGAGCTGGAGCAGCTTCAGCACCACCGTGAGTACCCCGTGAAAGAAGCCGGGGCGGCTCGCCCCCTCCAGCTCGCCGCCGAGCTGGCCCGGATCGAGGCGTACGCGGGGCTGACCGTCCGGGTACATGTCCGCCACCGACGGGGCGAAGACCAGATCCGCGCCCGCCCGCCGGCACACCTCCAGATCGGCCTCAAGGGTGCGCGGGTAACGGTCGAAGTCCTCGTTCGGCCCGAACTGCAACGGGTTCACGAAGACCGTAACCAGCACGTGGTCAGCCTGTTCCCGGGCCGCGCGCAGCAACGTCTCGTGGCCGGAGTGCAGCGCACCCATGGTCATCACCACCCCGACAGTGCCCTTCAGCCCGGCCCGGGCGTCGGCCAACTCGGCGCGCGTGTGCGCCACCCGGGTCACAGCGACACCTCGGTTCGCGACTGCGGGGCTCGCAGGATCGGCTCACTCCTCGCGCTCACGCGGCCACCTCCCGACCGCTGTCGGCCAGCACGCCGAGCAGCGACTGCGCGTCCACCGGCCGCAACCGGCCGGCGGCGATAGCCCGGTCGGCGGTACGACGGGCCAACGCCAGGTACGCGGGGACGGATTCCGGTGCGGTGGCCGCCAACCGGGCCAGGTGCCGCTGCACGGTGCCCGCGTCGCCACGGGAGACCGGACCGGTCAACGCGTCGTCACCGAGCCGCAGCGCGTTCTCCAGGGCGGCCCGCAGCAGCGGGGCCAGCACCTTCTCCGGCCGGGACACCCCGGCGTCCCGCAACCGGTCGGCCGCCTCGTTGACAAGGGTCACCAGGTGGTTCGCGCCGTGCGCCAGCGCGGCGTGGTAGAGCGGCCGGTCCGACTCGGCCACCCACTCGGGCACGCCACCGAGGTCGGTGACCAGTCGGGCAGCCAGCGGGCGCAGCTCCGCCGGGGCGGTCACCCCGTACGAGATGCCGTCCAGCCGGGTCAGGTCGTCCGGCGTACCGGTGAAGGTCATCGCGGGGTGCAGGGCGAGTGGCCGGGCGCCGGCCGCGACGGCCGGCCCGAGCACGGCCAGGCCGTGAGCCCCCGAGGTGTGCGCGACGATCTGGCCCGGGTGCAGCGCGCCCCGCTCCGCGAGGTCGGTCACCACACCGGCCAGCCTGTCGTCCGGCACCGCGATCAGCAGCAGGTCGGCGGCGGCGTGGGCCACGGCGGTGACCGGGCGACGGGGCACCTCGGGCAACAGCAGGGCGAGGCGGGCGCGACTGGCTCCGGAACTGCCGGAGACGGCGACCACCCGGTGACCGGCGGCGGCGAGCGCGGCGCCCAGCACGGCGCCGACCCGACCGGCGCCAATGACACCGACGGTGAGCAGACGGGAAGTGGGGGGAGTGGCGGAGGCACCGAGAACGGCGGGCCCCTGCGGGGCGGCCGAACGCGGGCGCATCGGTGCGCTCATGTCGATGATCCAGTCCTCGAGAAGGGGTACCGGTCGATCGCAAGTATGCGCCCGGCCCACCGAACCCGGACAAGCATGTGTGAAAACCTTCACCACCCCCGCAAGTGCCCTTCGCCACCGTCCCCGACCGCCCCAGACCAGCGCGTTCCCCCTGCACCCATGATCAAGTGCTGAAAAGTAGGTAACCGGAGCTATTCTGACCTACTTTTCATCACCTGATCACCGTGCGCCGCGCCCGCTGCATTCGGAGTGAACTGATGTCGATCGCCTGGCGAGACGCGATGAGCCGAGCCCTCTACGGGCCGGGCGGCTTCTTCGTCGCCGGCACCGGCCCGGCCGATCACTTCCGCACCAGCGTGCATGCCTCCCCGGCCTTCGCCACCGCGCTGCTGCGCCTGCTCACCCAGGTCGACGCGGCCCTCGGGCACCCGGCGCGGCTCGACGTGGTCGACGTGGGGGCGGGTCGGGGCGAGCTGCTACGGGCGCTCGCCGGGCTTGCTCACGATCCCACCGGGCTCGCTCACAGTCCCACCGGGCTCGCTCACAGTCCCACCGGGCTCGCGGTGGGGGTTTCCGGGGAGCCCGCCCACTCCGGGCGGTCAGGCTTGATCCCTGCGTGGTCGGGCTCCCCGGAAACCCTGACCTCCATGGCCTCCGCCCGTCCGGCACCCGGCGGGCCGTCGTTGGCCGCCGTCCCTCCGTCGCTCGCCGAACGCGTCCGCTTCACAGCCGTCGAGTACGCGAACCGCCCCGAAAACCTGCCCGAAGAAATCAACTGGGTGTCTGAGATCCCCGCCGGGATCACGGGGGTGCTGCTCGCCACCGAGTGGCTGGACAACGTCCCCCTCGACGTGGCAGTGCATTCCGAAGATGGCTGGCGATACGTGCTGGTCGACCCGGAGAGTGGTGCCGAATCGATTGGTGAGCTGGTCAGCCCGGCTGATCTCGACTGGTTGACCACCTGGTGGCCCAGCTCCGCGACCTCGCCGAGTACGGACGGCGCCCCGAATCCGGGGGTGACCTGGACGGGCGCGACAAGCGACAGCGAGTTGGGTTTCGGGGCAGCCCGGCCGGCGCAGGGATCAAGCCTGACCGCCCGGAGCCGGCCGAGCTGCCCCGAAACCCCCCACAGCGACCACCGCGCAGAGATCGGCAGACCACGGGACGAAGCCTGGGCCAACGCGGTGCGACAGATCAGCCGAGGGCTGGCGGTTGCCGTTGACTACGGGCACCTACGCGACGAGAGGCCGGTCGACGGGACGTTGACCGGGTACCGGGGTGGGCGGCAGGTGCCTCCGGTGCCTGACGGGTCGAGTGACGTCACAGCGCACGTGGCCATGGACTCGGTCGCCTCCGCTGGTGCGGCGGTCGCCCGGTGCGCGTACTCCCTGGCCCTGCAGCGGGAGGCGCTGCTGGCGCTCGGGGCCGACGGCGGGCGACCACCGCTCAGCCTGGCCGGCACCGACCCGGTCGGCTACGTGCGGGCGCTGGCCGCCGCGTCGACGGTGGCCGAGCTGACCGACCCGGCCGGGCTCGGTGGGCACTGGTGGTTGCGCCAGCCGGTCGGCATCCCGCTCGGGTCGGCCGTGGCACGATGACGGGCATGACCACCGACGCCGGGGACCTCCGTGAACTGACCGTCGGCACCGGGGCCGGGCTGATCCCCGGCACCGGTGATCAGCAACTCGGCACCGACATGGTGCTGAACATCGGTCCGCAGCACCCCTCCACCCACGGTGTGCTGCGGTTGAAGCTGGTGCTCGACGGCGAGCGGGTGGTCGCCTGTGAACCGATCGTCGGTTACATGCACCGGGGCGCGGAGAAGCTCTTCGAGGTGCGTGACTACCGGCAGATCATCGTGCTGGCCAACCGGCACGACTGGCTCTCGGCGTTCTCCAACGAGCTGGGCGTGGTGCTCGCTGTGGAACGCCTGATGGGCATGGAGGTGCCGGAGCGGGCCACCTGGCTGCGGATGGCCCTGGCGGAGCTGAACCGGGTGCTGAACCACCTGATGTTCCTCGGCTCGTACCCGTTGGAGATCGGGGCGATCACGCCGATCTTCTACGCCTTCCGGGAACGCGAGACCATCCAGGCGGTGATGGAGGAGGTCTCCGGTGGCCGGATCCACTACATGTTCAACCGGGTGGGTGGCCTCAAGGAAGAGGTCCCGTACGGGTGGACCGGGCGGGCCCGCGCGGCGATCGGCGAGGTACGCCGCCGGTTGCCCGACCTGGACCACCTGATCCGGCGTAACGAGATCTTCCTGGCCCGCACCGTCGGCGTGGGCGTGCTGTCCGCCGCGGACGCCGCCGCGTTCGGCGCGTCCGGGCCGGTGGCCCGCGCGTCCGGGCTGGACCTGGACCTGCGCCGCGACGACCCCTACCTGGCCTACGACGAGCTGGACGTGCCGGTGGTCACCAAGACCGCCGGGGACTGCCACGCCCGCTTCGAGGTACTGCTCGACCAGGTGTACGCGTCACTGGACCTCGCCGAGCAGTGCCTCGACCGGGTGGACCGGCTGACCGGGCCGATCAACACCCGGCTGCCGAAGGTGCTCAAGGCGCCGGAGGGGCACACGTACGCCTGGACGGAGAACCCGCTCGGCATCAACGGCTACTACCTGGTGTCGCGGGGTGAGAAGACGCCGTGGCGGTTGAAGCTGCGCACCGCCTCGTACGCGAACGTGCAGGCGTTGGCCACCCTGCTCCCCGGCTGCCTGGTCCCCGACCTGATCGCGATCCTCGGCTCGATGTTCTTCGTGGTCGGCGACATCGACAAGTGACCGGAGCCGCCTGACCGGTCACCGCCAGCGGTCGGTTGGTGGCGCGCCCCCGGCACGCGGCACGTCGTCCTGCGGTGGGTAGCCGTAACGCTCGTCGACCCGCCGCCGGCCGGTCCGTTCGGGCGCGGGTTCCCCCTGGTGGCCGCGTTGGCGCGGTGGGCGCCACTCGTCCGGCATCGGCACACCGCCCACCGGCAGCGCGGGCCTTTCCGGCTCGGCCCGCCGACCACCGTCGTGGCGGCGCGGTTCCTCATACCGGCCGGCGTCTTCGTAGCGGCCGGCGTCCTCGTAGCGGCCGGCGTCCTCGTAGCGGCCGGCGTCCTCGTAGCGGCCGGCGTCCTCGTAGCGGCCGGCGTCCTCGTGACGGCGCGGCTCCTCGTGACGGACGGCGGCCCAGCGGTCGGCCACCCGGTATTCGGTGCCGGTGGCGTCGGCGTGCACCTCGGCCCGACGTTCGCCGACGCGCAGCTCCCGACCGTTCTCGTCGTCGCGGACGGCAGCCCACCGGTCACCGGCCCGCAGCTGAGACCAGTACTCGCCGGTGTCGTCGGCCCGCAACGGCGGCCCGGCCTGCGGCGCCGGGGCGCCCGCCCGGTCGCGCTGCTCCGACCAGCCCCGATCGTCCGGGCTGTCCCAGGATTCCGCCGCCGGCCTCTCCGGGCTGCGGTGTGACCGGGCCGGCGGGGCTGGCTCGTCGGAATGGGCGTACGCGTCGCGCCGATCCGTCCACTCCGGTTCGTCGCGGCGGCCCGTCCAGCCCGCCTCGTCGCCGTACCCGGCTCGGGGGTGCTGCTCCGGCTCGCTCCTCGCCCGGCCGGCAGGGCGTGAGGGCTGATCGGCGTCGCGGCCCCGGGTCCACTCCTGAGCGGGTGGGGTCCACTGACCGGCGTACCCGCCGCCGTAGCGCCCGGCCGGCTCGGCCGGGCCGCCGTCCACCACAGTGTGTCGGGTGGTGACGTGCACGGTCTCGGTGTGCCGGACCACTCCACCCGGCCGGTGTGCCGCCTCGGGGCGGTCGTGCTCCCGGGGGCGAGCTGAGCCGTACGCGGTGGCGGCCGGTCGTTCCCCGCCGTACATGCCGGCGGCGGGCTGCTCGGGGGCCTCCCGGGCGTACGCCGGCTCGTCGTCGTCCGGGTGCCCGGGGCGCCCCCACCGGGGCGCGTCGTCGGGGCCGGAAACCCGGGCGCGGCCGGCCGGCGCGTCGGCCCGGTTACGGGCCACCGGCGTGTCGTCCACCGGCGGCTCGACGGCAGCCACCCGGGCCCGTGCGACGCCCGCGGGCTCGACGGCGGGGGCGGCACCGGCGGGGGCGGCACCACTGGCGTCGAGACGGCGGCGCACCGCAGCGATCCCCTCATGGGCCCGTTGCGCCTGGTCGAGTGCCTGGTTACCACGCTGGGCGGCGGCCACGATCTCGCCGCGCAACTCCCGACGCAGCTCCTCGATCTCGTCCAGCAACTCGTCGGTCCGCGCCGAGGCGCCCTCGTTGTCGGGCCGCAAGGCGATGGAGAGGCCGATCAGCACCACCGCGAGGATGGCGAGCACCGCAGCGAAACGCAACGGGCCATTGCCGTCGGCCACCAGCAGGATCAGCGCCGCCACCGGCGCGAGAGCGACGCCCGCCCAGAAGAGCATGGTCAGCAGCGTTGGTTGACGCCGGGCGTCAGAGGTGGCCGGGGCTGGCATGGATGTGCAGCCTACCCACGATATCCAGCGGAGGGAACGGGGTCCCCGGACGCGCGGACGCCCCCGCCCGGTCGGGGCGGGGGCGTCCTCAGCACGTGCGAAAAGGGCTCAGCTGGTGGCGAAGGCGCCATCCGACGAGAAGATCAGACCCACGCTGATCGAACCGTCGCGGAGCCCGCTCTTGGTCAGCGGCCCGCCCTGGTCCAGGGAGGAGAACTTGCCGACCGACAGCCCGTAGGTCTTCTCCAGGCCCGGCTTGCAGAACGGACGCTGCTCGCACTCCGGCGGGCCACCCAGCACTGTCGCGCTGCCGGAGCACTTCGCCGCCAACTCGGAGAGGGTCCGCACGCCGTACTTGTCGGCGAAGGCCTGGGTCACCGCGAAGGCATTCTGGTCCTGTGCGGCGGCCGGGGTGCCGAAGGTGAGGCCGGCCTTGTCGCCCTCGGTCTTCAGCGCGGTCACCGTCGTGTTGATGTCCGGCGAGGAGATCGGCTGGGCGTTCTGGCCGTTGGCCTTGGTGTTGAGGAACTCGGCCATCGTCGCCGCGTACTCCGGGACGACCTGGATCTCGCCCTTCTCCAGAGCCGGCGCGTAGAGCTCCCGGTTGCCGATCTGCTGCACCTTGACCTGGTAGCCGGCGGCGTTGAGCGCGATCCGGTACAGCTCACCCAGAATCTGACTCTCGGCGAAGTTGCCGGCGCCCACAGTGATGTCGCCACCCGGGCCCTTGGCGATGCCCGCGGTGAGGTTGTTCGCGCTGGCGAACTCCTCGGCCGCCACCTTGGGGGTCTTGCGGTCCTCGTTGACGGCCTTGTTGAGCTGGATCAGCTTCGGGGTGTCGAGTGCTGCGGAGACCTTGTCCAGTGCGGCGATCAGCTGCGGGTTGGCCGCCTTGCTGTTGACCGCCGGGATGACGTTGTCGGAGTTCTGGAGCTTCTTGTCGTCCTGCAGAGCGATGAGCTGCTGGCCGGCGACCGGGGCGCACCCGGCGCCGGAGGCGCTCGTCTGGGGTGCGTCGGTGCCGGACGAGCCGGCGTCACCGCAGCCGGTGAGCAGTGCTGCCCCGGCGACGGCGCTGACCGCCCCGATCGCCAGGCGTGTACGTGCGCGCATGAGCCCGCCTTCCGTGTCCCGGCGCGGCCCGTCCCGGGCCGGCCGCGTGTCCGACGGGCGATCCTGACTGTCGGCCGCCCGCGAATGTCCACCCAACATGCTCCGGAACCGACCGACAACTTGGGATGGACTTCGTCACCCCATCGTCACCGATTTGACGGCTGCGGGTCGCCAGCTCGACGCGGGCTCACCCGGACGGGTCAGGCGCTCCCGGTCGCGTCGGCGGCCCGGGGCCGCCCGAGGCGCTGCCGCCCACGCCGCAGCGGCTTGGGGGTGACAAGCCGTTCGACGCCGCCGAGGACCACCTCGGCCAGCAGCGCGAGCCCGGCCACCAGCACACCACCGGCGACGATCTGCCCGCCGCCGGCCGCGATTCCGATGCCGAAGCCGGTCCGGATGATCTGGCCCAGGCCGCCGCCGTTGACGAAGGAGGCCAGCGCGGCGGTCGCGATCACCTGGACCGCCGCGGTGCGGAAGCCGGCCGCCAGATAGGGCACCGCGAGCGGCAACTCCACCCGGCGCAACAGCTGCGTGCTGGACAGGCCCATTCCCCGGGCCGCGTCGCGGGCCTCCGGGTCCACCTGCCGCACCCCGGTGTACGCGTTGGCCAGCAGCGGGGGCACGGCGAAGACGGCGAGCGCCACCACGACCGGTGTCTTCCCGAAGCCGCTGGCGAAGACCACCGGGAGGATGGTCAGCAGCGCCAGGGTGGGGATGGCCAGGGTGGCGTTGGAGATCAGCACCACGAGGCCGCCACCTCGCCCGAGGTGCCCCAACCAGAGCCCGAGCGGCCAGGCCACCAGGCAGCCGAGCGCCACGGCCAGGGCGGAGATCGTCAGGTGCTCGCCGAGCCGGTCCAGCATGCCGCCGGGGTTGGTCCAGTTCAGTGGGTCGTTGATCCAGGTGACGGCCTGCCCGATCGGGTTCTCCGCGACGGTCACCGTGCCCTCCGGGTGGACCAGGGGGTCACCAGTCGGGCGACCAGGATGAGCAACAGGTCGAGCACGACCGCGAGCGCCACGCAGAGCAGCGCGGCCGTCATGATCTCGGCCTTGTAGAGGTTGTTCTGGAAGCCCGCGAAGATGAGCTGCCCGAGGCCGCCGTGCCCGACCAGCACCCCGACTGTGACCAACGCCACCGTCGAGACGGTCGCCAGCCGTACGCCGGTCACGATGCCCGGCAACGCCAGCGGGAGGTCGATCCGGAACAGCCTCCTCCAGCGGCCGTAACCCATGCCCTCGGCGGCCTCGCGAACCTCCGGGGGCACCTGGTTGAGACCGGCCACCACGTTGCGCACGATCAGCAGCAGCGCGTAGAGGACCAGCCCGACCAGCACCGTGGTCGCACCGGTGCCCAGGTAGGGGGCGATGAACGCGAAGAGCGCCAACGACGGGATGGTGTAGACCACCCCGCTGACAGCGAGGATCGGACCGGCGAGCGGACGGACCCAGTACGCCAACACGGACAACGGCAGGGCGATCAACACCGCGATCAACACCGCTCGCCCGGTGAGGGAGGCGTGTTCGCGCACCGCGGCGAGGATCGTGTCAGAGTTGTCCCGCACGTACTGCCAGGAGAACCAGGGGTTACCCGGGTCGGCCCGGTAGCTCAGGCGGAAGGACATACGTGGACGTTACCCCGGAGGCTGCCGACGTGGCCCAATCCCCTCGCGCGGCGTCGATCTCCCTGGAGGGCATCCAGAAGCGCTACCCGAACGGCACCGAAGCGGTCCGGGACCTCAGCCTGGAGGTCCGGGCCGGCGAGCTGGTGGTGCTGATCGGCCCGTCCGGCTGCGGCAAGTCGACGGTGCTGCGGATGATCAATCGCCTGATCGAACCGACCGCCGGTCGCATCACGCTCGGCGACGAGGACGTCACGAACGTCGACCCGGTGCGACTGCGCCGTCGAATCGGATACGTGATCCAGAACGTCGGTCTCTTTCCACACCAGACCGTGCGGGCCAACGTGGCCACCGTGCCGGGCCTGCTCCGCTGGCCCAAGGGCCAGACCCGGGCCCGGGTCGACGAGCTGCTCGACCTCGTCGGGCTGGACCCGGCCGAGTTCGGCGGTCGCTACCCGCACGAGCTGTCGGGTGGCCAGCGGCAGCGGGTCGGGGTGGCCCGGGCGCTCGCCGCCGACCCGGTGGTGCTGTTGATGGATGAACCGTTCTCGGCCGTCGACCCGATCGTCCGGGCCCGCCTCCAGGAGGAGTTCCTGCGCCTCCAGGCCGAGGTGCGCAAGACGATCGTGCTGGTCACCCACGACCTCGACGAGGCCGTCCGACTCGGTGACCGGATCGCCGTCCTCTCCGAGGGCGGGCACCTGGAGCAGTACGACACCCCTGCCGCGCTGCTCGGCGCACCCGCCACCGCGTTCGTACGCGAGTTCGTCGGCGCCGACCGGGGCATCCGCCGGTTGGCGGTCACCCCGCTCGACCGGGAGACGCTGGAGCCGGTGCCCGAGGACGCCGCACCGGACCTGCCCACCGTCGCCGTGGACGGCTCGGCGTACGACGCGTTGGCGGTCCTGCTCACCTCGGGCCGGGACCGGCTCCTCGTGACCGACGCCGGCCGGCCGGTGGGCGCGCTCAGCCGGCAGCGCCTCCTCGACCTCGGCCGCCCGACCAGCTGACCCGCCCCGGCCGGGTCCGGACGACAGCCGTGCCCGACCTCGCCTCGGCCTGGTCAGGCGCGACCGCCGAGGCTGGCGATGCCGATGATCCACCCGGTGAGGAAGCCGTAACCGGCACCGGTGCTGGCGTCCTGCAGCGCGCCGAGCAGTGACGGTTCCGGGCCGAGCAGCGCCGCCAGCACCGCGGCCAACCCGCCAGCCAGCACGTACGCGGCCCAGCCGGAGAAGAACTGGCTGACCGGGCCGGGCACCCGGGCGACCTGGGCGGCGGGCAACAGGTAGAGCAGCGCCACGGCGAGGACCACCAGCAGCACGGCTCGCAGGTCGGCGGCGAACAACCCGCCGGCCTGCCCGTCCGCGTCGAGCCGCCAGGCCGGCCAGGCGAGCAGGCGCGCGTAGAAGGCCCCGGCCGAATCCGGGTCGGTCAGGGTGACGGCCCAACCGGTGTACGCCGGACTGCCGCAGATGCCGACCAGCAGCAACACGGCGAGCGCGCCGGTGCCGGCGGCCGTGCCGTAGCGGCTGACCGGGCCGGAACGGTGGACCAGCGACGCGATCCGCCCAGGCCCCGAACCGGTGGCTCGGGCGGACCTGGGCTGCCCCGAGCGGCTCAGTGCTTCATCAGGTAGTCGATGAAGGCGGCCCGCAGCAGCGGCGCCGACTCCTCGTAGCCGTGACCGGTAAGCTCCCGCCACAGCGCGTTGGCCTCGTCGATCGTCGGGCCGATCGAGTTCGGGGCGCCATCCAGCACCGTTGCCTCGTCCGCGTTCGGCAGGTGGCGCAGCACCGACCAGAAGAAGCCCACGTCCCGATGGTCCCGGGCCCGGGCGAACGCCCGCTCCCGCAACTCCTCGGTGGACAGCGCGTCAAGCTCCTCGAACGAGGTTCCGCCCGGGGTGGCGGCAGGTGAGTCGGTCATGTCGCCGAGCCTAACGGTCGAGATCAGCTCCGGCTCGGCGGACGCGACGCGGCTCACCGCTCGTCGGTGTCCCACCGTCGCGGGCCGTCCTCCCACCGCGGATCCCGCCACGGGTCGATCGGCTGCGGCGCGGCCTGGGTCGGCAGCGTGGGCGGCCAGTTGTCGACGGACTGCGGCTGCGGCGTGGTCCAGCCCGAGCTGATCGTGCCGTCGCTGACCGGCTCGGGCCGCTCGGGCCTGCCCGGTCGGGGCCGCCCGAGCGTCTCGACCAGCCGAGTCGCCAGCAACCCGACGCCGAGCGCGGCCCCACCGACCACCCAGTTGCTCAGCGTCCAGCCGCGCTCCGACGCGTACACCTGGAAGACGGTGACCAGGCCGACCGCCAACAGCGTGCCGAACACACCGCCCCGGCGGCCGTACGCGCTGGTGCCGGCGAGCAGGGCCACGCCGACGGCCAGCACCGTCCAGTCCAGCCCCGAGGTGGGCGCCACCGGCCCGGGGTCGTTGGCGGCGAGCAGCATGCCGGCCAGAGCGGCCAGCACGGTGGAGACGACAAGCGCGGCGGCGGTCACCACGGCGGCCACCGCGCCCCGCCGACGGGCCGGATCGGCGATCGGTCGGTATCGGCCGACGAGCCGACGGATCGCCCGGATCGCGCCGAACAGCCCACCCAGGACGGCCACCGCCGCGAACCCGGCGAACAGGTAACCGGCGCTGCCGCTGGGGTCGTAGTCGCCCTGCACCAGCACGGGCGCCGATCGGCGTTCGATGTACACCACCACGGCGGCGGCGCCGGCCAGGCTGGCCGCCCAGCCGGGCACGTGCAGCACCACCACGGCCAGCGCCAGCGCCAGCCCGCCCACCGCGGCGACCGCCACGGCCGGGCCGAGCGAAGCCGGCAGACCCCTGTCACCCTGCTCGGCGTAGTGCAGGGCGGCGGCTACCGCGATCGGGCCGACGGCCAGGTTCGGCGCGGCAGTCCGCAGGCTCAACCCTGCGGCCAGTGCGAGCAACCCCAGCCCGACCGCGTTGATCAGGAGCGTGCGCAGGTTCTCGTCGCGCACAGCGGCCGGATCCTCCCGCCAGAGCAGCCAGCTCACGGCGGCCAGCCCGGCCAGCAGCAGCAGCTCCCACCCCAGGTGTACGCCGATCCGATCCCGGCCAGGCTCACCGTGGGTGGGATCGTCGAAGACGTTGTCCAGAACGGCGGCCGGCACCCCGGAAGAGGGTTCGGCCGACCGGTCCCGGCCCGCTTCTTCGTAACCCATGACGCCGCCTCCCCAGTGGCCGACCGCCCCCAGTCCGGCGCACGGACGGACCCTGGGCGGCCCTTGCTCCCCGATCGCAGGCACCGTACCCGCGACCGCAGCCGGGCGTAACCCCCTGCTCAGCGCTGGCCGGGGCGGCTCTCCCGCGGGTCCTGCTCGTGCTCGTCGTCCGGGCGTTCCGGCACCCGGCAGGAGCGCTCCAACCAGAGCGCGGCGCCGACCAGTGCCAGCGAGGCGAGCATGCCTCCGCCGGCGGCCGGTCGATCGTCCAGGGCGGCGCGGGTGGTCTCCACGAAGAGCCAGCCGGTGAGCCCCGCGTAGAAGCCCGCGAAGATCGCGGCGGCCAGCGCCGACGCCTTGGCCAGCACCACGAAGCGGGCGACCAACAGCGGATTGACCGGCTCCCGACCCGGTTTGCGCTCGATCCGGCCCCGGGTGTTGATCGCGGCGTACGCCTCCAGCACGGCGAGCCCGGCCAGCGTCACCACCGGCAACCAGGGCAGCCGGGGAATCCCGCTGTAGTAGAGGGTGCTGATCAGCAGCCAGGCCACCGCCGCCGCAGCCAGACCGGCCACGACCAGGGTCGAGATCCGGGTGGGGCCCATCCGCGACCCGTCCGGGCCCGACCCGCGGGGTGGGGGCTTCGCCTGCGTCATGCCGGCCGGTTCCGCTCGGTCATGCCGTCGACTCTAACGCCAACTCCGGCCGGGGACGCAGTTCCAACGCCCCGTCCGCCGCAGGGCCGGTGGTCAGCAGGTCGGTCAGCCAGCCGTGACCGGGCAGCCGTCCGTACGGCTGGATGTCGATCCACGGACGCAGCACGAAGGCGCGCAGGTGCGCCCGGGGGTGCGGCAGGGTCAACTCCGGGTCGTCGCTGCGCACCGGCTCGTCGTCGTCACCCCAGACCGCGATCACGTCCACGTCGAGGGTGCGCGGCCCGAACCGCCGCTGCGGGTCACGGACCCGGCCGGCCGCGCGCTCCGCGTCGCGGGCCCGTTCCAGCCAGTCGCGCGGGGTTGCGCTCTCGTCCTGCACGAGCACCACCGCGTTGAGGTACGCGGGCTGATCGGTGTCGCCCCACGGTGGAGTCTCGTACACCCCGGAGAGCACGAGCACCGCGTCGCCGAGGGTGGCGACGGCCGTGCGCAGGTGCTCCAGGCGGTCGCCCAGGTTGCTGCCGAGCGAGAGAACCGCCCGGGTCACCGGTTACGCGCCCGGGTCATGGTGACGGCCACGTCGGTGAAGGTGTGCGGCACCGGTGCCTCGGGCTTGTGCACTGTGATCGTCGCGGCGTCGACCCGAACGTCGGCCAGGCAGACCGCGAGGAGCCGGTCCGCCAGGGTCTCGATCAGGCTGACCGGCTCGCCGGTCACCACCGCGACCAGGCGTTCGGCCAGCTCGCCGTAGTGCACCGTGGCGGCAACGTCGTCACTGGCTGCGGCTGGGCCTAGGTCCAGCTCCAGGACGGCGTCGACCACGAAGTCCTGCCCCTGAACGCGTTCGAAGTCGTACACCCCGTGCCGGCCGCGCGCCCGCAGGCCGGTCAGCTGGATCCGGTCCGTCGTCATCGCCGTACCCCATGCTCGTGATCGTGTTGGGTCAACTTCCTGTCGTGCGACGGCACGGCCAGGCGAGGGCTGCCGGTCGCCGCCCAGACGGCGAGCGCGTCGGCGGTGGCCCGCACGTCGTGCACGCGTACGCCCCAGGCGCCCGCGGCGACCGCCAGGACACTGGTGGCCACGGTGGCCGCCTCCCGCTGGGCGGTCGGTCGCGGCGTGCCGTCCGCGGCGGCGAGCAACCCACCGAGGTACGACTTGCGGCTCGCCCCGAAGAGCAGCGGGTAGCCGAGATCCAGCAACTCCGGCAGGCGGGCGCTGAGCTCCCAGTTGTGCGCGGCCGTCTTGGCGAAGCCGAGCCCGGGGTCGACGATGAGCCGGTCGGCGGCCACCCCGGCGGCCAGCGCCGTGTCGATCCGTTGGGACAGCTCGGCCCGGACGTCGGCCACCACGTCCGTGTAGGTGGCCAGGTCGCGCATGGCACGGGAGTGCCCTCGCCAGTGCATCAGCACCCAGGGGCAGTGCGCGTCGCGGACCACCCGGGCCATGTCCGGGTCGGCCAGGCCACCGGAGACGTCGTTGACCACCGCCGCGCCGGCGGCCAGGGCGGCCTCCGCGACCCGCGCGCGGCTGGTGTCGACGCTGACCGCCACACCGGCGGCGGTCAGCTCGCGAATGACCGGCAACACCCGCTCGACCTCGGTCTCGGCGTCGATCCGCGCGGCACCCGGACGGGTCGACTCGCCACCGATGTCGACCAGGTGCGCTCCGGCGTCCCGTAGACGGACGCCGTGTCCGACGGCGGCGTCCAGGTCGGCGTACCGTCCGCCGTCGGAGAAGGAGTCCGGTGTGACGTTGAGGACGCCCATCACCACCGGGCCCGAAGCCCGCACCAGATCGGTCACGACTAGACGGTACCGGTCGCGGCGGCGGCGCCCAGCGACCCGGGTGGGCCCCACACCACTACCCCTGACGTGCCGATTAGAACAGGTGTACGATCGGCCATCCGGGCAGTATCGGGCAGGCCCTTCGCGGCTTGTCGCAATCCGGGGCGGCCCGTACGCTTTGGAATTGGCCAGCATCGAGATGGCGAAGCTTGGAGGGAGGGCCGAAGCGGGGAAAATCCGCCCAAACCTCGCCACCCTCCGTGGTGAGTAACGAACACAGGGTCAAGAACGCCATGCCCTGTGGAGCACTTTTCCCGCCAGGCTTGCCTATTGCACCGCCGCGGCATCGCCGGCCGCGCTATGGGGAGGTTCCAGTGATCGCCTACGAGCTCATGGAGACGGCGTCGTCCGGCGTCGCCCACGCGCTCTCCACCCTGGCGTCGACTCCACTCGCGGAGCCGGCACCGAAGGGGATCGACACCAACGGTGTCGTCACCTTCTTCGCCAGCAAGATCGCGCCGATCCTGCTCGCCGTCCTGGGCGTCATCTTCATCGGCCGTGCCAGCCGAGGCGAGATCTCCAAGGTGCTGACCAGCTCCGCGATCGCCATCGTCGGGCTCGCCTTCATCGCGGGCGCGGCAACACTCTTCTTCGTCGGCGATTACCTGATCGACCTGATCTTCGAATAGGCGCGTTCACCACATGCGGCTGCGCACCGACGACGACATCTACCGGGCCCGCCTGGTCTACCTCGGGCCGCCCGGTTACACCCTTCCGGTCCACCTGCCCTACGCCCAGTACGGGCTCTTCATGTTGCTGGTCCCCCTCTACATGTTCATCCACTGGCTGTTCACGTTGACGGTCGAGCTCTTCCCCGCCTGGGAGATCGCGCTCGCCATCGTGACCACGTCGTTCATCTTCCGGCACGTCGACCCCGATCGGCCGGCGCGGGTGGTCATCCGCACCGCGCTGACCGACTGGCGACGCACCCGGGAGCCGGCGGTCGAGCAGCGCGATCCGCGCCTGGTCGGCAGCCGGATCAGGATTCGGGAGGAACTGGCATGACCGGACGTATGTCGAACGGCCCGTCGCAGGACGCGGGCATGGGTCTGCCGACAGCCGCCGAGGCGATCGCATGAGCCGCTCCTCCACGCCGGGCTCCCCGGCCGGCCGCCCTGGCGCACCGGTCGGTCACCGTGCGCACTCGTTCGACTACATCGAGGACGAGGACGAGGTTGCCCTCGACCCCGCACTGGTGACGTCACCCGGCCACGGTGCCGTCGGCGTGTTCCAGGCACCCCGCCCGGTCCCCCGCCGGACGCCACCGGCCGAGCCCACCGCCGTGTCGGCCGGCGAGAACGCCGACATCGACTCCCCCTTCCTGGACCTCTTCGGCGGCGGAGGGCGACCCGGCGCGGCGCGAGCCGTCACGGCCGGCCCGAGCACCCGCGAGCAGCCGGCGATCCCGCATCAGCCGCCACCAACCGCCGGCCCGGCACCCGCGCGCGCGGTTCCCGAGCTCGAGCCACCGTGGACCCCCGCCGACAACGGTGGCCTACCCGTCGACCCACGACACGGGGGCGGCCACCCGGCCAGCGAGTCGCGGGTGCCGCATCAGGCCGGGGATCGACGGCCGATGGGGCGTCCGTCTGATGAGCCCGGTCCGTCCGCCGGCGGTCCGTCCGCGACCGCCGGCCCCGCCCGCCGACCCGCCAGCACCGCGCCGAGTGGCCGCCCCCCAGCGGCGCCGGCGGCTCAGGCGCAGCCCCAGCCGACGGCCGCCAGCCGGTCCACGGCTCCGCCGGAGCAGCCGGGGATGATCACATCTGCGAATCGGCCAGCTCTCGAGCGCACGCCGCGTCGGGCCACCGACCCGGACCGACCCAGGAGCACCGGCACCGCGGCCCCCGGTAAGGAGGTCGCCGCACCCCGACAGCGCACGGCGAGCCGACCGGACCGACCGATCAAGCCGACCCGGGTTCGCGCTCCGAAGATCAAATTCGGGGATCGGGATCCGTCGGTCGAACTGGCCATCACCGAGATCGCCGGCCACCTCACCTTCACACCTAACACCGTCACCGCCTGGTACTGGCTGCCCGAGGTCCGCTGGGCGTTCCGGCCGGACGCCGAACGCGAGGCGCTGCTGTCGGCGATCTCCGAGCAGTACGCCGGCCTGGCCGGCTTCCGACTGCACCTGCGCCGCACCACCCGGCCGTTCCCCGCCGACGAGTGGGCTCGCACCATCGACACGCACACGGCGGCACCCCTGCCCGACGTTCCCGGCACCACCGGCTGGGCCGACCACCTGGTCGCCGCCCAACGCCACCTGATGGCGGTCAACCACGCCGAGGGCCAGACCTACCTCGGTGTCACCTTCGCCCGGCGTTCCCTCGGCGACTCGCTCACCGAGCGGCTGCTGCGCACCTTCGGGCGAGGCACCGCCGATGGCGAGCGCCGCAAGCTCGGCCGCACCGTCGAACAGTTCGACGAGGTGCTCGGGGCATTCGGCATGCGCGGCCGACGGGTCACCGCCCAGGAGCTGGAATGGCTGCTCTACCGCTCGGTGGCGCTGTGCATGTCGCCGCCGAGCACCCTCTCCCCCGTGACCGACGGGCGCTGGGAGCGCGGCGACCTGCTCGCCATGACCGAGCAGGTCGAGCGCTACCGCACCCCGTACGGCTCGACGGTCAAGCTGGTCAACCGGATGACCGGCGAGGAGCGGCACGTGGCCGTACTCGCCGTCGGCCGGATGGAGCCGCTGGAGATCCCCGAACGACACGAGCCCTGGCTGCACTTCCACGAGCGGCTGCCCTGGCCGATGGAGATCTCCACCCGTGTCGACATCCTCGGCTCCGGCGACTCCTTCCGTAACCTGGAACACCGGCTGCGGATGATCCGCTCGCAACAGCTGGACTATGCCGAACACGGCATCGACGCGCCCCCGGAGCTGGAACGACTGGCCAAGCGCGCCCTGGTGATCGGCGACGAGATGACCACCGGTCTCCCGGTCGACTCGGCCCGTGCGCACGGCTGGCACCGGATCGCGGTCGGCGGCCGGACCAGGGAGGAATGCCTGGAGCGGGCCCGCCGGCTCATCCAGCTCTACTCCCGGGAGCTGCGCATCTCACTGCAGCACCCGAAGAACCAGGACTGGCTGGCCCGCGAGTTCATCCCCGGCGAGCCGATCGCCAACACCGGCTACGTGCGGCGCATGCCGGTGCCGTTGCTCGCCGCCGCGCTCCCCCAGGCCGCGTCCAACGTGGGCGACCGGCGAGGCGACCTGATCGGCCGTACCGCCGGCACCTGCCGCCGCCCGGTCTTCCTCGACCTGCACTTCCCCATGGAGGTCCGGGAACGCTCCGGGCTCGCGGTCTTCGTCGCCGAACCGGGCGGTGGCAAGTCCACCCTGCTCGGCGCCCTGGGCTACCTGGCCGCCCGCCGAGGTGTCCAGGTGACCCTGCTCGACCCGTCCGGCCCGCTGGCCCGCCTCTGCGCGATGCCCGAGCTGCGGCCGTACTCCCGGGTGTTGAACCTGACCGGCTCGGAACACGGCACCCTGGCGCCCTACTCGCTGATCCCGACGCCGCTGCGCTCCGAGTTCGGCAGCGGGGCCGCCGGCGACCGCGAGTTCGAGATCGCCGTCTCCAACGCCCGGGCCGAGCGGCGGATGCTGGTGCAGGACATCTGCATGATGCTCGTTCCGCCGCAGGTGGCCAGGGAGGCGTCGACCGCCACCCTCTTCCGGCACGCGGTCCGCCAGGTCCCCGCCGAGGAGACCTCCACCCTGGACGACGTGGTGAGCTGCCTCGGACGGCTCGACGACGACGCTGGCAAGGAACTGGCCAACCTCCTGCTGGACACCGCCGAGATGCCACTGGCCATGCTCTTCTTCGGCCGACCGCCGGAAGGGCTGCTCGGTGCCGATGCGGCACTCACCGTGATCACCATGGCCGGGCTACGGTTGCCCGACCTCAAGATCGAACGCGAGTACTGGTCAGCCGAGGAAGCACTGGCCCTGCCGATGCTGCACACCGCGCACCGGCTCGCCGTCCGGCGCTGCTACGGCGGCTCAATGTCGTCCCGCAAACTCGTCGGCCTCGACGAGGCGCACTTCATGGAAGGCTGGCGGTCCGGGCGCTCCTTCCTGGTCCGACTCGCCCGCGACTCCCGCAAGTGGAACCTGGCCGCACTGGTCGCCTCCCAGAACCCCCGCGACATCCTCGGCCTCGACGTGCAGAACCTCGTCTCCACCGTCTTCGTCGGCCGCATCGCCGAGGACGCCGAGATCGCCTCCGAAGCGCTACGACTGCTGCGGGTGCCGGTCAACGACGGGTACGAGGCCACCCTCGCCTCGCTCTCCGCCGCCGACACCAGCTCGTCCAGCCGGCTCGGCTTCCGCGAGTTCGTGATGCGCGACGTCGACGGACGAGTGCAGAAGGTCCGAGTCGACGTCTCATACGTCGAAGGGCTGTTGGACCACCTCGACACGACGCCAGCCGCGATCGCCGCGGCGGCCGGAGTCCTGCCGAGCATCCCCCTGCCGGATCTGGAGGCGTGACATGGCTAGGGCCTGGGCAAGGACCGCGTCGTTCCTGCTCGCCCTTGGCGTACTGGCCGGGGCCACCCTCACCTGGCCGCTGATCGGTGCGGAGGCCGCAGCCGCCGCACCGCCCACCGCCCAGGCCCGCGCCGACCTCTGCACGACCGCCGAATGGCAAGCCGACTTCCGCACCTGCGTGGCAAAGCTGAAGCAGGTCAGCAAGGCCGAAATCGATTGCCGGAAGCCACCCGTGCCTTCCGCTCCGGATTCGGGGCTGGCTGGCTGGTTCGCGTCTCGCCCGGATTCGTCCAAGCTGCCCGGGCCGAAGGGCATCTACAGCGACTACGGCTACGGGGGTTACAGCTACAACACGTACGACGTCGACGGTGGGTGCGCCTCCACCATCCTGCATCCGGACTACAAGTTCACCACCACGGTCGCCAACGGCGAGCTCATGATCGCCACGGCCGTCGTGGGTGCCTCAAACGCCCTGCGTGAACGGGCCTGGGATCCCCGCTCGATGTGGAACTGGGCCGACCCGCTGGTAGAGAAGGCCACCAAGGCGGTCTACCAGAAGGTCTTCAGCGTCTTCGGGATCATCACTCTCTGCGTGGTGGGTCTCTACCTGCTCTGGCGCTCCCGCCAGTCGGACATGAGCAATGCAATGACGACGGCAGGGTGGGCGCTACTGGTAATGGTGGCGGTCACCGCGCTGGCGGCCTGGCCGGTCAAGTCGGCGAACATCGCCGACGGCACCCTGATCACCTCGCTCGGCGTCGTTCACGATGCCGTGGGCCCCGCAGCTCGGGACACCCCTGCGGATCGTTGCGTCGTTCCCAACCCAGACGCTTGTGTGGACAAAAGACCGCCTGCTGTTCGTGCCAGCGACACTGCAACCGAGGCAATGCTCTATCGCAATTGGCTGCGCGGAGTGCTCGGCTCGGCGGATAGCGAGACCGCCCGCAAGTATGGTCCTGCCCTCTACGACGCCAAGGCATTCTCCTGGGAGGAGGCCGAGAAGCTACGGGCCAACCCGGCCACCCGGCCAGCGACGATCGAGGCCAAGCAGCAGCAGTGGATGACGGTCGCGGAGCAGATCAAGACCGAGGACCCGGAGGCGTACGAGTTTCTGACGGGCACCCGCGACATGGACCGGATCGGCTCTGGTTTCATCGCCGTGCTCGCCGCCGTGCTGTTCGCGATGTTCGACCTGACCGCGTCAGTGCTGGTCCTGCTGGGCTTTCTGATCTTCCGCTGGGCGGTGATCGCTGCCCCGATTCTCGGCACGATCGGTCTGCTGCGACCCGCCAGCGCTGGGCTACGCCGATTGGCCAATGCCGTCGTTGCCGCCGTGTTCAACATCGCCATTTTCGGCACTGGCGCCGCGATCTACCTTTTCGCGGTCGATTTGATCATGAGTACCCCTGCTCTGGCGGGTTGGCTCCAGGTGGTGCTGGTCTGGCTCTGCGGGGTGGTCGGGTGGCTGCTGCTGCGACCGTACCGGCGGATCACGCAACTCGGCGGCAAGGACAGCAGCGAAGCGGTCAGTTCGGCCGGATCCTGGCACCGCCGGTTCTTCCGCGACATGCGGACCGCCGCTCGGCTGGACGTGGCCGAGCCGGGCGGCACCGCCGAGCCGGTGGGCGGACGTCGACGGTCACCCAACGCGGAACAGACCCGGCTACGCCCGGAGGCGCGGCGAGAGGACCCGGCTCCGGTGCCGACAGCCGCGGCCGAGGGCCGGCGCGCAGACACGGCGCGCCCCGACGGCCGAGAGCGGCCCGACGAGGCGCCGGCGGAGGAGGGCAGAGGTCGGAGCCGCCCAACCGCCCCGCAGCCCCGACGCCGACAGCCGGCGACCTGGACCGAGCCGGATGTTCCGGCTGAGAACCCGTCGTTCGTGGTCTACCGCCCAGGCTCCACCGAGCGTGTACCGGATCGCACCGGACCTCGGGTGCGCTCAGAGGCGAGGTGACGGCGATGCGACGGGCGCTGGAATTCCTCTTCACCCGGGCGCTGCGGTCCCGGCTGGGCGTAGCGCTCGTGATCGGGGTGGTGGTCGTCGGTGTACTCGGGGCGGCCAGGCTGATCTCCAGCCCGGGTGCTTCAACCGATGGGTTGAGTAGCCGTCCGGATGGGCCGATCATCACGGTGGACCCGACGGCCGGCGACGACGGCCTGCTCAACAGCGCGGCTCCGCCGCGACCCGTGACGTCGCCCGGCGCCCGCACGCCCGAACAGACCGCCGACCGCTTCGCCAAGGCATGGCTGGGCAGTCCCGGGATGACCACCGAAGAGTGGCAGGCTGGTCTGCGGCCACTTTCCACGCCGGCGCTGAGGGAGAAGTTGGCCGGCGCCGAGCCCGAGAGCGTGCCGGCCGAGAAGGTCACCGGTCCTCCGACCATGCGAGAGCGGACCGAGACGTTCGTCGAGTTGCTGTTACCCCTTGATGCCGGCGGGCTCCGGTTGGAGTTGGTCACCTCCGATGATGGTTGGCTGGTCGACGTTCTGGACTGGGAGCGGCCATGAGCGACGTTGGTAGCGCCAAAACCCGCCGCGGCCCCCTCCGGCTCGGTGTGGTCGCCGCGGTGCTCACCGGGATGCTGCTTCTGCTCTGCTGCACCGGCGGCACCGCGGCGTTCTTCCTCACCGGGCTCGGAGGCGACGACGCCGAGAACGGCGACACCATGGCAGGCATGGAGTGCGGGCCGGTCCGAGCGGTGAACATCGCGGGCAAGCTGCCGCGATTCGCCCAGTACGGCGACACACAGGTCCGCAATGCCGCGATCATCATCAAGGTCGGCCAGGACATGGGCGTGCCCTCGCGAGGCTGGGTGGTCGCTCTCGCCACCGCGATGCAGGAGTCCGCCCTGCGCAACCTCGCCAACAGCGGCGTACCCGAATCACTGGCCCTGTCACACGAGGGCGTTGGCGCGGACCACGACTCGCTGGGCCTGTTCCAGCAACGGCCGGGGTGGGGCAGTGTCGCCGAGCGGTTGAACCCCGCCTACGCGGCGCGCAAGTTCTACGAGAAGCTCGTGAAGGTGGGGAGCTGGCAACAACGACCGCTGACCGTGGTCGCGCAGCGGGTCCAGGTCAGCGCTTACCCGGACGCGTACGCCAAGCACGAAGAGGTAGCCAGCCGGATCGTGGACGCACTGGCCGGCGGGGCGGCCCGCACCGTCGAGATCAACGGCAAGGCGGTGTGCAACGCGGCCGAACGCGGTCAGATCGCCGCCTCCGGCTGGACCGCGCCGATCCCCGGCGGAGTCGGCTCCGGTTTCCGCACCGCCAGCCGACCCCGCCACAACGGAGTCGACATCGGCGCGGCCAAGGGCACCGAGATCCGCGCCGCAGCGACTGGTCGGGTGCTGGTCTCCACCTGCGACGAGGACGACCGCGGCCGAGAAGACTGCAACGTGGACGGATTTCCCGGCAAGGGGGGCTGCGGCTGGTTCGTCGACCTGCTGCACGCCGGCGGCTACATCACCCGGTACTGCCACATGGTGGTTCAGCCCTTCGTCAAGAAGGACCAGATAGTGACGGCCGGTCAGGTGATCGGCAAGGTCGGCAGCAGTGGCAACTCCTCCGGCCCGCACCTGCACTTCGAGGTGCACCTGCGCAACGACCGTAACGCGTCTGGCGCGGTGAATCCGGTCCCGTTCATGCGCGAGCGGGGTGCCCCGCTGCGCGCCGCTGAGTGAGGCCAGCACCTGCATGACCGGGCCGTTACCTGATCCCTTCGCCGACCATCCGGACTGGGCACCGCAGCCGCCGAGACCGCTGACCATCGTCCCCGCGACTGAGCGGGTCGAGCTACGCGGCCGACGGGTGCTGGTCGGGCTGCCCGGGATGGGTTGGCGCGGGGATCTGCGCGCGGACGACCGGGTCGTGCAGAGCGCCCGGACCTACGTGCCGGTGATCCCCGAGCACGAGTGGTACCGGGCCGAAGCCGACCAGGTCGAGGTGTTCGCGCCTCTGGTGCCGGTGGAGCGGGTCTGGGTGGAGACGGTCGGCAGCCGTCCGGCAGTGGACGACGCCCGGGACACAGGCATCCGGCTGGTCTCGCTGGACGGCCCGGCACACCGGACCCCCACACCGGTCTTCGAAGCGGACGCGGTCACCGGTCGGCGGGTGGTGCACGTCGAGGGCGGCCGGGAGCACCGTGACCTTCGAGCGGTCACCGAGACCTACTCCGGCGCCGAAGGGGACATCTGCGTGCGAGTCACACCCGAGGTGGAGTGGTACCGCTGGGCCTGGCGAGGCCAGTCACCCATCACCCTGGAGGTGCCGGTTCATCTTTTATGGATTGAGTGACGTCAGCTAGCCCGCGTGCCGCCACACACGTGCCAACCATCGCTTGACCGAGTATCGAACCGCCAGGACTGACGATCGCTCTGGCTTATTCCGTCCATTCGAGCCGAGATGATCAACGTAACCTCGACAGCAGCTGCCTCGCCCTGTGTCTGCACAGTCAAGGGCCCCCAACTGACCGTTATCGTGGTGCCGAAACGTTGCTCCCGCTCGACTAGATCGGTCCGCAGAGCGCGTAACGCCTCCAGCTGTGACTCGCTTTCGCAGGTGAAGAGGTCTGCTCTGACGTCATTGCGATCGACGAGGAACGCGCGCAGATAGTTGTCCACGACCACGTCGGGGGTGCTGCGGTCGGGTGTCGAGGCGCGGTTGTACCAGACCACGGCGGTGGCGATGCCTCCGAGGCAGAGCAGGGCGAGCACGCCAGCGACAACCGTGAGCACCGTCCGCGTTCGGCGGCGTGGCGGCTGCGGCGCCGGCGTTGCCGGGGCGGGCGGCAGCTGCTCGGACGGTGTCCGCTGGGCCGGTACGCGGGAGACCTGGGAACCGGCGGGGGGCTGCACTGATTCCACCTCCTGAAGTTATCGGCTGGACGCTCCGGAGCCAATGCCTCAGATCCAGCGGATCGTGACGGACCCCTCCCCACCGGTGAGATCCACGACAACACCGGCGCAGCGCCGAGGCACCTCCCGGAGGAGGGCCGTCGGCTGGGATACCGTCTCTGCTCGGGGAGGGGTTGCCAACCTCGGGTAGAGGGGGTGGACGCGGTGGCCGGTCCGAAGGCTCGCACGAACCGCGCCGCAGCCCTGCACCGTCGGGCGTCGGCCGTCGCGACCGCAGCTGCCGGGATCCTGGACGAGACGCGGCCGGCTCCTGCCGATCAGCGCCGCCAGTACGAGGTGGCCGAGCGGTTGCGGACGGCTGCGGCCGTGCTGGCACCGGGCTGGTCGGGCGCTGCACTGGACTCACTCACCGTGGACTCGCCGGCCGGTGATGGTCCGCCGCCGTTCGTTCGGGTCGGTACTGCGGCGCCGTTGGACGACGCTCGCTTCCCCGCGTTGGTGCCACTTGTCGGCACCGGTCACCTCAGCGTGGACGCTGACGCACGGGAGCCGCGGGTTGCGGGGTTGCTCCGGGCCGTACTTCTGCGGTTGTTGGGTGCGGCCCCGGCGGGTGCCCTGCTGATTCGCGCTGTGGATGCAACCGGGGCTGTGCTGACGCCGTTCGGGGCACTCGCTGATGCTGGCCTGTTGCCGCCACCGGCGGTGGACGTGGTGGGTCTGCGCGCGGTGCTGACCGAGGCCGAGCAGTGGGTGACGCCGGGGGCGAGTGGGCGCCGCCGCCACGATCGGACGCTGTTGCTGGTGGTGGCCGCGCTTCCGGAGTCGACAGGCCCGGCCGAGCTGGCGCGCATCGAGACGTTGGCCGAGCAGGGGCCGGCCGCTGGGTTGCACCTGGTGGTGGCGGGTTGGCCGCCCGCCGGCCCGTACTCGGCCCGGGCACCGCTGCCGCACACCACTGCGCTGGCGTTGCGGAATGCGTACGCGCTGCTCGGCGATCCGCCGGGGGCGTCGTTCGCCGGGCCGGGCGCTGATCCGCCGGGCGGTGTGAACTCGCCGGTCTTCGTCGAGTCGGACCCGCCGGCCGAGCTTGTCGACGCGGTTTGTCGGCGACTCGCCGAGCAGGTGGAGGCGGGTTCCCGCTTGGCGTTGGGTGCTCTGCTGCCGCCGACGGGCGAGCGACTGTGGGAATCGGACTCGGCCGACGGGCTGACCACGACCGTCGGCGATGCCGGGGGCCGGTCGGTGCCGTTGGGCTTCACCGAGTTGACCCCGCACTGGCTGGTGAGCGGCCGGTCTGCGGCGGGCCGGGCGGCGTTCCTGACCACCGCGTTGCTCGGCCTGGCCGCCCGGTACGGCCCGGACGACGTGGCGTTCTACCTGGCGGATCTCGGCGACGGCGAGTCCTTCGTGGAATTCCTGCAGACCGAGCGGGACCGGTCGTGGGTTCCGCAGGTGCGCGCGGCGGCGATGGCCGCCGACCGGGAGTACGTCCGGGATCTGCTGGACGAGTTGACGGCCGAGGTCCAGCGCCGCACGGAGGCGGGTGCGCGGGCCGGGGGGCAACGCTTCGCGGAGCTGCGTCAGCACCAGTCGCTGCCCCGGATCGTCTGTGTGGTGGACAATGTGCCGCTGCTCTTCGCCGAGCGGGACCGGCTGGCCGCCGAGGTGGCCGCCCAGTTGGACGGGCTGGCCCGGGCGGGTCGGGCGTACGGCGTGCATCTGGTCCTGGCGGGTGCTGGCGAGTTGGGGCTGAGTGCGCGCGCGGATGCTGGTCATCGGGATTCGGTGCTCGGGCAGTTCCCGGTGCGGGTGGCGCTGCCGGGTGGCAGTCCGGTGTTGGAGCCGACAAACGACTCGGCGGCCGGTCTGCCGGTGGGCAGCGCGGTGGTGAACACGGCCGGCGGGCTCGGCGGCCCACGGGGCGCGATCCGGGGTCACGAGCGGTTGATCCGTCACCCGGACCCGCAGGATCATCCGGAGGTCGTGGAGAAGCTGCGGCACGAGTTGTGGGAGGCCCGTCCGGCGGGGTCGGTGCCGCCGGTGGTTTTCGCGGGTTACGCCCGCCCGCTGCTGGGCAATGATCCGCGCCACCGGGCGGCCCTGGCGGGACAGGCTCACGGGCCGGCCGCCCTGTTGGGCCGGGCGGTGGACGTGGCGCGCTCGACGGTCGCCGTGCCGTTGGGGCCGGCGGCTGGGCGCAACCTCGCGGTGTTGGGGTCGGGCACCGCAGCGGGCGGGATGTTGGCGACGGCGGCGCGGAGCACGTCGGCTCACCACGCGCCGGGCAGTGCCCGCTTCCTGGTGGCGGCACCGGATCCCGGGGCCCGGGTCCTGGCGGAGGCGTTGACGGCCGATCTGGCGGCCCGACATGCGGCCGAGTTGGTGGATCTGCCGACGCTGCTCGCGGACGCGGCCCACGACCTGCCGACGTATCTGGTGGTCTTCGGGCTGGACCGGCCGGGTCCCCGGGAGCTGCCGCTGGACCGGCTGCGGTCGCTCCTACGGGACGGGCCGCCGGCGGGGCGGCATCTGCTGGGCTGGTGGCGTGCGGTGCCGCCGTTCGCCGCGTTGTTCGAGCCGGCGGGTGAGGTCGACAAGCTGGCGGCGGTGGCCGTGCTGGACGTGCCGGTCGCGCAGCTCACGGCGGTCTTCGGGCGTCCGGTCGAGTGGCAGGTGCGCCCCGACCGGGCGGTGCTCTGGGATGGCCCGGACGAGCGGGGCACGGTCCTGGTGCCGTTCGCCGACGTGGCCGGCTGATCTGGTGGCGCACGTGGAGGGTGTCGAGGTGGATTCGATCGCGACGGTGACCGGGCCGGGGCGGCAGCGGGCAGCTGCGGCGACCGGGGACGCCGCGCCGCGGGCGGTCGAGCCCGGGAATGCCTGGACGGAGTATCTTGCGGCCGCTCGCCAGCTGGACGGGGTACGCCGGGGTGCGGCTGCCGCCGCCGGTGAGCAGGCCCGGTCGGCGGAGGCCGCCCGGGAGGAGTTGACGGTGCTCCGTACCGGGCTGGCGAGTCAGCAGGAACGGTTGCGCGAGTTGGGCGTACCGGCGATCTCCCTGGTGCCGTCACCGCCGGAGCTGACCGAGGCGGCCCGGTCGATGGCGGGCGGCCCGGCGGCCGTGTTGGCGGCGCTGCGGACCGCGCGTGGCTGGGCCGAGGCGGCGGACGGGGCGCTGGCCGCGCGCCGCCGGTTCCGGCCGGGGTCCTGGCCCGCGAGGGCGCGCAACCTCCTGGTGTACGGGCCGTTCGCGCTGTTGGTGCCGCTGATCCAGGTCGTGGTTCTGGCGGCGACGGGGGTGGGACCGGCCAGCGTGGCGGCGTTGATCTGCGGGCTGCCGATGCCGGCGGTCGCGTTCGTCGCCGGTTGGATCGGCATTGGCAGGTTGTTCCGGGTCAGCCCCACCGAGCGGCTGGACCGTACGGTGCGTTTCGGTGCAATGGTGTGCCTGGTGCCGGCGGTGCTGGCCACGGCCGGCCTGCTGCTGGCCCTGCTCGCTGGCTGACGGACGGGACCCACTCGGCCGGGGCACGACCGGGCTGGTGCGGAGACGCGACGGCCGGCCGTCCCGGTTGGGGTGTCGGCCGGCCGTGGTGCGACGGGATCTCAGCGGGGGATGATCAACGCCATCGCCTCGGCCCGCGACTTGGAGTCCGACTGCAGGATGCCGCGTACGGCCGACGTGATGGTCTTGGCACCGGACTTCTGGATGCCGCGCATCGCCATGCACATGTGCTCGCATTCGAGCACGACGACGACGCCGCGGGGCGCGAGTTTGCTCATCAGCAGGTCGGCGACCTGTGAGGTGAGCCGTTCCTGCACCTGCGGACGACGGGCGAAGACCTCGACGAGTCGGGCCAACTTGGACAGGCCGGTGATCCGCCCGTCGGGGCCCGGGATGTAGCCGATGTGCGCGCTGCCCCGGAAGGGCAGCAGGTGGTGCTCACAGAGGCTCATCACGTCGATGTCCCGGACGATGACCAGCTCTTCGTGGTTGGCCTCGAAGGTGGTGCTGAGCACCTGGGCCGGGTCGACCCGCAGGCCGGCGAAGAGTTCGGCGTACGCACGGGCGACCCGGGCCGGGGTCTGCTGGAGCCCGTCGCGGTCCGGGTCCTCACCGACGGCGATCAGGATCTCGCGGACGGCCTTCTCGATCCGGCCGAGGTCGACAGCGTCCTCGACGGGCCGGCCGGTCAGTTTGCCGCTGATCAGCCGCGCGGCCACGTAGTCGAGCTCGTCGTCGCCGTCGGGTTCGGTCGCGGAGACGGCCAGCTCCCGGTGTGGGGAGCTGGCCGTCGGGTCGTTGCTCAGTGCGTGCCGTCCGAGTTGTTGGACGGCGCCACGCCCCCGACCGACGCCTGCGCGCCGTCGGCCTGGGCCTGCGCCTTGAGCTTGTCCTTCTCCGCAGGGGTGAGCACGGGCGGCTCGGTGGAGGGCTGACGCTTGCCGAAGCCGTTGTACGGCGCCAGCGGCGGGCGCTTGACCACCCGGGAGCAGATCCGCGCCATGTCGGCCGTGGAGAGGGTTTCCTTCTCCATCAGCTCGAGCACGATGTTGTCCAGGACGTCCCGGTATTCCACCAGGATCTCCCAGGCTTCGTCGTGCGCCAGCTCGACCAGTGCCCGCATCTCGCCGTCGATCTCGGCGGCCACCGAGTCCGAGTAGTCCCGCTCGTGGCCCATGTTGCGGCCGAGGAACGGCTCGTCCCCGCTGGTGCCGTACTTGATCGCGCCGAGCTTGGAGCTCATGCCGTACTGCGTGATCATCGCGCGGGCCAGTTGGGTGGCCTTCTCGATGTCGTTGCCGGCACCGGTGGTCGGCTCGTGGAAGACCAGTTCCTCGGCAGCGCGACCGCCCAGCGCGTACGCCAGGGTGTCGATCATTTCGGCGCGGGTCTGCGTGTACTTGTCTTCGGTGGGGAGCACCAGGGTGTGGCCCAGCGAGCGGCCACGGGACAGGATCGTCACCTTGTGCACCGGCGCGGCGTGCGGCAGCGCCCAGGCGACCAACGCGTGGCCACCCTCGTGGTACGCGGTGATCTTCTTTTCGTTGTCGCTCATCACCCGGGTCCGCCGCTGCGGACCGGCGACCACCCGGTCGATCGACTCTTCGAGCGAGTCGTTGGAGATCGCCCGCTGCTCCTTACGGGCGGTGAGCAGGGCCGACTCGTTGATCACGTTGGCCAGGTCGGCGCCGCTGAAGCCCGGCGTGCGACGGGCCACCGCGTCGAGGTCGACGTCGGGCGCGAACGGCTTGCCCTTGGCGTGCACCCGCAGGATGGCCTTGCGGCCCTCCATGTCGGGGGCGTCCACCGGGATCTGCCGGTCGAACCGGCCCGGGCGCAGCAGCGCCGGGTCGAGGATGTCCGGCCGGTTGGTGGCCGCGATCAGGATGACGCCGCCCTTGGTGTCGAAGCCGTCCATCTCGACGAGTAGCTGGTTGAGCGTCTGCTCCCGCTCGTCGTGGCCGCCGCCCATGCCGGCGCCACGGTGCCGGCCGACGGCGTCGATCTCGTCCACGAAGACGATCGCCGGGGCGTTCGTCTTGGCCTGCTCGAAGAGGTCACGGACCCGGCTGGCGCCGACGCCGACGAACATCTCCACGAAGTCGGAGCCGGAGATGGAGTAGAAGGGCACCCCGGCCTCGCCGGCGACCGCGCGGGCCAGCAGCGTCTTGCCGGTGCCGGGCGGGCCGAACAGCAGCACGCCCTTCGGGATCTTGGCGCCCAGGGCCTGGTACTTGGCCGGGTTCTGCAGGAAGTCCTTGATCTCGTACAGCTCTTCGACGGCTTCCTCGGAACCCGCGACGTCCGCGAAGGTCGTCTTCGGAGTGTCCTTGGTGATCATCTTCGCCTTGGACTTGCCGAAGTTGAGCACCCGGGAACCGCCGCCCTGCATCTGCGACATGAAGAACAGCAGCAGGAGCACGAGCAGCGCGATCGGCAGCAGGTTGACCAGCAGGCTCACCCAGATGCTGTCCGAGGAGACCTTGGCGTCGGCCGGGCCGGTGACCCGGTTGTTCGCCTTGGCGTCCAGCACCTCGTTCCAGATCTGGTCGCCAGCCTGGTACGGGAACTGGGCCTCGATCTTGTTGGTCTCGGTCTTGCCGAACTTGGTCTTCTGGGCCAGGTCCAGCTGGAGCGTCTGCTCCTTGTCCTGGAAGACCACCTTGTTGATCTTGGCGGTGTGCAGTTGATCGAGCGCAACGGAAGTGTCCACGCGGTGGTAGCTGGGACCACTGGTGAACAGCTGACTGAGCACAACGGCGCCGAGGATGACCAGGATGATCCAGACCACCGGTCGGCGGAAGAAACGCGTACGTTCCATACTGTTGTCGAGCGCCGGGGCGCCCGCATCCTCCTGATCGACGTCCTGACCGTCTGATGGTGTCGCCGCGTTGAGCGGCGGCCGGAGCCGCCGTGCGGGCCGACTCGACCCCGAGGCGCGAAAACTACCGCGCCGCGGTCATTCGACGGTACACCGTGTACGCGAGGAGTGAGCTTGCGAGCCCCGCAGTCGTGCACCATCAAAAGACCGTGTACGCCAGTAGCGAACCTGCGAGCCTCCGCACTTCACGCGCCTTCGACATCGACGACACGCACCGTGGGCAGGCCCACCAGCCCCGCAGCCAACGTACGGCGAGTCCGGGTGGAAGCCGGCGTGGCGGGGAGTCCGGCTCGGCCACCCGAGCGCCCGGTCACGCGATCGAGTGGGTCGAGCGCGGAGGAACCTCCGGGCCACCGTGCTACACGGTAACCGCATCAGCTGAGAGCGCGCTGAACGTCGGCTTGATGGATGCCGATAGAAGTCGGGCTCATGTCGACCGGCGGGCCGTCGCGACGGGACGGCCCGGCGTCAGGAGCGGGCGTAGACCTCGGGCTTGAGCACCCCGACGTACGGCAGCTCCCGGTAGCGCTCAGCGAAGTCGAGGCCGTACCCGACCACGAACTCGGTGGGGATGTCGAAGCCGACGTACTTCACCGGAACCGGCACCTTCACCGCGTCCGGCTTGCGGAACAGGGCGACCACCTCGACGCTCGCCGCCGAGCGCGACTCGAGGTAGCGCAGCAGCCAGGAGAGCGTGAGCCCGGAGTCGACGATGTCCTCGACGACGATCACGTGCCGACCGGCGATGTCCCGGTCCAGATCCTTGAGGATGCGGACCACCCCGGAGGAGGTGGTGCCCTGGCCGTAGGACGAGATGGCCATGAAGTCGAGCTCCGCCGGCGGGCCGTTGCGGCCCAGCGCCCGGGCGAAGTCCGCCATGAACATCACCGCGCCCTTGAGTACGCACACCAGCAGCAGCCCGTCGCCCACGTGGGAGTAGTCGGCGGAGACCTGCTTGGCCAGCTCCGCCGTCTTCTCGCGGATCTGCGCCTCGGAGATGATCACGTGGTCGATGTCGGCGTCGTACCAGGAGCCGTCAGCCATGACTCCTAGCCTGCCGTACGTCGGATGGCCTCCGTCGGCGGGGCCGCACCTTTTGGCGCGGTCCCGCCGAGGATTTTCTGCGCAAACAACGCTAATCACATCAGTTGGTGCGTGACCGCCAGCGGCGGCCATCGTCGCTCGGCTTCCAGTCGGCCGAATCGTGGCTGTCGACGGTGAGGCCGGCCGCCGAGGCGGCGGCGAGGAGGACGAGGAACAGGAGGATGAACAGGAACTCCATGGCGGCGCTCGCTTTCGCATGATTGCTGTCGGTTTCGCCGCCGGTGCGCACCGGACTGAGACAAGTCTGCGACCTCGCGAAGCGATCGGACAGTGGCAGGAATGCCAGTGGTCATCGATTTACTGCCACCTGTCGGGTTACCCTCGTCACATGCTGCGGTCCGTTGCCGTCCTCGCCCTCGACCAGGTCGCTCCCTTCGAGCTCGGCGTGCTCGCCGAGGTGTTCGGCACCGACCGGACAGCCGACGGTTTCCCCGCCTACCGCTTTCAGGTGTGCAGCCCGGACGGCGCTCCAGTGCGTACCTCGTCCGGCTTCCACCTCACCCCGCACGCCGACCTCGGCCCGGTCGACGAGGCCGACCTGGTGGCCATCCCCGCGCACAGCCAGGGCACCACGGTCCCCGGCCCGGTGCTCGACGCGCTCCGCCGGGCCGACGCCCGCGGAGCGCACCTGTTCAGCGTCTGCTCCGGAGCCTTCCTGCTCGGCGAGGCCGGGCTGCTCGACGACCGCGAGTGCACTACCCACTGGCGGTACGTGGACGAGCTGCAACGCCGGCACCCGCGCGCCCGGGTGCGGTGCAACTCGCTCTACGTCCAGGACGGTCGGTTGCTCACCAGCGCAGGCACGGCGGCCGGCATCGACGCGTGCCTGCACCTGATCCGCCAGGAGCACGGCTCGGCCACCGCGACCCGGCTGGCCCGGCGGATGGTGGTCCCGCCGCACCGCGACGGCGGTCAATCCCAGTACGTCGAGGCGCCCATCCCGAAGGCACCCGAGGCACCCACCCTCGAACCGGTGCTGGAGTGGCTGATGGGCCACCTGGACCGGACGATCACCGTGGAGGAGTTGGCCGCCCGCGCCGGCATGGCGCCCCGCACGTTCGCCCGCCGGTTCCGCGCCGAGACCGGCACCACCCCGCACGACTGGCTCACCAACCAGCGGGTGCTGCTCGCCCGGCGGCTGCTGGAGGAGACCCCGTTGAGCGTGGAGGCGGTCGCCGACCAGTCCGGCTTCGGCGACGCGGCCGCGTTGCGCCACCACTTCAGTCGCCGGGTCGGTGCCACCCCACACAGTTACCGGACCACCTTCCGGGACCGGGCACACAGCGGCTGAGACCGGCCGGTCAGGTCAGGCGGGGCGCACCGATGCCAGCCGGCCGTCGCGGCGGAGCACGCGTACACCGCCGGGCAGGTCGGTCGGGCCCTGACCGCGCCAATCGGTCACCAGGGCGTCCAGAGCGGCCACGTGCCGGTGCGACAGGGCACCGGGCAGCGCGCCCAACTCGCGGGCCCAGGAGTGCAGCACCCGGCCGCGTACGGCGGGAACCAGGCCGAGCAGCGCCGGTACGGACAGCCCTCCGTCGGGGCACCGGGCCGCCGCCAGAGCCGTCCCCGCCAGCTCGTCGAGCGCGGCGTTGTCGGCGGCCACCAGCCGGGCGGTACGCGCCAGGTTGTCCACCACACCTGGCCCGAGCGCCCGCACCAGCGCCGGCAGCAGGTCGCCCCGCACCCTCGACCGGGCGTACGACGGGTCGCTGTTGTGCGGGTCCTGCCACGGGCTCAGCCCGAGGACGGCGCAGGCGGCGCGGGTCTGGTCCCGACCGATCTCCAGCAGCGGACGCAGCAGTGGCACCCCGCCCAGGTCGCGGCGGGCGGGCATTCCGGCCAGCCCGCGTGGGCCGGCGCCCCGGGCGAGCGCGAGCAGCACCGTCTCCGCCTGGTCGTCGCGGGTGTGCCCGGTGAGCACCGCGACGGCGTTCTGTTGCCGGGCCGCCTCGGTCAGCGCCTGGTAGCGGGCCTCGCGGGCGGCCGCCTCCGGCCCGCCGGGACGCCCGGCCACCTCCACCCGGACCACAGTCGTCGACACGAACCCGACCCCTCGCCCCCAGGTGGCGACCGCCTCGGCGCGCTCCGCGGAGCCATCCTGCAAACCGTGGTCGACGGTGACGAGCCCCGCGGCGCGGCCCAGCCGTGGCGCCACGAAGGCGGTGGCCGCCGCGAGCGCGAGCGAGTCGGCACCACCGGAGCAGGCGACCAGCACCGGCCCGCCGGACGGCAGACCGGTGAGGGCGCGGCGGACCGCCACCCGGATCGCGGCCACCGGCGGAGCGAGCGCGGCCACCGGCGGGTGGTCAGCCAGCGGCCGGGATGGTGCCGGCCGGGCCGTGCACCCGGGCGACCCAGGCGTCCGGGTCACCCAACTCCGACAGCCGAGGCAGGGTCAGCGGCGAGTTGAAGATCGAGTTGAAGCCGTCCATGCCGACGCGTTCCACCACCCCGTGCACGAACTTGCGCCCCTCGGCGTACTGGCGCATCTTGACGTCCACGCCGAGCAGCCGGCGGATCGCCTTCTCCAGCGGGTTGCCCGCCTCCCGGCGTCGGTTGAACGACGCCCGGATCCGCTCCACGCTCGGGATCACCTGCGGGCCGACGCCGTCCATCACGAACTCGGCGTGCCCCTCCAGCAGGGTCATCAACGCGGTGAGCCGGTCCAGTACGGCCCGCTGCGCCGGGGTCTGCACGATGTCCAGCACGCTGGTGCGGCTCTCCGGATCACGGACCGCGTCGGACAGTGTGGCCACCCCGCGCCGCAGCCGCTCGACCAGGTGCTCGCTTCCGCTGGACGAGGCGTCGACGAACGCCTGCACCTCGCTGAGGAAGTAGGCCCGCATCCACGGCACGGCCGTGAACTGGGTGCGGTGGGTGACCTCGTGCAGACACACCCAGAGCCGGAAGTCCCGAGGGTCGGCGCCGAGCTTGCGCTCCACCTCGACGATGTTCGGCGCGACCAGCAGCAGCTGGCCCGGGTCGGCCGAGAAGACCTCGTACTGGCCGAGCACCCGGCCGGAGAGGTAGGCCAGCACCGTCCCGGCCTGCACCCCGGTGAGCCGGGAACCGATCGCCTCGGTCAACGCGCCCGGTTGCTTGTCGCCGGAGAGCCGACTCACCAGCGGTGTGATCACCTCGCGGAGCCCGGCGATGTTGGTCGCGGCCCAGTCGCGGCGGTCGACCACCCGGACCGGCGGATGCGACACCTGCGCCCGCAACCCCGTGTAGTCGGCCACGTGCCCGGCCGCCTCGTCGGTCAGCCGACGCAGGTCGCCGACCACGTCGGTGGCTTCCGCGTACGACACGCGGGGGCCAGACTTGCTCAACGCCCCCGCGGTGGCGGCGGCCAGATCCCAGTCCACGAACTGCGCCATGAACCCACCGTACCCGCGCCGCGACACCCCGGCCCGGGCTCGCGCCCTCGATCGACGCCGATGGCGACCGCGTTGCCCTTGAACCGGCGACGGTCAGCCGCAGCCGCAGCCCGCCAGCGCGGCGGCGATCCGGTCCAGTGCCGGCTGGGCGGTGTCCCGGTCCCCCGGCACCTTGTCGGTGAGCACCGCGAAGGTCAACAGCCGACCGTCGGCGGTGGTGACCAGGCCCGCGACGGAGTGCACGCCGGTCAGGGTGCCGGTCTTGGCCCGGACGCTGCCCGCGCCCGCGGCGGTGCCGGCGGCGGTGCGGTAGCGCTCGTTCAGGGTCCCGGACCAACCGCCCACCGGCAGACCACCGAAGACGCCGGCCAGGTCCGGATGGTCCGGACTGGCGGCCAGGCGGATCAGATCGGTCAGCAGCGACGGGCTGATCCGGTTGAGCCGGGACAGGCCGCTGCCGTCGGAGACGCTGATCTCATCGGCAGGCAGGCCCAGCTCCGCCACCTCGGCGTCCATGGCGGCGGCGCCGCCGTCGAACGAGGCGGGTTGACCGCGGGCCAACGCGACCTGCCGGGCGAGCGCCTCGGCCACCAGGTTGTCACTCTCGCTGATCATGACGTCGACCAGCCTGATCAGCGGCGGGGACTGCACCACGCCCAGTTCGGTGCCCGGTGCCGGGCTGGCACCGGCCGCCGCCTGGGGCGGGGCCGCGCCCCGCTTCACGGAGTCGGTCGGCACCCCGAGCAACCGGGCGAACGCCTTGCCGGCGGCCAGGTCCGGCTCGGCGAACCGCGGGGCGGACCCGTGCTCGACGCCCGGATCGGTACGCGCACCGTCGGTCATCAGCGCGGTCACCGCGCCCCCCGAACCGCCGGTGGGGATGTCGTCGTCCCAGCCGGGGCCGTAGACCGGACCGGAGTAGACCGAACCGTCGACCGTGACACTGGTCGGGGGCGTGCCGCCGAGCGCGGTACGCACCTGGGCAGCCAGATCGTCGAGGCGCGCCGCTCCCGGGTAGTAGCCCTTCTTGTTGATCGCGAGGGTCGGGTCACCACCCCCGATGATCACCACCTCGCCGGCCTTCGCGCCGGCCACGGCACGGGTGGGAATCCGATAGCCCGGCCCCCGGGCCGCCAGCACCGTCACCGCGGTCGCCAGCTTCGTCACCGAGGCGGGCACTGTGCCGTCGTCCGCCCCCTTGGCGAACAACGTCTGACCGGTGATCACGTCGGCGACCGAGACGTTCACCCGGTCACCCAGGGCGGCGACGCCGACCAGTGGATCGAGCACTGCCCGAACCCCGTCCGGGGTGGGCACCGGGGCGTTCGAATCCGGGCCGCCCAGCACGTCCGACGGGGCGGGTTCCGGAGTCACTCCGACCGCGTTCGGCCCGGACCCGGCGTCGTCGCCCAGCCACCCGGCGACCGGGCCGGGACGGGTGATCACGACTCCGACGCTGGCGAGCACCAGCAGGAGCACGGCGGCCAGCACCACCGGCAGCCGCCTCCGGCGGCGCGGCGCGGCGGGTCCGGGCGCCGACGCTGGCGCGGCGTCGGCGGGTGCCGGCAACGCGGAGATCGGCGGCCCCACCGGGGGGACCTCACCCGGGTCGGGGGCGGTCGGCCCGGGACCGAACGACGGGCTGACCGGCGCAGGGCTCACCGGGACCGTGGCACTGCCGCGTGGCGGGCCGCTCACCGGTTGGTCACCACCGGCTACCGGGAACCGACCCGCGTTCGGGGCGGGCGATGCCGGCCCCACCGGTGGGCGCCAGGGCAGCGGCGGGGGCCGCTCGGGCACCGTCTCCGGTGCCGGGGTCGTTACTTCGGGAGCCCGTGGGAGGTGCGCCTCCGGCACCGGGACCCGCCCCTTGGCACTGCCGGAGCCGGATCGTCCGGTACCGTGCGCGGAGCCCCCATCCGGGCGGTAGTGTGAATCTTCCCTCCCCACGACCCCCTCCTCCCCCAGCGAAAATCGGCTTGGGTGACACTACTTCGGTCCGAAGACTATGCGGCGGCCGGAGTCGGCGGGTGGGCATTCACCTGTCCGGAGGGCCGCCAGTGGTTCCGTTAGCCAGCGTGGGCAGACGAGGGAGCGTGCAGATGGATTTCGACGTGACGGTTGAGATCCCCAAAGGTCACCGGAACAAGTACGAGGTGGACCACAAGACCGGCCGGATCCGGTTGGACCGCACCCTCTTCACCTCCACCCAGTACCCGGCCGACTACGGGTTCATCGAGGGCACCCTGGGCGAGGACGGCGACCCGCTGGACGCCCTCGTGCTGGTCCCCGAGCCGACCTTCCCGGGCTGTCTGATCCGCTGCCGCACCATCGGCATGTTCCGGATGACCGACGAGAAGGGCGGGGACGACAAGGTCCTCTGCGTGCCCTACGAGGACCCTCGCCAGGAGCACCTGCGCGACATCCACCACCTGGGCGAGTTCGACCGCCTGGAGATCCAGCACTTCTTCGAGGTTTACAAGGACCTGGAGCCCGGCAAGTCGGTGGAGGGCGCGACCTGGGTCGGCCGCACCGAGGCCGAGGCCGAGATCCACGCCTCCTACAAGCGGGCCCGCGACGCCGAGGCGCGCGGCGAATCCATGCACTGACGACCGCTGACGCACAGGGCCCGAGGGTCGCTCAACCGAGCAACCCTCGGGCCCTGTCGTACAGGTCGAGCACCGCGCAGGCGATCGGCACCACGGCGACCACCAGGGCCGTGTCGGTGAGGTCCGCGACCCTCCCGAGGTACGGCGAGACCGGCCGGCGGGCGTACCCGGTGCCGCTGGCGACCGCCACCAGGGCCAGCGCCGCCCCGCCCAGAACCAGCACCAGTCGCCCTGTCTCGTCGGCCCGACCGACCAGCACGGCACCGAGCGCCGCGTAGCCGGCCAGCCCGGCGAGCACCGTCGGCACCCGGTGTCGCAGCGCCACGAACAGCCGCGACCGCAGCAGCAGCACAGCCGAGGTGACCGCCACCAGCACCCGGCCCGCCGTGCCACCGGCGACCACGAGGACGACCGCTGTGGCCACCACCAGCAACGCGTGGCCGATCAGCATCCCGGTGAGCATCTCCTCGGTGCGGATCACCGCCGCGAGCACCCGGCCCCGGTCCGGCAGATCCCGGACCCGCTCCGGCTCCTCAGCGGGGGCGGCGGCCGGCAGGGTGATCGGCGGCAGCGGCAGCTTGCCCAGCCGGATGGCCAGCAGCGGGATGACGCCGACGGCGAAGACCAGTGCGCTGAGCAGCACCGCCGCCGTACCGGCAGTGGTCGTCAGCAGCCCACCGAGCGCGGCCCCCGCGCCGATCAGGCCGACAGTGACGCCGGCCACGAAGACCCGCAGCCGACTGGCCACTCCGAGGAGACCGATCAACGCCACCAGCAGCAGCGCGACCGAGCCGGCCAACAGTTCGGGAGCGCCCACCCAGCGGGCCGGCCCGATCGGCCCGACCGGATCACCGGAGCCGACGGCCAGGGCACCGGCCGTGAACGCGTAGGGCAGCGCGTAGCCGCCGAGCGTCGCCCCGGCGGTGCCGTCGCCGTTGGCGCGGGAGGCCACCGTGCCGGCCACAGTGAGCACCAGCGCCACCGCGGCGGCCGCCAGCCAGCCGGCCCGGTGCGTCGGACCGCCGGCGACCAGCGCGAGCAGTCCGACCGCGAGCGGTACGGCGGCACCCGCCAGACCGGCTGCCCGGGTGGCGGTCGGCGACCAGGCGCCGCCGCGGCGGCGAGCACCGTCGGCGATGGCCTCGATGACGTCGTCGTACTCCAACTCGGGCCAGTGCGCGCGGGCCGGCACGAGGTGCAGCACCTCACCGTCGCGGACCCCCTGCGGCAGCAGCGCCTGTGCGGTCACCAGCAGCGCCCCGTCGGTGCGGCGGAGGACCCAACCGCCGTGCTGCTCGCCGTCGTCGGCGAGCCCGACACCGGCGTGCCGGAGCACGTCGGGCAGCAGCTCAGCCAGGGGCACCTGCTCCGGCAGGGCGACGTCCACCCGTCGTTGCGGCGCGCTGATGGTGACGCGTGCCAGCCCGGTAGTCATCGACTGGTCTCCATATCGACTGGGATCGGAGGCTGCGCGGACGACAGGACTTTACCTACCATGAGCCAGGCTCGGGTTACCCAGCGCTGTCAGGAGGCCGAGTGTCCACCGTCGTCATCAAGCGCCCACCGCGCCGACCAGCGCCGGAGATCCCCGCCGGTGAGCTGTCGGTCGACGCGCCACCGGAGATCCCCGTGGTGACCGGCGGGCGGTGGCAGCAACTGCTCATGCTGCTGCCCATGCTCGGCGGCACTGTGGCGATGGCGATGATGTTCGGCCGGGGCGGCGGCGCCTACTCGTACGTGGTGGGCGGCATGTTCGGGCTCTCCTCGTTGGCGATGCTGGTGACGTCCTGGGGCAGCGCCTCCGGCACCCCGAAGAAGTCCGAGATGATGGCCGCCCGCAGGGAGTACCTGCGCCACCTGGCCACACTGCGGCGGCGGGTACGGCGCACCGCGGGCCAGCAACGGGCCGGGCTCTACTACCGGCACCCGGATCCGGGCCGGCTCTGGTCGACGGTGGACAGCCACCGGGTCTGGGAACGACGCCCCGCCGACCCCGATTTCGCCGTGGTGCGGGTCGCCGTCGGGCCGCAGACCCTGGCCACCCCACTGGTCCCACCGGTCACCCGACCGCTGGAGGAGCTCGAGCCGATGACCGCCGGCGCGCTGCGCCGCTTCCTGGACGCGTACTCAGTGGTGCCGGACCTGCCGGTGGCGCTGTCGCTGCGCAGCTTCGCCCGGGTGCACGTGCGTTCCGCCGCCCGTGGCCGGGCCGCGACCACCCCGACCACCGGCGGGCCACCCACCGGCGACCCGGCGGCGCAGGCGCTGGTCCGGGCCGTGCTGACCCAGTTGGCCGTCTTCCACGCCCCCGACGAGCTGCTCGTCGCGGTCTGTGCCGGGCCGGAGCGCCGCGCCTGCTGGGAGTGGGTGAAGTGGCTTCCGCACGCCCACCATCCCGGCCGCGCCGACGCGCTCGGCCCGGTACGCCTGGTCACCAGCTCGGCCGCCGAATTGGAGTCGCTGCTGGCCGACGTGCTGGCCACCCGGTCCCGGTTCAGCCCGGCCGGCCCGGCCACCGACGGCCAGCACGTGGTGGTGGTCCTCGACGGCGGCGACCTGACCGGTGCCAGTGACCTGACCGGCGACGGCGGCATCGACGCGGTCACAGTGCTGGACCTGGACACCCCGCCGCCCCGACTGCTGGACCGGTACGCGCTGCTGCTGGAGTTGCACGGCCGGCGGCTGCACTCGCGGTCGTCCGACGGGCACGCCGAGGTGGGCACCGCCGACCAGTTGGACCTGGCCGACGCCGAGGCGGTCGCCCGACGGTTGGCACCGCTACGGCTCGCCGGCGCGGCCCGCGGGCCGGACTCCCCACTCCAGGCCGACCTGGGCCTCCCCGAGCTGCTCGGCCTCGGTGACCCGGAGAGCTTCAGCGCGGAACAGGGCTGGTTGCCGCGCTCGGCACGGGACCGGTTGCGGGTGCCGATCGGTGTGGGCGCGGACGGCGGCGCCATCGAGCTGGACCTCAAGGAGTCCGCCCAGGACGGCATGGGCCCGCACGGCCTGCTCATCGGGGCGACCGGCTCCGGCAAGTCCGAGCTGCTCCGCACGCTGGTGCTGGGGCTCGCCGCCACGCACAGCTCCGAGCAGCTCAACTTCGTGCTCGTCGACTTCAAGGGTGGCGCCACCTTCACCTCGTTCGACCGGCTGCCGCACACCGCGGCCGTGATCACCAACCTGGCCGACGCGTTGCCCCTTGTCGATCGCATGGTGGACGCGATCAACGGGGAGTTGGTCCGCCGCCAGGAGCTGCTGCGGAGGGCCGGCAACTTCGCCAGCGTGCGCGACTACGAGCGGGCCCGGGCGGCCGGCAGTCCCCTCGCCCCGCTGCCGTCGTTGCTGCTGATCTGCGACGAATTCTCGGAGCTGCTCTCCGCCAAGCCCGACTTCATCGACCTCTTCGTGCAGATCGGCCGGCTGGGTCGGTCGCTCGGCGTGCACCTGCTGCTCGCCAGCCAGCGCCTGGAGGAGGGCCGGCTCCGTGGGTTGGACACCCACCTCTCCTACCGGATCGGGTTGCGCACCTTCTCGGCGCTGGAGTCCCGGACGGTGCTCGGCGTGGCGGACGCGCACGAGCTGCCCCGCTCACCGGGCCACGGCTACCTGCGTGCCGGCACCGACCCGCTGGCCCGCTTCAAGGCCGCGTACGTCTCCGGTGCCGTCCGCCGTCGGGCCGCGCCGGGCGGCGTCGCCACCGAGGGAGGCGCGCGGCTGCTCACCTTCACCACCCACGTCGTACCGGTACCCGAGCCGGCGACCCCGGCCCTGCCCGTCGTGGCGGAGGAGGAGGGCACCAGGACGCTGCTCGACCTGCTGGTGGACCGGCTCGTCGGGCAGGGCCCGCCGGCGCACCAGGTCTGGCTTCCGCCGCTCGGCCAGCCGCCCGCCCTGGATGAGCTGCTCGGTCCGGTGGAGGTGCACCCGAAACGCGGGCTGACAGTGGGCAACCCTGAGCTGCACGGGGCACTCGGTGTGCCGATGGCGGTGGTGGACAAACCATTGGAGCAGCGCCGGGACCTGCTCTGGCTGGCGCTGGACGGCGCTGCCGGCCACGTCGCGGTGGTCGGCGCGCCGCAGAGCGGCAAGTCCACCGCCCTGCGCACGCTGATCTGCGCGCTGGCGCTCACCCACACACCGGCCGAGGTGCAGGTCTACTGTCTCGACTTCGGCGGCGGCGGGTTGGCCGCGCTGCGCGACCTTCCGCACGTCGGCGGGGTGACCGGCCGCGCCGACCCGACCGCCGTACGACGCACCGTCGGCGAGATGACCACCCTGCTGGTCGACCGGGAACGCCGCTTCGCCGAGCTGGGCGTGGAGTCGATGGCCGCGTACCGGCAGCGTCGAGCGGCAGCGGGGACGGTGGGCCAGCCGGGCACCGACCCGTACGGCGACGTGTTCCTGGTGATCGACGGGTGGACCACCATCCGCGGCGAGTACGACGACCTGGAGCCACTCGTCACCGACCTGGCCACCCGGGGCCTGTCGTACGGGCTGCACGTGGTCGCCACCGGGCTGCGCTGGCTGGATTTCCGCCCGGCGATCCGGGACCTGTTCGGCTCCCGGCTGGAGCTGCGCCTCGGTGACCCGGCCGACTCGTTGGTGGCCCGGCGTGCGGCCGCCAACGTGCCGGAGCGCTCCGGCCGAGGGGTGACCGCTGAGGGCCTGCACTTCCTCACCGCGCTGCCGCAGCTCGGTACCGCCGGCGGAGACACCGCCGACCTGGTCAAGAGGGCCGCCGACGGGTGGGCGGGTGCTCGGGCGCCCCGGGTGCGGCTGCTCCCGCCGGTGCTGCCGTACGCCGATCTGGACCTCACCTCGACGACCGGGCTGCGGTTGCCGATCGGGATCGCGGAGGCGGACCTGCGCCCGGTGTCGATCGACTTCGCCACCGAGCCGCACTTCGTGGTCTTCGGGGATTCGGAGTGCGGCAAGTCGTCGTTCCTGCGCGCGCTGGCCACGTCGATCATCACCCGGTTCACTCCCGAGCAGGCCCGGGTGATCCTCGTCGACTACCGGCGCAGCCTGCTCGGTGCCATCGAGACGCCACACCTGATCGGGTACGGCACCGCGGCGGCTCACACCGCCGACCTGGTCGAGTCGGCCGCCGGGTACCTGGAGCGGCGGGCTCCCGGGCCGGAGGTCACCCCGCAGCAGTTGCGGGACCGGTCCTGGTGGTCCGGGCCGGAGCTGTTCGTGCTGGTGGACGACTACGACCTGGTGGCGGCGGGGCCGGCGAACCCGTTACGCGCACTGGAGGAGCATCTGCCGCACGCCCGGGACATCGGGCTGCACCTGGTGCTGGCCCGCCGGTCCGGTGGGGCGAGCCGGGCCCAGTACGAGCCGATCGTGCAGCGCCTGCGGGAGCTGTCCACGGCCGGCCTGGTGATGGCGGGCAGCCCCGAGGAGGGCGCACTCGTCGGGTCGGTGCGACCCGGACCGCTGCCGCCGGGGCGTGGTCGGCTGGTCACCCGACGGGAGGGCGTACGCCTTGTTCAGCTGGCACAACTGCCGCCGCAATGACCTGACTCGCCGGTTCTTCCCGTGACGGGTGGGGAAACCGGTAATCTCCGATCGTCATGGTTCCGTCGGGATGAATGGCTGGGTATGTGACTGGGGTGCGGCACAGCGGTCCGTCGGCGGCCCGACGAGCGACCAGCAGGGCGCTGCTCGGCGTGGCCGCGGCGCTTGCCGTCGTGGCTCCGACCGCGGCAGTCGTGCCGGTCGCCGCGCCCACGAACGGTGGACAGCTCGCCGGCGCGCCGATGGCGTTCGCCCCCGGTGACGCCGTCGCCCGCACCGACCAGGTCCGCGACGAGCAGTGGCAGCTCGACGAGTTGCAGGCCGAAACGGCGTGGCGCAGCTCGACCGGCCGGGGCGTGACAGTGGCGGTGGTCGACTCCGGAGTGGACGGCAACCACCCCGACCTGGTTGGTCAGGTGCTTCCTGGCAAGGACCTGGTCGGCCCCGGTGGTGCCCCGGGCCCGGATCCGGTGGGTCACGGCACCACCGTCGCCGGCCTGATCGCCGGGCGCAACGACGACAAGCGGGGCGTGGTCGGCCTCGCACCGGACGCCCGGATCCTGCCGGTCCGCGTGCTGGACGAGGAGAACCGTTACGACGACGCGCTGATCGTCGCCCAGGGGGTCCGCTGGGCGGTCGACAACGGCGCGCGTGTGATCAACCTGTCGCTGGGCGGCAGCGGTGACAGCCCGGCCCTGGCCGCCGCTCTGGACTACGCGTTCGTCCGGGACGTGGTCGTGGTCGCCTGCACCGGCAACCTGGCCACCTCCACCAGCACCAAGGTCTGGTACCCGGCTCGGGAGCCGGGTGTGATCGCGGTGTCCGGTCTCGAACGCAGCAGCGACAACCTGTGGTCCGGCTCGATCACCGGCCGGGCGACCGTGCTCACCGCTCCCGCCAGCGGCCTGGTCGGCGCCAAGCCTCCAGGCGGGTACTGGCGGGTGCAGGGCACCAGCTTCGCCGCGCCACTGGTGGCGGCGACCGCCGCGCTGGTCCGGTCCCGCTATCCGCAGATGCCCGCCGGTGAGGTGGTCAACCGGTTGTTGGCCACCGCCCGGGACCTGGGCCCGACCGGGCGGGACGACCGCTTCGGGTACGGGGTGGTCGACCCGGTCGCCGCGTTGACCGCTCAGGTGCCGCCGGTGACCGCCAACCCGTTGGACGACCAGACGTCGCCGGGCGTGACCGGTTTCGGTCCGGCGCCCGGCTCGGTCGATGACGATCCGGTGGCCGGCGCGGGCGCCGATCCACTCGGTCTCGCCGCATCCGGTCAGCAGAGCCGGTGGACGGCTCGGGCGGCGGGCGGTCAGGACACGTCAGCGCCGGAGCAGATGTGGGTCGTTGTCGTGCTCCTCGTCGCTCTGGTCGGCGGTGCGGCCCTGATGGTGCGCCGGTTGCGTCAGCGGCCCCGTTGATCGCGACCGGCCGGCAGGCCTGAGCGGCTGCCCGGCCGGGTAGAACGGACCCATGAGTACGCACCGGCCGCCCACCCTCGCTCCCACCGGCCAGCCGTCCTGGCGGCGCCGCCGATTCGACCCGGACCATGCGCTGGGTCTGCGGCTCACTCTCGCCGCGACAGCGGCGTTCCTGGTGCTGGTGCCGTTCGCGCTGCTCACCCTGCTGGTGCTCGGTACCTGGGCGCCGCTGCACCGGCTGGACGCGGCGGTCACCGACGCGCTGCACGGCTACGCCCAGGATCATCCGGCCTGGGTCGCGCTGATGCGAGGCTGGACCGAGGTGTTCGCACCGATGCCACTGCGCGCCGTGGTCCTGCTCCTGGTGGTCTGGTTGCTGCGCCGGGGAGCCCGCCGGCTGGCCCTCTGGGCGGCCACCACGATGGTCGTCGGCGGGTTGGTCGGTCCGCTGCTCAAGTTGCTGGTCGGCCGGGACCGGCCGGAGTTGCTGGACCCGGTGGCCCGGGCCGCCGGCTACTCGTTCCCCTCCGGGCACGCGCTGAACGCCACCCTGGTCGCCGGGGTGCTGCTGCTGGTGCTCCTGCCCTACGCCCGGCGCGGGGTGGAGCGGGCCGCGCTCTGGGTGGCGGCGGTCCTGCTCACAGTGGTGACCGGGCTGAGCAGGGTGACGCTGGGCGTGCACTTCACCAGCGACGTGGTGGGTGGATGGTTGCTCGGTGTGGCGGTGGTCGCTGCCACCACCGCCGCGTTCACCAGTTGGCGGGCACACACCGGTCTTCGGCCGGTCCGGCCGACCCGCGATGGCGTTGCTCCCGAGGTCGAGCGGCACCCGGGAGCGGCCTGAGGAGTGACGACGAGCTCGGCCGGGTACTGGGCGACCCATGTCCGAGACCGTGGTCCAGATCCTCCGGCGGGTGCTGCTGCCGGTGTCCCTCCTGCTGGGGCTCATGGTGCTGCTCGGGGTGCTGGTCACCCGGGTGTTCGCCCGTACCTGGCCGTTCACCGTCGAGGACGCGGTGAACCGAGAGTTGGCCGCCGACCGCACCGGCGGCTGGAACAACGTCTCGCTGGTGTTCAGCACGCTGGCCAGCACCCAGATGATCGTCGTGGTCACAGTGCTGGTGGCGTTGGCGCTACGGCTCTGGCTGAAGCGCTGGCGCGAGCCGCTGTTCCTGTGCGCGGCGGTGACCGCCCAGGCACTGGTGTTCCTTCTGACCACGCTGGCGATCGACCGACGGCGGCCGGCGGTGGAGCACATGGACGTCTCGCCACCCACGTCGAGCTTCCCGTCCGGGCACACCTCGGCGGCGGTGGCGCTCTACGTCGGCATCGCCGTGCTGCTGGCGCTGCGGGCACGGAGCACCGGCGCGAAGGTCGCCTGGTGGACGCTGCTGCTGATGGTGCCGCTGGGCGTGGCGCTGACCCGGATGTACCGGGGCATGCACCACCCGAGCGACGTGGTGGCGTCCTTCGTCAACGGCGGCACGTGCGTCGCGATCATGGCCCGTGCCGTGCTGGACCGGGGGCTGCGGTGGGGCCGGGCGAAGCTACCGGCCGTCAGGCGTCCCGCCCCGGCTCAAGGCTGAGCCGACCTCGCGGCGACGCTCAGGTGCACTCGCCGGTGCCGACCTGCCTGTTGCGTTCGGCACCGGCCAACGCCACCGGGCGGGCCTCGGCCGCCGTCACGGCGAAGCCGGTGTTCGGGTCGTCGGACGCCGCCGCGAAGATCACACCGAGCACCAGGCCGTTGGCGGAGAGCAGCGGGCCCCCCGAGTTGCCGCTGCGGACCAGCGCCCGGATCGTGTAGATCTCCCGGGTCACCTCGTTGGACGAGTAGATGTCCGGGCCCTTGATCCGGTCGACGTCCCGGACCCGCGCCGACTGCGCGTTGTACGGGCCGTCGAGCGGGAAGCCGAGCACTATCGCATCGGAGCCACTGCCCGCGTTGCCGGCGGCGAACCGCAGGGACGGCCCGGGCAGCCCAGGCACGAGCAGCACCGCCAGATCCCGGCTCGGGTCGTAGACCACAACCTTGCCGTCGTACCGCTCGCCGCCCAGCTCCACGGCGACCGAACGGGTGCCGGCCACCACGTGCGCGTTGGTCATCACCCGGTCGTCCGCGTACACGAAGCCGGAACCCTCGATCCGGCGTGAGCAGCTGGGCGCGGAGCCGAGCACCTTTACGACCGACTGCCGACCGCTGACCACCACCTGCGAGCCGGCCAGTGCCGGGTCCGGTGGGTCGACCTGCCGGGCCCGGGTGGGCGCGAGGTCACCGAAGACGTCCGGGAACCCGTCGGTGTCGACGGTGTCCTCCAGCGCCGTGGACAGCTGGTGGGCCTGCTCCGGTAGGACCTGGTTGACCACCGTGATCAACGCGCTGTTGCGGACCGAGGCGGCGAGCCAGGGCACCGAGGACGAGCCGAGCGGCACGGCGACCAGCCAGGCGAGCAGGAGCACCGCGAACAGCGAGACGAGCGCCCCACCGACGTCGTCGGCCCGTTTGCCCACGTCGCTGGTGATCGTCTTGCGCAGGTGCGAGCCGAGCCAACCGGCGAGTGCCTGCCCGACCACTGCCAGCCCGAAGATGGCCACCAGCGAGATCAGCACACGGGTGCCGGCGTCCACGAACTGTCTGGCGAACAGCGGCCCGAGCTGGAGACCCAGCAGCAGACCCAGGAAGAAGCCGGACAACGACGTGACGCCGATGACGAAACCCTGGCGGTATCCGCTGATCGCGAACACGAGCATGAGCAGCAGCAGGACGAGATCCACGACGGACACGGGTCAAGCGTACGGGCAGTGTGCCCGCCGGATGACCATCGCTTGCGGATGGTGACCGCGCGGTCAGCGCAGGGCGTTCTCGTCAGCCTCGTCGGTGCCGGCGGACGGGGCCGGTGTCGCCCGGGTCGGCGGAAGCTCCACCACCCGGTCGAGCGACCACGGGCGGGCCCAGCCGCCCATCTCGAGCAGGGTGGCGAGCACCCCGGCGGTGAAGCCCCAGACGAGCATCCCGCGCGCCGAGAACGCCGGCCCGATCCAGCCGCTCGGGTGCCGGACCCGCAGTCGGTTGGCCGGGTCGACCAGCTCGCTGACGGGCAGGCGGGCGACGTGTGCCACCTCGGCCGGCTCCCGTGGGTGCACCGGGTGCGGGTCGTGCCACCAGGCCAGCACCGGCGTGACCACGAACTCGCTGACCGGGATCCACAGTTTCGGCAGCTCGGCCAGCACTGTCACGCTGGTCGGGTCGAGGCCGACCTCCTCGTTCGCCTCGCGCAGGGCGGTGGCGCGGACGTCGGCGTCCTCCGGGTCGGCCGCACCCCCGGGAAAGGCGGGCTGGCCGGCGTGGTTGCGCAGGGTGGCGGCGCGTTGCAGGACCAGCACGTCGGGACCCGCGCCGGGCTGCTCGCCGAGCAGCACCAGCACGGCGCTCTCCCGACCGCCCTCGGTCGGCGTGGTCAGCCGGGTGAAGTCCTCGGCGCGGGCGGTGCCCAGCCGGGTCAGCAACGGATCGATCCATCCGGGTGGCCGACGGGTCACGCCGGCACCGCCAGGCCGAGGTGCTGGCGGACCAGCTCGGCGAGCTTGGTGTCGTCGAGAGCGCCGCTGGCGTCGATGTGCCGGACCTGACCGTCGCCGTCGACGAAGAGGGTCAGTGGAATGGCGTTGCGCTTCAGCTCGCGCTGTAGCGCCTCGCCCTGATCCACCAGGATCGGGAACCGGACGCCGAAGTCCTCACCGATGGACTGGGCGCCGCCCCGGCTGTCCCGACTGTTGACCCCGATTACCTGGAGCTGACCGGTGGCGCGCTCGCTGAGGCGTTGGAAGGCGGGCAGCTCCTTGCGGCACGGCGGGCACCAGGAGGCCCACACGTTGATCACCGCCGGCCCGGCCACCTCCCGCAGCACGACGGGGGCACCGCCGGTGAAGCAGGAGAGCGTCAGCTCCGGCAGCGCCGACCCGCCAACGGCGGGGGCCGTCGTGCCAGGCGTACCGGAGGCCGTCGCACCCGAGCCGGGCGACGGCGGAATCGCCGTTACCGGGGCCGCGGTGCCGGAGCCGGGCGACGGTGCCGTGGGCGCAGTGCTCAGCGTCGAACAGTCCCGGAACGGCGATGGTCGCTCAGCGGCGGCCGGGCGGGGGGCTGGCTCGTCGGCAGTGCCGCTGGTGCAACCGGTGATCGCCAGCAGCAGCGGCAGGACGGCGAGGGCGAGGCGGCGGTTCACGGCACCTCCGCAGCGACCGCCTGCGCGGGCACCAGGTCCGGGTCGACCCCGGCAGCCACGGCGAGGTCGCGCGCCCGAGGGCCCTTGAGCAGTTTGGCGGCAGCGGCCGGTTCGGTCGGGCCGGTGCCGTACGAAGGGCAGAGCTTCGCGAGCGTGCAGGCGCCGCAGGCCGGCTTGCGGGCGTGGCAGACCCGTCTTCCGTGGAAGATGATCCGGTGCGAGAGCATGGTCCAGTCGCGCTTGTCGTACAGCGCGCCGATCGCGTGCTCGATCTTGACCGGGTCGGTCTCGGTGGTCAGCCGCCACCGGTGGACCAGCCGCTGGAAGTGCGTGTCGACGGTGATGCCCGGGACGTCGAAGGCGTTGCCCAGGATCACGTTGGCGGTCTTGCGGCCGATGCCCGGGAGCGTCACCAGGTCGACGAGCCGCCCCGGGACCCTGCCGTCGTACCGGTCGAGAAGGGCCTGACCGAGCTTGAGCAGTGAGTCGGTCTTGTTGCGGTAGAAGCCGGTGGGCCGGATCAACTCCTCCATCTCGCCCCGGTCGGCGCCGGCGTACGCGGCAGCGCTCGGGTAGCGGGCGAAGAGCTTCGGGGTGACCTCGTTGACCTTCTTGTCCGTGCACTGGGCGGACAGGATCGTGGCGACGGCCAACTCCAGGGCATTGGAGTGGTCCAGCTCACAATGCGCGTCGGGATGCGTCTCGGCCAGCGCCCGGCCGATCTTGCGAGCACGGCGTTTGCGCCCGAGATCGGTCTCGCTGGCACCGGGAGGGCTACTGGTCACGACGGTCAGCCTACGTCGCACCCCGGACGTTCCCCGTCGGGTCAGCCGGCGGTCGGCGCCGTGATCTTCCCCTGCCCGTCGAGGCGAGCGCCGCCCTTCGGGAAGTCGGCGCGACTCAACTCGGTGACCAGGCCCAGGCCCCGGTCGTCCGGGTCCATGGTCGGCTTGCCGGCGGAGTTCATGTACGTGGAGGTGAACGAGCCGCCGGCCCAGCTGCCGTCCGGCTTGAGCGACACCTTCAGCACCCCGCCCCAGCCGAGGCGACCGTCGTTGCTCAGCGAGTTGCCGCCGCCGGCGAAGTTGCCCAGGCTGTACGCGATCAGGCGCCCCTTGTAGAACTCCATCCCGCGCAACACGTGCGGGCCGTGCCCGACGATCAGGTCGGCACCAGCGTCGATCATCGCGTGCGAGAACTTCACCGGGTCGCCCCGGTTCTCGCCCAGGAACATCTCGGTGCCCGGCTTCACCCGGGTCTTGTCGACACCCTCACCACCCATGTGCACCTGCACCACGACCAGGTCGGCCATGGTGGCGGCCTTGGCGACCACCGCCTTGGCCTTGTCGATGTCAACGAGGCTGTTGGACCAGACGTACGACGAGAAGCCGGCGACGGCGACCTTGACGCCCTTGACCTCCACCACGGTGATCTCGTTCGGCGCGCCGGTGTGCTCCAGGTCGTACTTCTTCAGCGCCTTCTGGGTGTTCTCGTAGCCCTTGGGCCCGTAGTCGTAGCCATGGTTGTTGGCCTGGTTGAGCACGTCGAAGCCGGCGTCACGCAGGTGGGCGGCGTACTCCGGCGGAGCGCGGAACTGGAAGCAGCGGGTGGAGTTCGCCCCGCACTTGCCGGTGCCCGTGTCGACAGTCAGCGGCTCCTCCAGGTTGCCCATCACCAGGTCGGCCTTCAGCGCGTCGGTGACCGAGTTGAAGAAGCCCTTGCCGCCGGCGGCGGGCAGCCGACTGGGCGCGTTGCCCATGATGATGTCGCCGGTGGCGGAGAGCGAGATCGCGCCACCCTGACCGGACGACGCGGGCCCGGTGGCCTTCGGGCCGGTCGTGGAGACCGGCGCGCCGGTGCCACCACCTCCAGCGCCGGGCTGCCAGACGGGTGCCTCACCACCGGGGTCGGCACAGCCGGCCACGAGGAGGGCGGCCAGCAGCGCGGCGAGGCCGAGGGCGACGCGGCGGCGCGGGCGGGACGCGAGGGGGGCGGGAGCATACATCGCCCGCGACCCTACCGGTCGTTAAACGCGCCAACGACAGCCGATCGGTTGGACTTTGCGCCCCTGAGCTGGTCGGACCACGGCACGACCGGCCGGGAACCACCGGCGAGCACCGCCGCGTGCACCGCTCGGGCGAGCGGGGCGCCCCAGGTGGAGCGCGGCCCGCCGTACGCGGACTCCGGCCCGTCCACCGGGCAGAGCACCGTGACCGCGTCGGTGGGCGTGCCGGTCCCCGGCAACCCCAGCTCGGCGATCGCCTGGGTCTTCGCCTCGGTCGCGGTGGACACCGCGTTGACCAGCGCGGAGTCGGCGAGTCGCGCCGGCACGTACACCACGATGTTGACAGTGCCGACGCGTGGGCCGAGCGCGGCCGGCGTCGGCGCGGCAGCGGGCACCGGTGTGCCGAGCCCGACCGTCGCCCAGGCCCGCACCCCGGCGTCGCTACGCGCCACCACCTCGGCCACATCGACGCCGGTCAGCAGGCCGATCCCGGGCCCGTCGAGGGCCAGCTCGGCGGCAAGCGAGGCCAGGTGCGCCGCGGGGTCCTCCCGGTCGTACGACATCGGGACCGTCGCGTTCAACACCCACCGCCGGACCCCGATGCCACCGCCCAGCGGGGCACTGCTGGCCGCCCGCAGGGGCACGTCCGCACGCCAGACGAGCAGCGGTACGTGCCGCCCGTCCTCGGCGCGGCTGGTCAGAGTCGGCTCGCTCAGCACGTCGGGCAGGTTACGCCCACCGATCAAGATTCCAGGGGCGACCTCTGATTCGTGCTCACGTGCGCCTAGACTTGGCGGCGCGCGAGGGGATCAGCGGACGGCGGCCCCGGCCGACGGACGGCACGCGCAACCGGAGGTGCGCAATGGACGAGGTACTGGCCCGCAGCGGGATCTTCCAGGGTGTTGACCCGGAAGCTGCCGAGGCGCTTGCCAAGGAGATGGAGACGATCGAGGTCCGCAAGGGCGAGATCGTCTTCAATGAGGGCGAGCCCGGTGACAGCCTCTACATCCTGCTGTCCGGGAAGATCAAGGTTGGTCGCCGCGCAGCGGACGGCCGGCAGAACCTCATCGCGGTGATGGGGCCGTCGGACATGGTCGGTGAGCTGTCGCTCTTCGACCCGGGTCCGCGTACGGCGACCGCCACCGCGGTGACCGACACCCGGCTGGTGCGGCTGCGTAAGCAGGCGCTGCGGCCGTGGCTCAACAACCGCCCAGAGATCGCCGAGCAGCTGCTGCGGGTGCTCGCCCGGCGGCTGCGTCGGACCAACGACTCGCTCGCCGACCTGATCTTCACGGACGTGCCGGGTCGGGTCGCCAAGAACCTGCTCCAGATGGCGGGCCGCTTCGGCACCCGCGACGGCGGCGTTCTGCGGGTGACCCACGACCTCACCCAGGAGGAAATCGCCCAGCTCGTCGGCGCCTCCCGGGAGACCGTCAACAAGGCGCTGGCCGACTTCGCCTCGCGCGGCTGGCTGCGGTTGGACGGCAAGAGCATCATCATCCTGGACCCGGAGCGCCTGGCCCGCCGCGCCCGCGTCTGAGCAGTACAACGCGTCCCCGCCTGCCGTCACCGGCCGCAGGCGGGGACGTCTGCGTCTGCCTGGCGCAGAATCGCTGGCCTCGATGGATGTCAGCGGTGAGGGTGGGGCCATGGTGAATCGTGTTGCGGTGCTCTCCGACATCCACGGCGTCCTGCCGGCGCTGGAGGCCGTCCTGGCCGAGCCGGACGTGGCCGCCGCCGATCTGATCGTGCTCACCGGTGACATCGCCGCCGGCCCGCAACCGGTCGAGGTGCTGGACGTGCTCGCCGGCCTGGGTGACCGGGTGTGCTGGGTCGGCGGCAACTGCGAGCGCGAACTGGTCGAGGCCCGGGCCGGTCGCCCGGCGTCGATCGAGGTGTCGAACTGGGCCGCCGGGCAGCTTCGCGACGACCAGGTGGCCCGGCTCGCCGAACTGCCGACGACGGCGACGCTGGACATCGACGGCCTTGGGCGGACGCTGTTCTGCCACGCGACGCCGCGCGACGACGAGGAGGTCGTGCTCGTCGACTCCCGCATGGCGCGCTGGGCGGAGGTGTTCGACGGTCTTCCCGCCGAGGTTGCCACGGTGGTCTGCGGCCACACGCACATGCCCTTCACCCGGCTGGTCGATCGGCGCCTGGTGGTCAATCCGGGCAGCATCGGCATGCCGTACGGGGGCGCGGGCGCGTGGTGGGCGCTGCTCGGGCCGGGCGTCCAGCTACGCCGCACCGTCTTCGACGTGGACGCGGCCTGCGCGCGGGTGGTGGCCGAGTCGGCTTTCCCCGACGCTGCCGCCTGGGCCGACGAGTATCTGCGCTCCCAGCACAGCGACGCGGACGCGCTGACCGTCTTCGGCCCCCGCGACGGCCGCTGAGCCGGCAACCCCGGATGGCAGCCGAGGGTGGCAGCCGGGGGGTGGCAGCCGGGGACCGTGGGTCAGGGTCCCTTTGGAGCTGAATCGTTTGCGACATCAGCAGGACCCGATCGACTGATCAGGTCGACGGGTGATTCGTTAACGGCATCAGCTCCATAGCGAGCCTTCAGCGCGTGCCACGGTGCCGCGAATGCAGCGGGTTCAGGCGAGGGCGCGCATCCACCCCGGCAGGGTCACAAAAAAGTCAGTCTTGACTGTTTGTTTCGTAGGCAGCAGGCTGTTCCCGTGCCCACCGCATCGACGCGTGTCCCCCAGCAGGAACGCAGCCGCGCCACCCAGGCCCGACTGCTGGAGGCGACCGTCGACTGCCTCATCGAGCACGGCTGGTCCGGCACCACGACCACAGTCGTCGCGGCGCGGGCCGGTGTCTCGCGTGGGGCACAGCTGCACCACTACCCGACGAAGGCGGCGCTGGTGACGGCCGCCGTGGCCCATCTGGCCGAGCGCCGGGCCGACGAGTTGCGCACCGAGGCCGAGGCGCTGCCGGCCGGCCCGCAGCGGTTGGACCGGGTCGTCGACCTGCTCGCCGTGGCGTTCACCGGGCCGCTGTTCGTGGCCGCGCTTGAGCTCTGGGTCGCCGCCCGCACCGATCGGGAGCTGCGGGACGCCCTGGTGCCGCTGGAGGCGACGGTCGGGCGGGAGATGCACCGGCTCACCGTCGCCCTCCTCGGTGTCGACGAGCGTCGACCCGGTGTCCGCGAAGCGGTGCAGGCCACGCTCGACCTGCTCCGTGGGCTCGGGGTGGCCAACCTGCTCAGCGACGACTCCGCCCGCCGGGCCGCCCTGCTGACCACCTGGAAGCGCCAGCTCGCCACCCTGCTCACGCCCTGACCGCCGGCCGCACCGGCCACCACCGACCGGAGGCACCATGGTCGACCTCAGCGACCTGCTCACCGACCTGGCCGACGAGTCCGCCCAGCTGGACGCCCTGGTGGCGCCACTGCCCGTGGTCGACTGGGCGAGGCCGACCCCCGCGCCGGGCTGGAGCATCGGGCATCAGATCGCCCACCTCGCCTGGACCGACCACGTCGCGCTGTTGGCCGCGACCGATCCCGAGGCGTTCTACGCGACGGTCACCACCGCGCCGGACGTGACCCGACTCGTCGACCTCGGCGCCGAGGAATTCCTCGCCCCGCCGGCCGAGTTGCTGGCCCGTTGGCGGGCCGGGCGGACCGCGCTCGTCGACGCACTGGCCGCCGTTCCGGCCGGCGGCAAACTGCCCTGGTACGGCACCCGGATGTCGGCCACCTCGATGGCCACCGCCCGGATCATGGAGACCTGGGCGCACGGCGCGGACGTGGCCGACGCCCTCGGCGTGGTCCGCCCCGACAGCGACCGACTCCGGCACGTGGCGCACCTGGGCGTGCGTACCCTCGGGCACGGTTTCGCCGCGCACGGCCGGGAGGCACCCGCGGCGCCGGTCCGGGTCGAGCTGGTCGGGCCCGGCGGCGACACCTGGAGCTGGGGTCCGGCGGACGCCGCCGACCGGGTCACCGGACCGGCTCGGGACTTCTGCCTGCTGGTCACCCAACGCCGGCACCGCGCGGACCTTGCTCTGGTCGCCACCGGGCCGGTCGCCGACGAGTGGCTCGACGTGGCGCAGGCCTTCGCCGGGCCGCCGGGTGACGGCCGGCAGCCGGTCGGCGGGATCGGGGTACGGGCATGATCCGCATCGGCAACGCCTCCGGCTTCTACGGCGACCGGTTCACCGCCTGGCGGGAGATGCTCGACGGCGGTGAGCTGGACGTGCTGACCGGCGACTACCTCGCCGAGTTGACCATGCTGATCCTGGCCCGGGACCGGATGCGCGACCCCGACCTGGGCTACGCGAAGACGTTCCTGCGGCAACTGGAGACCTGCCTCGGCACCGCCCTCGACCGAGGGGTGCGGATCGTGACGAACGCCGGCGGGCTGAACCCGGCCGGCCTGGCCGCCGCCATCGGGAAGCTCGCCGACCGGCTCGGGCTACCGACCCAGGTCGGGTACGTCGAGGGCGACACGATCCAGCGACCGGACGCGTTGAGCGCGAACGCCTACCTCGGCGCGTTCGGGATCGCCGCCTGTCTCGACGCGGGCGCGGACGTGGTGGTCACCGGCCGGGTCACCGACGCGTCGCTGGTGGTCGGCCCGGCCATCGCCCGGTACGGGTGGGGCCGCGACGACCTCGACGAGCTGGCCGGGGCCACCGTCGCCGGGCACCTCGTCGAGTGCGGCGCGCAGGTCACCGGCGGCAACTTCAGCTTCTTCACCGAGCTGCCCGACGGCGGCCACCGGCCCGGGTTCCCGATCGCCGAGGTGCACCCCGACGGCTCGTCGGTGCTCACCAAGCATCCGGGCACCGGCGGCGCGGTCACTGTGGAAACTGTCACCGCCCAACTGCTCTACGAGATCGGCGGGCCGTCGTACCTCGGGCCGGACGTGGTCACCCGACTGGACACAGTGACGCTGCACCCCGACGGGGCGGACCGGGTCCGGGTCTCCGGGGTGCGGGGCACCCCGCCCCCGCCCACGCTGAAGGTGGGCGTCAACAACCTCGGCGGCTTCCGCAACTCGATGACGTTCGTCCTGTGCGGTCTGCGGATCGAGGAGAAGGCCGCACTGGTCCGGGGGCAGGTCGAGGAGGCGGTGGGCAAGGACGGGCTGGAGTTCACCCTCGCTCGGACCGACCACCCGGACGCCGTCGACACCGAGGCGGCCAGCGCCCTGCTGCACGTACACCTGCGCGACGGTGACAAGGCGCGGGCCGGGCGGGCGTTCTCGGCCGCCGCTGTGGAGTTGGCCCTGGCCTCGTACCCGGGCTGCACGCTGACCACACTGCCCGGTGACGCGGCACCGTACGGCGTCTTCACCGCCGACGCGGTGCCGCAGGACGCGGTGGCGCACGTCGCTGTGCTGCCCGGTGGCGAGCGGGTGCCGATCGCCCCACCAACCCGCACTTCCCCCACCTCGCCGGACGAATCGGCCCCGGGTGGCGAGGCGGCCATCGACGGCCCGACCCGACGCGGGGCGCTCGGCGATGTGGTCGGCGCACGCTCCGGGGACAAGGCCGGGGACGCCAACCTCGGTGTCTGGGCACGTACTGACGCCGGGTACACGTGGCTGCGGACCTGGTTGACGGTCGACCGGCTGGCCGAGCTGGTGCCGGAGACCGCCCCGTTGTCGGTGCGGCGCTACGAGCTGTCGAACCTGCGGGCTGTCAACTTCGTGATCGAGGGCCTGCTCGGTGCCGGGGTGGCCGCGTCCACCCGGTTCGACCCGCAGGCCAAGGCGCTCGGCGAGCTGCTGCGCGCCCGGGTCGTCGACCTGCCGGCCGACCTTCCGACGGGGGCATCCCGATGAGCATCGTGGACACCCCGGAGCGCCGGCAACTGCGCGAGCTGACCCGGGCGTTCGTGACCCGGGAGGTGTTGCCGCACCTGGACGACTGGGAGCGGGCCGGTGAGGTGCCTCGGGCGCTGCACGCGACCGCGGCGAAGCTCGGCCTGCTCGGCATCGGCTTTCCGGAGTCGGTGGGTGGCAGCGGCGGGGACCTGCTCGACTCGATCATCGTGACCGAGGAGCTGATCCGCTCCGGCGGCTCGTCGGGGCTGGTGGCGGCCCTGTTCACGCACGGGATCGCGTTGCCGCACATGGTCGCGGCGGCCGGTGCCCGCACCGGTGGCTCGCTGGGCGGCCGGCTCGGCGGGACCGCGTCACCGGCCGATGACAGCCTGATCGAGCGGTACGTGCGGCCCACTCTGTCCGGCACGATGATCGGCGCGCTGGCCATCACCGAGCCGGACGGCGGTTCGGACGTGGCCGGGATCCGCACCACCGCCCGCCGCGACGGCGACCACTACGTGGTGAACGGGTCGAAGACGTACATCACCAGCGGGCACCGGGCCGACTTCGTGACCACCGCGGTGTGTACCGACTTCCCCGGCAGCGGTGAACTCACCCTGCTGGTCATCGACAAGGGGTCGCCCGGGTTCACAGTGGGACGCCGGTTGGAGAAGCTGGGCTGGCACTGCTCGGACACCGCCGAGCTGTCCTTCGCCGACGTGCGGGTGCCGGTCGCCAACCGGATCGGCGCGGAGAACACCGGCTTCCTGGCGATCATGCAGCATTTCGCCGCGGAACGGCTGTCGCTGGCGACCCAGGCGTACGCGACAGCGCAGCGCTGCGTCGAGTTGGCGGTGCGCTGGTGCCGGGACCGGGAGACCTTCGGGCGTCCGCTGGCCAGCCGGCAGCTGATCCGGCACCGGTTGGCCGAGATGCACACCCGGGCCGAGGCCGCCCGGTCGTACGTGCACTGGGTCGCGGGTCGGGTAGCGGCCGGCGAGCCGGTGGTGACCGAGGTGGCGATGGCGAAGAACGTGGCGGTGGCCGCCTGCGACCACGTCGTCGACCAGGCGTTGCAGCTGCACGGCGGGTTCGGCTACCTGCGCGACGCCGAGGTGGAGCGGCACTACCGCGACGCGCGGATCCTCGGCATCGGCGGCGGCAGCACCGAGATCATGAACGAGATCATCGCGAAAGGCATGGACCTATGACCACACTGGACAGCACGGTCGACCCGTCCGCGCCCTCGTACCTGGCGAACCGGGCCGCGTTGCTGGAGCGGTTGACCGAGTTGGACACCGCGCTGGACCAGGCGCGGGCGGGTGGTGGCGAGAAGTACGTGAGCCGGCACCACGCCCGCGGCAAACTGCTCCCCCGGGAGCGGATCGAGCTGCTGGTGGACGCCGACAGCCCGTTCCTGGAGTTGTCGCCGGTAGCCGCGTACGGCTCGGACTTCCCGGTCGGGGCCAGCGTGGTCACCGGCATCGGTGTGGTCGAGGGCGTGGAGTGCCTGATCGTCGCCAACGACCCGACGGTACGCGGCGGCGCTGTCAACCCGTGGTCACTGGCGAAGACCCGGCGGGCCGGCGAGATCGCCCTGGCCAACCGGCTGCCCATGGTCAATCTGGTGGAGTCGGCCGGGGCGGACCTACCCACCCAGGCGGAGATCTTCATTCCCGGCGGTCGGGTGTTCCGTGACCTCACCCGGCTCTCGGCGGCCGGCATCCCCACTGTCAGCGTGGTTTTCGGCAACGCCACGGCCGGTGGCGCGTACGTGCCGGGGATGTCCGACCACGTGATCATGATTCGGGACCGGTCACAGGTCTACCTGGCCGGTCCGCCGCTGGTGAAGATGGCGACCGGCGAGGTCACCGACGACGAGTCGCTGGGTGGCGCGGCGATGCACGCCAGCATGTCCGGGCTCGCCGACTACCTGGCCGTCGACGAGCGGGACGGCATCCGGCTGGCCCGGCAGTGCGTCCGCCGGTTGAACTGGCGCAAGCGGGGCCCGTCGCCGCGGACGGCGGTGCCACAGCCGCCGAAGTACGACCCGGAGGAGCTGCTCGGCATCACCAGCGCCGACCTGAAGGTGCCGTTCGACCCCCGCGAGGTGCTGGCCCGGGTACTTGACGGCAGCGACTTCGACGAGTTCAAGCCGGCGTACGGGGACGCGCTGGTCACCGGTTGGGGCGAGCTGCACGGATATCCGGTGGGGGTGCTGGCGAACGCCCGGGGGGTGCTGTTCAGCGCGGAGGCTCAGAAGGCGGCCCAGTTCATCCAGCTCGCGAACGCCTCGGACACCCCGTTGATCTTCTTGCAGAACACCACCGGCTACATGGTCGGCACCGAGTACGAGCAGCGCGGCATCATCAAGCACGGCGCGTTGATGGTCAACGCGGTGTCGAACTCGACGGTGCCGCACCTGACGGTGAACATGGGCGCCTCCTACGGCGCCGGCAACTACGGCATGTGCGGCCGCGCGTACGAGCCGAGGTTCCTGTTCACCTGGCCGAACGCGAAGTCGGCGGTGATGGGCCCGGCGCAGCTCGCGGGGGTGCTGTCGATCGTGGCCCGGCAGGCGGCTGCCGCCCGGGGGCGCGACTACGACGAGGATTCCGACGCGGCGATGCGTTTGATGGTCGAGCAGCAGATCGAGTCGCAGTCCGGCGCGCTCTTCCTCTCCGGCCGGCTCTACGACGACGGGGTGATCGACCCCCGGGACACCCGGACCGTCCTCGGGCTCTGCCTCTCGGCGATCCACAACGGACCGGTGAAGGGCGCCGACGGTTTCGGCGTCTTCCGGATGTAGAGGGGCCACTTATGATCAACAGACTGCTCGTGGCCAACCGGGGCGAGATCGCCCGTCGGGTCTTCGCCACCTGCCGCGCAGTGGGCGTGCAGACCGTTGCCGTGCACTCGGACGCGGACGCCGACGCGCCGTTCGTGGCCGAGGCCGACCAGGCCGTACGCCTGCCGGGGAATTCGCCGGCCGAGACGTACCTGCGGGTCGATCTGATCCTGGACGCGGCCCGGCGCAGCGGCGCGGACGCCGTCCACCCCGGCTACGGGTTCCTCGCCGAGAACGCCGAGTTCGCGGGGGCGGTGACCGACGCCGGTCTGACCTGGGTCGGCCCACCGGCCAAGGTGATCGCCGCGATGGGCGACAAACTGGCCGCGAAGGCGCTGCTCGCCGAGGCGGGCGTGCCGATGCTGCCGAGCTGGACCGATACCGACGGGATCACCGACTTCCCGGTGTTGGTGAAGGCGTCCGCCGGCGGTGGTGGCCGGGGCATGCGGATCGTCCGGACCGCTGACGAACTGGCCGAGGCCGTGGCCTCCGCGCGCCGCGAGGCGGCTGCCGCGTTCGGCGACGGCACTGTCTTCATCGAGCGGTACGTCGAGCGCGGCCGGCACGTCGAGGTGCAGATCTTCGGTGACGCCCACGGGCGGGTGGTGGCCCTCGGCGACCGGGAGTGCTCGATCCAGCGGCGGCACCAGAAGATCGTCGAGGAGGCGCCGGCGGTTGTGCCGGACCGGGTGCGGACGGCGGTGCACGAGGCGGCGGTGGCCGCCGGGCGCGCTGTCGACTACCTGGGCGCGGGCACTGTGGAGTTCCTGCTCGCCCCGGGCGGTGAGTTCTTCTTCCTGGAGATGAACACCCGCCTTCAGGTCGAGCACCCGGTCACCGAGTTGTGCACCGGGCTGGACCTGGTGGGTCTGCAACTCCTCGTCGCCGAGGGTGAGCCGTTGCCGGCGGCCCTGCCGGCGAGCACCGGGCACGCGATCGAGGTGCGCCTCTGCGCCGAGGACGCGGCGGCGGGTTGGCGACCGGCCACCGGGACCCTGCACCGGTTCAGCGTCGGCGATGTGGCGACCGAGTTCGGTGGGCTGGCCGGGCCAGGCCTGCGGCTCGACTCGGGTGTGCTGGCCGGCTCGGCGGTCGGGGTGCACTACGACTCGATGCTCGCGAAGTTGGTCGCCTGGGGTCGTACCCGCGCGGAGGCGACCCGGCTGCTCGCCAGCGCGTTGGCCCGGGCCGAGCTGCACGGGGTGACCACCAACCGGGATCTGCTGGTCCGGGTGCTGCGCAGCCCCGCGTTCGCCGCCGTGGAGATCGACACGGGTTTCCTGGACCGGCACCCGGAGGTCTTCACTCCGCTGCTGCCCGCCGACCGGCTGCCGGTCACCGCCCTCGCCGCGGCGCTGGCCACGGCCGCCCAGCGCCGGGCGACCGCACCGGTGCTCTCCGGGCTCCCCTCCGGCTGGCGCAACGTGCCCGCCGTTCCCCAGACCACCCGCTTCGTCGGGCCGGACGGCGACGAGATCGAGATCCGCTACCGGCTGGACCGGGTCGGCCGGCTCGCCGACTGGTCCAGCACGTCGGCGGCGCAGGAGTCGGCCGAGCGACCGACGGTGGCGCTGGTCGAGGCCACAGCGGACCGGGCGGTGCTCGACGTCGACGGGGTCCGCCGCGCGTACCGCGTACACCGGGTGGGGGCGGCTGTCTTCGTGGACGGCCCGGACGGGGCGGCGAGCCTGGCCGAGTTGCCGCGTCTCCCGCTGCCCACCACGGCGGTGGCCGCCGGGTCGCTGCTCGCGCCGCTGCCCGGCGTGGTGACCCGGGTGCACGTCGAGGTCGGCCAGCGGGTCTCGGCCGGCGATCCGCTGCTCACGCTGGAAGCGATGAAGCTGGAACATCCCGTGCTCGCCCCGATCGACGGCGTTGTCGCCGAGTTGCCGGTGCCAACCGGCGGTCAGGTGCAGACGGGCGCCGTGTTGGCCGTTGTCGACGAAAAGGACCCCCGATGACCTTCGACCTCACCCCCGAGCAGGACCAGTTGCGCGACGCCGTGCGGGCGCTCGGCCGCCGGTACGGCCACTCCTACTTCGTCGAGAAGGCGAGGGCCGGCGAACACACCACCGAACTCTGGGCGGAGGCCGGACGGCTCGGCTACCTGGGGGTCAACATCCCCACCGAGTACGGCGGCGGAGGCGGCGGCATCACCGAGCTGGCCATCGTCTGCGAGGAGTTGGCGGCTGCGGGTTGCCCGCTGCTGCTGCTGGTGGTCTCCCCCGCCATCGCGGCGACGGTGCTCACTCGGCACGGCACCGAGGAGCAGCGCAAGCGGCACCTGCCGGGCCTCGCCGACGGCTCCCAGAAGATCGTTTTCGCGATCACCGAGCCGGAGGCCGGTTCCAATTTCCACCGGCTCGGCACTGTGGCTCGCCGTGACGGCGACGGTTGGCTGCTCAACGGCCGCAAGTGCTACATCTCCGGAGTCGACGAGGCCGGTCACGTGCTGGTGGTGGCCCGCACCGAGGATTCCTCCACCGGCAAGTTGAAGCCGGCGCTGTTCCTGGTGCCGACCGACGCGGCCGGGCTGACGCGGTCCACGTTGGACATGGAGATCGTGTCTCCGGAGAACCAGTTCCTGCTCTACCTGGACGACGTGCGGGTGCCCGCCGACGCGCTGCTCGGTGAGTCGTTGGACGCCGGGCTGCCGGCGCTCTTCGCCGGGCTCAACCCGGAGCGGATCACGGTGGCCGCGATGGGTGCCGGCACCGGTCGGTACGCCATCGAGCGGGCCAGTGAGTACACCGCCACCCGCAAGGTCTGGGGTGGCCGGAGCATCGGCTCCCACCAGGGGGTGTCGCATCCGCTGGCCCACGCGGCTGTGCAGGTGGAGCTGGCCCGCCTCATGATCCAGAAGGCGGCCACCCTGTACGACGCCGGCCGCGACCTGGAGGCCGGGGTGGCCGGCAACATGGCCAAGTACGCGGCCGGGGAGGCCGCCGCGCTCGCCGTGGACACCGCCGTACAGGTGCTCGGCGGGGCCGGAATGACCACCGAGTACGGGGTGGCGACTCTGCTCGGCGCGGTCCGGGCCGGCCGGATCGCCCCGGTCAGCCGCGAGATGATCCTCAACTTCGTGGCCCAACACGTCCTGGGCCAGGACAAGTCGTACTGACGGCGCTGAGCTGCCGTGGCTGCGCCCCGCTCGCGCCGATCTTGCACTTTCGGTTGCCGCTACGCGCGGAATGCCCGCTATGTCGGGACAGTAAGTGCAAGATCGCTGCGCCGGGGAGGGGCAGGGCGGGGCTGGGGTCAGGCTGGGGTGCGGCAGGCGGCGTCTATGCGGTGGACTGGGCGGACCCGACGACCCATGCCCTCCAACAGCGAATCCTCGACGTGGAAGTCGTGAATGCGCAGTTGGTGGCGGGGCAGCTCCTCCTCGCTCGGGCAGAGCACCTGGGCGCGGACCAGACCGACCGGAACGTACCGGACACCGCCCCGTTCCTGAAGGATCACCATGTTGACGTCGTCGGTGGTGACCACGTGCCCGCGAACGTCCTCGGTGGGCCCACTCTCCGCGCCCACCGTGGTGACGGTCAGCGGCAACACCGGCGTGGTGATCACCGGCACCGCAGCCCAGACCAGGGTGGCGAGCACCGCCACCTCGGTCACCGACGCCAGCGGCCGGATCACCAGGCCCGGCAGCGGCCCCGCGACGAAGAGCGCGAGCAGCGGGGGCACCACGATGAGCGCCAGCACCAGCCACTCGTCGCCCTGCCGCATCGCGTCGCGCATCGTGGGCAGCATCAGCCAGCCGTACCCGGCGAGCAGCGCGCCGATCAGCAGCAACCGAGGCGCGACCCGCTCGTGCAGCCGCGCCGGGCTCAGTTGGAACGCGGCCACGAACGCCGGCAGCAGCAACGGCAGATAGAGCAACGGCCAGGTGATCAGCGCGAGCAGGAAGCTGGCCAGCACCACCCAGGCCGGAGTGATGTCGGCCCAGCGGGCGAAGAGCGGGCGGCGACGGGTGCCCGGCGGAAGCCGGTCCGCGCTGACGGCCAGTACCGCGCCGAGCGCGAAGACGGCGACCAGCCCGGTGGAGAGCAGTCGCGCCGCCGTGGTCAGGAAACCGGCGAGCAGGTTCACCGGCCCGACGTTGGCCACCAGCAGCAGCGTGGTCTGGAGCTCCCCGCCGGCCTCCACGCCGAGGCGGAGCACCGAGAAGATCGCCGGCACGCCCACCACCGCCGTCCAGAACGACTGGCTGGCGCGGGCACGCCGCTCCGCCGGATCCCAGCGGACCCGCCCCGGCTCAACCGCGGCGACGACCGGCTCGGCCGGTTCGGCGACCGGCACCGCGGCCGGCCAGGCAACGTCACCTTCCGCGCCGACCGGACGATCGACGGCCGGCGGCGCTGCGGCCGTACCGTCGATCGCTGACGCGTCGCCGCCGGGCACTGACGTGCGGGGCGGCGGGACCGGTCCGTCGCCGCCGGTGGCGGTCGGCGCCGCGCTCACTTCGCGGGGGCCTTGTCGTCGAAGTCGACCAGCTTCGGCACCTCCAGCGGCTGCGGCTGGCGCTTCTCGGCCTTCAGCCAGGGGCCCAGGGTCCGGTTGTACGCGGTCTGCCAGGGGCTGGCATCTCCATCGCGGCCCTGTACGTAGCTCTTCTGCAGGAAGAACGCGACCAGGTCGCGCAGTGCGGGATCACCGATCGGCACGCCGATGCCCAGCAACTCGCTGGTGCCGAACGGCATGTCCACGAGCTCGAACTCCTTCGGGAAGCTGGCCAGGAAACCGGCGAGGATCGACTCGTCGGAGCTGACTGCGTCGTACCGCCCCTTCCGGATACCGTCGACGCAGTCGCCGACGTCCTTGACCACGAATGTCTTGACCTGGTGCTTCTCCAACTCGGCCTCCGTGGTGGAGCCGCCGCTGGTGCAGACCTTGTACGCCGGGTCGCGCAGATCCTCGATGGTGCGGATCCTGTCCTTGAGTCGAATCGGCACCATCACCTCCTGCGTGGTGACGAAGTACGGCCCGGCGAAGCTGACCAGCTGCTTACGGTCCTCCGTCATGGAGAAGCTGGACACCACCAGGTCGACGGTGCCACCTTGCAGCGACGGGATGCGGTCCTCGGTCGCGACCGAGACGAACTCCAGCCGCTGGTCCCCCTCGTAGCCGAGGGAGGCCGCGATGTACCGGGCGATCTCGACGTCGAACCCGACGTGCTGGCCGTTTCGCAACTCACCCATCAGCGGCTCGTTGGTGGCGACACCGATCCGCAGTTTCGACTGACCGTAGATGTGCGTCTCGCGCATCTTTTCCTGTACGGAGGGCAGGTCCGGCTCCTTCCGGCTGTCGCAACCGGCCGCGGCGGCGAGCACGAGAGTGAGAGCGACCGCCAGCGTCGACGCGATCGAGCGGAGCCGGGACTGCGAACTGCCTGAGTTCATGGGCGACCTCGCTACCGGAAGGGCCTGCGGAACACCGAGAGTAGCGGTTCTTGTCCAATCCGTGTGCGCGCGGTGGACGCTGTCTAGTGGACGGCGCGGATCGACGTCGATCTGCGCGGCGGTCGGCTCTGCGGTTGACAGCCGGCCAGGTCGCGACATGCTGGACACGTGAGCCGATTGTCCAGACCCGATGCGCGCACGGTGGCGGTGCTCGCGGCGCTGGGAGCCCTTGCGCCGCTGGTCATGCTGGTCGTGTGGCGCCGACAGGACCTCCTCGGCGTGGTTCTCGCGCTGCTCTGCGTGCTAATGACCATGGTCGCCGGGGTCGCGGTCTCGGCCGCCCGTCAGGTCGACGACCCGGAGCCGGCGGACCGGTCGGCAGCCATCGGGCCTCCCGAGCTGATGCCGTACGGGATCGACGCGGACACCCTCGATGCCCTCGACCCCAGGGACGCGTTGCGTGCGGTGCGTGACCGCCGACGCGGGTCGGACGGGTTCAGCGGCCGGTGAGCGTGGGCGCGGTGAGCGCGTCCACGCCGCGCCCCGCCAGACACCGGTAGGTCCGGTCGATGCTGCCGTCGATCGGCGGTAGCACCTCCAGGTGCCAGCCGGTCGCCTCGCCGATCCCGGTGGTCAACCGGAACGTCTTGGCGCTGCACACCTGCCGCACCGGCTCGGCGGCGGTCACCTCGTCGTAGTCGGCGCCAACCAGCGACACCGGCAGGATGCCCTCGGCGTACGTCTCCCAGGTGTGTCGGCCGGCGCAGGACAGCCGAGCCGCCTCGGCGCGGCTGCCGCGGATCCGCATCGGGCCGAAGCACTCCAGCTCGGGCAGACACCGGGCACCCTCGGGCAGGGCGGTGGGTGCACCGGTGCCGGTGGAGCAGCCTGGCAGCGGCCCGGTCGCCGGTGCGGCGATCTGGGTGGCCGACGGGTACGGGGTGGGTGGCGGTGCCCGGTCGGCGATCCAGGCACCGGCGGTCGCGGAGGCGGCGAGCGCGAGCACCCCGGCACCACCGAAGAGCCAGCGCCGCCAACGCCGACCGGTGGGGTCCGCTCGCTGAGTGTCCTCGATCGACGATCGGGGCACCGGCTGGCTGGCCGCGTACGGGCCGGAGAGCGTCGCGGCACCGCTGACCGGAGCGCCGCTGACGGGTGCCGCAGGCGAGCCGAGTGGGAGGTTGTTGAGGAGGTCGTGCAACTCCAGGGCGGAGGGACGCTCGCCCGGATCGTTGGCCATGCCGACGCGCAGCACGTCGATCAGCTCGTCCGGCACCCCGGGCAGCGAGGGGAGCGGCTGGTTGAACATCTCCAGCACGGTGACCAGGCTCGGGTTGCGCTCGGACTGCCAGCGCGGCGGCCGGCCGTGCATCACCGCGTAGAGGGTGGCGCAGAGCGCGTACACGTCGACGGCCGGAGACGGCGGGCTGTGGCTGAACATCTCCGGCGGCGCGTACGCCGGGGTGAGCACCTCCAGGGTGACCGAGGCGTCGCGGTGCTCGGCGAGGACGGCGAGCCCGAAGTCGGCGAGCACCGCCGAGTTGAAGTGCGAGTGGAGGATGTTCGCCGGTTTCACGTCCCGGTGCAGCACCCCGGCGGCGTGCGAGTGGGCCAACGCGTCCGCGATCTTGATGCCGAGGTCGCGGGCCTCCACCGGGCCGAGCGGTGAGGTGCGCATCCGTTCGGCGTACGAGCCGTCGCAGAGCTCCATGATCAGGTAGGGGTGCTGATCGACTGTGACCCCCACGTCGAAGAGGTCCACCACGTGCGGGTGGGACGACATCCGACCGGCCGCCCGCGCCTCGCGCAGGAAGCGGGCCTGATCGCGCTCGCTGTCCAGCGTCCGGTTCTCCACTTTGACGGCGACCTCGCGACCCACGGAGATCTGGGTGGCCCGGTAGACGGTCGCGTACCCGCCCCGGGCAAAGACCCGCAAATCAGTCAGGCCGGGCACGATCGGCACTGGCACGCCGCCGGTCGGGGTGTCGGTCACCGCTCGAAAATACCCAACCCGACCGATGGCTCAGCGCACCGCGTCCGCCGGAGCCGCACCGGCGGGACCGGTACCCTCCTCGGCGACCGCAGTCGTCCCGGCACCCTCGGACGATCCGACACCGCCGGCCGGGGTTCCCCGCCGGGCGTCCAGACGCAGACCGACGGCGGTGGCCACGGCGCCCAGCCCTTCCCATGCCGCCACCCCGAAGAACCGGTCGGGAGCTATGTCGGCCAGCACCGCGATGGTGAACACGGTGAACGTGACCAGCCGGAAGACCACAGTGAACCGGTAGAACGCCCGCCACTCGGTCACCGTGGCGAGCAGGTAGTAGACGCCCATGTTGAAGGCCGCCATCGAGGACGCCAGCAGGAACGTCCCGGTGTGATCACCGACGGCCCGCGTCGCCGGCACCTCGAACCCGAGCATGCGCAGTTGCGCCTCCGGCCAGAGCAGCCCGACCGCGCCCATCACCAGCGCCAACACGCCGAAGACCGCGATGGTCCAGCCCGCGATGGATCGCGGCAGCTTCATGAAGGGCCTCCCCAGGCACGGCGAGGGTCACCACTGTGGACCCGTACGCGGTGGTGACACGCTAGCCGCTCCCCCCGACCACCACATCCCCAGAACCGGCAGAACCCGGCACCCCCCGGGGTCGCGTTGATCAAGAGCTTTCGGTCACCGGCGGGCCGGAATCTGACCGAAACCTCTTGATCAACAGCGGTGGGCGGGGGGTCAGACCAGGGCGGACAGGCGGGCTTGCAGGGCGTCGGCTGCGGCTCGTTCGCTGCGCTGCTCGGTGGCGTACGCCAGGCGAACGGCCTCCTGCGCGCAGGACAGCGCCTCCGCCGGATGACCGCAGGCAGCCAACGCCTCGGCCAGCACACTCGCCGCGATCACCTGGCTACGCACGTCCTCGGCCGGCGCGGTGACCGCCCGACGAGCCCAGTCCAACGCCTGCTCCCGCTGACCGTGAGCGAGCAGCGCCGCAGCGTACTGAGCCATCGTCTGACGGCGGGAGAACAGCAGCGAGGGTGCGTTCGCGGCGGCAGTGGCCACCGGGGCGAGCAGCCCGACCGCTGTCGCCGGGTCGCCGGCGGCGAGACGGGCCGCTGCCAGCAACACCCGGGGTGCCACCTGCGCCGGGGCCTGCGGGTTGTGCGGCTCCACGGCGATCAGCACCGCGCGGGCCACCCGCTCGGCCGTCTCGCAGTCGCCCATGTCCAACGCGACGAAGCCGCGCAGCGTGCCGGCCATTCCGGTGAGCAGCGGATGCGAGGTGCGCTCCGCGTACGCCAGGGCGTCGGTGAGCAGGTCCGCAGCGTGCTCCGGCTCGCCCAGGCCGCGCGCCACCACCGCCCGGACCACCAGGGCGAACCCGCGCCCCCAGTCGTCGGACGCGGCGGCGAACTCCCGGTACGCCCGCCGGGCCTCCCGGTCCGCCTCGGCCAGGTCCCCCAGCTCGGCAGTGGCGAACGCCGCCACCGCCCGCAACGTGCCCACGGCCCACGCCTCACCGACCCGCTCGCCGAACGGCAGGAACACCTGCGCCATCCGACACGCCTCGCGCAGCCGGCCGGCGAGCAGCCGGGCGAACGCCGTGGTGCCGCGCAGCCAGGCCCGCCCGTACGGGTCCTTCAGCTCGGCGAAGAGTCGGGCGGCCCGGCCGAGCACCGCGTCGGTCCCGGCGAAGTCACCCCGGGTGGTGGTCACCCAGGCCAGGTTCTGCAGGGACCACGCCTGCCCGCGTCGGTCCTGCGCACCGAGGCTGACCTGGTACGCGGCCGCCAACCGGCTGCTCGCCTGACTCAGCCGCCCCGCCACGAAGTCGGCCATGCCGAGCCGGCGCATCGCCGTGGCACGCTGCGTGGGCAGTCGACCCTCGGTGGCCACCTGCAACGCCTCCTGCCAGGCGGTCACCGCCCGGCCCTGATCGCCGAGGGTCTCCTGGGCCTGCCCCGCCAGCAGGAGAGCACTGACCCGGGTGACCTCGTCCCCCGCGTTCGCGGCGATCTTCTCGGCGTACGCCAACGCGTCGGAGACCCGGCCGACCTGGAGCAACGCCCGCGCGTGCACCACCCGGTCGGCTGCCGGCACCCCGTCGCGGGCCAGTTCGGTGGCGCGCTCGGCGTACTCGACGGCCATGGCCGGCTCACCGGCGGAGATCGACCGGCGGGCGGCGCGTCCGAGCGCGGCCACGCCGAGCGGAACCACCGCACGGGCCGGCGCGTCCGGGCGCAGCTTCACCGCGTCGGCGAGCGTGGCGGCCCGCTCGACGTGCATCGCCACGAAGTCGTCCCGGGCCTCGTCGGTGAACCCGCCGACAGTGCTGACGGTGGCCTCGTCCGCCGGTGCCGCCCACCGGGCCAGCGCGGCGTGCCGCTCGGCCAACTCGGCCTTGCTCACCCCGGCGTACGCGGCCTCCCGCATGAGGGGCGTCGCGAACGAGTAGCCGGTACGAGAACGGTGCAGCATGCGGCGTTGCAGCAACTCCTCGACCGCCCGGTCGAGCTCGACGGCGACCACGGCCGACGGTCTGCCGTCGCGGCCACCGCGCAGCTCCCGCATCGCCTCCAGCGCGCCGGTCGGCACCGTGTCACCGGTGACCGCCGCGTCGCGCAGCACCGACCGGGCGTCCGGCGGCAACGCGTCGATCCGGGCCGCGAGCACGGCGGCGAGGTCCCGGGAGAGCAGCCGGCTGCCCAGCGACCCCGGCACCAACCGCCAGCCGTTCGCCCCGCTCTGGTCCCGATCGCCGGAGCCTGGCCGGTCAGCGGCGGCCCGGACAGATTCCGTGGTCAGCGCGCCCCGTTCGATAAGCAGGGTGACCAGCTCAGCCAGGTAGAACGGATTGCCCTGCGCGGTGGCGAGCAACCGGTCGGTGTCGGCCTGCGGCAGCTTGCCGCCGCCGAGGTAAGTCGTGAGCAGCCGGGCCGCGTCGGCACCGCGCAGCGGCGGCAGCGAGTGCACCTCGGCGTCCGCGACCCGGGTCAGCGCCCCAGCGGTACGCACCAACTCGGGGCGGCCGAGCAGCAGCACCAGCACCGGGCCGGTGAGCTTGGACAGGGTCAACCCAAGGGCACTGATCGTCTCGGCGGTGGCATCGTGCAGGTCGTCCACCACGATCACCAGCGGCGCCTCCGAGGCGAGCCCACTGAGCAGGTCGGCGACCGCGTTCGGCACCACCTCGGCGTCTGCGGCCGGAGTGCCCGAGCCGCCCCACTCGCCGCTGTCGCCGCCGGTGTGCGCCGGGAGTTCGGCGTAGCCGAGCAGGGCCAGCAGCTGCTCCGTGGCGATCGGTGGTGTCTCCGCGCCGGAGCGGGCGAGCCGCTGCCCGAGCCGGCGTAGCCGCTCCTCGACCGCCGGGCGGGTCAACGCGGTGGACGCGTCGCTGGGCAGACCGACGGCGGCCCGCACCAGATCGGCCAGGGGCGCGAGCCGTCGCCGCTCCCCGAACGCGGCACAGCGCACCGAGAGCACCCGGGCCCCGGTGTGCGCCGCGTACCGACCGGCACCGACGTCGTAACCGGCGGCGAGGCGTTCCACCTCGGCGGCGAACCGGGACTTGCCGATGCCTGCCTCGGCGGTCATCAACAGCACCCGCGGGTCGCCCTGGTCGATCACCTCGGCGAGCCGGCCGGCGACCCGGCCGATCTCCGTCTCCCGGCCGACGTACGGCGCCTCGTCTCCGAGCCCCGAGCGGGTGCCCGGCGCGTCCAGCAGACCCAGCAGCTCGTACGCCTCGACCGGCTCACGCTTGCCCTTGAGCCGCAGCGGACGCAGCGCCCGCCAGGACGACACGTGCCGGGTGGCCGCAGCGGTCCGTCCACCGGCGTAGACGGCCCCGACGGCGGCGGCGTCGGCGAGCCGGGCCGCTGTGTTCACAGTGTCGCCGATGACCGTGTACTCGATGGCGGCCTGGATGCCCGCGATGACGTCGCCGGTGTTCAACCCGACCCGCAGCCCGAGCGGAGCGCCGCCGCCCCGCTCGTCGTCGAGCACCCGGCGGACGGCCCGTTGCATGCTCAGAGCGGCCCGGACGGCGCGTTCGGCGTCGTCCTCGTGCGCCACCGGGGCACCGAAGACCGCCATGATGCCGTCACCGGTCAGCTTGTCGACGTGCCCGCCGAACGTCTTCACGGCACCGGCGAGGGCGGCGAGCACCCGGTCGGTGACGGCGCCGACGCGTTCCGGGTCGAGATCCTCCGACCAGGAGGTGAACTCGGAGAGGTCGCCGAAGAGCACTGTCACCACCCGGCGCTCGGCCGCCGGCAACGTGGCGGCGGCCGGCAACGCGGCGCCACAGTTGTGGCAGAACCGTGCGCCGGGAACGGCAACGGTTCCACACACGGGGCAGGTCACATGTGCTCCAACCCACTGACCCCGGGCGCGGATTCCCCGGTGTCGACGCCCAGATACTCCAACTGGGCCCGGACCGACCATTCGGCCGCCCACCAGAGTGAGCGGTCCACGTCCGCGTAGACCGTCGCCACCACGTCGGCGGGGGTGCGGGCGCCGGCGGCGACCGCCGCCCGGACCTGGTCGAGCCGGGCCCGGCGGTGCGCGAGGTAGAAGTCGGCGGCGGCGGCGCAGTCGGCCAGCGCCGGGCCGTGTCCCGGCAGCGCCGGGATTCCCCGGTACGCGGACAGCAGCTCCAGACTGCTCAGATAGTCACCGAGGTGACCGTCGGGATGGGCGACCACGGTGGTGCCCCGGCCGAGGATGGTGTCACCGGTGAGCACCACCCGCTCGTCGCCGTGCTCGACCAGGAAGCAGACCGAGTCGGCGGTGTGCCCTGGCGTCTGCAGCAGCCTGACGTGCAGACCGAAGCCACCGAAGTGCTCGCCCGGCTCGGTCAGCGGCTCACCACCGATGGTGTGCGCCGGGTCGGCGGCGAGCACGTGCACGCCGCCGAGCAGCTCACTCAGCCGGGCCGCGCCCTCGGTGTGGTCGGGGTGGCCGTGGGTGATCAGGATCAGCCCGACCGGGCCGTGCTCGGCGATCCGGCTCAGGTGCCCCTCGTCCGCCGGCCCCGGGTCGACCACGATGCCGGACTCGGCCGCCGGGGCGCGCAGCACCCAGGTGTTGGTGCCGTCGAGGGTCATCGGCCCCGGGTTCGGCGCACGCAGCAGTGAAACCCAGCGGGGCAACTCGTCGGCAAGCGCCGCCACCGCCCCCGTCACGTGCCCGCTCATGGCTGCGATCGTACGACCCCGCTCGCCACACCCCACGATCTTGCACTTGCGGCCCCTGATTCATCCCCGTTCAGGGCTTTCGTCCGGGCAGAAAGTGCAAGATCGGGGGGCGATGGGGACGCGTCAGGCGACCTCGACGATCAGCTCGATCTCCACCGGGGCGTCCAGGGGCAACTCGGCCACGCCCACCGCGCTGCGCGCGTGCCGGCCGGCCTCCCCGAAGACGGTGCCGAACAGATCCGAGGCACCGTTGATCACGGCGGGCTGACCGGTGAAGCCGGGCGCGGAGGCCACGAACCCGGTCACCTTGACCACCTTGACCACGTTCTCCAGGCCGACCAGCGAGTCGACAGCGGCCAGCGCGTTGAGCCCGCACCGCTGGGCCAGATCCTTCGCCTGCTCGGCGGAGATCCCGGCGCCGACCTTGCCGGTCGCCAGCAACTTGCCCTCGGCCATCGGCAACTGGCCGGAAACGTACACGTGCTGCCCGGACTGCACGGCCGGGACGTAACTGGCTACCGGCGGCACGACCTCGGGCAGTTCGAGACCCAGCTCGGCGAGCTTCGCGTGCGGACCGTTGCTCACGCCTTGGGCCGCTTCAGGTAGGCGACCAGCTGGTCCGGATTCGGGCCGGGGACCACGGCGACGAGCTCCCACCCGTCCTCGCCCCAGTTGTCGAGGATCTGCTTGGTCGCGTGGACCAGCAGCGGGACCGTGGAGTATTCCCACTTCTGCATCGCTGAAGGGCTCCCTCTCGGTGCGGAATTGTTCGAGGGACAGCCTACGGTCCGCTGGCCGGACGAGGTACGGGACGCTGCTCCGGCGCGGCCGGCAGCTCCCCGCAGCACCCTTCGTGCTCGTACCCCTGGGGGCAGCGGGACCGGTCGGGCAGCAGCAGGTCACAGAAGACCCGGTGCCGGTTGTTCTGATCGTCGGCGTTGGAGACGGTGGTCTCGCCGGCGTCCAACTCGGGCAGGAAGCCAAGGGACACCGCGACCCGGCCGGCCAGCACTGTCGCCGCCGCCAAATTCGGCACCCGGATCGGCAGGTGGATGACGAAGCCCGGCTCGTCGTCCTCGCGGGTCCGCTCGGCGGGCTGGCTCGGCACCCGGGCCGTCTCCGCCTGCTCCGGCATCCGGCGGTACGACCGTTCGTTGATCGGCTGGTTGGTGACCTGCCCGCCGGCCTCGACCACGGACCCGAGCCGGCGAGGCCGCTCGTTCGTCGGGAACTGGGTGCGAGGGATGTTGTCCGCGTCGCGCATGCACTGCCTCCGGTCGTACCTCTCGGACCATGCTTCCGGCCCGGACCCATTCGTCCGTTCCGGCCCCCCGCACGGGGACGAAGGTAGGTCTGTGGCCGCGGTCCCGCCAACAGGACGCGCACAAGAGGTCATCAACAGTCACATATGCGACACACCGCAGGTCGGAGGCCCGACACCGAAACCGGCGCGGGTACCGCTCACCGGATCGCCGGCCCGCTTCGACAGGCAGCGGCGACACCGATCCGGTCATCGACCGCTACCCTTCCGGTCGGACGGTCGCGCAGCGCCCGGCCGCCCGCTCGATCACGCTCGGCGCCAGGGGTGGCGGCGGGCGCCGCACCCCTGGGGGAACGACATGACCCACCCGCCCAGCGGCGACCAGGCCGGCACACCCGCTCACCCGCCGGCCCACCCGGATCCCGCCGGTCAGCCCGGCGCGCCGACCATCCCCAGCCAGCCGACCCCCGCTCCGCCGCCCGGGCAGCTCGCTCTCCCCGCCTCCCCCGCCCAGCCGGCACTCCCCGCCGCCCCCACCTCACCGGCCTTCCCCGGGCAGCCCAGCGGCCCCAGCCAGCCGGCCTTCCCCGGGCAACTGGGCGGCGCCGGGCAGCCGGAAGGGCCTGTCGGCCCCTCCTCGGCGGCCGCACCGACGCAGCCGGGTGCCCCGAACTCCTCGTCGATCCCCCCGGCCCCGCCGGCCTATCCGCCCTACCAGGGCACGCCCGCGCCGAAGAAGAAGCGCGGTCTGCTGATCGCGGCGATTGCCCTGGTCGTGATCATGGTGCTCTGCGTCGGGGGTGGCGTGGTGGCCTTCCTGACCCTGCGCGACGCCGAGACCGGCGAGGGCGCCAAGGAGCCGGCGGTCGCCGTCGACGAGTTCCTCACCGCGGTCTACAAGGATCGCGACGCGACCAAGGCGGCCGGTCACGTCTGCGCCGCTTCCCGCGACGACGACAAGATCGCCGCGAAGGTGGCCGAGGTGGAGAAGTACGCCTCCACCTACCAGAACCCGCGCTTCCGGTGGACCACTCCGAAGGTGGACAACCAGACCGGGGAACGGGCCACCGTCTCCACCCGGCTCACCATGACCACCGCCGACGAGAAGGTGGCCGACCAGGAGTTGCGCTTCACTGTGGTGCAGAAGACGGGTTGGTGGGTCTGCGAGGTCGCCTGACCGCCCAGCCTGGATAGGCTCGACGGGTGTGTGCAGCTGAGCGTCCGATCGACCCGGCCGGTACCGGGTGGCCCGCCCGTCTCCACGTGGTGACCGGCAAGGGCGGCACCGGTAAGACCAGCGTGGCGGCGGCGCTGGCCATGGCGCTCGCCGCCGGCGGCCGGCGCACCCTGCTGGTCGAGGTCGAGGGGCGGCAGGGCATCGCCCAACTGTTCGGCATCGAGCCGCTGCCCTACGAGGAACGCCACCTCGCCGACGCGCCGGACGGCGGTGAGGTGCGCGCGCTCGCCGTGGACGCCGAGGAGGCGTTGCTCGAGTACCTGGACATGTTCTACAAACTGGGCGCGGCGGGCCGGGCACTGCGCAAGCTCGGCGCCATCGACTTCGCCACCACCATCGCGCCCGGCCTGCGGGACGTCCTCCTCACCGGCAAGGTGAAGGAGGCCACCACCCGCACGAACGGGCAGCGGCGCGCGTACGACGCGGTGGTGCTGGACGCCCCGCCGACCGGGCGGATCGGCCGGTTCCTCAACGTGACGGCGGAGACGGCCCGGCTGGCCAAGGTGGGCCCGATCAAGACCCAGAGCGAGGGGGTCGCCGCGTTGCTGCGGTCCCCGATGACAGCGGTGCACGTGGTCACGCTGCTGGAGGAGATGCCGATCCAGGAGACGGTCGACGCGATCGCCGACCTGACCGCCCTCGGCTTCGGCGTCGGGAAGGTGCTCGTCAACGGAGTCCGACCGCCGCTGCCCGCCGGAGCGGCGGTCACCGCCGCCGAGTTGAAGCGCGGGCTGGTCGCCGCCGGGCTGCCGGCCGATCGGGACACCGTGGCCGGGTTGCACGATGAGGCGCGCGACCAGCTCATCCGGCGCGAACTGGAAGATTCGCTCCGCGCCGACCTGGTGGAGTTGGGGCTGCCGATGATCGAGCTGCCGTTGCTGCCCGACGGGGTGGATCGGGCTGGGCTCGCGACGCTGGCCCAGGCCCTCGTCCGCGCCGAATGACTCACACCTGAGCGCAGCACGGGCGCGCGGACCCACCGGCCCGATACGCTCGATTGGTGCCTTCCGAAGACGCGGCGCCGCAGCTGGACGTCGACCAGATCCTCGCCGACCCAGGCGTGCGGATCGTCGTGTGCTGTGGTGCCGGCGGAGTGGGAAAGACGACCACGGCCGCGGCGCTGGCGCTGCGGGCCGCCGAGCACCACGGCCGACGCACTGTGGTGCTCACCATCGACCCGGCCCGCCGGCTGGCCCAGTCGCTGGGCCTGACCGAGCTGGACAACACCCCTCGCCAGGTCAAGGGGATCGACGTCGAGAGCACCGGCGGCGAGTTGCACGCCATGATGCTGGACATGAAGCGCACCTTCGACGACGTGGTGTTGCAGCACACCGACCCGACGAAGGCCGCGGAGATCTTCGCGAACCCGTTCTACCAGGCGATGAGCTCGACCTTCGCCGGCACGCAGGAATACATGGCGATGGAGAAGCTGGGTCAGTTGCACGCCCGGGGCGAGTGGGACCTGATCGTGGTGGACACTCCACCGTCCCGCTCGGCACTGGACTTCCTGGATGCGCCGGCTCGGCTCTCCCGTTTCCTCGACGGCCGGATGCTGCGACTGCTGCTGGCTCCGGCGCGCAGCGGCGGGCGGAGCATGTTCAGCCTGGTCACGGCCTCGTTCGGGATGTTCTCGAAGGTGGTGCAGAAGGTGCTCGGCGCGCAGCTGCTCACCGACCTGTCCGGCTTCGTGGCGGCACTCGATTCGATGTTCGGTGGTTTCCGGCAGCGCGCCGAGCAGACGTACCGCATCCTCCAGGCTGGGGAGACGGCCTTTCTGCTGGTCGCGACGCCGGAGCCGGACGCGGTCCGGGAGGCTGCCTACTTCGCGGGCCGGCTGCGCGACGAGCGGATGCCGCTGGCCGGCCTGGTGCTCAACCGGGTGCACCGCCCGGCGGTCCCGGCGCTGGACGCCGAGCAGAGCCAGGTCGCCGCCGAGCGGCTGACGCAGATGGGTGGGCATGAGGCCACCGCCGACGTGTTGCGGGCGCACGCGGCGTTGGCTCGCCAGGCGGTACGCGAGCAGCAGGTCGCCGCGCGCTTCACGGAGGCCTTCCCGGCCGTGCCGGCGGTTTCGGTCACGGCGCAGCCCGCCGACGTGCACGACGTCGACGGGCTACGGACGATCGGCGCGGCGATCAGCCGGTCGTGACCGGCGTCAGTTGGTCGCGCTGACGAGAATCTTGTCCTTGCCGGCCTTGTCCTTGCTGTTCTTCTTCATCGCGGCCTCGAACATCTTGCGCCAGCTCGTCACCTGGGGGTGACGACGCAGCAGCGCCCGCCGTTCGCGTTCGGTCATGCCGCCCCACACACCGAACTCGATCCGGTTGTCCAGCGCGTCGGCCAGGCACTCGTACCGAACAGGGCAGCTCCGGCAGATCCGCTTCGCCACGTTCTGTTCGGCGCCCTGTACGAACAACGCGTCCGGGTCCCCGTTCTGACATGCCGCCAGTGACGGCCAGTCAGTGATCATGCCCATGTGTACACGTCCCCCCTTGCAGTACCTACCGACCTCGTCGATGCACGTCAGCCGGCAATTCCCCCCGATCGCCCGGCCTGCCTTCCCCAAGGCGGCGCGGACGACATCTGGCGCTGTCGCCGCCCCCATCATGCTCCGTAGTCGACTGATTACGCAACGTTGTCGACGAAATCCATCATTTCGGACAGTCCCGGCTTCCCGGGCCTTCGACCGCCGGTTACCCCGCCGAGGTCAGCGATAACGCTGCGCCGCCCCAGTGAATCGGAGGAGACTCACGCCAGGTCACACGCAACCAAGTAGCGGGGGTCGTGCGTTTAGCACAACGAGGGCAGCGCGCGCAGGAAATGGGGAAAGAACGCCCCAGCGCCCCTCGTTCCCTACTCGCGTACCCTGTCGAGGTGACCTGGATGCGGAAACGTGACCACAATGTGCTGACCAACGCCGCATCGCTACTCGTGTGTGGCCTGCTGGCCGGCGTGGTGGTCGCTGCGGCGGCCTTCCCCGCGGTAGCGATGTCCGGCCTGGCCGCGAAGGCCGGCGCCGAGACGTTCGGTGCCCTACCCACGGAGCTGACGGTGGCCCGCGCGCCACAGATCAGCTACCTGATGGCAGCGGACGGCAAGACACCGCTCGCGACGATGTACGACGAGAACCGACGGGACGTCAAGCTCGCCGACATCTCACCGTTCATGCAGAAGGCCATCATCGCGGCCGAGGACCATGACTTCTACAAGCACAACGGCGTCGACATCAACGGTGTCGCCCGTGCGTTCGTCAACAACCAGAGCGAAGGCTCCGGCCGACAGGGCGCATCGACGCTGACCATGCAGTACGTCCGGCTGGCCATCGCGTACTCGGCCACCCACCCGGCGGACGTCGTCGCGGCGACCGAGGACACCAGCGCCCGCAAGCTGCGCGAGATGCGGTTGGCCCTCCAGGTCGACAAGGAATTCTCCAAGGACGAGATCCTCACCCGCTATCTCAACCTCGCCTCGTTCGGCAACGGCGCGTACGGCATCTACGCCGCCAGCCAGGTCTACTTCGGTAAGCCGCCGAGCAAGCTGAAGATCGAGGAAGCGGCGTTGCTGGCCGGCATGGTCAAGGCGCCCACGACGAACGACCCGACCACCGAACTCGGCTACCCGCTCGCGCTGGATCGCCGCGACTACGTCATCCAGAACATGGTCGACATCAAGGCCATCACCCAGCAGGAGGCGGACGTCGCCAAGGCGACCAAGCTGGTGGTGAAGGACAAGCGCACCCCGAACGGCTGCGTCGCCGCCAACGTCAACAGCTGGGGCTTCTTCTGCGACTACTTCTACCGCTGGTGGATGGATCAGGAGACGTTCGGCTCGACCAGGTACGACCGGGAGCGCCGGCTCAAGAGCGGCGGCTACACCGTCGTGACCTCGATCGACGTCCAGGCGCAGCGCGCCGCGGACAAGGCGGTCCGTAAGGCCAAGAGCGAGAACAGCAAGGAAGCCGCGATGGTCGCGGTCGTCGAGCCGGGCACCGGCCGGGTGCGGGCGCTCGCGGTCAACCGGCAGTTCAAACTCGACGACCCGAAGAACCCGAAGAACAAGATCTCCAGCGATCCCGCGAAGAGCAAGAAGAAGATTCGGGGCAACTACCCGGCGACTGTCAACCCGCTGCTCACCGGTGGTGACGGCATCACCGGCTACCAGGCCGGGTCGACGTTCAAGATGTTCACCATCGTCGCGGCGCTGGAAAAGGGCATCCCACTCAGCTACTCGATGAACGCGCCGAAGCAGTTCAAGTCGGAATACATCATCCGCCCCGGTCCGGCAGCCTGCCCGGGGACCAGTTTCTACTGCCCCACCAACTCGACCGAGAGCATGGCCGGCCCACACAACATGTGGACCGCGTTCGGCCGGTCGGTGAACACCTACTTCGTGCCGCTCCAACAGCAGGTTGGCGCCGAGAACGTGGTCAAGGCCGCCAAGCGGCTGGGCATCAACTTCCGGTCCGAGGAAGATCTGACTCTGGAGAAGGGCGCGCACCAGTGGGGCGCGTTCACCCTGGGCGTCTCGCAGACCACCCCGCTGGACCTGGCCAACGCCTACGCCACCCTGGCCGCGGACGGCAAGTACTGCGAACCGATCCCGGTGCAGGAGATCCGCGACCCGGAGGGCAACAAGCTGGACATCGCCAACCCGCGCTGCGAGAAGCGGTTCAGCACCGAGGTGGCCCGCGCCGCCGTGGACGCGGCCCGGTGCCCGGTCGGTGACAAGTCGTCGTCCTCCCGGTGCGCGGGGGCGACCGCCGGAAACGTGCGCGGCGACGTCGGTTACCCGGTGGCCGGCAAGTCCGGCACCACCGACTCGGAGAAGACCGCCGCGCTGGTCGCGATGACCAAGCAGTACGCGGTCGCCGGCATCATGGCCGACCCGGACTGGCCGCAGACCAACGTGCAGATGAAGCACGCGGAGAAGGACGGCATCAACCCGCCGGTCTGGGAGACGCTGCGGGACGCGATGAAGGGCAAGCCGAAGGTTGACTTCGACGCGCCGGGTCAGAAGATCTCCCAGGGTGACCAGCGCAGCATCCCCGACGTCAAGTGCGTGTCAGTGGACACCGCGAAGTCCCGGCTCAAGGGCGCCGGCTTCGAACCGGTCGTCTCCAGCGCCAAGGTGCCGTCCTCCTGCAAGGCGGGCGAAGCGGCCGGCACCAGCCCCGACGGACGCACGATCAAGGGTGGCGTGGTCACCATCGAGGTCAGCAGCGGTGGCGGCACGCCGGGCAACACCGACGGCAATCCGGGCGGTCAGCCAGGCGGCCCGCCCGGGGGCCGACCCGGTGGTCGCCCCGGCGGCTGAACCGACGGGTAGGACACAACGGGCGGGCACCCTCAGGGGTGCCCGCCCGTTTCGTCTGTCCGGCTCGGCGGGCGGCTGCGAAACGTCGTGCCGCCCCGCTGACCCTGCCGGAAGTCAGAGACCGAGCTGTCGGCGTACCTCGGCGGCCACCCGACCACCCTCGGCCTGGCCGGCCACCGCGGCCTGGGCCGCCTTCATCGCCGGGCCCATCTGGGACTTGCCGGTGAAGCCGCCCGCGGCGAGCGCCCCCGACACCAGCTCGGTCAGCTCGGCGTCCGAGAGCTGCCTGGGCAGGTAGCGGTCCAGCACCTCACCCTCGGCGCTCTCCTTCGCGGCCTGCTCGGCGCGCCCGGCGTCGGCGAAGGCGGTGGCCGCCTCCCGACGCTTCTTGGCTTCCTTGGTCAGCACTGCGAGCACCTCGTCATCGGTGAGCTCGCGCTTGGCCTTGCCGGCGACCTCGGCGGTGCCGACGGCGGCCAGGGCCATCCGCAGCGTGGAGGTGGTCAGCTCGTCGCGCGCCTTGAGCGCGGTACGCATGTCGGCAGTGAGGCGGTCCTTCAGCGTGCTCATGGACGGTCAAACTACCCTGAACGCCATGCGAAAGCGCACACTATTCCGGCTCGCCGCCGGAACCGCCACGATCGGCGCGGCCACCCTCGCGTACGCGTCGCTCGTCGAGCGCAACATGTTCACCCTGCGGCGGTACGACGTGCCGGTGCTCCCGGCCGACGCGGAGCCGCTGCGCGTGCTGCACCTGTCGGACCTGCACATGATGCCCGACCAGGCGCGCAAGCAGCGCTGGGTGGCATCGCTGGCCGCCCTCGACCCCGACCTGGTGGTGGTCACCGGCGACAACATGGCGCACCCTGGCGCGGTGCCCGGGGTGCTGCGGGCGCTGCAACCACTGCTGGACTACCCGGGCGCGTTCGTGTTCGGCTCCAACGACTACACCGGGCCGGTGCTGAAGAACCCCTTCACCTACTTCCTGCCCGACCGGGAGTACACCGAGGGCGTCGAGCTGCCCTACGAGGAGTTGCGTCAGGTCTTCACCGGCACCGGCTGGGCGGACCTCAACAACGCCCGGACCATGCTGAAGGCCGGCGGTCGACAGCTCGACCTGGTCGGCGTCGACGACCCACACATCGACCGGGACGACTACCCCTCCGTTGCCGGCGCGGTGTCGTCCTCGGCGGACCTCTCCATCGCGGTGACGCACTCACCCGAGCCACGGGTGCTCGACCAGATGGCGGCGGACGGCTTCGGGCTCCTGCTGGCCGGGCACACCCACGGTGGTCAGGTCTGCGTACCGGGCTACGGGGCGCTCGTGACCAACTGCGGCCTGCCCCGCTCGATGGCGCGCGGCCTGCACCGGTGGCCGGGCTCGGACTCCTGGCTGCACGTCTCCGCCGGCCTCGGCACCCACCCGACCGCCCCGATCCGCTTCGCCTGCCCCCCGGAGGCCAGCATCCTGACCCTCATCCCCCGCTGACCGCTGCGACGCGCTGCCGGCTGCTTCGCCGGTTGCCCGCTTCGCCGCTTTCCCGCTTCATGATTCGTGCACCATCAGGGATGTTGCTGCCTCGGCGCGTCGTAAGGCAGCAACATCCCTGAAGTTGTGCGGATCTTGGCCTCTCCGGGCAGGGTGGGGACGGCGGGGGTACCGAGTTTGACCATCGGGGCGGGTGGGCTACTATTTGTCGGCACGCCTCGGGGTGTGGCGCAGCTTGGTAGCGCGCTTCGTTCGGGACGAAGAGGTCGTCGGTTCGAATCCGGCCACCCCGACCAGAGGCAAAAGGCCAGGTGAGATCTTCTCTCACCTGGCCTTTTCATCTGCCCCGGCAGGCCCTCTCGACCGATTCCCGCGCTCCGGCCGCTTGGCTAGCGTCCGCGTATGACCCACCCCTCAGACGCCTGCGCCGTGGATCCAGCCTGACGGCACGGCAGGGGCACCCCTCCTGGTCTGGGTTTCGACGACCGGGAGCACCAACCCGTAGCGACCGGTAACCGGGCTCTCGCCTTCAACCTTTCGACCCTCGCCGGGGTCGTGAGAGGTAACCAATCAAGGCGGGGGCTCATGGCAGTTGACGACGAGCATTTTCGAGAGTTCGTCGAGACGCGCTACGTGGATCTCTTGCGCGTGGCGTACCACCTCACCGGCTCGGCCCAGGACGCCGAGGACCTGGTGCAGGCTGCGCTGGTGAAGGTGATGCGTCGGTGGCGGCGGGTCGACGATCCAATGGCCTACCTGCGGCGAGTCATGATCAACCAGCACATCAGCGTCTGGCGCCGCCACCGGATGCACGAGGTGGTGACGGCCTTCTTCCCCGAGCGGCCCACCCGGGACATGACCGAGACGGTTGCCGAACGGCGCGCTCTCTACGAGGCGATGCGGGAGCTGACACCTCGTACCCGTGCGGTGATCGTGCTTCGGTACGTGGTCGACCTGCCGGAGGCGGAGGTCGCGGCCACTCTCGGCTGCTCCGTCGGGTCGGTCAAGAGTCGCGCATCACGAGGCTTGGCTCGCCTGCGTCTGACGCTGGCAGCGGATCCAGCACCGACCGGGACGACGAAGATGACGGGGGTGGCACCATGACTGTCGACGATGAGCTGAGCCAGGCCCTGGCCGAGTTGAGCACGACGCTGACCCCGCAGCCGGACCCGTACGGCCGAGCGAGAGCGCGATTCCGACGGAGCCGGCAGCGACGCCTCGGCGGGCTGGTTCTGGCCCTCGTGGTCTCCCTGGGGAGCACGGCCTTCGCCATCGCCAGCCCGGGCCGGACCACGCAGCCACCACCGGCGGACCCGTCCGAGTCCATCGCACCCGTCCTGGCCTGGTCGGACCGACTCCTCCATTCGCCGCCCCGCGGTGCCGTCGCCGGGGACGACAGCTACGTCCGTCAGCTCTCTGAACAGTTGTTGGCCGCCCAACGCCGGGGCGAATTCTCCCGCTTGAAGGTGCCGGTGAGCGGGGTGAAGGTCCTGTTCGCCGACGACGTGGACGACCACCGGATCGCGCTCGCCGCCTTCGTCCGCAACCAACCCGATCCGGTCACCGGCTGGCCGAGCGCCGCTGTGTGGCTGGTCGCCGACAAAGGTGCCAGCGCCCGGGAACTGGCCGGCACCGCCGCCATCCGGTCGGTCAGCGACGCCCTGGAACCCTACGAGAGCCTGGCCGTGGACGGTCCGGAGGCGGCACACGTGGCGATCGCCCCGGCCGGATGTGTCTTCCTCAGCTCACCGTTGCCCGACGGCGACACCTTCCGATGGGCCCTGGAGCCGACCGGGTCCTACCTGGTCCGTACGGCGAAGACCCACCGGCCCGAGTGGTGGCGGGTCGACTGCGGCGCGGTGACCCGTCGGATGACGCCCGGACCGGGTTCGTTGGCCTCCAAGCCGATCACCGACGCTCAGCTCGCAACGGCGATGTCCCGCGTACGCGGCAGTGTCGAGCAGCAACGCGCCCGGGAGTTGACGTACCAGTGGGCCCAGTCAGAGGGTTACCGACTGACCGCCCTTCCGAGCGTGGTGTGGGGCGGGCACGTTGCTGGCCTCCCTACCGGTCCAGCCGACACGTCGCCGGCCGCCGGAGAGCCGTCGGTGCAGGACGGCCAGGTGACGGTCCTGGCTGCGCCCGATGTGGGCGGCGACTGGGTCGGCGAGGTGTCGATCGCCAGCGATCAGCCACGGGCCGACGGCGTGCTCAGCACTGGCACCTCCTTCACCGCTAGGGCCGACCCGACCGATCCCGACAGCGTGCTGGCCGTGTCCATCGACGATGACGACGGCGGTGGCGAGGGTCAGCAGTTCCTGCTCGTGGTGACGCCGGCAGCCGCCACCACGGTGCGCGTCCTGCGCGACGGGCAGGAGGTGGCGAGGAGCGCCGTCAGCGGCTCCGGGACGGCCATGCAGGTGCCCCGCCCCACCGCGGGTCTTGTCGTGGAGGCGCTCGACGCGTCCGGCGGGACGATTGCCAGCGGTCCGGTGTCCAAGCAGGGCGCCCGGCGGATAATCGAGACCGACACCTGGAACCAGGAGTGACCGCGTCCGAGTCGACCGCCGGCACAGTGACGCCTACCGGACACCTCGCCAACAGCCTCCATCGGTGCGCTCAGTCCTGCCGTGCGGTGCGCCTAGTCCTGCCGTTCGGTGCGCTCGATCTCTGCGAACGCGGCGGCCAGGTAGTCGTCCAACGGCACGCTGGTCGCCGTCAACAGGTCGGCCACCAGCAGCGGGGCGTGTCGGGCCAGCGCCGACGCGTCCGGCGGTGACTCGTCGCCGTCGGGATCGTAGACGCCCAACGCGCCGGCCAGCAGGACGAGCACCACGTGCGGGTCGACATCCGTTCGCCACCGCGTCGACTCCTGCACGCAGCGGGTCAACACCTGGCGGATGTCGTCGCCGGTCAACCCGTCCGGATGGCTCTCCTCCAGCAGCAACCGGACCACGGCGCCGAGCACCAGGCCGGAACGCTCGTCCGCGGCGAGACCGCCGACCGCTTCGTCGTACGCCTGACCGTCGCGTGCCTGGGCGGCGGCGACGGCCGTCGTCGCGGTCAACGCGATGGCGCGGGCGGTAGCGGGCAGATGTCGCCAGGTGCCGGTCATCGCGCCAGCATCGCAGACCCGACGGACACCGACCGACCGCGATCACAGCGAGTGGATCAACGTGGGATTGGTCACCGAATGGTCCCGGTGACCGCGAGTCGTGGCCAAAACGGTTCGCGCGGCGTCAGACCCACCGAACAGAATGCCGGCATGCTGCGTCGTGCCCTGCCCCGCCGTTCGGAAGCTCGCCGGATCCTTCTCGGCACACTGCTGTCGGCGATCGGGCGGGGTCTGACCCTGCCGTTCCTGTTCATCTACCTGACCGACGTACGCGGGCTCACCGACACCCGCGCCGGGCTCGTCATCGGCTGGTACGGCGTGGTCACCCTGGCGCTGTCGCCGTTGGGCGGGACGCTGATCGACCGGATCGGCGCCCGCCGGGTGGTGGTGCCCTGCCTGCTGATCGAGGCGGTTGGCACCGGCTCGTTGGCCCTGGTCCACTCGACCGGCTCGGCCCTGCTGGTGATGACGGTGGTCGCCATCGGCAGCTCGGCGATCTGGTCCGGGCAGAACACCATCCTCGCGTCGCTGACCGACGACGATGAACGGCAACGCGTCTTCGGGTTGAACTTCGCCCTGCTCAACCTCGGCATCGGCATCGGGGGCATGACCTCCGGCGCGATCGTCGACACCGCCCGGCCCGGCACCTTCCAGGCGATCTACCTGCTGGACGCGGTGACGTACCTGATGCCGGCGCTGATCCTGCTCACCCTGCCCGGGGTGGGCCACCGACTCGGCAAACGTCGAGGCGTCGACGAACCGTCGCCCGGCGGCTACCTGACGGTGCTCCGCGACCGCCCGTTCCGACGGCTGGTGATCTTCGGGCTGATCCTCACCACCTGCGGCTACGCGCAGGTGGAGGTGGGCTTCGCCGCGTACGCGGTGCGCGTGGCGGAGGTGAACCCCCGGGTCGTGGCCTGGGCACTCGCGGCCAACACGGTGATGATCGTGCTCGCGCAGCTGGTGGTCATCCGCCGGATCGAGGGGCGCAGCCGCACCCGGGCGTTGGCAGTGGTGGGTGCGGTGTTCGCCGCCGCCTGGTTGGTCCTCGGCGTGGCCGGCCTGGTCAGTGCCGAGAACGCTGTGCTGGCCGCCCTGTGCGTGGTGCTCTGCTCGGCGATCTTCGGCTTCGGCGAGACGATGCTGTCCCCGGTGATGCCCGCACTGACCAACGCGCTGGCCACCGACGAGCTGCGCGGCCGGTATAACGCCATGAGTTCGATGATCTTCGGAATCAGCGGTGTGATCGGCCCAGTGACCGCCGGCCCACTCATCGGCGCCGCCAACGGCATGGTCTGGGTGGCGACGGTGGTCGGCGGCTGCCTGGTCGCCTCGCTGGTCGCGCTCTCCCTGCGCCGGCTGCTCACCGCGGAGCAGGACGGTCTCGCGACGACCACCCCGGCATCCCCCACCCCCACGCCCGCCTCCGCCTGACCCTCAACGCACCCTCCGCCCCGCCCCGCCGTGCACCGCACCTTGCACCAAGATCCGCACAACTTCCCGGAAGTTGGTGCCTCGGGCGCGCGGGAGACAGCAACATCGGAGAAGTTGCGCGGATCCGCCTGATTGAACCCGCCAATGACCTTGTCGCAGACCAAGATCGCGCTCAATCCTGGATGTAGTGGTATCCCGCCGCACCGATGCCACTACATCCATGTTCGAGCGCGATCTTGCCTAAGGGGGCGTGCGCGGGCAGCCAGGGCGGGCAGCGCGGCGCGGGCAAGCACGACCAAGGACAGGCACAAGCGCGACCCCGCGAGGGCTGGGACGGGTCGGGCCCCGGAGCTGGTGCTCCGGGGCCCGATGTCGCGAAAGTCGGCCGTCAGGCGGCGGGGACCTCGGCGGTGGTGCGGATCCGGTCCAGCGTCGGTGCGGAGACCGGCGACTGGGCGGTCAGGTAGTCGACGAAGGCGTCCAGGTCGATCTGGCCGGTGACCAGGTTCGTGCCGCCGGTGAGGGCGCTGAAGCCGTCGCCTCCGCCGGCCAGGAAGTTGTTCACCGTCACCCGGTAGGTGGCGGCGGTGTCGACGGTGGTGCCGCCGAGGGTGAGGCTGCCCCGGACCACGCGGGTGCCGGCGCACGGGTCGGCGACCGTACCGGTGGTGCCGTTCGGGTCGACCACGTAGCCCACTGTGGCCGACGGGTACAGGGTCCGACCGGTGACGAACTGCTGCTCCAGTACGCAGTAGAGCTGCGTGCCGGTGAGGTCCAGTGTCACCAGGTTGTTGGCGAACGGCTGCACCGTGAACGCCTCCTCGTAGGTGACCGGGCCGGCGTCGAGGTCGGCTCGGACCCCACCCGGGTTCATGAAGGCGGCGACGGCGTTCTGTTCGTCGTCGGTGGCGGCGAGCTGCGCGTCGGCGATCAGGTTGCCCAGTGGCGATTCGCCCAGGCTCGTACCGAAGAGGGTTTCCTGGCTCCGGGTGATCGCCTGGCTGGTCACGCCGACCTGGCGTCCGGCGACCGGGCCGAGCACTGTCTTGTACCGGTTGATCAGCGCGGTCTGCCTCGGGTCCTTGGCGACGTCGCGGGTGACCACGACGTTGTTCGCGGCGGCGGAGATCACGTCTCCGCTCCGGCGATCGATCTTCAGGTCGATGTCGGTGACCAGGCGACCGAACGAGCTGGCACTGGTGACCAGCTTGCCGTTGATGTCGCAGTTGTACGCCTGGTGGGTGTGCCCGCTGACCACCACGTCGATCGACGGGTCCATCCGGTTGGTGATGTCCACGATGGGGCCGGTCATGCCGACGCAGTCGTTGATCCCGCCGGTCGCGGCCTGGGTGCCACCCTCGTGCAGCAGGACGACGATCGCCTGTACGCCCTTGCGGCGCAGCTCGCGCGCGTACCGGTTGGCGGTGTCCGCCTCGTCGGCGAAGCTGAGGCCGGCGACGCCCTGCTGGCTGACGATCTGCGGGGTGCCTTCCAGGGTCATGCCGATGAAGCCGACCTTGACGCCCTGCACCTTGTGGATCGCGTACGGCGCCATCAGCGGCTTGCCGGTGGCGGTCTTGAAGGCGTTCGCGGACAGGTACTGGAAGCCGGCTCCCCGGTAGGGGGTGCCGTCGATGCAGCCGTCCACCGGGTGGCAGCCGCCGTTCTGGATCCGCAGGAGCTCGGCGGCTCCCTCGTCGAACTCGTGGTTGCCGACGCTGGCGTAGTCCAGCCCGGCCATGCTCAGCGCCTCGATGGTCGGCTCGTCGTGGAACGCGGCCGAGAGCAGCGGGGACGCGCCGATCAGGTCGCCGGCGGCGACGGTGATGGTGTTCTTCTTCTTGGCTGCGGCGCGCAGCTCGGCAAGGTGGGTGGCCAGGAACTCGACGCCACCGGCGGTCTGCCCGGCGATGGTGCCGCTGGATCCGCTCGGCGGTTCGAGGTTGCCGTGGAAGTCGTTGAGGGCGAGCAGGGTGACGTCGACCGGCTTCGGCCGCGCGTCGGCTTGCTCAGGGCTGGTGGCGACCGCGCCGAAAGCGGCCACCGCGAGCGCGGTCAGGCCGACAGCGGCCCGACGCATCCCGGGTATGAACATGGATCTCCTCGTGAGAATCGGCGCGTACGGTGCCTGGCCTCTGGGTCGACCGGGGCCGCCGACGGACGCCGTCGAAAGGGTCGCGGATGACGGTGGTTGAGCATGGCCCCCGCCCCGACAGCCTCTCATCCGGACGCCCACCGGTCGACCCGGGCAGCGCATCGGAGCAGCGCGTACGCCGAGGCCGTTATCGATCATCGTTCAACGCGGTCTGCCGGACAACGTCGGACCCAGGGTCTAGAAAGGACAGGGCAGCCTACGAGGAATGGGGACGGCATCGTGAGCGGAACGACACCCGTGGCGGAGCAGGTGCGATCGGTCGACGGCACGCCCATCGCGTTCGAGCGGTCCGGTGCCGGGCCGGCGGTCGTCCTCGTCGGGGGCGCGTTCAGCGATCGCGGCGCGACCCGCGACCTGGGTGCCGCGCTGGCACCGGATTTCACCGTCTTCAACTATGACCGTCGCGGTCGGGGCTACAGCGGTGACACCGCGCCGTACGAGGTCGGCCGCGAGATCGACGACCTGGCCGCCCTGCTCGCGGCGGCGGGTGGTTCCGCCGCCGTCTACGGCATCTCCTCCGGGGCCGTCCTGGCCGCCCTCGCCACCGCACAGGGTCTACCGGTGACCAGGTTGGTCATGTTCGAGCCACCGTTCCGGGTCGGTCCGCACGTGGGCGTCGGCAAGGACATCACACCGCAGCTCATCGAGCTGATCGCCAACGACGACCGGGACGGCGCGGTGGAGATCTTCCTCAGCGCCTCGGTGGGGCTGCCGGCCGAGCAGATCAGCGGGATGCGGTCGCAACCGATGTGGGGTGGGCTGACGGCGATCGCGCACACCCTGGTGTACGACGCGATCGTCACGGCCGGCGGGCGACTCCCCGCCGACCGGCTGGCGACCATCACCGCGCCGACCCTCGCAGTGGACAGCACCGGCAGTCCACAGTGGTTGCGGGACGCCAGTCGGGCGGCGGCCGAGGCCGTGCCGGGCGGCCGGTCCGTGAGCCTCGACGGCGGTTACCACGACGTGCCCCCGACGACGCTGGCCCCCGCGCTGCGCGAGTTCCTGCTCGGTTGACCAGCGGCCGCGGAGGCGCGAGCCGGCGGGTCAGCCCTCGGCCAGCGCCTTGTCGACCACTGCGGTGACGGCGTCCGCTGGCCAGGTGCCCGCCACGCCCGGCCGGGCCGCCAGGTAGGTGGCGATCCGCTCGGCCGGCCAGCCGTGCGACTCGCGCAGCCCTCGGGCGATCATGCCGAGGTAGATCGGCGCCGGAGGTCGGCACGGCACGGCTGACGCCCCCTCGGGGGCGGTGAAGGTGAGCATCGGAACACCGTCGCGGCTACCCGGGCAGATCAGCGTCTCGTACCGCCCCGGGCCGAGCGTGGCCCGTCCGTTGGCGACGGCGGCGTCGATGGCCGCGCCGGTCGCGGGGATCAGCTCGGTCGTGTCGCCCAGCGGGCGGTACATCTCCTGGGCCGCGATGTCGGTGAACTGCTCCAGGGTGACCAGGTAGGCGCGGGCCGCGGCCTCGCCCGGCAGGTGCGGGTCGTAGAAGGCCATGCCGCCGGTCCAGGCACCGGACTCGCCGGCGAAGTAGATGCCGCCGGGCAGCGACACGGGCGTCGACCGGCTGGGTGGGCGCCGGTCGCGGCAGCCCGGGTACGTCCGCTTTCCGCCGGGCGGGCAGCCGCCACCGATGTACCAGGCCAGCCGGGCGGCGTGCATGTTCGAGCCGTACGAGACGTACCAGGCCAGCACGACGTAGCCCTTCAGAAGCCGCAGGTCTGCCCGGTGGAGTGGCTGACCTGCACGGTGTGGGTCACGCAGCCGCCAGACTCGACCGAGTGCAGCAGGAAGGCGGTGGGCTCGTGGACCCAACCGATCTGCTCGTCGGCGCTCATGGTGAGCGTGCTCTGCTTCCAGGTGCTGGGGGCCACGGTGAGGACCGTGCCCGCGTACGCCGTGGTGACCGGGCGGTGCAGGTGGCCGGCGGCGACCCGGACGACGTGCCGGTGCCGGCCGATGACCTCGGCGAGGCCATCACCGTCGGCGAGCCGGATGGTGTCCGCCGCCGGGATGCCGACCGCGACCGGTGGGTGGTGCAGGAAGAGCACGGCGGGCACCTCGGGCCGCCCGGCCAGCACCCCGTCGAGCCAGCCGAGCTGCTCCTCGCCGAGTTGGCCGCCGTCACTGCCGGGGACGAGCGAGTCGAGCACCACGACCGACACCGCTTCGTGGTCGACGTGGTAGTAGGCCGAGAAGCCGCCGCCGAGCCACGGCGTGCCCCCGAACGCGTCGAGCAGCGACTCCCGGTCGTCATGGTTACCGGTGGCCAGGTGCACCGGCAGCGGGAAAGCGCCGATCACCTCGCGCAGCGCCGCGTACTCCTCGGGCTTCCCGTGGTCGGCCAGGTCGCCGGTGATCACCACACAGTCCGGGCGGGGCCGCAACGCCAGCACCCGACCGAGCGCCCGGTGCAACCCGGCGGCGGGTTCCGCGGCGAGCAGGCCGGTGGTCAGGTGCGGGTCACTGAGCTGGGCGATGAGCACGGGCTCGCCTCCTCGACGCCGGGGTGCTTCAGGCTATCGCCGGGCGCGCCATCCCGGGGGCAGGCGTCCACAGGCCGCGTCCACAGCCTGTGGATAGCACGTGTGTACGAAGGTCGCTGACCCGCCACCGTGAGTACGCTTGATCGAGCGGTTCGGCGTCAGCCGGACCCCTCCCCTACCTGGAACGACGTGCGAGTGGATCATCAGCGAGTCATCCGTGACGTCACCGTCCGCCTGCCGATGGCGTCGAGCACACCCGAGGCGTGTCGGTGGACGGTCACCGCACTGTCCCGCCACACCCCGGCGACCATCTCCGTACTCCTCGCGGCCCACGACCGCCTGCGCTGCGTCGCGGCGACCGGGGCCTGGCAGGTCTTCGCCACGGTCCCGGCACGGACCGGCATCGTCGGCCGGGTGTACGCGACCGGCGCTCCTGCCGTCGTCCCGGACGTCACGGTCGACCCGGACTACCTGCCGGTACGCCCGGACGTGACCGCCGAACTGTGCGTACCGGTGCTGGACCCGACGGGCCGGGCGATCGGCGTACTCGACCTTCAGTGGAGCGAGCCGACGGACCTGGAGCCGTGGCGGGAGACCGCGCAGCGGCTGGCCGACGGGCTCGGTGCGCGGATCGCCGCCCTCGGTGGCCCACCGGTGGAGAGCCGCAGCGAGAAGCTGCTCCGGCACGCGTCCGCGCTCTCCTCCGCCCCGACCGAGGGAGAGGTGATGGGGGCGGCGGCCCGCGCCGCCCGGGAGGTCTCCACGCTCTCCACCGCACTGCTGCTGATCGGCGGCCAGCTCGGCCCGTCCCCGGCGACGCCGAGCGACCTGGAGACCCGGATCCGCGCCGAGCTGGCCGCGGCGGGTCCTGCCGCCCTTGACCGGATGGTCGAGCGGGCGCACCGGTACGGCGCCGGGTACACGCTGGGCGAGGCCGGGCATCCGCCGACCGAGGACTACCGCCCGCTGACCCGGGCGGGGGTACGCACACTGGTCGCCGTGCCGGTCGGGCCCACGGACGCCGGTGGGGTGCTGCTGGTCGCCGACGAACGCGCACTGCGCCCGGACCCGACCACGGTCAGCCTGATGGAGTTGCTCGCCGGGCAGGCCTGGACGAGCGTGGACCGGCTGCGCACGCTGTCCCGGCTGCGGGAGCAGGCAAGCAGCGACCCGCTGACCGGGTTGCAGCACACCGGCCCGTTCGGGCAGCGGATCGCTGCGGCCACCCCCGGCCGTACGGCCCTGCTGGCGATCGACGTGGACGGCTTCAAGACCGTGAACGACACGTACGGCCACCAGGCCGGTGACCGGGTGCTGGTCGGGTTGGCCCGGGCGCTGGAGGGGGCGCTGCGGCACGGCGACGAGTTGTACCGGATCGGCGGCGACGAGTTCGTCGCGGTGATCGAGGTGAGCCGCCCGGAGGAGGCGGTCCGGATCGCCGAACGGCTCACCGAGGCGGCCCGCCGCATCGGCCGCACGATCAGCGTGGGCGTCGCACTACCCCGCCCCGGCGAAACCCCCGACCGCACCTTGAAGCGAGCCGATCAGGCCCTCTACGCGGTCAAACGCCAAGGCCGAGACGGCGTCCTCCTCTCCGCCGCCTAACCCACGCCCCACACCCCACACCCCACACCCCACGCCCCACGCCCCACGCCCCACGCCCCACGCCCCACGCCCCACGCCCCACGCCCCGGGCGATCTTGCACTTCCGGTTGTCGTTTTGTCGCTCTAATCCTTTATGCCGCCACAGAAACTGCAAGATCGCCGCAGCGGAGGGCGCCCCGAGCCTCAAGGCCAGATCGATCATGGACTTGGGGTGGGCGCTTTAGCCCCGGAAGGGGTGAACGCCCCCCACCACAAGTCCATGATCGACGCGGGTCAGGGGGCAGGGCCGCGGTAGGGGGCAACCGCGCCGCGCGCAGGGGCGGCGCAGGGGCGGGCGGCGCAGGACCGGCGCAGGGAGACGCCGCGCTGGACCGGCGCGGGGAGGCAGCGGGGGTTAGGGGGTGCGGAGTTCTTTGGCCAGGAGTTCGGCGATCTGGGCCGTGTTGAGGGCAGCACCCTTGCGGAGGTTGTCGCCGGTGACGAAGAAGTCGAGGGCGCGGGGGTCGTCCAGGGCACGGCGGATCCGGCCGACCCAGGACGGGTCGGTGCCGACGGCGTCGATCGGCATCGGGAACTCGCCGGCCGCGGGGTCGTCGACCAGGATCACCCCCGGTGCGTTGCGCAGTGCCTCGCGAGCACCCTCGGCGTCGACCTCGGTGGCGAAGACCGCGTGCACCGCTACCGAGTGGGCGGTGACCACCGGCACCCGGACGCAGGTGGCGGAGACCTTGAGGTCGGGGAGGCCGAGGATCTTCCGCGACTCGTTGCGGATCTTCATCTCTTCCGAAGACCAGCCGCTGTCCGCCGGGGAGCCGGCCCACGGGACCACGTTGAGCGCCATGGGTGCCGGGAACGGGCCCAGGTCGTCGCCGACCGCCTGGCGTACGTCGCCGGTGCGCGAGCCGAGCGCCCGGTCGCCGGCGACCTTGGTGAGTTGGTCGTGCAGGATGTCGACGCCGGACTGACCGGCTCCGGAGACCGCCTGGTAGGAGGCGAGCACCAGCTCTCGGAGGCCGTACTCGCGGTGCAGCGGCGCGACGGCGACGATCATCGCGAGGGTGGTGCAGTTGGCGTTGGCGATGATGCCCCGGGGCCGGTTGCGGACCTGCTCGGGGTTGATCTCCGGAACGACCAGCGGGACGTCGCGGTCCATCCGGAACGCGCCGGAGTTGTCGACAGCGATCGCGCCGCGGGCGACGGCGATCGGCGCCCACTCGGCGGAGACCTCGTCGGGCACGTCGAACATGGCCACCTGGACCCCGTCGAACGCCTCGGGGGTCAGCGCCTGGACGACGAGTTCCTCGCCCCGGCAGCGCACCCGGCGGCCGACGGAGCGCTCGGAGGCGAGCAGCCGGATCTCGCCCCAGACGTTGCGTCGGCCGGTAAGCAGCTCACACATCACCGTGCCGACGGCACCTGTCGCTCCGACCACGGCGAGGGTGGGCAGCGCCGTCATCGGCGCTACCTACCCGTCCCCGCGTAGACCACGGCTTCGGTGTCGCCGCCCAGCTCGAACGCGTCGTGGATGGCGCGGACGGCGGCGTCGAGGTCGGTGTCCCGGCAGACCACGGAGACCCGGATCTCGGAGGTGGAGATCATCTCGATGTTGACCCCGGCCGCGCCGAGGGCGGCGAAGAAGCCGGCCGCCACCCCGGGGTGCGAGCGCATGCCCGCGCCGATCAGCGAGACCTTGCCGACGTGGTCGTCGTAGAGCAGGCCCTTGAACTTGACCGGCTCCTGGATCTTGCTGAGCGCGGCCATCGCGGTGGGGCCGTCGGCCTTGGGCAGGGTGAACGAGATGTCCGTCCGGCCGGTGCCCTCGGTGGAGACGTTCTGCACGATCATGTCGATGTTGATCTCGGCGCCGGCGACGGTGTCGAAGATCCGCGCGGCGGCACCCGGCTCGTCGGGCACCCCGACGATCGTGATCTTGGCCTCGCTGCGGTCGTGCGCGACCCCGGTGATCAGTGCCTGCTCCACGGAAAGGTCCTCCATCGATCCGGTGACCATCGTGCCGGTGTTGGTCGAGTATGACGAACGGACGTGGATCGGCAACCCCGCCCGCCGGGCGTACTCCACGCTACGCAGGTGCAGCACCTTCGCGCCGCACGCGGCCAGCTCCAACATCTCCTCGTAGGTGATGTGCTGGATGTGGCGGGCGTTGGGCACGATCCGCGGGTCGGCGGTGAAGATGCCGTCCACGTCGGTGTAGATCTCGCAGACGTCGGCGTGCAGGGCGGCGGCGAGCGCCACGGCGGTGGTGTCCGAACCACCGCGACCCAGCGTGGTGACGTCCTTGGTGTCCTGCGAGACGCCCTGGAAGCCGGCCACGATGACCACCGAACCCTCGTCGAGCGCTCCCTTGAGCCGCCCGGGGGTGACGTCGATGATCCGGGCGCGGCCGTGCACCGAGGTGGTGATCACGCCGGCCTGCGAACCGGTGAACGAGCGGGCTTCGTACCCCAGGTTGTGGATGGCCATGGCCAGCAGGGCCATGGAGATCCGCTCCCCGGCGGTGAGCAGCATGTCCAGTTCGCGGCCCGGCGGCAGCGGGCTGACCTGGTTGGCCAGGTCGAGCAGCTCGTCGGTGGTGTCACCCATCGCGGAGACCACCACCACCACGTCGTCGCCGGCCTTGCGGGCGGCGACGATGCGCTCGGCCACCCGCTTGATCCGCTCGGCGTTGGCGACGGAGGACCCGCCGTACTTCTGCACCACGAGTGCCACGACGGTGCACTCCCTCCCAGCGACCCTGAGCGTGCCGACGCCGCCGGAACCGGGGCCGGCGGCGCGTGTCAGACCTCATGAGGGTATCCGGCGGATAACGAAGCCGGGTCAGGTGATCCCACCATCCGGCCCGGCCGGGACCGGCCGGGGCGGTCCCACCAGGTCGGACGGGTGCGCCGGGACGCCCCGCCCGACACGCCGGGACGAGCCAGGTACGCGCCGGCACCCGCCAACCGCCCGCACCCACCAGAATGGGCCGGTGCCCGTCCTCATCCGCTCGGCCGGCCGCGTGATCGGGCCGCTCGTCCTCGCCCTGCCAGCCCTCCTGGTCGCCTGCACCAGCGAGCAGCCTCCGACTCCGCCGCCAGTCGACCCGGGGCCGGTCGAGGTGGACGCCGCGCGGGACGAGCTGGCCGCGCTGGCCGCGGCGGCTCAGGACCGTCACCTGGTGGCCCAGTACGTCTACAGCCAGACGGGTCAATCGGATCGCACCATCGTGTTCACCAGCGCGAACGACGGCAGCTGGCGGGTCGACGTGCCGGGGGGCGCCCTGGGTGGCACCGCCGACGTCTCGATGGCCAGCACGGCCGACGGGCTGTTCCAGTGCGCCCTGCCGTCGGCCGGTCGGGCCGAGTCGGCGAGTTGCGTACGCCTGGGTGATCGCGACGACGCGGTTCCACGCCGTTCGGACCCCCGGGTCCAGCACCTGCTCACCGACTGGCTGGACGTGCTCACCGACCGACGCGCGCCTCTGGCCGTCGCCCCGGCCAGGACGCCCGACGGCCTCACCGGCACCTGCTACTCGGTGGATTCCACCTCGGCGTCGCTGAACGCCCCGCTGGATGTGGGCATCTACTGCTACGACCAGGACGGCACACCCACCGGCGTCCAGACCGGGGCCGGGACGCTGAGGCTGGCCGCCGCACCCGGCCCGGCACCGGCCACCGTGCAGCTGGCCGGCCCGGTGGTGATCGACCGGGAGCCGCTCGACACCGCTGCGCCGCCGACCCCGGACCCGTCGGAGAGCCCGGGCGCGGGAACGCCCTGATCTTCGTCCCGTTACGGGTGCTCTTGCCCACATTCGGCCACCCCATCCTGAGGGGCGAATCACCCATACAGGACGATCCGGTGTATGGCCGATCTCACCCCGCTGCTCGCCTACCGCTGGAGTCCACGAGCCTTCGACCCGGGCGCCGAGCTGACCCCGGAGGAGTCCGCCTCGCTGCTTGAGGCCGCGCGCTGGGCCCCGTCGGCGGAGAACGGGCAGCCCTGGCGGTTCGCCCTCGGCCACCGCGACGACGAGACCTGGAAACGGATCCTGATCAACCTCCCGGTCGACGACCAGATCTGGATCCGGCACGCCGCGACCCTGGTGGTCGGCGCACACACCGGCCTGAACACCGAGCAGGCGGCGTACGACCTGGGGCAGGCGATCGCCCACCTGACGGTGCAGGCCACAGCGCTCGGCCTGCACGTACACCAGCTCACCCGGTTCGACCGGGCCGGCCTCGCCACCGAACTCGACCTGCCCGGCGACGTCCGCCCGTTGGTGGTCGCCGCCGTCGGACGACTCGGCAACCCGTTCGACCTCCCGGCCGACCTGCACGCCCGGGAGACCGGCCTGCGGCACCGCCATCCGGTCGCCGAGCTGCTGCTGCGGTGATCGGTCGCCGGGCTCACTCGCCCCGGCTGGCCCGGAGAAGGACCGCCGCGGCATCGGTGTTGCGATAGCGCACGTGCCGGCCCTCGCGGAACCGGGACACCAGGCCGGCGCCGTGCAACGCGGCCAGGTGCTGGGAGACGTTTCCGGCGGACATCCCGGTGAGTCGGGCCAGGTCGGTGGTGGTCAGCGCCGTCTCGAGCAGGTACAGCAGCGTGGTCCGGCCCGGCCCGATCACCCGTGCCAGTGGGTCGCCGGGCGGCGACGCGGTCGCCTCCCAGAGCGTCCCGACGGCACGGACCGGGTACGCGCCGGCCGGCAGCGAATCCTCAAGCAGGTTCCACAGCACGTGCTGCTCGGTGAACACCGTCGGGTTCAGCGCCAGCCCACGACCACGGAGGTCGAAGTCCCGCTCGAACGTGTCGTCGCTGATCACCCGGTCGCCGTGCCACCGCAGGCTCGGGTGGAGGTGCTCGAAGAACCGGCCGGCGCCGCTCTCGGCGAGCTGGGCGGCCCGATACGCCACGTCGGCGTCGAGCAGCGCCCGCATCCGCGGCCAGTCCGGGGCTATCGCCTCGTCGTACCAGACCCGCACCGCGTCGACGACCTGCGGCAGCAGCCCGCCGGGGTCGGCGAGCAGCGCCCGCCCGAACGGGCTCAGCGGCTTCTGCCAGGTGGTCGCCAGCAGGTCCTGGACCACCACGGCCGGCGGCGTCGCGGCGATCTGGTCGAGCTGCTCGGCCATCTCCACGTTCGGTCGGGCCGCCGGGGTGAGGAAGTCGGGCAGCCAGCGACCCGGCACGACCAACCCCACCAGAGGCCGGACCCGGTCGGCCACTTCGGGACGATGCAACGTCACCCGGGCCCGGTCGATCCAGGGCAGGTGCACCGCGTAGCGGACCGGGTTGGCCAGCGCCCACATGCTCATGACCGTCTCGTTGACCGGTGACACGGCGAGCCGCACTCCCGCCACGTCGGCCAGGCTGAACCGCAACTCGGACACACGCCCCCCAGGAGCAGGATTCGGTCCAGCCTAAAAGATTCGACCGAGGTCATGGGGACCCGATTCACTCCCCCAACATGGGGACCAGAGAAACCATCCGTACCGCCGTTCGAGACGTCGTACCGCCGGCCGGGCTGACCCGCGCCCTGGCCGTGCAGGCCATGGTCTACGCCGTCGGCAGCGGCCTGTTCCACGCCGGCAGCGCCGTCTTCTTCACCCGGGCGCTCGGGCTCAGCGCCGCCCAGGTGGGGTTGGGGCTCTCCGTCGCGGCGGGGGTGACGCTGCTGGGCACGGTGTCGCTGGGTGGGCTCACCGACCGGTACGGACCGCAGCGGGTCTGGGTGGTGGGGCTGGTGCTGAACGCGGCGCTGTTCGCGACCTACCCCTTCGTGGGCGGCTTCGCGGGGTTCCTCGCCGTGGTGGTGGCGCTGGCAGCCGTGGACGCCGCTGTCGGCGTGGCCCGGCAGGTCTACTCGATCAACGCGCTCGCGCCGGCCGAACGGGTCACGGCGATGGCGTACCAGCGCTCGTCGCTGAACGTCGGCTTCGGGCTCGGCGCGGTGATCAGCGGCCTGGTGCTGGCAGTGGACACGATCGAGGCGTACCGGGGGATGGTCTGGTTCATCTCGACGGTCTTCCTGGTGACGGCCCTCTTCGTGCGCCGACTGCCTCGACTGCCGCAGGTGCGGAGGCCGGTGGAGCCGATGAGTCGGCTCGCCGTGCTGCGGGACCGCCCGTTCATGACGGTGTCCCTGCTCTCCGGGCTGCTCACCGCACACCAGGCGCTCTACCTGACGGTCATGCCGCTCTGGATCCTCACCCACACCGACGCCCCGAAGACGGTCATCGCCGCTCTGGTGCTGCTCAACACGGTCCTGGTCGTGCTGCTCCAGGTACGCGTGAGCCGGGGCGCGGACAGCGCGGCGGGCGCGGCCCGGGCCTCCCGTCGGGGTGGACTGCTGATCGCCCTGTTCTGTCTGGCCCTGCCGATCTCCGGGTTCACCCGGGGCTGGCTCACCATCGTGGTGCTGGTGGTCGCGGCGACGGTACTCATCCTGGCCGAGCTGATCGAGTCGGCCGGCACCTGGGGGCTCACCGCCACCCTGCCACCGGCCAACCAGCGCGGCGCGTACGTGGGGGCGCTCGAACTCGGCGTGCAGGTGCAGTACCTGATCGCGCCGGCCGGACTGACCGCGCTCGGGGTGACCACCGGCGGGTGGGGTTGGTTACCGACGGCAGCGATCTTCGTGCTGGTCGGGCTGGCGATCGTGCCTGCGGTGGCCTGGGCCGGGCGCACGCCGCGCCTGGGTGCCGAGGCCGCGGCGCCGGCCATGACCCCGGTCCCATAGTCCGGACCTGTCTTTCCACCCACCGTTCCATCACGTAGGGTGACTTGGTCATGTGGCAGGCGCTGCTCCTCCTTAGCCGCCGCGACGAGGCCTGACCGGCCGGCACCTCGTCGCGGAGTTGCATCGCGCCGTCCAGCACATCCGATTTTCCTCTCGGCACCGCCGCGCACCGTCGCCCGGCATCTCGCCGACACCTTCCGATCTGCTGACGCCACATGTTCCAGGGAGCACTCCGAGATGGCTCAACCTGTCACCGACGCTGAAACCGATCCGATCGCCCGGCAACGCCCGAGCCGGATGCCGTACCACCGCTACCAGCCGTACGGGGAGCAGTTCCGGGTCGAACTCCCGGACCGCACCTGGCCCACCCGCACCGTCGAGGCCGCCCCCCGCTGGTGCGCCGTGGATCTCCGCGACGGCAACCAGGCACTGATCGACCCGATGTCGCCCGAGCGCAAGCGCCGGATGTTCCAGCTACTGGTCCAGATGGGCTACAAGGAGATCGAGGTCGGTTTCCCGTCGGCGAGCCAGACCGACTTCGACTTCGTCCGGCAGCTCATCGAAGACGACATGATCCCGGACGACGTCACCATCCAGGTGCTCACGCAGTGCCGGGAGCACCTGATCGACCGGACGTTCGAGTCGCTGCGCGGCGCGAAGCGGGCCATCGTGCACTTCTACAACTCGACCTCCACCCTCCAGCGGCGGGTGGTCTTCGGCCTGGACAGGGACGGCATCGCCGACATCGCCACCACCGGGGCGCGGCTCTGCCAGAAGTACGCCGAGATCCACACCCCGGACACGGAGATCTTCTACGAGTACTCGCCGGAGTCGTACACGGGCACCGAGCTGGAGTACGCGCTGGAGGTCTGCTCCCGGGTGATCGACGTGATCGACCCGACCCCGGACCGACCGCTGATCATCAACCTGCCGGCCACAGTCGAGATGGCCACCCCCAACGTGTACGCCGACTCGATCGAGTGGATGCACAGGCACCTGCCGCGCCGGGACAGCGTGGTGTTGAGCCTGCACCCGCACAACGACCGGGGCACCGGTGTGGCCGCCGCCGAGCTGGGCCTGCTCGCCGGCGCGGACCGCATCGAGGGCTGCCTGTTCGGCAACGGTGAGCGCACCGGCAACGTCGACCTGGTGACCCTGGGGCTCAACATCTTCTCCCAGGGCATCGACCCGATGATCGACTTCTCGAACATCGACGAGGTCCGGCGAGCGGTCGAATACTGCAACCAACTGCCGGTGCACGAGCGCCACCCGTACGCGGGCGACCTGGTCTACACCGCCTTCTCCGGTTCCCACCAGGACGCGATCAAGAAGGGCTTCGACGCCCTCGCCGCCGACGCGAAGGCGGCCGGCGTGCCGGTGGACGAGCACACCTGGGCGGTGCCGTACCTGCCAATCGACCCGAAGGACCTGGGCCGCACCTACGAGGCGGTCATCCGGGTCAACTCGCAGTCCGGCAAGGGCGGCGTCGCGTACATCATGAAGAGCGAGCACCAACTGGACCTGCCGCGCCGGCTCCAGATCGAGTTCTCCGGGGTGGTGCAGCAGGTCACCGACCACGACGGCGGCGAGGTCGACCCGGCCGCCATGTGGGAGATCTTCGCGACGCACTACCTGCTCGACCACCAGCCCGACCCGGCGGTCCGGCTGGCCGGCTACACGATCGGCACGGTGGACGGCAAGGTCGAGATCGAGGCCCAGGTCGGTGTGGGCGGCGAGCAGCGCTCGCTCGCCGCTGTCGGCAACGGCCCGATCGACGCGTACGTGAACGCGCTCCAGTCGGTCGGGGTGGGCGTACGGGTGCTCGACTACCACGAGCACGCGCTCTCCTCGGGTGGTGACGCGCAGGCCGCCGCGTACGTGGAGTGTGAGGTGGACGGCAGGACGGTCTGGGGTGTCGGCACCGACGCCAACATCGTCACAGCGTCGATCAAGGCGGTCACCAGCGCCGTCAACCGCGCCCGCCGCTGACCTGCGCGCGACACCCCCGAAGTGGCTTCCTACTTCGGGGGTGTCGCGGCGGGCAGTGAGTGGCAGGGCTGGGACGGCGGGGCTTTCCGGGGCGGTCGGTGGACCAGCACGAGGGCCAGCAGCGCGCCGGCCACGAGCAGCCCCGCACACCACTCCATCGCGCCCCGGAACGCGTCGGTCAGCTCGGCCTTCTGCTCGTACCCGCCGCCGGAGAGCCCGACCAGCAGCGGCAGCGCCGCCACCGCGAGCAGGCCGCCGGCGCGGGACGCGGCGTTGTTGAACCCGCTGGCCACCCCGGAGAACCGGTCCTGCACGGCGGCCAGCACCGACGCGGTGAGCGGTGCCACCACCAGGGTCAGCCCGATGCCGAAGAGCAGCACCCCGGGCAGCACGTCCCGCCAGTACGACGCGCCCGGTCCCACGCCGCGCAACAGCAGCAGGCCGACTGCGGCGACCACCGGTCCGATGGCCAGCGGCAGCCGTGGGCCGATCCGGGCGGACAGCGCACCGGCGCGCGCGGAGCCGACCAGCAGCAGCAGGGTCATCGGCAGCAACGCGATGCCGGTGCGGAAGGCCGACCAGCCGACCACGTTCTGCAGGTAGACGGCGAAGAAGAAGGTGAAGCCGCCGAGCGCCGCGTAGACGACAACGGTGAAGATGTTCAACACCGAGAAGAGTCGGCTGCTGAACAGGCCGGTGGGCAGCATGGCGGTGTCGCCACGTCGCCGTTCCAGCAGGACGAAGGCCACTGCGGAGAGCACCCCGACCAGGGCGGCGATCAGCACCTCGGCGGAGTCGAACCCGCGGGCCGGCGCGTCGATCAGGGCGTAGGTGACGCCGGCGAGCGCGAGCGCTCCGAGCAGGGCTCCGGCGACGTCGAACCGTCGTCGGGTCCGACCCCGCTCCTCGGTGCGGGAGGCGCTCTCGTCCCGGCTCTCCGGCACCCAGCGCAGGGCGGCCAGCAGCACGAGAACGGCTATCGGCAGGTTGAGGAAGAAGATCCAGCGCCAGGAGAGCGCGTCGATCAGCCAGCCCCCGATGAACGGCCCCAGCGCGGTGGAGACCCCGGACAGCCCGGCCCAGGCACCGATCGCCCGGCCCCGGTCGTCGGGATGGAAGCTCGCCTGGAGCACCGACAGCGACCCGGGCGTGAGCAGCGCGCCCCCGGCGCCCTGGAGGAACCGGGCGGCGATCAGCATGCCGGTGTCCTGGGCCAGCCCGCAGAGCACGGAGGCGGCGGTGAACCAGACCACGCCGATGAGGAATATGCGTCGCCGGCCGAAGCGGTCGCCCAGCGCGCCGCCGAGCAGCACGAACGCCGCCAGCATCAGCAGGTAGCCGTTGATGGTCCACTGGAGATCGGCCACGTTCGCGCCGAGGTCCTGCCCAAGTTTCGGCAGCGCCACGTTGACGACGGTGCTGTCGAGGAAGACCATTCCAGAGGCGAGTACGGCGGCGAGCAGCGTGCCCCGGCCGGCGGTGGTGCCCATCCGGAGGGCCGTCGCCGGTACGGGTGCGGTCATCCCACCAATCTGCCTTGCATCATGTGGGAGACGCCACGAAACGCCGAAACCGTGCCCGGGTACTGTGCGCAATCGCCGGGAGCCCCCAAGCTGGAGAGGTGTCGTCTGTGCGTACCAGATCAGGACCGCGAGCGGCGGTGGCCGTGCTCACCGCGGCGCTGGCGCTCGGCGTGGCCGGTTGCGTCCCGCAGGATGAACCGACCACACCGCCGTCGAGCGACGGCGGCAACGCCGCTGAGCAGCTGAGTCAGCTGACCGTCGCCACCGCCGGCTCGATGAAGGGCTACAGCCGGGAGCGTTTCCCGCATTGGCGGGACACCGGCAAGAACTGCGATATCCGGGACAGCATCCTCCAGCGCGACGGCAAGGACGTGAAGCTCTCCGGCTGCAACGTGGTCGGTGGGCGCTGGGAGAGCGTGTACGACGGTCGCAGCTTCTCGGATCCCTCCGACGTGGACATCGACCACATGGTGCCGTTGGCCAACGCGTGGCGCTCGGGTGCCGACGAGTGGGACAACGCGAAGCGCGGCGATTTCGCCAACGACACCACCCGTCCGCAGCTTTTCGCGGTTTCCGCCTCGTCCAACCGGGCAAAGGGTGACCAGGACCCGTCGCAGTGGAAACCGGCAGACCGGTCTTACTGGTGCAAATACGCCCAGGACTGGGTGACGGTCAAGCACTACTGGAAGCTGACGGTGACCAGCGCCGAGAAGGCCGCCCTGACCGACATGTTGGAGGGCTGTTGAGTGGGGAGCGATTGGTGACCACCGCCGAGGAGAGCGGCCCGTCCGCCGCCGGCATGACCGCGGACGGCACCGCCGAGACTCCCGCCGCCGTGCCGGGTGCCGGCATGGTCGCGGATTCGAGCGGGGCGGCCGGCCCGCAGAGCCGCACCACCGACATCGTGCCCGGCCCCGGCGGCGTGATGACCGACGAGGTCGGCGTCGTCACCGGGGACCTGACCCTGCGCACCGAGTACGCGGACGGCAAGGTCACAGTGCGGGTGCAGTACAAGGACGCGGACGAGTGGTACGCGGTGACCGGCACGTCGGTCACGCTGGCCGACCCGGCCGGGCTGGACGCGGTGCACGGCGTCGCGGTGGGGCTGCTGAACCGCCCCGAGGGCTGACGACCGCCGGCACCGCGTCCAGTCTCAGACGTACGAGCCGGGCTCGGTGGGCGCGGACACAACGCTCGGCGCGTCCCCCTCGCCCTCGGGCCGGACGATCTGCGCGCTGACCCCGTGCGGGCGCAGTTCGCCGCTGGCGATCTGCTCCGCGAAGTGGCAGGCCACCCGGCTGGCGCCGATGTCCCGCAGCACCGGTCGCTCGTCGGCGCAGCGGGTGGGCTGCGCCCACGGGCAGCGGGTGTGGAAGCGGCAGCCGGTCGGCGGGTTGGCCGGCGACGGCAGGTCACCGGCGAGCAGGATCCGCTCCCGGCGGTCCTCCACGTCCGGGTCCGGCACCGGCACCGCCGACATCAGCGCCCGGGTGTACGGGTGCAGCGGCTCGGTGTAGAGCCGGTCGCTCGGCGCCTCCTCCACCAGTGCGCCCAGATACATCACGCCGACCGTGTCGGAGATGTGCCGGACCACAGCGAGGTCGTGCGCGATCACCAGGTAGGTGAGCCCCAGGCTGTCCTGGAGTTCGTCCAGCAGGTTGACCACCTGGGCCTGGATCGACACGTCGAGCGCCGAGACCGGCTCGTCGGCGACGATCAGCTCCGGCCCGAGCACCAGCGCGCGGGCGATGCCGATGCGCTGCCGCTGCCCACCGGAGAACTCGTGCGGGTAGCGGGAGAGCGCCCAGCGCGGCAGCCCGACCGCGTCCAGGGTCTCGCCGATGATCCGTCGACGGTCGGTGCGGTCGGTGCCGATCCCGTGGGTCTGGAGGCCCTCGGTCAGGATCGACTCGACGTTCTGCCGGGGGTCGAGGCTGGACATCGGATCCTGGAAGATCATCTGCATCCGGCGACGCATGCTGCGCAGCTTGCCGGACGGCAGCGTCGTCAGCTCGACGCCGTCGAAGCTGACCTCACCGGCGGTCGGCGGGGTGAGCTGGAGCAGCGCCCTGCCCAACGTGGACTTGCCGCAGCCGGACTCACCCACCAGGCCGTACGTCTTGCCGCGCGCGATGCTCAGGTCGACCCCGTCGACGGCCTTCACCTGGCCGACCACCCGGTCGAAGAGCACCCCCCGCTTGATCGGGAAGTGCACCTTCAGGTCGCGCACCTCGACGAGGATGTCGTCGTCACTCACGCCAGCACTCCGCTTCGCTCCGCGCCGGCGTGAGACGCCACGCTGCTGTGCCTGATGGTTCGCTCGCTACGCTCGCTCACGCTTCCTCCTCGCGCGGGGTGGGCACCAGGCCCGGCAGCGGCTCCGGGTTGACGCACCGGTAGCTCCGTCCGTCGTGCGCGTGCACCAGCTCCGGCGGCTCACCCACACACTCGTCGATCCGGCGGGCGCAGCGCGGGGCGAAGGCGCACCCGTCCGGCCACGGCAGCAGGTCGCGGACCGAACCGGGAATCGGGTTGAGCTTCTCGCCCCGCCCGGCGTCCAGGCGCGGCACCGAGCCGAGCAGACCCACTGTGTACGGGTGACGCGGCTGGCGGAACAGCGGACGACGGCGGGCCGTCTCCACCACCCGGCCGCCGTAGAGCACGTTGACGGTGTCGCACATGCCGGCCACCACGCCCAGATCGTGCGTGATCATCAGTAGCGCGGTGCCGGAGTCCCGGACCAGTTCCTTGAGCAGTTCCAGGATCTGGGCCTGGATGGTGACGTCCAACGCGGTGGTCGGCTCGTCGGCGATCAGCAGCCGAGGCTGGCAGGCCACCGCCATCGCGATGAGCGCCCGCTGGCGCATGCCACCGGAGAGCTGGTGCGGGTACTCCTTGAGCCGCCGCTTCGGGTCGGGGATGCCGACCCGGTCCAGCAGTGCCGCCGCTTCCTTCGCCGCGGTCTCGCCCTTCATCCCCCGGTGCCGGGTGAGCACTTCGGTCACCTGCAACCCGATGGGGATCACCGGGTTCAACGAGGAGAGCGGGTCCTGGAAGATCATGGCGATGTCCCGACCCCGGATGTCCCGCCGCGACCGGTCGTCGAGCTGGAGCAGGTCAGTGCCGTCGAAGACGGCCTTGCCGCCGACCCGCAGGCCGGGCTGCTTGGGCAACAGGCCCATGATCGCGAGCGAGGTGACGCTCTTGCCGCAGCCGGACTCGCCGACCAGGCCGACCACCTCACCGGCGTCGACCGAGAAGGACACCCCGTCGACCGCGTGCACGGCCCGCTGACCGCGGCGGGCGAACGTGACGGAGAGATCTTCAACTTCGAGCAGTGCCATTGCCGGGCCTACTTCCGCAGCTTCGGGTCGAGGGCCTCACGCATCGCCTCACCCAGCAGGGTGAAGCCGAGCGCGGTGATGATGATCGCGACGGCCGGGTAGATCGCCAGTGACGGCCGGATGCCGAGGTACTGCTGCGCGTCGGCGAGCATGACCCCCCACTCCGGTACGGCGGTGTCCGGGTTGCCGAGGCCGAGGAAGGAGAGCGCCGCGGCCTCGATGATCGCGGTGGCCAGGGTCAGCGTGGCCTGCACGATCACCGGGGCGAGGGAGTTCGGCACCACGTGGGTCAGGGCGATCTTCGACTTCTTGACGCCGAGCGAGGTCGCCGCCAGCACGTAGTCGCTGTTGGCCTGGGAGATCATCGAGCCGCGCAGCAGCCGGGCGAACACCGGCACCGAGACCACGCCGACCGCGATCATCACAGTGGTCAGGCTGGCCCCGAGCAGGGCGGCGATGCTCACCGCCAGCAGCAGGCTCGGCATGGCCAGCAGCATGTCGATGAAGCGCATGAGGGTGGTGTCGATCCACCGCCCCCACCGGCCACCGAGGCCGGCCGCGGCACCGGAGATGCCACCGATCAGCGCGCCGATTGCCAGACCGATCAGGGTGGAGACCACGCCGACCAGCAGGGTCTGGCGGGCGCCCACGATCATCCGGCTGAACTCGTCCCGGCCCTGGTGGTCGTAGCCGAACCAGTGGTCGCCGTTCGGGCCGGGGATGACACCCGGCTTGATCAGCCCCTCCCGGATGCCGATCGTGTCCGTCGCCGCGTACGGCACGAGGAACGGGCCGACCACCGCGACCAGCACGAAGATCGCCAGGATGACCGCGCCGACGATCGCGGCAGGGTTGGTGCGCAGCCGACGGAACGCCTCCTGCCAGAGGCTGACGCCCCGCTCGTCGTCACGGGCGGCCAGCTCGGAGAGCCGGTCGATCTTTTCCTTCTTCTTGCCTGGGCTGAGTGTCATCGCACCCTCACCCTCGGGTCGATGAAGCTGTAGGAGAGATCGACCAGGAGGTTCACCAGCACGTACACCACCGCGATGATCAGGATGAAGCCCATCAGCACCGGATAGTCGCGTTGGCCGATGGCCTCGGCGACGAACGCTCCGATGCCGCTGAAGGCGAAGACGGTCTCGGTCAGCACCGCGCCGGAGAGCAGGCCGCCCGCGAGCAGACCGATCGAGGTGGCGACCGGCAGCATGGCGTTGCGCAGGACGTGCCGGCGACGAACCGTCTGCTCGGTCAGGCCCTTCGCCTCGGCGGTCCGCACGAAGTCCTCGTTGAGCACCTCCAGCACGCTCGCCCGGGTGATCCGGACGATGATCGCCAGCGGGATGCTCGCCAGCGCGATGCTGGGCAACACCAGATGCCAGAGGGCGTCGGCGGCGGCGTCCCACTCACGGGTCATCAACCCGTCGAGGACGAAGAAGTTGGTGACCCGGGTCGCCTCGAGCGTCGGGTCCTGCCGGCCGCTGGACGGGAACCAGTGCAGGTTCTCCGAGAAGATCGCCTTGAGCACGTAGCCCAGGAAGAAGACCGGGATGCAGATGCCGATCAGCGAACCGCCCACTGACGCGTGGTCCAGAAAACGGCCGCGACGGCGGGCGGCCAGGTAGCCCAGCGGGATGCCGATGCCGATCGCGATGATCATCGCGGTGATGGTCAGCTCGACGGTGCCGGGGAAGCGCTCGATGAACTCCGTGGTGACCGCCCGCTTGGTGGAGGTCGAGGTGCCCAGGTCGAGCTTGATCATGCGCCGGACGAACCGGCCGTACTGGACCAGGATGGGCTCGTCGAGCCCCATGTTGCGGCGGATGGCGGCACGCATCTCGGGCGTGCCGCGCTCGCCGAGGATGGCGGTCTCGGGGCCGCCGGGGAGCCGGCGGAGCCAGATGAAGAGCAGGATGGAGAGCCCGAACAGCGTGGGTATCAGCTGAAGCAGGCGCCTGACGATGAACCGGAACACGGCGGCCTCGAAGGGGTGCGGAGGGTTGCGGGCGAGCGCTGTGCGACAGCGCCCGCCCGCGTTCCTTGCGTCAGATCAGGACTTACTTGAACTCGGCGGTGGCGAAGCGCTCGTCGGTGAGCGGGCTCGCCTTGACGCCGGTCACGTCCTTGCCGAACACGATCGCCGGCGGCGAGTGCGAGATCGGCACACCCGGCAGGAACTCCATCACGGACTTGTTCAGGGCCTTGTACTTCTCGGTCCGGGCCGCGATGTCGGCGGTGGTGTCCGCGTCCTTGAACTGGTCGAACAGGGCCTTGTTGTTGAAGCCCCACTCGTCCTTCGGCCGGTCGAAGAAGGTGCCGATGAAGTTGTAGGCGTCGCCGTAGTCGCCGGTCCAGCCCAGGAAGTGGATGTCGTGCTTGCTACCCGAGGTGGTGGCGTTCAGGTAGTCCGGGCTCCACTTCAGCGGGATCGCCTCGACGGTGATCCCAACGGCCTTCAGGTCCGCCGACAGTAACTCGAAGATGTCCTTCGGGTTCGGCATGTACGGCCGGGTGACCTCGGTCGGGTAGTGGAACTTCAGCGTCAGGTTCGACGCGCCGGCCTCGGCCAGCAGCGCCTTCGCCTTGGCCGGGTCGTAGGTGTACTTCGGAACGTCGCCGTTCCAGCCCTCGACGGTGTCCGGCATGAAGTTGTCGGCGACCTTGGCGCCCGGCGGCAGCTTGGAGGTGACCAGCTGCTGACGGTTCAGGGCGTACGCGATGGCCTGCCGGACGCGGACGTCGGCGAGCTTCGGGTTGCCCTTCTGGTTCATCGCCAGGTAGAGCACGTTGAACGCCGGGCGCGTGAGCATGTTGAAGCCCTCGCTCTTCAGCGGCTCGACGTCGGCCGGGCCGACCAGGTCGTAGCCCTGGATGTCGCCGGAGCGCAGCGCCTGCTTGCGGGCGTTCTCGTCCGAGATCGTCTTGAAGATGAGGGTCTTCAGCTTGGCCTTGGCGCCCGAGTAGTCCTCGTTGCGCTCCAGGGTCAGCGTCTTGTTGGCGACGTCCCAGGCCTTGAACTTGAACGGACCGGTGCCGGTCGGGTGCTCCGTCGCGTACGACGGGTACTTGATGTCCTCGGCGGTGCCCGCGACGTTGCTCGCGTCGAACTCCTGCAGCGCCTTCGGGCTGTGGATGGAGAACGAGGGGAGCATCAGCGCGGCCGGGATCTTGCTGGAGACCCGGGTGAAGGCCAGGTCCACGGTGGTGGCGTCCTTGGCGGCGCAGGACTTGAAGAGGCTCGGCGGAAGCTCCGCGTCCTCGTTCTTGGCGAAGCCACCCATGACGTCCTGCCAGTACGCGGTCACGTCCGGGCTCTGCATGAGGCCCTTGGCGTTGTACCAGCGGTTGAAGTTGACGCAGACGGCCTCGGCGTTGAAGTCGGTGCCGTCGTGGAACTTCACGCCCGAGCGGAGCTTGAAGGTCCACGTGGTGCCGGCGGCGTCCGGGGTCCAGGACTCGGCCAGGCCGGGGGTGACCTTCGTGCCACCCTCCTCCGGTCGGACCAGGGTCTCGAAGACCTGACGCGCCACACGCAGCGACTCACCGTCGCTGGCGAAGCTCGGGTCGAGCACCTTCGGGTCTCCGGCGACGCCGAAGATGAGGGTGTCCTTCTTACTACCGCCGGATTTGTCGTCGTCGCGGTTGCTCTCGGCGCAGCCTGCTACCGCGAGGGCCGCGACCGCGATGGCCGCGATCGCGACCTTCGGCCTGGGTGCACGCATGTGTGCTTCACCTCGTCCTTGGGGGTACGGACAACGTGGTGACAGGGGTCACCGATGGCGGTGACCATAGCTCCCGATGCGTCCACCCGGAAACCGCTGAGTGGACGGTTGGTATCGGATCGTGCCTCAACCGCCGCTTGACATTCGATTCTTAGGTAAACAGCGGCAAAAACCGATCAATCAGCACCCGCGATGCCAAACTGTTACGTCGAACAGCCCCGATGAGGGCACAGGTGTCAGATCATTTCCGGGCAGAGACGCAGCGGTGGCCGGCACCCACACGGGTGCCGGCCACCGGCCGTACGTCAGGCGATCAGACCGCGCGGCGCCCCTCGAAGGCCCGACCGAGGGTGATCTCGTCGGCGTACTCCAGATCGCCGCCGACCGGCAGCCCGCTGGCCAGCCGGGTCACCGAGATGCCCATCGGCTTCACCATCAACGCCAGGTAGGTGGCCGTCGCCTCGCCCTCGGTGTTCGGATCCGTGGCCAGGATCAACTCCCGCACCCCGCCGCCACCGAGCCGGATCATCAACTCCCGGATGCGCAGATTGTCCGGGCCGATCCCCTCCAGCGGATTGATCGCCCCACCCAGCACGTGGTAGCGACCGCGGAACTCACCCGTCCGCTCGATGGCCACCACGTCCTTGGGCTCCTCCACCACGCACAGCACCTCCTCGGTGCGACGCTGGTCGCGGCAGATCCGGCACTGCTCGGACTCGGCCACGTTGTAGCAGGTGGTGCAGAACCGCACCAGCTCCTTGACCTTGCGCAGCGCGCCGGCCAGCCGGTTTACGTCGGCCGGATCCGCCGAGAGGACGTGGAACGCGATCCGCTGAGCGCTCTTCGGACCCACGCCCGGCAGCCGACCCAGCTCGTCGATCAGATCCTGGATGGCACCTTCGTACATCTGCCGGCTCAGAAACCGGGCAGGCCGAGGCCGCCCATGCCGCCGGCGACCGGGCCCATCTTGCGCTCGGTCAGCTCCCGGGCCGCCTCGGCGGCGTTGTGCACGGCCGCGACGACCAGATCCTCCAGCGTCTCCACGTCGTCCGGGTCGACGGCCTTCGGGTCGATCTTGATGGCCTTGAGTTCACCGGAGCCGGAGACCGTCGCGGTGACCAGCCCGCCGCCGGCGGTGCCGGTCAGCTCGGCCTCGGCCAGCTCGGCCTGGGCGGCGGCGATCTGCTGCTGCATCTTCTGCGCCTGCTTCAGCATCTGCTGCATGTTCGGCTGTCCACCTGGGCGCACGGGATGGCTCCTTCTCGCACTCGTCTGCTCGACCGCCGCTCAGCCTATCCGCTGGGACCGACCTCGCCCCGCCCGGTGCATCCGCCCACGCCGAGGCTTCGGGTACGGCTACCCCTACCCCGAACCGGCCATCTGCTGGTAGTGCGCCCATACCCGTCGCACTGGTCTGCTCAAGGCATGAACCTCAACCGCACCGGCCGGGTCGGCGCACTGTGCTGGCTCGCGGCCTCGCCCGTCTTCCTCGTCGCCAGCCTGATCACCGGTCTGCGGTGGCGCGAGCCCACCTACAGTTGGGCCACCCACAACATCAGCGACCTCGGCAACGCCCACTGCGGCGTCTGGGACACCACCCGCCCCCGCTACGTCTGCTCACCGTGGCACCCGTTGATGAACACCGCGACACTGGCCACCGCCGTCCTGCTCGCCGGCGGGCTCCTGCTGACCTGGCGGGTTCTCGGCTGCGGCCCGGTGGTGCGCACTGCCCAGACACTCCTGCTGCTGGCCGCCGGCGGATACGCCCTCGTGGCCCTCTACCCGGCCGACATTGACGAGAACCTGCACGTCCTCGGCGCAGTCCTGATCATGGTAATGGGCAACGTCGGCCTGCTCCTCGCCGGCTTCGCACCACGCAGCACGACGCTCGGCAGGTGGCGCCGGCTCACTCTCACCGCCGGGCTCATCGCGCTGGCCGGAACGACACTGTTCGCCGCCCAACAGGGCCTGGGGCTCGGGGTGGGCGGCATGGAACGAGTAGCGGTGCTCCCGTTCCCCCTCTGGGCCTGCGCCCTGGGAGTCCTCCTGACCGAAACCCCCCAACCGCGCGATCTTGCACTTTCTGTCCCAACATAAGGGGCATTCCGAACATAATGACGACCGAAACTGCAAGATCGCCGAGGCGAGGCGAGGCGGGGCGGGGCGTTAGCGGGCGTCGATCTCGTTGATTTTTTCGGCGCCGAAGGTCTCTCTGAGGAGGCGTACCGCCTGCTCCTCGCTGGACTCCCGGGCGGTCTTCTCGTCGATGATCTCGTCCAACGGCTCGTCGCCCGGGTCGAACCCCTCGAAGGCCGGGGTCGCCGCCGGTGCTGCGCCGCCAGGCCGGCCGCCGGCCCGCGCCGGGCCGTCGAAGTCCGGGTCGTAGGGCGGCTCGCCGGCCCATTCGGCGTCCGCGACGGGCCGGGCTGCCGCTCCGGTACGCGCACCGCGCCCCGCCGCCGCCGCGCGAGCCGCGGCGATGGCGCTGCTCACCGGCGCACCACCGGCTGTCGCCGGCTGCCGGGCCGCCGGTGTCGGGTTACCCCGCCCGCCCGGCTTACCGCCACCGGCCGCCGCCCCGGGCCCACCCGAACCATCGGGTCCGGTGCCGTTCGCGCCACCGCCGTTGGCGCCGCTGCCGTTCGGGCCGCTGCCATTCCCGGCGTTCCCGCTTCCAGCGTTCCCGTACCCGGTGCTGCCGTTCGCGCCGGTCGACAACGGTGCGGAGTGAGGGCTCGGCTCGTTTCCAGCGGACGCGCCACCAGGTCGGGCGGCCTCCGGCCAGTCCTCGTCATCCGTAGCCTCGGCGGCGAGGGTGCCTCCGCCTGGGCGGGCCGCCTCCGGCCAGTCGCCGTCGTCGGCCGCCGCCGGGGCGGACGGCGCTGCGCCCCGCCCACCAGCAGCGTGGCCACCAGCACCATGCCCACCAGCAGCGTGGCCAGTGGAATCCGCACCGACACCGGCACGCGAAGCCGAGCCGGCAGCGCCGCTCGGGTTCGCGGCGATCGGCGAGGTGTTCGTCGGACCGGCGGCGGTCGGGGCGTTGGGTGGCCCACTTCCAGGCCCGGCGGAGTTCGCACCTGGCGCTGCGGTCGAGCCTGACCCAGCGTTCGAGCCGGGCGCGGCGTTCGGGCCATGCGCGGCGCTGAAACCAGGCGCCGCGCTCGAACTTGGCGCAGCGGTCGAGCCAAATGTGTTCGCCCCTGACGCTGCGTTCGAGCCATGCGCAGTGTTCGAGCCAGACGCAGCGTTCAAGCCGGGCGCGGCGTTCGAGCCAGGCGCAGCGGTCGAGCCAGGCGCGGCATTCGAGCCGGCGGCATTCGAGCCAGGCGCGCTCGTCGGGCCTGCGGCAGTCGGGTTCGCGGCGGCGGGCGCGTCGGACGGGGCTGGCGGCGCGGCGGGTCGGGGCGGTGCGGTCTGCGGTGCGCGCGATGAGCCGGACAGCGACACGCCGCCGCGCTCGCCGGCCACCTCGCAGCGGATCTGCCAGCGCCCGCCCAACTCCTCGTAGAGCGCGTCGGTGAGCACCGCCGCGTGGTCGGCCATCATCTTGGCCAGCACTGTTGACTTCACCGTCAGCACCAGCGTGTCGCCGTCGAGTTCGCGGACCACCGCGTCGCGCATCAGGGCGGCGATCCGCTTGTTGGTCCGGTTGACCTTGCCGACCACGTCGGGCCAGACGCGACGTACCGCCACCGCGTCCAGCGCGGCGGCCGGTGCTCCGGGTCGGGGCGGCGCGGGCGTGGCCGGGTCGGGAAGCACCGCCGACGGTGGCACCACGCGACGCGGGGCCGGGCCGGCGGGCGAGACGGGTACGGCCTGGTCAGCGGTTGCCGGACCGGTCGACGCGCCGGGCGAGGCCGGGATCGGCGAGTCGGCCGGCGAGACGTACGAGGCCGGTGCGCCGGAGGTCGGAGCGGATGCCTCGGTGACCGGAGCAGCCGGGGCGGGAGCGCCCTGGGCCGGGGACGCCGCCGGGTCGACGTCCCACGGCGGTGCCGAGGTGGGGGCGTTCGCGGGTGCCGGGGTGGCGGCAGCCGGGACCGGGGTGGCTGGCTGTGGGCGTACCCCTGGGTGGTTGGTTGGCGCGGAGCCGGCGGCGGCCGACGGCGCGTCGCCGCCGCCCAGGGTGAGCCGGCGTTCCATCCGTTCCAGGCGCTGGAGCAGGCCGCCGGTGGAGTCGTCCGCGCCGGGCAGCAGCATCCGGGCGCAGATCAGCTCCAGCAGCAGGCGGGGTGCTGTGGTGCCGCGCATCTCGACCAGGCCGTTGTGCACGATGTCGGCGCAGCGGGAGAGCGTTGCCGAGCCGAGCTGCGAGGCCTGGGCTGCCATCCGCTCGATCTGGTCGGCCGGGCCGTCGATCAGACCCTTCGCGGCGGCGTCCGGCACCTGCTGGATCACGATCAGGTCGCGCAGCCGTTCCAGCAGGTCGGAGGCGAACCGGCGCATGTCGTGCCCGGCCTCGGCGACCCGGTCGACGGTGGCGTACGCGGCCGCGCCGTCACCGGCGGCCAGCGCGTCGCACATCTCGTCGATCAGCGCCGAGTCGGTGACCCCGAGCAGCGCGACGGCCCGGGCGTAGCTGACTCCCTCCGCGCCGGCGCCGGCGATGAGCTGGTCGAGCACGGAGAGGCTGTCCCGCATGCTGCCGCCACCGGCGCGGACCACCAGCGGAAAGACCGCCGGCTCGACGGCGACGCCCTCGGCCTGGGTGAGCTGTTCCAGGTACGGGCGGACCACCTTCGGCGGAAACAGCCGGAACGGGTAGTGGTGGGTCCGCGACCGGATCGTGCCGAGGACCTTCTCCGGCTCGGTGGTGGCGAAGATGAACTTGACGTACTCCGGGGGCTCCTCGACCAGCTTGAGCAGGGCGTTGAAGCCCTGGGTCGAGACCATGTGCGCCTCGTCGATGATGTAGATCTTGAAGCGGCTGCTGGCCGGCGCGAAGAAGGCGCGCTCGCGCAGCTCGCGGGCGTCGTCGACACCGCCGTGGCTGGCCGCGTCGATCTCGATCACGTCGATCGAGCCGGCGCCGTCGGCCGCCAGCGAGCGGCAGGAGTCACACTTGCCGCACGGCTCGGGCGTGGGGCCCTGCTCACAGTTGAGCGAGCGGGCCATGATCCGGGCGCTGGTGGTCTTGCCGCAGCCACGGGGGCCGGAGAAGAGGTAGGCGTGGTTGAGCCGTCCGCTGCGCAGCGCCTGCGACAGCGGCTCGGTCACGTGCTCCTGACCGATGACCTCAGCGAAGGTACGCGGCCGGTACTTGCGGTAGAGCGCCAGCGTCACTCGTCCCGCCTCCTCTCGACCGAGCCATTCTGCGCCGGTCGGGCGCGGGTGACCACCCACCACCCCGGGCGCCTGGGCCTTCAGCCTTGATCGACCGGGCCGCCAGGGCTTGATCGACTCGGCTTCCTGGAAACCGCGGTGTCCGCATGGCCGGGACACCGCGACATCAGGGATGTCGAGTGGATCAACCGGCCCACAGACAAAAAGGCCTCCCGTGCACCCGGCAGAGCTCGCTTATCCTTGCTGCCTTCCGGCCCTGGGGAGGTTCACGAGATACCGCCGCACGGGAGGTGACGCCCAGCCTACCCGACCGCCTGTCGATCTTCAGGGGGTGGTGGGGTGGCCCGGCCGACACGGACCTGTATCCTGGCTCGCGGAGGATTCGCCTAGAGGCCTAGGGCGCACGCTTGGAAAGCGTGTTGGGTTTACACCCTCACGAGTTCGAATCTCGTATCCTCCGCTCGCCTGAGCAGCACCAACGACAGGGCCGGCCCTCATGGGGACCGGCCCTGAGTCGTCTGTGCGGCCACCATCGTCTCAGTTGTCGCCGCATTCGCTGGCGGGCCGACCCACCTGCAGCCATCCACGGCTGAAGGCCCCGAGACCAGCGATCGCCCCCTCCTTGGTGCCGCCGCCCAGGGATGCGGCGCATGGCAGGGGCGTGCGTGTACCTAAGGCAATCCTTGACACCGACAAGAGTTGTTCTCGCACAACCTGTGCGACACGGGTCGCCACTTGCCTCTAACAATAGTGACGGCGCCCGAGTTGCTCCTCGGGCGCCGCCCTGCTCCCAAGCCAATCCAACAAGCAAGGAGCTCCCCGTGACGATACTCCAGACCGACCGACAGACGGAACTCCCGATCGAGAAGGCAGCACAAAAAAGGCTTCTCACCGTACGCCGCTTCGTAATCGGCGCCGCCTGCCTCGCCGGAGCTTCAGCAATCAACAACCGCACCGGCGATATCGCACTGTCGACTGCCGCCGTTCCCGTATTACACGGATTTCTCAGTCACTGGATAGTCGAATAGATTACCGGGAAGCAACGGGACTCCCTTGACAAACTTTTGGATCATCAAGGTTGAATATGACCGCAACCCATCCATCTCGGGCGCGATCAAGAAAGTGTCAAACGATCTGGAGCTGACCGTGTTCGAGGTGAACCGCCCAAGCGGAGAAAGGCTGCTCGTTCAACAGCGCGTCTTCTGCGATAGCGCCGACGACTGCTTGGTAGCGGCGCGGAGCCTGGTCTTCGATATCCGGGATCGAACCGGGTGTGAGCAAGAGCCGGTCTCCATACTGACCCATTCCGAGCGATCACCTGAGCCAATCCCTCCGCTGTGGACGTTATCTGAGGCGGCTCTACTGTTGGGCGTGTCTCGCCAGCGAGCGCAGCAGCTTTCGCAGACGAAGGCATTTCCTCGCCCTTTGTACAGAACACCAAGCGGGCCACTCTATGCAGCAACCGAGATTAGCAAATATTGCGACAACAAAGCGAAGAGAGCACCCAGGCCGGAGAGCAACATCATTCCGATCGTAGAGCGCGCTGAACGAAGTTGGCCTTGACGTTGACGTTACTGGTTGGGGCTGTCTAGTCAGCCCCAACCAGGTATTTATTAGCCCTCCTCACCCCAAAGTAGCCCACCGACGTCGTGATCCCATTTGGTTCGTCCGTGGCAGGAGATCGAGCGCGAGGCGGTGTCGCTTCGGTCGTACGAGTCGACAATTCTGCCGGGGCTGCTCCAGACCGAGGCGTACGCCCGCGCGGTGCTGGGCGACGCGGGCCTGATTCCCCGGGGTGAGATCGACCGACATCTCACCGTCCGGCTCGGCCGGCAGGGCATCCTCAAGCGGGACGACCCGCCGCAGTTCACGGCGGTGGTGGACGAGGCGGTCATCCGCCGTCCGGTGGGCGGCCGATCGACGATGCGCGGGCAACTGCTGGCCGTGGCGGCGGCGTGCGTCGAGCCGCACATCCGGGTGCACGTGGTGCCCAGCACGGTCGGCGCCTATGCCGGCCTCAACGGACCTTTCGTTATCGCGCACAGCCACGACCACCGGGTCGCCGGCTACCTCGACAACCAACTTCAGGGACAAGTCGCTAGCGACCCGGAGGACATCGCGGCCATGATGGCGGCATGGGAGAACGTGCGCGGCGAGGCGTTGTCCCACTGGCAGTCGGTCCAACTCCTCCAGGAAGTGGCGGAGTCATGGAGCTGAACGGCGCCCGGTGGCGCAAGAGCAGCCGCAGCAGCGGCAACGGCGGCGCCTGCGTCGAGGTCGCCGACAACCTGCCCGGCGTCATCGGCGTACGGGATTCAAAGGACCCGACCGGTCCGGCGCTCGCCTTCGCGCCCACGGCCTGGCGCGCGTTCGTCAGCCAGCTCACCCGACGCACCTGACCTGCTCCCGGTCACACGCCCCACCGCGGCGAACAGGTCAGGACCCGTCGCGGAGATCTCCCAGACGCTCTGCCCGGAACGTGATCTCGTCGAAGGTCACGCTGCACCCCTGACCGGTCGGGGACTGGCCCGCGAAGCCGATCCGGTCGCGAGACGCGTCGGGGTCGAGGAGGAAGACGCGGATCAGCTGCCAGGTCTCACCGTCGACCGAGGCGTGGTACGCGTAGACCCCGTCGACTCGGGAGACTCGCAGCCACACCGACCGGTCGGGTACGACGAAGGAGTTCGCGTCGTCGGCGACGCCTCGGCAGATGACCGACACGATCATCGGTTCGCCCGCCGGGGAGAACTCGAAGCACAGCTTGGCCCAGCGCCGCTCGTCGAGCCATAGCAGGAGCACACCGGCATCGAAGGTGGCGGCGAAGTCCACGCTGACCCGGGCGCTGAACTGGAAGTCCCCCGTCGGCAGGTCCCCGATCAGCGTCGCGGCGTTGAGCGTCGACTCGGCGCTGACCGTGGTGGTTCCGGCCGCGTCGGCGACGCCGGTGCTGGGGTCGATGAAGATGTCCGTGAGCGGCTGCGCCTCGACCGCCACGCTGCCGGCCGCCTCGTCGACCCGCCACAGCTCGGCGGACGAGGGCACGAGCGGGAACGGCACACCGGGAACGCTCAGTTGACTGACCATGGCCAGGACCGTACAACGGTCGCCCTGCTCGCCGACGCCCACTGATCGAGCAGGGCCCGGCACGTCCTTTCTCCGGCCGGTACCGTCCCAGGCACCGACGACGGAGAGTCCCGTCGTACACATGTTCTATCCACAGGCTGTGGACGACCGGAGGTTCCATGGCTTACCAGCTCAGCGCGGTGGTCGCGGACGTTGAGCTGCTCCGCGAGCAGACCGCCGGGCTGGATCACGCGGTCCTCGGCGGGCTGCGCCAGGACTTCGCGTTGCTGCCGGTCACCCCGCAGTTGGTGATCGAGCTGACCGGGTCGTTGCCGGATTTCGCCACTGACGACCGGAGCGCCGCGCGTCCGTTCGGCCTGGTGTTGTCGACGGCGCTGGTCGAGGTGCTGACCCGTTGGTCACAGTCGGGGCCGGTGGCCTATCTGGAGGCGGAGTTCGGTGGTGGGGTCGGCTACCAGTCGGCAGCGGTGTGGTTGGGCGGGGCGCTGTCCTGGGGCCCGTGCTTCGACGACGAGTTGAGCGCGCCGCGCGAGCAGTGGCCGATCAACGGCGCGCTGAGTCAGCTCGGCGTGGAGCCCGGCACCTGGATCGACAGGTTCGCCGAACTGGGGTTGCATCTGGAGCGAAGCACCGAGGGTTGGTTGGCGCACGGGCGGCGTCGACTCAGCGCCGACTACTGGGACGAGCTGGTCGAACAGTGGGAAAACCAGTAATCCGGCGTTCGGCAGCAACCTGAACGCTCCCGTTCCGTTGGGGACTGGGGGATTCCATGAAATTGCGACAATTTGCGTTTATCGCCGCGCTGTTGACGGCTGCCTCGATCGCGGGCAGCGGCGTACCGCCCACCAGGTCGATTCCGAACGGCCGGCCCGCCGGCAACGTGGAGATCATCGACCTGAACGGCCTCAGCAACATCGAATTCGGTGCCACCGAGGACGAGCTGACCCGACGCGGCATCCTGCGTACCAGCCTGGACGCCTGCGGGCCGATGCTCGCTGGCCACGACACGGTCAGCCCGGTCTTCGTGGAGGACAAACTCGTGCTGCTCTGGGTCGGCGACCCGATGCGGACACCGGAGGGCATAACGGCGGGTTCGCCCGTCGACGAGGTCTGGGACCGCTACCCGGAGGTCAGCCGATTGAGGGCTCCACAGGGGACACACCGACTCGACGGGCTGCTCGCCCGCAGCGGCGACCGCGCGTACCTGTTCCTGCACGACGGGCGCACGGTCCGAAAAACCATAGCCGGGTACGCGGACTGGGCCCGCCGCCTCTTCAACGAGGGGACGGGCCCGTGCTGAGCCGGGCTGACCCGTCGAACCGCTCCGCTCCACGATGGATCGTCCCGGCCCCGACGGATCAGTCGCCGTTCAGCGGAGCAGCGACCGCCAGAAGTCGTACGAGTGGGCCGCCGCGAAGTCCGTCGCGCCCGATCCGCCGCCACCGGCGAACACCCGCACGTACGGAGCATCAGGGCGCAGTCGCGGCCAGCCCACCCGACCCGTCCGGGCGAAGTCGCTCCAGGTCCGCACCATCTCGTCGGAGAGCCGCCGCTGGGTCGGCGTGAGCGCCTCGGCATAGTCGACAGCGAACAGGTACGGCAGCTCGGCACAGTGGTACGCGCCGGTGGCGAACGTCGGTTCGGGTCCTTCGGTGAAGAACGGCGACTCCTCGTCGGCGAACTCGTACGCGAACGTCGGCACCCGCCGCGCGAAAGCCAACGCGGCGGAGTAGATCGGCTCGGCGTAGTCGTGATCGGTCAGCACCGCGCCCAACGTCACGCTGGCGGAATGTGCGGGGTCGCGCGGATAGCGGGCCAGCACCTGCCCCGCGTGGTCACCGAACATGGCGCGTACCTGGTCGCGGTACTGGTCGTCAGTGAGCGGGCACGACTCCGGCTCCTGGTCGGGCTTCGGCGGCTCCGGGCAGTTGAGCCCGACCCGTTCCATCCCCCACACCACGAGTCGGGACTCATCCCGGTTCATCCCGGTCAACACCGGCACCGGATGCAGCCTCCCGGTGCTCAGCGCGTCCGCCGGGTCCACCGGTAGCGTGCGACCGTCGACGACCGGGCCCAGGTCGACTCCCGCGCCGGGATAGCCGACCGTCTCGACCAGCCGGGCGGGGGTCCGTCCGCGCAGGCAGGCGGCGACCACAGCCGGGTCGGTGCAGCCGATCCTCCGCGCGAACTCCCGGGCCGCGTCGACCGCCTCGGCCCGGGTCTGGACCGGGTTGGCGCACGAGTTGCTCTGCATGATCGCGCGGTGGAACAGGCCAGCGGCGGCGGGCGCGGCGAGCTGGGCGCAGACGCTGGTCGCCCCGGCGGACTGACCGAACACTGTGACGTTGCCCGGGTCGCCGCCGAAGGCCACCGCGTTGCGCCGCACCCAGCGGAGTGCGGCCTGCTGGTCCTGCAACCCGAAGTTGCCGGTGACTCCGTCCCGGCCGGCCAGCGCCGGATGCGCCAGGAAGCCGAGCGCGCCGAGCCGGTAGTTCAGAGTGACGACGATGACGTCACCACCGGCGGCCAGCCGCTGCCCGCCGTGGCCGTCGCCACTGCCGAACCGGAAGTCGCCGCCGTGCAGCCACACCATGACCGGTCGTGGCGTTCGTGCAACCGAGCGCGGGGTGGTGACATTCAGGTAGAGGCAGTCCTCGGATTCGGAGGGTCTGTCCATCGGCAGCCCTTGCAGTTGGGCGCAGGTGGCACCGGGCCGGCTGGCGTCGCGTACTCCGGTCCATGTCGGACCGGGCTGCGGCGGTGCCCAGCGCAGCGTGCCCAGCGGCGGGCTCGCGTACGGGATGCCCTGGAACGAGCGGTGGTCCGCCGCGACGGTCCCCCGCACCGCGCCCTGGTCGGTCCGGACGACGGCCGCGCTCCGGCGGTCGTCGTTGGCCGCGGCCGGACCGACGGCCATCGCCGGACAGACGAGGACGACAACGCCCAATGTGACGGCCCATCGGGGGTACGAGACTCTCCTCATGCTCTTCCCATCTCGTCGACGCCGGTACGGCGTACGCACCGGGCTGCGTCGAGCATGTCGAGCTGGCAACCATCCGGACACGGAGCTCTAGTACGCCGCGACGGGCAGGACGGGGGCACTGGCTGGTGCTCTAGTGCGCTACGGTCGCCGCGAGGCGGACGGGAGGCGATCGTGGCGGAGTTCGACGAGGCCGCTCCTCCTTATCTGCGCATCGTCGGGGAGTTGCGACGGCGCATCGTGGCAGGCGAGCTGGGTGCGGGCGACCGGGTGCCGTCCACCCGGCAGATCGTTCGGGAGTGGGGCGTCGCCATGGCGACCGCCAGCCGGGCGCTCACCGCGCTCCGCCAGGAGAATCTGGTCCGGGCGGTGCCGGGTGTGGGCATGGTGGTGACCGGCGCAGCGCCGAACACGCCGGGTCGGGCCGCCCCGTCCGCCGGTCGGCGGCTGCCCGTCCAAGGGTTGAACCGCGACCAGGTGGTGCGGACCGCCATGACGATCGCCGACGCCGAGGGGTTACCGGCGCTGAGCATGCGGCGCATCGCGCTGGAGTTGGACGTCCCCACCATGTCGCTGTACCGGCAGGTTCGGGGCAAGGAGCAGCTTCTCGTGCTGATGGCGGACGCGGCCTTCGCCACGCATCGGCTGCCGCGCACGTTCCCGCCCGGTTGGCGAGCCCAGCTGGAGTTGCTCAGCCGACTTCAGTGGTCGATCTACCGGCGGCATCCCTGGCTGGCCCAGGTCATCTCACTGACCCGCCCGCTGATGGCACCGCATGCCGTCGCGCACACCGAGTGGGCGCTGCGTGCTCTCGCCCGCCACGGCTTGGACCAGCACACCAAACTCCATCTGGTGGTCGTCCTGGCCAACCATGTTCGAGGCAGCGCCGTCAACCTGGAGCGGGAGGCCGAGGCGGAGCAGGACACCGGCCTGAGCGGTGACGAATGGATGACGGCTCAGGCCGACGTGTTCGGCGGACTGCTCGCGGCGGGCGAGTTTCCGCATCTGGCCCGGCTCAGCCGGACAGCGATCGACCTCGACGTCGAGAGCCTCTTCGAATTCGGCCTGCAACGACTCCTCGACGGGGTGGAGCAGCTGCTCGGACGGTGACGTTCAGACCGGGTCGGTGGCCTGCTCCGGTCGTTCACCGAGGCGCCCTCATATCCCTGACGCCAGAACGCCTCGACGCCGGCGGCGGAGAGTTCCGGTCGCTCGACTCGATCACGGTCGAGCACGTCGCCAAGACCTTCGATCAACATCTACGGCACCATCTTCACCGTGCAGAAGGCCCTGCCGGCACCCCGGCGTTCAGCGTCTACGCGGCGTCCAAGGCGGCCATCCGCTCGTTCGGCCGCACCTGGGCCGCCGAGCTGATCGGCCGGAAGATCCGGGTCAACACCCTGGTGCCCGGCTCTACCGAGACCCCCGGGCTCGCCGGCCTCGCACCCAGCCCCGCCGAGGCCCCCGGGCTGCTGAAGACCATCGCCTCGGGCGTGCCCATGCAGCGCATGGCACACCCGGACGAGATCGCCAACGCCGCGCTCTTCCTCGCCTCCGACCAGAGCAGCTTCATGACCGGCGGCGAGTTGTTCGTCGACGGGCGGCGAGCAGCAGCTCTGACGCGAAAACGCCCGGTCGATCCTCGCGGATCGACCGGGCGTTTCGGCACTACGGAGCGGTGGCGGAGGGATTTGAACCCTCGGAGGGCGTTAACCCTCACACGCTTTCGAGGCGTGCTCCTTAGGCCGCTCGGACACGCCACCGCCGACGAGGGTACAGGACCGCCGGTTCCGACGCCGAACCGGTATCGCCCGGGCCGGCCTGGCAGGATCTTTGCCATGAGTACGCACATCGGCGCGAAGCCGGGCGAGATCGCCGAGCGGGTCCTGATGCCGGGCGACCCCCTGCGGGCCAAGTGGATCGCGGAGACCTACCTCGAGGGCGCTACCTGCTACTCGACGGTTCGGGGCATGCTGGGTTTCACCGGCCGCTGGAACGGCGTCGAGGTTTCCGTCCAGGGCTCCGGCATGGGCATGCCGTCGGCCTCCATCTACGCCCACGAGCTGATCAACGAGTACGGCGTGAAGACGCTGATCCGGGTCGGCTCCTGTGGCGCCCTCAGCACGGACCTGCAACTGCGGGACGTGGTGGCCGCGATCGGGTCGTCCACCGACTCGAACATGAACCGGATGCGCTTCGACGGGCTGATCGACTACGCCCCGGTGGCCGACTTCGGGCTGCTGCGTACGTCGGTCGAGGTGGCCGAGCGGCGTGGCATCACCATGCACGTGGGGCCGATCCTGGCGGCGGACGCCTTCTACACCGACCGGCCGGACCTGTACGACACCCTCGCCGACTACGGCGTGCTGGCAGTGGAGATGGAGTCGGCGGCGCTCTACACGATCGCCGCCCGGTTCAAGGCCCGCGCGCTGACCGTGTTGACCGTCAGCGACCACATCAAGACCGGTGAGAAGACCACCTCGGAGGAGCGCGAGCAGACCTTCAGCCAGATGGTCGAGATCGCCCTCGACACGATCATCGCCTGACCTGTTCGGGCGGCAATACCGCGAAGAGCGTGATGACTGTGAGGCATCACGATGACTCACAGTCATCACGCTCTTTCGCATCAGACCGCCGGGGCGCAGAAAGTCAGACGGCGGCCAGTGCCTTCAGACGGCTGCCAGCGCCTCTCAGCGGAAGAACGCGCGCAGGACGGTGGCGGTCTCGGCCTCCAGCACCCCGCCGTAGACCTCGGGGCGGTGGTTGAGCCGACGGTCCCGCAGCACGTCCCAGAGCGATCCGGCAGCGCCGGTCTTGGGCTCCCAGGCACCGAACACGACTGTGGAGACCCGGGCCAGTACCAGCGCCCCGGCGCACATGGTGCACGGTTCGAGGGTGACCACCAGGGTGCAGCCGTCCAGCCGCCACCGACCGGTGCGCTCGGCGCCCCGGCGCAGGGCCAGCACCTCGGCGTGGGCGGTGGGGTCACCGGTCAGCTCGCGCTCGTTGCGTCCGGTGGCCAATTCGGTGCCGTCCGGCCCGTAGAGCACCGCTCCCACCGGCACGTCGTCGACGTCGGTGCTGACCGTGTCGTCGACGGGTGGGCCGGCGACGGCCACCTCCAGGGCACGGCGCATCCACAGCTCGTGCCGCTGTCGTCGGCCGACCTCGCCCAGGTCGGCCAGGCCCTCGTGCGCGCCGGGCCCGGCGCGGCGCACCGCGCCGGGGGTCGGCTGGCCCGGTCGGATCGACTCCAGCGACGGATCGGTGGCATCGGCCGGCTCAGACCTCACGCAGCTCCTCGACCTCGTCGGCGCAGCCGAGCACCTGGCAGATCTCGACGGTGACGTCCGCCGGCATCATCCCCTCGTGGGTGCAGAGGGTCAGCAGCTTCTGCGCGGAGATACCCAGGTTGGCCAGCAGGTCGGCGTCGCCGACCGGATCGGCCTCCGGGTCGACGACGGGCTGCTCGGTCTCCTCGTCACCGGTGCTCACCGGGCGTGGCTCGTCGTCGCCGTCGAGCCCCGTGACCGAGGTCTTCAGGTCACCGACCAGCAGCGACCCGAGCTGAGACTCCTCCGCGTACGCGGAGTCCGAACCGAAGACCCGCAGGTCCTCGCCCTCGTCGAGGCGCAGGATCACCAGGTAGGCGTCGTCGGCCTCGACGAAGAGCAGCGACACGTCGGCCTCCAGGTCGACGTCACGCAGCCGGTCGGCAACCTCGTCGATGTCGGTGGCGCCACGCAGGCTGACCTCGGCGGCAGTCCAGCCACTGTCGTCGCGCACCACGGCCGCAGCGAAGTACGACACGGTCCCCCCAATAGCCTCGACACAGCGTCGACTCGTTACGCGTGCACGTTAGCCGGTCGGGTCGGCAGGCGACCCGTCAACGCCCCGAAGGGCGGGTCATTCCTGACAAAGTCGAATCAGCCGACCACTCGACGGCGGGTGGCGATGAGCTGGCGCAGACGCTCGGTGCGCTGCCGCTGCGGTCGGCTGCGCTGGCGGACCGCCCGGGCGCCCGCCAACTCGGCCAGCAACTGCAGTCGACGGCGATTGCGATCGGGATCCTGCCGGGGAGTGGTCCAGGCCATAGTTGCGAGCGTGCCGAGTCTCGGCGGCCACGTCAAGACGGCGTTCGCTACGCAGCCAACCGGGCACACGGTGCAGTCACCGAACACCGTTTCGGGGCCCGTCCGCGCCGGTCACCACAGCGGCCAGTCACCACTGGTGGCCCAGCGGACCGCCACCACTGCTGCGGCGATGCTCCAACCACCCGCCGTGACGATGGCGACCCCGGTCGCCACCCCTCGGTCGCCGAAGCGCACCAGCACCAGGGCGGTGGCCCAGGCCAGCAGGCCGGCGAACACCGTCCACCACGCGTAGCTGGCCACATCGGTGCCGAGCAGGCCGAACAGCAGCAGCCACCCGGCCGCCGCGCCGCCTCCGGCGGCGACACCACCGCCGGTGACCGGGTGCGGCTCGCGATAGGTGGGCCGTGGCGGTGGCCCGGAGGGGAAGAGACCCGACGGGGTACGCGGAACCGGGCGGGCGGCACCGAAATCCGGGCCAGGTTCGGGTCGGGCAATGGTCACCGTCGCTGCCCTCCCTCACGCGTGCCGCTCGTGCCCACGGTACCGGCTCTGCCAGGATGACCGGATGTCCTCGCCGACGATCAGCCGCCGCGCTCGTCCGGCGTACCCGATCCTGCTGTTGCTCGCCCCGGTGTTGGCCGCCGGCTGCGCGACCACCCGGCCGGGGGTGCCCGACGGCGCCGCGCCGACGCCACAGTCAGTCTGGGCGACCGCGGACCAGCCGGCGTCGCAGCCGCCCCCGCCGGCGGCGAGCGACCCGAGCTCCCCGGCGCCGTCGTCGGCCAGGCCGTCGGCGGCGGCACCCCGCACCGGGCTGAAGCATGTCTTTCCGGTACGCGCCGACAACGTCGACTACCACCCGACGCACGGGGCGTACCCGGCGACGGACCTCTTCGCCGACTGCGGCGAGCCGTTCGTGGCGGTGACCGACGGGACGGTGCTGGAGGTGAGCCGAGTGGACCGGTACCGCAAGCGTGGGCCGCAGGGCCCGGACAACGGTGGCCTGTCGGTCGCCCTGCTCGGGGACGACGGGGTGCGCTACTACGGCTCGCACCTGAGCGTCGTGACCGGCGGAGTCGACGCCGGGGTGCGGGTCCGCGCCGGGCAGCAGCTCGGCAAGGTGGGCCGTACGGGCAACGCGAACAACGTGTGTCATGTGCACTTCGGCATCTCGCCGGCGTGCGCGGGCAAGGACGGCTGGTGGATCCGGCGCGGGGTGATCTGGCCGGCGCGTTACCTGGACTCCTGGCGGCGCGGCGGCAACCGGGAGCCGGCCACCGAGGTCACCGCGTGGCAACGCAAGCGCGGTTGCCCGAAGGCGCCCTGACATGGCTCGCGCGAGAGACCCCATCGCCGACCTGCGCCGGATCGCCTTCCTGTTGGAACGGGCGAACGAGGCCACCTACCGGGTACGCGCGTTCCGGTCGGCGGCGAAGGCGCTGGCCGGCCTGCCTGCGGCCGAACTGACCGAACGGGTCGGCAACGGCACGCTCACCGAACTGGCCGGGGTCGGTGACGTCACGGCTCGTTGCGTGGCGGAGTCCCTCGCCGGTGAGGAACCTGTCTACCTCCGTCGTCTGGTGGCGACCGAGGGCAGCGACCTGGACGCCGAGGCCACGGCGCTCCGCGCCGCCCTGCGCGGCGACTGCCACACCCACTCGGACTGGTCCGACGGCGGCTCACCCATCGAGGAGATGGCGTTGGCCGCTGTGGAGTTGGGCCACGAGTACCTGGTGCTGACCGACCACTCGCCCCGGCTGACGGTGGCCCGCGGGCTGACCGCGGAGCGGCTGCGCCGGCAGCTCGACCATGTGGCGCAGGTGAACGCGGCGCTGCCCGAGGGATTCCGGATCCTCACCGGGATCGAGGTGGACATCCTCGCCGACGGTTCCCTGGATCAGGACGACGACCTGTTGGCGCGGCTCGACGTGGTGGTCGGGTCGGTGCACAGCGGCCTGAAGGACGAGCGGTCGAAGATGACCCGCCGCATGCTGAAGGCGGTCGCCAATCCGCACCTGGACATCCTCGGGCACGTCACCGGCCGGATGGTGTCGTCCCGCCCGGCCGGGGTGACCGGTCCGGGCGATCGGGGGCACCGCGCGCGGACCAGGGCGGAGAGCGACTTCGACGCGGACGCGGTCTTCGCCGCCTGCGCCGAGCACGACACCGCCGTCGAGATCAACTCTCGGCCGGAGCGGCAGGACCCGCCGAAGCGCCTGATCCGTCGCGCCCTGGAGGCCGGCTGCCGGTTCGCCATCAACACCGACGCGCACGCGCCCGGCCAACTCGACTGGCAACGGTTCGGCTGTGAACGCGCCGCCCTCTGCGGCGTCCCCGCCGACCGCGTGATCAACACCTGGTCGGCGGAGCAACTGGTGACCTGGACGCACACCCGCACCTGACTCCCGGCGCTGATCGAAACTGTGGTCGGTCAGCTGCGGGCGGGCTCGGCGGCGGGCGTGGCGGGAGCGCCGACGCCGACCACCGGGCTGCTCCGCCGACGACTGAACATCCCCTGCGAGACCGCGACCCCGAGCAGCACGATCAGCGCGCCGACCGGCTGGTGCCAGTTGAGTCGTTCGTCGAGCGCCAGCGCACCGATCAGCACCGCGAAGATCGGGACCAGGTACGTGACAGTGGACGCGGTGCTCGCGCCGGCCAGCCGGATGTTGCGCATGTTGATCACGAACGCGAGCCCGGTGCCGAGCGCGCCGAGGGTCAGCACACTTGCCACCACCCCCGCCGACAGCTCGGTGGGCAGTGGCGGCAGGCCGGCGACGAAGGGAGCGACGATGGCCAGCTGTGCGGCCGCGAGCAGCAGTTGCGCGGTGGAGAGCGACAGGCCTGAGTACGCGCTGTCGGCGACGAACCGCTTCTGGTACGGGATGGCCACGCCGTAGCAGGCCGCCGCACCGAAGCACATGAGCTGCCCCGTGAAGTGCGCCCCGCCGATGCCCTCCCAGACCCCAAGCACCACCAGCACCCCGACGAAGCCCAACCCGAGCCCGACCGCACGGCGCACCGTGAGCCGCTCGGTGCGGAAGACCAGCACCGCAAGCGGCAGCACGATCAACGGCGTGGTGGCGTTCCAGATGCCGGCCAGCATCGACTCGACCCGCTGCTCGCCGTAGCCGAAGAGGGTGAACGGCACGGCCACGCCGAAGGCGGCGACGACGGTCAGGTGCGCCCAGACCCGGGGCTCGTGGGGCAGCCGGTCGCGCAGCACGGCGAGGACCACCAGCAGGGTCAACGCGCCGGCGACGACCCGGTAGAGGGTGAGTTGGACCGGGTGCAGCTCGGCCACCCCGACCTTGATGAAGAGAAAGCTGGAACCCCAGATCGCGGCGAGGGCGACAAAGCCGGGCAGCCAGGCGCGCAGCGGCGCTTTGTCAGGAGTGGTATCGGTGGTCACCCCTGACACTCTGCCGCAACCGAACGACAAAGTCGCGCGCCTTTCGGCAGTCACGCCGTGCCTGAACCCGCAGCTCCAACACGACAAACGTCGGCGACACGGGGGGTGGGGTGGTCACGTAGGGTCGCAGCGTGGGACGAATTGATGAACTCGCCAACCGCTACGTGGCCGAGTGGGCGCCGTTGAGCCCCACCGGAGCGACCTTCGTCGGCATCGCCGGCCATGACGACCAGCTCGACGACCTCTCGCCCGACGGCTACGGTGCGCGCGCGGACCTCACCCGCCGGACCCTGGCCGAGCTGGAGGTGACCGAGCCGGAGAACGAATCGGAACGGACCGCCAAGGAGGCCATGCAGGAGCGGCTCGGCCTGGACCTTGCCAGGTACGACGCCGGTGAGGTCACCAGCGAGGTCAGCGTGATCACCAGCGGGCTGCACGAGATCCGCATGGTGTTCGACCTGATGCCCACCGCGACCAGCGACGAGAAGGCCAACATCGCCGCCCGGCTCAACGGCTTCGGTGCCGCGCTGGAGGGCTACAAGACCACGCTGCGGGAAGCGCTCGCCGCCGGTGAGGTCAGCTCGAAGGTGCAGTTGGTCGAGGTGGCCAAGCAGTGCGACATCTGGGTCGACCCGACCGGTGACAACTTCTTCCACGGGCTGGTCGAGCGGCTCGGGGCGGAGGGCACGCTCGGGGCGGAACTGCGCCGGGGTGCGGCGGCGGCGACCGCGGCGACCGCCGAGTTCGGCCAGTTCCTGCGTACCGAGATGGCCCCGCACGGGCGGGACAAGCAGGCCGCCGGTCGCGAGCGCTACGAGCTCGCCTCGCAGTACTTCCTCGGCGCCAAGGTCGACCTGGACGAGACGTACGCCTGGGGCTTCGCCGAGCTGGCCCGCCTGGAGGCGGAGATGCGGGTCGTGGCGGGGCGCATCGCCGGCTCCGGTGCCACCGTCGACGAGGCCGTGACCAAGTTGGACGCCGACCCGGCCCGGACCATCCAGGGCAAGGAGGCATTCCGGGACTGGATGCAGGCACTGGCCGACAAGGCGATCACCGAGCTGCACGGCACCCACTTCGACATCCCCGAGCAGGTCCGCCGCATCGAGTGCTGCCTCGCCCCGACCAGCGACGGTGCCATCTACTACACCGGCCCGAGCGAGGACTTCTCCCGCCCGGGTCGGATGTGGTGGGCGGTGCCGCAGGGCATCAGCAACTTCTCCACCTGGCGAGAGGTGACAACGGTCTACCACGAGGGCGTGCCGGGTCACCATCTCCAGGTGGCGCAGACCGCCGTCCGGGCCGACCTGCTCAACCGTTGGCAGCGGCTGCTCTGCTGGGTCTCCGGGCACGGTGAGGGCTGGGCGCTCTACTCGGAGCGGCTGATGGACGAGTTGGGCTACCTGGAGGATCCGGGCGACAAGCTGGGCATGCTCGACGGCCAGGCGATGCGTGCGGCACGGGTCATCGTGGACATCGGCATGCACCTGGAGCTGGAGATCCCGAAGGACAATCCGTTCGGTTTCCACCCGGGCGAGCGGTGGACGCCCGAGCTGGGCTGGGAGTTCATGCGGGCGCACTGCCGGGTTCCGGACGAGAACCTGCGCTTCGAGCTGAACCGTTACCTGGGTTGGCCGGGGCAGGCGCCGTCGTACAAGGTGGGTGAGCGGATCTGGCTCCAGGCCCGCGAGGACGCCAAGGCCCGCAAGGGCGCCGATTTCGACCTGCGGGAGTTCCACCGGCAGGCGTTGGACCTGGGTGCCCTGGGTCTCGACCCGCTGCGTCGGGCGCTGGCCCGGCTCTGAGCCGCTGATGGCTCAGGGTGCTGGCGGCTCGGCGTACCGCCAGCACCCGGAGCCATCGGGGCGGGTGTTGTTCAGCCGAGGGCCAGCGCCAACGACGGCCGGGCGGTCAGCGTGTCACTGGTGACGTACGCCAGATCCATCACCGGGTCGGTGAACGTGATCGAGATCGGCAGGGTGACCGGGATCCCGTCCGGCAACGGCAGGTCCGGGGTCAGGGTGAGCTTGATGCCGAGCAGCTTGCCGACGAACCGGGTGGAGTAGAAGGCCACGTCACCGCGGACGGTCAGCCGGTCGGTCTTGTATCGCTGGGTGCGACCGTCGGGGCCGTCGGCGACCAGCAGGAAGTCGTCGGTCACCGCCTCCCGCATGCTGAACTTCAGCACCTTGAGGCTGCCCTTCTCGGTCTGCAGCTCGGTGGTCCCGTCGAACCTCAGCCCGGTCATGGTGACCTTGGAGCCGGTGAGCTTGGACGGCATCTGGCCCACCATTGGCAGATTCGGGTCGGCCGCGATGCGGGGCAGCGGCTTGCCCGGCTCCGCTTTGTCTGGCTTGTCGGGTGTCGTGGCCCCGGGCTTGCCTGACCCGCCCGGGTTCGGTGACGGGCAGGCCGTGGACCCGGGACGGGCTGTCGGCGTGACTGTGGGCTTCGCCGACGGGCTGGCGGTCGGGGTAGCCGACGGCGTCGCGGTCTTCTCGTTGCGTCCACCGGTGAACAGGTCCCCGATCTCGTCCAGGATGTCGGTGATGATGTTGCCGTCCCGCTCCGGGCTGGCGCTCGGTGTCGGGGTCGGCGTCCTGGTGGTGGGAGTGGTGGGCGACGGCGTGCTGGACCGGGACGGGGTCGGGCAGGCGGTCGCGGCGGGTCGGGTCGGTGCGGCCTGCACCGCTCTGGGCTGGGTGGCCAGGCCGGCCGCGGCGAGGCCCAGCACCAGCAGTGCGACTCCGAACACCCGAGGATCAGCAGAACGTCCCGGCCACTCGGGGGGTGCGCCCGCGTCGGTCGGCGGGCGGTCCATCAGTTCGCCGGACGCGTCGGCCTGCACGCCTCCGATCCGCTCCGTGTCGAGCCGCTCGGCTCCGCGTTGCTCGGCGCCAGGCTGATCCGCCTCGGCCTGATCCGCATCGACCTGTTCGGCGTCGACCTGTTCGGCGTCGGACAGGTCGGCGTCGGACAGGTCGGCGTCGGGAAGTTCGGCGTCGGACAGGTCGGCAGCGGCTGGCGCGGGTCGGATCGGGGTCCAGGCGAAGGCGAGCGCGCTGCCGACGATGCCGAGCAGCAGACCGACGAAGAAGCCGCCCAGGTTGAGCCCGATCAGCGAATAGACCGATGTGACCGCCGCGACGACCGAGTAGAACAGCCGCTGCGCCGGGCTCAACCAGAGCAGCAGGGCGCAGGTCACCAGGATGACCGGGATCAGGAGCGAGAGCAGGCCGGTGGCTCCGCTGTGGAAGCTCAGGCCGTTGATCGTCATCCGGGTGGAGGCGAACATCGCCACCCCGGCCAGGGCGATGAAGAGACCACCCCAGAACGGTCGGCTCCGCTGCCAGCGGCGGAAGGTCTGCCACGCCTGGGCCGTACCGCCGGGCCGGGCGTGGGACGCGTTGGCGGTTGTCACGTACTCCTCCTGGCGGAGCGGGACGGGGACAGGGGCCGGGGCCCGCGGTGGTCGTCCAGCGCGGACCCAGTCACCTCAGAAGCACTCCTTGCCCTTGGCGTCATCGCCCACGTTGACCTTCAACCGAAGGCCGACCAGGTTGAAGGTGGCCGCCGTGGTGTAGCGGGACACCTGCTGCAGGTTCGTGATGGTGACGTGGTCGGAGTTCTGGCCGAACGAACCCTTCTGCGCCGTGGCATTCAGGTCCGTCGCGTCCCGGCCAATCTTGATGTTGGTGAACGTCGCGTTGCCGTCGAGCGAGTCCATGGCGATCAGCAGGTCCTTGGCCCGGGCAGGCTCCTTGCCCTCACCGGCGTTGATGGTGAGCACCACCGGCAGGCCGGGCAGGTCGGAGCGGATGGACTGGCAGAGGTTGTAGAGCTCCGCGCTGCTGATCTCGGCGACGGCGATCGGGTGGGTCTTGCCGTTCTCACCCTTCTCGCGGACGACACCGCCGTACTGCTTGAAGCCGTCGCCCTCAAGGCGGGTCGCGCCGATCTTGAACGTCTGTCCGGACACGGTGACGTCGGACGCGATGGCGCCGGTCGACATGCCGAACAGGATGGCGCCGACGGCGGCGGTGGCGGGGACCGCCATGGCGGCGAACCGCCGCCACCGGGTACGACCCTGATCCTCAAACCGATCCTGCACGGGTTCCTCCTCAGGTGGCCGGTCCGGACTGGCGGCCCCGCAGCGGGCCCGTCATGTGTTACCGGCGGGTAACGATCGAGCCTGATCGTGCACCCGTTGCGGCGCAGCTCACAACCCCCTGACCATCCGGCGGTAACACGAGGGCGACCCAACAGCAGGCCGACGTCACGAATCGTGGAAGTACCTGTGTGGACAGAAGCCTCGCCATGCGACAAATACGTCACAACCCTGCTCCCCGACAGCGGAGAGTGGCAGGGCATCGACGAATTACAATTATGTAACGGATGTAAAGTGCGCAGGTCGCGGAGAGCCGTTCGGCTCCTCCTCCCGTCCGAACATCCAGGCGATCCCGGAGACAGCAGGACCCCACCGAACGGCCCGAGGTCCTAGGGTTTCGGCGTGCATCTGAACGACGTGCGACGCCACTGGACCAAGCTCGGAGCTGAAGATCCACTCTGGGCCGTACTCGTTGAGCCCGGAAAACGCGGCGGACGGTGGGACGTCGGGGAGTTCCTGGCCACCGGCCGCACCGACGTCGAGGAGACGACCGGCCAACTTCGCCAACTCGGCCTGCCCACCCGTTGGGAGCGGGTGCTCGACTTCGGCTGCGGCGTCGGGCGACTGTCGCAGGCACTCGCACCACACGCGGACGAGGTCGTCGGTGTGGACATCGCCCCGACCATGCTGGAAACCGCCCGGCGACTTAACCGGAGCGCCGAGAACATCCGGTTCGTCCTCAACGACGCACCGGACCTGAGCCAGTTTCCCGACGGTCACTTCGACCTGGTCTACAGCGCTCTGGTGTTGCAACATCTGCCGCGCCCCGCGATCGATCACTATCTGGCCGAGTTCCTGCGCGTGTTGCGGCCGGGCGGCACCGCCGTCATCGGGTTGCCAACCGAGCGGGGGCGTACGGCCAGGGGCATCGTCTGGCATCTGGCACCGTCCCGCCTGATCAGCTGGGCACAGCGCCACCTGCTCAATTACCCGGCGCCGATGAAGATGACGGTCGTCCCGCACACCGACATGGTGCGGCTCATGGCCGCACACGACGGGGACATCGTCGGGCAGTGGCGCGATCTGCTGTACAGCGAGGACTGGGTCTGCACGCGGTACGCCGTGCGCCGCGCAGGGCATTAGAGGCAGGTGCCGCTCCACGACCGGGGGGTGGACCGCATCGCGGCCCACCCCCCGGTCGTGCTTCCTGTCGTACCCGTCAGCGCTGCTCCACCTCGCCGTGCGCCGGGCGCTGGGTCGGCACCGTCGGGTCCTCAGACTTCCAGTTCGTCGACGCCGGCGGGATCTCGTCGGTCAGTGGACCTGCTGCGGGCTCGGTCCTGGGCTGCTCGGCGGTGTCCGCGTCGCGTACCGGTTCCTGGTCCACCCGCGTGCGAGTCGGGTCGGTGCCGGGTGCCACAGCCGGGTCGGCGCGGTGCCGGGCAGCACCGTCGTTGGTCCGCGTCACCAGCCATACGCCGACGACGAGGGCGATCAGACCAAGGACGCCGGCGGCGATCGGGCCCCAGAAACTGATCAGGCCGATCTTGAAGCGGTTGTCCTTGGCCGTCTCGACACTGCGAGTGACAGTGTCGTCGTTGTAGTTGAAGTCCGCGTCCAGCAGCACCGTGGCGGCGCCGGTGTCGGGGCGCAACTCCTTGTTCTGCTGTTCCCGGACCTTCACGTAGGAGCCCGTCACCGGGTCGATCCAGAGCGTACGGGTGTTGCTGTAGACGATCTGACCGCTGGTGGCGCCGGGGGCGAACCTGCCGAGCAGCGGCTTGAGGCTCGCCTCCGGGGTGTTCAGCACCTCGTTCTCGATCCGCTGCTCGAAGCGGTACGCCTCGATGCCCTTGATCTTTTCCGTGCCGACGAACTTCGCCGGGACGGCCCGCTTCAGGTCACGGTCGAAAACCTGGTAGGCCCGCTTGTCGGTGCCGAACGGGAACTTGTAGATCTGGCCGGAGTAACTCACGTTCCCGACCGGAGTCTGCTCCGCGCCGCTCTCGTTGAGCCACTGCTCCTTCCACGGGGCAGCCGCGCCGGAGATCCGGTCGAGGGCCAGCTCGGTGCTGTACTGGCTGACCACATCCGGGGTGTCGGCACGCCGGACCGTCTGGTAGACGTCCCAGATCACCGCGTCGCCCTTGAGCTCCTCGGGTAGCCGGTCCCTCGTGTCGTCCGGCTGAGGAATGACCTCGACGCTGGAGACGAGGTCACCTTGCAGAACCTCGATGCTCACCGACTCGCCGACACGAGTGATCTTCAGGAACTTGGCGTTCTTCGCCTCCGCGACGGACGTCGTTGGTTCAAGATCATAAGGGAGCTTGGTCACGGAGGGGGCCACGTAAAACGGCAGCCCAGCCGCGAAGACCAGCAACAAAACACCGAGCCCGAAGAGCGCGGCGCCCACGCGAAGCTTCACTCATCCTCCTGTAGCCTGCCGCCCTACGACCTGTTGTCCGGGGCACCCGATCCTTAACATGGCGGGAGGTTACTCTCCGGTCACCTTCAAAGCGACCCCCTGGATGTCCAGATGTCCACAGCCGCCGCGCCAACAGTTCCGCAGACTTCGGTAACCGACCGACTCCCCGCCCTCGACGCGCTGCGAGCAATTGGCGCCGTGGCGGTTGTCGGTCACCACGTCGGGTTCCAGACCGCCGCCACCATGAACACCACGTGGGGCGGATGGCTGGCCCGGCTCGACGTCGGCGTTGCCATCTTCTTCGTGCTCTCCGGATTCCTGCTGTTCCGACCGTGGGCACTGAGCGCCGCAACGGGACAGGCCCGACCACGCGCCGGGCGGTACCTCTGGCGGCGGGCCCTACGAATCCTGCCGGCCTACTGGCTGGCGGTGCTGGTCTGCCTGATCGTCCTACCGCAGAATCAGCCAGCGTCCGCCGGTGACTGGATTCGGCACCTCACCTTCACCCAGATCTACGGGCCCGGCCAGTTGCGCTCCGGGCTCACCCAGACCTGGAGCCTCGCCACCGAGGTCGCGTTCTACCTGATCCTGCCGCTGGTAGCCGTGCTCGCTGTTGGTCGGTCATGGCGTCCCGTCCGAACCGTCGTGATCGTCTGCGGGGGTTTGTTGGTGACTGCGGGATGGCTCGCACTCTTGGGGTTCGGCTGGCTCAGCAATGGCCTGCACACCATGTGGCTCCCCTCGTACGCCGCCTGGTTCAGCGCAGGGATGGCCCTGGCGGCGGCGCACGTCGCCCTGCGCACCGGGACAGCGCCCGCCGCCTTCCGCGTGCTGGACGACCTCGCCTCCGCACCGATTGCCTGCTGGGCAGCGGCGGTCGGGCTGATGGCGATCGCGACGACGCCCATCGCCGGCCCCCGCGACCTCGCCGGTCCGACAGCCGCGGAGTTCGCCGCCAAGCTGGCCCTGTACCTCGCGATCGCGACACTGATCCTGATCCCGGTGGCCTTCGGTGGGCGGACGCGGGTCAAGGAGGTCTTCGGCGCCAAGTCCGCCCGATGGCTCGGCACCGTCTCGTACGGACTGTTCCTCGGGCACCCGCTGGTCATCGAATTGATCTACCTGATCGACGACCGACCGCTCTTCACCGGCGGACTGTTCAACACCTTCGCACTCACCATGGTCTTCGGTCTGGTGTACGCCACCGTCAGCTACTACGGCGTCGAGCGGCCCCTGCAGGTGCTCGGATCGCAGCGTCGGAAGCGACCGGCCAGGCGCGGGCAGGCGTCCGGCACACCCGCCGCCGAGGTGGCCGCACCGGCCGTCGCGGCGCCGACGGTCACGCCGGCACCCACGGTCAACGCGTAGCGCCAGTCGATCAGCGCTGCCCCATCGGGGCATTGCCGGCCGGCACCCCAGCCCCTAGTGTGACGCGCGTCCCTAAATTACTTGAGAGTAGGGTTCGCGTGGAGCGTCGCTTCGGCATGCCCGGACACGTGCTGTTCCTCAACTGGCGAGACACCCGTAACCCCGAGGGTGGCGGTTCCGAGGTGTACGTGGAACGGATCGCCGCCGAGTTGGTGTCGCGCGGTTTCCGCGCCACCCTCTTCTGCGCCGCCCACAGCGAGGCACCCGGCGACGAGGTCAACGAGGCAGGCGTCCGGCTGGTGCGGCGCGGCGGCAGACACACGGTCTACCTGTGGGCGGCGCTCTGCTACCTGGCCGGCGCAGTGGGCGTGGGCCCACTGTCGAGCCGTCGGGGCGGCCGGCCCGACATCCTGGTCGACGTCTGCAACGGGTTGCCGTTCCTCTCCCCGCTGTGGACACGGCGCCCGGTGGTCAAGCTGATCCACCACGTGCATCGCGAGCAGTGGCCGGTGGTCCTTCCGCAGTGGGCCGCCCGGTTCGGCTGGTGGGTCGAGTCATCGCTCGCCGTACGCGTCTACCGGCGGTGCCGATACGTCACCGTCTCCGAGGCCACCCGTAGAGAACTGGCCGTGCTGGGCGTACCGCCGGAGCAGGTCGCCGTGGTGCACAACGGCACCCCGGCGCTGCTCCGCACCGACGCCGAGCGGGCACCGTTCCCGCTGCTCGTGACGCTGAATCGGCTGGTGCCACACAAGCGGGTCGAGGTGGCGTTGCGGGCGGTCGCGGCCCTCGCCGACGAGTTGCCCCAGCTGCGGCTGGTCGTCGCCGGCCAGGGCTGGTGGGAGTCGCACCTGCGCGAGCTCGCCGCGGAGCTGAACATCATCGAGCGGGTGGATTTCCGTGGCTTCGTGACGGAGGAGGAAAAAGCCGCTCTGCTCGCCTCGGCCTGGGTCGCCCTGACCCCGTCACTCAAGGAGGGCTGGGGCCTGACGATTGTCGAGGCGGGTTCTGCGGGCACGCCAACGGTCGCGTTCCGGGAAGCGGGTGGAGTCGCCGAAGCTGTCGTCGACGGGCGTACCGGCCTGCTGGCCGACGACATCGACGATTACCTGGCGAAGGTGCGCACACTTCTGCACGAGGACGAAATGCGGCGAGAGATGGGGGCGCAGGCCCGGGAGCACGCGGCGAGCTTCACCTGGCAGGCCGCGGGTGGGCACTTCGCGGACCTGCTGGGCGGTGTGGAGTCGCCCCGCCCGGTGCAGCAGCGGGGCGAGCCGTCCTACCTGTCGCCGTAGACCACGGGGGCGTACGGGTCCTTCTTTCCGGCACGCTTGGCCGCTTCCGAAACACTCTTGGCCTCGTTGGCCGCCTCTTTGTCGGTGGCGGTCGCGGCGGCCGAGAGCCCGCCGAGGGCCAGGATCCCCAGCAACGCCGCCACCATGCCGGAGACGACCAGGGTCAGAGCTCTACGCATGCCAATCCTCCAATGGCGAGACGTGCGAGCGGACGTTACCACGCAGTAGGGCGCCGGTGTAGTGCCGAAATGGCGGCAGCCATGACCACCAGAAGGGCAGCGCCGAGCGCCATCACGACTGCCCACGCACCAAGTCCAGGGGGGGTCGATTCCGGAGGAACAGCGGGATTTCGGTAGAGGGTGAGAGACGGTCCCTCGTGAACGGCTTCGAGATCACGAAGGGTCGCAGGGTCGACCTCGCTGGGCAGTTGGTGCTGCACCACCACCCAGCGCACGCCGGTGGCCGAGACGGGCCGCCCCTCGGCCAACACCCGGCGCACCTCGCGGAGCCGTGGATTCTCCCCGGCCACCGCGACATCGCCGACCCGCAGTGTGTCGTCGGTCAGCACCGTCCCCGGCAGATAGCGCGGCAACGGATCCAGGACGACACGTCCCGGGTTCCACGGGTAGGCCCGGTAGGCGGACAGCGGCAGCGCGAGGATCTCCCCCGGCTCGCCGGCCACCCGCTCGGCGACCACCTGCCAGTCCGCCGGATAGCTCACCGGACGGAGCCGGCCGGCACCGCCGAAGGCGAGGTCCGGCATGACGGCCACCGGCAGGAGCAGCAGGCCGACCAGAACCACCCCCGCCACCTCCCGGTCGATCCTGGCCACCAGCCGCTCGGCTCCCAACGCGGCACACGCCACCAGCAGCAGGGCGTACGGGGCCAGGAACTTCTGGCCGTCTCGAAGCAGCCCCGCACCCGGCAGATGCACCACCGCCCAGCGCAACGCGGCGGCCCCGCCGGGGAGCACCCCGAGGGCAGCGAGAAGGCAGGCGACCCCGGCGAGCACCGCCAGCCGCACCGCCGCACCCGGGGGCAGCCGACGCCGCAGCAGGCCGGCACCGACACCGGCCAGGATCAGCAGGAGCAGGGTCGCCAGTGGCACCAGCGGTGCCGCGCGACTGGAGGGGGTCGCCTGGGCGCTCCAGACGCCACCCGTACCCGCGAGCGCCACCAGCGGACCGGCCCAGTTCTCCGAACGCGCCGCGAACGCCGCCACCCCCGCCGGATCGGATGACCCGCCGGCGCCGGTGACCAGGGCCGCGGTCACCCAGGGGGCGTTGAGTAACGCGACGCCGCCCACCACGAGCGCCGACCGGCGAACGTGCGTCCGGTCCCACACCAGCAGGACCACCGTGCCCAACGCGATCAACCCGCCGGTCGGGGTGATCGCGGCGGGAGCGGCGGCGAGCACCACCCGAGCGAGCGCGCCATCACGACCCGCTCGCAGGTCCAGCGCCGCCCGGACCAACCAGGGCAGCGCGGCGTACGCGAGCAGCAGCCCCCACTGTCCGATCAGCAGCCGCTCGGCAAGGTAGGGCGTCCACGCGTACGCCACCGCGGCGAGCAACCGGACCGCGAGCCGTTCGGTCGGCACCAGACGGCCGGCGCCGACCGCGGCCAGGAGAACCGCCCCACCGAGCGCCACCCGCTGCACCGCCCAGCCCGGCACGAGCTGGGTGACCAGGGACATCAGTGCGTCCATCGGCACCGCCCGGGGCAGAGTCTGCGCCGGGGCGACGAGATCCCAAGTCAGCGGCTGCCGGGGTACGAACACCATGTCGTACAGCAGCGCGTAGCCGGGTGCCGCGAGCGGGGCCAGCACCAGCACCGTGACAGCCGCCGCAACGGCGTACAGCGGCAGCGCGTCCCGCACCCGCCGCACCGGTGGGGCCCCGACGCCGGTGGTCTGCTCAACCATTCACGATGCCGGCACCGCGCGGCCGACGGTGATCAGTTGGGTGCACGCCCTGACCCCCGAGGTGCTCACGGTGACCTCGACGGCGTCCCCAGCCCCCTCCAGCAGGAAGAACACGTCGTTCAGCCCGCGCTTCAGGGTGATCACCCGGACGGCGTCCCCGAGACGGAAGAGTGCCGTCGAGTCGCCTGAACTGACATAGCCGAAATGGATCGCGTACGGCCACTCCTCCAGGTACCCGTCCAACGGGATTCGGGCGGGCTGACCGCCCTCCGCCAGGTGCCCGCAGTCGGGCACCGTGCCGGGCACGATCTTCCGCCCCTGAACTGCGACCGGACGGATCCGGCCGAAGTCGTCGAACATGAACGGCTTCTCGGCCTCCTCCACGAACGTGGGCCGACGCTCGGCCGGGCGGAAGAAGTGCGACTGGAGATTGTCCGGCCAGAAGTAGCCGGCGATGACGCGGTCCGGGACGGTGGTTTCCAGGAAGACGGTGCCCGGCGCAGCGGCGGCAAGCTCGATCTGCGTCGTCGCGAGGTAGTCCCGTCCGTACTTGGTGCTCCAGTTGTCCCCGAAACGGGCCGTGCTCCACAGCGTGCCCACCCCGATGGTGGCCAGGACGACGATTATCGAGACCAGGCCGACCGCGAAGGCACCCGGCTCCCGCAGAACGGTCGGCACCGGCCACGCGGACACGTCCTCCTCATCGGCGTCCTTCGTCCCCAACAGGGCCGCGCCGACACAGATCGCGGCGACCAGCACCACGTCGGCGACGTACCGGGGAATGATGCCCACGAACGAGCCGAGCGGCCCACCGAGGCGGGTCACGGCGAAGAGCGCGGCGACCAGCCCGAGGTAGCACGCGAGCAGCAGCCAGGCCCGCCGGGCCGACGGGCGCCGCCGCGCCGTGACCACGATGAGAGCCCCCAGCACCGCCCAGGACAGCCACTTGGCGATGTCGTACGGGTTCACGGCCGGAGGACCGTCACCGGCGTACGCCCAACGCCAGGGGCCGCCGAGCAGACCCGGAACGACGGTTTCGCCGACCAGATCACCGAGGAATGTGAGGACCTGACCGACGGATGTGGGTTCGTCCAACTCGCGGGCGGGACGGGTCAGATAGAACGCCAGGTACGCCCCCGAGAGCGCACCGAGCACCAGCCACGCCGGCCAGTGTCGGCGGACCGTCGTCACCAGGCTGCGCCAGGCGCCGCCCGACGTGAAGAGGAAGACGGTCAGCAGGAACAGCAGCGGCACGATCAGCAGGGACTTGGTGTCGAAGAGCAGGCCGAACACCACCCACAGGACGACCGCCACGAGGTGCCGCAGCCGGCCGGTCCGCACGTACCAGACCTGGGCCGTCGCCGCCATGACCAGGGCCAACTGCATCGGCATCACGAGCAGCCCGACCAGCCACAGCGAGGAAACCTCGAGCGTCAGCGGGCTGAACACGAACAGGCACAGCGGGATGAGCAGCCCCCAGCCCGGCCGGAGCAGATGGCGCAGCAACCGGTAGACGGCGAACCCGATCGCCGCCTGGCCGACCGCCAGCAGCAGCACCCAGGGCCAGGTGACAAAGCCCGCCACCCGCACCATCGCCCACGCCACCAGCAGGCCGCCGGGCATGAGGTGGTTGTTGAAGGTACGCAGGAGGAAGTCCGCGTCCAACCGGGTGTCGAGGACCTGGGCAGCGATGACGAACTCGTCCTGCGAGAACCAGCCACGGGTGGCAAGGCCGGCGCGCCACGCGACGGACACGACGATGAGGGCGATCGCTACCGCGCGGACGCGGTCGGCACGGAACCATCGGCCGACCGGCCCCGGCCGGTCGCCATCGGACGCGACGCGTTCCGGACGCGTCTCGGCCTCAGCTTCTGGCATTGACATGGTCGGCAGCCTGCCACACGCTTACACGCCGTGGGGACGGCCGTTCTCCCGATAACGCCACCGCAGCGCCCCTGGTCGCCCGTCCGTGCCCGGTCCGGATAACGTCGCGCGACAGTCGTCGGCTGCGGGTGCGCGTCCGGCCGGTGAAGACAGGAGCCGAAATGCGTGCAGAGGTGACCAGTGGCGCCGCTCCGGCGTCCAGTCGAAGCCGGCACACGGCCCGACGGTTCCGGCACCTGGTCATCTGCATCGCGCTGACCGCCCTCGCATTCCAGCAGGCCCCGGGTCAGGTCGTCCCCGACACCAAGGTCGACCTGAGCATCAACCCGGCCGGCTGGCTGCTCCGCTCGCTGCACCTCTGGGACCCCACCGGCACGTTCGGTCAGCTACAGAACCAGGCATACGGATATCTCTGGCCGATGGGCCCGTTCTTCCTGCTCGGATCGGAGCTCGGCCTCGCGCCGTGGGTGGTCCAGCGGCTGTGGTGGGCGCTGATCTTCTGTGTCGCCTACCTGGGAGTGGTACGGCTGGCGGGCAGGCTCGGCATCGGCACGCCCGCCGGACGCATGATCGCCGGTGTCGCCTTCGCGCTGTCACCCCGCATCCTCACCCAGCTCGGCTACGCCTCGGTGGAGTCCTGGCCCAGCGCCATCGCCCCCTGGGTACTCATCCCGCTGGTGGGCCTCGCCCGCGGCACCCCCCTGCGGCGCGCCGTCGCCGGGTCGGCCGTCGCCGTCGCCTGCGCCGGTGGAGTCAACGCCACAGCCGTGGCCGCGGTAGTACCACTCGCAATGCTCTGGCTCGCCACCCTCCAACCCGTACGCCGACGCGTCACCGCCATCGCCGCCTGGTGTGGCGCGGTGGCGCTGGCCACGGCGTGGTGGTTGATTCCGCTGCTCGTTCTGGGGCGGTACAGCCCACCCTTCCTGGACTACATCGAGACCGCCCGGAACACGACCAGCGTCACCGACGCGGTCACGACGCTCCGCGGCGCCTCCTACTGGCTCGCCTACCTGGCCTCCCCGTTCGGGCCGATCCTTCCGGCCGGCGCACGACTCGCCAACGAGGCGGTGCTGGTCGCCGCCACCCTGGTGGTCGCCGCCCTCGGTGTCCTTGGGCTGTCCCGACGCGGGATGCCGCACCGCCGCTTCCTCATCACCGGTCTGGTGCTGGGCGCCGCGCTCGTCGGTCTCGGGCACGTCGGTGACCTGCCGAACATCCTCGCCGGCCCTCAGCGGGAGTTCCTCGACAGCGTCGGTGCCCCACTGCGCAACGTGCACAAGTTCGACGTTCTGCTCCGCCTGCCCCTGGCCCTGGGCATGGCGCACCTGATCGGCCTGGCCGTCCGCGCGGCACGCACCGCGCCCGAGCAGCATCGCCCCCGAACGGTCGCACGCGCCTGGCTCACCGCCGGCGTGGCCATGGTCGCCGTCACGGCGGTTGCCACGCCCGCGCTTGCCGGCGGTCTCGCCACGCCAAGCGGCGTCAAGGCGGTGCCCGGCTACTGGCATGAGGCCACCGACTGGCTCGACGCGAACACCGGACGCGGGCGGGTGCTCGTCGTACCCGGGGCGCGCTTCCCCTCGTACGACTGGGGCAACACCACCGATGAGATCGCCCAGCCGCTGCTGAACAGCCGGTGGGCGGTACGCAACGCCATCCCCTTCACCCCCCCGACCACGATCCGGCTGCTGGACGCGATCGGGTCGACACTCGCCACCGGCTCCGGCTCGACCGGGCTGGCCGACCTGCTCGCCCGGTCCGGGATCAGCCACGTCCTGTTCCGCGCCGACCTTGACCACGGCCGCTCCGACACGGCCCGCCCGGCAGTGGTCCGCCAGGCACTGGATCGCTCACCCGGGTTGACCCGCGTCACCTCCTTCGGCCCCCTGCGCGGCAAGCCCTCGTCCCCGGACGAGTTCCGCGACCAGGGGCTCGACGTGCCCGTCCGGGCGTTGGAGGTCTACCGGGTCGACCGGCAAGTCGAGCCGGTCGTCGCATACGACAGTGACGCCGTGACCACCGTGGTGGGCGGCCCCGAATCGCTCCTCGACCTCGCCGCGGCAGGGCAGCTCGGCGCGGCGCCAACGATCCTGGCGGGCGATGCGGCGGCTGCCGGCGTCGCCGGTCCGGTCGCGATGACCGACGGGCTGCGCAGGCGGGACGTGTCATTCGGCCGAGCGCGCGACAACGCCTCACAGACCCTCACCGCCGACGAAACCTTCGAGGTGACGGCACCCGCCCACGACTACCTACCCGAGTGGGGAGCGCAGCAGTCCACCGTCGCTCGTTTCGAGGGCATCAGCGCGATCCGCGCGTCGACCGCCCGCTCGCAGGTGGACTCCCCCGGCGGCGCCCGCCCCGAGCACCAGCCGTACGCGGCGATGGACGGCAATCCCGAAACCTCCTGGCAGTCCGCGCCGTACTCGCCCAGCGACCGCCAGTGGGTCGAGGTAGGCCTCGCCAACCCGACACGGGTCACCCAGGTCGAGGTCTGGTTCGACGTGAAAGCCGACGCCCTGCCCACGAAGGTGACCGTCACCGCCGGGTACGAGAGCCGCACCGTCGAACAGTTCAGCGATCACATGGTCTTCGAACTGCCCGGCGTCCACGCCACCCGCGCGGTCCAGATCACGATCGACGACGCGTACGACCTCCGCTCGCTCGGCAACAGGTCGGTCGGCATCGCCGAGATCATGATTCCCGGCATCCAGACCAGCCGTACCCTCGTCCTTCCCGCCGCACCGGCCACCGACCGGCCGGCGACCGTCGTCGTGTCGGCGGCGCCCACCACACCGGCCTGCTTCTCCGTCGACGGCCACCCGCGCTGCTCCACCGACGCCGTCCGCGGTTCCGAGGACGCCTCCACCATCGACCGGACCCTCACCCTGCCCGCGTCCGGCGCGTACGACGCCAAGCTGTGGGCGCGGCCAACGGCCGGCCCGGACCTGGACAACACTCTCGACAAGCTGGTGGCTGACGCACAGCCGCTGCGCCTCGCCGCGCAGGTCAGCGCCTCCTCAACGGCCGTTGCCGACCCGACCGGTCGGGCCGGCGCGGCGCTCGACGGGGACCCGACCACCAGTTGGTCACCGGCGGTCAGCGACGAGGCACCGATCCTGCGCCTCACGTGGCTCAAGCCGCAGACCATCACCGGGCTCCGGCTCTCCGTCGACGACGGCACAGCCGCCACCCGCCTCGGCAGTGTGCGGGTGGTCGGCGACGACGGTTTCCGAAGTAGCCTGCTCGGCGACGATGGGCTCCTTCGCCTGGACCCGCCGATGCGGACCGACGAAATCACCATCCAGTTCCTCGACAAGCCGTCCGCCACGAGCACGGACCCGTACAAGCTGCGGTTGCCGGAGAAGCTGCCCGTCGCGGTCGGCGAGGTGACCGTGCTGCCCGGAGCGTCCATCGTCAAACCGCGCCTCGACGCACCCCTGACACTGGCCTGCGGGTCGGGCCCGACGCTGCAGATCGGCGCGTCCCGGGTGACCACCACGCTCCGCGGCACACTCGGCGACCTGCTGGAACTGCGCGAAATGCCGGCCACACCGTGCGGGCGGGCCACGCCCCGACAGCTTGACCTGGGCCGCGGGGAGCATCGCCTCGTGACCACACCGAGCAAGCTCGCCTCGCCGACTCGGGTCGCCCTGGTGCCGCGGACGCCCACGCCGACCCCGGCGGCGGTCGCCGGCGCCGTCGAGGTGGGCTCCTGGGACGCCACCGAACGACGGGTACGGGTGGCCGATCACCCCGTCGACCGCGTACTCGCCGTGCGGGAGAACACCAACACCGGCTGGGAGGCGACCATCGGCGGGCGGACGCTGAAGCCGCTGGTGGTGGACGGATGGCAGCAGGGCTGGATTCTTCCCGCCGGCACCTCCGGGGAGGTGGTACTCCGCTTCGCCCCGGACACGACGTACCGGGCCGGCCTTCTGCTCGGCGGCATCCTGCTGGCGGTGGTGGTCCTCCTCGCGGTGTTGCCCGCCCGGCAGCCCACCGGGCGCACGTCGTCGACCGCCGTACCGCGGGGCCGTCGTCGGGTCACCCGATCCCTGCCGTTGTTGGCCGTCGGTGCCGCCGCGCTGGTGTTGTGGAGCGGTTTCATCGGCGGCCTGCTGGTCGCGGCGGGGTTCATGCTGGCGGTGCCCGGCCCACGCCGCCTGCCCTGGCCAGCCGACCCACGTCGGGCCAGGACGATCAGCCGGGCCGTCGAGACGTGGCTCCCCGGCGTGCTCGTCCTGCTCACCGGGTGGCTCTATCTCAATTCGACGCAACGCAACACCGACGCCCTGTTGCAACTCATGATCGTCGTTGCCCTGGGCGCTCTGTGGCTCTCCACCACCGCCCGGCGGCGGCCCGTACGCCGGGCCAGGCCGACCGCCGTGACCTCGGCCGTTGCGGCGACTGCGCTGGTCGGGGAGGGACCAGACTCAGACCTGGCCAAGCCGGACCCGACCGAATCTGACCCGACCAAACCTGACCCGGCGGGGCCGGCCGACGGGCAGCTTCCGACCTTCTCGGAGGTCACGTGAGCCCTTGGCGACCCGTCCGTCCGACGGCGACCGAGCGGACAACGCAGACGGCGCGGCCGGCGGAGACGGAGGATCCGGGCCGACGGAACAACGGTCTGGGCGCCGCGGGGATCAGCGTCACCCTGGCCGGGGTGCTGGTCAACGGCCTGGCCTACCTGGTGCCGGTCCTGGCCGCCCGACGGCTCGACCCGGCCGACCTCAGCGTGCTCGCCGCCGCCATCGGTCTGGTGGCCATCGTCGGTGTGCCCGGGCTCGGCCTGCAACTGGCCGTCGCCGTGCACTGCGCCCGGCACGGCGCATCCGACACTCGGCGGCTCACCGCTGTCACCGCCGCAGTGTGCGCGGGAACCCTCGTCGCGGCGACACCACTGCTGGTCATCGGCCTGGATCTCCCGGTCGAGATGCCCGCGCTGCTCGCGGTCACCACCGCGGCGATCGTGCTCTCCTCACGCTCCCTCGGAGAATTGCAGGGAAGCCAACGCTTCGTACGACTCGCCATCGGGATGGCGGTGCTCGCCGCCGGCCGCTACGGCGGCGTGATCGCCGGGTTGCTGCTCGGCACGGGGCCGACCGGCGCGCTGGCGGTCGGCGCGTTGACCGCGGCCCTCACCCCTGCGGTGCTGGCCCGACTCGCCCGCGAGCCGCAACGGTCGTCCACCGCCCCACGGCTGACCGTCGCTCAGGTCGTTGCCGGCTGCGGTGCGACAGTGGCGATGCTCGTCGTCTCCTACGCCGACCTGCTGCTGTCCCGGCAACTGCTGTCCCCGTCGGATTCCGGGGCGTACTCGGTCGGCACCGTCCTGAGCAAGGGGGCGCTCTGGGCACCGCAGGTAGCCGCCGTCCTCGCCCTACCGAGGCTGGCCCGCGGTGACCGGCGCAGCCGAACGGTCGCGCTCGCGGTGACAGGCGGGTGTGGCGTGGTGCTCGTCCTCGCCTCGACGCTCGCCGGGGGGCTCGCCTTCCGCCTCGCCGGTGGGCCCGACTACGACCACCTGGGCCGGTACGCGCCCCTCTTCGCGGCGGTCGGTGCGCTCTACGCGGTGGCGTTCGTGCTGCTCAACGACCGCCTCGCGGCCGGCGCGCGTTGGGCGGCGGCACCGCTGTGGCTGGGCGTGACCGGCCTGGTGGCCGTCACCGCGACCCTCCGGCCCCACACCGTCCCCGGTCTCCTCCTGGCGGCCCTGGGCACGGCCGTCGTCACCACCGCGCTGATGGCGGTGACGGCCCGTCGACCCGCCCCGGTGCCGGCGGCCGACCCGACTAGCCCTCCGCCAGCCAGTCCGTCAGCAGTCGGTGGTCGATCGAGTCCACCCGACCGAGCGGGCGACCCGAGGCCGTCCGGTCCCGCAGCTCCGCCCGGGTGAACCAGCGCGCCTCCAGCAACTCCTCGCCGTCCACACGTACCTCGTCGGAGGTGGCGGTGGCCCGGAAGCCAACCATCAGACCGGCGGGGAACGGCCACGCCTGTGACCCCTGGTAGGTCACGTCGGTGACGGTCACGCCCGCCTCCTCGCCCATCTCCCGACGGACCGCGTCCTCCAGGCTCTCGCCGATCTCGACAAAGCCGGCCAGCGTCGAGTACGCGTCCTCGGCCGCACCCGCGTGCCGGGCCAGCAGACAGCGCCCGGACCGACCGGGTGCCTCGACCAACACGATGATGGCCGGCTCGATCCGGGGGAACAGCAGACGTCCGCACTCCGTGCCGGTGCAGGTCCGCAGGTGCCCACCACCGCCGGCGACAGCCGGCGCGCCGCACGTCCCGCAGAATCGCTGCTGCCGGTGCCAGTGCAACAAACCCCTGGCGTACGCCAGAACGGCCGCGTCGCCGGGTTCGAGTCGCCCGACCAGTGCCCGCACGTCGACGGACCGCACCGCACCGGCCATCTCGACGGCGGACTGCTCGGGTAGCGCCGAGAGGTCCGCGGCGAACACGGCGGCCTCCCCGTCGAGCCCCAGGAAAACGGTCTCGCCGGCGGCGGACCGGACCAGTGCCGCGCGTTCCGCGCTGAGCCGGACCGGCCCGTGCCCGTCGACGAGACAACGGTCCCGCCACATCGGCAACAACACGGCGGTCGAGCCGGTGAGCAGCGCGCCCAACTGCGTCGGATCGGTGCGCAACGGTCCCGCCCGGTCCAGCGATCCGCCCCCGTACGCCAACACCCGCTCCGCAGTGCCCACCCGGTCACCGTGCCACGTCGATGATCGGCCGTCGGCACCGCCCCCGGGCCGATGCGACACGCCCAACGACACGCGGTAGCAGCGCCTGCTGGGCGCAGCCGACGAGGACGGCCGAGCATTCGTTACCGTAGGTGCCTCCGGGAGGGAGGACCTCCCGCGGCACCCTGGCGATCGAGGTTGCAGTGACGCTGTACGGCGAAAGCAGTCCACCCGCCGACGACCGGCCCACCGTGCAGGTCACCGCGGTCACCTGGCCGGACGGACCTGAGCCGGTCACCACAGCCGCCCCCGGCGAGCCGGACGGCGGCCCGCGCCGGCCGCGTCGGGTGCGCATGCTGCTCGCCGCGGGCATCACCGGTGGCGTCCTCGCCGCCGTGGCGGGTGCCGGCGCCTGGGCGTACGCCGGTGACGTTCCCCGTGGCACCAGCGTGCTCGGCACCGAACTGGGCGGCCGGAGCCGCGCGGACGCCGACCGGGAGTTGCGGGCGGAGCTGGACCGGCGGGCGGCAACGCTGGCCACACCACTGAAGGTCACCGTCGACGGGCGCACCGCCGAGATCAACCCCGCCGACGTTGGGCTGACCGTCGACGTGCCGGCGACCGTCGCGGCAGCCGCCGAGGCCGACGCGCACCCGGTCAGCCGGTTGGTCGGCTCCCGCACCGTCGAGCCCGTGGTGACCGTCGACGTGGACCGGTTGGACGACGCCCTCCGTAAGGTGCTCGGCGACCAGGCCCAGGGCATGACGATGCCGGCGATCACCTATCAGGGCACCACGCCGAAGGTCGTACAGCCCAAGCCCGGGCTGGCTCTGAACCCGGAGCGTTCCGCCGAGGTGGTCCGCACCGGCTGGTTGGCCGGCGCCCCGGTCACCGTTCCCCTTGTGGAAACCCACCCGGCGACCACCGCCGAGGAGTTGGACCGGATGGTCAGCGAGCTGGCGAAGCCGGCGGTCGCCGCACCGGTCACCCTGCGGACGAACAAGGGCCAGGTGACGATCCCGCCCGCCGCCATCGCGAAGAGCCTCCGGTTCGGCGCCGACAAGACCGGCAAGCTCACCCCCTCGGTGGACGTCAAGCGGCTGCGGGCGGCGCTCGGCGACAAGCTGACCGCCATCGAGGTGCCGCCGAAGGACGCCACGATGACGATCTCCGGTGGCCGGCCGACCGCCAAGGAGGGGAAAGCCGGGCAGCAGCTGGACACGGCAGCCCTCGGTCGAGACCTGCTGGCCGTGCTGCCGAAGGCCGACGGCCGCGAGGTGACCGGCGAGTTGAAGCCGACGCCGCCGCAACTCACCGGGGAGAAGCTCGCCGGGCTGGGCATCAAGGAGCGGGTGTCGACCTTCACCACCCGGTTCACCGGCGGCATGGCCTCGTCGCGCAGCCAGAACATCGCGACCATCGCGAGGAAGGTGGACGGCACTGTCGTACTGCCGGGGAAGACGTTCTCGCTCAACGGGCACACCGGCGAACGCGGCTACGCCCAGGGCTACCGGGACGCACCCGTCATCCTCGACGGCAAGCTGGTGCCGGGCGTCGGCGGCGGCACCTCGCAGTTCACCACCACGCTGTTCAACGCCACCTACTACGCGGGCCTGGAGGACGTCGAGCACAAGCCGCACTCGTACTGGTTCGACAGGTACCCGGCGGTCATCGAGTCGACGATCTTCTGGCCGAATCTGGACTTCAAGTTCCGCAACAACACCGAGTACGGCGTACTCATCGACACGTCGTACACGTCGAGCACGATCACCGTGTCGATCTGGAGCACGAAGATCTACGACAGCGTGAAGACCGAGTACGGGCCGCGCCGCAACATCACCACGCCGAAGCAGATCAACCTGACTCCCGGCCCCTCGTGCATCGAGACCAACGGCATCAACGGCTTCACCCAGGACGCCTTCCGGGTCATCAAGAAGGGCGGCGCCGTGGTCAAGCGGGAGAAGTTCACCTGGCGCTACGACGCGGAGCCCCGCTACGTCTGCGGACCGAAGACGTCCTGAGGCCCGGGGCCCGGCTGGGGTCCGGGTCAGCTCAGGTCTCGGTCAGCTTGGCGGCGTTGTCGCCGAGCTCATCGTGCTTGCCGCCCTGTGGTGGCATCGGTACAGCGCGACTCTCCTACACCCGGATCTCGGCCCGGAACCGGTGCGCCGCGGGGTGCCACATCTCCTCGAACGGACCCATGACCTCGCCACCGATACCACGGCGACGAACCCGGGACGCGAGCCACCAGAGGGTGCCCAGGACCGCCGCCAGGCAGCCCACGAACCCCAGGACGTTGACCCTTGCCCTCTGTCCCCTGACCTGACCTCACCCGCAAGATCGTGCAACATCCTGGATGTAGTGGTCTCCACACGCCCACGAAGCCACGACAATCGGGATCAAGCGTGACCCGTGGCGAGTCTGAGGGAACCCGATCACCCCTAAGAAAAGGGGGGGCGGAGACGCAGAGAAGCCCACCCCTGATGGGGTGGGCTTCTCTGGAAGATTGTCCGGCGGTGTCCTACTCTCCCACACCCTCACGAGTGCAGTACCATCGGCGCTGGAGGGCTTAGCTTCCGGGTTCGGAATGTAACCGGGCGTTTCCCCTCCGCCATGACCGCCGTAACTCTATGAACATATCAAACAACCCCGGCACCATGTCACGGGTGTTCGCTTGTTCAGAGTTGCACAGTGGACGCGTAGCAGCTTAGTAGTCAAGTCCTCGGCCTATTAGTACCGGTCAACTGAACCCGTTACCGGGCTTACATTTCCGGCCTATCAACCCAGTCGTCTAGCTGGGGGCCTTACCCCCACAAAGTGGGGTGGGATACCTCATCTTGAAGCAGGCTTCCCGCTTAGATGCTTTCAGCGGTTATCCCTTCCGAACGTAGCTAACCAGCCGTGCCCTTGGCAGG